>NZ_WQIE01000002.1:0-842543 GCF_013035585.1 Ruegeria sp. HKCCA5839 | reverse complement strand
CCCACGGATGTCTGCCAAAGTAGACCAAGCATCTCTGGATCGACCATGCCGTCAACTCCGCCTGTTAAGGCGGCTCCACGAAGCATGAAACCAACAACCGTTGCGGCGAGAGCGAGCCACCCTAAGGCCTTAGCTTGGCGCTTTATCCCGAGGTTTTTCGGTGCGACAACGCCGGAATAGAGGCAACTAACAATTACAAGCCCGGTGGACCCCGTAAAGCCGATGTAGAGCCCCAGCTTTGCGAGGATCGTGGCAATACCCCAAATGTCTGGCATGCTCATTCCACGGTAAAGGAAAACTCGCCCTGCATGGCATGACCGTCTTCACCTAAACCACGCCATTCGATGACATAGGTGCCGGTTCCATTGCTCGGCAGAGGGATCGTGAACTCCTGACCAAAACTTGTCTGGTCGCCCAAATCAAGGCTTACTGCCGAGTGTTCTTTATGGGCCATCTCTATCCGTGTCAGCCGGATGTCCTTAGAGAAGTTGAGGCTAATTTCAGCGGGCACAGTAGTTATTGTGGCTCCGTTGGCAGGGGTTGTTTCTTCGACCTTGGAATGCGCCAGTACGCCGCAGGGAAGAGCAGCCATGAGTGCGAGCGTTATTATCTTTTTCATGGTTCTGCCCTCAATTTATCCCGTTGGCACGTCGAATTTCACGAATGTACGCGATCACCGGATAGGTTCGCAGTTTCCGCAGCAAACTGAGACTGGTTCGAATTAGTCTGACAGCACCCGTTATACGTCCGTCAGACAATGGCCCGGAGATCATCACTCTGCTTCTCTAAGTATTGTACAGTCTTACCTCGAAGAACGTCATATGAAATGACGATGCTGCAAAGCGCAGCGAAGAAACACCACACCGAAGGTAGAACAAACAATTCATAACCGAAGAGCGTGACGAGAAACGACGCTGTAAGCGCTAGGCCAAACTTGAAAGCGGTGGGGTTCGATGAGGCTGCTAGCGCAGTACATGCAGTAAAGAAGTAAATGTATTGGATGTTTGGGATAAGGGTCATACCTTGTAGGTACAAAATATGCCCTCCCCATTCATCGCTAGAGGTGGGAAGTACGGGGTTATTGATTGCGTTTAGCATTAGGTAAGTTCCCACAGCCAAACCACCAATGATAAGTCCACCGAATAAGTGTTTACGCCACTTTCGCTTTTCGATCAGAAAACCTGCAGTTGGGCCAGCAACAGGCCAATAGAAAAACGCGAAAAAAATGAAGCCATAGTTTACTATCGATAAAAGTCTCAAAGACAATTGGTCGGATATCCCGAGCCAGACCAAACCCTCAAGACTTTGTTGTAAACCGAAAACTAACGGAAAAGATGACAGGAATATCAGGCCACGCCCCAACTTCTGTCTGCATGCAGAAATCATGGTAGCTGCACCGGCAACGGACAATATTCCCCCAGCGACAAAACTTGCCGTAGCTGAAAAGCACATCTTTAACTCCATTCAGTACATATATCTCTAGCCAGCATCATATGTCGGTGATTGTAGCAGCCAAGCTTTTCATCTCACTATAGTTTAGGTGTTATCTACACCGTATTCGCTGAATACGAACGACAAGCCCAAGCTAGAACTACATCGTTTGGATCAGAAACGGAGTTGTAGAAGCAGTATATTGGAACCAGCCCCTGACTTCGCGCTCGCGAAATAAGTGTCTGAATCTGGGAGGAAGGAGAGGTCTCCGACAGTTTCAAGGCGCTGTATTCTTCGGAAGGGCGATACAACCTCTTTGCCTGTACTCTCCACCCGATACCACTTTGCTCGCTCTTATCGATGAACCAAAACTCCCAATCAGCACCGAGTTGTTTCTCCTGAAATTTAATGAAACTAACGACCCCTATGTCGAGCGGATGCCGAGCCTTGAGTTCAAGCAAAATAGTCTCGGTTATGGTCTCCTCGTTAAAGGGTGAGTTGAGCAAGAAGCTACGTTCTAATTGAGACTAGGTCCATTTCGATAAATCCTGAAAGGAAACGCAAAGGCTCACACTTACTCTCCACCATCCTGATCTTGTGTGAAGTAGTTCCAGGACTGCTGCAGAGCCTGACCAATACTTCTCCCTGCATCTTTGAGCGGCTCCGTAGTTTCAAGTATCACGCTGGCGCCACCTGTTGCCAAAGCCATCGCCCCTGAAACGCAGAGTTTGCCTGCTTGTTGACCAGCGCCTGCTACAAACGCCTCTTTGAATTGCGTAAACAGGGTCTTTCCTTGTTCTCCTGCTTGTGGCTCTGGCGGCTGGATTTCAGCAAGTGCCTGTTGCGCTTGCTCACGCTCTTCGGCACTCAAAACCGACAAACATAGTAGTAGGTATTTTTCGCCGGAAAGCTGAAGTATCGCCGAGTTAAATGAACCATCCACGATCCCAAACTCAGAGCGAACAAGCTTCTCTGCGTAGCCGCGCAAGACAGCGTCATCGAGCTGGATTTTGACCATGCCATGATCACTTGGTAGCACTTCCGCCCGCTTCAGCTCCGCGCGGAGACTAGAATTCAGATAGTCTTCACTCCTGGCCTCGCGGAACGACACCTCGTCTCTCAGTCCGCGGATCTTGCGCTTTGTTGTGCGAAGCATGAGAGCCGCGTCAAAGTCCGACTTGGCATGAAAACCTGAAAGGTGTTTTTGGAGCAACTGAATCAGTAGCAGATCAACCTCTCGCTTCGACAAGGCTCCGAAACCAACCGCCGTATACCGATCAAGAAAATCGCGCGCGAATGCCACTGCACTGGCAGAATTGTCTTCCTTAAACATTTCCCCTCCAAAGTTTACTCAAATAAATTCAGGACAGTAAGTCGTAGTCTAGCTATGCCACAGTTGAATTTACATCCGAAGACTTCGGTTTGCAGCGCTAATCTTACAGCGTCGGCACAGTAGCATTTCCAGAAATAGCTTAGAACGACAAGAAAAAGCTGTTTTTGAAATATGAACACTTGGGGCCGAGAAGGCGCTGACCGAGCTTAAGTTGGAGCGTGATTGGATCATCGTGGATCGGGCTGCCAGCAATCAAAGACGCGATAGACCAACTAAAATATGAAATTTTTAAGAGACGCGCGAGTGTGGGAGTGGACACTACATCCGAAGGTGCAAATTTTTTCCCCACCCCCCCAAATGAATTACCCCCCGGGGTGCTAAACACGAGGGGCCATTTATGCTCTAAACGCTGATCGCACACTTGAACGATTGCCCTTACCGTTGACCAACTTGGGGGTGTCCTTTGCGGCATTAGGCCAATCGATAGCCGCGTCGATTTGTTCGATCCTGTCGAAAACGCCGTCGGTGGACCGAAGCAGAGCTTTCGCTATACCATCAATCGTGGTTCTAGTTACGGGGTGCATGCCCTGCAGACCGCCGTTGTCACAAAACAGAGAGTTGTCTAAAGCGCCCGCCAGACCACGCGCTTCCATAGCAAGGCCCAGTGTATCGTCACAGATTTCTTTGGGAGATTCTTTTGTCATCTTACTTCCTTTCCAAACGGTCCTGAGAAACCAAGTGGTGGGAAAGATGGCGGGACAATCAATCCGTTTTTCGGATTAATACTTTTAAATCATACTCCTAAGGTCTTGGGTTTGGTGGAGCCTAGGGGAAACGCCGCCGAACGCCTAATGCACTGATAGTAAACACTATTGTAGTGTGTTGGTTTGCAGTGTGTCTCACCATAGTGTCACACATAGAAATGCACAACCTGCTGCGTTGAACTGTGAATGTCCAAACACACACCAGACTACTGTCTCCTATTGGTGCGGAAGGTTGCGGCTGGTCTGCATTTGCTGAACATCCTCGGGCCAAGTGGAGCGTATGTAGGCCAGCACGTCCCATATGTCTTCGTCAGTCAGGGTGCTTTCAAAGCCGGGCATGCCACTGTTGAAGTCTTTAATGCCACGTGCTGCCAATGCGTCTGCTCCACCTAGTTTGGTATACTCAAACAGTAGCTGGTTATCATGGTGCCATGTGTGCCCTGTCACGTCGTGTGGTGGTGCAGGCAACACTCCGTCATCGTCGGGTGTCTGCCAGTTGGGTTGGCCTTCCAGATTAGCTCCATGGCAAGAGGCACAGTGTTCTGCGTAGAGTTCCTGCCCACTCGCTAGGTCTCTGTCAATCAACTCATGATCCGCAGCGACGCTAGTACCAATGCTGCATATAGCGAGTGCACACAGATGTTTGGTCATCTCTACCTACCTTAACTCGGAAGTGTTAGTACGCTGGTGAGTGTCGCCGTTGCCGCCAAAACCACTAATACGACTATTGCCTCGACCTCGATAGATCGAGCGAGGTGTCGCGCTGCTTTAGCCTCTCCTCTTTGCATGGACGGAACAAATCGGAGCTTGTTCGCTGCGGCGAGGATCAACAACAGCCCCACAAGGAACACTTTGAACAACAGTGCCCGCCCGTAGCCAGTGAACAAGAGCCCTTGGAGATTGCCGATAAGTAACCAAGCAATCCATAGGCCCGCACCGATTAAAGCCAGCACAACCAATGCAGCAGTTTGCCCAAACCTATGACCTAGTTCAGCTGCATCTGTCAGGTGTTCAGGCATGAGAGCCATACTCCGCAGCGGGCTAAAGATGCCCACCCAGAAGGCTACACATAGCAGGTGCAACAGGAGCAAGAGTTGGACGCCAAAACTCACTAGTTCGGGCACGTGCCCGATCTGTGCAAAGGACCACAAAGCCACTGTGCCACCCAACAATGCGATCCATAGACCAAAGCGAGGAACAGACAGTCCCACAAGGATCATCACTGCGCCGATAAGGCGGTAGACAAGGACGTCGCCCACGGATGTCTGCCAAAGTAGACCAAGCATCTCTGGATCGACCATGCCGTCAACTCCGCCTGTTAAGGCGGCTCCACGAAGCATGAAGCCAATTACCGTTGCGGCGAGAGCAAGGCACGCTAAGGCCCTAGCTTGGCGCTTCATTACCCGGTGTATCGGTGCGACAAAGCCGGAATAGAAGCAGCTAACAATCATAAGCCCGGTGGAGCCCGCAAAGCCGATGTAGAGCCCCAGCTTTGCGAAGACCGATGCAATACCCCAAATATCTGGCATGCTCATTCCACGGTAAAGGAAAACTCGCCCTGCATCGCATGGCCGTCTTCACCTAAGCCTCGCCATTCAATGACATAGGTGCCCGTTCCATTGCTCGGCAGTGGGATCGTGAACTCCTGACCAAAACTTGTCTGCTCGCCCAAATCTAGGCTTACTGCCGAGTGTTCTTCATGGGCCATTTCTATCCGTGTCAGCCGGATGTCCTTAGAAAAGTTGAGACCAATTTCAGCGGGCACAGTGGTTATTGTGGCTCCGTCGGCAGGGGTTGTTTCTTCGACCTTGGAATGCGCCAGCACGCCGCTGGGAAGAGCAACCATGAGTGCGAGCGTTATGATCTTTTTCATGGTCCTGTCCTCAATTTATCCCGTTGGCACGTTGAATTTCACGAATGTACGCGATCACCATAGCAACGTCACCTCGCGTCAGATCTTCTACTGGCGGCATGTCTCCAAACTGCCAATGGTGGCTTCTTACACCTTGTGAAACCGCCCGCTGAAAGGCTTCATCGGCATGGTGGCTGGGTTCGTATATTTTGTGGATCAGAGGCGGTCCTGCGCCTTCAACACCGACCGCATTGACGCCGTGGCAGGAGGCGCAGGAGACCTCAAAGACACGCTGGCCGACTGCGGCATTACCCTCTATGGGCGGCATCTGAATTGCGACCATAGCATCGCCTTCAAGTGGTTCCTGAGGTGCGGCCTCTTCGATTGAACCGGGCCGAAGAGTTATGAAAGCGGCGACGGCAGCGACGGTGCATGCGCCGACTAGTAAGTAACTTTTTTTCATGGATTGGTCCTGACATTTTGGAAGCTGGTAGTGCTGCGACACATCGCGAATAGCCGCACGTGCCGTTCGCTTACGTCCGCAAGGATTTACGCTGCTTCAAAGGTCAGGGGGCCTGTAAGGGCTGTCTGGTTCATTCAGCTTGGATTGGGCTTTAATCTGGAACTCAAGATCAATATCACGTTGATCCTGCTCGGCTTCACGGTTGTGGGAGAGCAATACAACTGCGTGGCAGATAAAGGGATTGCACTCTCCGGTTCCTGAACTCTCCGGGTCATGATGATGACTTGGAACCGAGACGTCACCGCTGCTCTTTGCCACTGCAGAGTGTTCAGTAGGTAGCACATGGTCCTCACAGTGAAGGCCAACGCAACCATTTGATAACGCGTCAGCGATGCCGCCAAGGCTAGTCAAGATGACCAGAACGCTAGCCAATAGCACAAGTGAGTATCGCCGGATGACCATGGTGCTGGACGCTACTGCACGGGAGCGCCCGTGACAACGCTATACGGTTCATCTCTCGTTAGAAGGTCTCTCTTCTGCAGTCTACAGTACATAGGATTGGCTAGTATCAGCTATGCTTTCCTTTACCCAGTGCAGTCTCTTTGTGGTTGGGAGGCTGCTATAGTCAGTGGGTCCTTAGTTGTGGTTTTTAACCGGATGCAATGATGTTAGGTGATGTAAAACAAATAGATATGCTGTTCTAGTTAGGTGTATATACCAAGTATACTAATCTTCATGCTGATACTGGCTAACCATCCAGCGCACTAATCATTGTGGTGTATAGAGCTACTGTTGGTGTGATGTGCTTTTTGTATATATAAGTACTATACAATATTCGACACCTATTACTGATGAATATCTAGTGCCGATACAGCTAGCATGTATTCTATGTAGAGCTATTGGTATATTATATGTATATACTATCCGGTGCGCTAAATTAAGTATATATGTGTACAATGCTATGCAGTAGTCATATTGTTTGTATATACTAATGATATAGTAATGCTGTATTTTTACTCATTAGGTATAATCTGGAACATAACCTTGCAGAGGCAGACAGATCACACATTCGGAAACGTATATCTGTCCTCAATCTTGTAGTAGTCCAACGGGGCAAACGGATGAAGAATGCAAAAACATGAACGCATCCGTTTATTGGTTCACAAGAGGGAGGGTTAAGCAAAGCATGAGTGTTTCCGTTTCTTCCCTCATAAGAGGAAGGGGCTAGCAATCCCCGAATTGAACCTTAGAACATTGCCGAATTGCAAAGAAGACAGATTGTCCGGCACAAGCGTAAATCTGTTCAGGTTCAGATTGGCACCTGTCCAGCCCGCCAACATCAGGGGTAGCAGCGGTTAGCTTTGGTATGCATTGAGTATCCGGTACACCGATGCGCGGCTGATACCGAGGTCTTGAGCAATCTTGGTGGCGCCGATGCCTTCACCTGCCAGAACAAGCACCTCGTCCGACTTTGCCAATGCGGTTGGTTTGCGCCCTTTGTACTTTCCGGCAGCTTTGGCCTTGGCAATTCCTTCACGCTGACGTTCCAGCATAATCTCACGCTCAAACTCGGCCACGCTTCCCAACAGGTTCAACATCAGTTTGCCTTGGGCAGTGGAAGTGTCGAGACTTAACCCCAAGATCGTTAGGTGCGCCCCAACGGCGTCAAGCTGGCTGCGGATTTCCATCAGGTGGGCCATAGAGCGCGCCAGACGGTCCAGTTTGGTGACGACTAGGTGATCGCCCTCTCGGATGAAGTTGAGCGCCTCTGTGAGCTTCTCACGCGCTCTCACATCCACTGAGGATACCTGTTCGGTGAATACCTTCTCGCAACCGGCCTTCTCAAGTTCACGGAGTTGAGCATCAAGCCCAGCCGTTTGATCCAAAGTGGAAGTCCTAGCATAGCCAACAAGCATGATCTGTTCCGTCTCTCAAAGTCTTAGATATTGAGACACATACTGTCTCAAAAAGCAAAGTCAATATCTGTGAGACACAATTTGCAGGTGTGCCAGATGTGTCGCTGGAGCAGGGTCTATTGAGGCGGGGGACTTGTGGTTCCTTCCCTGGCCAAAGGCAGCATCTTGACCAAAGAATGGCATATCGAGAGCCGGAATGTTGCACGGGAATAGTTGCATTGCGGGTGCTCCCTCCCCCCCCCGCGGGGGGGCATTGCTGAAGGCTGTTGTTAGATATCACCTCAAAAAAATTTGCAGGTTTTCTGCGTTGCGGGAGTGCTCCTTCGCAAGACCAAAGCAACAGTGCAGGTTAAATAGTGGGGGATTTCCAGGCCTGGAATAGATAAAAAAGTATCCTGGATGATATTTTTTTATTTTTTCGGGTTGATAAAAGTATCCAGGATAGTTTATCAGCTAAACCAGGGTATGAAAATAGTAGCAAAAAATATGGAAGGTTTTAGTATGCATCCATCTCGCGAAGGTCTGCCGCAACCACTGTCGAAGCATGAGGCACTTGATGACCTTGATGATCTCGACGCATCGGGCAGCATTCAAGAAACACCGTTTAACGTTTTTATTGGGCATAATTTGGGACACAGAGTGTTCACTATGTCTGTGAAATTCAAAGATTTCCACGACTTGTCCGAGGTAGCAAACGATCGCGAGGCAGGACCGGTCGCGCAAAGGCCGCTTGATGTCAATCATGCGAGAAACTTGGCCAAGTACATGCTGCGCGGTTTGGTGTCGGCAGCAGCTATACGTCGTGAAATACAAGGCAAGGAACGGACGGACGCTTTTGAAGCTATCCTGAATGCATTGGGCAACCAGCCCTACTTCTCCCTCCAGCCAATAGTGTGCAACGTACGAAACATTCCATTTGGCGGAAAAGGGCAAGGCAGCATACGCGGCATTCGTCTCGAAACGTTGAGTGGGGAGACTGCTGCATTCAAAGTCTTTCTTTCTGAGAAGCACGTACTATGGGTAGTTGATGGCCAACACCGGAGAGCAGCCGCTGAAATGGTCATGAATTTTATTCAGATAGTCAGGCAGACCGGCAAGTACCCAGCTAAGGTTCCCGTCTTATTTCCCGACAAAGGCCGAGAGGTGACGACGGAAGAAATGGATGTTTGGAACGAGACCTTTGACGCCGCGAGGTCCTATGCGACCCTTACTGTGGAGGTTCACTTAGGCCTTGATATTGCGCAGGAGCGCCAGTTGTTTCACGACCTCAACAAACTCGGCAAAAAAATCAATACTAGCCAGGCTCTCCAGTTCGACAGTTCAAATCCCGTTACACAGTTCATAAAATCGCAGGTCATTGCGAACGGGTTGGTCCAAGTCAACGATACTGAGATCAAAGACTGGACTAAAGATACGGGCGAGTTGCCTATGAAAGATGTTGTGGCTGTAAGTTCGCTTGCATTTTTGAATAAATCGAATGCGTCAGGGGCCACACCTGCGGTAGTAGAGCCGCGGCAAGAAGTTGTTGGAAAACTCTGGTCAGCAATTTCAGACATAGAAGGTTTTGGTGAAGAACGATCAAAAGAAAAGACGGTCGCAGCTCAGCCTGTCGTCCTGAAGGCTTTAGCAAAGCTCGCTTATGATCTGAACTTCAATAACAGGCGCCCAGATGCTGGTCCGGCGCTGTTCGAACAGATTATAGACCGGTTAGAGAAAGTCGACTTCTCTCACAGCAACCCGATTTGGCGTTACTACGAGTTGTCTGACGAAGAACGTGAACGCTTTGGCCTTTCCGATCTGTACCTTTGGCTTCCGGCAACGGAAGGTACCGCAAATCGAGACATCGGGTCTTACCAAGCTGGTTTCATGCGTTTTGGTGCCAAGCACAATGATATCTTCCCAATAATCGCTGACATGATCCGTTGGCAAACTGGTCTGCCGAGCAGGCACTCTCATGAGCCCGAACGCGACTTACTTTCTGAAGCATGACAAGCATCCTGGCTCGCTGCAAACGGATATTAAGTGGCGAGCCAGGCCCAATCTAAAATATGAATGAGCACTAAGTGCGTTGGAGCAGGACATTGTTTTACCTGGATTTTATTGACGAAGATGTTGAATGCTTTCGAGCGATATCCACATCGGCAAGTTGGGAGCCTTGGCTCAAGAGGACTATACCAAGCGACTGGGACGCAACAGTTAAACGTCGTTTGGTTTCAAACCTAAAACACACCTTAGCGGGCCTGGAAATGAAGGCGGGTTTGATTGTACCCCAAGAAGTTGCGCGTTGTGCAGGTCGGCACTCCGTATTGTTCGAACCGTATTTTCAGGTGCTAACCTTTGAGTTCTGCGTAGGTACATTCTCTGTCTGCGAAGGGATTGGTTCTTCACTTTATTTGTCGACAACTGGCGGTGACGCCGAACGACGGGTTTACGTGAGTGATTGGAAGTCTGCACTGGTGCAACATTTTGACGCGAAAGGTCGCGCGTGTTTGGATGAAAACGTCGGAAGAGTAAAAGCAATCCGAGATAAAATGCACCAGGATAAACTGGGCGCAAGAGAGAACATCGACTGGCACGAATTTGGCTACGAAGGGGCTTTTGTTCCAGCTAAACGTGTTTTGGAATGCTTGCTTCGAACTAACGGCGATCGAGTGCCATCGACTTCAAATCTCGGCTAAGACGTTGAGGTTGCTGTCCTTCAATCTGCAAACGTAACCTAGTTTACGTGATTGAAAATTGCTCCACATCGAACTTGGACTGACGTAGGGAATAGCCGTCTTTCAAATAAACCCGATGCGTTACGCCCTGTCGCTCGTGGCCTATGATGAATTGTATGCGTTCAGTTGCTACGTCCGCGCGAGCTAGCCTAGTTGCGAAGGTGTGACGCAACCCATGAAAAACATGAGCGTCCGACTTGATGCCAAGGCTAGTGGTGAAGGTTCGATTGAACCACTTGCTGAGTTTGTCACCGTAGCCATGTTTTAAGCTATAGGTATAGTCTGGGAATAGCCTATTCTGGTCCACTAAGCCGCGATTAGAAATGAACTCCATTAGGCCAAGCTCAATTAGCTTCGAATGTATCGGAACGCTGCGGTGAGCGGCATCACTCTTGAGCCGCTTTTTATTCTCGCCGTCCTCAGTAATGTCAAACAGCCATATGCCCTTTTCTTGCCTAATGTCGCTCAACTCTAGTTGACACACCTCGTTCAATCGAGCGCCGCTGAACATAGCTATAAGCGTTGCCCACCGGTGGCTCTCTTTCCTGTAAAACTTGCTTTCCGGTTCAGTTAGCGCCTTGTAGGCTTTGCTTAACGCATCTTGCGTGTAAGCTTTTCTTTCTTTGGCTTGCCCGCCTTTTTTCCCAATAGTTAGCCCTTGAAACAATGCCTCTGTAGCGCAGCCATGTGCCTCTGCCCACGCCCAAAAGTTCTTGTAAGTACTCAGGTAGCTGTTCACCGTGGCATTGCTGATCCTAGGAATATCTTTGACGTCTATGGCCTCACGCAGTGTCAGCCCTTGCGTCGCAGCAGCTTTCGACCTGTTGGCTGGCAATGTCAGAATAGCGTTCTTGAGTTCTGCCGCTTGCTGTTTGCCGATTTGGTTCATTTCGCAATTTGCACCAAACCACTCAACTGCAATCGCCAATCCAGCCCGGCGTTTCTGAACTGTTCCGGGTGTCCAGTTCGCGATCTTTGCTTGCTCGGTGAAATAGGCTTCTACAGCTTGAGAAAGCGTGGGGCCGTCGTGCTTAGGTGGCGGCGCTGGATCGCGTGCCTCAGTGGTTACCTCTGGGGCTAAGAAATCGTATTTCTCAAAGGTCTTGTCGTGTTCCAGTAGGGCCTTGGTTAGTGCCAATTGAGCTTTCTTGATTTCACCTAAGATCAAAAAGGCTTCTTCTTGTGTCTTCGGTTGCCCGACCCCGGTACCGTTACATAACTTATCTAGTTCTGAGCGGGCATAGTCTCTGCCAAGCATGTCCCAATAGTCTTCATTAACCGCCTCATGAAGTCGGATGGTGTCAGCGATGCGTTCTTTCTCTAGTTCGGTATAGGGGCCGAGTTCATCCCTACGTGCCTTTGCCTTCTTTAATACTTCCGTGAAGTGCTCATGCACCTTTTTGCGTAGTTCGCCGTAGTTCATGCCCGAATGTTCTATGTGCTTTGTTATTGTGTCGCCGCACACTGCAAGACGCCGTGCCAGAGTACCAGCCTCTTTAGGGCACCTTGTACGCAATGACACTCGAAGGGTCCTACGTGTGGTGCATATTCTATTGTGGTGTTTTGGTCTTGTGTCAGGCAGTGGCCAGCGGAAGTAATAGATGCCGTGTCGGGACAGTGAGAGATACGCATGCAGCTTCATTTTGTGTCACACCTGTGTGTCACACCGCTCTAATGCTTGCTATCTAGTTGTATTGTTAGGTTTTGGTGGAGCCTAGGGGAGTCGAACCCCTGACCTCTTGCATGCCATGCAAGCGCTCTCCCAACTGAGCTAAGGCCCCATGCAGGTACCGCCGTTGCGGTGGACGGACGTTTAGGAGACGTCGCGGGCGAGTGCAAGAGTAAATCGCGAGATTGGCGAAAATCTTTCACTCGATCCTGCAAACAAAGAGGACGGGGCGAACAGGTCGCCCCTGACCGGATCAGGACTCGTCTTCTGACGACATATCGGTGATATCGTCCAACGAGACGTTGTCGTCCTCATCGTCTTCCAGCAGATCATCGTCCAGTTCGACATCGACGTTATCGTCGTCATCATCCAGCACAATATCGTCTTCCGACGACGCCTCACGCGCTTTGACCGAGGCTGCATCTTCCGCGTCAGCGGCAATCATGCGGCTTTTGCCGGTTTCCAGTTCGACGATCTCACCCGTGTAGGGGCTGACGATCGGGTCCTTGTTCAGGTCGTAAAACCGTTTGCCAGTGGTCGGGCAAACACGCTTTACGCCCCATTCTTCCTTGGGCATATCAAATCCCCTTGATATCAGGTGAATCCTATAAATGATTCAGGTCACCTGCCATAACAGGCGGGGACTGTCAAAGCCTTTACGCAAAGGGAAATCGACTATGGGGCATCATGCGCTGCCCGGAACACCTCCGGTGCCTCTGACATTGCGGAAATCGGCCCGCGCGCGGCGCATCTCGCTGCGGATTTCCCAGTTGGATGGGCGGGTTACACTGACCTACCCCCATGGTGTGGCCGAGACCGAAGCGCTGAGTTTCGCACAGCAGAAAGAAGGGTGGATCCGACAGCATCTGCAGGACCAGCCCGACCCTGCTCTGGTGCAAATCGGACAGTTGATCCCGATCGAAGGGGCCGAGCGACGAATCGTGCACGCAACCGGTCGCAGGGTAGCGCTGACTGCACATGAAGTGGCCTTGCCAGAGGGCTCGGAAGGGCGGCGTCTGGCGCGGTTTCTAAAAGAACTGGCGCGGGATCGATTGACCGAAGCCTGCGACGACTATGCCGCCATATTGGGTCGGTCTTACACGACACTGACACTGCGCGACACGCGGTCTCGCTGGGGATCGTGCAGTTCTGTGGGCGGGCTGATGTTCTCGTGGCGGCTGATCCTGGCGCCCTCCGACGTCCTGCATTATGTGGCCGCGCATGAGGTGGCGCATTTGGCTGAGATGAACCATTCCCCGGCGTTCTGGGCGCAGGTCGAAAATATCTTTGGGCCCTGCAAGGCGCAACGCCGCTGGCTGCGCGAAAACGGTGCGGCCCTTCATCGGTATCGCTTTGAGTGATCCGGCTGTTGACCCGCGAGAGTTTTGTGATCACATAGGGAAATGAACACCCCGCGCACCTCTGACTCTCAGCCCGCAACCCATGACCGGGTGTATCGCGCATTGCGGTCGCGCATCATGCATGGCGAGATCGCACCCGGACACGCCCTGACCCTGCGCGGGATCGGCAAAGAATTCGACGTGTCGATGACACCGGCCCGCGAAGCTGTGCGCCGACTGGCCGCCGAGGGCGCGTTGTCATTATCCACGTCGGGGCGTGTCTCGACGCCCGAGCTTAGCAATGACCGTATCGAAGAACTGGCCGCCTTGCGCGCGTTGCTTGAGGTTGAACTGGC
Source organism: Ruegeria sp. HKCCA5839 (assembly GCF_013035585.1). Lineage (NCBI taxonomy): Bacteria > Pseudomonadati > Pseudomonadota > Alphaproteobacteria > Rhodobacterales > Roseobacteraceae > Ruegeria > Ruegeria sp. HKCCA5839. Next base: position 828,702 of record NZ_WQIE01000002.1, on the reverse strand, counting down.
CAGTCGCGCCCTGCCCCGCGCCCACATTGCGCTGATCGACCGGCTGCAAAGCATTAACCTGAACGTGGCTGAAATGGTCACCAAGCGCGACGCGGTTGGCTATATCCGCTCCAATCTGGAGTTTCACCGCACGTTGTACCTGCGTGCGCAAGCGCCGGCGATGCTAGCTATGGCCGAGACGGTTTGGCTGCAATTGGGGCCCACGATGCGCGCTCTATATGGACGCCTGCGAAGAACCGAACCCCCGCGCTATCACAAACTGATCATTGCGGCGCTAAAAGCGGGTGACGAACCGGGGCTGCGGCTTGCAGTGCGATCCGACGTGACCCAAGGCTTGCGTATGCTGGTCAGCTGAGCAGAGACCCGCCCATTACAAAAACCTGAACCTCAACAGCCGACAGGTTCTGGCTCGGATTCAAAGACTGCGCTAGTATATGGGCAATCATCAAAACAGAGCAGTCACCGAACATGATTAAACGACGGACATTTTCCATCGGGCTTGGGGCGTCTTTTGTCGCCGCCTGTACCGGAGGCACACCTTCGAATAGCCAGGCCCCATCGCGCATGCGTGCCGTTCCCAATCCGGGCTATGACGCGTGGGTCGCCAGTTTCAAGGGGCGCGCGGCGTCGCAAGGGATCTCGCAGGCCACAATAGACCGCGCTTTCCAAGGCGCCGGCTACCTGCCCGGAGTGATCGAGCGTGACCGTAATCAGGTCGAGTTCAAGCGCTCGCTTGAGGATTATTTGGCCATCGCAGCCTCGGATGAGCGTATCAGCACCGGTCAGGCGATGCTGCAAAAATACAATCGAACGCTCAGCCAGATTGAACAGCAATATGGCGTCGACAAAGAGGTTGTCGTGGCTGTTTGGGGGTTAGAGAGCCGATACGGTGCGCGGCGCGGTGACGTGCAGGTCGTTTCGGCACTGTCGACGCTCGCCTATGACGGCAGGCGCGGGCAATTTTTTGAAAGCCAGTTAATCGCCGCCATGAAGATCATTCAGAACGGCGACACCACGCCTGACAAGATGACCGGCAGTTGGGCCGGGGCGATGGGCCATACGCAGTTCATCCCGACCTCATACCTGGCCTATGCGGTGGATTTCACCGGCGACGGGCGGCGCGATATCTGGTCGGATGACCCGACAGATTCGCTGGCTTCAACCGCCGCCTATCTGTCGCGCGCGGGTTGGGTACGCGGGCAGCCTTGGGGCGGCGAAGCTGGCACGGTGTCAGGCACTCCGGTCGCCGTATTGCAACCGCAAACACCGGGCCCGCGCATCGCTGTGTTTCGCAACTTTCAGGTGATCAAACGGTATAACAACTCAGACAGCTATGCGATTGGTGTCGGCCATCTGTCCGATCGCATCGCAGGCGGCGCACCGTTTCAGGCCTCATTCGGTCCCGATGCCACAGGGCTGACGCTGGATGACCGAAAGGCTCTGCAACGCCGCCTGACCGCAGCAGGCTATGACACGCAAGGCGCAGACGGTGTGATAGGGAACAATACGAAATCCGCAATCTCGGCCTATCAGCGTGCCAACGGGCTGCCCGTGACCGGAGAGCCCTCGGTTGCTTTGTTGCGGCGATTGGGTGGCTAATGCTTAGGCCGCCAAGCCTTTTGAGCCGATATCCAGGAATTTTTGGCGGCGGTCTTTAATAAGGGCCGCCGCATCCTTCCCGTCCAGATCTTTCAGCATCGAGGCAATGGCCTTGCGCACCGATGTCATCGCCGCCAGTGGGTCGCGATGCGCGCCACCCTTGGGCTCGTTGATGATGCGGTCGCACACACCCAGTTTGTACAAATCCTGCGCTGTCAGGCGCAGCGCTTCAGCCGCTTCGCGCATCTTTTCAGCGTCTTTCCAAAGAATCGAGGCGCAGCCTTCTGGCGAAATCACCGAATAGACCGAGTGCTCCAGCATCGCGACCCGATTGGCTGTTGCAAAGGCAACCGCGCCGCCTGATCCACCCTCACCGATGATGACCGAGACCAGCGGGACACCGATCTTCAGGCACATCTCGGTCGAGCGCGCGATGGCCTCGGATTGCCCACGCTCCTCAGCGCCTTTGCCCGGATAGGCCCCTGCAGTGTCGATCAGAGTGATCACCGGCAGACCAAACCGCCCAGCCATTTCCATCAGGCGTACAGCCTTGCGATACCCTTCCGGGCGCGCCATGCCGAAATTGCGTTCGATCCGCGATTTGGTGTCCGAGCCCTTTTCATGGCCAATCACCATCACAGGCCGATCTTCGAACCGCGCCAAACCACCGATCACCGCCAGGTCATCCGCAAAGTTCCGGTCGCCTGCCAGCGGTGTGAACTCGGTAAACAGCGCATCCACATAGTCATTACAATGGGGGCGCTCGGGGTGCCGCGCCACCTGACATTTCCGCCACGGGGTAAGGTCAGCATAAAGCTCATCCAGCAGCTTGGCCGCCTTGGCATCCAGCGCCGCGGCCTCTTCGGCCACATCCATTTCCTCATTGGCACGGGCCAGCGCGCGCAGCTCTTCAGCTTTGCCTTCGATCTCGGCCAATGGTTTTTCGAAATCCAGATACTGGGTCATGACGCCTCTCAACGCGGAATTTCCCTGCTATATGACCTGACGTTGCGCAGGATGCAACTCAGCAAGATTTGTGGAGCGTGGTCATGCGATCCAGAACAGGCAAGGAACAGGAAGGATGCCAAATGGCAAACGGCTATGAGAAACGGGTGCTGCGAGTGTTGTCGTATATCTATGACAACCCTGCTGGTGATCTGTCGCTGGATGCCTTGGCCGACGTCGCCGCGATGTCGCGGTTTCACTGGCACCGGGTGTTTCGCGCGCTGACAGGCGAGACCTGTGCACAGGCGGTGCGCCGGATCCGTTTGCACCGCGCGGCCTGTTGGCTGGTTCAAACGAACACGGCGGTCGACAAGGTGGCGGCAGATATTGGCTATCCTAACCTGAAATCCTTTGCGCGGGCCTTTTCCGAGGCCTATGGCAGCAGCCCGGTTGCGTTCCGCAAATCTGGGCAATTTCTGCCCGCCAATCCACATTTCAGAACCGGAGAATACCCAATGCATCCTGTAGAAACACGGACCGAACCTGCCCGGCGCGTTGTCGCCTTGCCCCACAAAGGCAGCTACGCCGAGATCGGAAAGAAATTCGAGGCCTTCGGTGCCTTGTGCGAGGCGCGTCAGCTTTGGCCGCAAGTTGGCCCGGTGATCGGCCTATACCTCGACAGCCCTGACGCTGTACCCGAAGACCAACTGCGCAGTTATGCCGGGGCAGAGTTTCGCGGTGACGCCACGCCTGAAGGGATGGAAAATCTTGAAATCCCAGGTGGAAAGACGGCCGTTCTGACCTTCAAAGGCCCCTATTCAGGGCTGCACGCGGCGTATCACAGCCTGTTTGGCAATTGGTTGCCGAAATCAGGCGAAGAACCTGCCGATCAGCCGTGCTATGAGATCTATCTAAACGATCCGCGCGAGACCGCGCCCGAGGATTTGTTGACCGAGATCTGCCTGCCTTTGAAATAACTCAGGTCGGCCAAAGGACTGGATAGAGCGACGCGATCAGCAAAACCGCCATGGCCCAATTGAAGATCACCAACCGGCGCGGGTTCGTAAGCACCCGCGCCATTTGCTGCCCCAGGATGGTCCAGGCGCTGACCGAAGGCAGGTTGATCGCACCAAAGACCAAGGCCACAATCAACACGGCATAAAATGTCTGATCCGGCGTGTAAGCAGTTGTCGCAGTCAGCGCCATGGCCCAGGCCTTGGGGTTCACCCACTGAAAACTCGCAGCCTGCAGGAAAGTCATCGGTTTGCCCGCTGCGCCGCCCGACTGTACAGGTGCTGCATGGGCAATCTTCCAGGCCAGATACACAAGATACACGACCGAAGCGACCTTCAGCACCGTGTAGCTGACCGGAAACCGGTCAAAGACCTGAACCAGCCCCGCCCCCACCAGAACCACCATCAGGGTAAAGCCGATGCCGATCCCCAGCATATGCGGCACGCTCAGCCGAAAGCCGAAATTCGCGCCCGAGGCCATCAGCATGAGGTTGTTGGGCCCCGGCGTGATCGACGAGACAAAGGCAAAGGTCATCAAGGCAAAGAGCAGATCATATGTCATGCGGTGCATAATCTCTTGGGTGCAGGCAAATGAAATTGCCTTTTCATGCACAGATCTCTAAACCTCACAATCAATGACCAAGTTTGACGATCTAAACCGCAGAATATTGCACGAGCTTTCGCGCGACGGGCGGATCAGCAATCAGGATCTCGCCCATCGCGTGGGCCTGTCGCCCTCTGCCTGCCTGCGTCGGGTGCAGGAGCTGGAGCGGGCAGGCGTGATCTCGGGCTATCGCGCGGTTCTGAACCCGGTGGCGCTTGGTGTCGGCTTTACCGCCTATATCGGCGTCGGACTGGGCGAGCACACCAAAGCCGCGCAGGAAGGGTTTGAACGGGCCTTGCAAAATGCGCCCGAGGTTGTCGAATGCCATAACATTACCGGCACAATCGAATACCTGCTGCGCGTTGAATGTGCGGATATGTCGGCCTACAAAACCTTCCATACCGATGTGTTGGGGACCCTGCCCCATGTCACCTCAATCACTACCTATGTGGTGATGGATTCACCCAAAGACCTGCGCGCATAACGGAAAAACTGTGAATTTAATCATCTTGCGAGGTTAAAATTCACAGCTTAGTGTCATCTGAAAATAGCAGCCTTATCGTTGAAAAACACCAAAAGAGGCGCACAGTCAGGGAGACCAAAGATGAACTACGCACGGATGGGAGCAATCGCGACCTGCGTTGCCTTATTGGCCGGAGCGGCCTTTGCAGCACCGCTCAAGCTGCAACCCGCCAGCCCACAACCCTCGAACCCGAAGGCAGGTCTGGACGTCAAATATGCCTGGGAAGGCAACCCGCCACGCAAAATCCAGAATTTGGCCAAGGTAGAGCATCTGCTTAAGAAAGCTCAGCCTGGCCCTCCGTTGAGAGGGCTGGACTACCGAGAAACCAATGATGGTGATCCAGTATTGACCTACGACAAGGCATACAATGTGGCTGCAGAAATCACCGGATATATCCGCTTTGACGCACCCGGTATTTACGAGCTGGAAACCTGGTCAAATGATGGCATTGATGCATGGATCGGTGGACAACAAGTTGGGTATCTCAACAATCGGCAGCCATGCGATCGCAACCAGCGGACGGAAGTGGAAGTTCCCCAAGCGGGTTGGTACCCACTGCATATCAAGTATTTTCAGAAGTACGTCGCGTCTTGTCTAATGATGAAATGGGGCAAGCAAGGCGAGCGGCTTACCTGGACGCCAAACGATGTCTTTGGCCGGTAGAATGGACAAAAGGCGCTCGACCGAGCGCCTTTTTTGATCAGCCCCCGGCGGCAATCAATTCGGCCTGCGTCACGATCACCTCGGCCTGTTTGATTGAGGCGATATCGACAAGGCGACCTTTGTAGACGGTCGCGCCCTCCCCGTTGGCTTTGGCCTGTTCCATCGCCGCCAAAATCTCGCGCGCCTCAGACACCGCTTCGTCTGACGGGGTGAACACCTGATTGGCCAGAGCGATCTGTTTCGGATGAATCGCCCATTTTCCAACCATCCCTAATGTCGCCGAACGTTTGGCCTGCGCGATATAACCTTCGTCATCCGAGAAATCGCCAAACGGGCCATCAACAGGCAGAACGCCATGGGTACGGCAGGCGGCCACGATAGCAGCTTGCGCCCAATGCCACGGGTCCGACCAGTGTTTCTCGCCCTCGCGCAACATGTAATAGTTCTCTTGCGTGCCACCGATCCCAGTCGTTTGCATGCCCATTGAGGCCGCAAAATCCGCGGCACCCAAGCTCATCGCTTGCAAACGGGGGGACGCGGCAGCGATCTCTTCAACATGGGCGATACCGGCCGCGGATTCGATGATGACTTCAAAGGAGATAGGCTTGGTGCGTCCCTTGGCGCGCTCGATTGCAGTGACAAGCGCATCAACTGCGTAGACATCCGCAGCGCACCCCACTTTGGGGATCATGATCTGATCGAGACTGTCACCGGCCTGCTCGAGCACATCCACCACATCGCGGTACCAATAGGGTGTGTCCAACCCGTTGATCCGCACCGACATGTATTTCGAGCCCCAATCAACCGTATTGAGCGCTTCGATCACATTGGCGCGGGCCGCGTCTTTGTCGGATGGCGCGACCGAGTCTTCCAGATCAAGGTTGATCACATCCGCTGCCGAGGCCGCCATTTTGGGAAAGAGTTTGGTGTTTGATCCCGGGCCAAACAGCTGGCAGCGATTAGGTCGCGCCGGAGCGCTGGGTTGGATACGGAAACTCATCTGGGCCTCGTGCAAGCAATGAAATTACGATTTCGTCACTCGATTGGGTATTAAATTACCAAGACATGCGCAACCACCATTGTGCGACTGCGGCAATGCGCCTGCAGCAAAAGTGGCGAACGGAGCCACTTGAGGGTGATGAAAGTTTGATCACTTTGAAAACTTCGAAGAATTTCGCGTTTATTTTCCGAAAAGCAGGAAATTTTCCCACTCCTCCGGTCAAAGCCCGGGCAAATAGCGAAGCCTTCGTTGAGCCGCTTCTTTACCTTGTCCCGGAATCAAAGGAGTGCAGCGCGATGATCGAGACACCGTATCTGTTGTTTTTGGGCGATGCGCCCGACATGTTGGCGGCCAAAGTGGCAATTGGCATTAGGGACTGGCGTCCGGAAAACGCTGTGGGTCAGTTGCGGATGGAAGGTTGCCAAGCCGATCTTGGCTTGACCGACATGACATTGGCCGAAGCCAAAGAGGCCGGAGCCAAAACTCTGGTCATCGGTGTGGCCAACCGTGGTGGCATCATCAGCGAAGCCTGGAAAGAGGTTTTGATCGCCGCGCTTGAGATGGGATATGATCTGGCCTCGGGCCTGCACAACCTGCTGCGCGACGAAGGCGATCTGGTGGCCGCAGCACAAACCCATGGTGGCACTTTGCATGATGTGCGGGTTCCGACCGTTGGTTATCCGATCGCCAATGGCAAAAAACGCAGCGGCAAACGCTGTCTGGCCGTAGGTACCGACTGTTCAGCGGGCAAGATGTACACCGCGATGTCGATGGATGCCGAAATGCGCAAGCGTGGAATGAAATCGACCTTCCGCGCCACAGGCCAGACAGGCATTCTGATCACTGGGCAAGGGGTGCCTCTGGACGCAGTGATCGCGGATTTCATGGCAGGCTCTGTCGAATATCTGACGCCTGAAAACGATGCGGATCACTGGGATCATATCGAGGGTCAGGGCTCATTGTTCCATGTGTCCTATTCCGGCGTGACCATGGCGCTGATCCATGGCGGCCAGCCTGATGCGCTGATCCTGTGTCATGAACCCACGCGGACGCATATGCGCGGCCTGCCCGAATATTCGTTGCCGACTCTGGCACAGCTGCGCGACACGGCGCTGCCGCTGGCGCGCGTCGCAAATCCCGATTGCCAGGTTGCCGGTGTTTCAATCAACACACAGCATCTGAGCGAGGACGCGGCGAAAGACTATATCGCCAAGGTCGAGGCCGAGATGGGCCTGCCCGCGACAGACCCCTATCGCTTTGGCGCTGGTAAACTGGTGGACGCGCTGGCCGCGTTGTGATCTGAACGGCGCGCTGGTTGGTGGGTGTTGATCCGCCTCCGGCGGCCGTATTTGGAACGAGAAGAAGGACGGGGTGCGTGCAGGTAGAAGTCTCTCGCGATGTGTTTCAGCTGGCGCAGGTGTTCACCATCTCGCGCGGATCCCGGACCGAGGCAAAGGTGCTGACGGTTCGGATCTCGGACGGGGAACATCAGGGCTGGGGCGAATGCGTGCCCTATTCGCGCTATGCTGAGACGCTGGAGTCGGTCGAGGCCGAGATAGCCGCCCTTCCCGCAGAATTCACACGGCAGTCGTTGATCGACCTTCTGCCCGCTGGCGCGGCGCGGAATGCGGTGGATTGCGCCCTTTGGGATCTGGAATGCAAACGCGCAGGGAAACGCGCCTGGGACTTGGCCGGGCTTACGGTACCGGGCCCTGAAATCACGGCTTATACTTTGTCCTTGGATACGCCAGACGCGATGCGGGCACAGGCCACTGCCAATGCCCATCGCCCGCTGCTGAAGATCAAGCTGGGCACCCCCGACGACATGCCGCGTCTTGAGGCAGTGCGCGCGGGTGCTCCGAAATCCACGATCATCGTTGACGCAAACGAAGGTTGGTCCGCCGACGTCTATACCGACCTGGCCCCGCATCTGGTGCGTCTGGGCGTGGCGCTTGTAGAACAGCCCCTGCCCGCCGGGGAAGATGACGCGCTGATCGGGATGGAGCGTCCGGTGCCTGTCTGTGCCGACGAATCCTGCCATGACCGCGCCAGCCTGCCCGCGCTGAAAGGCAAATATGACGTGGTGAATATCAAGCTGGACAAGACCGGTGGCTTGACCGAGGCTTTGGCCCTGCGTCAGGCGGCGCTGGCCGAGGGCTACAAGATCATGGTGGGCTGCATGGTCGGCAGCTCTTTGGCGATGGCGCCTGCAACACTGCTGGCACAGGGCGCGATGGTCACAGACCTTGACGGCCCGCTTCTGTTGGCCGAAGACCGCTCTACCCCGCTGAGATTTGATGAAGCAGGGGTCCACCCGCCTGCGGCCACACTTTGGGGCTGACCCAAGCCTTCGAGACGAAAAGGAACAAGCATGACCCGCACCGTTTACGTAAATGGCGAATACCTGCCCGAGACCGAGGCCAAGGTTTCGATCTTTGACCGCGGCTTCCTGATGGCGGACGCCGTCTATGAGGTGACAAGCGTTCTGGACGGCAAGCTGATCGACTTTGAAGGTCACGCGGTGCGCCTGAAACGCTCGCTCGACGAATTGCAGATGGCCGAGCCGTGCGGCAAGGACGAGTTGCTGGAGATTCACCGGAAGCTGGTGGACCTGAACGAGATCGACGAGGGGTTGGTGTACCTGCAAGTGTCGCGTGGCAGCGATGGCGACCGGGATTTTGTGTTTCCCTCTGCGGATACCAAGCCAACGCTGGTTCTGTTTACCCAAAACAAACCCGGCCTGGCCGACAGCCCGGCATCGAAGAAAGGCGCCAAGATCATATCGATCGACGACATCCGCTGGGGGCGTCGGGATATCAAGACCGTGCAACTGCTCTATCCATCGATGGGCAAGATGATGGCCAAGGCCGCGGGCTGCGATGACGCCTGGATGATCGAAGATGGCTATGTGACAGAAGGCACCAGCAACAACGCCTATTTCGTGAAAAACGGCAAGATCGTCACGCGCCCGCTGTCAACTGACATCCTGCATGGGATCACTCGCAAGGCCGTGCTGCGGATGGCGCAAGAAGCGCAGATGGAAATCGAAGAGCGCCTGTTCACCATCGACGAGGCGAAAGAGGCAGATGAAGCCTTTACCACCTCGGCCAGTGCCTTTGTCATGCCTGTAATCGAAATCGACGGCGTCGCGCTGGGGGATGGCACCCCGGGGCCGATTGCCAAGCGACTGCGTGAGATCTATCTGGACGAAAGCCGCAAGGCAGCGATCTAATTTAGAAGCCCGCCTAATTGGCGGGCTTTTTGTTGCAGCCGTTAGCTTTCTTTGCCGACATTCTCTTCGAAGGCCACTTTGAAGGCTGCCTGTTTGTCCGGGCTCGCCTCGGTCTGATAATTGGCTTTCCAGTCATCCATGGTCATGCCGTAGAAAATCTGACGTGCTTCGTCCTTGCCCATCTCGATACCTTTTTCGTTCGCCGCTTCCTGATACCAGCGCGACAGGCAGTTGCGGCAGAACCCGGCCAGATTCATCATGTCGATGTTCTGGACGTCCGTGCGATCCTCCATCAGATGCTTTTGCAACCGCCGAAACGCGGCAGCCTGAAGTTCGATTTCCGTTTGCTTGTCCATGGTCCGGCTCCGATTGCGTGGCGTATTCTGTTGGAGGTAGCAACCAAAGGCCCACGTTTCAACTGACCTATAGTCCGCTGCGCCCAAGCGCGTCTTGCAGGATCACGGCCAATCGCTCGGCCCACTCCCGCTGGCCCGCGTGGTCCGCGATCAGATCATTGCGCAGCTCGATCAGGACATTGGGAATGCCGTGTTTGGTGCAATGTCGATCTATGGCATCACCAGGCAGGACCCCTGCATAGGGTTCATTCACTCCGACACACAGGTCATTTTCTTGCTGCAACCGCGCAATCAAAGGGGCCGAGAACCTTTCGTCCGGTGTATGCAACACCCCAATATGCCAGGGGCGCGGTTCGCGCCCGCGCAATTGGCGGGTGAAAGAATGCATCGAGACCAGAACGGTGCCGGGCCGAGCCAATAACTGGCCCAAGGCCGTGTCATAGGGCCGATAACACAGGTTCAGACGACGCGCGCGCTCGGCCGTATCCGCATGTCTGTTTCCTGGAATGATCGAGCCGTCATATAGCTTCATAAGCAGGGTCGGATCGTCTTCGCCCCGGTTGGGATCAATGACCAAGCGCGAGAAATTTGCGGCCACGACAGGCGCGTTCAACATTTCGCCCAGATGCTTTGAGACTTCATAGGCGCCGACGTCATAAGCAATGTGGCGCTCCATGTCTTCCCGCGGCAAGCCCAGATCGCCCTCGCAGATTTCGGGCGGGACGGTATTGGTGGCGTGATCGCAGCTTATCAACCAGCGCGACGGACGGTCAGCGCCGTGAACGAAGAACGGAGAATATGTCATGAGCCTGTTGTCTAGTTTGCCGCAGGTGTAGGACAGTTGCTTCAGAAAGGGAATTGCGCAATAAGCAGCTGAAACACTGTTTGCGGTAACATTTGGGACATGAGGAGAGCAATACCTATGCGACGCCTGAGAAGTGTGAAAATCGTGGCGACGCTGGGACCGGCGTCGAATGATTACGATACCATTCGCGCCCTGCATGAGGCGGGTGCGGATGTCTTCCGCCTGAACATGAGCCACGGCAGCCATGACGAGATTCGCGAACGGCATCGCATCATTCGTCAGATCGAAAAGGATCTGGACAGTCCGATTGCAATTCTGGCCGACCTTCAAGGGCCCAAGCTGCGGGTTGGCGTCTTTGCCAATGACGCGGAAGAGCTGGAGGAAGGTGCAAGCTTCCGTCTGGATCTTGATCCCGAACCCGGCGACGCATCGCGCGTTTGCCTGCCCCACCGCGAGATTTTCGTGGCGCTTGAACCTGGTGCCCGCCTTTTGGTCAATGACGGCAAGATTCGCCTGATCGTTCAGGAGTGCGGCGAAGATTTCGCAAATTGTACCGTCGAAGTTGGCGGCACGATCTCGAACCGCAAGGGTGTCAACGTGCCTGACGTTGTTCTTCCCTTGGCGGCCCTGTCGGAAAAAGATCGGGACGACCTTGAATTCGTTTGCCAACTCGGCGTCGATTGGCTGGCTCTCAGCTTTGTGCAGCGCGCCAAGGACGTGTTCGAAGCGCGCGCATTGGCCGACGGGCGCGCGGCGATCCTGTCCAAGATTGAAAAGCCCGCAGCGGTCGAAGACTTTGCCGCTATCCTTGATGCCTCTGACGGGATCATGGTGGCCCGTGGCGATCTGGGTGTTGAACTGCCAGTATCCGCTGTTCCACCGATCCAGAAACGCTTGGTGCGCCAGTGCCGAAGTGCGGCAAAACCGGTGATTGTGGCAACTCAGATGTTGGAGAGCATGATCGACAGCCCGATGCCCACGCGCGCCGAGGTTTCGGACGTCGCAACGGCGATCTATGAAGGCACAGACGCCATCATGCTCAGCGCTGAATCTGCTGCTGGGTCGTACCCGATCGAGGCGGTTCAGACGATGAACAAGGTCGCGATAGAGGTCGAGGCCGACCCTACGTATGAACAGATCATTGCCTCCTCTCGCTCCGCGAAGGGCACGACAATTGCTGATGGCATCGTAGCGGCGGCCCGTGAGATCGCTGAGAAAACCGACATCAAGGCAATCTGCTGTTTCACCCAAAGCGGCACAACTGCTTCGCTGACAGCGCGGGAAAGGCCCGGTGTTCCGATCATCGCCATGACATCTCAACGCACTACCGCCCGCAGATTGTGCCTCAGCTGGGGCTGTAACTGTGTGATGACACCGGTGCTGGAACGGTTCAAAGGTGCAGTGGTGAACGCAGCCCGCGCAGCGCGCGCCGGTGGGTTCGCCACCGAAACCGATCAGATCGTTGTCACTGCGGGTGTTCCATTCAATGTTCCCGGAACAACCAACATTCTACGCGTGGCACCTTGTGATGAACGCCTGATCTACAGCACTGACCCGGAATAGCCACAAGCCTTCTTTTCAGATCAGATCTTCCTGACGCAGGAAAAACCCAAGCTCGCCCTGTCCGAGTTTGGGTTTTTGCATTTGGTTCAAGCCGCTCAGTGCCTAAAAAATAAACAAAATTTGACCGCCAAACACGAGTTTGGCACAATGCGACACATCTTCAGGTGGACAGTCTTGAAGGTATTTCTACGAGCAGTCTCAAATTAGTTCCAAAATCCGGCTGCTCGGCCGGGGGCACGGGCCCCGGAAAAACAAACAAAAAAGGAAGTCGAGATGACAACAAAAATTGTCATAGGGTTGGACGGGACACCATCCGGAGAACGCGCGATCGCCTTTGCCAAAGATCTGGCAGAGCGTATCGGAACTTGCGAGCTTCTGGTGGCCTACGTGATCGAATGGTCCCCATTTACATTTCAGACACCAGAGGAGAACGCACAGCGTCACAAACGGCGTGAGGAAGAGATTGAACTGGCCACTACGCGGGTGATTACACCAGCAGTAGACGCTTTGGGCGCCGCAGGTTTCACCGCCCGCGGCATCGTGCGCCACGGTGACGTTGCAGAAACTCTGAACAAAATCACTGTCGAAAACGGCGCTTCTCAGATCGTTGTTGGTCGCGCATCCGCAGATGGGATCAAAAAACGCCTGTTTGGCAGTTCGACCCAGTATCTGGTGATGCACGCAGATGTTCCAGTAACAGTCGTCAATTGATGGGGGCGAACATGAACTTTATCAACAAAATTGGCGTCTTGCTGGCGATGATCTTCACGTCCAGCGCCGCCGCTGCGCAAGACGCACCAGGGCTGGACGAACGTATCAACCAGGCTTTTGCCGACTTCACCGGGCCATTTGTCAGCTTCATTTTCGCACCGTTCCCAGGGACAGGGTTCCCATGGATCGTGGGGTGGCTGGTGATTGCGGCGACAGTGTTCACGCTGTATTTCGCGTTCGTGCAGCTGCGGTTCTTCAGCCATGCGATCAGCCTTGTGAAAGGTGATTACTCTGACCCCAATGACGCTGGTGAGGTCAGCCACTTTCAGGCACTGGCCACCGCGCTGTCGGGTACAGTGGGTCTTGGCAACATCGCTGGTGTGGCGGTTGCCGTTGGTATCGGCGGGCCGGGGGCGACCTTCTGGATGATCGTCGCGGGCCTTCTGGGCATGGCGTCGAAATTCACCGAATGTACGTTGGGCGTGAAATACCGCAATGAATACGAAGATGGCACCGTCTCGGGCGGACCGATGTATTACATGTCCAAAGGGTTCAACGAGCTTGGTCTGCCAGGCGGCAAGATCCTGGCGGTCCTGTTCTCGATCTTCTGTATCCTGGGCGCTTTGGGCGGGGGCAACATGTTCCAGGCCAATCAGGCCCATGCTCAGATCGCAGGAATTACCGGGGACTACCCGGGCTGGATCACCGGTTTGGTCTTTGCGGGTATCGTCTTTGCGGTGATCGTCGGTGGCTTGAAATCCATCGCGCGCGTGACCGAGAAAGTCGTGCCGTTCATGGGCGTGATGTATGTGCTGGCCGCGCTGGTTATCATCATCATGCATGCAGATCAGATCGGCTGGGCCTTTGGTCAGATATTCGCCGGGGCCTTCACCGGGCTGGGCGTTGCTGGCGGCATGGTTGGCGCGCTGATCCAGGGCTTCCGCCGGGCTGCTTTCTCGAACGAGGCTGGCGTTGGCTCTGCGGCCATCGCGCACTCGGCTGTGCGGACCAAAGAACCGATCACCGAAGGCTTTGTCTCGCTACTGGAACCGTTCATCGACACTGTGGTGATCTGTACCATGACTGCGCTGGTGATCATCATCACCCAACAGCTGATCATCGACCCAGAAACCGGCAAATACATGCTGAACGAAGCAGGTACCGCAATCGCGACTGTAGACGGCAATTCGGGCGTCAGCCTGACCTCGGCCGCCTTCGCAAGCGCCTTTAGCTGGTTCCCCTATGTTCTGGCCATCGCCGTGGTTCTATTTGCCTTCTCGACCATGATCAGTTGGTCCTATTACGGCCTCAAGGCCTGGACCTATCTGTTCGGCGAAGGACAGACCACCGAGTTGGTCTTCAAGGTCATCTTCTGCGTCTTCGTGGTGATCGGTGCGGCGGCCAATCTTGGCCCGGTTATCGACTTCTCGGATGCGGCGATCTTTGCCATGGCGGTTGTGAACGTCTTTGCGCTCTACTTCCTGATGAAAGTGGTGCGGCAAGAGTTGGCCTCCTATGCTGAACGTCTGAAAAGCGGTGAGATCCGCAAGTTCGGCCATTAAGCCAAATCACCGGGGCGGCACTTGTCGCCCCGGTGCCGGGGCCACCCTGCGAAAAACGCAGATTCTGGTCGCTCCCCCCTTGCCAGCTTGATCAAACTTGCGTAAACGGCGCCTCTGATCGCGTGACCGGCCGAGATGGCATGCCGAGTCGCGTTTGGAACCGAACCCGGAAAAGGAGACGGAAATGCCTAAGATGAAGACGAAATCGAGCGCCAAGAAGCGCTTTAAGGTGACTGCGACCGGTAAGGTCATGTCGGCCCAGGCCGGCAAGCGTCACGGCATGATCAAGCGGACCAAGAAATTCATCCGCGACGCCCGTGGCACCACCACCCTGTCCGCCCCCGACGCCAAGATCGTCAAGGGCTACATGCCCTACGACCGCTAAGAGGAGATACCGATATGTCCCGCGTTAAAGGTGGAACCGTAACTCACGCCCGTCACAAGAAGATCATCAAAGCCGCAAAAGGCTATTATGGTCGCCGCAAGAACACGTTCAAAGTTGCGTCTCAGGCCGTCGACAAGGCCAACCAGTATGCAACCCGTGACCGCAAGAACCGTAAGCGCAACTTCCGCGCACTGTGGATCCAGCGGATCAACGCAGCTGTACGTTCGCATGACGAGGCTTTGACATATTCCCGCTTCATCAACGGCCTGAACCTGGCCGGTATCGAAGTGGACCGCAAAGTTCTGGCTGATCTGGCCGTGCACGAACCGGAAGCGTTCGGCGCGATCGTTGCCAAAGCTCAGGCTGCTCTGGCCGCCTGATCCTCTTTCGAGAGACAGTGAAAGAAAGGCCGTTCCTTCGGGAACGGCCTTTTTCTTTGCGACTGAGCGAAATAGTGAAAGCTAGGCTTTGCGCTGCTCAGCCATCCAGGCCTCAAGATCTGCAATCTGCTCTTCGCTCAGCCGCAAGCCCAGCTTGTTGCGCCGCCAGACGATATCCTCTGCGTGGCGCGCATATTCCTTGGCCATCAGCCAGTTGACCTCTGCCTCGGTCAATGTCGCGCCAAAGTCGCGCCCCAGATCCTCAGCCGACTTGGCGTCGCCCAGCACGGCCTGTGCCTCGGTGCCATAGGCTCGGATCAGGCGACCGGCCCAATAGTCGCTGAGGAACGGATAATCCGTCTTCACCTGCGCGGTCAGATTGGAAACGCCATCCACCGGAAAATCCCCACCGGGCAAAGCCACACCCGCCGTCCAAGGGCCACTGACGTTTGGCAAATGCTCGGCGATATGCTCCAGCGCGCTTTCGGCGAGGCGCCGGTAAGTGGTGATCTTGCCGCCAAAGATATTCAGCATCGGCGCACCGGTGCTGGTATCCACTTTCAGCGTATAATCCCGCGTCGCCGCGGTGGCACTGCTGGCCCCGTCATCATAAAGCGGTCGAACACCGGAATAGGTCCAGACCACGTCATCTTGCGTCAGGTCCTGCTTGAAATATTGGTTGGCAAAGCTCAGCAGGTAATCCCGCTCTTCCGGGGTGCATGTCGGTTTGACAGAGGGGTCGCTGTGTTCGGCGTCGGTGGTTCCGATCAGCGTGAAATCTGTCTCGTACGGGATCGCGAAAATGATGCGCCCGTCAGTGCCCTGCAGGAAGTAGCACTTGTCATGGTCAAACAGACGCTTGGTCACAATGTGGCTGCCCCGCACCAGCCGAACACCTTCGCGTGAGTTGACGCGCACTTTGGTCTGGATAATATCGCCGACCCAGGGCCCACCGCCATTCACCAACATGCGCGCATGGTGCGTTTGTGTCTGCCCGGTTTCGGTATCGCGCGTTTCGATGCGCCAAATACCGTCTTCGCTTTCCGCCGACAACACCTGTGTTCCGACCAGAATACGCGCTCCACGGGCTTCGGCATCGCGTGCGTTCAAAACAACCAAGCGGCTGTCTTCGACCCAACAATCGGAATACTCATAAGCCTTCTCAAAGCGATCCTCCAAAGGCACGCCCTCTGGCCCAGATCTCAGATCAACGGTTTTGGTCCCTGGCAGCACCTCGCGCCCGCCCAGATTGTCATACATGAACAAACCCAAACGGATCAGCCAGGCTGGTCTGCGCCCCTTCATCCACGGCATCACGGTGTTGAGCAGTTTGGACGTCGGCGTATCCGACTCGAACCGCATATCCTTATGGTAAGGCAGCACAAATCGCATCGGCCAGCTGATATGCGGCATCGCTTTCAGCAACACTTCCCGCTCGATCAGCGCCTCACGGACAAGGCGAAACTCAAAATACTCAAGATACCGCAAACCGCCATGGAACAGCTTGGTCGAAGCAGACGAGGTGGCCGAGGCCAAATCGTTCATCTCAGCCAGTGTCACGCTCAGGCCACGCCCCGCCGCATCACGCGCGATGCCGCACCCATTAATGCCGCCACCTATGATGAAAAGGTCCGAAACTTCGATGCTTTCCGAATGTGCCACCTTTGTCTCCTTTTCAGCGCGCTTGCACGCCTTTAACTGCGGTTTTCGTTCTTTTGCAAGAATTGTTTTTCGATATTTTTCGTTTCTGGTCTTTTTGGGTGAAACTTCGCCAAACCACGTAACTTTTCGCGCGGTATCTTGGAAAACCGAAAGAACTTGGTTGCCTTTTCCGGCGTATCCAGCAAATTTGAGCACGTAGGCTTGTTTCCGAGTTTCGTCGTGAAAGACACCAAATGACCCAGACTTTTCGCCATCCCGAAATCCTCGACATCGCACGACGAGACGGAAAGGTAACAGTCGAAGGTCTGGCGTCTCACTTCGGCGTAACGCTTCAAACGATCCGCCGCGACTTGACGGATTTGGCGGAAGCTGGCCGCCTTGAACGCGTTCATGGCGGCGCGGTCCTAAGTTCTGGAACGACAAACATCGGTTACGAGGAACGTCGCGCGCTGCATCGTGACTCCAAGCGCGCCATCGCACGCGCCTGCGCTGCCGAGATCCCAAATAACGCATCGCTGTTTTTGAACATCGGAACCTCTACCGAAGCTGTCGCAGAGGAGCTGCGGTATCATCAGAACCTTTTGGTTGTAACAAACAATATGAACGTCGCGAACATACTGGCCGACAGCCCAGGCTGCGAAATCATCGTGACCGGGGGTACTCTGCGTCGGTCAGACGGCGGGCTTGTCGGAAACCTTGCGGCTGAAACAATCCGACAATTCAAGTTTGATCTGGCCGTTATCGGCTGTTCGGCTTTGGACCACGAAGGCGACCTGTTGGATTTTGACATTCAGGAAGTCAGTGTCAGCCAAACCATCTTGCGGCAATCCCGTTCGACCTTTCTGGTGGTTGACCAAACAAAGCTGTCCCGAAGCGCTCCGGCGCGCATTGCATCGCTTGCCGATATTGATGTCGTCTTTACAGATCACGCATTCCCTCAGGACCTGTCGCAATCTTGCGAAACCTGGGGCACCAAGCTGGTTATCGCAACCGCCTAAATACCGGCCAAAGCACAAGACAATGCTGCGTTTTAACTATTTAAAGCGGGCTTCCGGAACGCTCAGTCTGATATGAGACACCTTTTGGTTTGAGCGTCAGAGGGTCAGTCCAAGCTGACTATCGCAACTAAGCTTTGCAAAGCCCGATAAAACGACCAAACTGGCCCCCAAGAATAAGCCAATCTGACTTTTCCATATGCCCGAACATACGGCACTTTGTTCTTTGCAGCCCGAGAAACCACGATGCCGACACGCCGAACCTTTCTAAATCAAGCTGGCGCCGCTACTGCGTTTGCCTTCGCGGCACCGGCAGTTCGGGCGCAGACCAGGACAACGGACCTGGACATCGCAATTGTGGGCGGCGGGGTGGCTGGACTGTTTTGTGCAATGCGATTGAGCGAAGCACCCAACACAAGAGTAGGCGTTTTTGAAGCGACCGATCGGATAGGAGGACGCCTCCTTTCGCTGCATTTCCCCGACTTGACCTCTCAAACGGCCGAAATCGGTGGTATGCGGTTGCGCCACACAGACAAACACGCGCTCAAAGTCGTTGATGAAATGATCGGGCGCGAGAAACTACAGGACTTTGCCTACCCGATCACGGGCTATTACCTGCGCGGGCAGCACTTCTCAAAGCTTTCTGAAGCTACGTCCGTTCCTTACGGGTTGTCTGATCGGGAACGCGCAGTCATCGCGCGCGGAGATGACCTTCTGACGCACGTGATTGACGACTTAAACAAGAGAGCGAGCGAAGGCACTCTGTCTCTGAAGGACACGGGGTTGTGGGAACTCTTGCTTCAACAGCGTAGTCGCGAGACCTATGATTTCGTGCGCGACGTGCTGGGTTACAACTCTCCTTTGTCCAATTGGGACAGCAAAACAGCAATCAGTTGGTTTGAACGCGACTTCGCGTACAAAACCAAGTACTTCAAACTGGATCATGGTCTCGAACAAATCCCCAAAGCTCTTGCCAGAGCCTACGTGTCGAACGGGGGGAAGGTTCATCTGGGACATAAACTGGTCAACCTCAGGCGGCGGCCTGATGCGGGTTTTGATCTGACCTTCCAGACGGAAGCTGGGCAAACGAGCCTGTCGGCCGCGCGGGTGATCCTGGCAATTCCGCCAATTGCCTTTCCATCCTTGATCAATACCGAAGTGTTTTCTGGCGACACCCGTTTTGCACGCGCCGTGAAGAGTGTTCACAAAGTGCCACTGGCCAAGGTGCATCTTGCGTTTGATCAGGATTGGTGGACGCCCCGAAACCTTTCTGTCGGGCGCGTCATCACGGATTTGCCGGCAAGACAGATTTATCGCTGGGGTGTAGACGACCTGTCAGGCCATGCTTTGTTGATGGCGAGCTATCACGATGGTGAGATGATCGAGTATTGGGAGGCCTTGTCCCAAGGGTCGACTTTCGGTGCACCGGATTGGATTGATCGGGCGACCGGACCTGACGGAGACCCCATTGCGCCATCAATGCGCCAACTTCTGCCAGCGTCCGACCGGCTTGTGAAAGAGGTTTGGAGCCAGGTCCGCAAATCCCATAATTTGAGTGATGACTTGCCCAATCCTGTTGCCGCCACCTACCAGAACTGGGGGCGCGAACCCTGGGGTGCTGCCTATCACCTGTGGGGAATTGGGGCGGATCCGAAAGAGATCATCAGCTACATGCAAGAGCCCGTTCCGGGCATGCACATTTGCAATGAAGCGTGGTCTGTCTCTCAGGGTTGGACAAATGGGGCCATGCAATCGGCCGACAGCTTGCTTGTCACGAAATTCAAAATAGACCCGTTTGTATAGGTCAGCTTAATCGGCTTTTGAGGTCAAAGAGTTGTTCGGTAGCAGCTCAGGGTTAAGCAGTCTGTTTCCAGGAGTCCCGCGCATCAATCGCGAAGTATGAGTAGATGAGAACCATCAGTGACGCGAATGCAGCCAGCCAAAATACCGCCGCATGTGACGACGTCACCGCCAGCGCTGTGCTAGACAACGCCATGCCGACGGTCCCCCCAATCAATTGGCTTGAAAGTACAATCCCGCCCGCCTGTCCCTGCATATTCGGAGGGACCGACATTGTGACAGCACGCTGCGACGGTACAAACATCAGCGAAACGGCGGCACCAAACAAAACAAACCCAACGAAAACAACGGGCGTCGTCTTAAGCATCATTCCAACCGCGACCAGGCAGAGACCGACAGTGATGGACACCAACCCAGCAAGTGCAGGCCAGCGGGTACCGCGCTCGTCAGATAACTTACCGGCAATTGGCGCAAAAAAGGTTGTGGGTATGACAGCTGGCAGCAAAGCCAATCCGGCCCAGAATGGCCCCCAGTCTTCAACCGTTTGCAGGTACATCGACCCAAAAACAAAGGTGGCAATCTTTCCATATTGGGCGACACCGACAATTAGGTTCGAGGCTGTGAAGGTCGGATTCTGGAAAAGAGCCACCGCGACCAATGGATCTCTGCGCCGGTTCTCAACAAATACGAATACCGCAAGTGCGAGAACGCCAGTGATCAGGGCAGCGCGCACATTGCCTTGTTGCCATCCAACGTCAGGCCCCTGCATTATTCCGAATACCAAAAGCGAAAGCCCGAATACCAACAGAACCATACCTGTCAAATCGAAACGCTCTTTGATGTGTCTTGGAGGATCGCGCCATAACCGCCAAACCACAAAGGCGACGCATGTAACGACCACTGGATTGATCCAGAAGATCCACCGCCAGGAGAGACCGGAAGTAAGCGCACCGCCGACCAAGGGGCCGGCTGCCAGGAAACATGTTCCGATCGCTCCATAGATACCCAAAGCTTTGCCGCGCTCGGCCCCATCAAATGACAAGGCTATCAATGTCAGAGACAACGGAAAGATTGCGGCGGCGCCAACGCCCTGAATGCCACGCGCTATAAGCAGTGTTAGCCCGTTTGGAGCAAATCCAGAAACAACTGAAGCCACTCCAAAAACAAAAAGCCCTGCGGTCAAAAGCCCCCGAATTCCAACTATGTCCCCAATTCGACCCGTAGCCGCTGCCAAACAGGCCAATGTCAGAAGATAGATATTGACCACCCAATGAGCAGATATCTCTGAAAGTCCCAGTTCTTGGCGTATTGTTGGAAGCGCGACGCCAACCGCAGTTTCGTCCAACAAGATCACCCCGAGAATTGCGCCCATCGCACCCAGAAGCCACCAACGATCAGTGTTGCCAGTTCCCAATCCAAATCGCTCCTACAAAACTCTGCGCGACGCGTCGGTCGGTCCAGAGTAATCATAATACATGATTGAAGGAGTTGCGTCACAAACCGCTTACCCACCATACGCTGTTGGCGCGCATTCGTTGGAAAAGCGGTTTCACCGACTGCGTGGCAGAGCTGCCTCGCTCGACGCCCGCTCTGCAATTTTCTGGTCTCGCAAGCCCTGTGTGATATCCATGTTGAAATGTGATCAGGAACTGAGGGCAAGTTGTGCCGGACTCACAGGATAACGTCTATAGACAAAACCTTCGAGCCGAACTTGCGCGCGCGCATGACCGCGAGGCCGCGACGCGCGAAATCCTGACTGTCATAAGCCAAAGCCGCGACGATGAGACACCAGTTTTTCAGACAATCGTAGAAAACGCCGCGCGGTTGTGTAGTGCTCCGATGACCTTTGTGGTTTTGATCAATGAGGACCATACCGAGTGGAAAATAGCTGCTGCCACGGGGGAAGCGACTAATATGATGAAGGTCGGCAACGTCTTTCAAGTCGGCCGAGAATTCGCGCCTTACAAAAGCGTCAAAACACGCCGGATCGTCGAAGAACCTGACATACGTGAGACGGAGTTCTACAAATCCAGGCATGTGGATGCGATAAAATTGGTGGACGTCGATGGTATCCTGTCGCGTGTGTTTGTCCCGCTTGTTTCGCAGGGTAAATCTCTCGGCAATCTGGTTCTGCTGCGACGAGAGGTCGGCAAATTCGCACCTGACGACCTGCTTTTGGTCGAGAACTTCGCCACCGAAGCCGTCATCGCCATCGAAAACGCGCGACAGTTTAGAGCCTTGGAAAAGCTGAATGCAGAACTTGGAGACCGCGTTGAGAAACAGGTGGGCGAAATTGAGCGAATGGGCCGCCTTAAACGCTTCCTTCCCACCGCTGTCGCCGACACGGTGATCTCTTCAGGCTCTGAGACCATGCTGAAGAGCCATCGCGCGCTTTTAGGCGTTATTTTCTGTGACATTCGTGGGTTCACCGCGTTTTGCGAAACTGCGGAACCTGAAGAAACCATCGAGGTGCTGCAGACCTATCACGAGGAAATGGGGAAGTTGATCAACGCGCATGGTGCGGGCGTCGACCACCGCATGGGCGACGGGATCATGGTGCTGTTCAACGACCCGTTGCCCTGCGACGACCCTGCCGGGGATGCGGTTCGGCTCGCGGTTGCGATGCGGGCGAAAATGGTTGAGTTGTCTCAGCGATGGAAACGACTTGGTCACAGGCTTGGGTTTGGCGTGGGCGTATCGCTCGGATATGCAACCGTAGGCATGGTCGGTTACGAAGATCGATCAGACTATACCGCCTCGGGCACCGCGATTAATGTGGCGGCACGACTCTGCGATATGGCCGAGGACGGCGAGATATTACTCAGCACCCGCGCGGCGATCGCTGTGGAAAACGAATTCAAGTCAGTCTCAGCAGGAGAGGTCAAGCTAAAGGGTATCCGCGAACCGGTTGAGGTTTTTCGAATGGTTCAGGGAACTTAGGGTAATGTAACGGGCATGGGGGAAAGCAATACTGATGGCTGCTTTGGGCTCAATTGCGGATCCTGAAGCAATCGCAGCATCAATTGATGAGCCCGCCCCAGCCTGAGCATAGGTTCGGCCCAGAGCCAAGCTCGCGTCCCCTCGTTCAATACTGCAATTGCAACTGCGTTTCTACTGATCACTTCGAGCGCGCGAACTCGAAACATCGCAACCCTATGATCCGGAGGGCGAAGCAACGCATGTCGTCGCAAACCAAGGTTCGGCCACTCTTTAGTTAGCCGGTCACCGAACTGTATGGTTGAACAAAGACGCAATTGCCGCTGATGCGATGCGTGTTCGCGTGTCGTCAGCCCGGCTGGTCAGCATGATCGGAACTTGCGCCCCCAATACGATTCCCGCAGCCTCAGCACCGGCAAGGTACATGAGCTGCTTTGCGATCATGTTCCCAGCCTCAAGGTCCGGCGCAACCAGCACATCTGCCTGACCGGCCACATTGGACTTGATGCCTTTGGTGCTGACGGCCTGCATAGAAACAGCATTGTCGAAGGCCAATGGCCCATCCAGAATACCGCCCGTGATTTGGTCGCGATCCGCCATCTTGCACAAGGCACCTGCCTCGACCGTGGATTGCAGCCTGGGCGTGATGGTTTCAACGGCGGACAGTATTGCCACCTTTGGGAGTTCAATGCCTATGGCGCAGGCCAGGTCGATGGCGTTCTGGACCATGTCAGCTTTTGTCTGCAGGTCAGGCGCAATATTGATGGCCGCATCCGTGATAAGCAGAGGCTTGGAATAGGTCGGAACGTCCATGACATAGACGTGGCTCATCCTGCGTTCACTGCGCAAGCCTTGGGTTTTGGATACGACCGCCGACATGACTTCGTCTGTGTGAAGCGCGCCCTTCATCATTGCGCCTACCCGCCCCTCTCGTGCCAATTGCACAGCCTGTTCCGCCGACGCGTGGCTGTGCGGCGCGTCGATGATTTCCAGACCTGCAATGTCTAATCCAACAGAGTCAGCCACGTCGTGGATCCGATCCCGTGGACCGACGAGAATTGGTTCCAACACTCCCAACTCACGGGCGGACAGCGCGCCTTCAAGCGAGCTTGCGTCGCAAGGATGAACCACCGCCGTGGGCAAGGTGGGTAAGCGCTGTGCTGCACTCAGCAAGCGGTCATAGGTTGCTCCTCTGCGATGCAAAACAAGATCGGGCATGGTAACGCGCGGCCTGCGGATTTTTTTGGCCGGTGCAATCACGATCGCCTGACCTACGATGACTGGCTTGTCGTCTCCGTTGGTACAGAGACAGTCCAGGATCACACGCTTTCTGTCTTCCTGTTTCTCTGCAACGGTTACCCGCACCGTGACCGTATCTCCGATGCCCACAGGTTTCAGGAATTTCAGGGATTGATCCAGATAGATGGTCCCCGGTCCAGGCAGCTGCGTGCCCAATACATTCGATATCAGCGCACCGCCCCACATGCCGTGCCCAATTACTTTGTGGAAAATCTCATCCTGGGCGAATTCCTCGTCGACATGGGCCGGGTTCACATCTCCTGAGACGACTGCAAATGCGTCAATATCCTGCGCAGTCAGCGTGCGTGACAATTCGGCTGTGTCACCGACACTAAGTTCATCAAACGGGCGATTTTCGATATAGCCGATGCCAGCGCCACGGTCAGACGACATGATGTCCCCCATCGATGTAAGCCGTATTTCCACTAACCGAGCGAGCAAAATCCGACACAAGGCAGACCGCCATAGCACCAATCTCTTCAATTGTTGTCAGGCGATGCAGCGGTGCGTGCTGTTTGGCATCTTCGATCAACTCGTCAAAATGGTCGATGCCCGAGGCCGCCCGTGTTTCAAGAGGACCGGGCGACAGCGCGTTCACCCGAATATTGCGCGGACCAAGTTCGACCGACAGATAACGCGCCGTAGCTTCCAGCGCGGCTTTCACCGGCCCCATGACGTTGTAATGATCGACCACCTTTTCGGCGCCATGGTACGACACAGTCAGGATCGTACCACCTTCTCTCATTAGCGGTTCAGCTTGTTTTTGCAAGCCTGATCAGCGAATGGACCGATACGTCCATCGCCACCCCAAACCCTTCGCGCGAACAGTCCACAACGCGCCCGTGCAGATCGTCACGTGGACAGTAGGCAATCGAGTGGATCAGAAAGTCCAGTCGCCCCCATTGCTTGCGGATCGCATCGAAGACTGCCTCGATCTGGTTGGCGTCGGTGACGTCCAGTGGCTCTACGATATCAGCAGCAACCGCATCGATAACGGGCTGAACAAAGCGCAGCGCTTTCTCAGACTGATAGATCATGGCAATGTCAGCCCCTGCTGTGCGACAGGCCATCACATATCCCGCAGCAATGGACTTGTCATTGGCCACTCCGACCACGAGGCCTTTTTTGCCCTTCAGAAAACCTGTTTCCGCCAGAATGTTTTACTCCATCAAGACATAGGTGCCTGGCGCTTCGTTCAGCACCGTTTTCAATTCAGGCGGGTTCTGCCGCCCGCTCGACTGCTCGGACAACCACCGTGTCCATGAAGGCCACCAGCTGCCCTCTTGCAGATCCGCCACTTCAAGCCAGTCTTCAGGAGTCAATGTTCAGTCCTGATCGCGGGTCGTGTGCTGTCGGAAAACCGACCATTCGCAACTAAGATATGGAGGTTTCGAGACGCAAAGAAAAAATGCTCTCGTACTCCGAAATGGAAACGTTTGATTTCGAAACTAGGCCTACCAATTACACCTTAACGAGGCCTACAGTGTTGCGAGCTCAGGATGCAGATAGGCCTCAGGGTACGACATTGGCTTGAGTGGACCATTGGGCACCACGCAATTCCAACTGCGACCGAAATAACCCTGGCGGCAGTGTACAAGAGACCCTGCTTCGGCAATTCCGGGCAACGCGTATACACGGCATAGCCACCGCCACAAGTATGGGTAATCCAGGATTCGGGCACCATTAAGTTTCATTCGCACATAGTAGACCGGATCGTGACGATAGAGAGTTGGGAACAGGCGAAGATCTGCTTCTGAAAAGTGGTTGCCTGTCAAATACGGCCTGCCATCTGAGAGATGCTCCTCCAAATATTCGAGTGTCTCGAAATAGGCTTCAAAAGCTGTTTCATAGATCGTTTGATCAGACGAAAACCCGGCCTTGTAGGCACCATTGTTAATCGCTGTATATATCCGTTCGTTCAGGTCTTGAATTTGATGACGCGGCACTTCGTCTGGGTAAAGGCTAACGCGTTCAGCTGCCGGGATTGTGCTGCCAAGTGAATCCGCCGCAGCGTCCAGCATTCGGACAATTTCAGCGCTTTCGTTGTTAACAATGCGCCCTTGTATCTTGTCATACAGGATTGGAAGGGATTGCTCTTCAGAGCCTTCGGCACGATAGATCTCTTTGGCAAGGCGAAATCCTTTGCCGGTGCCGGTCTCGCTCGTGCATTCTGGCAAAGTCTCACCTGTGAGCGATGCAATCCGATCAGGTGCAAACTCCCATAGGTTTGGCGCCTCTAGATCGTCGTCACCGGTTCGGTTTGGAAATGCAACGTCCATGGTGATGCTGTTTTGAAGGCCCAACACATTTCGCGCCAGCGTCACTCTGTGACACCACGGGCAATTCAGGGCTACGAACAGGTGATAGCGATCAGGTTCTGCCGGAAACACTGGATCGCCAATGGCGTGGCGAAAGCCGCTAATACCGCGCACGAATTCACCCCGTGCGCGGCGCTTGTTGATATCAGTTTGGTCTTCTTCGGTAGATGCATCCGTCATAACTTCAGCATCATCCTCTGAGCCGGTGATGCAAGATGATTGGCACGGCCAATTCCTCTTCATCGCTGAGATGCCGTTTCAGGAACGCTTCAATCGTATCGCTCGTCGCATGGAGCTGTCCGGCTTCGTCGTAAGCTTGCACCTCATCAAGTGCGGACAGCTTGATCACACGGTTCGCCGTCCGGGTAAAGTCACTCAGCACCTTATCCAGATCGGAGTGATCCTGCTCCAGCAACTCAAGCCCCGCATCAAAACGAGGGTCCGCAGCAGAGATTTCAGGGAAATAGCTGTGGTCTTCCCAACCGTGATGACCATGCAGGTTCCCAACCAGATTGCCGCCATAGTAGGAAAGCCGTCCTGCATAGTCGTCAAACCCCATGTCGCTGTTCAACAGCTTCTCTGTATCCAATCGAATACGTTCTGCGACGCGGCGGAACATCTCATGCGCACCGAGCCAATGCTTGGTTTTTTCTTTGAAACCCGGATGGGCTTCCCAGCTGTCGCGGGGGTATTGGTCCAAGAGAAACCGCATTTCTTGAGGCATGTCATCTTGGCGAATGGTATATGTATCGAGCATCGGTTGTCTCCTTTCAGGCCAAAGATGGGAGGTCGGGCAACTGCTCGCCACTAGCGAGAACGCACAGTCACTATGCGTCAGCGAACCCCCGCAAATCCGATACCGTACAAACCGGCTATCGCGCGGTTCAAGGTTTTGACGTCGTGTCGGGTGAACCCGGACAAGCCGTCACGGGAGAAAAAACGGTAGGGGCGCTGGATCGGCCCAAAACTTACGACACGCATCGCTCAAGAGCGCGGACGGTACTGCTAGCGCAGCGCATGTGCGGCGGTTCAGCCGCCCAAAAACAAAATTCGTGATGGGATCGCCCTTGCTGTCTTGCTCGCTCCGAGCCGCAGATTTCAGAGAACGCGCATGCAATTCGGTGTCAAAGTTTCCACCTTTAGGGCTCGCTCCAGATTTGCCGGTTCCGTTCCCAAATTTTCTCACCTATCAAGCAATCATAAGTATCGGTCGAATTGAATTGCGCATATCTGAAGTATTCGAGCACGGTCGTCGACGCGATCTCCAGCACCAGTTTTCGGCGGACGGCCTCTGCGAAGTCCTGCCAGTCAAGAACCGGAATGACAAAAGAACCTGGCCCGCCCGTCACGCAATTCTCGTAGTACACATCGAGGTCGTCGAGATGCCATCGGCTGCCCAAACCTTCCCGGGTCATAAGCGGCAATCCGTTTATGGTGATCGACTTTGAAAGCACTGTTTTAAGGGCTCGAAGTACCGGGCGCCCCTGATTGTTAGGCCCGTCGCCAGAAACGTCGATCACCTTGCGCAGACCTTCGAATTCGTTCTCTTCGATCATCGCCGCACCAAAGATCAGCGCTTCAGAAATTGAAGTTCTGCGCAGAGCGGGATCGAAACGCGTGGTAAGAGCGCGCGCGAAGCCTTCAAGATCAGCGCGCGTTTCCACAAGTCGCCAATCAACGACCACTTCTTGCGTGCCGGCCCACTCGACATATGTCAAAGCTATCCTTTGCAACAGGCCCGACCGAACGGCCGCGAAGACCTCGTCAGACTGCAAGGCTGCCGCATAGCCCTGTCTCTGAATCTCGAGTTCCCGCTCGGTCATCGACCGAGAGACGTCGACGAGAAGAACAAGCTCTAGATCAACCTCCGTCGCCTGTGAAACGGCAGGCGCGGCCAAGAGAAAAGTGGATGCGAAAATGGTCAGGAATATCTTTCGTAGCATCCCTTAACGGGTGGTGCGCTGGGCCCTCAAGTCAAGCCACAAACGCATGATGATGTGGTTGGTTGATGAGAAAAAGCGGCGAAGCTTAGGGCGGACGTTTGCCATACCAAACATCAAGGCCAATCACGGAAAAACAACGTTTTCAGTCGCATAGATCCAATAAACTGTCCATCGACGCTTGCGCAGCCTCTTCGCTTTCACAGGACACCACGACAGCCCATTTGCCGCCCGCGAAGGCCACCAAACTGTTCTTTTTCGCTCGCCTCTATGCGGCCATCCGCGTTTGCAGCCAGAATCAGTGCGCGCACAAATCAACGACGATTTCTTCCTGCTCAAACGATGCGTGGTTTACTCCCGAGCACGCCGCCCAAAACTCCCCCCCTGACGCTGGCGTTCGGGAAGCTGAGCCGCCGTAGGGCGCACCGCGACCCGAAACGCTCCCTCCCGATGCGCCGCCTGACCGGGACATCACACCCCCAACACTCTGTGCAATCGCGATACCAACTGCAGCCCCCGCAAGTGTCTTGACCGAACTCATTGTCATGAATTCTCTGAAAGCTTCGCGAATAAACTCGTATTTCGAATGCTTAATTCGTCGAGCCAGTTTAGTTCACCGGATGCCAGTCTTCTGACGGATCAAAGCTTGTCATGGCTGCCGCCTTTTCCAACGTGTCCTCACCCAAAACGGCTTCGTAGACGATACCGTTTTCCGAAACCATAAAGCTGTGTACCCCCGTCTCTCCGAACTCTGCCGGGACGGCCAGAAGGGCGTGACCTGCTACCATGTGCCCATTGACGAAATAGTCCATAGCACCACCGGGTGCCGCATCTGTCTGTTCTGTTAAGATGCGAAAATAGTATCCCGAATAGGGCTCGGGTGGGTGATCGGTTTCACCGTCACTGTACCCAAAGGCCGAGGCGCGCGCAAAAAGCTCTCCCAAAAGCGTGCCTTCATCTGCCCAGAACAATCCATCTCGTTGATCCGCAGAGGTTGAGATGATCTGGCTCGCAAATTCCCTGACCCCGTCACCGTCCTGATCCTGCGCCCGGAAATCGGCCTGAACTTCGACATAGGCCTCCATCAATTCGATCACGTCCAGCTCATTGCGGCCAATTTCGCGCAGGCGTACTTCTTCGCGACCTGCGTCGTTGTCAAACGACCATGACGTGGCCGTCTTTGCGATGGGGACTGGGAAAAGCCACCCTTCCTCGCCAAGCGCGATCAGGACAGAGCCATCGTCTTGCGGTACAAGCCGATACCCTTCTCTGTAAAGCGACAGCAGGGCCAATTTGTTGATCTTGTCTTCGATCGGGTCTCCATCTGAAAGATAATCCGCAGCTTCCGACCCAAAGACGGCTAAAACGGCACCCTCTTCCGGGCTATTTAGCGCCGCAACCATCGCCTCAAGCGCCTCTTGCGGAGAGCCATACGCAGCAGGGTCCGCTTTAGCCGGACCGCAGAAAAGCGCGGCGATTACAGCTGTTTTGAATAGAATCCGTGTCATCTCTTATCCCCTCCGCTTGGCTTTTTTACCGCTGGCCTTACCCCGTTGCGAAGCTTTGCGTGCCTTTTGCCCGCTGGATTTCTTCTGGGTCGCCTTGGGCTTTTTTACCGCCTTGGGTTTAGAGGCCTTGTTGACGGGGGACTTGGCCGCCGAAGGTTTCTTAACTGCTGGTTTTTTGGCCGGATCTTTAACCGCTTTGCTTGGCGTCGGCCTGTTTACCTTGGGCTTGCCTCCATCCTTCATGGTTTTTCGAACTGCTTCGGTTTTGGCTTGTGAACCAGGTCGCGAAATATCCGGCGCTCCAGATGTCTGGGACAGCTTGCTCCGCAACGCGTCCGCGTTGCTGTCACTTTTATTTATCGGCAGCTTGGTTTTGCCACCATCGTCTTTTCTGGAACTAATCTTGTCCCGCGCCTGATCTTTCTTTCTATCATCCGGCGTCCAGCCTGTATTGGAGCGATTGATGTTCCCATTGCCGATATTGTTTCCGCTCCCGATATTGACGTCTCTGTCGATATTCACGTTGCGATCAACGTCCAGATCAATATTTGGGTTTCGGTAAATCGGGCCTCCTCCCCATCCACCGCAATTCCGGCATCCCCAGTAATCATTCCAATCGTCATCATCATCGAAAATGGCGTCAATCACGGCAAAGGTTCCGAACGCTACTGCACCGGTAACGATAGCATCGCCTACAACGTTGCTATTGTTGTCTGCGTAAACGACCTGAGGGTCGTACTGCGGGACATAGACAACTTCGGGATCGGCGGGTTGAATAATGACATCTTCGTCCTGCGTGACTTCTACGACCTGTTCGTCTCCGGAAACCAGAGCCCCATTGTTGATCGCCTGGGTTCGCATCGTCTGGACGGCAGCCATCACGTCGTCGCTTTGGGCAAGCATCGCGTCGCCCATCGTCTCAGTCCATTCGATGTGAGCAGCCATATCCTCAATCACTTCGGGGAAAGCGACGGCCAGAACCTCTACGCTTTCGTCCCATTCTTCAGCCTCAACAGCAGCTTGGATGATCTCAGGCTCTTCACCGTCAAGACTGGTAAGCAATCGATCGCTTTTGATCACCTCCATCGGGCTGGTCGCTGCAACAAGGATCTGAATCAAAAGCGTATCGGGAAACAAGGCAATTGGGGCGACAAGATTTTCCAGCTCGGCCTGAGTCAGAAGGTCGTCGTCTGAGACAGCGTCAACAGTACCATCCTGTTCAGTTTGTGCCCCCGCAAGTGTTGGTGCAAAAACCAAAACCGCGGGCATTATCCAACGAACTATACGGACCATAATCTCCCCCTTACAATGCCAACTATCCGAGGCGCTATTCATTACGAGCGCACCGGGAAAACTTATCCCGATATTCGAATTCACTTATTTCTTGCATGTTGTCGTGGGAGGAACGGCTGTGTAAAGAGCCTTTAATCCAAACGGCTATTTTCGATGGGTATTGGAGGCTTAAGCCGGTGCGAAAACCCTTGTGGGAAGATTATCTAGATAGTCGAAAGCCGTGCCCTGTTCTACAGCGACCAGGCCTGTCCAAGACCGAAAAAAGCCCAAGCGCCGGAACCTCAGTTCAAAGAATCACATATGGCCGGTTGCCGTTGGTGTGAATGTAGAGATCGGCCCTTACTGTGTAAGATAAATCTCGACTGCCTCAGACAACAACACAGAGGTGGCAGAAGTCTCGTTCAGAACAACTGGTGTTACGGCGGAGTTGGCTGCGCCAAGTCGCAACATGTGCTTTCCAGGCAGTTCCGTATCCTGCGACCTCAGATGAAACCAATACTTATCCAGTTGATCAGCCGCTCATCTAGCTCTCGTCGCCGCTATGTTTGCAGAGCGAGCACCAAAAGAAAATGCGATCCAAGCAGAAGAGTAGTAGCGGCAAAGCTCATTGGAGTTGCGGCGACTGAAGTATAATACTCTCTCTTTCACGAAGATGCACTTGGGTGAAATGGTCTCCGACATGGTCTATGGCTCCAACGTTCTGTTGAAAGTTGGAGTGAAACCAAGGGCTTACCTGAGGAAATGGTGCCGGGGGCGGAGTGTAATAGATCACACTACTTTATGTAATTATTCATTTTTTTTGTTCCTAGATTTACTGAATACCCCCAATGATACCCCCAATCTGTAAAGGACAGTATTCGGTTTCGCGAACCATTCTTGCTGAGACCTTCCAATTACGAATTTTGACGTCCAAGCGTTGGACAATACCGGACAGGGCGAGCTCAAACCGGACAACTCATTACTATTAAACCTTTATTTCAATTGAAGCTCTTGGAAGGTGTTGGACCAAGCCAGAGAATGTTTGACGTACATTCCCTACTAATCCCCTACTAACGCCACCCCTTCGTTGGCCGAACAGGAGTTTTGATGGGTAGCTTCCATAGTCCGGCCCGGTGCGCGGTTTTTTGACACTCAGGATGTTTGAGCCTAACCATGGTCCTATAATTCGTTTGAAATAGAATTTGGGTGTCTCTGCCATGTTTCGACTGCTTGCTTTAGTTTTAGCGATTTCACTGCTGCCGCATCTGAGTTTTGCCGAATGCAGCGATGCAAAGTTGACTGCTGCCGATGAAGAACTTCTTGGAGCCATTGCCAAAAAAGAAAAAGCCGCAAGCTCGGTCCAAAATATTCTTGCTTGGGCGCCTGTTGTAAACGTACTTACCGCCGGAGGATCTCTAGAGGCGTTTTTTTCAGCGAGCACCCATGATTTTGAATCACAAGCCAATGCGATCGTTTCGATGAACAAGATTAAGGCATGCTCAATCAGCACAGATCTTGAGTTGTATCTTTTTGATTTCTCAGGCGACGATCCTGAGCAATGCCGGCAGAGGTTTTTTGAGCGGCTCAATGAGATGTATTCAAAAAGCTGCTGAGCGGGTCCGAGTTAGCGGCCGCAAGGTACACCTAGCGACCTTAACGGGATAACCGGGTTTCGCGAAAAGTGTTCGGTATGCCACAACGGATCGCCCGGTTTCTCTTCTCGAAGGTTCGTAGTGAGTAGTGGAAAGACAATCTCGATTCCTTGGGCAAGGTCGGCAATCTTGTTTCCGGACAAAGCTGCGAAAGCCATTTCGAGCTCGCCTTCAGGTATAATCAGACAATGGCCTGCTATGTCAGAAAAAATATCAGTTGAGATCTGCGTGGCACTGAAGATCACATAGCGCCGTGTTTCAAAAGACAATTTGGGTTCACTTGACCCGATGCGCCCCAGAGCAAAAAGGAAATCGGCGGCGTCTGTGTCATCTGGGTTTTCGCGCACATATTTGAGCAGATCAGACACCTCTTGTATCATGTTTTGGCCGGCAATGTTTGCGGCGTCAAGCAGCGCGGACCCCTCGCGTGTAATCTGCAAACCTTCTTGGCAATCGTTTTGCATCGCGGACCGGCTTGGCAGACCTTCGAGCTGCACAAGGCACCTAAGAAGTTGGGTCGCGCTGGGGTTTGCGATCTGATGGCGCACCTTGTAATCGACCTTCCCAATCGGTGGCGTGACCACCGATAGCAACTGGAAGATCGCCTCGCAGCCGGGATCTGTGTTTGAATTACCCAGTTCGCCGATGAGTCCGACGCACGACTCCACGGTACGCCGCAATTTTATTGACCCATCACCAATAAAGACAGTAAATCCCTCGTCGTCGACGCTTATCGCTTTGATTTTGTTCGAAACGTCTGTGCTAGCGCTCAGTAACTCCGCAAGTGGTTTTCCCTGGCTTATCAGGTCGTCAAGCGTTTGAGCATCAACCGTCCATTCGTGGCTTGAAGCAAGCGCCTGATCCAAAGTGAAAATCATGACGTTCGATCCAGTCACGTTTGACGCCCATCCACCAAGCTGCTTTTTGTTTGCCGCGCCGGAGCACTGAACTCTGGAAGCCAATTGAGCCAGAGCGTCAAGACTTGGATCAGTGTTCAAACCGTCTGCACGCGTGAATTCAAAGTCGCAGTGGCGGGTCATCGCTTTAACCTTACCGTCCGTGAGGGACGCGAGAGCCATTGAATGCGTCTCATCCTCGAAACTTTGACGGCAAGGCTCCCCTATTGATAGGGCAAGTGACACAAGTGACTCGCTGACCGACCCACTCAGGGCGCTGATGCAGTTCAATGGCCACAAGTCGTGCCGGTGCAGCTTGAACCCACCGTTTGGCCCTGCATCGCTTGCGGCCAACACGTCTTTACCAAAGCCCAGAATCACAATTCGCTCCACCACCTCAAGTGAAGAACTGGCTATCGCCGCGGACAATACCTGCACCATTTCGTCGGAGGATCCGGCGCACGAAATGGCTTCCCCATTTGGTTTGACCGTATCGATTTGGGTCGCTTCACGGTTCTCTGTTGGGTGCGCCTGCAGGGCAATGCCTTGGGCCTGAAGGCTTTGACACAGAAAGTAAGCAGCATCGTCGACTGAGCGAATTTCGGCGCGTCCTTTGCCTGATGCCACAGCGTCCAAAAGTTGCGCGATACCAGGCCCGTGCGCGCGTGACACTGTGTCCGGGTTCAAGATTATCATGGGCTGTGGGGCGTGGTCCGCATCATACAGGCGCGGCGCACGCACGTGTTCTCCAGTAGCGATGAGCGTCTGGGTGATTTTATCAGAGTGTCGGGCGAGGAGTTCGAATTCCCCATCGTGCGGTAGATCATCAGCGCGATGCAAAATGGCGTCCCAAAGGTCGGTTTCGTTTACAGGTGCGCCTACCTCTAGCTCGTTCACCTTAGCAAGAAAGGATGACACCACGAAGTCGACACCCACCAAAAACGTCCCGTCTGCCATACGACACGCTGCTAGTTGATCAGCCGTGTCGCCGATGATCTTAGGGCAGGGAACAGTCGAGTGGCTCCACTTGGCGATCTCGCGCACCAATGTTGGAAGCCCAGAATTCTCAAGGGCGACGTTGATTTCCATAGGACCTTGGCAAAACACGTTGACACCATCAGTCCCCACGATCCGATTGCCGCCAACGAGTAAAGTGCCAGAAACAGTGGTTTGGTCCCTTATGGCCGCCAAACTTCGTGCTGCCGACTTCCCGGCCTTTGGGCTTACATACGACGTAAGCCCAAGACATTGCCTGAGGGCGACAGAGGATATCGCTCGCAATTCAGAAAATCGTTGGAATGCCTCTTCAGTGTCTGTGTCATTTTGAAGCTCCGCGATGAGGCGCAACGGCGCATTGTCAACCGCAACACCCAAGTCACCAGTGCTTTGGAATCTAAGCACCGGCTCGTCGGAGATTATGGATTGTTCGACGTCGTCACTTACTGACAACAAACGGGTCAAAGTTGCGAGTCGCTCGGGCTCAATGCAAGCAGTAGATGCCTCCGCTGCAACGGGAACCGGTTGCGGCAAGCCCACGCCGAAACCATCTGGATAGAACTCAAGATCCGCCAATTTCAATACGTTTGGATTATCATCGCAGATGGGGCTTACTCCGACCACAGGTACGGCGGTCTCTGCCGCCTTAAGCACGACCAAGGCGTGGTTTTCTTCAACCTCATCTAGTTTTGCCATCAAAGCGCTTAACAGCGTCTCTGGCGCGTCCGAAACGGCAATGGGCGCAAATGTCGTGAAGACGCGGGTCTCGCGCGCACCCTCTAGGGCATACCAAGTCTTGACCCTGCCCGCGGACCCGCAACTGGCGACTTTTGAAAACGCGAGCAAGAGGATGTCGCGTTGGATCACATCGTTGTCCGGGCCAAATGTCTGGCCAAACAGATCACAGATCAGAAAGCTGTCCGCTTTTTGCAATCGATGGAACAAAGGCTCCAGCTTGCTGAGCGTTGAAGTGCCTAGTCTGGCGGGAAGGTGTCCGACTTGCGCCCCTGTGCTTAGTCGATACACGGGCACATCCGCAATATGGTTGGGATCGTCGGCAGCGAATACTCGGAAAAACAGATCTCCCAAAGCTGCGATATGTGGAATCGCTTCGGCATTTTCTGGCAAAAGTGATTTTGCAATCGACTGCGCCGCAACAGGGTGGGGCGCGATGCTGCCAAAGGTTTCCACTTTGGCCAAGGATTGATTATCAACATCAAAGATAATGTGGATTCCGGGCGAGTCCTCAGCGATCAAAAGACGCTCATCTAAACGCTTGAAGATTGTACCGGGCCGGATGCTTTTTTTGCGCGACGCTGCAGCCAGTGCCCGGAGAGTTTTGTCGCGGTCAACGTC
This sequence comes from Ruegeria sp. HKCCA5839, assembly GCF_013035585.1. NCBI lineage: Bacteria > Pseudomonadati > Pseudomonadota > Alphaproteobacteria > Rhodobacterales > Roseobacteraceae > Ruegeria > Ruegeria sp. HKCCA5839. The sequence continues at coordinate 792,730 of NZ_WQIE01000002.1, read as the reverse complement.
TGTGGGGACCCAAAATGTGACATTGCCAATTTTCAATTCCACCAATGGTGCTGGGGATACCTTCGCAGTGGTGTGAAGCGAGGCCAAGAAGGTTTGCCCACTCAGGTCGGCAATTCGTATGGATGGGGCTGGCTGAATCGCCCGCGTTTCATCGATTGGTGAAGTGCTTGTGTCGTCGGCGGGATCAGGGTCAAAGCGGTCAAAGTATAGACCGATATCGACCCCCGTGCCGTCGCCGCCAAGTTGTGATGACACCTGAATGAACCCAAAGGTCTCGTGATCGCAGGTTTGTCGTGAGATCGCGTAGATTTCCTTTGCAACACGGGTCCATGCTTCGCTTGTGGCAAAGATCGCTCTTTGATCTGCGACGACATCTGAACCGAGCGATATGTGCAGCGGACCAGCAATGCAACGCCAGCCGAGTCCGCCGTTTGGGTTTGGCAGGTAAGCCGCGAAAAGCGCTTCAAAGCGATTAGATGGCTGTCCGCCACCTGCCCCGTTTGAGACTTCTTCCGCGATCTTCCATCCGATCAGCAACTGGCGAGGGTCGGTATCATCTGACTCTTCATGCTTTTTCAGGGCGTTTCTTCCTAAATCATCGACGATTTTCCTGAAACCGCCGCCAGATATCGCGCGCGGGGCAATTTCAACCAAACGGGCGCGAAGTTGATTGCGAAACCGGGTGTCAGAAATTGGATCGATTTTTAACGACCCGTCCTGGCAGGCTTCGCCCGCACAGGGAAGCGAAACCACGTTTAGTCCGCCTTCAGTAGTTTCAACGATGAATAGTCCAGCGCCAGAACCTGAACCCGCTGTCACAAAGTGACCTTTGCATTCTCTCGGGAAGTTTGTTAAATCAAGAGCCTGGCCAATCTGGCTCAGCAACTGGGGCACAAGATCCAGCGGCAGGTCGTCGCCGCAGATTGCCCCAACGATAGTTTGATCCCGGCCGGCACCACCTGAAAGGTCAAAGAGCGTTTGGACCCGATCATTGCTTGACGTGACCAAGCTGACGCTTGGGTCAAGAGCGTCGGGCAAACGCGCGATAGCGCTCGTTTCAGCGGCGCGTAGTTCAATTTCTGGCCAAGGACCGCGGTGGTCTGGTCCAGGAATCTCTGTGAAAGTTCCGGCGAGTTGTATGATCTCGGCGGCCAGTGAAGGCAGGAGGGAGCCGGCGTTTCTCCAAGCGTCTTTTACCAACGCAGCGTGAAGTTTTCCCCCTGACTCTACAGGCAGGTTCATCAGGCGATCTGCGCCGGTCTTTCTCGTCTCAACCAGAACGGAAAGTCCACCATCGCGACGTTTTAGTGCGGTAAACTCGATGCCGTCGCGAGCCAGTACGACGATTTCTAGTACTGAGGCAACCCCAGGATCCACTAGGTCGACGTCTTCGCCAAGGCCGGAAATCTCGGCCGAGCGAATTGAATCTGCTTCGCCGAATAACAGTACGACCACGTCAGAGTCTTGTCGCTGAGCAGCCCAATTCTTTTGCGAAACAATGTTAGGTGGAAGGGTCAGGCCCGAAAAGCTCGCTGGGGGGAGTGCTTCTGTGGGGAAATCAAACCTTTCAAAGAATGCCGAAATATAGGAAATCGGCAGCGGATCTCCGTCAGCAAATACTGCCCCGTCTTGAAAGCCATTTGTACCGACGCGCGAAATAGCAAGTACACCAGTCTGCTGTTCATTGAGTATCGCGAATGCAATGCCACCTTCACATTCTTGGCCTAGTCTAATCGCTGTGCGCGGCTCGAACTCTTTTCGATCAATGTCGATCGTCTGAGACAGTTTGCCAATAGTCAACCGAGCAGATTTCTCGCAACCCGCACCGGTTGCCAACTCCGCGAGTCCACCAAATGGAAGACGAACATCGAACCCTGGGATGTTTCTTGAAAGCTGGGAGCGAAACGGTTCAAGAATTTCGTGCACGTATCTTTCTTCCCCGTCACTTGGATCGACAGCCTTTCTCCACACGTATTTTTTCTGACCACCGAAGTAAGCACGGAGGCAATCTGTTCGGTCAATAAGGTTATTGCCCGACCTGCTGCTCTTGTCCGAATTGTCAGTGACCATCGGGTCGCTGCATATGTCAGTATTGGCGGGATGCCCATTTGCGTCTTTGCCGAACCCAGTCTCGAATACTTTAGAGTATTTTTCCGATAGTTCTGCGACCAAGGCGTCGATCATTTCTTTGGACGTTTGGTCGCTGGTGGTCGTTTTGACCGCCTCTCGGATTAGGCGAAGTTCGCCAGGCCCGACAACCGCCGTGGTTCGGTTATCTATCCGTGCAACCCAAACTAGTGGCGCTGGCGCAGGTTGAGCGGCAAATTCAGATAGGATGTCGTTAACGTTTGCAGCGTCACCTGTAAAGCTGTCATCCACCAAAACTGTGGCCTTGTGGGCCGGTGCGTCCGCTGGCGCAAACACCACTGCAACGCTAGTGCCAGCGCCGGTTGGATAGGTGAACGCGGCACCGCTATTGTTGAGCTCAACTAGCGTCATGTCTTTCTGAAAAGGCAATCCTTGATCTGCGGCAATATCTTTAGCCAGCACGGCAAGACTTGGGACCCGATCATGCCAATCACTATTGGCTAGCGTGTTCGGCATTTCGACGGAGCCGTTGCCGGAGGTACTGTTCCAATGCATCCGCGCCCGATCCTGGCCAATCAAAGTCAGAACAGCGAGAGTGCCTTCGGCATCAAAGCCCAATGATTTGACGTCAACGATTTCGTCGGCAAACGTGTCGTTTAAAGCGCTGCTGAGCGCTGCGTCGCCGACGCCCGTGGTAACACCTGGACCGGCGTCAACTTTCGACCCGACGCCTACTCCAGCTAGCACGAGATGGGGGAGCTCGCCTTCGGCTTCTTCCAATTCGAAGAATGCCATTCGTGAACGATCACTCGAAGACCCGACGTGAAGAGTCTGCCCTTTGGTAAGGCATCCACCGCGGAACAGATTGTTGGCGTATGTAATTGGTGCAGGGACAGAGCCTTGGACCTGACATTCCGTGTCAGAAATTCTTACGAGTCGCAAAAACTGCCCAATTCCATCGGAAGGGCGAGTTGTTGGTATAGCGTCGACTGGCGGTGCTTCGCCATTCTTTGGTAGCGGCGGCTTGTTCGCTGCATCAGCGAGTTCTGAAGGTGGTGTCACGCCTTGCGGCGCCGGTGGCGGCGGCGGAGCCATACGTTCGCTGACCTCTTCCGAGCGAAATATGATCGGATGTTTCTCAATGTTAACTACCTGCGATTCTGGGTGCTCGCGAAGGAATTCCCACCGATTTCCTTCCCAACTGCTTAGAATTCGGCCGCTTGACATCCAAGCCGCGCGTCCGCTTGCAAGGTCGGCAAAATTGGCATCTCCATTGGAACGATCGATGGTACGTTGGACAACGACAACACCGTTGCTGCATGCATTTAATCCACCCAAAATGTGGTCCAAGTCACTTTGCGCACCAGTTCCGTTTCCAATCCAAGCGGTAAAGTTTTCGCGGGTGACCAATGGGTCGAAGATTAGAAACGTTCGTGGGGTTTTCGCGGTACCGCCCGCGGCAGTCACAGCACAACGCGCACCCTCAACATTCCGCGTGTCGGATATGATTGAAGACACCAAAATGCGTCCTTCAGAGAGAAGAGCAGAGATACGCGGTTGGCCGTCTCGAGTGGTGTCAAAGCTACCAATTTGTAGCAAGGGGCGAGCCCCGATCGGTAATGGATCTCCGTCCGGATCCAAGGGGATCAGATCGGGGAAGGCCGCCGGAGCCCGCGACATCGCTTCGAGGAATGGAACGACGATCGATGCGTTGGCTGGCTCTAGTAGTGAATTTCCATTGCTTCCAAACCGACAAAGCTCGGCATAACCCGCTGTGCCTTCTTCTGCGCCGCTGAATGCAAACAAAGCGTTCGTTTGCGAGCCTTCGGTGCATTCCGCAATAGTCTGTGTGCTTACAGCGCGCCAACGATGGATGTAGCTTTCTCTGGTGAAAACGAGCCCGTTGCCAGAACCATCATAAATGGGCTTCAGCAAGTCAAAGGTTGCCTTCGGTTGATTGGGAATCCGCGCAATTAGTGAAACACTGTTACCGCCTTCCATCAACCTGACGTCAGTTGTTGACGACCCGTTTTGAGTTGAGTCAATAAACTCGATTGACATGGAACCTGGTGGGTTAAGAAGAGTGCTAGTTTTCGCTCCTGTACCTCTTTCGTCTTCGGCGGCCTCGGACGCTTTGACCCCACCTGGTGTACTTTCGGACGCGGCCTCTCCGTCAGATGCCTCCTCTCCGTCAGATGCTTCCGAACCTTCGCTGGACTTTAGCCCGTCGCCGCCGTCGCTCCCAAAATCTGCGATCGGATTGATGGTGACATTGCCCTTGAGAATCGCCTCAAGGGCAATGTCCAGATTCTCAAAATCCGGGGTCAATAGCGCTTCGATCAGTTTCGCCAGGTAACCTGGTGTGAGGGCGTCTAGTCCAGGAACGACAACAGAAATACGAAAGCCCAGAATTGTAAAACCAGCTCGCAGGTAATCTGGCCTGGCACGTGCGTCAACACCTCCCAAAGTCCATCCCCCAATTTTGGCACCACCTCCAAAAAAGCCTTCGGGCCGCCTGAACTCAATATCCGATCGAAACTCTCCAGAGGCTTCAAAAAAACCAAACAAATTAAACTGTGGGCGTACCAGAATTCCACCGTCCTCGCCGCTAGTAAACCGGACCTCGACAAGTTGGTCACTTACTGGAACGCGGAAAATTTGAAGAACATCTTGCGTCCTGGCCATCGCGGGATTGTTGCCTTGAATGCGCATTTCCGAAGTGTAGTTGATGATGTCTGATAGCACGCCACCTAAGGAGAGGACGCTGTCAAACGTGACTTCCGCAAGGTCCAAAGTTGCCTCGGCGCTGCCAAGTGACAGGAATGCGAGAAGGACTAAGTTTCCACGAACTTTCATGACTGGCCTATTGAAACCGATCTCGGCGCTGCCACGAATGTTGACAAGCGCTGAAGCCGTGCATTCTGCCAAAGTTACGGATGTATAGACGACCAGTCTTTCTGATCCGATCGTTCCGCCGGTTGGGCAAATTGTGAACGGCGTCACCGGTATCTGAACGCCAGGAGGAAACCCAAGTGTAAATTCGTTGGGTCCGTCTACGTCTAGACCAGACCCACTGATCAGAACATCGGGTACCGAAACGGTAAAAACACCGGCGATGTCCGCCGCGCTGGATACGCGAATTTTCTCTGGCAATCGACCGGACCCTAGTTCCGGCTCGACCGTGACCTTTGTGATAACGACTGGGATTGCGCCCCCAAGCAAATCATTGATTGCATCCGCCACTTGGGCACCCAGTTGCCCTTCAATACTCTCACTCACTTTGAAGTCAAAGAAACGATCATCAAATAGGTTGATTCCCAATTCGGCTTTACCAAGCTGATCTATCGCAAACTCTGGCATTGAGAGATTGAAAAAGATTGCTACCGATCCTGATGAAGGATCGGTCGTCTTGATAGCTTCGTTAATACCGCCATTTTGAAGATCGAGACTGGCGGACACGGGTCCAATTTCGAATTGGTCCCGCGGAAAAACCTCGCGCAGTTGATCGACGGCCAATTGGGTAATTGTCGCCCTAAGAATAGTCTCTCCATCCGCAATGTTACACGACGGGTTCGGGTTTTCGAGATCAATCGTACAATCGACCAAAAATGGTGCTTCCACATCAAACTGGTCCAAGCGGAACGTGAAGGGTGCCGCAAAAACCAGATCGCGGTCGTGAAGGCGCAAGCTGGCGGTTCCATTCGTGTAGGAAACATACGGCATAAGGTCGCTGATGTTCGTTGCAATCCTATCAGCGAGCCGGTTCAGATCGTTGGCGCAGTCTGGGCAATCGATCAAGAACGCGGGGTCTGCAAAGTCTGTGCCGTCGAATTTGGACTCGGCGACAAGGCCGATTTTCGTTCCAAAGATACTTAGGTCATCGTTGCGCAAGCGGACGCCGCTAAAGTCGTCCGCAGCGCTCGGGTCATCCCCCAGAAGCCGAATAAAATCAGCGCATGCTAAGACCGGGTCTGAATGACTAGGTAAGAGCGCCTGGCATTTGGCGACTTCGATTGGCCAACCCAGGGCCAGACCCGCTAATTCAGCCAGCAACGCGTCAACATCGGCAAAGAGTTGGGTCGCCATACAAGCTGCTTGCGACGTGGCCAAGTTTTCAAGTTGGCGCTGCAGTTCACCTTCTTCGGCCTCTTCTAGCGCGACACGTCCGTCAAAGTGCAATCTGGTTCTAAACCGTTGATCGTCTATGCTTGGCGGCTCGCAGTCGTCAAACAAGGGACCAATGCTTGCGACGTAGTCTCCCAAAGGAAGGTCGAACTCAAAGCCAATGCTACAGGTCTCAGGATTGTCCGGAATACCCTCATTCTCGAATGGTGTCCCATCACAGAAAAGATCAACCTGGTCGACCAAGTTGTTAAACTCTCGACCCAGTTCATCCAGCATGTCTTGCGGAAGCAGGGGGGCAAATAGCGACTCAAGACAGTTGTCGTGATCCCTTATGTCCCAACCGTCTCTATCGCGTTGCAACCTGACCTCAGAACACCGCCCCGGCAGCGCTGGCAGGCGCACGTCACATTTCCTCAGCTCAAAATCGACATCCGAGGCTCTCACGAGCCGCTCGGAATCGCATTCCCAATTTATTGCTATCGGTCCAGCCTCGTGCACCTGTAATTCCGCCGGTCGATTGACACCAATATCGAACGGCCAGCGCGCCCAGTTGCACGATTCATGCACCAGATCGTATGAAGTCTTGATTTCGGGTGTGACCTTAAGGCGCTCAAACATCGCGACCGCCATGCCAAGGCGCGCAGGCTCACAGTCGCCTAGGTCATTCAGCCCTAACGTTTCCCTCGCTTGATCTAGGAAGTCTGGGTCCAACAGAGCCTGGATCGTGAAATCTTGCAACTCTGGTTGTGATTGAATGACCAGCCCATGCTTTTGCAAAGTAAACGCGGTAATTTCAAGGCTTCCAGGCAAACTCTTTGCGATCAGGAGTTCAAGATTCTGGAAGAGTTGTTCATTTGCTAATGCGTCAGAGCGCAACGTCACGGATTCATCGTTCAGATCGATCTCAACTGCAATCTGATCAACGCCACTAAATAATTCTAGGTGCTCGGGCGCGCTGGGAGTGGCCCGCCCGAAATCCAGCTCCAACTCAACAATTCCGCCCAGATCGTCATCTTGAAACGAAACCAATGCTTGAAGGTCTAATGCTGGAACTGAAACCACTACCGGCTGTGCGACAGGGGTGAAAATCACCTCTCCTTGTTGCCAACAAGCTCGCCCGAGCCGTCCTTCAATTGGTGCACCTTGCTTCAAAGAAACTTCGACGCAATTTGAAAACGTGGGAATCTTTGTCAGCAACAACATATCGTTATCTGGAGTGAGGTCCAAATTGCGGCGAAGAACTTTGTCAACGTCGACTGACAGCGATAGTTTCCTTTCTAGATCGCCGCCGGCATAAGGAACCAAGACTGACGCGTGACCTTTTATGTCATCAAGCGACAGCGGCCCAGAAATGTCCGGTGCATCCACATTTTTCAGCAGTTTCTCGACATCGACCTTGGCCAGTACGCCATGGTTTCGCAGATCGAAATCCAAACCAACGGAACTTGCAACACCTTCGGCCTCGGCCAAAGCTGCCTTCGCGAGAGTAATTTGTTCCTCAATTTCTTCGGTCGCATCTTTCATGCCAAGTCCGTCAAGGCCGTCGCTAATGGCCTGCACAATGTATCTCACTGCCTGTTCAATCAGCCAGTCGCGCAAAGCAGCCTCAAGCTCGTCGGGTGGTAAAAGCAACGAAATACAGTCGTTGCTCGCCGACGCGTTTACCCCGTATGGAACTGACAGACAGAGCGTATCGACATCGGTCAAATCGACACGCACTTCGACTATTCCGTCGCTCAGTTCCGGACCGATTGTGTCGCCATACTCGTCCAGGATCTTGTTGAGTGCCGACGCAATCTCAAAGCCATCGTCAATTGCAGCGCCCGCAAGGAACTCTATGAGCGACCGAACCCATTCTTCGTCGACCTCGGGTTCGGTGATCTCGAGCGTCCCGTCGATGTCTTCCGCCACCTTCTCAGCGACGATCTTGGCTACCGCTTCTGCTGCTGCAGTGTCGCCCGAGGCCATTAAGGCTATAACATCGCCAAGCTCTGTCGCGACTGTTGTTAGATCAAGTTCTATCGCCGCGCTTATTGGACCAAGCTCGAAGTGATTGAGCATCCGCAGGAACTCTTGCTCACGTTCCTCATTGCTAGTGGAATTTGCGATTTGGGCCTCGGTAGATTGGACCAGGGTCAGACGGCAGAGTCGCGCCGTTGCGCCAGTATGCAACAGCATTTTGTCGCCCTCTCGCGCTAGCTTTGGCTCTGATAATCCAAGATCCAAACCAATGCTGCCCGGTGTTTCAGGACACCCTACAATCGATACGCTTCCTTCGGGGGGCGAAAATGAGGCCAATTGTTCTAAGCCCAAAAGCGCTTGGGCGAGAAGGATTTCACGTGATCTTGCCCGCTGTTCTTCTGCGAGGGAGGCCACCCCGCCGTCCTGAAGCGCCACCAGGATGCCACGCACCAGTTCAACAACTTCCGCCTCAACTTGTGCTTCACCCTCCTGCTCAAGCTGATCCAACCAGAACTCAAGGTTTTCGTACTCGCTGGGTAGCCGTTCGATTGCCGAACACACCTGCAAGCCTTCTGAGGACATATCCAGAAGTTTGGGAATATCTGACCCAGGTACGGCATCGCTTAGAAACGACTGGGTCGCCGGTCCCAACTTTGAGGATGTTTGGCACAAAGCCTGTGCAACTGCGATCGGATCGGGTGCCGAAGCCTCTGCAATTTCTGCCAGGGACACAAGGTCAGAAAGGCCATTTTGCAGCGTCTCACCGCATCGCTCAGCAAGACCCACCAGGGTTTGTGCTGCAGTACGAAGTCTATCTGAATTAACGTCGGATCGTTTGGGCTCATTTTCGGCGGCAGAGGCGTGACCGAGCCCTGTGAATCGAGCGTTCCCCATAGAGGGGATCCTGCAGTCTTCAATACCGTTTTCGAAGTCTTCTTCTATTTGGGAAGCAATGCGAAGAACATATTCAAGTGCTTGCCGCTGCTCTTCCAAAAGGGCCCTAATTTGGTCAATTCGGAGTCCTCCTTGAGGTGTGCTCTCTTCCGCGTCGCCAGTTTCGATCCCGATGTCAGAATATGAAAGAATGGAGCCCAAGTCTTTTTTAATGGGTGCAAGCGCATCCAAGACATCTTGGTCGATGAGGTCGTTTGTGGTATCCGCCACCTCGCCGCGCAAGGTATCCACCGCTGCATCCAATCTTACAGCAACACCGTCCTGCAACCATTGCGAGACTGAAGCGGCTGCAAGCAACGCTGCATCCTTGTCATTCGCGATTTGCAAGAGGGGTTGAAAGGCTGGATCGAATGAAACCAACGCACCGACAACCGCTGCGACGTCTTGGCGACGAAGCAGAGCATCGAGTCTTGAATGGACGAAGTTACGCGCGTTCTCTTCCAGCTTCTCGCCTTCTCGCTGAACGAGTTCTAAATATTCGCGCCCAATCCGATCAAGCACAAGAAGGGCAGGAAGGCCGGTTTCGTCCCACCAAGCATCGGCATCTGTATCAATCAAAGCGGCAGACTTTAGGTCAGCAATAACAGAACGAAGCGCAGCCTCATAGGCGACCGAAAAAGCGTCGGCAGTTTTTGTCAGACGGCCGACGGTCGCGATCAGTTGGTCGCCCAGTTCTTCGGCGCCAGCGAGATCGTTGTTGCAGTCTGAGTCATTTAAGATGCGTGACGATCCCGGCCCGCATAAAAGGACAATGACGGCTTCTTGAAAGGCCAAAGCCTCTGGAGGGATCGCACTGGTCAACACGCTTTGAAGGGCGCCGGTACTATTATCTAGGTTTTCCGCTTGCTCGGACATCCCGTTGCGAACGAATTCTAGAACATCTGGGCCGGCCAATCCCTCTATACCAAGCGCACTGGCTAGTGTAGCCATCGCACTCAATTCACTATGTAGATTATCCAAGGCAGACTGGAAAGAGCGATCCGAAGCCGTGGTGGTTCCAGCTACTGTCGATTGCGCTGATGTCTGTTGCGCAACTGTAAGAAACAGCGCGCTAGCTACCGCCACCGAAACTAGTTTTTTCCGGAAGTTTGTAATTGAGATCAAGCGTACCATCTCTAATCCCCGTAGTGAAATCCAAACCGTTCTCGGCATCGTCACAAAGTGCACCGTCAGAGTTTACTAATATTGACAGTGGGGACGGCGCAGACTGCCGTATGTTTGTTGATCGTCCCTCACCTGTTTGGCGTTCGGCCTCGCGCAATCGGCCAACAGTAACATTTTTTTGGTTTTCACAAGCGTTATGCGCGGTCCTCAATGCATAAATGATGGTTACGAAGTCGTCATCGTCTCCTACGATATCAGCAATGTTGTGGAGTCTGGGCCGTAGCATAGCATTCGAAACGCCCACAAACTTATTGCCTTCAACGAATAGTTTTGCAGAAACCAAATCGAGCGAATTTGCTTCAGAAATTTGTCCATTGGCGCCAACAAAGTAACCGGATTTCGCTCCGGTTTTTCGTGGCGCAAGGACTTGCGATCCAATGTTTTCAATATTTCGAAGCTCAAAGTCCAAATATACGCGTGAAACGTCAACGTTGGGACCACCAATGATATGAAACTCCGCGAACACGAACGGTACTTGATCTTCACTCGGGCTTTCGGTGCGCAAGAAAACAAGAAGCGCGGCCAACACAATCATTGCGCCAAACACCCCAAATAGAAGGTCAAGCATTGAGAGGATGGAAGCCCCCTGCCGTCTGCGCGCGGCGTAACTCATCGGCCAATCCGTTTGTAGGTTTGGCCGTCGTCTGAAAGTATGAACTTGATCTCAGTGGGACACGCTTCTGGGCGCCCGATAGTAGCGTATCCGTCAGTCACATATGTGTATTCGCAGGACACCGCAGTTGGAGGAGTGATTACCACGCAGTCCGGTCTTTCCTGGCCTGAACCCCGTTCTGCCCAAACTGAGAGCGAAACTTCCCGACTATTGAATGAGGAAGTAAAAAGAATATCGGCTGTATGACCCAAAGCAAAAAAGAAATCATTACTTGTAGCCTGGCAATGCTTGGCAGTCGGCCGCTCATGCTCCATTGCCAAGTCAAACTCTTGCCCTCCAGCTTGGGAGAAAAACAGAGTTAGGAGACCAATAAAATTGGGTGCAGTTTGACCATGCGATTCCGCGGGCGTTAATGATTGCTCTCCTGGTTGATCCGAAGGTTCAAGCTGTTCAAAAATAAGTTTCGCCTGCTTTGGAACCTCGCTGGCCATATATAGCATTATGACTATTGCTCCACCGAGCCCGCATGTGACCGTGTCCAGCATTGACAAAGAAAATACTTCAGTGTGACGGCGGCGATAGCTCATTCCAGCTCCTCGCCTTCATCAAATAAATGCAGTTTGAAACCGGAAAGTTTTTGGGAGAGTGCGTCTTGTCTTTTGATCACTGCATTGGCTTGCTCGATGATGTCGCAATCTCGACCATATTCCATGTCTTGCAGTTGGGTAACCAAATGCTCTCGGACCATCGTGGCAACCCAATCAACTGTAGCGGAAAGCCACGTCTCGATCTGCATCTTTCGTGCCATTAGGAATGCCAAAAGCAAGAGTGCGAAAGCCGTTGTGTCAAATGCCGTTCCCAGCGCATCAACGACGGCGCCGAATTCATTTTGGTCGACACCACCACTAAAAATGGCCCTTGCGCGTATCAGAGATGTACTAATTCCATAAATCGTTCCGAGAAACCCGACCGTCGGCAAGAGCCACACGACGTAGTCAGGCACTGAGAACTGACGGTATACATCCTCTCGAAGGGAGTCGGCGCGTTTTGTGCTTCGATCGACGACTTGGTCACGGTGGTAGCGTAGCTGTGCCTCGCCTGCTAGTTCGGCAATATAGTTGACCGTCAATTGCCAAAGACTGTCTCTCAAAAGCCTTTGGTTTTTTTGAGACCCGCGCATCTCTTGAAGATCTTCAACATATTTGTTGAACGGCTCATCAATCTGTTTTGGTTCGTTGTTATTTCCCTCCTCTTTTTTCAGTTCGGAGTTTAGTTTGTTTGGGTGCTTTACGGACAGTCCAGCATTGCCAGTGACGGCAACAATGCCGCGGGGGAATATTTGAGCTTCCTCCTTCGCTGGGCCGCGACCCAATGCCAATCGACCTTCAGTCAGTTCCAGGTCCATGCGAGCTCGACCGACTAAGCGCCATCCAAGTATGAACACAAAGATCGAGATTTTTTGAATCAACCCGACGTCAGGAGAAATGGCTGCAAGCAGATGTTTGGGAGCTTCCGGTATAGTCAACGGGATGTAGGACTTTTTGCTATTCTTGTCGCGCCAAACGCACAGTTTTCCCGTGTCACTTTCATCTTCTTGCCACAAGAGCCTCAACGCCAAAGGTGTGCCAAAACGGGTCCAATCCGAGTATTCTGGTTCTGGGTCTGCCGGCGCACTATTTATTTTTGCTAGACACGTCACAGGAACTGTTCCCGCTACACGCGCAGCATATCCAGTCGCAACTTCCGCGAGACCGTCTTTCTGAACGTTCTCGAGCGACCGAACAAACTGATTGGGCACTGCAAAAATCAGATACAAAACAATCCAGCACGCGACAGTAAGAAAAGCAGTCCATCGAACCTCCCGCCGAAAGTCATAACGTAGCGCAAGACTGGATAGAATTTTGTCATAGTGCTCCTGCATCGTCTCAATTTGTTCGGCTAAAGGTGTCTTCAGACTATCCCGTTTGTTCCACCATGACCCATTGGATTCCCACTTCTCTGCAAACGCCTCGGCGTCGATTGGAACATCTGCGCTTGTTTCTTGATGTTTGAGCGCAATCGCCCGATCCTCAACCAATCCTTCTACACGGCGGAATTCCCGTTGAATTTCATTCTGATCGCGTTCGAGTTGTTTGAATTCCGTTTCGTTTTCGTGCGACGCGCCTGAAGGGTCCAAAACAAGATTCTTGGACTCTGCTTCAATTTCATTGTCACGGGCGGTTAATATTCTCCGCGCAGCGACTAATGCCTCAATCATCTGCTCGACAGCAACTTTTTGGTTAGACATTTGTTCCCAGTTCGCGGTTTCTTCGGTGGGAGAATCCTTGGCTCGTTTACCCAGAATTCAACTTTCGCTGTTCGTTGAGTATTTTCAGTGAACGCAAAGCGCCAAGGTTTCTATTCGACTGCAATTTCTATGTTGACATATTGTTTTAGAAACTAACGCTTCCGGCCACGTTTCTTGTGTTCAAACCTCCAAACGAAATAAGCGACCATACATTGGCACCATCGGCGGGGTTACGTGTGAAGAGTTGAACGACATCCCCGCCATCCAATTGTGCGTAGGCCTCAAACGCTGGAAAGCTGCCAATGGTCATTTGGAAGTCGAGTTTCTTGTTGCTCGTGTCGAACAAAAAACTACCAGCATAGTAGATGTTGGGTGATGCAAAAACATGCGGGTTGTTTGCTTGACCCTCAAGTGTCACTTGTATCGCCCCATCAGCCTGCGCCGGAGTGCCCCAGAACATTTGATCTTTGCCCGCTGACTTGGCTGGGTTTTTGGCTGTTCCATCTGCACACCAATAGACATGCGTTGGTCCGGTGACATGCGATGGTGCTTCGGTGAGATTTCCATCAGAGAAGTTGACCGTGATAGACGATGTCAAGCGGGCGCTAGCCGCTGGATCAGATGAAAACAGTCTATGGTCAGTTGCGAAGCAGACACTAGCATCCGTGGGGTCCGGAATCATGAACTCTCCTTGGTGGCCTGGGCGAGGTCGGACGTAGCCAGGATTCGTTGGGTGTTCTTTAGGAATAAACGCCTTCACCCAAATTTTCAGTTCGGTCGCCGCCGCTCCGAACGAAGTAAGCATCATGAAACATAACGCTACAAATAGAAGTTCACCCAGCTTGGAAGCATATCGCCATAATCTAAGTATATTAATCACAGTATTGTCCCTCAAAATTGTCCGTAAGAAGAAATCTCTCTAAAAGTGTAGACCTTCGAATCGGGATCCTGCAAGTTGTGATTTTGTTTCGACTGAGTCGCCCGAGATCCCCTTATCCTTAAGTGAAAACGGCTTTGGGTTCTCGGAGGTTTCAGCATATTCGACACTCAGTGGTTCATTGTCGCGCGTGGCCACCCCACCCTATGACCGGCGATCTACTGTGCCCACGCCCTTTGGGCTCGCCCTTCGATGGATCTAAGGCGCTTTGACGGACTCACTGAAACAGTGGTGACTGCCATTTTCGACGAAAGACTATTCTTAAAGTGGCCGATCATCTTGTTCCGTGCTCACGCATGCGCGCGTTCGATCAAACCGGACGAAGTATGATAACATCTTGAAAATGATTGCTTTTTCACGATATCGTGCTTAGGTTGAGTTGAGGCCAAAAGGAGGTCTCAATGCCTACTCTTCGTTTTACAAAACGCTCTGTTGCAGAGCTTCCCCATCCCGCTGTCGGACAAAAACTATATCGCGATGAGATCCTTCGCGGCTTCGGTGTGCGAATAGGATCAAAGTCCAAAGTGTTTTTTGTTGAAGGTCAGGTTCAGTCCTTTGCGTTGTGGCTTACGCGCGAAAATGGAGATGCCAAACAACTGGCAGCCGACGAAATTGCGCAGGAACTACCCAAGTATATTACAAATGTGGTTCAGGAGCGGTTCGATGACTCAGCCTTCTTACGAGCGGAAGCACTTACAGTCTTAGTTTCAGCGTGCGAGGACGTGCATATCGGAAACGATGCTAAAGAGTGGTTGGCCAGTTTCGTCTACCATGCGACTTAGCCGAAAAATGCCGCAAATCGCCAGTAATTGCCTGAAATAAAAAGCTAAATTCTTGATGTTGGTGCCGCTGAAGGGACTCGAACCCCCGACCCCATCATTACGAATTTTGAAGTCCAGAGATTGGACGTGGCTTGCTCAAATCGCCTCGAGTTGGATAACACGTTACGATTGCTTGACTATTTCCGGCCCGAGTTTTGGATGGAGTTGGACGGCACTAGAGACCGTTTGACGAACATTCCCTACTAATCCCCTACTAGAGCAGCCCACCCCCATCAACGGGACGTCAATTTGAGGCCGGCTGGTCGCCCCTGGTTCGAACGAGTTGGACGGCTGTTTTGAGCTTCAGAGCGAGTAGCGCGAATATGGTACTCACCGTTTCCATGACCTCAGCAGTGCACACTTATGGCCCGCAAGGGATTTGCGCGTGGAAACGCAGAGTAGTGCAAAGTCGAGCACATCGCGGAGCGCCCGGATGGGACTAATCTCGTTCCCACCCGAAGGTGAAGAGGTGACGTTTGGAGCCGGTGCCCTTAAAGCAACTATAGCCCTGGCAAACTATGCCCAGGGCGAAGGGGTGGTCAGCAGCAGTCCCTTTTTGGGCCCAAATTACAGTGACCCCTGCTCCCGCATCTTTTGCGCATCTTCGATTGATTTTGAGATCGCTACGTCCCCGGGAGCCTAAGGCAAGTGATATTTTGGATTTCGTTGCGCCGTCCAGAGTCCAGGCCCTTGGATTTGGGGGATTTGGTCTCTAAGAAGTTAGAATAGACAAAGAACTTGGGCTGGGCGAGTGGGAAATACGTGCGTACTATTGGGTTCTGGCAGGGCCGCACAAGACATTTGCTCTGCCCTCGTCACCTCGGGCGAAACTGTCGATTTTGCATGTTGGCGAAGCGCAATCGAAGACCACCGGGGAAGAGCGACCGTGCCATGGTCTGTAACGATCAAGAACCTGGATGAATTCTCAAAACAGTTCCTGGAATTGGGCGCTGATCAAATTTGCCTGATTGGTCGTGTCCCACCGCGTGATTTTCGAAATCCAACCAAGTCTGGAAGTCTAAAGGCGCTTATGAGCGACGGGGCAACGATGCCGCGAATTCTGCGAAGGTTAGACGGACATTTGCGCGCCGCTGGGCTAAGTTTCGTAAATTTGTCGCGCGTGTTTCCGAGGTTTTCAGTTGATGCACTGGTTTCCCGGGAGACGAATGAAATCGAGAAGGATGTATTTTTAAGGGTCCAGCAGACTGCAAACAATGCGGCAGGCGAATTCATTCCAGACTCTGCTGTTGCTCTTTCGGACGGCAAAGTTGTCACTGAAGGGGAAGGGGGAATGGATGCCTTGATTGACCAGATCGCAATCGAGCCTCAGCTGTCGCCTCCAGCAGCCTTGGTCAGAGCTTGCCCTACTGGTCTAGCGGGCGTACTACCCTCGGTGATTGGCCCTCAGACCATTCAAAAATGCGCCAATGCAGGGATTCAAACCATAATTCTTGATGTGAACAGCACCGTTGTTGCTGAGCGAGATAGATTTGAGGTAGCCATGTCCCAGTCAAAAATTGAGATAGTGTCGGGTTAGCTGTCTGAAGGTCTAGGCGGTTGCGGCAACTGACTGATCTGGATCATTGTTTACTGCCTTCGTATCATCAGCCCCTTCAACCGCAATTCTCGCTAGCCACGCTCGGATATTTTCCGCCTTCGATTGGGTAGTCGGCGTGAATCCGTTCTCCATACTCGCTGAATACGACGAGATGTATCCTTCCGCATCTCGTTGGCAGAGAATGTATGTGTCCGGCAGGTCGAGAACACACGGCACAACGAATACTTGGGAACCGCGCAATGTGCCCCGTGCATATCTGACAACCCGATCAATTTCGTGATGCCTGACAATAATAACTAAGGTGGTTTCATTCGACTTGATCAATTCATCAACATCGCGTTTGCAGTCTTCATACTTGTCCAGAAAATCAACCCAATCAGTGCAAAGAAACCACGACTCACCCTGCGTGGTTACCGATTGTCCGGAACTCGGCTGTTCTATAATAGCGTCTGCAAGTTCCGTGAAATGAGCCCGGATCACCGTGGACACGTCCTTGCACGCAACGTCACCAAGCGAACACTGGTGATCATATAACCTCCGCATCGAAACTACGTCGAAAAAGTCGTCCGGGCCATTGATGGCGACGGTGACTGATTGCCGTGGTCGTTCAACAATTTTGCTCAGCTTGGAAACCGAAAGATTTAGTTGCTTTAGGACGATTTGATCGCGCGTGCTCATTATCTTTGCCACCCCCGTTGGCCGACCGCCACCTCTTGGATGCACCCAACCGAAACTTCAATCGGCTGGTGCATGACGCCCGCGCCCTTGTCGAGGTTACCCACTTCAATCGTCCTTTGTCCAGAAACGGCAGCAATTTCGTATTTCTGCCAAGTTTCGTTGATTAATGGTGTCTTTTGGCAGGGATTGTCGATGGCGGCAACCAGAAACCGGCGCACGGTTGATCGACAAATCTGCTTCTTGACTGATTCTGTCATATTCAACCGGCTTGATGGCAAAAAAATGAAATAATCTCAGAGACACTTGGGCACGATTGTACTTTTTTGCTTTGTTCTGCACATTTTTGATGATTTTTGTTCTTTTCTGTACTAAATGGTGGTCGGGGCCGCCGTCCAAAGCTGACCCCTACCAAACCCAACGAAGCTAAGTGCCGCTAATTTTGGATGTTTCACACTAGCACAACGGAACACTCCATCAAACGGTCGGATCAAGCTTCCTAAATGAAGGAACTAAGAAATGTGTGAAAACCCTTGTAACTTCGACGACTGCGAAGGCCCGTGTACAGACGGCTTCAAAGTCGAACTTTTCACAGCGCAGGCTGACGAGTTCATCGCCAAAGGGCTCGAACAACTTAACTTCGAGACACTGTCCGATGTTGTTGAAGCCGGCTTGCCTAACGCTCATGAAGTTGAGCCCGTCGTCGTCCAAGACTTTCGCAACCTCAAAGCGAACGAAGTAAGCCAAATGGAGGAGCAATACTTCGGCCCACATGCCAACGTGCACTTTGTCGTTATGAACCCGACAGACGCGCCAAGCTCTGGGCATCCACTTTTGGAAATCTGCACCCAGTTGCAGGATCATCTTCCGCTTTCGTATCCGGTCGAACATCCGATGGAAAAGCACCCAGAGGCATTGTCGCGCTTTGGCAATCCTGACGGCACGTTGAAGATCTACGACTTGGACACAAAGGACGGATCCAATGGTTATCGCGAACAAGCCGAAACTTCCGAAGAGTTCCTGGCGCACAACGATGGTTTAGGTTACGCAGGTGCTGTTGAAGCTGTCGCACTTTATGCGGATTCAGCGCCCGTCACTGGCGGATATACGTTCTTCTCGAACTTTGTTCACAAAGCGCTCTATTTGGCCGGCACGGATGAGAAAGCGTTTCGCTCGTTGTTCTTGCCTGACGCAATGACAGCGCTCCGCCCGCGTGGCAAAGGGGCAATTCGCGTCAAGACGCCGATCTGCTTCATCAACGAACAGGACCAGCCTCAGGTGTTTTTCCGGGTTCAAACCGGTGAGTATCAGATCTCGTGGCGAAAGGACGTCCCAGCGTTGCAGCGTGGTATTTCCTTCTTGAATGAGATGGCAAAGCCTTTTGCGGCCGGGTCGACATTTGTGCACCTCATGCGCAAGGGCCAAGGGAGCATTGCAAGAAACGGATTTGTGGTTCACGGGCGCACTGCCTTTTTGAATGGCGCGGCGCCAGACGAAAAGCGCATTCTCGCCCGCAAGTGGTTCATGACCGCAAAGCGCCACACCCAGTACAAGCATGTTCCAGGGATGCACATCAAAAAGACGTACGCATCAATTTATCCTGAACTCTTCGGGGAAGCGCGGTTGTATGGCGACTGGAACTATCGGCTGAACGAAGATCGCAATGTAAAGAACTTCGCAGCGTAGAAGCACAAATCCAGTAGATGCCAAATCGAAGGGCGTCGTCAGATTGGCGGCGCCCTTCCTGCAATGGGCAACCGGCACCTGAAACAAAGCCATCACACCCGCTACTCAAGCGCACGATATTCCGGTGGCCCATGCGTCGCACTGTTTTACCCCGACGTTCCAGGAATCCCCGATCAGGCAAGCAATTACCGGTATCATTGGGATGGGGAACGCGTGCCTCAGGTCGCCGATCGATCCGCATGCGGCGTATTTCTCATACTTCTCCCGCCGTCGCGACCTGCCTACAAGCCGATAAGGTCCAGTATGTAAAGCGCTCACTCAGGCAGTCACTATTCCGACAGAACTGTCTGAATTTGTTATCGACTGATGCCGGAACTTGGCATGATTTCTTTGAATGAGATTGAAAGACCTCTGTTTATGGGTTGCGACCTTCCGATGTATAGTCTGACGAACTAGAAGTCTCGGAGCACAATTGTGACTATTGCGGTAGCGTGGACAAGGAACATCTCAGGATGTGAGGAACTGGTTCTTGTTTCTGACAGTAGGCTATCTGGCGACGGTCGGTCTTTTGACGCTTGTCCCAAGGTAATCACGCTTCCTAGAGACGACTGTGCCGTAGCCTTCGCAGGCTACTCTGGGCACGGCTTACCACCCTTTGCCTGTGCCGAAATGCCGTAGTCAGTCAGCTTCGCTTCGCCGTTCTCGCCCAGCAAGATGTTCTGTGGCTTGATGTCGTTGTGGTAGATATCCAGCTCATGCAGGTACTCCAGCCCTCGGAGGGTATCGATTATGATGCGTACCGCATCGCCCAGGGGAATGAAGTTCCCGGAATTGACCAATCCTAGAGCCGACCCGTTGGGCAGGTAGTCCATGGATAATGTGACCACCTGTTTGCCCTTGAAATTTACAACGTCAGCCCCGTGAACCTTGACCAGGTTATCATGGTCCATCTTATGGCCGACTCTCGCCTCCTGAAGCTCGCTGTGGATCGACGTTGTGGACGGGTCCAGAAGCTTAACTGCGAAGTCTTGGTCCAAGGCATCGTCATGCGCCAACCAAACTTCACCAAAGTTTCCACCACCGAGCTTTGACTTCAATGTGTGCTTATAGACGTTGTCACCAGGGTCAGCGTTGAACTTGCTCGCCATGTCTCACTCCCGCCCCGAGTAAGCTGCAAGAATGGCGTCGGCCATGTGGTCGTTCCAGTACACCGGGGTGGCACCGACACGCGCTTCAGCGTGCTCTTTTGCCTGGGCTTTTCTGGAGGCTAGCGACGCGTAGATCTTAACTTCGACCGGCTTCTGGTTTTCTGCCGCGACCACTTGGGCAACTGCGTCCAGGTACGCAATGCTGTTTCGTAAGTTCCTTTTGCCTCGGCTTTCTTTAACGGCACCAGAACATCACGTGCAGTTATCTGCGCTATGGGCATTGATCCAATTTCTGCGCACAGCGTATCGTGAAGCCAACTTGTTTTAGAGAGGGTTGCCGACGCCCTTCCTTCTTTGCGCTTTTTCTCCAAAAGATCCGATGCTAACCGCGAAAAGGTAGCATAATGCTCAGCTACCTGTTCTGCTTTCTTCTTTTTAAATACTGCCGATGGGTCCTGGTTGACCGCTAGCAATGATCGAGCCTCATCGCGCTTAGATCGGGCCTGCTTCAATGAAACATCCGGGTATTTACCCAAAGCCAGCAGTTTCTCCTTGCCCAACCAGCGATACTTGAAGCGCCACAGTTTAGATCCATTAGGCTTTGTGAGTAGGAATAACCCGTCAAAGTCGGCTGTCTTGAAAGGTTTGTCCTTCGGCTTCAGCGCTCGAATCTTTGCGTCACTTAGAACCGACATGGGGGTACCTCTTTTCTCGATCGAAACGGTACCCCAGATTGATACCCCCTTTTGGGGTACACTCGGCTGGACCACCTGGGACGATGCCGGACATAAATCACGACGATATCCAGCAAAAACAAGCTAGTATCAAACGATTTCGGAAACAACAGGAAGATATTGTGGTGCCCGGGGGCGGAATCGAACCACCGACACGAGGATTTTCAAGCCAAAGTTTTTGAATATAATTCAATCACTTACCGGCGATCTCCGCGTCAAACCCCCAGCGAAAGATCAGGCACTTACCCCAATATTGTCAAACCGTATCCAAGGGCTGACAGGCGCTGACAAATTTGCGGGAGGGCGTTATGTCTGACACATTACCGTTCTGCAAAATTAAACTCCAATATCTGCTAGAAATGGTCACGGATCACGACCTTGATGACAACGCGCTGCGTGTGGCCCTCTATCTTGCTCTGGCCCATGCTGATCACGAAACAGGTGAAAGTCACCCTTCCTTTGAAACCATTGGTGCGGCTATCGGCAAACATGCGAAATCGGTAAAACGTGCGCTGAACAAGGTTGAAACGGCTGGCTACATGACCATTGAGCGCGGCACGAATAAGGGTAAATCATCTCGCTATCGCCCGACAGAGACCGCTCTTAAACGCGCTACAATTCGTCGTCGTGAGGGGGACAAGATTGTCCCGTTGTCACGCGCCAAAGGGGGGCATTCTTGTCCGCAAAGCCGGACAGGTTTGTCCAGCAAAGGGGGACAGGATCGCCCCCCGAATAGAAAACAAGAACTTAGAAAAGAACATGGGCGCGGGTCCGCGCCGGATTTGCCTGATGAAGGGCAATCCGGCGTTCCCCACGATCGACATCAACTGACATTCGTTCCAAGGGGTATCTGTTTCGTTCGAGATTGGGATGACAGGCTTTCCCGCGAAGGCATGCCTCCTCTGGAACGTCTTGTGCCGTCCGTGCGCCACGGCCAACACTTGGGATTTTGGTTGCCTGCCCGAACACCCGCGCCACTGGGGAGCGCAACATGGGAGGTGCAGAAGAATGCTTTGGAAAGGCTAGTCCGTTCTGCGCACGATTGGAGGGAAAATGCTGCTCTTGATACGGTCTCAGGAACAGCGTTTGTACCGATTTCAGTCTGCACTTCCAGGGCGCAAAATGGGTGAAGATTGGAGGCAATTTCATCCCATCCCGCAGAGCCATAAAAATAAGGGAAAAAATGGCGGAGGAAGATGGCAAGAAATAGGGATGATTACTTCACATGGATTTTCACCCCAAAATGCGCGAAAATCACCGCCTTCAGTTACTGTAAAGCCCCCCTTAACTCTCCGCGCGCACCAACCTTGACTTGTACGTACATTGTACGCTAACTTAGCGCAGTAAGGAGATCACCATGATTCAGGTTCAGGACACCACATCGGCCCTGCGTGAGCCGAAGTCACATCGCAAGGATTTGCGTCTCAAACCATCCGTTTTGGATGCGATTGAACGCGCCTCACTGGCTGTTGGGATGGACGCCAGCACTTTTATCACATCGGTCGCGTATCGTGCCGCGCAGGACATCGAAGCCGCGCAGCACAGGAGCGTTTTGCCCACGAAAGCGTTCGAAGCTTTTGCGGACGCCATTGACCAACCCGCCCAGCCAAATGCCGCACTGGCCGATCTGTTCGCCAAACGACGTGAGCTGATCGCAGATGACTAACCCGAAATTTCGAGTTGAGCGGTTCGACAAGGCCTCGCATGATCGCGGGGCTTTTTCTTGTGGCGTGGCCGGGATGGATCGCTGGTTCAAGGAAAGCATCACCGATCAGATCAAAGCCAACCGCCTGCGGGTCTGGTGCGCTGCGGACGCCGAGGGGCGCGTGGTTGGCTTTTACGGCCTGTCAGCCCATTCGGTGGAGGCGGAGGCATCTCCGGCCCTTTCCAGACGTCGAGAGCGCCATCCGATCCCGGCTATCTACCTGGCGGCGCTGGCAACAGACTTGACCGTGCAGGGACAAGGGCTAGGCGGGGCGCTCATGGCCGATGCTTTGGCAAAGGCGCTGGAGGTGTCCGAAACCATCGGCGCGGCGGCAGTGATACTGGATGTGTTTGAAGACGAACGCTTTGAGCAACGCATGGCGTTTTATACAAAACTAGGATTTCGCCCGTTGAACCCAGCGGATGATCCGAAACGACTGTTTTTGCCGATAAAAGCAGTGCTTGAGAACTCCATTTGACTAAATACAACGTGAATCGGAAATCATGATCCGAGCTCAATTTCGGGTGTTTCCCCCCAATCAGCTTAAAGCCGAGGACGTGCCCTGATAGCTAACTGAAAATGTTGGAGTGGTCAGAAGGTTTTTTAGGGAGAAACAGAAATTCGCCCTGCGGCAATCCGCAACATGTCCGCGATTTCCACGAAGGGTGCGCATGCGGAGAAATCAGTCATTCGGGCACCCGCGATAGATGACTGCTCTGCGGGACAAAGTGTGAATTCGCGGCGCTTGCACTAATGGCAGCTTGGTGTGCTTCGCTGACGTCAGAACAAGCGCGAAAACCTTTTTATTTTTTACTTGGATTGAAATACGTTTAAAGACTACACAAAGACAATGGACCTTTGTTCCGACTTACTTGGCGGGTCTGCCCCCAGGCGCGTGTCGGGATGCCCACTGTCCGAGACCGGCAGAACAGTCCACACGCCAGAGGGGCATCAATGCCAAGTTCGGTGTGAATTACGGCGTTGGCGCCATCAATGTCCATCGGCTCAGCTTTTCGACTTAACACCAATGTATTCCGGCAGAAAGCGCGGTGGCAATGGCCCTTTGTTGCGGCCGCCCTGCTGCATCTGCTCCCAGCCATGAGACAAGACGCCAACCGAGCGGGAGAGACAGAACAGACCACGAGAGAGCGGGGGTGGAAAACCCAGCTCACAAAAGATAACAGCTGTGGCCCCATCGATATTCATCGCGATCTCAGTGCCGCGCTTGCGTCCGATTTCCGCCTGAACCGCCTCACCGATGTCGGCAAACCGCCCATCCACCGTACCAGACTTTGCGGCCTCACGTACCAATGCTATCAACCGCGGTGCGCGGGGATCGACGGGCTTGTGGAAACGGTGGCCAAAGCCGGAGACAATCTTGCCATTTTCCGCACGCCAAGCGGCGATACCGTCGCGGACGGCAGCTTCCTGTTCAGCGCCGTCATCGATCCGTTTGGCGACGTCGAAATATAGTTCGGCGCATTGTTCACCGGCGCCGCCATGCACGTCACCCAGCATGTTGACCCCAGTGGCAATGACGTTGTTGAGCCCCAGCCCGCAGGTCGCGGCCATACGGGCAGCGGCAATTGACGGCGCCTGCGGGCCATGATCCACGCCCGCCACCAGCGCACATTCAAAAAGTGCCGCCTGTTCTGGCGTGGGCATATCGCCCCGCACCATGAGCCAAATCATCTGAGCAAAACTAACAGAACCTATAAGGTCCTGGATCGGGTGACCGCGGAAGGCGATCCGCCCTGGCGCCATGTCGATTATTGCGGTGCGCCACCAGTGGCGAATGTCATCGGCATCTTTGCGATCTGAGGGGGTCGTCATATCGCGCCATCCTTTGCCAGTTTTTCAATGTCATCCGGTGTAAGCCCCAACTCACTCCAGATTTCAGTGTTGTGCTGCCCCAATGTGGGCGGTGGCGCATCGACGGTGGGCGCACTGCCGTCCAGTTTGATCCCGGTCGTGGCGACCTGAATGTCTCGTCCGACGCCGGGGACGTTTTCAAACTGGCCGAGGAATCCGCGGTCTGCAACCTGCGGCATTTCCAGTACTTCCGGTACTGTCAAAACCGCTCCCGAGGGCACGCCGATACTATTGAGCTCCTTGGCCCAGTCGCGCGGTGGTCGGGTCTTTAACACGGCCTCAAGCTCTGTTTTCAGAGCCAGCCTGTTGCGTTTGCGATCCTCACGCGTGGCATATTCAGGACGTTCGCGCAGCGCGGCCAAACCCAGGTGGTCAGTCAGAAGCTCCCATTGCTGGTCCTTGTTGGCGGCGATGTTGATCAACCCGCCCTCGGCCTCAAACGCGCCGGAAGGCGCCGAAGTGGGATTCTCATTGCCGTTGGCGGTCGGATTGACGCCTGCGATCAGATAGTTCGACACCACCCAGCCCATTGTCGCCAGCACCGATTCCAGCATCGAAACATCAATGAACGTACCGCGCGGATTGGCGTTTAGAGCAGATGATATCGCAAAGGCTGCGGTGATACCGCCCACGGTGTCTGCCACCGGATATCCAACCCGCAATGGCGCGCTTTCGCCACCGCCAGTGATCGACATCACACCCGAGGTGCCCTGGATGATCTGATCATAGGCCGGGCGGTGAACCCACGGGCCCTCTTGGCCAAAGCCGGAGATGGCACAGTAGATCAGCGTCGGATTGACCTCCTTTAGGGTCTCGTAGCCCACGCCGAGGCGCGTCATGACGCCGGGCCGAAAGTTTTCCACCACGACATCTGCCGTTTCGACGAGTTTTAGAAAAATCTCCCGGCCCCGTGCGTTCTTCAGGTTGACTGTGACCGATTTCTTTCCCGCGTTCTGGGCCAGAAAGGACACGCCCATGTTGGCCTTGTTCAGCTCTGGGTCGGCCCCCAGTTGGCGGGCGAGATCGCCCCGCCCAGCGGCCTCAACCTTGACAACTTCGGCCCCCAAATGCGCCAGGTGGTGACAGCAGAACGGACCGGCCAGCACATTGGTCAGATCAAGAATGCGAATGCCCTTCAAAGGTGCCTGCGTCATTGTCCGCGCCCCTCGTGTACAACCTTTGCTGCGGTGAAAAACTCGCGGCAATAGCTGCCTTTTTCCGGCGCGCCATAAGAGGATCCTTTTCGGCCTGTAAAAGGCGCGTGAAAATCCATACCTGCGGTGGGCAGATTGACCTGTATCATACCTGCCTCAGCGTGCTGCGAGAAATGGTCGATCTTGGTCGCATCCCGCGTGACGATGCCCGCAGACAATCCAAATTCGCAGTCGTTGGCGGTGGCAAGGGCAGCATCATAGTCCGGCACACGCAATACAGCAGCGATAGGTCCAAAGATTTCGTCACGCGCCACGGCTGCCTGTGGTGACACATCGGTAAACAGGGCCGGAGCAAGGTAATGTCCGGGCGTATTCAATCTGACATCGCTGCCTCCTGCGGCAAGTGTTGCGCCGTCAGCCACAGCACCCTCGATGTAGCTTTTGTCAATGGCCAACTGCGCCTCACTGGCCACCGGGCCAATTTGCGTGTCCGGCGCGCGCGCATCACCGACCCTGAGATCTTTCATTGCCGCACAAAGACGGTCAACAAATGCGTCGTGAATACCGTCAGTGACGATCAGGCGGGAAGAAGCCGTGCATCGTTGGCCGGTTGAGAAAAAGCTACCCTGTAAAGCGCAGTGAACCGCCAGGTCCAGATCCGCATCATCCAGCACAATCAATGGGTTCTTTCCCCCCATTTCAAGCTGCATTTTGGCTCCGCGGGCGAACAGCGCCGCCCCCATATTGCGACCGACAGGTGTGGAGCCGGTGAACGTGACCCCAGAAACTTTGGGGTGGGTCACGATCGCCTCCCCGACCTCACGGCCTTTGCCCATCACAAGGTTGAACACACCCTCGGGCAGGCCCGCACGGGCAATGATGTCGGACAACATCCAGGCCGATCCGGGCACCAGTTCGGCAGGTTTGAATACGACCGTATTGCCATAGGCCAGAGCGGGTGCAATTTTCCATGCCGGGATCGCCAGCGGGAAATTCCAGGGCGTGATCACGCCCACAACGCCAATGGGCTCGCGCACAACCTTAAGCGACACAGCTTCGCGCAGAGATTGGTAAGCGTCGCCCGTAGCACGATACGCCTCAGCCGCGAAATATTTGAACAAATGCCCGGCGCGATGTGCTTCGGCCTTGGCCTCGGACAGGGTTTTGCCCTCTTCGCGGGCCAGCATGTCGCCCAGCTCGTCCACACGGGCAAGGATTTCCGACCCGATGCGGTCCAGTGCTTCGAACCGGACCAGTGGCGATGTCGCACGCCATTTCGGAAGGGCGGCAGCGGCGGCCTCGATCGCCTGGGCGGCCTGGTTGGCGCTAGCCTGCGCATAATCCCCGATTGTGTCATTCAGGTCGGATGGGTTGAGGTTTGGAACAGCACCACTGCCAGCGGCCCATGTTCCGGCGATATAGTTGGGAAAGGGGTCTGTAGTCATAGCTCTTCCTCAAGAACTGGTCGCCACCCGATATCTTCATGCCGGTGGTCGACAGTGTTCACGTAAAAAAAGGTCGGGCCATGATAGCCCCGGCATACCCGCCCATCGGCTCGATTGGCGACGGGTTCGGCGGTCCAGCTGACCGCCCCGAACCAGTTCCACAGACTGTTATGGGTGGAATTCAGATGATCCGGGCTAAGCGGTGCTGCACTATTGGCCGGGTCCGGCTGAGGCGCGCTCGCTACCGCAGCGCCGCCCACCAACGTATCCCATTCATTGGGCCCGGTCGCACCCTGATAGGGGTCATCGTGGGGCGTATCACCGCCAGTAAGCAACCGGCAGCGAAACTGCCTGCCATCAATCGACACCTCTGTGCCAAAGACATACCCGACATCGTCCAGATCCTGCCAGCTGATGCGGCTCATTAGCATCCGGTCGGCCACCAGATACCGGGTGCCTCCCTGTTGAAACACATGCCAGTTCAGGCGTTTGGTCGGGTCTTTGGGGCTGTCCGTGAGCGCCCAGTTGTCCCAATCCGGGTCACGTTCAAATTCCGGGAGGTTACCGGGTTGCAGACCCTCGTAAGGGCAAAGCGCTGAAAGATCCGTGATCCAGGGCCGGGTTGCCGGGGCAAGGATCTGTCCGTCATGTGATAGCCCACCCAGTTGCCGGGTGCCGAAATATTTCATCATAGCTCCTACACCGGTCGCGTGCGAAAACGGCGCAGGACCCGGAACAGCATTTCCGCCGCAAGGAACTCCGTGCGCTCTGAAGGATCAAGCGGAGGTGAGACCTCGACAATATCCAACCCGCCCAAGGGGGCCTCGGCCAACCCATCCAGCAGGTCGTAGTACTGACGCGGTGTAATGCCGCTATGCACGATGGAGCCTGTGCCGGGAAGGTAACCGGCGTCCATCGCATCAATGTCAATCGACAGATAGAGCTCATCGCATCCCTGCATGGCGTGGGCAAAGGCCTGACGCATCACCTCGGCCGCGCCCAGTTTTTGCACATCGCCAGCTGAAAACACCCGCCCCCCCTGTTCTTCGATCAGGGCCAGATCGCCGCCATCAACCCAGCCCGTGATGCCGACCCAGACCATATTGGACACATCAATGTTGGGCAGTTCAGAAACCCTGCGGGCATTGGTTGCGTGGTTGTGGCTGCCCCATGCGCCCAGCCTGTCGGAGAAATCCAGATGACCGTCGATCTGGATATACCCAAAACGCGCGTTTGGTGCGCGTTTGGCCAGCCCACGGGAATACCCCAGACAGGCTGGAAAACTGTTATAATGATCGCCGCCCAGTGCCAGAGGGATCGCGCCTGCAACGGTCAGCGCTTCGGTCATTGCGGCGATGGCCTGTGTCGTTGCATCAACGTCTTGCGCTGTGATCTCTGCGTCCCCGCAATCGATCAACCAATCGGTTGCGGGCACAGTACGGCGGCTTGTGTCAGGATCAAAACTGGCCCCCTGCGGACGAATGGATTGCAGAAGAGTTGTCGCCCTGCGCAATGCTTCGGGGCCGAACCTGGTGCCAAGACGGCTGGAATGTGTCCAGTCGCTCGGCATGCCCACCACGCCGATCTGGTCCGCACTGACGTCGGCCACGTCGCGTAAAGGCCCATCAAACAGCCGATATCCCGGTTGAGTCAGAGGTGGGTGGAACGTTGTAATCGCTGCAGTCATGTCAGTACATTTTCCTTGGAAGTAAGGCGACCCGGATGATCAATCCCAAATCCGAGGCGCGCATAGATAAATGCCAGAAGAGCCGTGACCATAAGTCGTTGGCCAACCTTCACCACACCCATTCCGGGCCTGTTCGGGTTCAGACCGGTCAACATGATGGCGCTGACCTCGTGCTGTCCCAAAAGCTCAAGCCATTGCACCACGGTCTCAAGATCGCAGCCCCCCAACCGGGGCCGGTCACACAACGCGCTGAGCGATG
Organism: Ruegeria sp. HKCCA5839; assembly: GCF_013035585.1. Lineage (NCBI taxonomy): Bacteria > Pseudomonadati > Pseudomonadota > Alphaproteobacteria > Rhodobacterales > Roseobacteraceae > Ruegeria > Ruegeria sp. HKCCA5839. The sequence goes on along the minus strand of NZ_WQIE01000002.1, from coordinate 763,856 downwards.
TTTCAAACACGGAAAGATCAAACCGCACAAACAGCGGCTTTGAGACATCCCGCCATTTGGAAAATGCTGCAAGCTGCGCGGCAGTATCCGGGTTGCAGGCCGTGCCCCCGCCGTTTGGCAAGGGCGCTATCTGAAAATCGCGCGCATCATTTGGCGTGCCGCCAAGCTGCGCTGTCTGACACTCAGGGAGCGCGCTTTGCACTGTCTCGGACAGGCAATCCGACCCACCCAATATGACGGCGCAGGCACCATTGCGGCTGATCTGACGGGTTGCCGCCCCCAATGCCGCGTGGATCGCGTCCTCAGACCCCGGCGAAATATCTCCGAGGTCACAGAGCCGCTGGTGCAGACCGTCGGTACTGATATCCTGACGTGCATCAATATCAACCGGGTGGCTGAATTGCGGGTTTGCGTGCCAGCCGAAATAGACCGAGGTTTCACGCAAGGCGCGCGGCGCCAGCGATTGCCCGGCATGTGGCGCGCTGGTGTCTTCGAACGGGACGCCCAGCACCGCCAGATCGCCGGGCCTGACATCACGGATTGCTTTGGTCTGAGCGCGCATGAACGACAGATGCCCTGCCATGCGCGGCAATGGGGCCGAACGTAAAGGCATCAGCCTGCTCCTTTCTCAAGGCGCTCAGTCACCGCCTGCAAGATTGCCTGTGCAGCGTGGGTCTCAGTGTGGCCACGACTATCCAAGGCCGGGGCAAGCCCAAAAACTGCGGCGGCGATGACATTGCCTGGGGTGGCGTCGATTTGCGCGATTATCTGTGCGGGCGACAGCCCGGCCAAGTGACGCGGTCGCGATATCCAATTGGCCGCAAGCTCTTGCAAATCCACGGACAGGACGACCGGTTGCGTGTGGGACGGATCGCCCGCAATGCCCTCTGTGGCCGAAACCACAGGAACGTCCGCACCCGTGATCTTTTGTGCCGCGATGCCAAGCGCTTCCAGACCGCTGGAATCGCCGCCAACCAGAACCATGCGTGCGCCGGTTTCCAGAACCGCCTCGCATTGCGAGATCACTGCGGGAAAATGCTTGTCCGGCTCAAGCGGGAATACATTCACATCCCCCAGATCAATGGCCTTCGCGGGTGCCGTTCCAGGCCGGTAGGCGTATCGCAACTGCCGCGCGAGGTAGCGTTGCTCTGGCGTTGGTCGGTCGAGATTGTCACAAAAATATCCTGCTATCGCGACCTGCCCAGGCACGAGATCCTCCAGATCGCCAACAGGTACGCCCAAAAAGCTGGGGATCGCATCAAACTGTATCTGCGCCACATCACCCATGACGCAATGCCGCGTTCAGGGTTTCAATGGCCGCCAGTTCCGACATGCCCCGCGTGTCGCGGGCAGGCGCAAGGCCAGTGATCACGATCGCTTGCCAGCGACAGGACATGGCCCCGATGACAGACACAAGCGTTTCGGGTTTCATCCCGCCGGGATTAAGGCCGACGCACCCTGCTGCATGCCCCAGATCAATGACCGATATGTCGATCCAGAGAACCGCACGCTCGGGCATATCAACAGTGTCGGCGCGCCCTTCATCCAACTGCCGGGCGGTGCGCCAGACCATCGCGCGCTGGCTGATCTGGTCCCAGACATAGGCGGGTTGCCCACCGTTCAACCCCACCCAGATTGTGTTTGCTGGTCGCGCCGCGATATCCTGTCGGGCCAGTGGCATGGCCGCGACAACCGGCAGATCAGGCAAGGCCCCCAGCACTGTCGAGGCAACATCTGACGCGCCCCCCAGAACAACCGGCACAACGTCGTGATCCACCATTTGTGTCACGAGCTGTTTCAATGCGCCGGACCAATCGCCCAACAGGTCCAGATTTCCCAGATCCCGGCCACTCACAGGCAGATCGGTTCCAAGCTGCCCGGTCATCCTGCGCAACGCATCCGGTGCCAAAGCGGCGCCGGAACGCGGTCCGCGATCGACGTCGCTTGGAACACCCAAAACCCCGACATCGCCTGCCTCGCATTGCGCAACCTCGCCAAATGGCAGACCAGCAAATCCATCTATCATCAATCGTTTCTGCGCGTTATTCATTGCCGGATGCTTTCATTGATTGCGATTTCCAATTGCGTCCGAACTGGCTACAAACAGTCACGGTATTACGTCGAAAGGTCTGCCTATGCCCGACAAGCCCCGATCCTCGGACACAACAGGTGGTGTCGAAGCGGTAGAACGTGCATTGCGTGTTCTGGACTGCTTTGAGCCCGGAGATACGGGGCTTTCTCTGAAAGAGGTTGCGGACCGCAGTGGTGTCAACAAAGCGACAATCCTGCGCCTGAGCGTCTCGCTTGAGAAATTTGGCCATATCACCCGCGACGCCGAAGGCCTGTTTCACCTCGGGCCGTCTTTGTGGCGCCTGGGATCCGTGTTTCGTCAAAACCTGCGCATGGGGCCTATTGTACGCCCGGTGCTGGCGGAGCTGGTGAAGGCGACGGGAGAGAGCGCGTCGTTTTACGTGCAACGCGGCAACTCCGGCGTTTGCCTCTACCGTGTCAATTCGCCCAGGCTTGCGCGCGATCATGTCCAGGAGGGCGAGATCATTCCGCTGAGCATGGGCGCGTCGGGCCAGGTTCTGGACGCCTATTCCATCGGGCAAGGCAAAAAGGCCAGCAGCATCCGCAAGGCGGGGTATTATCTCAGCCTTGGCGAACGTGATCCGGACGTTGCCGGGTTGTCTGTTCCGGTTCTGGGGCTCGAGGACGAACTGGTGGGTGCCGTCAGCCTGTCGGGTCTGCGCGTGCGCTTTGGCGAGGATGCCGTCGAAGGCTACCGCGCGGCAGTCCTTGAGGCCGCCCGTCAGATCCGGGTTGAGTTTGGCGAAAGATAAGGAACGCATTAATGTGCCCTGTCCTTTCCCCGCCCGATCAACTGAACCCCAATGAGCGCCGTGATTGACACGACAATCAGGCAGGTCGAGATCGCGGCAATGGTCGGATCAAGCTGATCGCGCAGCGAGTTGAACATGCGGCGGGTAATCGTGGCATTCTCTCCGCCCGAGACCAGCATCGAAATCACCACCTCATCCAGCGATGTGATGAAGGCCAGAAAGGCCCCGGTCTGGATCGAGAATTTGACTTGGGGTACTGTTATTGTCCACAGCGCGTAAGCTCGGGACGCACCCAGGCTGCGCGCCGCCAGCTCCTGATCGAAGTCATAGTTCTGCAAACCCGACATCACGGTCACGATTACAAACGGCAGCGCCAGCGCGGTATGGGCGATCACAATACCGGTCAGCGTGTAATTGAGCCCCAGCTTGGCATAAAGGCTGAACACGCCGACGGCGATCAGGATTACCGGCACCACAATGGGCATGATCACGAGGATCTGCGCAGTGTTCCTGATCCGTGGGGTGGAGCAATGCAGCCCATAGGCACAAAGAGAGCCTAAAGGCGTCGCGATCGCCGTGGTCAACACTGCCGCGATCAGAGAGGTCTTCGTGGCGCTCATCCATTCCGCAGAGGTGAAATAGGCCGTGTACCAGCGGAACGAGAACGACGTTGGCGGGAACTCCAGAAATGAGGCCCCCGAAAACGACATCGGGATCACGATCAGCGTGGGCAGGATCAGAAAAAACAGCACCGCGATACCGACCACCGTCAGCCACAGACCGTCAATTTTACGTTGTCCGACTTGTTCCATTTTCAGATCCTCAGCGCATGAAGAGTTTGTCGAGGCCGAACACACGGTTCATCAGCCAGATCATCGCCAGTGCCAGCAGCAGCAGGACAACGCCCAATGCGGATGCAGCCCCCCAATTGGAATAGACTGTGATCGTGCTTTCGATCCGTTGCGCCAGCATCTGCACGCGGCCACCGCCGAGCAAAGCAGGCGTTACGAAAAACCCAAGTGACAGGATGAAGACCAGCACGATGCCGGCAAAAAGGCCCGGCAGCGACATCGGGAAAAACACCCGCCAGAATGCCCCACGCGGCGTAGAGCCTAGCCCCACAGCGGCCCGAACCAGGTCGGTGTCAATGTTGCGCATGGTGGCGTAGAGCGGCAAAACCAGAAACGGCAGCATGATATGCACCATGCCAATGATGGACCCCGTGAGGTTGTGCGCCAGTTGCAGCGGTTCCTCGATGATGCCGAGCGACATCAGCGACGAATTGATGATCCCGTTGCGCTGCAACAGCACCAGCCAGGCGTAGGTCCGCACCAGAACCGACGTCCAGAACGGGACCAGTACGAAAACCATTAAAATGGCAGCCATTCTATTCGGCATCCTGGTCAGCCAGTAGCACAGCGGATATCCGAGCAGGACACAAATAGCCGTCACGGAAATGCTGATCTGAAAGGTGACAACAAAGGTCCGCCGATAAAGCGCGCTATTGAAAATGCGCGCATAGTTCTCGCCGCTCAGTTCACCTGCCGCGTTGTAAAACGAGAGCGAAGACAGCCAGAAAATCGGCAGAAACACGACAATCAGAATTGCGAGAACCGCAGGCATCGAAAGCCCCAAAAACGTCAGACGCTCGCGGCGTTCTTCGGATTTGAGCGTGCTTGCGTTCTGAAGCGTCTGAGCGTCCCCAAAGGGCTCGGCGATGCTCATGATACATGCTCCGGTACGATGATTGTATCTTCGGGATGCAGGGCAAGGCCAATCTGCTCTCCCTTGGAGGGCAGACCAGTTTGGCCCGCGCGATTGGCAGGGACGCGTACATTGATCTCGCCAGCGCTTTCGTGCTGCACGAGAACCAGCACGCTGTCGCCTTGATAAATGATGTCGTTAACCCGGCCGGACAAATCATTGGCTGTTTCAGGCACCGCACCCGAAGTGACCTCGAGCAATTCGGGCCGGATCACCAAGCGATGGCCACCGCTCCCCGGAGCAATGGGCAAGTCGGATTTCAGCACGCGTTCGCCAAGATGCACCGTGCTATTGGCCACGTTCACCGGCGCCGAAATGGATTCACCTATAAAATCCGCCACAAAGAAACTTTGAGGCTGGCGATACAACCGTTCAGGTGTTTCGACCTGCTCGATCCGCCCATGATTGACCACCGCAATCCTGTCTGACATCGTCAGGGCTTCGCGCTGGTCATGGGTGACATAAACAACCGTTGCATCCAATTTTTGATGGAGCGCCTTCAATTCAATTTGCATGTGCTCGCGCAGCTTTTTGTCGAGCGCGGACAGGGGCTCATCCATCAGGATGATCTGCGGCTCGAAAACCATGGCGCGGGCCAGAGCCACACGCTGTCTTTGGCCGCCGGACAATTGGGTGATGCGCCGATCCCCATAGCCGCCCAGCTGTACGGTATCCAGCGCACGCTCGGCGCGGGTCTTTTGATCGCTTTTGGAAACTCCGCGGATTTTCAACGGATAGGCTACGTTTTCAGCCACCGTCATGAATGGAAACAACGCATAGCTTTGAAAAACCATGCCAAGGCCGCGTTTGTGCGGCGGCGTTGCAATCATTTCGCGTTCGCCAAACCGGATCGACCCGCCATCAGGACGCACAAATCCGGCCAGCGCCATCAGGAGCGTCGTTTTGCCGGAGCCCGACGGCCCAAGCAGTGTCAGAAATTCGCCTGCAGCGATATTCAGCGATACATCATCGAGCGCTTTGACTGATCCGTAGGCTTTGCACAGGCTGGATATGTCGATGGGAAGGGATTGGGTAGCAGAGGACATGCTAGCTCCTGACTTGAAAAGTGGGCGCAGTGCCAAATGCGCTGCGCCCAGATGGATTATTGCTGGATCAGAGTGTCGAACTCTTCAGTCAACTCACCCAGCTGGCCGATGTAGAAGTTCGGATCGACCAGAAGCTGCTTGCCGTAGTTGTCGGGATGGGTGTTGACCTTAACCGCCATCTCTCCCGAGATAATACCAGTGTCAAACGCACCGGTGTTCACCGGGCCCAGCGGCATCGTGACCGCCAGCCGTGCCTGCGCTTCGGCACTCAGCAGCTCATTGATCAGGCGCATGGCGTTGTCTTTGTTCGGGGCACCTTTGGGCACCAGCAGACAGTCGACATCCATCGTCCCTCCATCGAAGGCATAGGCGACTTCAATGCCGGATGCGATCACGCTTTCCACGCGGTTATGGCCCATGTGGATCACGTCCACCTCTCCATCACGCAGCAGCTGCGCGGACTGCGACCCGCCACGATACCAAACGGTGACCTCTGGTGCGATCTCTCCCAGTTTGGCCCAGGCGCGCGCTTTGCCTTCGTCCGTGGCCAATGTGTCGTAGATATCGGCCATCGGCACACCGTCGGCCATAAGGGCGGCCTCAAGGTTGTAGTTCACCTTGCCGTGCATGCCGCGCTTGCCTGGGAAGTTTTCCAGATCCCAAAACTCTGCCCAGTTGGACGGACCATTGTCGCCAAAGGCATCCTTGCGATACGCAATCACCTTGGTGAAGTTGATGAAGCCGATATAGTTTTCGTGGATCAGCTCTTCGGGGATGCCCGTTGTGTCGACAATCGAGTAATCAATCGGCTCAAGGCTGCCCTCACGGCTGAGTGTTTCACACGAGGGCAAGTCCTGCTCGGTCACATCCCAGGCGACGGCACCCGCTGTGATCTGTGCGCGCACGTCCTGAATACCGTTTGTGGTATCTTCCTTGACCGTGACATTCAGCGCGCCGGCGGCAGGTTCCAGCATGGCGCTGCGCAATGCGTCCTGAAAGGACCCGCCCCAGGATGCAAACACCACCTCGCCCTCGGCGAAGGCTGGCGCAGCCATTGCCAGGCTGCCGGCAACGAGGCTGGTCGCAAGCGACAGTTTTCTCTCTACTTTTTTCATGTCAGTTTCTCCCTTGATATTCTCTCGTTATTTGGTTGGGTTTTTCGTGGTGAACGCCGTGGTTGACCTGCAATGTCTCTTCCATCCAGTCGGCGATCAGTTGCGGCCGTTCGTACATGATGAAATGGCCGGTATTCGGCACCAGCTTGATCACCGCCCCGGGAACCCGCGCGCGCAAGGCATCCAGCCAAAGCGATGCGGGGTGGGTCGTCGCCGATCGGCGAACTTCGTGTTCGTCCAGCGACGTTGATTGCAGGATTGTGACCGGGCAGGTGAGCCGGTCGATGGCCGGAACAAATTTATCGCGATCCCATGCAGCCATCGCATGGTAATACGCCTTCAAAACGTCTGCCGGATATTGCGCAGCCCGGTTCACAATATCACGTTTTTGATCTGGATCGAGGTTGTTGACCATCATCCCACCGACTGCCGCCTCCGCCCATCCTTTCTGACCAAGCTGCTCTGCCAGACGCGCAACGGCTTCTTCGGGGTCTTCAGGAACGTTGCTGCCATCCAGCAAAAGAAGATGAGAGACGCGTCCTGGCCAAGTCGCAGCCAGTTCAATGGCAATCCGGGCACCCATGCTGTGCCCGACAAGGGCAAAGCGATCAAAACCCAGATCATTTGCCTGGGCAATCACATGGGCCGCGCAGTCGCTGAGACTGATCGCTCCCTCCAACGACACGGCATCAGGACTTCCGGGAAGCCTGGCAAGGCCAATGTGGACACTGTCCGGCAGAAGCGAGGAGACGTCGCTCCAGTCTTGCCATCCGCACCCCCAGCCGTGAACGAAAAGGACGTTCAAAGGTTCTGCCGGATCGGATGAAGGACTGGAGCGCATCAATTTGGACCTACTGCTGAACCAGAGTGTCAAACCGCTCTTGCAGTTCTGCGAAGTTTTCGACGTAAAAGCTCGCGTCAATGACCACCTGGGTCTTCATATTGTCAGGGGCGGCATTGTTTTTGGCTGCCAGTTCGGGCGAGATCAGCCCGGTTTCAAATGCATGCGCATTCACAGGGCCGTAGGAGATGGCCACCGCCATGCGCGCCTGCGCTTCGGCCGACAGCATCTCATTGAGAACCCGCATGGCGTTTTCGTGATTTGGCGCGCCCTTGGGCACCAATAAGCAGTCCGCATCGGTCGTGGCCTGGTTCCAGGTATACCCAACCGTAATTGCATCGGCATTCAGCGCTTCTGCGCGGCCGTTGCCGATATGAATGAAGTCAATCTCTTCATCTGCCATCAACTGCGCCGCTTGCGACCCACCCCGATACCAGACCGTGATATCGGGCGCGATCTCCTCAAGCTTGGCAAAGGCCCGGTCTACGCCGCCTTCACTCCGCAAAACGGTGTTTACATCCGCCGGGTCGACACCATCCGCCATCAATGCCGCTTCCAGCGCATGCGACACCGAGTTGAACATCGCGCGCGTTCCGGGAAAGGCTTCGGTGTTCCAGAAATCCGCCCAGGACTGTGGGCCGTTCTCACCAAACTTCTCTGCTTGCCAGCCGATGACCAGTGAATAGGTCAGCATGCCAACCCACTCGCTGTCCACAAGACTGGACGGCATGCCATCGGTCGAGACCACGCCATAGTCGATGGGTTCCAGCGCCCCCTCTTGCTTCAAACGGGCGCAGTCGGACAACGCCTGTTCGGTGATGTCCCAGGCAACCGCACCCGCGGTGATCTGCGCACGCACGTCTTGAATGCCGTTTGTCGTGTCTTCCTTGATGGTAAGACCCAGCTTTTTCGCCGCTGGGTCCAGCATGGACTCCCGAAGCGCATCTTGGAATGAACCTCCCCAGGACGAAAACACCACCTCGCCTTCGGCGAAGGCAGACGTGGCAATGACCAGACTACCGGCTGCGAGACCCGCAGTGAGCGTCAATTTTCCGTTATCTTTCATCATGTCAGGCTCCTCCCTAACTGTTGGTTGGCTTGCGGGTCCGCGACATGGGCGATCCCATCTTTTATCACCTTGATGTTTCATGCAGCAAAACGACGTTTCATTTCTACTAGTGCTGATACTGGAACTGGTCAAGGATTCTTTTGACAGAGCAGGAGTCAAACCCCGCGCTTTCGGAGCCTCAGAGCCGAGCGAAACGTCGTATTTCGCGCTTATGCGCTGTGTTCATCTCGTTTCGATCTTGCGCATATGGCATCGGAAGCGATCTTTGCCTGTCCCCAAGTTCATTGCCGCCGCGTGAAACTTTTGGGGGATTGAGCGGAACGTAATCTCTCACTCGCAAACCGTTGATCCGCAGATTTGAATGGCAGCTTCTAACAGTTCACGTCCCTTGATCCTGGCCGCAGCATTGGTCAATTTGGGCTCTTTCCGGACGTTAGCTGCGTTTTGCACCAAGGTCCGGTTCAGTATCGTTACTGCTTGAAACAATTCTCTCTGTGCCAGGTTACAAACTCTGCCCTTGGCCGGTTGGCGAGGCGGTCCGGCACCAAGATCTTGCCGGACGCGTTGATCATCGATGTCACGGCCTGAATGTCGTTGCTCTGACGTGAAACCAGAATGGTCAGGTCGTCTGCCAATCCAACGAGACCGCGATCAAACATCCAGTGTGCAGTCCCGGACAGGGCGAGCCCGTTGCTAACGATGTCGGGACCGTCATGCTCTACAGGCCTGATATGAGCGGCTTCCACTTCAGCTCGGCCACCGCCATTGATCAGACGTAGACCGGTGATGGCGCAGCGTTCGCCGTAGGCGCGCAGGACGTTCTTTCTGAAGTTGCGGTCGCGAACCGCGCGATTGGTCAGCTGGTTGACTCGTTCCCGAGCAGGCATGTGTTGGAAAGGTGTTTGAGCATCTTGAAACCCTGGCATTTGCATCGTGTCGCCCACGCGAGGCAGGATGTCCTCATCTCGTCCAAGGCCACGTTCGACTATTCGGGCAAAGTCTTCAGCTGAAAGGGTTCTTACTGCGGCTTGCGCACGCCCGGATATCTTACCTTGATCGTTCAGCAATCCTCTTTCGATGATTGAATTCTCGTCCCGGAATGAAACTGGGTCGCCGAAATCAAGATACGTTCCCGGCTCAATCACGGCCAAGAACATGTCCGGTTTCCTAGGATCCGGAATGATCTCCTGGACCTTGGCGACAGCAAAGTACCCTTTGGTCTCTTTGACTTTGCTTGGCTCCAGGTAGACGATCCAATCCCCTTCGCACTGTTGGGCACGTGAGAGGTATTGCTTCGGAAACTGATACCGCTGCGAGGGAATGTCGTCGTAGATCGAGTCGCTGCGGTGGATGAAGACGCCGAAAGCCATCGGTTCACCCGCGTTGGAGACGTTCCAGTTTTCGATCGGCCGCGCGTAGGGTCAGCACCGCACCTGTCAAAAATGGAAGTGCCAAGCCAGCTGCGGCGATCGCAAAAATCTGGATGGCAGCAAAAACCGAGTATTCGGCAGACTGTTGTGCCAATAATAGTCGACCCAAGCCAATCAAGTAGAACACGCTGGTTCCCAGGAAGATCAGGTAAAGCAGCCCAAAGGGTTCAATCACCTCGCGGCGAGTGCGCTCCAAGACCGAATGCCGCAACATGTTCCAGCGTTTGCTTGCCTTGTTCACCAGATTACTCCCTTACCAACTCGATCCATGTGTGCACGTCATCGTCACTGACTTCACGGCCTTCGACGTGTGACTGATACCAGCGAGCTACGATTGCTCCGCGTTTCTCGCTCTTAATTTTGATGTTTTCGTCTGTGAGGTGTTGATCGAGCGAAATCTCGATCCTCTTTAGCGCGTCAAAGTCATGAGCTGCTCTGACAGATTTTGTGCCCAATAGGATCCATGCTGCGTCTACATCGAATTTATCGGCAATCGCGACCAAGGCTTCTACAGGCATGCCGCGTTGGCCCTTTTCGTAGCTGTGATAGGCGCGGTGTGAGACGCCGATCGCGTCCGCCATGGCGGTTTGTGTCAAGCCGACTTCGTTGCGCGCGATCGCAAGTCGAGCACCCATTGCCGAGAAGACAGCCTTTAAATCCCGCACCATGCAAGGTTCCCATTGACCCGACTGTCAATTTGAGCGAAACTGCACAAAATGACAGTAAAATTTAGATAATGCTATCTGAACACGTCAGAAGGTGCGGAACAAGCGATTCCATTCATATTTAGTGTACGAGGCTGAAATTGAACCAAGAACGTCTACTCTCTCCAAAGCAACTTGGAAGCATGGTCGGGTTGAGCGCGGCGCAAATTCGCGCTCTGATGAATGATGGCAGGTTGGAGTTCGTTGAAATCTCGGCAAAAACCAAAATGCTTACTATGAGCGGATGGGAAAGGTTTCGGAAGAAGGCCACAAAGGTCAAATCGACTGATGACTTGATGTCGAATCATGGGTGCGGGGAAAGGAAGTGACATGGGTACGACCAATCTCAACATCAGCGTGATCGACAAGCGGATGCTCAAACAATCAGAAGCGGCCAGCTATACGGGCCTGCCAATAAAGCACTTCAAGACTGCATGCCCTGTGCGACCCGTTGAACTTAAGCAAGGGACGCTTCTTTGGGATCGCCGCGATATCGATCTTTGGATTGATGATGTGAAATCCGGGTTGGTCACAGATACCCGCGAAACCATCCTGGATCGACTAGGATGACCCAAATTCGTGTCAAAGGGTTCAAGATTTTCAAGGATCGGCATGGAAAACCCAGATGCTACCACCGCGAAACAGGGCATAAGATTGATCTAGCCCAGTCGCCCATCGGCTCCGCCGAGTTTTTTGCGGAATGCGAGACAATTCGTTCAATAGCCGAGGCTCAAAAGGCGAAAGCCCCAAAGGCCGGAACCCTTGGCGGGCTGATCCATTCCTACTTTGCGACCGAGCACTTCCAGAACCTCGCCGAAGCCACCCGGCGCGACTACCGCAAATGCGCTGACTTCCTTGAGCCGATCAAAGGCACACCGATTCATGTGATAGACACCCCGTTGATTGCAGGCGTCCACGACAAGGCCGCGAAGAAGATCGGCTGGCGGCGGGCGAACATGGTCAGGACGCTACTGAGCGAGGTGTTTCGCTACAACATCCCGAAGGGTCTGATCTCCGCCAACTTCGCGAAGGACGTCATTCCGAAACGCCGCCCGCGCGACCGCGCCTATGCTAACCGCCCCTGGACAATAGAAGAACGCGATATTGCCTTGGGCAAAGCCAAGCCTCATGTGCGTGTTGCGCTTGCTTTGATGATGAACACTGGCCTCGATCCGTCCGACGCGCTTCGCTTGCGGAAGGATCAGGTCGATGGCGGCACCATCTGGGGCGTACGCGGCAAGACAGGCGAAGAGGTTGCGATTCCGGTCAGCCCGACGCTGCAAGCAGCCCTTGACCGCATGCCGGACCATAACGCCGAGACTGTGCTTTCCAATTCGCGCGGCGAAGCTTGGACCTACAACGGCTTCTCAACTGTTTGGCACCGTTTCAAATCCGCCCTTGAGAATGAAGGCCTTATCGAAAAAGGCCTGACCCTCAAGGGTCTGCGGCACACGGTCGCCACGACTTTGCGCGAGGCGGGGCTGGATGAACGCCGCATCGCGGACCTTCTGGGGCAGAAAACACCGTCCATGGCGCGGCACTATTCCCGGTCTGCAAACCTTGCCGAAAAGAACCGTGAAACCATGGCGGCACTGGAAAAAGAAAACGAAAGGCGCGCGAAGATTGTCAAACCTTCGCCGAAAAGCGTCAAACCTGACCAAAGCTAGGATGAAGGATGAGCGGTAAACTCAATCATATCAGAGAGTTAAATGGTGCCCGGGGGCGGAATCGAACCACCGACACGAGGATTTTCAATCCACTGCTCTACCCCTGAGCTACCCGGGCACGGGAACGGTGTTTGCCGTTGGGTGGACGCGTTCTATGATTTGCCACGGGGAGTGTCCAGAGGCTTTTTTACATTTTTTCAGTGTGGTCCTGTCACTGGCGGAACTTGTGCTTCGGGCTCAGCATCAAGGTCTTCTTCGCGTTGCGACGGCACTGCGTAGGAACCGTTCAGCCATTTGGCCAGATCGATATCCGCGCAGCGTTTTGAGCAGAAGGGGCGGAACTTCTGAACCGTGTCTTCTTGGCAGATCGGGCAGCTCATTTCAGGGTCTCTGCAAGGGGGGCTCTGCCCCGTTTTCGATGCAGTTCAAAATGGCCGAGCGGTGTCCAGCCTGCAAGCGTTGTCTCGTCCGGGTCAGAGCGGAACGCAGCTTTCAAGGCCGCTTCGAACCCGCGCCTATCTTTCTTGGGCATGGGTGCCAGGTCCAGCGTGATCTGACCGGCCAACCCGCGCACGCGCAAGGCACGCGGGAGAGCCTTGGCGCAGGCGAAATTGGCCTTGGTACCTGCGGCCAGTGATGTATCAGCACCGGTGTTCACGTCCACGGCGATCAGGGCGCGGGTGGGCTCAATGTACAATGTCCCCGCACCTGGGAGCGGTTCGGTGATGCCACGCGCCACGTCCAGCGCATCCAGAACCCCGTGGGTTTCGAACCCGCCAGCCTTGGTTTCCACATCTGCCGGATAGGTCCAGTCGCGCCACGCCAGAAGATGGGGGCCATCGCCTTCGCTGAGCAGTTCGGGTTCGGTTCCGGCGTCACCCATCACCTGCTCGGCCTGGGCCAGCATGGCCGAGATATCTTCGGCGATTTCGTCGTCATCCGCGCTGGCACAGCACGAGCGCAAGATCAGGCCATAAGCGCTGCCGTCCATCTGCGCGTGGGCAATCTCAAGCAAGCGGTCCCGCGCGTCGTCATCCTTGATGCTGCGTGAAATATTCAGGCCGGGCGCGTCGGGTGTGACGATGGCATAGCGGCTTTTGAACAGGATACGATTGGTCACCGGGATGGCCTTGCCCGGCTCGGCATATCCGCTGACCTGAACCAAAAGCAGGGCACCCGGGGCCAGTCCTTTGACCTGACGCAAAAAAGCGGGGCCGTCAGGGGTGGTTAGGAACATGCCGCCTTGCCCTTTGACCGGGCGATCCGCGCGGGCGCGGTAGATCGTGCCGGGGGCGGGCGCATCCGCTTCGATCAGGAAGTCGTCGAGCTTGCCGTCAACCATCAGGGCCGCAGCTTCGCGTCCCTGAATATGGTCCAAAACGATTGTGCGACCTTTCATGATGCCTCGCGATACAGAGGATATCCGATGCCTTGCAACAGCGCTGCTGTTTCGGACAAAGGCAGCCCGACAATGCCGGTGAACGAGCCTGAGATCCACGGGATGAACGCGCCTGCAGGGCCTTGAATCGCGTAAGCGCCGGCTTTGCCCCGCCAATCATTGGTTGCCAGATAGGCGTTGATTTCAACATCCGACAGGCGTTTGACTTTGACCTGAGACACGACATCGCGCTGCAAAACGCGGTCTCCGCGTCGCACTGCGACCGATGTGATCACACGGTGACGGCGGCCAGAGAGCGCGTGCAGGAACTCAGCTGCTTCGCCTGCGTTTTCAGGTTTGCCGAGGATGCGGCGCCCCAAGGCAACCGTGGTATCGGCGCATAGGGTGATATCGTCGGGGGCGGCCTCAACCGCCTGCACCTTTTCCCGCGTGATGCGGTTGCAATAGGGCAGAGGCAATTCGGCCTTCAGTGGCGTTTCGTCAATGTCGGGCGGGCGAATGGCATCCGGCTGCACGCCAAGCTGCGCCAGCAGGTCCAGCCGCCTTGGGCTGCCCGATCCAAGAACAAACGCCATAAGTTCAGAACGTTACTTAAAGCGATAGTTGATCCGACCCTTGGTCAGATCATAAGGGGTCATCTCGACCTGTACCTTGTCGCCAGCCAGAACACGGATGCGGTTCTTGCGCATCTTGCCTGCCGTATGTGCGATGATCTCATGGCCGTTTTCCAGCTCGACCCGAAACGTCGCATTCGGCAGGAGTTCCTTCACGACACCGGGAAATTCGAGCGTATCTTCCTTGGCCATGTTGTCTCCATCTTTGCGTTGCACTCGCAGAATCTGCGAGGATGTGCGCCTAAATGGGCCTATTTGCCCCTTATTTCAAGGGCGGAATCACCTCAACGAGGAGATTGTGACCGATTCGACTCGGGGCTGTTGCTCGTCCCAATGGGTGCGGTTCAGCACATGCCCGTCGGCGCGAACCTGAGAAATCGCCGAGAGATCAACCTCGGCATAGGTCCATCCCGGCTGGTTCAATTGTCCTTGGGCCAACACGCCGGTTTCGGGGAAACCTTTGTCAGGTGGACCAAAGACACCGCCCGCACCGGTATTCATATCCACGGCCTCGGACCAGTCATTGTCGCCCACCAACGAGGCCATGACCGTCACGCATTGGTTTTCCAACGCCCGGGCCATGGCGCCGATCCGAACGCGCCAATAGCCCGATAGCGCTTCGGTGCAGGACGGAACAAGGATCAGATCAGCCTCGCTCAGCGCGCGACCCAGCAAGGGAAACTCGCTGTCATAGCAGATTAGGATGCCGATCCTGCCCAGCGCGGTATCGAACAGCTTCAGCGGACCGCCGGGAGCGATGTCCCAGGTCTCGCGCTCGAACCGGGTCATGATCTGCTTGTCCTGATGATCCTGCGCGCCCTCGGGCGTATACAGAACCGCGCGGTTCACAGGCCGACCGGGTCCGTCCAGCACTGGGGCTGAAGCCCCCAAAATGTGAACCTTATGCTCTTGAGCAAGGCGCTGGTGCAGCACCTCTGCTGCCTCCATCCGATCCGAAACCGCGCGGATTGAGCGTTCGAGATCCCCAGCCGCTTCCGCGCCGTCCAGCGTCGAAAGCTCCATCGCGCCGTATTCGGGAAAGACAAGCAACCCGGCCCCCTGCCCTGCGGCCTCAGAAACCCAGCGGTGCAACTTGTCTTCGTACTGTGCCCAGCTGTCCAGCCAGGTCAGATCATAAGCAGCAGTTGCGATTTTCATTGCCCGGCCTTTCCCAAATACACCGGGACAGTAAAGAACGACGCCGCGCGCTGTACAAGTTGATTGCGGTTCCGCGCGACGTCATCGGTGCAGCATTGTTAAAGCCGCAGGGTGGGAATCAAACCCAGGCAAACTCGTCAGCTGCGCCAAGCAACTGGGTTATCGGGTCTTCGACGAGATCGGCAAAGCTGTCTACAGCCCCGTTCCCAGCGCCCTCAAAGACAAGAACGGTTCCGGTGTCCAGCGTTACAATCACATCGAACCCATCGTCCTGAAAGGTTGAGATTGCATCCAAATCATCCACCAAACCCGGGGCGCCATTATCGTCCAGATCCGAAAACACCAGAATGTCTTTTGATTTCTGGAAATCCCCCAGCGTTTTGGTTCCCTGGTCCAAGGACGATTTGAAGATGAAAGAGTCAGCGTGCTTGCCACCGAACAACCAGTCATCGCCCAACCCGGCATCCAGCTTATCTTTGCCGGCACCGCCTACCAAAGTGTCGCTGTTGTCACTGCCATAAAGAACATCGTGCCCCGAGCCACCGTCCAGCAAGTTGTTGTTCCCGCCATTGGCAACAAGTTTGTCATTGCCCGCACGCCCCAAGAGCGTGTTCTTTCCGTCAGATCCAGCAGCGATTGTGGCCTTTAGCACATCATCTCCGCTGCCACCGTCGAGGTGGTTGAAGGCCTCTGCCAAGGCTGAGGGATCAAAGGCATTTGTTGCAGATGCATAGGCGATTATTTTGTCGTTCCCGCTCTGTCCGAAGAGAGTGTTTTCGACCACCGAGCTTTCATCATAGAACTCAGCCGTGATCTCGGCACGAATCTTGTCGTTCCCGGAACCACCTGAGACATTGTTCGACGCGTCGACGCGAAGCGTGGCAAGAGTATCTATCGAGACTTTGATCTTGTCAGAGCCAGACCCACCGTGAATGTCGTTGTGGGCGATTGCATCTCCTTCAAACGACAAGGCCAGAGATGTAGCCGTAATCCGGTCTTCCCCTGACCCACCGCGCATCTTGTTCGTGACGTCGGTCAAAAAGTTTTCACCATCGGTGACTTGGTTCGCTTCGAGAATATCTTTCCCCGCACCGCCGTAGACTTCGTTCAAACCGACAGGTGTCGCCACATTCGAGTCTGTCGTTACAAGAGCTATGATGTGGTCATTCCCACTGCCCCCGTATAGGTAGTTTGCCGCCAACTCGCTACTGTTTGCGGTAGCAGAAGCACTCACTTCGATCTGGTCGTCGCCCTGACCACCCCAAACCGTGTTGATGGAGGTTGCTGCGCCACCGAAAAAGCTACTAGAGATTGTGACCCGAACCACATCATCGCCCGAGCCAGCATGGACCGTGTTGTGCCCGACGCCATCAAAGAACGTGGCGCGAATGTCGATCTGGTCGTCGCCACGCCCGCCGGAGACGTAGTTTTCCAATTGTTGCACACCGCCAAATGCGCTCACGTTCACGGTGATAATGTCGTCGCCTTTTCCCCCCGAAGAATGCGTGTTGATGAAATCGACAAAGGTAAAACTGGGATCTGCTATGGTGGTTTTCAGCACATCGGCCCCAGTACCCCCGCTTTGCTTCGTATTGATATTAAACGGGGTTACGCCGCTATCTACCAACGTAATATGCGTAGTCAGCTTATCTTCACCGGCACCACCGTGAAGGGCGGTATCGTTGAACATACTTGAAAGGTGGTCATTTCCTCGGAAGCCGAAAACCCCGGTTCCTGCGTTTGGCGCCGCCAGGGTATCGTTCTTGGCTGTGCCGAAGATAAAGTTGGTAAAAGTGGAAGTATTTGCCCACGGGGCAATTGTTTTACGAAACATAACATAATTCCAAAACAAGAAAAATTACACGACTAACAGGAAACAAACTTACAACGGTTTAGGGAAAACTCAAAACCGAAATCAAACCTGAGATGCGTTGGCGCACGCAGATTGCGTCAAAGATCGCGGATCCAAAACTGCAGTGGCTTTAACGTCTCGCTGTCGTGTCCGACATCTTTCCACGAAAAATTCGCGATCACGCCCGGCAAAGGCTCGTATCCGCGCGCGCGCCAAAATGCGTCAAGCGGGCGATAGTCGTCAGGCCGCTCTGGGTGGTCTTCAGGGCGCTGAACCGCACAAAAGGCGCATTTTCTGAAACCGTTTTCGCGGGCATGCGCCTCGCGTAGATCAAAGAATGTGTGGCCCACGCCCTGTCCGCGGTAGTCGGACAGTAATACCGACTCGGCACAGTAGAATATGTCAGACAGATCAAGGCCGGTGCCCTCAAACGCCGCAGCAAAATCATCGGCGTGATCAGCCAGAGGGGCACCGGTAGAAGCGCCAACCAGGATTGGGCCATCAAAAGCACCCACGACTATGGCTTTGTCACTGTCCCGGTAGGATTGCAGATAGGTCCGCTCGTAAGCCAGATCGCCATCGTACAGGTAAGGCCAATCGCGAAACACTTCGATCCGCAGCTTCGCGACATCATCCAAGACCGCCTCAAGCGCGGTTCCTGTCAAGGCGCGAACCTCCGAGATCTCAGCCATTTGCAACCTGCCTGGTCCAGTCGGCCAGATTGTAAAAGGTCGTCACACGGGTGATCTTGCCGTCTTGGAGATCAAAGAACGATCCGGCGGGCAGGCAGTAGCTTTGGCCATTTGCCTCAGGCAGCCCGTCATCGGTTTCAAGATAGGTTCCGTTGACGATGAATTCGGCGGCGGCCCGGGTGCCGCCCTGGGCCTCAAACACCACGATATCAGTCAGGTGTTCGCGATAGCAGCGGTTCATATGGGCGCAGAAATCCGCAAATTTTTCCTTGCCGACACGTACCTGACCTTCATTCACATGATGTGCCACATCATCCGACAGACACGCCAGCATTCCGGCAACATCGCCTGCATTGAATGCCTCGAAATAGGTTTTCACAGTCTGGTTCATGATCACTCCGTCGGTGGGCCCCAACGTTTGCTAAGATGTTGAATGATTTGATCCCGTGTTTGCCGGTAATGATGCAGCTTTTGCTCGCGGGTCTCACCCATCCCTGTCGGGTCCATGATTGGCCAATACTCGACATCCAGGTGGAAGATCCGGGTCAGTTCCAACGCCCGGCGTTGGCTTGCAGGCGAAAGCGCAACGATCAGATCAAACGAGCTTAGATCATCGCCCCATTCTTGCATCTCGTCGAACGAGCGCGAGCGGTGACGCGACAGCTCGACCCCGATCTCGTGGCAGACCGAAATACAGAAGCCGTCGATCTCAAGGTCGTTATGAACACCGGCAGATTGCACATAGGTACCGGTGCCATAGAATTTCTTCATGATACCTTCGGCCATGGGGGACCGAACCGAATTGTGGTCGCAACAGAACAGAAGGGACTGTGGCAGAGGCGTCACCCGTCATCCCCCAAAGTGCAACACGCAAATCAACGTGAACAGGCGGCGGGCGGTATCTGTATCAACCTCGGCCTTTCCTTCCAGCCGTTCTTGCAAAACGCGGCTGCCTTCGTTGTGGATACCGCGCCGGGCCATATCGATGGTTTCGATCTGGCTGGGGGGCAAGTTCTTGACCGCGTTGAAATAGCTTTCACAGATCTGAAAATAGTCTTTTACCACCTGCCGGAAGGGCCCAAGAGACAGATGGAACTCTGCTGCTTTTTCTTCCGCCTCGGTCGCAATGTCGAAAACCAGTCGCTTGTCGCGGATCGAGAGCTGCACGTGATACGGCCCATCCGGGATCGCCCGATCATCGCGCGCCGGTAGGGTAAAGGTGTTGTCCTCGAGCAGGTCATAGATGGCAACCTTGCGCTCCTGCTCGATCTCGGGGGTCGGCGGGGGAAGGTTACTGTCGTCCAGTTCGATATGCGAGATTCGGGTCATGTGTGCTGCGATCTATTCAATTCGGCTAAGACCTATATCAACCCCATCAGATGGGCAACGGACAGTCAGACGCACCGGATGCATCACAGCAAACACTGAAGGCGCGCTTCGACCTTACAACTGCGCTAAGTGACAACCCCCTCAAAGCCCAAGGTCTTTCCGCAAGGTTTCCGCCTTTCCTCAAGCCGCCATCACTGCTGATTCAACCGCTCGAGCCGCGCGAGGACGGATAATCCATGGGCTTCCAGGCTTTCCGATGCAGCCAGCGTTGCGGCTGACGGGCCAACACGGCGCAAGGCTTCGGGTGTCATCTGGCTGATCGTCGTGCGTTTGAGGAAATCCATCACGCTCAACCCCGAAGAAAACCGCGCTGAGCGGGCCGTCGGCAGCACGTGATTTGGCCCACCAACATAGTCGCCAATGGCTTCGGGCGTGTATTGCCCCAGAAAAATAGCACCCGCGTGCACCGTTTTGGTGCTCAGCGCCTGTGCGTCGGCCACGCAGAGTTCCAGATGCTCAGGCGCAATCCGGTTTGACAGGCTTGCGGCCTCGTCGAGATCGCGAACCGTGATCACTGCGCCAAAGTCGCGCCAACTGGCCCCGGCGATGGCGCGGCGTTCCAGGGTTTGAAGACGCGCCTCGACCGCCTGCGCCACGGCGCGGCCAAACTCCGCATCATCCGTAATCAGGATCGATTGCGCGCTTTCGTCATGCTCGGCCTGGCTGAGCAGATCCAAAGCAATCCAATCCGGGTTGTTGTCTTTGTCAGCGATCACCAAAATCTCAGACGGGCCTGCGATCATGTCGATCCCGACCTTGCCGAAAACCCGGCGTTTCGCAGCCGCAACAAAGGCGTTGCCGGGCCCGGTGATCTTGTCCACCGGCGCGATTGTCTGAGTACCATAGGCCAGCGCCGCGATAGCCTGTGCGCCGCCGATGCGATAGACCTCATCAACGCCTGAGAGCTTTGCCGCCAGCAAAACCAACGGGTTGATCTGACCATCCGGCGTTGGAACAGCGATAGCCAAGCGCTGCACACCGGCAACCTTGGCCGGGATCGCGTTCATCAACACCGAAGACGGGTAGGACGCCAATCCGCCAGGCACATAAAGGCCTGCAGCCGAAATCGCCGACCACCGCCACCCCAGTGTTGCGCCAGCCTCATCCACCCACTGTTGATCCGATGGCATCTGACGTTCGTGATAGGCCCGGATCCGTTCAGCCGCCAGTTCCAGTGCGGCGCGTTCGTCATCCGATACGCTGTCCATGGCCGCGTCGATCTCTGATGCGCTAAAGGCCATCGTTTCCGGTGTCAGCTCCAGCCGATCAAACTTGGCCGTCAATTCCAGCACCGCCGCATCACCCCGCACCCGGACATCTTCGATGATCTTAGAGACAACAGCATCGACATCCGGGCTGTCTTCACGCTTTGCACCAAGCAGCGCGGTGAAACCCGTCTCAAAGTCGGGCGAGGTCGTGTCTAAGAAAACGGGCATGATCGGGCTCTCCAGGGCGTTTCAACGGGTCTTATCGCCCAGCCCGCATGCCCTCAACCCTTACTCGGCTGACTGCAGCGATTTGCGCATCGGGAATTGCGAGATACCATGCCAAGCCTCGGGTGCAGCGGATTGGGTCCAGCCGTAGCGCAGATAAAACGCCCTCGCGGTCTGCGTTGCGACAAGACCGGCCTCAGAGCATCCCTGCCCGATCAGCTCTTCTTCCAGCCTCTGCAGCAGGGCCTGACCAACGCCAAGCCGGACATGCGTAGGATTGACATAGAGCAAGGTCACAAAATCGCGGTCTTTCAACCCGCCCACGGCAGCGATCTGACCAGTGCGCTCTGCCACCCAGATCTCAGCGCCCGAATGCAGCCAGTTGCGAACCGATTCCGGATCTTTGTTCCGGGTCCAAAGCGCAAGAAGATCGGCGTTGTTTCCATGATCCGCAACACAAAGTTGCGTTATCGACCGGATGAGTGTCTGGCTGATCCCGAAAGCGTCGAACACGGTGGCACGACGTATTGCCAACCCTGCCTTGGGCCGGGAAAATGCGCCAGCTTTGCCGCGCTTATTCTGGATGGTGCGGGGCGTGACCCGATGGCGCCCGATACGGCCGGGTAACGTCCTTCAGCGTTGCGTCCAAGGCCTCGGTCCGCAAACGGATCGCACCGTCGCCAGCCAGGGTCAGCATGATTTGACCCGCGCCGTCTTCACCTGCCTCGAAATCGACCGACAAGAGCGACAGGATCATGTCCTTGTCGCGCTGGTCTATTCCTTGGCTGGATACAGACAGCACATCATCGAATACCAAGACCGATTGCACCCGTTCAAATGGGCGATTGCGCTGCGCGGCAGCGTCTTTGTCCTCCCAGCGGAACCGGTTCAACAGCAACGCAAACCGGCGCTCGGACGGGCGCCAGGTCATTTCGGTGACAGGAAACACCGCATCCTGCACAAGTGTCGAGATCACCTGAAGGTCATCGCTGTCTTGCGCACCCAGATTAAGCGGGGCCTCGCGGCCATCATCAAAACTTGCGTCACTCATCAGCCTTTTATCCGTTCTATCTTGGCCCCTACGCCTTCCAGCTTGCGCACCACATGCTCATAGCCGCGATCCAGATGATAAACACGGTTTACCCGAGTTTCACCCTCTGCCGCCAGACCGGCCAGGATCAACGACACCGATGCGCGCAAATCGGTGGCCATCACCGGCGCACCTTTGAGCTTGTCGACCCCGGTTACGGTGGCCGTCCCGCCCTGTACATCGATCTGAGCCCCCATGCGGATCAGTTCAGGCGCATGCATGAAACGGTTCTCAAAAATGCGCTCTTCAAGAACAGAAACGCCGTCCGCCGTGCACATCAGGGCCATCATCTGCGCCTGCAGGTCTGTCGGAAAGCCCGGGAACGGCTCGGTCACAACATCCACCGCATTCACGCGCCCGTTCTTGCGGGTCACTTTCAACCCCTGTTCGGTTTCGCTGACAGCGATCCCGGCGTCATCCAGCTTGGCCGCAAAGGACTCGACCAAAGCCATGCCCCCCCCCAACAGCTCGACCTCTCCGCCGCAAATGGCTGGAGCCAGCATATAGGTGCCCAGTTCGATCCGGTCAGTCACCACCTGATGCGTTGCACCGTGCAATCGATCAACGCCCTGGATCTCGATGATCGAGGTACCCTCACCCGCAATCTGCGCGCCCATCTTGCGCAGGCATTCCACCAGATCGACGATCTCAGGCTCACGCGCTGCGTTTTTCAACACGGTCGTTCCCTTGGCCAAGGTGGCGGCCATGACGATGTTTTCCGTCGCACCCACGGAGGCAAACCGCAACTCATGCACTCCGCCCTTCAGACCACCCGGTGCTTTCGCGTGCAAATACCCGTCTTTCAGGTCAATCTCGGCGCCCAGCGCCTCAAGCCCTTCGATATGTAAGTCCATCGGTCGCGCACCAATGGCACAGCCGCCGGGCAGAGACACAACGGCTTGCCCCAGCCGCGCCAGCATCGGGCCCAGCACAAGGTTCGAGGCCCGCATCTTGCGCACGATCTCATAATCCGCCGTGTGGCTGGTCAATGCGTGGCTAGACATCGCCAGAACCTGCCCGTCCTGCAAGGCCGACACCTCGGCCCCCAAGGACTGCAACAACAGCGTCATTGTCTTGATGTCACTCAGCCGCGGCGCGTTGGTCAGCGTCAGCGGTTCTTCGCTGAGCAAGGTCGCCGGCATCAGCGTCAAACACGCATTCTTTGCCCCGGCAATCGGAATCTGCCCGTTCAGCGGGCCATTGCCCGTCACCAGAATCGAATCCATCTGCTCTTAGTCCTTGTCCTGCTCCGGCCTTGCCTCCGAGGTCGCCCGCGCCTTGGCCTGCGCCTTGCGTCGCGCCAGATTGGCCTTCAATGCGGCCTTCAACCTGTCTTCGCGTGCATCCCCGGATTTGCCCTGTTTTTTTGGTGAGTTTTTGTCTGCCATTGTCTTTCTCTACAGCAGACACAAAAAACCGTCCAGACACCCTTGCGCCGCGTTTCGTTTGAGTCTAATCACCCGCCCACAGCGCTGCTGTAGCTCAGAGGTAGAGCACTCCCTTGGTAAGGGAGAGGTCGAGAGTTCAATTCTCTCCAGCAGCACCATAAAATCAATAATTTACGAGATTTACTCTGCTGGCACCACATAAGTGGCGACCACATGGCGACCATGCCTTAGCAAAATACGTCCGTTGTTAACGTCGCATGGTCGGGGCCTTGCCTTCATAGACGAGCTCCACCCCCCGCCCCTTGGCACCCCTTCAGCTGATCGAACGCAAGCCTGTGAGCCTCTCACACTTTCTGTGACGCGTTTTTCCAAGACTACTTTTATTGGGGTAGGTCCACTATCTGTTGGTTGGAGCCCGTCGAACTAGAGTTTTGGGTTCGAGTATCCCTTCGCACCAATAGCGGACGTTCAGGAAATTTGATTTTATGTCCGCATTGCGGACAAAGCTTCCGATAAGTCAGTTTGTCGGGATGTGTGACAACGGCCCAGAGCGGACTTTTAAGTAGCGCGCCGAGAATGGCGGCTTCGAAAGCCACAGCGAACAAGCAAGCTGCCCAACCCGGACGATGTGCGCCGCTACTCGGTGTGTCACACCGCACGGATCTCGAGTTACTCGCGACCGACGTCGCGCCTACCTTGGTGGCGAGTGTGTGAAAGGCACTGCGGGTATTGAACGAAACGGGCGTTGCGTTGTTCGAACGTTGGCTTTGGCAACTGGCAAGAAGGTCAGACGGGCCTTAACGTGGCGCAACACGTCAGACACCGAGACTACGGACCAGAAATGAAATCCGAGATTCCAAAACACAGCGCAATCTGGGGACAGATCATTGTCGGTGAGTTGAAGAAAACAGGCCTTTCCGAGCGGGATATCCGAAAGGAGTTCGGGATAACCAGATCTCAACTCGAAGACCCGGATGCTCGCTGGTCCTTCGACAAGACTGCCTGGTTGTTTGAAAAGGCGAGCGCTTTGACCAGGGACGACCTTGTCGGATACCGCCTGGCACAGTCGCCGGACCTGGTCAGGAAGGCCGGGTTGCTCGCCTATGTCGGCGTTTCGGCACCTACCGTTGGCGGTTACCTTCGAAACATCACCCGTTTTCAGCGCGTGATCGGTGACGCGAGCAAGACGGCCATGGAAGAAGGCCCGGAAACCACCCGGCTGACCTGGCACTACGATGTGCCAGCAAGCATTCCGACCGGGCAATATGCCGAGTTTGGAGCCGTTGGCACGGTCTTCGCCCTGCGGGACTACTCCAATCGGCAAATCCGTCCGACGCATGTTCGGTTCGCGCATCAGCGGCTGACCGGCACCGAGGCCCTCGACAGGTTCTTTGGCTGCAATGTCCTGTTTGGTGCCGCGGAGAACAGCATTGCCTTCAAGGCGGCTGATATGGATGTGCCGCTGTTGACGGCCGACGACAACTTGCAGCGGACGCTTTCGGTCATTTGCGAGAACACGCTGGCTCGGATGCCGCAGACACCCAACAGTGTGGCCCGGGTTGTTGAGAGGCAGATCACGGCGCGTCTTGCAGCCGGCACGGCCCAGCAGGACGCAATTGCGGCGGAACTTGGGATGAGCGCCCGAACGCTGGCCCGCCGACTGACCGACGAGGGCACGAGCTTCGCAGCGGTCGTCGCCAATCTGCGAAAGGCTCTGGCCCGGGACTATCTGCTCAACAGCACGCTTCCGCTCACCGAGATCGCCTATCTTCTCGGATATAGCGACGCCAGTACCTTCAGCACGGCATTCCGAAGATGGTACGGACAGCCCCCCAGCGACTTCAGGGAGCAGCCAGCAACAGAAGCGCCCCTGGCATAGGGCGAACGATCTGAGTAGAGGCCGGACTGCTCGGATCATAGGCCCGCACTTTCACGTTTCTCCGTCTTCCTGAACCACCCTGACGCAACAAACCCGGCAGGCATGAGGCCTAACGGGTTTGAAGCAGATGCCGGATCTCTCCAGCGTCGGTTGGAAGGGGTAAACCGTTCCGGTTGTCTCGTTGCGGGATCAGCGCTTGTGCTTGTTGCCACCCTTCTTGCGATCGTCCTTGCGATCTTGACGATCCCGGTCTTCGGCGATCTTGCCACCGAGCGCACCGGCGGCTGCGCCGAGGGCCAGGCCGTCCTTGGCGTCGCCGCCGGTGATTTCGGTCAGCACGGCGCCGGCCACAGCGCCCTTGAGGGCTTTCTCACCGATGTCACCGGCATTGGCGGCCATCGGGGCAGCGAGGGCGAGTGAGGCGGCAAGGGCGGCGAATACGGTGTTCTTGAGGGTGTTTGTCATCGGTTCCAACCTTTCTGACGGTGGCGACCTCCGTGGCCGCCTTCTGTGGAAAGATCTAAGCGAACCGCCATGCCCCCGCTTGAGAGCATCCGACAGCTTCATTGGAATGGCTGACATTGCAGAGCAACAAGCCAAATTCGACGGTTGTTCTGCCGTCAAGACTTTCGCCTGACGCAATGCCAATCATCCAAGGGGTCGCCTCCTTGGCCGCGATGGCTGCATGGGCCGTTCCGGCGCAGGCACGACACTCCCAACCAGACGGCATTCTATCCGCCGCTACTCAGGTCAAAGATTGATCCGCAGCCTCAAGCCGAAAACGGTCGTGTCCTGATCGTTGAAGCCCGGGTTGATCATGTGCTGGACGTCCGCCGTCAGGGCGACATTGTCCGACAGGTCCAACCGATAGAAGGCCTCCATTGTGGTCTGGGTGTCGAGCGTTTCATCTACCGGGTCCGCAACGGTCGCGCCAAACCCAAAGAGGTCGTCATAGAGGCCCGGCCGCCATAGAAGTCCAGCGTTGGCTGCGCGTCGGGCGATCGGCGCCTCACCCTCCGACCAGCCGAGGCGTCCGTAGATCATGAATTCCTCGTTGATCGTGTGGTTGGCAGACAGGATCGCCCCGTAGCTCTCCGGCACGCCTGCCTCGGTGCGTTCATCGACGTGAAATACCCCGAGGTGAACGTTGGTTAGAAAGCGCTTCGAGCGTTCGGGCGTCCATCCGATCTCGGCGTATTTGTAGAACTCGGGGCCACCGGGAAACCACTCGACATCGGTCAGCGAGCCGTTTGCATCCGACAGGACACCGAGGGCATAGATCTGGTCGGTCAGGAAACCGCCCCCCGCAATGCCGAAGCCGGGATCGGGGATCGGCAGGACCGGGCTGAACAGGATCGAGAAATTGGAGAAAGTCGTGCGTGGGTTCACGTAGCCGAGGATGTCCGAGTAGTCTCCCGGATCGATCCGGCCGGCCACGAAACCGGCCTTCCCGCCAGCGAGCGTCTGGGACCAGTAGGCGACGGAGAGGGTCGTGTCGGTGTCACTGAATGTCGTTGCGTTGACGCCCGCATAGCCGATTTCCCCGGCAAGCCCGCTTGGCGCGATGTCCGTGCCGAGCAGATGGCGGTTCTCCAATGTGAAGACCAATTGCCCGGGATTTTCGCCGCCGCGATTGAGCAGCGTCCACTGGCCCAGAATGCGCGCCTGGCCCAAGGCGGCCTCGTCGATATCGGTCAGGCTCTCGGTCGCGGACTGGTAATAGGCCTGGTAGTCGAAGGAGAGGTTCAGGCCGGTGCGTTCGGCAAAGCGTTGCCGCGATGCCTCCAAGGGGTCCAATGCCGCATCCAGCCCCGGCCAGCGAGAGTCCTGCAACCGCCGCACTCGGTCTTGTTCCAGTTGGGCCTGCGTGGATGCCGGGCCACCGAGCGAGACCGCTGCGGCGGCCTCCAGGGCGGACGTTGGCCGGCTTTCCTGCGCCAAGGCTCCGGTTGATAACCAGAAGCCAGCGACGATGACCGTACCGAGAAGCCTTGCCTGTCCCATATGAGGTCTCTCTTGTTGCTCTTGATTCTTCTTCGGCCCGCTCATGCAAGTATCGCCAGTACGACATCCCGGCCTGTCCAGAGGACGAAGGCCGAAAGCGTAGCCGTGATCATGGCAGGCACACCGTCTTTCCAAGTGTCC
This sequence comes from Ruegeria sp. HKCCA5839, assembly GCF_013035585.1. Lineage (NCBI taxonomy): Bacteria > Pseudomonadati > Pseudomonadota > Alphaproteobacteria > Rhodobacterales > Roseobacteraceae > Ruegeria > Ruegeria sp. HKCCA5839. The sequence goes on along the minus strand of NZ_WQIE01000002.1, from coordinate 736,338 downwards.
CAGATCAGATGACAACCGATTGCGCCAAGCGACGTGCCCAGAAGGGCAGCGGCCCCGAGCGGCCCGAGCAAGCTGCCTTGAAACCAGATCGCCACCGCCCCGAAAAGCTCGACACCACCGACAAGCGCCATGATCTGACGGTTCAGCCCGTATTTGACGAACATCGCCAGTTGCGTTTCGAAGATGAGCTTCTGCCAGCCAAGGATCTTGATCGAACTGGCGAAGAGAAAGAAGGCGGACAGCAGGCCAATGGCAACTATTTGCATAATACGACTCCGCCGACACACACAGGGCTGAAGTTCATTTGATGTTCCCTTCTGGATCGTCCCGAGTGTGCAGTCCGGTTACTTGAGATCGTCCTGCGCCTTGATCTCCGGCACACGGGCGAGGGCTTCGGCCATGTCGGCGCTGCTCAGCAACTCGATCATCTGGTAATCCTCCAGCAACCCGTCACCGAGACGGCTGACATAGAAGGCCTGGATGAAGGTGGGGTCGTCCGGCAGGGCGACGGTGATGTAGTTCTTCCCGTTCCCAAGCCCCCAATAGTAGCTCAAAAGCTCGCCGCCGAGCGCCTCGATCCCACCCTTCACCGAGGCCGCGCGGTCCCCGGGATTGGCGATCTGCATCTCCCAGGCGGCGCTGTTGGATGCGCCGATAAACAGGAAGGTGCGCATGTCTTTTGTGTCCTGCGCCGCTGCAACTGTCGCAGAGACGCAAAGGGCTGTCGAAAGAAGGATCCTGTTCATCTTGCCACCCGGAATTGCTTCGATGTTGTGGTCAGTACAGCATGGCTGCCCTGACCGTTCTTGTGGGTTCAATGCCCCGGAGCTCCGGGAATGGAGTGTTCCAGCTCGGCAGGGCGGAGCGGGAACTCGGAATGCTCATCCTCTGGCGTTTCGATGTCGGCGTGCCAGGTGAATTCCTTGTCCCCGAGGTCCAGATCGATCTCGCCCCCTTCGATGACCGGGTAACGGATCGGCTGCCCGGGCCGCAGGTCGATATTAGCGACACCGTCGTCGATAATGACCTGCCCGCTCACCAGAACGTAGGGGATTCCCTTGGTGAAGGAGCCGTTCATGCCCTTCTTCATCGATGATGTTTCGGTGATCGTGTCGGGGTCGAAGATCGTGATATCCGCGATCATGCCTTCCTGCATCCGGCCGCGTTCCTGCATCGCCTTCAGGCCCACCTTGGAAAAGTACTTCGCGGGAATGTAGGAGGCGTTGTTCACCATCTCCATCAGCGCGATGCCCTGTTCACGGGCCTCGCGGAACACGATGCCATAGGTGCCGGCATTGCGCGGGTGCCCCCCGTACTCCGTGAAATCGGCCTCGATCGGCAGCGGTTCGCCATCGACGGTGAAGCCGACGATGTCGTTGGCGATCGCAATATCCTTCATGTGGATCCAGCGCTCCAGGTCTGCTTCGGGGCGGACTGTGATGAAAATCGGCTTGCTCGGATCCTCCTTCTGCTGCCGGAAGAACTCCTCGTCGGACTCGTAGAGTTCGCCGGTGCTGGTATCGAAGATATCGCGGGTCGGAACGATATTGTTCGCCTCGATCTTGTCCGGCAGCAGTTGCGGTGTCGCGATGTTCGGATTGCCGGTGATGGCCGGGTAGTATTCCGCGAAGATGGTCATTCCGCGCATTTGCAGGCGGCGCGCAAGCTCGTAGATTTCTTCCCACCCCTGGTTCTGGATGTGGGAAAGGATCAGGGCCCCGTCGAGCGCAACGGCGTTTGCGATCACCTCGTTTGCGCCCAGGGAATAGTAGAGCGGCAGGCTCTCGGTCGGACCGAAACGGGTATGGGCGCCAAAGAAGCGGTCATACTTCTTCGCCATTTTCTGAAGCGCGAAAATCTCCTTCGGATAGGTGTTGTATCCCATGTATCCCACCGTCGTGTTGACGGTGATCGCCCCGGCGCGAAGACCCTTTTCATACATGGTCATGACTTCGACGAGCTGATCCGCAGTCGGAATATCCAGCGCCCAGCTGGCATGTCCGTCTTCTTCCTCGGCTGCACCGCGTGACTTGAGGATGTAGGTCGGATCGGATGCCAGCTCGACTGAAACCCCATCCATCACGACACGCCGGATCTCCTCGTGCCCCATCCCGGAACCGAAGTTGAGAAAGGAATTGCCCTCGTACTTGTCGTAGAACAGGTCGGCATCCGCCACGCCGCTCTCGGTATCGAGGATCGTCGTCGTGCCATCATGGGCCATCATCTTCTGATCGAAGCCGCCAAAGGAATGCGAATGGGTGTTGATGAATCCCGGCGCGACTACATGCCCGGAAACGTCGATCTCGCGCTTGCCCGTCAAGGCATCTTCGGTGATCGCGGTGATCCTGTCGCCGGTCACGCAGACATTGCGCACGGCATCAAGATTGGTTTCCGGGTCCATGACGCGGCCGTTGAGAAGCGCGACGTCGCACTCCTGAGCAACCGCCATCGAACTGCAGAGGGCCATGAGAGTGGCAAGAGTGAGGTGTTTCACGGTCAGTCCTTCCGGGATGATTGCGTCGGGCAAAAAAACGCGGGGCGGACGAGGGAGACCGCCCCGCGCTCTCCTCAGTCCAGCGTGTTCTTGTAGATCACGCCGTCCTTCATGATGAGCTTCAGGTTGGGATCAGGATCGGCCAGAAGAAGGATGTCTTCGAGCGGGTTGCCATCGACCAGCAGGAGATCCGCGTAAGCGCCTTCCTCGACCACGCCGAGCGGGCCGTCTTGATACGGATTGTTCAAGCCCGTAAGCCGGTTCATGCGGGCGCCGTTCGATGTGGCCATGCGCAGAATGTCGAAGGGTTTGAACTTGGCCTCGTGCAGGTATTTGAACTCGTCGTTCATCTTCTTGTCCTGCTCAAGCGTCTGGTCCCAGTTGTTGATGAGATCGGTGCCCAGAGTGTAGAGGTCGATCATGCCCGGTGTCGTCTGGATCACCTCGATCATGTTGGCGGCGGCGTCACGGACACTCTTCCATTTGGCGAACGAGGCTGGCGTGTAGAAGGCTTCCGCCTGTTCGGTCGTCACCGAGTAGACCGGGGCTACCGCCGTCGCGAACATGATCTGCTTTTCGACCATGATCTCGGCGGCCTCCTTGGTCAGGAACGGGATGTGCTCAACGGTCTTTGCACCGTTGTCGATACAGTTGCGGATCGCCTGCTCGGTGAACACGTGGCAGGTGACGTAGGTGCCCCATTGCTCGGCGGTCTTGACCGCCATCTGGATCTCGTCCGCCTGGTACTGAAGCGAATGCAGCGGGTCGAACTCGGACGTGACCCCACCGCTGACCATGACCTTGATCTGGGTTGCCCCGCGCCGCAGGTTCTCGCGCACCGCCATGCGGATCTGCTCCGGGCCATCCGCGATGAAGCTCATGTCCGTGTCGACCCAATGCGATGGGCCTTGCCCCGACAGGGTTGGATGCCGGTCGTTCAGCTTGCGGAAATCGGCATGGCCCGATGTCTGCGTGATGAAGGCCTCCGAGGAATAGATCCTCGGGCCGGGGAACATACCGGTATCGATGATCCGCGCGATGGACTTTGCCGGTCCGCCGAGGTCACGAACCGTCGTGAACCCGTTCATCAGGATGCGCTCGGACCGGATCGTTGCAACGCCACCAAGATGGAAGGGCGTGATGTTCTGGCGCAACCCGTCACTGAGCGGGTTGAACACCAGCAAATGCACGTGCTGGTCATGCATCCCCGGCATGAGCGTGCGCCCGCCGCCGTCAATCATGGTTGCGTTGGGCGCTTCGATCCCGTCCGTCGAAATTTCCTTGATCAGGTTGCCTTCGACCAGAACGCTGGCGTTTTCGATCCGCGCCTCGTTCACGCCGTCAAAAACATGGACATTGGTGAACAGGGTCTGCGGCAGCGCTTCGTCCTGCGCAGAGGACATGCCGGCAGCGAGCGACACCACGCCCGCCAGTAATGTGGACTTGAAAAGATGCTTCATAAGTTTGCCCTTCCGCAATGTTGACGGCGGGGCCAGCGCCCCGCCGAAAGTTCAGTTCAACGTGTTCTTGTAGAACTTGCCGTCCTTCATGATGACGCGAATGCTCGGCACGTCCTGCCCGCGTGGCTCGGCATCGAACCATGTATCGACAGCGCCGATGGCAGTGATGTCTTCGAGCGGGTTTCCGTCAACGATGAGGATATCGGCATAGGCACCTTCCTCGATCACGCCGAGCTTGCCTTCGGGATAGGGGTTTCCGCGTCCCGTCAGTGCGGCCAGTTCGCCGCCATTCGAGGTCATCATCTGCAAGGCCCAGAGGTTGCCGAACTCACGCGCCATGAAAGCCTTGGTGAAGTCCATCGACTGCCGGTACGGCACACCGGTCAGCAGCACGTAGTCGGAATCGAACACCATCTTCGGCTTGTACTTCCGCACCAGATCAAACAACTGCTCGCTGTTTTTCCGCAACCAGAGGAACTTCGCCGTCGGCGGGAAGGTCGGATCCTGGTGCATCGGATGCTCAAGCGCCTCGGGCGCCAACGCGGTCAGGTTGGGCGAGAAGAACGCTTCCTTCTCTACCAGCTTCTGCATCGTCGGTTCCGTTATGGTCAGGCCGTGATCCACCACTTTGACCCCGAGATCGAGCGCGCGCGACAGGTCGCTATCCATGAAGACATGCATGGCGACATAGGAATCCATGTCCCCGGCCACCTCGACGGCAGCGGCGATTTCTTCGTCTGTAAAGGCGGACTGGTAGATCGGGTCCTTGATGGAGGTCACACCACCACTGACCATGATCTTGAGGTAGTTGGCCCCAAGCGCAAAGTTCCGCCGCGCGCCGTGGAGCACTTCGGCAGGGCCGTCGACAAGCCGCGTGATCTCCAGCCGTTCAAGATTGCTTTCGTTCTTGCGTTGCCCGGCGATCCCCCAGTCGCCATGACCACCGGTCTGGCTGAGGCAGGCGCCGGACGAGTATATCCGCGGGCCCGGAAGCGAACCCTCGTCGATTACCGCACGAAGTCCACCATGTGCACCGCACATGTCGCGCACGGTTGTGAAGCCCATCGCCAGCATTTCCTGCGCAAAGGCCGCAGAACGTGCGCCGATCTCCTCCCATGTCGTGTCCTGAAGGCCCGGGATCGTGCCATCCTTGTACATATTCACATGCACATGGCTGTCGATCAGTCCCGGCATCAAGGTGCGTCCGCCGCCGTCGATCACATTGACCTCGACCTCTTTGGTCTCGATACCGCGTTCGGTCTGGATGGTGAAAGAATAGCCGTCGATACCGCCAACAGGATCGGGCAGGCGCTTGCTTCCGCCCGTTCGAACTTCGACTTCCCACGTGCCGGATTCGGGAATGTCCTCTGCAATCTTGTGAATCTTGTTCTTGACGACGAGCACGTCGACATCTTTCAAGCCGTCATTCACCCCGTCGAAGACCATCACGTTCTTGAACAGCGTGACCTCCGAGGGAATGTTGGGGATATCCTGCGCAATGGCAGGCGTCGTGAGCGCAATTGCCATTGACATGGCCGGCAGCAACGCCTTCAGGTTGAGTGTTGTCATTCGGTGTCCTCCCAGGGGTCGGTCTTCCTGCGGACCGATCCTCCCACTATGCACATGTGCCCCGAGATTCTTTTGACCCGCTGATCCCGTGGTGCATTTTTCTGACCCGATCCGGTCAATTTCAGCCAATTTCTGCTTGGCCGTCAGGCGCCCGCGCCCGTAGCGTGTCGGAGAGCGAAAGGGTGATGTGGATGCCGCAAGGAGAACAAAAGGACGGTTTGTCCCTCGTACGTGCTACGGTCCTCGGCCCCGTCGTAGCGATGATGCGGCGGCTCGATGCGGATCCGGCCTTTGCGCTCGGGCTGCATGGATTGAGCGAGGAACAGGTCCTGAACCCGGCCGAGTTCATCCCGCATGACACGGTCTATGCGGCGCTGGCCTCCATCGCCGACATCACCCGGCCGGATATCTGCGCCTTGGCGGGACAACAGACAGACCTGTTGAAGTTCCTGCCGCGTGGGGCGCTCCTCGGCCAGTCGGTGACCCTTGGCGATTTCTTCACCCGGTTCACCCAGATCGTCTCGAAGGAAAGCAACGCGGTGTCCTTCCGGCTCCTGATCGAGGAGGAACACGCCTACTTCACCACCAGTCGCAATTTCGAACCCGAGGTGTCGCCGGGCCATTCGGACGCCTTTCTCGTCGGGATCTGGATCTCCCTGCTGCACCGTGTTCTCGATTTCCGATGGGATCCAACCCAGGTTGTTCTGCGCCTCTGCGATCCGACCCTGCTGCCGGAGCAGTTTCATGGCGTGCGGGGCATCAAGTGCAACAACAGGGGATTCTCCATCCGCTTTCCGGCGGCCTGGCTGTCGCTTCCAATCAACCCCGAACTCCTCGTGAACCACGACAATGATATCGAAGAACCGGTTCAGGTCGATGTGCCCCTGGACTACCTCGAAGGCTTCGAAATTCTCGTGCGATCAAGGCTGTCCGATCCGGCGCTGACGGTGAGCGAGGCCGCCCGGATGTGCAGCATCACCACCAAGGTGCTGAACAAGCGCTTGTCCTCCTACGGAACAACGGCGTCCAAGGTGATCAACCGGCTGCGGATGGAAAAGGCCTCCGAACTGCTCACCACATCTGATCATTCGATCAAGGAGATCGCCCAATTGGTCGGCTTGTCCGAAACATCGGCACTCACCCGAGCCTTCACGCGGAACTTCGGCATATCCCCGAAAGATTGGCGCAATAAGGAGGCACAAGAGGCCCAAATTGCCGGAGCGCCTGCAGATTAGCCTGACCCCGCTGCGACTTCTCGACTACCGCAATCTCTTGGAACCTCGGTCGCCAATGGTAATGCCGAAGAGATGCATGAACCGGCGAGCCCTTCGCGGGGAGCAATCGATGGGAAAGGAGACCTCCATGCTATCCGCAGCGAACTCCCGCTTGCCGCCCAAAACGACAAATGCTGCGCCCATAGCCTAAGTCGCCTTTGGGCTCGAACCGGTCATTCGCTGCAACTTGCTTGAACTTCTACTTTGCGGACCAATTCGCCATTCGTTGCACAGCAGAGTTCGGCTGCCTTCTTACCGTTTATCGATGTGAAGATTTCATCCATGTGTCACATGTGTTTCTAAAAAGGCACGAATACCTGCAGCGCGCGTACGTTGCCGCCATGGAAACTTGATTTGGCGCAAGGTCATAAGCTTTTGTCCGGATATAACAAGCGGATGCAACGCGTTGACACTATTACCGACACTGATTCTATTGGCCTGATATGACAGTTAAAGTATTGGAAAATCTTGCAGGTGAGGTAGTGCCTCACAGCTTCTGCTTCCCGCCGCAAGCAGAACAAAGAAAAAATAAGGCACCAACATGAGAAACAGCGCACCGCACGAAAACCCTGATGTCGTAGACCTCGTCGCCAGCAAGGTCGAGGAGTTGCGCAAACGCCTCGTGGATGGCTCGCGCCGCAATCCACTGATCAATGTCCCTTTTCGCGCCGGCAGTGCCTCACACGTGCGCGTGGTGGATGAGTTGCCGGATATCCTGCGCCATAAGCTGACCAACCGCGGCCGCATGCGCCTGGTACCCCTCCCGGATTTTGATGAAGAGCGTCCTGACGAAAAGACAGAAACCTTCCTGTCCGCGCTCTCTGAAAAACGCCGGACAGATGAAGAATTCTTAGCAGCTCTTGAGGCGCTTGATCCGGAAGAGAAAGGTTTCGCGGAAGCGGAGCTCAGTCTCGAACGCGATCTCAAAGACCAGATCCGGGACGACCTGGGGCTACCGCCACGTCAGAGCAAGGAAAAGCCTAATCTCGAAGCCCATGCAAAGGCGCATGGCATCCGTCCGGAATACGACCTGCCCCTGCCTGATGATATGCATGAAGACGGGCGGCACGATGACAATGACATCCAAACACTTCTCGCCCCTGACCGCCTGACCCGTTTCGGAAAGGGATTAAGGGAGCGGGCGCATGCTTATGAGCGGGAGACCGGCGTCAATGTGCTGCAAACAGCCATTGGCCTGCTGGAATGGCGCCCACCCCATGAGAACACGAATTTTGTCAGTCCCCTCATGCTGGTAGAAAGTGCGATTGAGCGGCAGCAAACCCCGCGAGGGCCGGAGTTTTACATTCGTGGCACGGAGCAGGCGGTTTTCAACATGAGCCTTGCACTGAAGCTAAAGAACGAACACGGCATTGATCTCGACCTGGAAGAGGACGAGGGCGCAGAGGATTTGTTTACTCGGATTACAGAACTCGCGCCACCCGGGTTTCACTGGAAGGTGCGCCGCGAAGTGGTCATCGGGATTTTCCCGTCCTCGAAAATTGCGATGTACCATGACCTCAATCCAACGAACAAATCGGTAGCGGACAACCCGCTTGTCGCCCGGCTTCTCGGCACAACGGCCATTGGCGATGGCAGCTATGCCGAAGAACATGACGTCGATGCCCCCGAGATCGAGCGCCAAGCGCCGTATCTTGTGATGGATGCGGATGCTTCTCAGTATTCTGCCATGATCGACGTGGCCTCGGGCGAAAGTACCTCCATCGAAGGACCGCCCGGATCCGGCAAATCACAGACCATCGTCAACATCATTGCCAGTGCCATGGCGCAGGGCAAGAAAGTCCTCTTCGTGGCCGAGAAACTAACCGCGCTCGATGTGGTGCGCAACCGCATGCAGCATGTGGGGCTTGGCGAATTTATTCTGCCGCTGCAGGCGGGGCGTTCCGCCACGGAGCGCGTTTATGAAAGCCTTGAGGAGCGGCTGGAGGCCCGAGCGTGCGGTAACAATATTGAAACCCGTTATGATCAGAACCGGTCGCACTTCCAAACGCGACGTTCCGAGCTGCAATCCTATGTCGACGCGATATCTGCGCCGTTCGGATCTGAAACGGTGCATGACGTCCTGGGGCATGCGATTTCCAAGAACGATGTTCTGAAAGCCCTGCCCCGCAATGTGCGCCGCATGGATGTCCCGGGCATCAAATCGATGGGACCGGACCACAAGCAGACCCTGATCGGTCGTATGGCTGAACTCGGGTCGCGCCTGTCTGACCTGGCCGGAGCATCGCCAGTGTGGCGTGAGGCGCAGAAACAGGTTTTCAGCCGCGACGACGCCGATGACATGGCCGAAATGGCCGGGGAGCTTGCTGCGGATGTCAGCAGTCTTGACGCGGATCTAGCCGCTTCGCCGGCGGCACCGCTCTTTGCCAATGGTCTCACTGAAGACGGTATTGCTGCGATTCTGCCGCTTTTGAAGGTGGCCGAGCCGCATGAGGATCTTCTAGGCCCTGAGGTCACCGATGCCTTGCTGGCCTCTGGCTCCCGTCGCGCCTTGGAGGACCGTGTGGCCCTCGGCGAAGAAGTCCTGTCGGAAGGGCTCAGGCTGTCCGAAGCGGTAACCGACGCCGATGCCCCAAATCTTGGGCGACGCTTGGAGGCAGCTGTGGCCTTCCTTAAGTCGGAGGGACTTGACCGGTTGGATCCCGAGGCGCTTGAGGCGCGGATTGCAACAGCACGTGAAAGCCTTGCGACGCTTGAAGCCCCTTTGGCCGAGCTTGCGCGCCTGCCGCAGGCATGGGTCGCTCTTGATCAGCCCGTGACATCCGTGAAATTGCTGTTGCAGGAAATGGCAAAGCTCGATGCCTCGGCGCGCAAGGAAATACTGACCCTACCGGCTGGTGCAGACAGCAGTATCGGCATTGTGCGCCAGCGTGCAGAGGAGCTCAAAACACGACTGAACGACTTTCAGCACAAGATGCCGTCCTTGTCTGCGCGTTCTGCAACTCGCAGCGACATTAACAGGCTGGGCACCGCCGCGGATACGCTTGAGGCCACCGGCATGTTCGGCCGCATGGGCAAAGCCTATAAAGCTGCGCTGAAGACCGAGACGGACATGCTCGGACTTGCCTCCAAGACTTCGAGAGAAAGTCGCGTGGCGGACATGCGCGCAGCGCGGGATTTGCTGGAAGACATTCTGAGCTTTGAGAGAGATCAGGCTGCGGTTATGGCGCTAGGGCTTTCATTCAAAGGGATCGATACCGATTTTGATCGCCTCGCGCATCTCAGCCGGTTGAAAACGCTTGCCAATGAGCGCCTGCAGGGTCGGATGGATATCGCCGAGCAATTGACGCAGATCGATATGGCGGACTTCCCCGCCCTTTTGGGAACAGAAAGAACTGCGGATTTTGATGAGAGGCTCACACCGACCGAGCTGACAGAGGCCAATACTAAGGCAACAACACTAAAAGAGGCGAGTGAACGCGCGCTCAGCGCTATGAAAGATCATGCCGGGTTGTTTAAAAAGCCGGCGATAACCGCAGAGGACGTCCGCCGTCTGATCGATACGTTGACTCGGATGCGGGACGCCCGGGCTGATCTTGACGGCTTTGATGGAGACAGAGAGGTGCCAGAGGTGCTCCGGCGCCAACCATTGCCCGTTCTGAAGGCCTTGACGAGCCTTTTCGGAGAGGTCTCCAAGTCGGATAACCCGGCACACGCGGCCTCGGTTCTTCGATCCGGTCAGATTGCGGATATTGAAAAAGCGCTCACCGGCTTTGTGCCACGCGTCGCGCGCCTCAAACAGGCAGCGGAGGCTTTTGCGGACTACTTGGAGCTTCCGTACAGCTGGAGGGACCTGACGGTCTTGCGCGGCCAGATTGCGGATCTCGAGCTGGCACGCGACACATCCACCGCCTTTATAGACTGCTCCCGCGCGCAGCGGCTTGAAGAGGACTTGCGTAAGGAAGGGTACGGTACCTACGTGACCTGGCTGAAGGAGACGGAAACGCCGCCTGTCACGCCTGAAGAGGCAGCTGCGGCAATCCTGGCCAAATCCGCCGCCGATCTCGCAATTTCGGAGGCGGGTGATGTGCTGCGGCTTGCCGACGGCACGGATCTCGCCCGCATTCGGGCGGACATTGCGGAGAAGGACCGCCGCCTGATCCAGATGTCGCAATCCGTGGTACGCAACACAATTTTGCGTGGTGCCAAGCCTCCTGCCGGCAATGGAGTGGGGCGCAAATCGACCTATACGGACATGGCCCTGATTTTCAATGAGCGGTCAAAAAAGCGAAATCGCATCGGGGCACGCGCCCTGACCAAACGCGCCGGACGCGCCCTTCTGGAATTAAAGCCCTGTTGGATGATGTCGCCTCTGGCAGTGGCGCAGTATTTGCATGATGATCTGCAGTTCGATCTCGTGGTCATTGATGAGGCCTCGCAGATGACCCCGGAAAATGCGATCGGCGCCTTGCGGCGTGCAACCCAGGCGGTTGTTGTCGGGGATACCAAGCAGCTGCCGCCCACGAATTTTTTCAACAAGATGCTGGACGACTCAGAGCTCGACGACGATTTGCGCGAGGACAGTGAAAGTGTTCTGGATATGGCGAATAATTCGTTTTCGCCAATCCGGCAGTTGCGCTGGCATTACCGCTCAAAGCACTCCGGCCTTATCCAGTTTTCCAATGAATGGATGTATGACGGCAAGCTGACGATCTTCCCGAGTGCCAATGAGGCGGATCCGGAACTCGGCGTGCATCTGCAGGAGACAGGCGGTCTTTACAAATCGGGCACTAATGACATTGAAGCGCAGGCCGTCATTCGCGCGGTTGTGCGTCATATGGAGACATCACCGGACAAATCGCTCGGTGTCTGTACCATGAACACTGACCAGAAAAACCTGCTGATCGAGGCATTCGAGCGGGAGCGCGACCGCAATCCCAAGGTTCAGGCCTATGTGCGCGAATGGGAAGAGCGCGACGATGCGCTGGAAGAGTTCTTTATCAAGAACCTCGAGACGATACAGGGCGACGAGCGTGACGTAATGTTCATATCGACGCTTTACGGGCCTGAGCAAAAGGACGGCACAGTTCATCAGCGCTTTGGTCCAATCAACAGCGCTCACGGGCACCGGCGTCTTAATGTCCTATTCAGTCGAGCCAAGCAGAAAATCGTGACCTTCACCTCCATGAAACCGTCTGACATTCGCGCGGATGACAGCAAAGCCAAGGGAGTGCGCATGTTCCGGGCCTGGCTGGAGTATTGTGCGACAGGCCATATTGCCGAGGACACAGCCCGCGGGGGCGAGGTGGAAAGCCCCTTTGAGGCGCACGTGGCGCGGGTGATTGAACAGATGGGATTTGAGGCTGTACCGCAAGTCGGTGTCGCGGGCTTCCGCGTGGATCTAGGCATACGTCATCCCGAATGGCCATACGGGTTTTTGATGGGCGTCGAATGTGACGGGGCGACCTATCACAGTTCGACCTCGGCGCGGGACCGCGACCGGCTGCGCGAGGATATCCTGCGCAGCCGCGGCTGGGATTTGCACAGAATCTGGTCAACGGACTGGTTTACCAACCAAGAAGGCGAGACCAGCAGGATCAAAGAGGTTTTAACCACGCGCCTGGATGCCCTTAAAAAAGAGCATTCGAAAAAGCCCCAATTAAGGCTTGCTGACATAGCGCCTGAGCGACCGCCTGCGCAGGAGAGCCCACCTACCTTGCCGCCCGCGGCGGACACGACACCTCGGCCTCTGCAGCCAGATCTGCCGGATCTGATTGAAAAGGAGGTCCCTGCTCTGGCGCCACAGATCGAAATGCGTCTTTCAGATTACGCGCAAGCGGGATCGAGGGTTCGAGTGCTGAAACTCGACGATGAGAAAGAGATGTCCTTCGTACTCAGCGACAAAAAGAATGCGCCGGTTGAGGGGATTGTGGGAACCAACACGCCGCTTGGAGAAGCGCTTATTGATGCGGCTGCCGGGGATCGAATCGAGTACCAAGTCGGCCCGCACATCAAGGCAGTTGAGGTCCTGAGCGTGGAATCGGCCGCCTAATTTCAGGGTGGAGCGTTGCGCGCCGGGACGGAATGGTCCTGGTTACGTCATCCGGTCTCGGGCTGACGGAAAAGTCATTCAACCAGGGCACCCACGTGCAGAGTTAGATCGCGATCCCGGAGCAAACCCAGAACGATGCTAAAAGTCGCGCCTGGCACCGCGCAGGTTATGAAAGCGTAGGCTGGAAACCGTACTTGCCGTTGGATCGGTGTCGAATTTAACCCTCAGCGTCGTTCATGCCCCAATTCGATACGAACGGGTAGTTGCACTACCTTTCAGGAAAACCATGCTGCTCAAGATACGCAGGTGAGGCACACGGCACACGCGGATTGTCCATCAGCTTACGGGCGACAAGGGAAGAGTCGGGTATCCGTAGGTTTCACCGGTCTTGCCAGTGAAAACAAAGATAAGCGGATAAGCCGAGATTGGCGCAATACCGCTCTGACGTTGTCCACCATATTTATCGTGGATGTCGCGAAGTCGGCTATATTCTCAACCGATCTCAAATGGCATCGATACGCTCCCGAAAAACAAGGTCTTGAGAAGCAAACAGATATACCTTCTTAGTGAATATGCGCACTCGAAAAAGGTCCAATAAGATGAACTTTATGGTAGCTTACTTGTGCAGACAACTTCTGAGATCGCGAATTGATCGAGTTTAGGTTTTCCCCGTCGAAGTACCCCCACCTGCAATGCACCGCCACCAGCAAACGCAGTGGCGAACGCTGCAAGCGGTGCCGCCGTCCTGGATGGACCGTGTGCCGAATGCATGGCGCCGGAGGGCGCACCAAGTCTGCGCGTCAAAAGCCTGAACCTCCTACAGGACCTACCAATGAGCGGAACCGGATGGTCAAGATGGGACGACGGCTTGCACGCGTTGCAGCCCGCGATGTTCCACAAGAGGTTAGAAGGGAATTTGCTCAGAACTGGGCTGAGCTGGTGCCACGATCGGACCATGAAAGGTTTCTACTCGCACTGTGGGCGCGTATTGAAGGTCGCCTCGACACACGCGCCTGGATCTATGCGCGGAGGCAAGTCGGCCTCTTGGACGAGCGTTAGTTTCTTGCAGAGTGGCGCTCGGCGGAAGCAGGAAGAAGTTGATTTTGGGGAGCCTGAACGGCTGAGTGGATACGTTCAAGGCGTACGTGCCGCCCCTTTTGGCACATCTCCGACGTTTTCGCGCATTCCCAACTTGAAGGGGAAGCGTCTAGCGACCCTCCCAGTTAGGGGAAATGCTGCGCCATAGCGTCGGCGTCGGAGTGTCGGAGTTTCTATATGTAGAACTAATACTACTCCGACGATCATTCTTCAGGGGGCGTGGGTCCGATCACGATCCTTTTCACCCTGTCCCGTCCATTGGCCGCAGGATCGCGTTGTAGTTCGACTGCGATCCACCCTGCTTTCTCCATCGCCTTGATGACGGCCTTCACGTCGTGCGTGCCATTGGACAAATCCTCGATGACGGTTTTCAGGTTCGGCTTTGCCTGCGGCGCAGCTTTGATAAACTCCTGTTCTATCCGAGGGCGAAGGAAGTGCCAAAGGGTCAGATCGACAACGCGAATGAGGTCTGGCGGGGTCCAAGCTTTGCACGCCCCAACGGTTTCAGTTTTTCCGTCAGCGCATTCAACGGATTGTCCAAATACAGTGTAGTAGAAACGATACCCCTCTTGGCCCATGTTGGTTTTCATAACGGTGGCCATTCGGACGCTGTCGAGTTCTCTGCGTGGTTCCGTGCTATCAACAGCGTTTTCCCATTGGGTTTTGATCTTCTCTGATAATTTATCAATTATGATCGTGCATCGTGATGCGTCCACGAGTTCGCCGCCGTGTTTAACATCGTGCTGCGTGATCGGCCCTTTTGAGTTTGGCTTTCGGGCGTGGCTTATGAGGATGATTGCAATATTGAGTTCAACCGCGAGTGCGGCAAAATCTCGGATCAAGAGGTTCATAGCCTCGTTGGTCATCTGTGTTCCGCCGTAGAGAACGGCAATTGGATCGACAATGACCACTCCTGCATTCGTCTGTTGGATGAGAGAGGAGAGCTTAGCGCGAATGATCGGATCGACCGCGATATCTTTTCCATTGTTCCAGAGGTATTGGAGGCCTTGCCCGGTATTGAAATGGAAAATCCTGCTTAGCATATCTGCTCCTATGACGTGCAGATCGTGCTTTGGATTGCCGTAAATCTGGTTTGCCTTTCGTATCGCGTAAGCAGTTCGGTCGTTGAAATCTTGATCGTCCTCGAGCCCGAGAAAGAGGCATGGGCAACCTTCGACAACATCTGGCCCGATGAGTGCCCTGTCGATGGTGATGCCAGCGGCGAGGGTATGCGCGAGTGTCGATTTGGACATACCGCCATGTGATGCAATGACAGTCACTTTTCCTCGCGCGCAGATTTCGCCGAGGATGCGAGACAGTCCGCGCGCCGGTTTTTTACCTTCTTGGATGAGCGTTTGTTTGAGCTGGGTGATGTCGATTGCGGCGCGTTCGGCCTCAATCTTTTTCCTTTGCTCCTCCTTTCGTGCCTTGCCTGCGGCTTCGGCATTTTGGACTTCTGAGGCGATTGTCTCGGCCCATCCGTGGTCTGTAAACTCGAACTCGAACACCGCGTCATTTGGACCGTGCATTGTGATACGACTTTCGTCGCCCGTAAGCTCCCAATCATCAGGGTAAAGATCGTTTTCGATGGCATCGATGAGGATCTTGAGTGCTTCTTCAGCGAGGAACATTACTCTTTCCCTCGTTCGCGTTTCATACGGATCAACCAGCGGATTATTGATGGATTGAGAGTTTTCGAGTCTCAGGCTGCTCTGTCATCAATCACATCGCCGGTTGGCAGCCGGTCCACCCAGCTCAGAATATCTGCGCCGCGGTACCGGATTTTGCGCACACCGATACGGACAAACTGAGGACCGATGCGGTTGGCGCGCCAACGCCTAACCGAATGAACCGACACCCCGCAGAGTGCTGCTACATCATGGTCGGCATAAAGATGATCAGGCTGTATCGTCATAGTTCTTGCTCCTGGGCGGGAGCAGGAAAATTCGGCAATCTGCACCGCCCCATAAGTTAAGGGTTGGTGAGGGTGCCGATTGGCCTCATACAAGCTATAGGAATGACAATAACGCCGCATAAGTAGTAGTCAACGGGTCAAGGCGCGCAAAGCAATGCGTTGAGATTGCAATGGGTTTACCAGAACGCACTTGGGCTCGCCGAACACAAAGGTTTTTAGTTTTCCTTGCCATTCGGTAGCGAGGTAGGTCTCTTTTATGTACCTAGAGGATCAGGTGGACGGGCATTCCGGGAATGGATTTCCCAGCTGAACTGTGATCACCTTCCCAGCTGCCACCAAAGTCACTTGCATTCTTCGAGTTCGGAAAGCATTCCCTCCCACCGGCTCTGGGCTTCAATCCTTCGTTCAAGGATCGTGGATTTGTCGTAGATCCCAGAAAGACCGGGGCGCTTGTGCGCGATCATGCGTTCTGCGGTGTCGAAGTCGATACCGAGTTCGGTCAAGCCAGTGCGAAAAGTTCGGCGCAGGCCGTGAATAGAGAGGCGGGCGTCTTCGTATGCTTTGCGGACCGGGATTATCCGCTTGGACCAACCCGACATGGCTACGTCGGGTTTTCGAGCGCTGGGGAAGACCAGCGTATCTGTCTTGCCTGGTTTTGCGCCTGTCAGTTTGGCCAAGTCTTTGAGCAAAGCACGGGACAAGTCTCCGAGCGGGACCGAGTGTTCGGTTCCGGTCTTAGTCCGGTTTGCAGTGATCGTCCAAATCGTGAGTTTTGCGTCAAGCTCCGTCCAGCGCATATGTGCGATTTCGTTGCGGCGCTGACCAGTCAGAAGGGTGAAGCGCAGGTAGGCTTGGAAGATCGGATCGGGAGAGGCGCTGAGGGCCTTCAGGAAACGCACGATCTGGTCAGTGGAAGTCATTGTCCATTGATCGCCTGAGAGCCGTTGCGCGCGCGTCTGGCGCGGTCTGCGGTAGCCCGAGAGAGGCGAGACAGGTATATGCCCCTTGTCTGTGGCGTAGTTCAGGAAGCCGGTGGCGTTCTTGCGGAAGTAGGCCGCAGCGCCAGGTCGACCAGATTTCTCGATACTATCGATTATAGCAGTCAGGTCGAGGCGGGACAGATCGCCAATGGGTCGGGCGCGGTGCGGGTGAAGGTTTTTACGCAGCGACTGCATCATGTCCTTGGTGCGCACGATCTGGCGCGCGATCAGGTCCTGTTCGTAAAGAGCTAGAAGCTGGGCAGTATGGATTGCACCGGTTTGAGGGGCGCGAGGGTCGATCCCTTTGCGCAGATCGAGGACGTGAGCACGTGCAAGGTAGCGCGCCTGCTTGAGTGTGATCGTGCGGGTGTCTCCGATCTTGATCTGAACGCGCTTGGCTGTGCGACCGGTCCCGAGTCGCGAGCGTAGGATGTAGACCTTAGCATCGGTGCCGACGCGCAATGCGAGACCCGGAACATCGGTGTCGTTGATTTCGTATCTTTGGTTGCGGGCTTTGGCCGAGCGGACCTTAGATTCAGTCAGGGTCCGGCGCTGGGCGCTTGGTTTCGGGCTGATTGGTAGAATCTTGAGGGTATATTGCGACATGAACTATTTTCCTCACTGGCGACCACATGGCGACCACCGTCATGCATACCCATCATAACAAGACATAACTCGCCACGGCCAAATATAAAAGATTTCAATTGTTTCTAGTTACTCAGCGCGACATAGTGCATGTTAGAGCACTCCCTTGGTAAGGGAGAGGTCGAGAGTTCAATTCTCTCCAGCAGCACCATAAACATCATTATTTATCAGCTACTTACCTTTACGACTTCCGCTGGACTCCCTTCGCAACTTGTCGAAAAATACGAGAACTTTCGGACAACAAAGACAAGGTTTCGTACAAATCCCGTACAGCGAAGGTACAGTGTTCACGCAATGCCCTGCAGAGACAATGCGAATCTTGCCCATACCGATTTCCAGTATCTCCGATGACTACTGCATATACATCCACTGCGATGATGTCCGCTGTAACCACGGTGCGAGCTTCCGGCCAAGCGACCTGGTTGATAGGCTGGGCGGTGTTGTAACCCTACGCAGCGTTTTGGGTAAAGCCCGGTGTACCAATTGCGGCAGGCACCCGGTCAGCATCAAACAGATATATGGACGGCAGAGCGGGTGGTGAGGCTTCTAACTGAGGCCCTAGGAGCTCAACTTCTTTATCCTCAGAATGTGGCGCACCATGTCTTCCGCTCCCCACATTGATTGAAACGGAACATAGACTCCGTTTTCAAAAACGCCACCTTTCAGAAACTCGGCTTCCCCGGCGTTCTCTTTCGCCGATACGATTGCAATCGAGAGACCCATCAAGAAGCTTGGGTTAAAATTCCACACGTCTCCGATTGCTGTGACACCGAGATCGTTTTCGAACGACATCCTGGGGTCGAGCTCTCCATCCTGAATTAACGGGTTGCGCGCGAATTTCCAAATGGCTTGCGCTAGAGTAGCGCCCCCGTAATTGGACCCAATAACAATTGTTCCGAAGCCTATTCTGGAAATGATATCCTCTTGGTCTGTAATCAGCGAGCGCACGCGGTTTCCAACAAAAGGTTCTTTTGGGTATCTCTTTTTCGCAGTTGCATCTAGAGCCTGGAACATTGCTGTCGCCGCAGACTCATAGTCTTTTTTTTCCATGTCTTCTTGAGACTTGACGATTCTGCGACCAATCGCACTCAAAACGAGCCTCCTACTCTTCCGAATTCCAACGAGCCGCGAGCCGCGAGCCGCGAGCCGCGAGCCGCGAGCCGCGAGCCGCGAGCCGCAAAAGCATTACACTTAGGCCAAAAATCAATAGCAGATGTGCGGGAAAACCGCCGCCCAATCGACCGACCAAATATGCAAACAGAACCAAAGTAAGGGCAAGGGTGTTGTCTAACCTGCCCCCAGGTATCGCCGTTTGCGCGGCCCAAAACCCAGATAACCAGCTCCGCACGTTTTTGCTCCTTTGTGTGTAGTCAAGAGTCCGCATTGAGCCCATTCTCACCAATTCTGCGCATTGAATGAATGTCCGCAAGCGAAGGAATTGCGCGGTTAGGTTTGGAGGAATCTTAGTCCTTTGGCACCCACCCAGGCGGACGGCAGAGGATGTTCACGATCTGGCGAGGGCTCTTCGCTTGACCAATATCCTTAATGAGATCGGGCCACTCTGAGAACCATACTTTGATTGGATTCCGACTGTCGAAGTCGCGCTTCAGGCCATAGCGAGGCGTTTCTTCCTCGGATTGGAAGGTTCCCCACAGGCGATCCCATACGATCAGAATGCCGCCGTAGTTCCTGTCGAGATACTTGTCGTCACAGCCGTGGTGAACGCGATGATGAGACGGCGTATTCAGGACCGATTCAAAGGGTCCGAGCTTTCCAATCAATTCCGTATGCAGCCATGTCTGGTAAGCCAGCACGGCAATAACACCAAAGATTATTGCTTCAGGCGCAAATCCCATGAACGCCAACGGCAAATGGGCGATCAGCGACCAGACACCTTCCAGCGGGCCAAAGCGGACACCAGTGACTATGTTCATGTCTCGCGAGGAATGATGGACAGCATGTTGCGTCCAAAGGATACGGACCTCATGGGCAATCCGGTGTTCCCAGTAATAGGTGATATCTGCCAACAGAATGACGAGACCCAGGCTCCACCACGTGACAGGTATTCCCCATGGCAAGCTCTGAGAAATCACCCAATAGAGCCCATACGCCCCGGTCAGTATGAACGTCTCGACGATCAGATATGGGATTTGGGTCGACGCGCTTGCCAACATCTCGCCGAAAGTTTTGGCTTTTAAGTTACCTTTAAAGGCCATCTCAGCAATTTCGATCAGCAGTATTGCAGCGCCGATCAGAAAGAACATGTCGTCAACTTGTGATGTGAGGGCTTCTATACTCATGAAGAACTTCCCTTCAAACCGTTTGAAAAAGTGCGCCAAGCAAGTTCTGCGGCTTGCTTCGGCGTCGCTTCGCCAGACCGCACAAGAGACCAGGCAGCGTAGGTTAGGTTCTCGTACGCTTCGACGATCCAAGCGGACGGAAGGTGTGGATCAAACGCGCCTTCGCGTTTCGCTTCCTCAATGTCCCGTCGAAGTGCATCAAGGCTTTCCTGGTATGCAGCCGCAACCGCGGGATCGGTATCTATGCCTTCGTTGGCCAGAAACCACTGGCGATTTGCCAGAGGTACGATAGCGAACAAAGACAATTGAAAACCTTCTTCGTAGGATTCTGCATTTTCCGTCGCTTTATCAATCGCTTCGCTCAACTCTGCGAGAGCGGTCAGCGCAAGCGAGCGCATCAGTTCAGTTCTGCTTGAAAAATACCTGTGAAGTGTCGCACGCCCTACACCGGCGCGTTTTGCGACATCGCCAAGTGATGCGGCTTGGTTCTTCGAGTACACGTCGAAAGCAGCTTCGACTATGGCGTCGCGCGTCTTGGGTCGAATTTTACTCATGAGACAGATATGTCTCATTTGAGACATGATTTCAATACCGCAGCATAGAGAAATCACGCTGATAAGACTTGTCGAAACGACTTAGCTGACGTTCGATGACCCGCGATAACAGACTTTCGCTAGATCACCTTGAACGACAAGAAAGTCCGCATAGCCGACATCGCCTCCTTTGTGTGTCGTCAAAAGTCTGCTTTTAGCCCAACTTGAACCTTAGTCGGCCCGTAGCGAACGTCCGGTATTCGCAAAACTCTAAAAACTCGATGAATGCGTGTTCAACGAGAACCAGGGTTTCGAGAGGCTGTTTCGCGTGCATTTTGCGGCGAAGTTCTTTCTGTCTGCCAGACACGTGCCCGGAACTCTCAGAAACCATCGTTTTCGCTTCACTAGACAGATTCAACTGTGCCAATGTCGGAATTGGCTCACATCCGGGCTATGAGCCACGGAGAATTTGAGATGGTTATTGGACTGCTTTACTTATTCGCGATTCTAATTTTCACAGGCTACTTAGCATGGCTGTTTGTGAGACGTCCTAAGTACACACACGAGCGTTTTGCATTCACCTTCATTAGCTCGCTCACATTCTTTGCAGCAGCTTCGATTATCCCCTTGTTTGCAGGTGAATCCCTACTTGTAGCGCTTTTTAGAGGTGGATCCGACTCAAAGCTGTCCTGCCCCTTGCTCCACGCGTCTAACAAGTCAGCGCGACTGATTTGCCCCGCACTACGGTAAGGCCGATCCGCAAAAATGGGGACATCGGAACTTACTCCGTGTAAAGTCATAGTGTCGTCCGTTAGCGTGGCGCGATCAGCGGTTTCAATAAAAAGATAACTCTCGGCTTCTGATGCATTGTTGGTGGCTTGTGCGATTGCAGAGACTGCGAGAGCACTCAATATAGTTGCTGCTCCGAAAAGCTTGGCCGAAACTCTCATAGTTACCTCCAGAGTTGGGATGGTCGTTATGTATGAAGTTGAATCTAGATGCCGGCTCGCACAGTTGGTGCCAGATACGTGAAGTGGAAACGTGGCGCTGTTCAGCTTTCTTCTCGCCCCAATTTTCCTGGCAAGTATACAACTAATCAAGAATACGCTTTTTCCTTTTGGTATCCATGAAACTGGGAAACAAAACGACACGGATGGCTCACTGGTTACCAATTTAAGGCGCATGGCTCACGTGCCAGACGTTTCAAGTTTGGTGGCTTGCAATTCCACAGATCGATCTAGTGGTAGCAATGCACCGCACTCACGTGGCGCAGCGAATTTGCCGGAACAAACTCACATACTTGCGCGCCAATGCGAACTATCACGATGGCAGCTATCGCTCGCACTACCAAGCTTTGCTTTGCGGCAAGCTACCTAAGGGAAGAGGAAGTAATTTGACGTTGTTTGGTAGAGTGAATCAGAAATTCTCTAAGCGTCTGGAACGCCGCGTAGAGGATCGGGATCATCAAAAGACCTAAGGTACTGTCAACAATCATGCCAAAGAGTACAGGATAGCCAATAGATACGCGTGCCGCAGCTCCCGCGCCGCTGGACAATACAAGGGGCAATACGCCGATGATGAAGCACAGACCCGTCATGGTGACCGGGCGAAACCGGATTTCTGCCGCTCTCAGGGCGGCTTCACGGATACTGGTTCCGGACAACCTTTCTTGATTGGCGAATTCAACGACCATGATGGCTTTCTTGGCAGCCAATCCGATTAGCAACACCATTCCAATCTGAGCAAAAATGTTGCTCGTGATAAACGGGAAATAGGCAATGGGTACAAGCGCGCCTAATAATGCAAATATGGCTGAGGTGATAATCGACAGCGGCAGTATCCAGCTCTCATACAAAACAACAAGAAACAGGTAAGCCAAAACCAAGGCCGACAGCATGATGAAGGGGACCATGCCTTGAGACTTGACCTCTTGCTGGGTCACGCCCGACCATTCGATGCGAAAGCCGTCGGGCAGCGTTTTGTCAGCGATCTCTTGCATAGCCTGGATGCCCACGCCCGAACTGACACCATCTGCCAACTGCGCGCTGACAGAGGCCGCCGTGAACAGGTTGTATCGCGGGATCGCATCCGGTGCGAGAACTGGTTCGCTGCTCACGAAGTTTCGCAAAGGCAGAGACTCACCAGCGCTGTTTTTGACGTAGATATTGTCCACATCATCCAGCGTTTGCCGAAACCGCGCGTCAGCCGAGATGACGACCCAATAGACCCGTTCCGACAGAATGAAATTATCCACGAAGAAGGTGCTGAGATTGGCCTGCAATGCGGTGAAGATGTCCGAAACGCTTACGCCCAGCGTTTCAGCGCGATCCCGATCCACGGACAATCGGTATTGCGGGGTCTGACCGGAAAAGCTGCCATGGGCGCGAACGAATTCTGGCGCGGCGTTCAGGGCTGTGACGAAGGCATTCATGACGGAGTCAAGCTGCGCGCCATCGCCCTTTTCAAGATCCAAAAGCTCGACCGAGATACCACCCGTCGATCCAAGCCCGTGGATGGTTGGGAAGGGAAACACATAGCTTTCGGCCTCGGGCAGAGTGGCCAGTTTATGGTCCAGATCCTGCATAATCGCATCCCAATGCAAATCCGGGCTGGTGCGTTCGTCCCACGGCTTGAGAGTGATGATGGCCATTCCGGCATTGGAGCGGACGCCCGTCAGCATGCTGGCGCCGGACACTGTTGTCACGGTGTCCACGCCGGGCGCTTTTTCGATCACCTCGCCGGCTTTGGCCATAAAGGCCTGGGTTCGCTGTAGGGAAGCACCATCTGGCAGCGCCATGGCGGCCAGCAAAACACCGTTGTCCTCTTGCGGGATCAAACCGGTAGGAACGGTTTTGAAGAGGTAAATGGTAGCCCCGACAGAAGCGACAAAGACAAGCAGCGAGAACGCGATGTACCTCAACATCAGCGAGACAAGCCGCATGTATTGTCGCCTGATCCAAAACACCGCCGCAGGCACAAACTGCAAGGGGCCAATTGGTTTCAATCCTGCTTTCAGTACCATGGCACAAAGCACTGGGGCCAGGGTCAGTGCGTTCACGGCAGACAGCACAAAAGCGAAGATGATTGTCGCGGCGAACTGGTAATAGATCGTTCCCGTCACTCCGGGAAAGAAACACACCGGAACAAATACGGCCGCCAGCACAAAAGTGGTCGCGATGATCGGGCGATTGACCTGTGACATCGCCTTGAGCGTGGCGTCGCGCGGCTCAAGCCCCTCATCGGTCATGATCCGTTCGGCGTTTTCGATGATGATAATGGCGTCATCGACCACCAAAGTGATGGCTAGAACCAAAGCAAACAGCGTGATCATGTTTGCGCTGAACCCAATCGCATAGATCAGCGCGACTGCTCCCAGCAAAGAAACCGGGATTGCAATCGCGGGAACGACTGTCGCTCGGAAACTGGCCAGAAAGAAAAACGTGACTGCGATCACCAAGCCTGCTGTTAGCGCCAGAGTTTTCAGAATGTCTTCGATCGAAACACGCACAGCATCTGTTACGTCATAGGTGATCTCATATGAGACACCTTCGGGAAATTTCTTCGAAAGCTCACCCATCAGGTTGTGGATGTTATCCGAAATCTCTAGCGCGTTGGCCGTGCTTTCCTGATGCACCGCAATCGCCGCCGTATCCTTGCCGTTCAGTAGCGAGGACCCGGCATAGGTGGCTGAACCAAGCTCAATCCGTGCCACATCCTCCAGTCGGGTGACCGATCCATCGTCGCCCGTTGAAATGATGATCCGGCCGAACTCTTCAGCGTCCCGCAGTAGACCCTCGGCGCGTAGCTTGAACTGAAAATCTGTGCGGGCATCGCCAAATGGCGGGGCTCCGACTTGTCCGGCGGCTGCTACAACATTTTGGCTTTCAATCGCATCGGCAATCTCTGACGCGGTGATATTCAGCGCGGCCATACGAACCGGGTTGATCCAGACCCGCATACTGTATTCCAACTGGCCGAATTGCGAGACCCCACCCACCCCTTGCAGGCGCTGCAGTGGATCATGCAGGAAATCGGCCGCGTAATTGCTGAGGTACAACTCATCTCGTGACCCGTCAGGAGATGTGAGGTTGATCACCAGGATCATATTTCCGGATTGTTTGGTAACCTCGATCCCCTGCTGTTGCACAATGGATGGCAACTCGGCACTGGCTAGGGCGATGCGGTTTTGCACCTCCACCGCCGCAACATTGGGGTCGGATCCCAAGTCGAACGAAACACTCAGGTCATAGCTGCCATCATTCGAGCTTTTGGACTGCATGTACAGCATGCCGTCGATCCCGTTCACGCGTTCCTCAATGGGTGTGGCCACGGATTCCTGAATGACTTGCGCATCCGCGCCCGGGTATGTCGCTGTCACATATATCTGCGGAGGTGTAATGTTCGGATATTCCGAGATGGGCATGAGCCGGACGCAGACCGCGCCAAAAAGAACCATTAAAATCGCGATGACAGCAGCGAAATGCGGGCGATTGATGAAGTAGTGAGAGATCAAGTCAAGCCCTAACTCTGACTATCGACCGCTTTTACGACCAACCCGTCGTGAATTTTCTGCAGCCCTTGCACGACAACTCGATCGCCGTCTTTCAGGCCAGAGTTCACTTGGGTTCTGGTTGCGGTCTGAGTGCCGATTTCGATATCAGTTCGGTGAATCGTGTTTTTGTCATCCGCGACAAACACAAAATAGCCCTGCTTGTCGAACTGAACTGCATTGCGCGGCACGGTCAAAACCTTGGTGTCGTCCGAGCCACTGAGCGTGACGATGACAAACTGACCAGGAATGAGAAGCCCTTCGGGATTTGAGAATGTGGCCCTTAGCTCGATTGTATCGGTATCCTGACTGACGCTGTCGCCCACATAGGTTACCTTGCCTTCCGTACCGTAAGTCTGACCGTCGGCTAATGTAATCTGCGTTGCCAGTTTGATGCCCTGCGGCGAAATCGATCCATTGCGTCGTTCACGCAGCAATACGGTTTCACTAACAAAAAAGCTCACCAGCATGGGATCAACGCTTGTGACCGTTGCTAGAACACCGCTGTCGGAATCCACGATGTTGCCCGCATCGACTACAGACAACCCGATGCGTCCATCCAGTGGGCTGATGATCTCTGTATGATCCAGATCGATCTGCGCTATTTCAAGTTCGGCCTGTGCCTCATCCACTGAGGCTTGGGCCTCGTCAAACGTCGCCTTGGCTGTGTCCAGAACGGACTGGGGAACATCACCTTTGTCGAATAATGTCTGTTGCCGGTCGAGTTCCGTTTTGGCGCTGAGCGCAGAAGCCTGAGCGCTTTTCAAAGTAGCCTGAGCGGCATCAACACTTGCCGCGTATTTCCTTTTCTCGATGCGGAACAGCACGTCGCCCTTTTTGACAGCCCCACCTTCGGTGAAGTTGACCTCTTGCAGGACACCATCCACTCTAGCCTGAAGGTCGACACTTTGATCAGCGACGACACGACCCACAAATTCATCCTGTTTCTGCAAATCCTGCCGTGTTGCGGGAGCAACAACGACACTGGGTGCCGACGGGTCAGACTGCGCAGCTGCGGGACCCACCAAACCGATGGCGAACAAAGTGCAGAGTAGCTGGTTCGTTATCGTCATGCGATGCTCGCTTATCCGCAATTTGATGGCTGCAAGACTACTATTCATGGCCCTTCAAATCGGCGCAACGGAAATTTAGCCTGCACGATTGATCGAATTGACGGGACTCTACAACATATACCACTTATGGCAGTCCACCATCTGGCCCGGTATAGGGGGGACGCCAAGAAAAGCTGTCGATGAACATAATCACATTGTCCATCGCCTGAACCTCATCCCCCTGAATTGTATCGTAGCTGTATGAAACTTTTTCACCGTCGACCGTCGGGGATGATATCTCGATGATCAATACATGAGACTCCTCATCAATCTCACCCGACAAAGCTGCATTTGGCGGGTCAACGTCAAAGCTGTTTTCACCTTGGCTCCAAATATCAAAGAAGTGATCTCGGCTGATGACACCGGCGCTGCGGTACGGTCGGTCAGAAAACACCGACACCTCTTCGTCGACACCGTACAGAACGAGTTTCCCATCTTGGAGCTCAGCTTTTGTGGCGGTTTCAACAAACAAGTAGGTCTTGTTATCTGCTTCTTCGGCCAGAGCAAGTGGTGCAGCCAAAGCGCTGATTCCGGCCAGAACAAGACGTATCTTTTTCACTGTCTTTCTCCTTGGTCCATCATGTCAGTCAGGCGTGAACGGTGCCAGATATCCGGCGGCCAACCCGGGAAGTATTTAGTCCAATTGGTGGAGGTTTCTTATTTCCCTCAAAAAATGTATTTGAAATCATAGCCTTCGGACCAAACAGCGGATTCAACCGGCGTCGGGCCAGATTAATTGTTTTTCTCAATCTGATTGAGAACCCAACACTCCAGAATCTGCATCCAGCTGAATTGTATTGCCGCCACCTGTGAACGCATCTGCCGCAAGATCCCACCCACCTTCGATATCTGCCCACGGACTCTCATCGATAACGAGATAGCTTTGCTCAAGGGCAGGTACTGCGGAACCTTGCAGGATGGTGTAGGAAAAAGTCAGTGTGTCACCAGATTGCCGAG
Organism: Ruegeria sp. HKCCA5839; assembly: GCF_013035585.1. Classification (NCBI taxonomy): domain Bacteria; kingdom Pseudomonadati; phylum Pseudomonadota; class Alphaproteobacteria; order Rhodobacterales; family Roseobacteraceae; genus Ruegeria; species Ruegeria sp. HKCCA5839. Next base: position 709,442 of record NZ_WQIE01000002.1, on the reverse strand, counting down.
GGTCCGATAGTTCGACGACCAGCGCGACAGGTTTGCCATCCGCTTGGCCCATCAGCGCAGCGTTTGGTGGGTCGTCAGCAAAACTATCCTGCCCTTCACTCCAGACTTTGAGCAGTTCGGAACTTGGTATGACCCCAGCGGCGCGGTGCGGGCGATCTGCAAATACGATCATGTTCGCGTCCGGGTTTTCAAGTGTCAGGATCCCGTTGTGCAGCGTTGCCACGCTGGCGTGCTGAACAAAAAGAAAGCTGGCTTGGTCTTTCGTTTGTTCAGCAGATGCAGAAGCCGCAATAACCCCCGCTGCCAGAGTGGTGGCAATGCCTGTGCTCAAGATGCCTGCCTTAGTCATGCCTATTCCCTTTTCGACGCGCAAAGTGCTTCAAACGCTATATGACGTGGCTGCGGCACCCCTTTACGAAGGGCACCGCGATAGGTGAGCGCACTCAAATATCTCAGTTCGACGAAACGCCCTGCGAAAGAATACCCATACCCACATCGCCGTTCAGCTGTGTCGATTGTCCCGCGTCCCCGGTGGAAACGGCTGCCAGATCTGCCATGGTTTTGTAAAACTCCGCGAACGGGTTGTCGTCGATCACCAAATAGCTCTGTTCTATGGATTGGACCTCAGTACCTTCCAACACGGTGTAATCGAAGACCAAGTTTCCGTCTTTCCTCTTTGGGTTGGTCAGTTCAACGATTATTGAAACAGGTTGGCCTGCGGATTGCCCGACAAGCGCTGCATTCGGCGGGTCCTCGGCAAAGCTGTTTTGCCCTTTGCCCCAGATCTTGATCAATTCCGAGCTTGGTACCGCAACTGCAAGGCGGTGCGGACGATCCGCAAAAACGATCATATTTTCGTCTGCGTCATGAAGCGTCAACGTGCCGTCATCCAGAGATGCGGAGGGCGCATGTTGAACGAAAAAGAAGGTTTCCTGAGCAGGTTTTTCTTCTGCAGTTGCAATTGCAGGTGCCAGTCCGAAAACAAGTGCAGCAAGCGAACTCCGGAGCGCCTTGAGTGCCTGTTTCATAGGGTTTCCATCCTATTCAAATTTTCTGTTGGTTTGTTTGCAGTCCGCTCAACCTTCGCCAGAGGGTACTCAACTAAGCTCTCGTCCACGCATCGCACCAAACTTTGCATCTCCGAAAAGAGAGTAACCATTTCCCCTTAGCGACCCTTCAAGCCAGCAAACAACACAACGCCGATTAACTATGCGGTATCAGCTTGAACTTTTTGACTCACGTGCCTGACGTCTCAAGTTCGCTGTCACAGAGTGCCACTAACCGAACCAAGGATCGTCGTCGCTGCGGCAATGAACCGAGCCGACCATGCTACCTCCGCGACGACGCTCTGAGATGCGGGCGCGGTCACAATACCCCGCGGCATTGTGGATATTGAGAACCAGCGGAAAGTCAGCGGGTGCGAATTGCGGTGAGACTTAGCGCAAATGGCGCTCGCTGGACGTTTTATTCGGAGGCTCTAGCGCACTAAATTGCACGATGGTTAGATGTGTGTGCTACGTCGAAGGTCCCACTCGTTCTTGCCAACGCGCCCAGGTTCTCAAAGAAGCCTTTGTTTGGTTTGATTGAGCTTTCTCTGGTCAGAGTTGGATGCAGGTGGGTCGAATTACGACTAGCATCTACGTTGTCCGGTTCGATGTATTCGGAGCCCAAGATATCGCCCGGTTTACAGTTGTACCGGCGCCGGAAACTTCGAACAAAGCTTGACGTGTCGAGATAGCCCAAACGAGTTGCGACAGATGTGACCGCCCCTCGTGTTGGCTGACTACTGGCAAGCGTGTCACGTGCGTATTCCAGGCGGAGGTTGGCCAAATAGGCCTGCAATCCGCCATCTGCGCGAAACAGGCGATACAGCGTCGATCGCGACATTCCTACAGCGGCGCACATCTCGTCAACGTTCAAAGGCAGCGAGAGCGATCGCGAGAAAATGTATTGTTCTGCGCGAATACGCTTGGCTCTTTCGGTATGCAGGTCTTCCGAATTGATTTCCTCGCGATCCGTAATCGCGGCGACGAGCAGAGACGCGAACAGGTTGATCGCTGAAGCATTGCCTGTTTCCGGTTTGTGCGAAATTTCGTTCGCCAGATGTAGGAAATTGGCGATCATCAACCGTCCGACTGGTGTACTATTGTCAAAATGCGTCATCGGTCGCAGAGGATGGCGCGTGACTTGAAGGGCCGATTTCCTGAGGGCAAGATACGTGACCTTAGAGCGGTCGCAGTAGCAATATCGGGTCGCAGACAAGTCCATTACAGTGAGAGAGCCAGGTGCCACCCGGGTGGTTTCTCCGTTCACTTTTGCGACCGTGTGCCCCTCATTCTGGTAACGGATCACGACGCAATCGAACTCGTGATTATTGCCTACGAGTTCCGCCGGAGACATGGCCAATTGGCAGAACACGGCGTCTTCCAACTGACGAGACGACACGCTGAGTTCCAGATTCCGACGAGAAACCAAGGGTCTTCCCACGCGCCAAAAGTCCGCCATGAAATCGTCCCACGCATCCCGACGCGCCTTTTCCGGGAGCATCGAGATATTCAGGTCTGGTTCGAGGCCATTCATCTTCGAACTCGTTTCCGCATCGGTTGAGCTAACATACTTGTTCGCATCATACTATCTTAAGGTTGAGCCGATCAACGTGGACTCATTCTAAAATTTACTTCGTAGAGCATCTCCGCCAAAACCTCCAACTTTCAAGCAATGAGGCGAAGGATTGCTAAAAGTTGTCGGGTCTTGTCTGGTTCCTATGCTTCGACACTGCTTTTTCTACTAGCGGAAGATCCGTTTTGACAGTGTCTTACCAAAAAATACGGTGCCCTACGAATTTCCGGTTTCGCAGGCCGCACGATAGCAATTCCGAGCATTTTCCCGCAACTCGAGATTTGAATTCGCTCGCGGCGAAATGATGGTTTGGGATTCACCTAGGTTTGTCATGATGAAGGACTGCTATAGGGGATTTCGCCGCAGCGCAGAAAGCAATCCGCTGCGGGAGCGAGGATTTTCTGCGTCAGCATTCGCCGTGCTGTCAAAAGGCAGCAAAGTCCGCATAGCGGTCGTTCACGCCTGGTGTAGCGAACGGCTTCTTCGAGCCCATTTGCCCGATGCTGTGCTTTGCACATTTTGAAGCGATGTGTCGAAAGCCGTCTTTGTTTCACATCTGGATAGAAACCTTGGAATGATAGCCCCGTGAATACCGCATGTTTCGGGTCGAAGTGCCAATTCAGTGTGGGTAGTTTCACACTGAACAATCACAGGATTTCCCGATGCACGGACGCGACGCACTCTTCCCGGATTTTGATCAGTTAACGGATGCGGAAAACGCGTTGATTGAACGTTTGAGCCAGGCACGCCGCAACTATGCCAGTCGCAACGCCACCTCGGCTGAGTTGACGCCTGACTGGTTGGAAGAGCTGCAGTCCAAACGGTTTGACCAAGCAGAAGACCTTGAACCGCTGATGGACTGGGTGATTGATGCGCTCGACACTGGCAGCGTGCAGATGACGCATCCGGGGTATCTCGGCATGTTCAATCCGGCACCTACGTTTGCCGCAGAATGTGCGGATCGGATTGCATCAGCCTTCAATCCGCAAATCTGTGTGTATTCTCATGCGCCTGCTGCTGTCGAAATCGAACAACATGTCATCAATGAACTGGCCCGGCGCGCCGGGCTTCCCAAGGGGGCCGGGGGGCATTTCACCAGTGGTGGGGCCGAGGCCAATTCGACGGCTGTTTTATGTGCCTTGCAGGCCAAATGCCCGGAGTACAGCGACAAGGGCATCTATGCGTTCGGTGGTCAGCCGACGATTTACGTCTCGAAGGAAAGCCACCTTGCATGGTTGAAGATGGCGCATTCAGCGGGCATTGGACGTGACGCCGTTCGATTGATCGCGACCGACGGTCAAGGGCAGATGGACGCGGGTTGTCTGGCGGCCGCCATTGATGAGGATCTGAAAAGCGGATGCGTCCCGGTCCTGATCGTGGCCACGGCTGGCACTACGAATGCCGGGATGATCGACCCACTCAAGGATTGCAGCACTCTGGCGCAAGAACATGACATGTGGTTTCACGTCGATGCGGCCTGGGGTGGCGCGATGATTGCCAGCACGGCAGGACGGTCGGTGTTGAATGGCATTGAACAGGCGGATTCAATCACGATTGACGCCCATAAATGGTTCGCCACCACGATGGGGGCTGGCATGTTCCTGACCTCACGCCCCGACATACCGGCCCAAGTTTTCCGGATTTCGGCCAGCTACATGCCGGAAAGCGAGGCGGCCAAGGATTTCTATGTGAATTCCAACCAGTGGTCGCGCCGCTTCGTGGGGTTGCGCCTGTTCCTCGCCCTTGGTGCTGCCGGATGGGACGGCTACGGAGACCATGTTGAACGCTCAATTCGCCTGACCAACCGGTTCACGGAAAACCTTAGAAAGGCAGGTTGGACGGAGGCAAACCGGTCTCTCATGGGGGTGAGTTGCATGGTTCCGCCGGAAGGGAACGACGCTGTACAACGTTATGTCGATGCAGTTCATGAAGATGGCCGGTTCTGGATTTCCAAGGCGGTGTTCGAGGGAAAACCGGTTTTGCGGGCCTGCGTTACCAATGGACGCACGGATGAAGCGACCATTGATCAGTTGACGGCTTTCCTGACGACACTTTGAGGCAAGGAAATGCGCGCCCGCCGCAAGTACCGCGGGCACCTATCCAATTGGTCAACCGGCGCGCAGATGCGTAGTTGTCATGTCGATCAACAGCCGCCCCGTGTCGCCGCGAACATCGGTGCGAATGACAATGAGCTTGCCGCCGCGTTTGACCGTTGTGGAGGTTGCAATCAAATCGCCCGCCTTTTCGTTACCCGACAAGACCGTATGAAGATCAACGGCGAGCGGGAAACCCGACCCGTCTTCACCAATGCTGTCCAGGTCGCCGATGGCACACAAGGTTGCTGCGATATCGGCAAACCAGATCAGGGCGCCAGCGTGCATCGTCCCAAACGGATTCTTTGCGGCTTCGGTTACCGGCATTCTGGCAACCACGCGTTCCGGCTCGCGGCTTTCGATGGTAAAGCCGATTTCGCCCTTCCACTTGTTCTCAGCCAGTTTTTGTCTGATGTTCGTTTCCATACTCTCAACTTTCAGTGGCAAGAGCATGCTCGCATCTGAAAAACCTGAATTCGACCCAGAACTTGCGCATTTGGCCTTACCGGGGCGTGGTGATGAAAAGCGCTGCAACCGGACATTCGAGCCACTGCCGTGAAGGTCCGGAAGGTCCGCGAAGCAGACATTGAACAAAGTAGCGACGAATGACCGTTTTGCGGACAGAGCTGCCTGATGCTGGCGCAGCGAAAATTGTCTTATTTGCTCGACGATATCGCCGAACTACTTCTTTCAGCGTAACAGAGTTTACCGAGAGCGGACGCTCACAGCCGCCAAAAAGCTTGAAATCCAATCCTGTCATTCGCCGCGCCTTTGCCCATTGTTAAAATCGCGGGCACGGACAACGAAGATGGTACTGTGCGGGCGCCGTCTGGAGTTTCGTAGTCTCGACCGAAATGTTGCACTTTAGGACGATGACGTGGCACCATCCGCACGATCGTAGTGAAGAGAGATCCCATGAGAATTTCATTGATGGCCAGCGCGGTACTGTGCCTTACCGCTGTTAACCCTGTTAACGCCGAGGATGCTCCACGTCTTGTTTTGCAGCTGACTGTTGATGCACTTCGAGGTGATTTGCCGACCAAGTACTTGGACAATCTTGGCGAAGGTGGCCTTAGGCATCTGCTGGAAACTGGGGTGCACTACGTCGATGCGCATCACTGCCACGCCAATACGGAGACCGTTGTAGGACATGCCACTTTGGCGACGGGCGCGACGCCAGCGGTTCACGGAATGATCGGCAATGTCTGGTTTGATAGATCGTTGGACCGCGTTGTGTACAACGTAGAGGACGACACTGCGCCACTGCTTGATGAAGCCGCAGGCGTGAATGAAGACATTGAAATCGATCCGACACAAGCTGCAGCGGGAACAGATGGTAGATCACCCCGCGCGATGTTGGTTACGACAATCTCTGATGAATTAAGCGCATCTACAGCCGGAGCGGCAAAAGTCTTTGGCGTTTCGATCAAGGACCGCGGCGCAATCACAATGGCTGGGCAAAGTGGCAAGGCTTTTTGGTTCTCAAAATCTGCGAACCGCTTTGTCACCAGCTCTTACTACTACGATGCCTATCCCGACTGGGTCACGGCTTGGAACGACCAGGCACCGACTGCATTCTATCAAGGCGCGACTTGGGAGCTGATGCACCCTCGGGAAGCATATATCTTTGGCGATCGAGATGACCAACCTTGGGAAACAGATGTCGCTGGGTTCGGGATCACATTTCCTCACTACTACAGCGTGTCTCAGATCAGTTTCGATCCGCTTGACAACCCGTATTTCACAACTTTCCTTACGCTCAGCCCAGCCGGTGATGAGTTGACAGCGCAGTTTGCCAAACATTTGATTGATGCGGAAGCAATCGGTAAGGACGACGTTACAGACTACTTGGCCATCAGTTTTTCGTCGGTCGATTACGTCAACCATGTCTTCGGGCCGTCCAGTCTTGAAGCCGAGGACACGATTTTCAGGTTGGATCAAACGCTTTCGGACCTTCTAGCGTTTATCGACGAACGTATTGGGTTGGAGAATGTTTTGATCGTTCTGTCTGCGGATCACGGAACGACGGATGCACCCGGCTATTTGGAAAGCGTTGGCATTCAAACAGGCCTCGTGGCTCCGGATACTTGGGACCCAACCGAACAAATTACGCGTTTGAAACAGCGTTTTGAGATCACTGGTCCGTTGCTGGCGGGATACGCCCATCCCTATCTCAATATTGATCCCGAGGTTCTGGCGCGCCCCGACATTGATTTGAACGCTCTTGAGGCTGCCATTGCCGAGGAATTATTGTCTTTTCCGGATGTGGCCTTCGCCATCCCGGCTACTGCCATCGAAGCGAACCGACTGCCCGATACTGAAATCATGAAATTGATCAGAAACAACCATAACCCCGCGCGTTCTGGCAATATCTACGTTGTTTTCAAACCTGGCTGGTTTATTGCAGATTTTGATGGCCTTTCAGTGACCTCGACACATGGTTCGCCTTGGAGAGGCGACACCCATGTGCCCATCTTGTTTTCCGGCCCAGGCATTGAGCCGCAACGCGTCGCGCGCCGAGTGTGCACAACATCCATAGCATCTACTCTGTCCGCCTTGCTGAGCACAGCGCGCCCAAATGGCGCAAGCGGCGAAGTGCTTCAAGAAGTCGTGCGTTAGAGAACTAGAATTTTTGCATTGATTGGTGCCATTGCGTTTACGCATGGAGACCTCTGAGTCAGCATTTTCGGTGCCTCGCCGCATAAAGCTCAGAATAGACGAAATCATTGGTTGGTGGGCAATGTCTGCTTATCGTGCTCGGTCGAAACTCAACGGCTGTATCGTAGAACGGCTGCTTCGAGCCCGTATGAGACCTCAAAATGCCTGCGCAATGTCTTTCGTTAGTGTTTGGTATACAGGATAGCCATCTCTGGTTACGCTGAACATTATGTTGACGGTATTGATTGCGGAGAGTTGGGAGCTTGGGAACAGACGCAACAGATTTCTACGAGGGTTTTTCCGAGCCACTTTTTTCTTTCCCGGTGCTGGTTCTACTTATTTTGATCTTACTACCAGTAGCAGCATTCTTGGGCTTCCGCTTTGGAGTGCTGGAGCACGGGAGATTGGGGTACGACAAAGTTCCTGCGGACAAAATCCCGGGCGGTACATCTCTAGGCGCGATGTTGGCACTATTGGGGCTTTTGCTTGGTTTCGCATTCAGTTCGTCGATCAACTGGCGTGAGGCACGAAAATCGGCACTCATTGAGGAAGCGGCTGATATCGGATCCGCGTTCTTGAGCGCCGATCTGTTGGCGACTGAAGCACGCGATCAACTGCAACCAGTTATTTTGGCGTATGCGGAAACAAGAATTGCTGGCCCGCAAGACATAAAGACGAAGCAGTCATTCGACGCTTTTCTAGTGCGCACACGCGAGGCGCAAGCGCAAATCTGGCCAGCTACGTTGCAGGCTTTGTCAAAAGAGGAGTCAGAGCCGATAAAAGCGCTTGTCGCACGCAGCGTGATGAACATGTTCGACGCTCATACGCGTCGCATTGCGGCAGCGGGAGAGCACATTCCGAAACCAGCAATGATTATGATCGTTGCTGCCGCAATCGTCGCCATTGCGATTGTCGGCAACAGATCGGCCTTGCAAGGACGCCCGTTGACGTGGCGCACGTTTACCTTCGCAGGTGTTCTTTCAATCGTGATACTTGTGATTTTTGACCTCGCCCGCTCACTAGAAGGCAGTATGCGCGAAAACTACGATCCAATGCTTGAGGTGATTTACGACATGGATGTCGCGCTGGCGCAGAGAAACGGGGGCACCTAGACGCCTATCTTTACGAAACACTCAGATATCACCCACGAGCTTGAAACGAACGGATACATGGGCGACCTGCTCAAGCGTAACCAGCCATAATTGTCATAAATCAAAGCGGTGAAGAAAAAGGCTCCGTTAAATTAGAACCTGATTGGAGATCTGATACAGGGGTACAACGCGATGAAAAAGGCGTTTCTAAGGGGAGTTGGTCTGACGTTTATATTTGCCGGTGCGACATTTGCCCAAGGCTATTCCGGTGAACTTGCCATCAATCCTGAAGATGTCCGACTTGGCCAGCGAGGCTATTCGCCTTTCGTCGATCAGTCTTTTCCCAACAGAGTGTTCTGGGGCGACACCCACCTGCATACGTCATATTCGACCGATGCTGGCATGGTCGGAAATGCGCTTGGGCCGGATGAAGCCTTCCGTTTTGCGCGAGGTGAAAAGGTCAGAGCATCCGTTGGCGAATATGCGCAACTTGTGCGCCCTCTTGATTTTCTGGTTGTCGCTGACCATGCCGAGAACCTCGGTCTCGCGCCGATGATTGCAGAGTCAAACCCCCAGCTTTTGGCCAACTCATGGGGCCGACAGGTGCACGAGCTTGTCAAAGCCGGCAACTCGGTTGCAGCTTACGTTCAATGGGGTGAGTCAATGATGGCCAACGCCGATCCACTCGATGATGATGATCTGACCCGCACCTTCTACAACCGGATTGTGGACATCGCTGAACGGTACAATCAGCCTGGCGTCTTCACCTCGCTTCACGGGTTTGAATGGACATCTGTCACCAACGCCAACAACCTGCACCGCGTTGTCATGTTCCGGGATGATGCGGACAAGGTCGCCGATGTTGTCCCATTCTCCAACTATGACAGCTCCGATCCGGAAGACCTCTGGGACTGGATGGACGCCTATGAGACGCGAACTGGCGGCAAGGTGATGGCCTTCGCGCATAACGGCAACCTCTCGAACGGTTTGATGTTCAACGACGTGCGGGAGAACGGCGAGCCCATCGACGCGGAATATGCCGAGCGTCGGATGCGGTGGGAGCCGCTCTACGAGGTTACGCAAATCAAGGGCGATGGGGAGACCCATCCAATGCTTTCGCCGAACGACGAGTTCGCTGACTACGGCACGTGGGATCGGGGTAACTTTGGGACTGAACTCAAGACACCCGAGATGCTGCCTCGCGAGTACGCGCGCTCAGCTTTGGCGCGGGGGCTCGCCTATGAATAAGGCATCGGGGTCAACCCATTCAAGTTTGGCATGATTGGCGCAACTGACAGCCACACATCATTGGCCACGGCGCGTGAGGACAATTTCTTCGGAAAGGCTTCTCCAGGTGAGCCAGGTACCGGCGAAGAACGTTATCTTGAAAACATCATTCAGCCCGACTTCCTCGGCGATGAAATAGCCGTAAGACACTACGAGGTGATTTCCTCCGGCCTCGCCGCAGCTTGGGCGCGTGAAAATACACGCGAAGCGATCTGGGACGCATTTAAGCGCAAGGAAGTCTACGCCACGACGGGTCCGCGGATGACCGTTCGTGTCTTTGCTGGATGGGACTTTGAACCCGAAGAGGTTCATCGCCCGGACTTCGCCGTGGAAGGCTATGCGCGCGGTGTGCCGATGGGGGCTGACCTCTTCACGGGACCAGAGGGTACTGCGCCCAGCTTCATGGTCCGTGCGTTGCGTGATCCCGACGGCGCGAACCTTGACCGTATCCAGATTGTCAAAGGCTGGGTCGATGCAGACGGCGCACCTCAGACCAAGGTTTTCGACGCCAACTGGGCGGGAGACCGTGCGCCGGATGCAGAAGGCAAACTGCCACCGGTTGGCAACACCGTGAATGGTGCGGACTACACCAACGCGATCGGGTCTGCCGCACTTGCTGCGCACTGGGTGGACCCGGAGTTCGATCCGGCGCAACGCGCTTACTACTATGTCCGCGTTCTCGAAATCCCCACCCCCACATGGCTGGCTCACGACGAGGCGTATTACGGTGACCTCAACCTTCCGGACGATGCTGTCATGGTCCATCAGGAGCGCGCTTACACGTCTCCCATTTGGTACACCCCAGGTCAGTAGGGTCAGTTTGGTATGAGAAAAACATCATTGGTTCGTTTGGCTAAGGCCGCCTCGCTGGCGCCCTTCATGGTGCTAAGTGGTCTGTTGTTTACGGCACAAACGGCGTGGGCTCAGGCTTTGGATGATACGCTTGATGCGCTCTTGGACAGTCGTGAAATCCCGATCACGGCAGACAACTTTGTTCGGGCTGCGAATGATCTTGAGCTGCGAAAATACGTGGAGCTTGCGGGTGGGATAAACCGTTTCTTTCACTTCCGCGAGCCGACACCGGTGGAAAACCAGCCAACAATCCGGATGAACCGCGACACGCTCTACAGTACAGCGGTCGTTGACATCAGTGAGGGTGCGACACTCAACCTTCCCGATGTCGGTGATCGCTACATGACGGCCATGATCGTCAATCAGGATCACTACATCAACGACGTGTTCTTCGGGGGAGGAACCTATACGCTGGACATGGAGACCTTCGATACACCCTATGTGATCGTCTACTTGCGTGTTCTTGTCGATGCCGCCGACGCGGACGACGTGGCAGCCGTCAATATGATACAGGATGCCATGTCTATCGAGGCCAATGCGTCCAATCCCTTTGTTGCGCCGAACTACGATGAGGAAGCGTTTGAAGCCGTGGTCGCACAACTCCTGCCGCTCGGCGCACTAGGCTTTGTACCAGACAGTTCACGCATGTTTGGCACACGTGACAACGTCCACCCGATACGTCACATGCTGGGCACGATTGCCGGTTGGGGCGGACTGCCGGAGACGGAAGCCTTTTACCCTGCATTTTTTCCTGGTCTGCCTGTCGGCGCGTACAAGATCGAAGTGCCTCACGACGTGCCGGTAGACGCTTTCTGGTCGGTCAGTATGTACAATGCCGACGGTTTCTATGAGCCGAATACGTTGGGCGCGTACAGCACCAATTCCGTCACCGGCGCGCAGAATGCTGATGGAAGCATGACCATCCATCTTGGAGACTGCCACGACGGGCGGGTGAATTGCCTGCCCATCACCGAAGGCTGGAACTATGTGGTGCGCCTGTATCGCCCACGTCAGGAGGTCCTAGATGGAAGCTGGACTTTTCCCGCCGCGCAACCTGTGAACTGAGAAGGAAGCCAATGATGTTGAAAAAATTGTTTCCGATTGCGCTGCTGGCCCCATCTCTGGGTGTCGCCGAACCAGTGACGCTGGGCACCTTTGTCCGGGCGGAGACGGATCATATGTTCCGTGCCAACATGGCCGCTTTTGACGTGGGTATTGGGGAATTGATTCACGTTCGCAAACCGACGACCCCTGACAATCAACCAGTTATCCGGATGAACCAGGACACACTCTACTCCGGAATCGTCCTAGACCTGTCCGATCCGGTTGAATTTACTCTGCCTGATCTGGGCGAGCGATACATCTCGATGCATGTGATCAATCAGGATCACTACATGTTCGTAGAAACCGCGCCTGGGACCTACAAGCTGACCGAAGAAAACGTTGGTACCCGTTTCGGCTATGTCACTGTGCGGATCTTCATGGACGCCAACGACCCTGAGGATGTGGCAGAGGCTCATGCCGCTCAGGACAGTCTTATCTTGACTGGAGGTGGAGTGGGTCCGTTCGAGGCACCAGATTGGGATCTGGATGATTTGACACAGGCGCGCATGGCCTTAAGCAACCTTGCCGAGCTCGGATTCAGCAGCTTCTACTCGTTTGGCACCGAAGAAGAGACCAGGCCCATCGATCATTTGGTTGGAACCGCTGCCGGCTGGGGCGGACTACCGAGAACGGCTGCGCTCTATGAAATCGACGGCGTCGATGCAAATGATGGCGAAACACCGCATTCGGTGACGGTAAATGAAGTCCCGGTTAACGCGTTCTGGTCTATTACAATCTACAATGCCGACGGATATCTGGAAGCAAACGATCTCGGTCGAAACAGTCTCAACAACGTTACAGCAGAAGCGAATGCCGACGGTAGCATCACCATCAATTTTGGAGCTTGCGAAGATGGGCGCGTGAATTGCATACCGATCACATCAGGCTGGAACTACACTGTTCGGCTTTATGAACCTCGTGAAGAGATCTTGAACGGGAATTGGTCCTTTCCTGCTATCGAGCCGTCTGAGTAAGAGGGCACTTAAGCTGGTTTTTAGGTGGCTGCTGTGCGCAACGTAGGCACTAACGGAGCCTGCTCTACAACCGCTTGATACCCAAGTGTGCGCTCAAGGCAGGGCAGAATGTAGTGGTGATCCAAATACACGCGCCGTCATGATCTGGGATGACAGACAGCGCGGGCCATAGTCTGGTCATGGGACTGCCCAGACTATCTGGAACGCGTATTTGGGCAAGCGAAGTCAGCCAGATTGGTGTGGCCACTGCTTCAAGACAGTGTTGTCCAAATTGGTAACCAACCACCTTCATAGTTTGCCCCTACCTTCAAAAGCAGGATTGCGAGATCTAATACTCACGCAAACATAGATCGCGCGATAAAAATATTTTTCCCGCGCGTAAAAATACTTGAATTATTGCATATTTGATTCAAGTATTCGAATGCGTGGCAAATTTGTATTACCTCTGTTGCTCATGCATTCGCCAGTGTTGTCTGGTTTGCCTCTTGGTGATGTGGAGTGAGTGGCGTCGCCAAGAGGGCATCATTTGTTTGAATGGCACTCTTTAGAAGAGCTCGAGGTTACGATTGCATAGCAAACTATGGGCCCTGCCGAGCAAATGATTGTATCGTCTACAAAGTGGACATCCAGCGTGATCGAGGGAATAGCTGCTCCTAGCCCAAACAAGAAATGCCTGTATTAAGCTTTCGCGGAAACAGCAATCTTTGCAAATCCATTGTTTCGTGTAGCGCTATCGCATCCGTGTCACGCACGCAGAATTGCATACAGTTCTTCGAGTGCTAATCAAAAGCGGTATGTCACACCGATAACCGGCCCCGACTGACTGAATGTAAAGTCGTTGCCGTTGATCTCGTGATCGAGCGTGATGTAGCGATATCCGCCTCTAATCATCCAGCTTTCGTTTATTGAGTAATCCGCGGTCAACAATACTTGCCAGGTCTCGCTGTCGCTGCTGAATCCGCCATAATCTAAAAACGCCGTGCCGGTCCACCTGTCTGAGAATTTAAACCGAGCACGGGCTCCGACAACAGGGTCAGTCCAGTCTGCGTCCACAGTGGTTGTACGTCCTGGCAACGCTCCGGGTGACAGCGAGAACCGGGTTTCTGTACTAAACCACCTGAAACCTCCTGCAACGTCTAACCGTAAAGTTGGATCTTCATAGATCCGGTAACCAACATATCCGCTCAGAAACTGCGTCTTGAGCGACGTGTCCAGCCCGGAAAATGCGGTGCCAGGCGTGTCATCTCCGAAAGAAAGGTCGGTGTAGTTGTAGTCAGCTAGCAAGCTCCACCGTCCATTTCTGGCTGCAATTGTACCCATAAACGCAAGGTCCAAATTGCTTAGCGCGTCCGAAAAACTGAGCGTCGCATCGATGTTGCCTCGTGGAGTGTCCAGCGACGTTTCGGTTTCTGGCATGAACAGGTATATTGTGGCTTCGAAACTCCAGTCGCTGGAATGCGCTGCCATAGGTGCCGCCAAAAATACCAAGTTTAAGAGTGCGGTTCTCCATGTGGGAAGCCGTTGCATTATACCCTCCAAACAAACATCGACTGCAAGGACATTCGACAGCGAAGGCCCGAACTTGCATTCCAGCATTCTGATGTGAATGAGATCTATAGCATTGATCTGAGTCAATAAGATCCGCGCTCTGTGCAGTACCGAAAGGGCATGTCATTCAGATAGAGTCAAGGTCAGCTTAGTTTTACTGATCTTGGACAGAATAGCTGTTCAAACGTTCCATTGGCTCTTGTTTTGAGGGAAAATCCGCTCGGTACGCGCAGCCACTATTGGTAAATTAGCAAGCCCCGCATAAAACGTCGGATGACCGGTGTGAGCCCAAAGCGGTCACCTTATCTTTCGAGCTTACGGCGGATTGGTTGACCTGAGTCAGCGTCTATTTTGAGTTCACCATCACCAACAACTAACATGCCGTTTACGAGAACGGCTTGCACCCCAACAGCGGGTTGGTTTGCGTTTTCGTAGGTGGCTAGGTCTGATACGGTCGTAGGGTCAAAGACGACAATGTCAGCATCCATTCCAACTTGCAGCCGCCCCTTCCTCCTCATTTGTGGAACGAATTCCTCAAGCGTTTGAGCTGGCATCAAGGACATCTTGCGAATTGCTTCCTTGAGCGACAGCAAACCCCGTTCGCGCACATATGACCGAAGGATTTTGGTGAATGCTCCAGCCGACCGCGGGTGACTGAATACATTTTCGGGAAGTGGCCAATCACTCCCTTCATAGTTCAGAACTGACCCGCTTTCGTCGAAGTAGGACCAAAACACAGCATCCGAGGCGATCATGACTGCTGGGTGGGTAACGGACGCATCCAATAGCGCAAGCGCTTCCGGATCGTTCTCGTCCAGGAAATGCCATGTGACAAAGGTGCCAGGCTCGTTGTCCTGGTAATCGGCGAGTTCTTGTTCTGTCATGCGATCTGAGCCAAGTTGAAAGTTCTGTGCCGTAGAGCTCATGCGTTCTCGCCATCCGTCTCCTGAGAACATCGCGGCTCCTACAACGGTGTTCGCTGCACCATAAGGATAGGCCTCTACCGTGACGTTAATGCCTTGAGCCTGCGCACGTTCAACCAAATCAAGGGTGGCGTGGACGTCTTCCAATGAAGAACTGTTGATATGACAGATATGCATGTGTGCGCCTGTAAGCGCGGCGTTCGCAATCAATTCTTTTATTGCCTCAAAAGACCCCTGAGGTTCCAAATTCGATGCGTACCGCACGTGCGTATACGTGGCCACGCCATAGTCAGCGGCCATATTTGCCAAAGCAAAGTATTCTTTTTGTCCGTATCCAGGCGCGTATCCTGCATTAACGCCTATTCCCAATGCCCCCTCTTTCAATCCTTGCTCTACTAAGTCCAACAACTCCGCCATACGAAGCGGATCAGCGATTTCTGTTTTCCAATCGTCGAACCTCTGCGCATCTTGAAAATAGGATAGTTCGGCAGCAGGCCCTTCACCTGTAAATGCAGCTATTCGGCCAAACGTCCAAGCCGCAGACGCCCCATAGTTCAGTGGCGTCTGTTGCCGTTCCATTTCAGCATACCAATCTGCAATAGGTAGGATACCGGACTCCAACTCCAGAACAGTTGTAACGCCTTGCATCGCCTGCATACGCATGTCGCCCAAGTTCATGCCGTGTGCATGCAAATCGATGAACCCTGGCGCTACAACAAGATCAGTTGCATTGATCTCCAACGAACCTTCTATGGCGAACTCGGAGATTGCGGATATCTCGCCGCCGTTGATCCCGAGATTTCGGATGGCGTCCAATCCTGTCTCAGGATCGATGACCCGCCCGTTCATTATGACTATATCGTAATCCTGCGCCGAGCAGGTCGTGGCAATGGCCACAAAAATTGCAGAAACGAATGTGCGGTACATGACCTGATCCTCCCTGTCCCCAGCGTAAGGCGATGAAGGAACAGATCAATTTAATATTTTGCCTAAGTCTGCTTTGTCTGCTTTCCGCCCTGAGTAGCCCTCTGAGCAAATGCACCAATGTCAGCCTGGAACCCAAAGCTAGATCCAGCCGCAGTGGCAGAGAGCTAGTCACTGGTGCTTAAGTACTAACTTGACGGTCAAGTTGGCTATGTCGAAGCAAGAGTGATAATGGGAGCTACGGTTTTTGTGACAACACCTGACCTCGACTTGTAAACGAGATCCCTTGAGTGCCGCTTCCACCGACCATGATTGCTTCAACGATGGGGGGTAGTACCGGTATTTCTGCCGACCAAGTAACTATGAAGTTCGCACCAATCCCGTCGCCGACACTACCAATAGGTACAAGCGCATTCATCGACCCAAATGGCATCAGTTGGACGGGCTCATTTATGAGAGTTTCCAGAAGCTGCCCCGCTCTGTCATAATATTCGATGCGCTCAACTTTGATCTCTGATTGCAGATTAATGTTGTGCACAACGAGTGTAGACGCGAGCGGTTCGCTGCGCCCCTCCTGCGTAAAAACTCGCGAATAGGAAGGAACATAGATGACTTGAGATGTTACACTCTCCGAAACTTGTGCGAGTGAAAGGCTTGGTACTGTCATCAACGAGACCAAAACCATTGAGAATGACCAGAAATATCTGCGGGAGAAAGACTTCATGTAGGCGAATGCTCCGTTTCTTCTGTCGTCAAAATGAGCATACGGATGACAAGATTCGGCGCAAGAATATGTCCGCTTTGTCCGCATAGCAGTCATTCAAGCCGAGTGCTGCGAATAGCTGCTTTGAGCCCAAAGCGGCCCTAATTTGCCCCTCGGAAATAAGCGCCCACCTTTACATTAACGCGTCCAGAATGTCTTAAACGCAGCTTGCAATTCAGGCACCGCATCGTCGCGCGTAAGAAACTTTCTAATTGGCATCATCTCCCAACACTGTCCCTCTTCGCCAAATTCGATTATCGAAACAACGTCCGGAGAAACCATACAAACAAAAAAGGCAACTTCGCGTTTCGGCAGATTAGCAGCTGCTTGGGCGATAAAGGTTGCTTCGTAAACAACTGAGCTCTTCGACAAACATACGCCGAACTCCTCCTGTGTTTCCCGCAACGCGCAATCTAGCGCAGTTTCGCCAGCTTCGCGAACACCCCCAGGTAAGTCCCACTGGTTAGGATTAGGAATGTGATCGAAGTTGTCTCTCAGGTAGGTTACTACCGTGTCATTACAAATGACGGCTATCTTCGCACCTTGCAGATTGGTCGCTTCCGCAACGCTCATTTTAGCTCCGACGAGTGAAATCTCCACTTTACGACTTGAAGTCTTATCGTTGCTTTGACGGTTATTGCAAGGAGTTGGAATGAGAGTGAGTTTGAGTAGGATCAGCCTATCGATCTGCAATCGCAAATATCGTTCCAAAGAAAGTTATGCAATTTGAACTTGTGCGGCGGCAAGTTCCGCAGAGCAAATGTTCAGGTTGCATCCCGGCGCTTTGCAGCAAGGAACGTCAGCTTTATCCGCATAGCGTGTCCAACCCCGGGTAGACCGCGACGTCCTTGTCGATGTCACCAATAGTGATGTGGCCTTTGTCCTCACCTTCGTACTTGACCAATCGTGCAGCCATTTCCGGATGTTGTGCATCTGGTGCGTCGCACTCGAAAACACGCTCTTCCGCGAAGGCGGCAATCGGTAGAAAAATGAGGAAAAGTGGCGAGAATTTCATTTGGAGCTCGGTCCATTGCTTATGTGGCATTTCAGCCGCGCATATTGACCGTTTCGGGCGGGAATTTGTCTAAATTCAGGCGGTTATACGTTGAATTTTTCTGTTACACGGCAGAACGCTTCTCCACTCAGATACCGAGCGGATCGTAGAAATAGAAACAGGCACACTGATGCGCAGAGCGCTTTAGACAAAGCGCCGTCTTTGGCTGTCTCAACTCGATGAATGCGACACCTAAAACACGGAAATCAAAACGCTCGCAGCTCCTGCGAAACCGGCAAATGCCGCCACGCTTGCTAAGGTAATACAAATTATTTCCACTGCCGTGAGTTTCATTTCGAACCTCGCCTATGCCTCGCGACCGAAATAGATCAACATGCACGTATCGCAAAGTGAGCTAAAACTAACGTAGCGGAAAGTTGCTGCGCATACGGCGTGTATTCGCTCAAACCTCTGACTGAGCGATTCCTCCCCGGTCGTTGAGATACGAATTGAACCTTGACCTGTGGCACATGCGCATCATCACTCGTTCCGCCAATGAGAAAAGGGCGTACTCGCATCGAGTACGCCCCAGTGACAGGGAGGACAGTGAAAAAAACTCGCGCTCGCAACACAACATGAGCGCTAACTCTTTAACTGCATCCAATTTGAACGAGTTTGCGCATGCGTTCAGTGAAGCGGATTACATAGCGCTGACTTTTTTGACGAACGGAAAAATTCGCCAATTTGTGGCTTACCACGATACCACCCGAGCAAGAACCTGCGACGCAATACTGTAACCCGCTGTTTTTGATGGCGATCCCTGAAGGACTCGAACCCTCAACCTGCTGATTAGAAGTCAGCTGCTCTATCCAGTTGAGCTAAGGGACCGCTGCGCCCTTCTTGCGGTTTTTACGATCCGGGTTCAAGAGCCAAGCGCATGAAGGCGCTGTTTGGGTCTGGGGCATAGCCATAGATCGGGTCACAATAGGAATATCCCAAGGCTGCGTACAGCTTACGCGCAGCGTCGTATTCGGGCAGATGCGCCGCCCCGGTTTCTAAAACCAGTGCTGAAAGGCCTTCTCGCTGCGCAAGATCAGCCAAGTGGGTCATCATGATCCGGGCCAGCCCACGCCCCCGCGCCGCTGCGATCACATGTACGGATTTCACCTCGGCCGTTCCATCTGGCAGGGTTTTCAACGCGCCGCACCCCAAAGCTGTATTGCCCTCATAAAGCGCCCAAAAACGGATACCCGGCTCGCGCAAAGCTTCTACATCCAAGGTGTGATTGGATGTCTGCGGTGTTGCGTCCCAGCTATGGGCCAGATGGGCCTGGATGATGGGGCGAAGATCCTCGGATCCCGGATCAGCTTCGCGAATGTCGATCACTTAGTGCGTCCAAGGGTTGCGGCGGTCCGTTGCGAAATTCTCACCATACCCGCGCGGGCGCAGGTTCGGTTTGCGCTTATGCGGCTCGCTGACCTGCACCTCGATACCATTGTCCTTAGCGTAATCCAGCGCCTCTTCTTTGGTCTCGAATTTCAGGCGCACCTGAGTCTGAGTATCGTTGGACGACGTCCACCCCATCAGCGGATCTACCTCGCGCGAGGATGCAGGGGCATATTCCAGAACCCACTTGCGGGTCTTGGCCATCCCCGAGGTCATCGCGTTTCGCGAAGGCTGGTAAATCCGTGCGCGCATGTCGCCTCTCCGTACTCACTTGGCTGACCTGTTTATGCGTCAGCGGAAGCCTCGGGACAAGATGTCAATTGTCACAACTGGTCACGAGCGCTGATGTCAAAAACTGTCATGAGCTGCGCGTATCAAGGGCGTAGAATTTCGAAACATCGACCAAGATAGTCATTCATGCACACAGTCTCAGATCCCGGAAACAGACCTGAAATCCGATCCGCCCTTGCAGCCGGACAAAATAAGAACAAATGTAAGGGCCTGACTCGGAGCCCAACCATGCCCTATGCCCATTCCGACAAAACCCAACTGACCGCCGAAGACGTGCGTGCCCGCCTGAAACTGGAAGGCGGCAAGCAGTTCGTCATGCAGACCGAATTCAACCCTGCAGGTGATCAGCCGTCAGCGATCAAGGAACTGACGGGCGGTGTTCTGGCTGGCGAGCGCGATCAGGTTCTGCTGGGGGCGACGGGTACCGGCAAGACCTTTACCATGGCCAAGGTGATCGAAGAAACTCAGCGCCCGGCGATCATCCTGGCCCCCAACAAGACGCTGGCGGCACAGCTTTACGGAGAGTTCAAGGGCTTTTTCCCCGACAATTCCGTCGAGTATTTCGTCTCGTATTATGACTATTACCAGCCCGAAGCCTATGTGCCGCGCAGCGATACCTATATCGAGAAAGAATCCCAGATCAACGAACAGATCGACAGGATGCGCCACTCGGCCACACGGGCTCTGTTAGAGAGGGACGATGTGATCATCGTAGCCTCGGTCTCATGCATCTACGGCATCGGCTCGGTCGAAACCTATGGGGCGATGACGCAGGACCTGAAGGTGGGCAAAGACTATGACCAACGGCAAGTGATGGCCGATCTGGTCGCCCAGCAATACCGCCGCAACGATCAGGCGTTTCAGCGCGGCTCGTTCCGGGTACGCGGGGACAGCTTGGAAATCTGGCCTGCCCACCTTGAGGACCGCGCCTGGAAGCTGTCTTTCTTTGGTGAGGAACTGGAACAGATCACCGAGTTTGACCCCCTGACAGGGGAAAAGACCGACACGATGGAGCATATCCGTGTCTATGCCAATTCCCACTACGTGACGCCCAAACCCACGATGCAGCAGGCGATCTTCGGGATCAAAAAGGAACTGCGGATCCGGCTGGATCAACTGGTGGGCGAAGGCAAACTGCTGGAAGCGCAGCGACTTGAACAGCGCACCAATTTCGACCTTGAGATGCTTGAGGCCACCGGCGTTTGCAACGGGATCGAAAACTATTCGCGCTATCTGACCGGCCGCGCGCCGGGCGAGCCACCCCCGACCCTGTTCGAGTTCATACCAGACAACGCCATTGTCTTTGCCGATGAAAGCCATGTCAGCGTGCCGCAGATCGGTGGCATGTACCGGGGCGACTATCGCCGCAAATTCACCCTGGCCGAACACGGGTTCCGCCTGCCCTCCTGCATGGACAACCGCCCGCTGAAGTTCGAGGAATGGGACGCCATGCGACCGCAATCCGTCTTTGTCTCGGCCACCCCGGCTGCGTGGGAGCTGGACCAGTCAGGCGGCGTCTTCACCGAACAGGTGATCCGCCCCACCGGGCTTTTGGACCCCGAGGTTGAAATCCGCCCTGTCAGCATGCAGGTCGATGACCTGCTGGACGAGGTCCGCAAAGTGGCCGCCGATGGTTTCCGCACGCTGGTCACAACTCTGACCAAACGGATGGCCGAGGATCTGACCGAATACCTGCACGAACAGGGCATCAAGGTGCGCTACATGCATTCCGATATCGACACGATCGAACGCATCGAAATCCTGCGCGACCTGCGTTTGGGCGCGTTTGACGTGCTGGTCGGCATCAACCTGCTGCGAGAGGGCCTCGATATCCCCGAATGCGGGCTGGTCGCCATTCTGGATGCGGACAAAGAGGGGTTCCTGCGATCCGAGACCTCACTGATCCAGACCATCGGCCGCGCCGCGCGCAACGCCGAGGGCCGGGTGATCATGTATGCCGACAAGATCACCGGCAGCATGGAGCGCGCTTTGGGGGAAACCAACCGCCGCCGCGCCAAACAGATCGCCTATAACGAAGAACACGGCATCACGCCCGAGACAGTAAAGAAGAATGTCGAAGACGTACTGGCCGGGCTTTACGAAGGCGATGTCGACATGAACCGCGTCACCGCGACCATCGACAAACCGATGCACGGCGCGAATTTGGAAGCGCATCTGGACGGCCTGCGCGAGCAAATGCGCAAAGCCGCAGAGAACCTGGAATTCGAAGAGGCCGCCAACATCCGCGACGAGATCAAACGTTTGGAAGCGGTCGATCTGGCCGTCGCCGACGACCCCATGGCGCGCCAATGGGCGGTCGAGAAGGCCTCAGAGGACGCGGTGAAATCGCGCGGACGGTCAACGGCTGGCAGGCCGGGGCAGCGGGGCGGGAATGTGAAAAGGCGGAAGCGGTAGACTGACAACGGCTTAATTCAAAGATGCTGCGCTCGATGTCATTTGATTCAGTCGCCTTGCCTAACTGGATTCTGTAGCTAGTTTCAGGCTATGCGAGCCGTTCTGTTATTAATGATCCTTAGCACCCCCGCCTACGCGTGGGATGTAACCGTTGGTCAAATTTGCACCCTCTCACACGAGTCCGAAGCGTCAACAATATTTCTTACCTACGATCCGTCAGAACCGCTTTATTCAATCACCGTGACCCAAACGAACTCCGTTTGGACACAGACGCCATGGTTCGCGATGCGTTTCGAGGGCTCGTCACCGATCGAGATTGCTACATCCCGCCACGTTCTTTCGGATGGCGCAACCTCTTTGACGGTTACGAATACGGGTTTCGGAAACGTGCTTAATGGGTTGGAATACAACCAAAAAGCTTACGCATTCACGCAGGATCAGGTGACCAAATTCTCGCTGGTCGGCGCTGCGGAACCGGTGAGGGTTTTCCGCGAATGCGCGGGAGCTCAGCTGTCCTAAGTCAGTTGAGATTCCTAGAATCCAGATAGATTTCGACGAACGCTTTTCATTTCGTTTGGAATTAATCTCAGACGCTAGAAACGCTGTGACCCGAGCGAGTTTTTCTCGCTCGGGTACGTGTTCATCCCTTATCCCAATGCGCAATCACATCGAATCCGACTGGTGACGGCGGGCCTTCCATGAACTCGGCGAAATAGCCCCATAGTTCGGCCACTTTGGGCGCGTTTGCATTCGATGTTGCTTCGCTCTCGACCACCGAGATCACATAGCCAGAGCCATCTTCGTTCATAACATTGGTGAAACTATGTATCCCGGGCATGCCCATAATCTCGGATTTCAGTTCATTCATTTTTGCCGTCGCCGCCTCACGCGAACCAGGCTTCATTTTGTATTGAGTAATCCGTGCAAACATAACTTTCCTCCCTCGTCTGGCGAAATTGCCCTAGGGCGCTGCCGGAACGGCTTCGCCTCGTGAAAGTTAGCACGGCAGCATTAAATCTCGTATTGATACTTGAAGATTCAGCGTTTTTTCAACCTTATGCCTGAACCAATTTTGGGCACCGACACTTCAAGGTTGCAGCCCAGCGCCCTCTCCGCCACGTTTGACATCACAATTTGTGATTCCAAACGCTGCCATGACGAACCCCAACACCCTGCCCAGCACGCATGAGGTCCAAAGCGCCATTCATAAGGTGCGCGGTACCCGTGTGGTTTTGGCCGAGGATCTGGCGCTGTTCTACGGAAAGTCCGTCAGCGCCTTCAATCAGGCCGTATCGCGCAACAAGGACCTGTTCGAGGGTTACCGCTTTCAACTGACCGATGCTGAGGTCGCCGGTTTGCAATCACAGAATGTGATTTCAAAACCGAAAGGTCGCGGTGGGCGGAGGGTTAACCCGTGGGTCTATACGGATTACGGCGTGGCCATCGCCTCAGCCCTGTTCAAAGACCCGCGCGCCATCAAGATCACACGGATGATCACCGAAGCCTTTGTCGACGGCGCAAACGCGCTGGCTGAAACCCCGCGCAGCGTGCCGGAAATTCTACCGCCCGAGGGAGCTCCCGCGCCGCTGCTGCCAAATGGTGAACAACTGCGCATGCTGGCCGAAAACATCCTCGATTCCGGCCAGCAGAGCCTTGTCGATTATATCGCCAACCCAACCACCAAGCGGAAGCAAGCGGTGGCGGTGATCATGAAGACACTGGCCGAAACAGCAGGGGAAGAAGTGCGCACCCAACAGGAGCGTCTGCGCCTGAGCATCGCCGAACGATTGGCGACCGGAGATTATGTCGATGATGCGGATCGCAGGGGCCTGTTAGACTTGCTGAACGCGATGAAGGCCTAACCCTCGTTATTTCTCCGGGGTGATGAATTTAGCGCTGCCAACAGATCGGGGAGCTGGAGCTTGTGTGCTCACCGGCTTCAGGACTTCGGCGGTCAGAGGAACCTGAGCGTGAAAGACCGACGGGCATGAGACACCGTCGCCATCGGGATCATATTTCTTGTGATACCCGGGCTCACCCTCGCGGAAATGCCCAAATCCAATAGCGGCAACAGCATCGCATCCGGCCATGGCGACCAGATGGATAATCGCCTCATGTCGTTCGAAACTGGTGGCGCGTGGATAGATCGCCAACACAAGCATGGCCGTGGTCAGCGGAAGCGCCACGATCATCAGAAGGATACGCAAGGGCGACAATGCCTTCCTGCGCAGCCTTTCCGCCTTGGCATGCCGCCGTTTGGCGGCTGGCCCAAGTTTTCGTGATGTCTTTGGTTCCGGGGCCGCTGTCATGACCCAACCGGTACAGCCCGGATGTGGCAACTCTAAGGCACAGCTTGCGAAACCACTGCCTTGGCGTCTAAGCGACTGTGTCAGCGCACCACATGAACCGCACATTTCGCGTGCCGGACAACATGCGCTGCAGTTGAGCCAAGCAAAAGGTCCTGCATACCCGGCCGGTGCGAGGCCATGATAATCAGGTCGGGCTTATTGGCTTCGACCCAGTCCAGAATGGTCCGCCCGGAATGCCCTTCAACCACTTCGCCTTTTGCATTCGGCAACTGCGCCGCCAGCGTGTCCAGTTCGACCTTTACCGCCTTGCGCGCTTCGGTCAGATATTCCGAGGGCACATAGGTGATCGCATAGTCAGGAATATGTTCGACAACATGCAAAAGCGTGACCTTCGCATCCGGTGTGGCCAGAACCTGCGCCAGCTTCAAAGGGCCTGACGTGTCGCGTTCGGCGTCGAATGAAATCGGAACGAGGATATTGTGATACATGGGCTGCGCCTCCTTCATTGCGCCGCCACGATGCATCTTTTGCCGAATTTCAGCTTTGATTCAGGTCAGAAAGTCAAAAGGTTTCGGCCACATCGTACATGACCGGTTCAAAGCTTTTGCACAGCTCGTTGATCTTCCGGTTCCGCTCGCGCATCTCGGGTGTCCTGAGCATCGCAAGGAAATCGTCACGATTGACCCATTGGGAATAGTTCGCGATACGCGTTTGGGCATCATTCACATGCAGCCCAGCGGATATGAAACCGGGTTGTTTCGAGATGAAGGACGCATAAGCATCGGTCAACGCCTCGAGCAAATCCTGGCAGGTGCCGGGCGTCATCTCGAAGGTTGTGATCACTGTCTGACAGCTGGCGTCTTTTGAGATTTTGGGCATCTGGATCCTCCTCTTGGCTGATCTCAGCCTAGCACAGCTTTGCAAACAACGATGTGTTTCCGACGGAAATATCGCATCGCAATGGAAATTTCTCGAAATCGAAACCTTTACTAACGATGCGTTAACCATGCTTGGTGATGCTGCACGAATGTGTCGTTTTGTGTCTCTTCTATTAGTATGTCTAGCGCTATGCGGTCCCGCCTGGTCAGGCGCCTGGCTGCGCGAGAAAGGAACAGCATTTACAGCGTTTTCAGCTACGGCATTTAAGGAAGACCACGGCATCTACTCCTACAAGACCAGTTTCTACTCGGAATGGGGTCTGCGGCCAAAACTGACCATAGGTTTGGATGCAGAAGAGAGGCACGACTATTATGGACACGCGCTGGTTTTCGCCCGCTTTCCCCTGGCGGATTTCAACGCGAAAGGCCGTCTGGCTGGCGAGATCGGCGTTGGCGCCCACCATGAGGGGCTGCGCGCGTGGGCCTTGTACAAAGCAACGCTGTCCTACGGAAAAGGCTTTGACTCAGCTTTTGGGAACGGTTGGATCGCAATCGATTCAGCGCTTGAATACCGTCACCATTTAGATCTGTTCCGTAAACTGGATTTCACCGTCGGGCTGTCCTCGAAACGTCGGTTCGACCCGCTCTTGCAGATCGAAACCACATATATTTCGGGGCAACCTCTTTATTGGGCTGCGAGACCTTCGCTGATGTACCGCCCAAAGTCGGGGAAGCAGACCTGGATTATTGGCATCGAAGCAAACGCAGTTCAAAATCGGCCAGGACTGAAATTCGCTCTATGGCAAACCTACTGAAAGGCTGGCCATTCTGTAAGGCGGCCAACCTCAACTTGCTCTATTGCTCGACACGCATGGTTACCGAGACCGTCCCGCGGACTGCTTCGGGCCACTGTAATTTCACGTTGTTTCCCGAAGATCCCTGCGCCAATTCCACATATGGCGAATAGAAAGTATCCGCATTCAAATTATTTCTCATGCGGCTCAATGAAACAACCGAGTCACAACTCCGCGCTTTGCCCCCGAAAGGCAACCGACCACCAGAACCAATGGTCCACCCCTTGGCGTTTGAGCTCTGAACATGTCTGATCCTCAGCGGGTTCGCACAAAAAGTAGTAATCCCATGGAATGTGTTGTTATCAAAAGTAACGTTCGCATAGCGGTCTTTGTTTAGATTGGCGAATGTCGTATCGACGCTATCAACCCGAGAGATACCGCCTGCGTTTGACCTGAAAGTATTCCCGGTAACGGTCAACCCGTTCAGGAAATGTCCTGAACCATAAGGTCGCACGACGATATAGCTGAACCATGGCGCTACATCGCTGCAATAAAAGACATTGTCCGTAATACTCAACGCACTGAACGAAAAGCTTGAACTAAAGTTTGGATTGGCATCACGTTCGTTTGTCCATTGGATGAAGCAATTGTCGACATAGTTCTCTGCGACGGATGAGCTGTTATAAGCACCGATCAACACGAGCCCCGCGTTGCGAACGCCATTTGGTACTGAATCGCCTTGAAAGAAGTGGTTGCCCAGAACAAGGTTATTGCTGCCACCCAGCACGGCGAAATGGTGGAATCGATTGGCCCGGTTGTGGCGCAGCTTCACGTCGTTGCCATTGGAATTGACCGCAATCGAAGTTCTGTCCGCAACATCCTCGCCTTCTTCGCTGGACAGAAACTGGCACCCGTCGATCAGCATACCCTGGCACCCCGAACCGATCGAGGTGATGCCGCGATCCATGGGACGGCTGACAAAGCAGTCTTTCAAAGCAAAGGTATTACCCGTCGGCGCCAGACGGATCGCGCTGCATCGGCTGTTACACTGGAACTCGATGCTTTCCATGTTGAACTTCTGCACCATGCTGAAGCCGCTGAAATCCAACAGGTACTTGAAATCTGTGAACGTAAAGGTTTGGGTCCCAGCCGCGTTGTAGATGGGGGCGCTCAGCGTGATCTGAGCCGCGCCAACATTCTTGTCCCGCACATAGATCTCGCGCCCTACACCGCTGCCGGTGACCAGTGATCCCACTGGAATATTCGCCACATTGGCCACGTTGGAAAAGCGCAAGGGATCACTTGTCGAATAGGTCGCGACCGAAGAGTAGACATCGGTATCCCATGGGTATCCCATGCGGAACTGCTTTTGACGTCAAACTGCCCGTTGCGAATGTCCCGACGTGTGGCATAGCTGTCGCGGTTGGGGACAGCGGCCTGCATATCAATGGGTTCGCTCACCGAAATCTTGCGCCCGCCTAAATCCAACGAGTCATGGTCGGAGTTGTTCAAAAGCGCCTGAAACGCCTTTTTGAACGCCAGCGTCTCGTCCCCGAAGGCCGAGATATAGGTGGGCAGATCAAAGCTCTTTGTCAGCAGCAACATTGTCTCAGGCGCCATGGCCACGGTGCCATCGAACACCGCCTCGGAATTCAGGCTGACGTCCTGCCCCAGGAAATAAACACCTTGGGGCACATAGACCTTACGGCCATTCCCCGCCTGATCCGCGGCCTCGAACGCGGCGGCATCATCTGCTACACCGTCGCCGATTGCACCGAAATCGCGCACATCGACGATACCGATCATGTCGCGCAGGAATACGCTGGTTGCATCGGTGATCTCAATATCATCCACCCGCACAACCGCGCCATTTGTGCCTTCGATATCGATGCCAAAATGCCCATAAATCGCGGTGGGCCCCCAGGGCATATCCACACCCCGCACGGTAGCCGGTACCAACGATTGCCGTGATCTCATGCACCGTCCCATAACCGCTGAGCTGCGTGGCCGGCCCCTGCTGCACAACTCCTGCAACGTTGACATCCCCGGCGGCCCCAGCCCAACCCGCAATCCGGACCTGCGGCAGCGGGCCACTGATCGCTTTGACCCGCGCCTTGATCTGCAAATAGCACCCAGGCTGCAATGGCGTCTGTCCCATATAGCGCAGCTGCTGGGTCGGGTTGGTTTTGAAGATTTCCAGGCACCCGGCGAAATCCGCATCAGAGGGCACAAACGCCCCGCTACCCGATCCGTCATAGGTCGGGGTACCCGGCGTCCCGTCGCCGCTGGACCACACCCCCAGGCCATTTGCAAAAGCAGGTGGCATGAACACGATGCCGTCGGTGATTGCCTTGTTCATAGAAATCCCTTTCCCAATCGCGCCAAGCGCAGGCGCGCCAAACCATTTGCCCGGGGCATGCCCGGACGCGTTGGTTTGAGTAAAGGAAAGGAGTTAACTGCCGCTCTGCCCACCGTGACGGTGGTGTTGCGTCAAGCGGCGGGGTCGGCATTCCCCAAAAGCTGAACCCCGTTGATCTTCCAGCCGTTTTCTCTCTGGATCATCTGATAATCCAGCAGGTGAACCTGCCCCGAGCCATCGGTGATCATGACCTTCTGCCAGAGCGTACCCGAGATTTCACGCAGCTCCAAAAACCGCACATCGGCAGGCCGCCAAACCATCGGATAGCCGTTGCGCACCATGGCGCCAAAGTTCTCGGGCGTTTGGAACAGTCTTTGAATATTCGGGCTGGCGAAGGTGAAGGCGGTGGCAAAGTCATCCGCCTTGAACGCCTGTATCTGGGCCGCGATATTCGCCTCGATCTCATCACTCTGGGCCAAGGCCGCGGATGTCAGTCCTCCGCTCAGGAAAACGGCTAGCAATAGGTTTCGCATGGGGCTACCTCCTGCATCAACAGTAGCCCCATGCGACCCCAGGTCAAATTAGACCAGCTCTCCGGCCAAGGCTTTGTCTATCAGCGCGATGGTCTCGGGCACACCATAGAGCGCGATGAACCCCCCAAACCTTGGTCCTTGTGAGGCCCCCAACAGCACCTCGTAGAGTGCCGTGAACCAACCCCGCAACGGATCAAACCGATCGCGCCCCACGGCATAAACCACCGATTGCAGCGCCTCGTCCTCAATCGGTCCATCATAGGCTTCCAGTGCCGCTTTAAGCGCCTCCAGTGCCTCGCGTTCTTGATCTGTTGGCGCACGGTGTTTGCGCGTCGGTTTGACGAAATCGTTGAAGTAACGCACGGCAAACCCTGCGGCCTGATCCAGATCGGGATGCGTTTCGGCTGTGGCTTCAAGTGCATAGCGACGGATAAAGCCCCACAGCGCTTCTTTGTCTTCCGCCCCTGAAACAGAGGCAAGATTCAACAGCATCGCAAAGGGAACGATCAGCGTCGATTCAGGTACATCACCACCATGAATATGCCATACCGGGTTGTTCAATTGAGCTTTCAGGTCCTGGCCCGGATAGGCCCGCAGTTGCTGATGATATTCATCATAGGCCTTCGGGATCACATCGAAATGCATCCGCTTCGCCGTCTTCGGCTTTTGGTACATGAAATAAGCCAGCGACTCGGTCGGCGCATAGGTCAGCCATTCGTCAATCGACACACCGTTGCCGGACGACTTTGAAATCTTCTGACCATTCTCATCCAGAAACAGCTCATAGCTGAAATGCTCGGGGGCACGGCCACCCAAGGCTCGGCAAATGGCGTCATAGATCTTTTCGTTTGTCGCGTGTTCCTTGCCATACATCTCGAAATCCACGCCCAGCGCAGCCCAGCGCGCACCGAAATCCGGCTTCCACTGCAACTTGACGTTGCCACCGGTGACGGGAACGGTCCACTCTTTGCCGGTCTCGTCGTCGAAGGTCACTGTATAGGTCTCGGCACAGACCTTCTTCATCGGCACATACATCACCCGACCGCTTTCGGGGTGCAACGGCAGGAAGATCGAATAGGTCTGCTGGCGCTCCTCGCGCAGGCTTTTCAGCATGATCGCCATGATCTCGTCATAGCGTTCAACCGCGCGCTTGAGGATCTCGTCGAACTGACCAGACTCATAGAACTCCTTGGCCGAGTAGAACTCATACTCGAACCCAAAAGTGTCCAGAAACCGGCGCAACATCGCGTTGTTATGCGCGCCAAAGCTGTCGTATTCGCCAAACGGATCCGGCACAGATGTCAGTGGGCGCTGCAAATGCTGTTCCAAAACCTCGGGATTTGGCACGTTGCTTGGTACTTTGCGCATCCCGTCCAGATCATCCGAGAAACAGATCAGCTTGGTCGGAATATCCGACAACGCCTCGAACGCGCGCTTGACCATCGTGGTCCGCGCGACCTCACCAAACGTCCCGATATGGGGCAGGCCCGAGGGGCCATATCCGGTTTCAAACAGCACATATCCCTTCTCGGGCGCATCCTGCTGATAGCGTTTGAGCAACCGGCGCGCCTCTTCGAAAGGCCAGGCCTTAGACGACATCGCGGTTTCACGCAGTTCAGACATAGTTTCAGCTCCAAAGGGATAAGCGCCGATTGCCCCGTGCAACCGACCGCGCCCCTCCTATTGTGCTGGCGCAGCATGAGTCAATAAAGCGTCCACAAAATAGCCGGTAAACACCGCAAAACATCGATTTTCATTAGGTGATAAACCATAGGGGGGATAGGGTCTGGAAAATGTCGGACCAGTATCAAAGAAAACTCACTTCGATCTTTGCTGCGGATGTCGTCGGGTATTCCGCCATGATGGCCGAAGACGAAACCGGAACCATCAACGCTGTTCGGGCGCTCAAAAACGATCTGATCGAACCGATTGTACAAAGCCATTCCGGACGGATCGTCAAAACAATGGGTGATGGGTTCCTGATAGATTTCCCGTCGGTCGTGGACAGTGTCCAGGCAGGAATTGCGCTTCAAAACAAATTGTCAGACGCCGAGGGCGAGCCTCTGAACGACAAAAGTATCGCGCTTCGGATTGGCATCCACCTGGGCGATATTGTAATCGACGACGGCGATATTTTCGGCGACGGCGTCAATATCGCCGCGCGTATCGAACCGTTGGCCCAATCCGGAGGCATCAGTCTTTCAGACGAAGCCTATCGTCAGGTTCGGGACAAGGTTGACGTCACATGGGCCGACGGGGGCGAGCATACCGTCAAGAACATGAACCGCCCCATTCGCGTTTGGCATTGGGAAAACGGAAAAACCCTGCCCGCGAAAGACCCCGAGTTGAACTTACCGGATCTTCCTTCGGTCGCGGTGCTGCCCTTCGACAACATGTCCAGCGATGGCGAGCAAGACTATTTCGCTGACGGGCTGACCGAAGATCTCATTACCGACCTGTCAAAAATCTCAGGCCTGTTTGTTGTCGCGCGCAACTCGACATTTGTCTTCAAAGGGCAAGCCATCGACATTCCGACCATTGGTCGGCGACTTGGGGTGGCAAATGTGATTGAAGGCAGTGTGCGCAAGCTTGGTCAACGGGTCAGAATCAATGTCCAGTTGATCGATGCCAAAACAGGCGGCCACGTTTGGGCAGATCGCTATGACGGAACTCTGGATGAGGTATTCGAGTTGCAGGATCTGGTTTGCAACGCCGTGGTCGACGCTATGTCGGTAAAGCTGTCAAAGTCTGAAACCAAACGGCTGGGTACAATTCACACCACTGATATTGATGCCTACGAGCTGTTCGTGAAGGCAAAATCTACGCCCTACCCGCCAATCCCGGCCCGTATGGCCGCTGCCAATGAATTGTTTAAACAAACCGTCCAGAAAGCCCCCGACTTTGCCGGCGGTTATGCCGGTCAGGCTTGGATTGTTGGGTTTGGCGCCTTGTGGGGACATGAGGATCCGCAACCGATTGGCCTGCGCGCCGAAGCTCTGGCATATAAGGCCATATCGCTTGACCCCGAGTTTGGGTGGTCGCAAACCGTCCTCAGCCTGGCCTTGCTTGCGCAACGCAGGTTTGACGAAGCGCAACAAGCTGCAGAAAAAGGTCTTTTGCTGCTGCCCGGCGATGCGGACGCCCATGTGTTTTCTGCCATTGTCAACGGAATGCGTGGGAACTTCGCCGCTGCGGTTGACGCTGCCGAAGCTGCGTTCCGTTTAAGCCCGAATTTCGTGAACGGGCCCTATTTGAACGTGATTGCCCACGCAAATTTCATGGCAGGAAACCATCACGCCGCACTTGCCGCATATGAACAGAATGTCTCCCGGGGTGGACCGGTAGGACCGCCTGCTTTGTGCTGGGCTGCGGCCTGCTATCATGCGACCGGCCAAGCAGACAAAGCCAGCATGACCCTACAGGATTTGACGGCAGGGTTTCCACAGTTCCGTCTGTCGAACTGGAACTTCATCAAGCTGATCGAAACGGAGCACACACGCCGGGTGATCGAATCCTCGTTTAGGGACGCTGGCCTGCCGTTCTGACAGGCGAAAGGTCGCAAACGAAAACAAGCTGTTGAACCTGCCAGCGCCGCCCCATATCGTGCGGATGCAAAATTTGGATGCAGGACCAGCACTATGCCCGAACAGAACACTCACTCCTTGTCCCCGCAAGACTGCCTTGTGGCAATCATGGTCGCCGTTTCTGTCTCGGATGAGAAAATTCGAACCGCAGAACTGGTCAAGATCGAAGCAGCCGTGAACCTGCTACCGGTTTTTGCGGATTACGACATAGACCGCACGCGTCGCGTGTCGCAGATCGTGTTTGATCTGTTCGAACAAGAAGACGGGTTGGACGCTCTGTTCGGATTGATCCGGGAGAACTTGCCCGACCGTTTGAATGAAACAGCATATGCTTTGGCATGCGATGTGGCAGCCGCAGACGGATCTTTGGCCGAGACAGAATTACGATTGCTGGAAGAAATCCGTTACGAGTTGAACGTCGATCGCCTGAACGCCGCCGCTATCGAGCGTGGCGCCCGCGCGCGTCACGTCGTCTGATCCGCCCGCGCACGAACTCTAGCTACCGTACAAAGCGCCCCACCGCTCGATCAAAGCCCGTTGCATCTTTCGCGACCGACTGTTCCAACTGCGCGCTCCGCTGGGGCGTTCGCGTTGCGATCGTGGGATTGTGGCGCGATGTTCGACATCGGCCGTGAATATGGCAAAGGCCAGTTCCGAGCCACCCGCAGTGGTCAAAAACCCTCCAAGACCCGACACAAAGTTCAACGTCCCGGTTTTGGCATCCACCTTGATCGGATGATCCCGCACCACGCGCCCCTGACGATCCGTCAACACAAATGGCTTCAGCAACGGTCGCAAAGCCCCTGTTTTCCGGGCAATGACCAAAGCAGCGACCAGGTCTCCGGGGGCCATCCGCGACATATCACCAAGACCCGAATGATCGACCATTGCGATCCGATCGACACCATAGGTCTCAGCCGCCCAACGGTTCATCTCCTGCGCCGAATCCCGCAAGTTGCGAATATCGGCGCCGCGTTCAATCGAAGCCGCCATGCCAACCATTTCTGCAGTGAGATTGGTCGAGTATTTCAGCATTCCCCTCAGAATGCTCTCAAGCGGATCACTTTGATGAACCACGAGAACCTTGCCGCTGGGCATTTCGCGCGTGATTTGTGCGTCTTTCAGAACAATACCGTTCGCCCGAGCCAAAGTGCGGAAAACATCGCCAGCATACCGACCTGGCTTTCGAACGGGTAACCAGCGCGCACCTTCCGCACCCAAAGCCGCGCGTGCGACGCTCCATCGGTCCTGTCGTGCGCTGCGGCTGTAGGTGTAGATCGGTGTTTTCCGAGGCTCGACGCGCATCGTCGCCATGTCCACATCCGGGCGGTACTTGGCACTGCGCGCATCCATGGTCACCGCATATGTACTACCGCTGCGTTTCCACTCAAAATGTACTCTGTTGAAGTTCAGTGAAATCCCGCTGATCGATGGGCTATACCCGACATGATCCGGCTGTTCAGGATCGATGCTGAAGACATAGGGCAAAGCACCAACATAGACCTTAAGGGCACCGCGAACCTCAGTAATACCCGCCTCGCGCAGAGCAGTGGCCATTTTGGCCAGGTCATCAGTGTCCAGCAAAGGATCACCACCGCCGACAAGGACAAGGTCACCGTTGAGAATACCATTTTCAATGGCTCCGGTCGCCAGCAGCTGAGTTTCAAACCGATGGTCCGGCCCCAAAACGTCAAGTGAGTATAGCGCAGTCAGCGCCTTGGCAACGCTGGCCGGAGGCAGACCCATGTCGCCCCCCATTTCTTCAAGTTGGACACCGGTCGAGACGTCAGCCACCGCAAAGACCACATCCCCTTTCAACCCCGCCGCCTGCACGATCCGCTCTGCACCCGAAGGCTGCGCGCCTCGCAAAACCGGCCGCAATGACACAAGCGGCGCGTCGGCAAGAGCCGGAGCAGAGATCGCCATCGACCCAAGCCCGGTTAGAAATAATCGGCGTGACAGATGTTGAACCATGAAGAGATTAAAATCCCAGCGCTGAATCTCAGACAACAGTCGAAATTCAATATCAGCGAAAGGGGGCTATTCCGGCAACACTCCATCCTGCCAGATGCCGCGATTGCGAAGATCCGTTGAACTCAAGTTGATCATCGGAACGTTTACAAAACACCAGGCGGGGGCTTCGGCACGGCCCAGCAGGTGGCGCGCCTGCCCATCCACCCGGTATTTCGCATAGACCCGCGCTGCAGGCGACATACGGGCCGAAATCCGATCCCCGGGGCGCGCCACGACGCCAACCGGCACGCTGTCCATGATCAGCCGCCAATCCTTCCACTTGTGGAACTGCGCCAGATTATCTGCCCCCATCAGCCACACGAACTTTACCTGCGGGTAAAGTTTGCGCAGCGCGGCCAGGGTATCCGCCGTTGCCCGCGTCCCGGTGAGGGCTTCGATATCAGTGACCTCTACATCAGGGTGCTGCATTACTTCCTTTGCAGCGCGCAATCGCTGCGAAAGTGGCGCAGGCCCCCTCTGCTTCAGGGGGTTTCCAGGCGACACAAGCCACCATACGCGGTCCAGCCCAAAGGCTTTCATCGCCTCAAGCGTGACATGCACATGTCCGCGATGCGGCGGGTCAAAGGACCCTCCGAACAGCCCGATGACCTGCCCGGGTGCGGCGTATGGGATGTCAAATCGTTCCATCCCCCGCTGATGTTCAGAACTCTTGCGGCTTGTCAATCGACTGGTTGAACCGGATCACCTAACCGGGCCTGCCCTGGCTTCAGAACCTCAGCACACCAGCCGCCATGTCCGCGCACCGCAGAATACCCGCCCTCGCCCAACGCCTCCTCCATCCGGCTGCAAGGCGCGCAAATGGTGGTGACCCGCAATACCGCTTGTCCCACCCGCACCTCTCGCCCCTTAAGCGCCGACAGATTGATCCCCGAGACCACCAAATTGCGCCGCAACACATCGGGTGCCACCGCTCCTCGCCCCAAATACCCGCCAATTGCACTCAAATGCTCGTGCTGGATCAACGTCAC
This sequence comes from Ruegeria sp. HKCCA5839, assembly GCF_013035585.1. NCBI lineage: Bacteria > Pseudomonadati > Pseudomonadota > Alphaproteobacteria > Rhodobacterales > Roseobacteraceae > Ruegeria > Ruegeria sp. HKCCA5839. The sequence continues at coordinate 674,001 of NZ_WQIE01000002.1, read as the reverse complement.
TGCCCGTTTGCCCGCACGCGCCCGGTCGCCCTCGATCCCATCGGTCAGAATCATCGCGGCCTCCACAACCTGCATCCCTGCCCGGCGTTCGAGCCTCAGACCGATCCATTCGATACGACCCGGCTGTGCCCAACCTGCGATAAGCTCTGACAGCGACATTTACTACTCCAACTGCAAACCGATTGACGACCAAACCAAGTTCTGTTGATCTGCCCGTGTCAGGCCGCCCCTCAAGACCGTGGGCAACCACATTCTGCGGGGTTTCCCCGTGGCTTACGACCTGACTGCATACATTCGGCGCATGACCCAGGCTTGCCGTTGGCAAGGACAGGTCATGCCGAACAGAGATATGGTTGAGGGGCGGTTCTGATCAGACCAAAGCTATTAAAAAGATGCATTTACAACAAGCCATTCGGTCCCTTGCGGCTTCACTCTCTCAGGCGCAGTGGACCTATTTTGACACAAAACTGATCCTACAGCAGCGCCTGCCACCCAGACTGCGAAACCTGGCGCCAAGCTTGGCCCGCAGGCTGGTGTCTGCCCTGCCGCAACCCTATGCGCCATCCGCAAGGACAATCGCTCAAACATTGGCGAGCTTTCCTGAAACGGGGCAGATTGCACGATATACTGAACCCCGCAAGCTTGTTGCGCCGTTTCCGATCGCGCCTCAGAAATTTGCCCCCATCGACATCTTTCGGTCGCTCAACCTGCCTGACCTGTCCAGTTGCGATGAACTGGCTGAATGGCTTGCAATCCCTCCGATCCAATTGGTGCGCTTTGCCGACCTGAACGGGCTGTCAAATCGAACCAAGAATGCGTTTGCCCCTCACTACCGGTTCCATATCATTCCAAAACGCGACGGCACATCGCGCCTGATCGAGGAACCCAAGCCCGCCCTCAAACGTCTGCAAAGACGCATTCTGCGATCCATACTGAACCAAGTTCCCACCAGTCCCCACGCCTTTGGATTTGTGCAAGATCGAACCTGCATTCAGGCTGCGGCGCGTCATTGCGGTGAACCCGTGGTGGTTTCGTTCGACCTGAAGAACTACTTCACATCCATCACCTATCCACGCATCTTCGGCGTATTTCGATGCTTAGGATACCCCGCCGACGTCGCCCGACACCTGACCGGCCTGGTCACCTTGGTGATCCCGGCACATGTTCGCGCCCAATTGGGGCGAATTGGCCATCACGACCTGCGCCGCCGACATCTTCCTCAAGGCGCACCGACATCGCCCGCACTTGCGAACCTATGCAGTTATAACCTGGATCGACGCCTTGCTGGGCTCGCACAGAGCCTTGATGCGACCTATACGCGATATGCCGACGATCTCACCTTTTCCGGTGAAACCCACATTGCGCGAACCCTGTGCAGCGTGGTCCCGGATATCATCCGAGACGAAAGGTTCACGACCAACCCAGACAAAACGCGCGTCATGCCAAGCCATACATCTCAGGTCGTGACCGGGATCGTCGTCAATCACCATGTCAACATCACCCGCAAAGACTTCGACCGGCTCAAAGCACGCATCCATCGCCTTAGGTCGCAGGGCAAAGACGACCTGGAAACACTCCAGCATCTGGACGGCCAAATCGCATGGGTGGAACAAGTCAATCCACTTAAGGGTGCAAAGCTGCGCCAGCGCTTCGAACACGCATTGTCTTTGACCTGACCAACTCCATTGCCCCCACCAACCGCATCCGCTATCACACCGGCCAATTCAATTTCCCCGACCCAGAGGACGCGACATGGCCGCCTATCAATATGTCTACCACATGCAGGGTGTCTCAAAGACCTATCCCGGTGGCAAAAAGTGTTTTGAAAACATCCACCTGAGCTTTCTGCCCGGCGTGAAAATCGGTGTCGTCGGCGTCAACGGCGCGGGTAAATCGACCCTGATGAAAATCATGGCCGGGCTCGACAAGGATTTCACCGGTGAGGCTTGGGCGGCCGAAGGCGCCAAGGTCGGATATCTGCCGCAGGAACCGCAGCTCGATGAATCCCTGACCGTCCGCGAAAACGTGATGCTGGGCGTGGCTGAGAAAAAGGCCATCCTGGATCGCTATAACGATCTGGCCATGAACTATTCCGACGAAACCGCGGATGAGATGGCCAAGCTGCAAGATGAGATCGACAGCCAGAACCTGTGGGATCTCGACAGCCAGATCGATGTCTCGATGGAGGCGCTGCGCTGCCCGCCGGACGATGCCAATATCGCCAACCTCTCGGGCGGTGAGAAACGCCGCGTGGCGCTCTGTAAGCTGCTGCTAGAAGCGCCCGACATGCTGCTGCTCGACGAACCGACCAACCACCTGGATGCCGAGACCATTGCCTGGCTGCAACAGCACCTGATCGACTACAAAGGCACCATCCTGATCGTCACCCACGACCGCTATTTCCTGGACGACATCACCGGCTGGATCCTCGAACTCGACCGGGGCCGCGGCATCCCCTACGAGGGCAACTACTCCTCGTGGCTGGAACAAAAGGCCAAACGGCTCGAGCAGGAAGCCCGCGAGGACAAGTCCAAGCAGAAAACCCTGCAACGCGAGTTGGACTGGATGCGTCAGGGCCAGAAGGCCCGTCAGGCCAAGTCCAAAGCCCGGATCAACGCCTATAACGAACTGGCCGAACAGTCCGAACGCGAAAAGCTGACCCGCGCCCAGATCGTCATCCCCAACGGCCAGCGCCTTGGTGGCAAGGTGATAGAGGTCGAAGGCCTATCGAAACACATGGGCGACAAACAACTGATCGAAGGGCTGGACTTTGCCCTGCCCCCCGGCGGCATCGTCGGCGTCATCGGCCCTAACGGTGCGGGTAAATCGACCCTGTTCAAAATGCTCACCGGACAGGAACAGCCCGACAGCGGCACCATCACGCTGGGCGACACCGTACAGCTGTCTTACGTGGACCAGTCCCGCGACGACCTGAAAGACAACGACACCGTGTGGGAGGCAATCACCGGCGGGGCCGAGATCATCCAACTGGGTGACGCCCAGGTCAATTCCCGCGCCTATTGCTCGTCGTTTAATTTCAAGGGTGGCGACCAGCAGAAAAAGGTCTCGTTGCTGTCAGGGGGTGAACGCAACCGTGTCCACATGGCCCGCCTGCTGAAAGAAGGCGGCAACGTCCTGCTGCTCGACGAACCGACCAACGATCTGGACGTCGAAACCCTGCGTGCACTGGAAGACGCACTTGTCGATTTCGCAGGCTGCGCCGTTGTGATTTCCCACGACCGCTTCTTCCTCGACCGGATCTGCACGCATATCCTGGCATTTGAGGGCGACGCCCATGTGGAGTGGTTCGAGGGCAATTTCGAGGATTACGAAGAGGACAAAAAGCGCCGTCTGGGACCAGACGCGCTGGAGCCCAAGCGATTGAAGCATAAGAAGTTCGTTCGATAAATCGCAACGCGATTTTCGGACGGGCGCGAGGCAGCGTCCGCATAGCGGGCGCGTTCGCGCTCCATAGCTTTGAGTGCAAGCTTGGCATCGATTGCACACTCGCTAACGATACTCGAACTATTCTTGTGACGTTGGGCGGTCTTCTGTCTGCCCTTTCAACGACAGTTTAGCATTGACCGTGGCTACAAGCGTAGGACGGGTTATCCGCGTGTGTCCTCTTCCACCAATCCACCCGAGATTACCCAACCAGCGCGGGCGCCACCGTTAGCCAGTGAATACGACCAATCGGGCGGGAGTCTCGCCGAAGCATGTTCAAGTGATCTGAACAAAAAAGACGCACCTCATCGGTCCCGCCCAACCCCAACCCGTTTTGAGGTAGAACCCCGCCACTCTTCCATATAGTATTAACGAGATACGTTCCCGAAACGGGGCGGCAACCGATTAAGCACAAGACATTCTCGCGATGAGTGGAACCCTAAAAAAGTGTTCAACCCGTTGGATGCGCAGCGCGCAGAAGAAGGTTGCGCTTGTGCGCTCTCAGATTCAGCCGGAACGGCGTCTGAAGCATCGGGTGATTGTGGCCAGCAATGGGCGCGCGGGCAGCACGTTGACCTATTCGGCCTTGATGGAAGGTCTGAACAAGACCGACCCTCGGCCTGTCAAACGGGCACGGTTTGTGCCTCGGCTGGCCCATGCCGAACACTCAGCACCCTGCCTGTTCAAGACGCATGATTTCCCCGCAGCCCTGGGCGCCTGGCCCGAGACCACGCGGGCGGTGTTCTGCTTTGGCGACACGCAGGATTCGGCGCTGTCGGTCTATTCCGCCAAGTCGCGCTACGGCGACGAATGGGTTACGGAACATTTTGAGCATCTTCAGGCCACCGGCAACTTTGACGAGTTGTTCGAACGCGATGTGCTGCAACAGGCGCGTCAGGTCAAGGAATGGGCCATCTTCGAACAGGTGCCCGTCCTGTGCGTTCACTATGATGCACTGTGGGATCATGAAGAGACGATCTCGGACTTCACCGGGATCGCCTTCAAGGCCCCGCCCAGACGCGCGCGCGTCGCCAAGGACATCCCATCGGATCTCAGACAAGCGGCCGAGCGGCTTTATGGGCCGATTGATGCGCTGATCAACCAGCTTCCCAAGTGCTTTGTGGCCGGGCCGCAATACAAAGGTTTGGTCAGCAAACTACCCTCCTGAAGCCTGCGGAAATTTGCTGGGGCGTTCATAAGCTACTCTTGCGTCAGACCATTTGGAGTGACATACCAATGGGGCTTACGTTTTTCTATTTCGACCTACTGTCTCCTATCACGGCGCTCAGTCACTCGATCCAGACCGACGACGCCAGGCTGCCGCAACCCCGTGGGCAGCATCAATCAGGAGACAACGGATATGCCCGCAGGCACCGTTAAATGGTTTAACACCACCAAAGGCTACGGCTTTATCGCGCCCGAAGACGGCGGCAAAGACATCTTTGTCCACATCTCGGCCGTCGAACGTTCGGGTCTGACCGGACTGGCCGACAACCAAAAAGTCACGTACGAACTGCGCTCGGGCCGTGATGGCCGCGAAAGCGCGGACAATATCGAGCTTGCATAAGCTCTGAAAGGGCAGGGTATTTCCCTGCCCTTTGCACCGGCAACACATGTCAGAAAGAACATGTGAAATTTGAATACGCCCTAAAATTGACCAATTGTGCTATCATACTTTCGGTAAAGTTTTGATTGTAATGGTTAATTGATGAGGCCTGCCATGTTCACGCGCCGCACGTTCCTTGCCGCGACGGCGAGTTCCAGCCTTCTGCCCACATTCGCTCAGGCAAAGAAGGCCGTCGAATACGACCCGACACCGCAATTTGTTCGCATCAAAAAGCAGTTCCTGCCGGGGCAATTGCTTGTCGTTCCGCGCTCATTCTATCTGTATTTCGTGACCGAGCCGCGCAAAGCGATCCGGTACGGGTGCGGTGTTGGACGGGCCGGGTTAGAGTTCACCGGATCCGCCACGATCGACGTCAAGAAAGAGTGGCCGACCTGGCGGCCCACTCAAGAGATGATCGAGCGTGAGCCGATCACCTACGCCCGTTTCAAGGACAATGACTATGTTCAACCCGGTGGCAGCGACAACCCTCTTGGCGCGCGCGCGCTCTATCTGTTCCAGAATGGGGTCGACACCTATTTTCGAATCCATGGCACAACACAGCCGCAGACCATTGGGCACGCTGCGTCAAACGGATGTATTCGTATGCTGAACGAGCATGTGATCGACCTTTATCAGCGTGTTCCACTAGGTACGGTTGTCACCGTAGTCTAATCCTGGGCCTTGGCCACAAGCTCCAACACGTGCGGGCCCAGCCCCTCGACGATCTGGGTTACGCCGCTTGTATTTGGGTGAATGCCGTCACTTTGCATCAGATGGCGCGCGGCCTGTAAATCCTGCCCGTTCGGGAAACCCTGAAAAAAATTCGGCGCGTATAGCGTGCCGAATGCCTTGGCCAGCTCAGGGTAAATCCCATCGAAGGCCCGCTTGTATGCAGCCCCGTAGTTTGACGGAGCTTCCAGCCCCACCAACAGGACCTCGACATCAGCAGCGCGCGCGGCCTTGAGGATCTTGCCCAGGTTCAAACGCGCGTATTCGGGATCAAGCCCCCGCAGCAGATCATTCCCGCCCAAAGCCACGATCATCGCGTCCACATCTGGCGTGAGCGTCCAATCCACCCGCACAGCTCCTCCGGCTGTGGTATCCCCAGACACGCCTGCGTTGATCAGGCGCACATTCGCCCCCTGCGCCAGCAGCCAGCGTTCCATCTGCGGCACAAAACCGTGCTGAATCGGCAGCCCATAACCTTGGGTCAGGGAATCGCCCAAAGCGGCAACAACAATGGTTTCCGCTTTGGCGGCAAGACCACACAGGACGAAAATGAATGACACCAAGACCTTGCGTATCAGCTGCATCGCGCCATATCCCACATTATCGCTCTCCTTTCCGGACCGACCATGACCGAACCTGTACTTGCCCTTCAAAATGCATCACTGTCCCTGGATGGCAATGCCGGGCGCGTGGATATTCTACGCGATATCTCACTGACCGTTAACCATGGAGACTCCGTAGGCCTGATCGGGCCATCCGGTTCGGGCAAATCCTCACTCTTGATGTTGATGGGCGGCTTGGAGCAGGCGACAAGTGGAACGATTACCGCGTTGGGGCAAGATCTGACGTCACTGTCCGAAGACGCACTCGCCCGCTTTCGCCGTGATGCGATGGGCGTGGTGTTTCAGAACTTCCACCTGATCCCGACGATGACCGCGCTGGAAAACGTGGCAACCCCATTGGAACTGGCGGGGCACACCGACGCCTTCGCCCGCGCCGAGGCCGAGTTGGATGCGGTTGGCCTTGCTCACCGCCGAGACCACTACCCCGCACAGCTATCGGGTGGAGAGCAACAGCGTGTGGCGCTGGCGCGTGCGTCTGCCCCAAGACCAAAGATATTGCTGGCCGACGAGCCGACGGGCAATCTCGACGCCGCCAATGGACAGGCCATCGTCGATCTCTTGTTCGGCCTGCGCGACCGCCATGGCGCGACCTTGGTGCTTGTCACCCACAGTCACAGCCTGGCGCAAAAATGCGATCGAGTGATCCGGCTGCGCGATGGTAATATCTCGGAAGACGCCTTGAATGAGGCCGCTGAATGAGCCTGAAACAGGCCAGCAGGCTGGCACGGCGCGAGCTGCGGGGTGGCCTGCTGGGGTTTCGTGTGTTTCTGGCCTGCCTTGCCCTGGGTGTCGCCGCCATCGCTGCAGTAGGCTCGGTCCGGCAGGCGATACAGACCGGGTTGGCCCAAGAGGGCGCTGCTCTACTCGGCGGCGATGCCGAGCTGGAATTCACCTATCGCTATGCCTCGGACGAAGAACGCGCCTGGATGACGACAAACGCGCAAACGGTGTCCGAGGTGGTCGACTTCCGTTCTATGGCGGTGAAAGACCCCGACGGGGTACCGAAACGCGCGCTAACGCAGGTCAAATCGGTCGATGACGCCTATCCGCTGATAGGTGTGCCGGTCTTGGAGCCCAACATTTCGTTGGCCGATGCACTGGACGGCGCGGATGGCCTGCCCGGTGCGGTCATGGATCCGACGCTCATCGCACAGCTGCAGTTATCTGTCGGTGACAGGTTTGCGCTAGGCACCCAAAGCTTTGTGCTTTCTGCAGCCCTGATCCACGAACCGGATGGGGCTGCTGACGGGTTTGCCCTTGGGCCCCGCACTCTGGTGCGCACGAGCGACCTGCAAAACTCAGGCCTGTTATCTGCGGGCACTCTGTTCTCGACCAAATACCGCCTTGATCTGCCCAGCGACGCGGATCTTGCCCAGGTTTCGCGCGACGCAGAGCAAAGCTTTGACGGCACCGGAATGCGTTGGACCGACGCGCGCAACGGTGCCCCGGGGATTACCGAGTTTGTCGCCCGTCTCAGCGCGTTCCTGGTTCTGGTTGGTCTTTCTGGCCTTGCCGTGGGCGGCATCGGCGTGTCCGCCGCTGTGCGGGCTTATCTGACGCAAAAGACCGAGACAATTGCGACCCTGCGCACTTTGGGCGCCGACCGTGCCACGGTATTCCAGACCTATATGATCCAGATTGGCATCCTGTCGGTTGTCGGCATTGTTGTCGGGCTTGTGCTGGGGAGTGGCATCCCGTTGATGCTGGCCCCCATCATTGAAAGCCAACTCCCCGTCCCTGCGGTCTTTGCGCTCTATGTCGGCCCTTTGGGCGAGGCCGCGCTTTACGGCTTGCTTACCGCGTTCCTCTTCACCCTCTGGCCTTTGGCACGAACCGAAGAGGTACGCGCCGCGACCCTGTTTCGGGATGCGTTGACCACCACACGCGGCCTGCCGCGTCTGCCCTATCTGGCAGCCACAGGGCTTGGTTTGGCCGTACTTGTCGCCGCAGCCGCATGGTTCAGCGGCTCGCCCCGTTTGACCCTATGGACAGCAGGTGGCTTGGCCGGCGCACTGTTGCTGCTGTCCCTGGCCGCCGTTGCAATCCGGTGGCTAGCGCGCCGCGCCGCCCCTCTGGCGCGCGGTTGGCCTGCGTTGCGTTGGGCGCTGTCCGCCATTTCCGATGCCCGTGAAGGGGCCGCGTCCGTTGTTCTATCTCTTGGCCTTGGGCTTTCGGTTCTGGCCGCCGTGGGCCAGATCGATGGCACCTTACGCAATGCGATCACGGGCAATCTGCCAGACGTTGCACCGTCGTTCTTTTTCGTCGACATCCAGAAAGACCAGATGCCCGGCTTTACCGCGCGCCTCGACAGTGATCCCGCGGTAACGCGGCTGGAAAGCGCCCCAATGCTGCGCGGCGTGATCACCCAGATCAACGGTGCCCCGGCGCGCGACGTCGCCGGTGACCATTGGGTTCTGGATGGCGACCGTGGAGTCACCTATTCCGAACAACCGCCCGAAACCACGCGCATCACCCGAGGCTCATGGTGGCCCGAGAATTACGACGGTGCGCCACAGATAAGCTTTGCGGCAGAAGAGGCCGAAGAAATGGGGCTCGAACCCGGTGACGAGCTGACAGTTAACATCCTGGGCCGCGATATCATCGCCGAGATTACATCATTGCGCGAGGTTGACTTTTCGACCGCAGGCATGGGCTTTGTCATGTCCATGAACCCGGCCGCTTTGGCCGGGGCGCCACACAGCTTCATCGCCACTGTCTATGCAGAAGAACAGGCCGAGGCGGCGATCCTCAGCGATTTGACCGGTCGGTACCCCAATATCACAGCGATCCGTGTCCGGGACGCAATCGACCGTGTCTCAAACCTGCTCGCTGGTCTGGCTGCAGCAACATCCTATGGCGCAGGGGTATCCATCCTGACAGGGTTTTTGGTTCTGATCGGAGCCGCAGCAGCCGGTGAACCCGCGCGACGCTACGAAGCTTCGATCCTGAAAACCCTCGGCGCGAACAGACGCCAAATCCTCGCCAGCTTCGCGCTACGGGCGGTTTTGCTGGGAACAGCCGCCGGATGCGTCGCACTGACCACCGGAATCCTCGGGGGATGGGCGGTTGCGCGCTTTATCTTCGAGGTTGACTATGCCGTCATCTGGCCTTCGGCTTTGGGGATCATTTTCGCAGGTATCGCGGTCACGCTGGCAGCAGGTCTTGGCTTCGCCCTGCGCCCTCTGTCGGTCCGCCCGGCGCGTATTCTGCGGGCCAGCGACTAAGCGCTGTGGGCGCAGGCCAAAGGTTGCAAAATCTTCAATAAAGGCGCGTTGTCACAAACCAGCGCGTCCAGCGTAATGTGGTCTAGCGATGCGTAAAAAGCCTGCGCCGCATCTTGCAGCGCAAGGCGCAATCGGCACGCGGCAGTCAGTGGGCAAGTATTGTCCGCATCTGCAAAGCACTCAGCAATCGGCAGCTCACCTTCCACGTCGCGAAAAACAGCTCCAATCCGGATTTGATCCGCAGCTTTGGCCAAGGTCATGCCACCATTCCGGCCGCGCTGCGTGGCAAGATACCCCAACTGCGCCAGCTGATTGATAACCTGAGCCAGATGGTTCTCCGAGACATTACAGACCTCTGCAATCTCGGATTTTGTCACCAATCGGCCTGGATGCGCTGCACAATACATCAGCAAACGCACAGCGATATTGGTCCGTTTAGTAATCCGCATGAGGCCCTCCCGATTTTCTCGATGCTGCGTTATTGCATGATCGGGAAAAAACCGGTTTGACATACATCAATCGGCTTTAAAGGACAGAACAGCGCATGGCAGACCCCTATTTCTTTGGCTACGGCAGCCTGGTGAACCTGGCCACGCATGACTTCCCCGACCCGCGCCCTGCCTCTCTTAAAGGCTGGCGGCGTGTTTGGCGGCACACCGACCTGAGGCCCGTTGCGTTCCTGACGGTCGAACGTGACCCCTCCACCGAAATCGAAGGTATGGTCGCCCATGTTCCCCGCAATGATTGGGCAGCCCTGGATGCGCGCGAATGGGCTTACGATCGTGTTCCCGCGACACAGGCTGTTTCACACCCTCTGCGACACGAGGTCGAAATCGCGGTCTATGCCGTGCCTGAATCCCGACAGAACGTGCCAAGCGATACTCATCCGCTGCTGCTCAGCTATATTGATGTGGTGGTCCAAGGATATCTGCGAGCGTTTGGCCCTGAAGGCGCAGACCGGTTCTTTGCCACAACAGATGGCTGGGATGCGCCAATCCTGAACGATCGCGCCGAACCGCGATATCCGCGCCACCAGCAACTCAAACCAGACGAAACCGACTTCGTGGATCAGCGCCTGCACCAACTCTCGGTCCGGCTTTTACAACCCAGCTAGAGAGCCAAGGCTAAAAGCTCCCTCAGCTTCTTCTGTTCAAAAATACCTCTGCCGGAGGCATGTGCCGACAGGCACATTCTCCTAGCCGCGCGCGCGGATGACTTGCAGCAACGGCAACAGTGTCGCCATCTCAGGCCCCCGCTCCATCCCGGTCAACGCCTTGCGCAGCGGCATGAACAGTCCCTTACCTTTTCGACCTGTGGCCTCTTTCACAGCTTTGGTCCAAGTCCCCCAAGTGTCACCATCGAACGGGCCGTCCGGTAGCAGATCCATTGCCTCGGCAATAAACGCGCGATCCTCGTCATCGATCAACGGCTCAGCCCCATCGCGACACAGATCCCACCATGCCTTGAGATCCCCCAGAGTTGTGATGTTCTCACGCGCCATGGTCCAGAACGGCTCTGCCAGATCAGCCGGAACACCTGCGTCCGCGACAGCCTCGGACACGTCGGCCAAGGGCAGCGATTGCAAATGCTTGGCCGTCAGCGGGAACAAATCCTGTACGTCAAACTTGGTCGGTGCCGCACCAAAGCGGCCGATATCGAACCCGTCAATCAGTTCAGACATGTCCGCGCGCAGCTCGACCGGATCGGACGAGCCCAACCGCGCCATCAGGCTCAGCAAGGCCATCGGCTGCACACCCTGTTCGCGCAGATCGCGCAGCGCCAGAGTACCCAGACGTTTTGACAACGCTTCCCCCTGCGGGCCCGTCAACAAAGAATGGTGCGCAAAGCGCGGGCAGGTTCCGCCCAGCGCCTCGATGATCTGGATCTGTGTCGCCGTGTTGGTCACATGATCTGATCCCCGCACAACATCCGTGACCCCCATTTCGGTGTCATCGACGACCGACGCAATCGTATAAAGAACCTGCCCATCACCCCGGATCAGAACCGGATCCGAGACCGAGGCCGCATCGATGGAGATATCGCCCAGAATCCCGTCGTTCCATTCAATCCGCTCATGATCCAGCTTGAACCGCCAGACGCCATTGCCACGCTCGGCGCGCAAGGCGTCTTTTTCGGCCTCACTCAAGCTCAGCGCAGCACGGTCATAGACCGGGGGTTTGCCCATATTCAGCTGCTTCTTGCGTTTCAGGTCCAACTCGGTTGGCGTCTCAAATGCTTCATAAAACCGGCCAATCTCGCGCAGCTTGTCCGCCGCCTCGGCATAGCGGTCCAAACGGTCAGACTGACGCTCAACACGGTCCCAATGCAGGCCCAACCACTCCAGATCCTGCTTGATCGCATCGACATATTCTTCTTTCGACCGCTCAGGATCGGTATCGTCAATGCGTAGAATGAATGTCCCGCCCGCCTTACGGGCGATCAAGTAATTCATCAAAGCGGTACGCAGGTTGCCCACATGGATATAGCCGGTGGGCGACGGGGCGAAACGGGTGGTGGTCATGGAGTTCTCCTGTTGGCGCGGCTCTTGTCACAAAGCCGCGTTTTTGTCCAGCAGGGGTTTCATTCACCCCAGGTAGTCAGAACCCGCGAGATCGCGAAGTGATCAAAAATGAACACGTAATGTTCATCCGTGCAGGCCGAAGACCGGGCTATACACTGGCGCATGGCCCACTTTGGGCTAGCTCGTACTGGACGACCTGACAGGGAGACGACGACATGGCCATTAACTTGACACGCAGAGCGGCCCTGGGTGCCGCAGCAGCCCTTCCATTTGCGTCAGCGGCAACACCGCTGTTGGCAGCCGGGGCCCAGACCAAGGCGAACACCACTATTGCCAGATCATTCCAGCTTGGCGACTTCACAGTCACGACCCTGCTGGACGGCAGCTTGCCGCGCGACGGAGCAAAGGAAATCTTTGGCGGCGGCGCATCTGACGAAGAGTTTGCAAAAGTATCCGCCGAAAACTTCATCTCGCCCGACGTGGCACAGTTCTTCTTCACACCGACATTGGTGCACACCGGATCAGAGCTGGTTCTGTTTGACACAGGGCTCGGACAAGGTGGCATTCAGGCTGCGCTGGCAGATGCTGGCGTTTCGCCCGACCAGATCGACGTTGTTGTCATCACCCATATGCACCCTGACCACATTGGTGGCATGACGACAAATGACGCAGCAACTTTCCCCAACGCGCGCTATGTCACAGCGGCACAGGAATATGACTTTTGGGCAGCCCAAGAGGCCGGAAACCGCGTGGGCGATCTGGTTGCCGCCAAAGTAACACCGCTGGCCGAGAAGATGACGTTTGTCGAAGATGGCGGCGATGTCGCGTCCGGCATCACCGCGATGTCCGCCTTTGGACATACACCGGGCCATACGGTCTTTCACCTCGAAAGCAACGGTCAACGTTTGATCCTGACAGGTGACCTGGCAAACCACTATATCTGGTCCTTCGCACATCCCGAGTGGGAAGTGCGCTTTGACATGGACAAGGCCGCTGCCACAGAATCGCGCCGCAAGGTCCTGGGCATGCTGGCCGCCGATAAAGTGCCCATGGTCGGCTATCACATGCCCTTCCCTGGTGCAGGCTTTGTAGAAACTCGCGGCGACGGCTTCCGCTTTGTGCCCGTCAGCTATCAGATGATGGGCTAAGCTTCCGCGGTATTGGACCGGCACTGCCGTTCTTTCAGGAGGTTTTGTGACATTGTACAAAACCTCCTAACCCACCCGGTGAACCACGTCTAAACAGCGATTTCGCCAAAGCTAGAAACCGTCGCTTTTGACTTTTCTGCTTTGTCAGAGCAAGAACACGTCGTCGATGTAGAATTCATCCCCGACACCCGCTTCTACGGTGAATTGAACCACGTCGGTCGCGTTTGTGAATTCCAAAACTCCATTGGCATCCAAGTCGGCATCCGTGACAGTAACCGAACCCAGAACATTTCCGCTTTCATCAGCGAAATAGAAGTTCGCTTCTTCACCCGGATCAAGCCCAACGATTGTCATGCCGCCCAGGTCAAAGGCCTCATTGTCCTTGTGCTTGAAATTCATTTCATGCGTGGTTCCGTCAAGGTCGGTCCAAACACGAAATTCATCGTCGCCATCGAGGTCATAGTCGTGGTTGCCACCCGCAGACAGATCTCGTTCTTCGAACCAGTTCGTGGCATTGGTTAGCTGGCTTATCCAATATTCTCCATTTGGACCATCCTGGTAGATATGCCCCAGAATTGCCGAGGCGAACGGGTCGTAAAGTGGCACCATCGACTCAAAGGTTACATCGCCCGGTGGTGCAGGATACGTGACCTGAAAAGTCACGTCGCCATAAGCCGTGGCTCCATTGCTATCGCTCGCCTCATACCAAAAAGACACGGTTGGCGAGGTGCCGTCGTTCGACTGATAGACACCGTTCGGGTCCCAAGTCACGGTTCCGTCTGCCAACACTGTCAAAATCGATCCATCATTCAGCAGGCCGCCATTGCTGTAGTATGATAGTGGCTCACCATCAGGGATCAGGTCGTAGTCGTTGATCCCATCGCCATTCAAATCAAGCTGAATGTCATCGATTGCAGAAAGTGTCAGACCTTCACCCAGGTTCCCACCCTCGATGTAGTCGTTGGCAAGTACATTGACGGTTATTGTCGAAGCATTATCGACAGAGGCAAAATCACCCTGCGTGATAATCTCCCCGGCTTGAGGAACAACTTCGATATTCACGCTCGCCACATTGGTAATATAGTCAACGTCGCCCGAACCATCGTTGGCAAACACTTCGTAGGCAACCACGACTTCTTTGGCTTTCTTTCCGTTGCCTTGGATCTCGGTAATCTCGTTGATTGTATAGTCCGTCTCGCTGTTGGCGAAATACAAGACTGTATCAATTCCGCTACCGCCATCGATGATGTCACTGCCTGCGCTTCCGATGATCAGATCTGCACCATCACCACCATTGATAATGTCGTCACCGTCACCACCGTTCAGAGTATCGTTTCCGGCTCCGCCTTCGATGGTATCGTTCCCTGATCCACCGTCGATCTCATCGTCACCGTCAAGGCCCCAAATGACGTCGTCCAATGGTGTGGCACTCAGGGGAGATGAGGTGGGCGTAATGACGTCGGCGCTATCTGTGCCAACGATCGCTCCGGGTGGTGGAGCTACGGTATCTTGGTTCTTCCCCCCACCGTTGCTGTTAGGCTTCGGCATTTTTCTTCTCCAATCCAGACACGAGCCGCCTCAGCCTAAAAATCTGGCAGATCGGCGACTATGCAGAGAGGAAACCACAATAAAGGCGTAAGTAGGTCGGATTCTCGCCTTTTTGTGCCCATTGTCCTGTGCAGAGAGCGGATAAATTCGGAATCAGAGCTTTGTTTCTAAAAATTCGAATATGATCTTACTTTGTTCTTTCACGTCCAAAACTGCGAAACAGCCTAACACTGCCAAGGGTTTCAACTAGTATCCCGGCTTCGGCCGCACTTTTGACCCATCCGTAAAACGGGATAAGCGAAAGGCGGTCGGGTCCACGCAGGGTTTCGACCGCGTGACCATCTCGGCCATCAAACGCCCTGCGCCAGGTCCTATTCCAAAGCCGTGTCCGGAAAACCCGGTGGCGATAAACAGACCCGGCAAGTCATCTACATCCGAAATAACCGGGATGGCGTCCGGGGTGACATCAATCATCCCGGCCCAGCTTTCGACGACCTCGGTAGACTGCAATTCTGGAAACGCACGGCGGGCATTGTCCCAAGATTTTCTGAGCAATTTTTGCGACGGTTCAGGATCCAGCACGCGACATTTCTCAAACGGTGTCACGTCACTTGGTAACCACGTCCTGTCCTCGCCCGCTTCAATACGCCAGCGTTTAGAAAGGCGAAAGCGCAGCGAGCGCCATTCCTGCGCGAAGGCCGGCATAAACGCGCGCGCCAGACGGAAACTGTCAGGCACGATATCCACCGTGTTCTGGTTGCCCATCGCGATGGTGAACCCACCATCTGCACGCCTGCGAATGGCAAAATCATCCGACCACAAAGCCGTCTCGGGGCCAGCATCGACCGGAGCCGTTCGCAATACAGTGTTCAGCACCTTCAACTGAGGCAGCGCGATCCCCGCATTTCCCGCAAACAGGCGCGACCACGCCCCACCGGCCAATACCACTTGGGCGCAGGCAACACGGCCCCGCTCTGTAAATACCCCGCTCACGCGCCCATCCTGCGTGTCGATGCTGCGCACCGCGCAATTGGTCATCACGGTGGCGCCATTGGCGCGCGCGGCCTCGGCAATCGCAGGTGCGGCCCATTGCGGTTCGGCCCGCCCGTCCTGCGGGGTATAGAGCCCCGAAGACAGTCCAAGCGTGTTGCCTGGCAGCAAATCCTCAAGTTCAGGCCCCAAAACCATGCGGGCCCCTGTGCCCAGCCCTTCCAGGTTTCGCAGCCAGCGGTTCAATTGGCTTTCCACTTTGGTTGTCGCTGCGCCAAACACTATGCCAGACTGTACATATCCGGTATTGCGCCCAATGCGCGTGTCCAGGTTTTCCCAAATACGGATGGATTCCAGCATCAGCGGGATTTCACGAGGGTCACGCATGGCCAGACGCACCCAGCCCCAATTGCGCGAACTTTGCTCGCCCGCGATCCGTCCCTTCTCGCACAGCAAAACAGAACGTCCTCGCCGGGCCAGTTCGAACGCGGTACTGACCCCGATTATTCCACCGCCGATCACGACCACCTCGACCGATTTCGGCAGGTTGAGATCTGATTCTACTGGGGAAGGTCTGGGACCAGGCATCGACCGCTCGAACTGTTTGCTTGGGCCGACATCAGGCCTCAGGACATCGGCACTGACAATCCGAAAAACAAAGGTGGCCTGCAATACAAGCCACCTGTGGCGCAATCGCCATGCGCAATTCTAAATTTCGTCAGCAAAAACCGTTACGCGGCACCCGACAGATGCGCCCAAGTCTGGCGCAACAGATGCTTGACGCCATTTTCCTCGGCTGCGGGCTCTTCATCGATGATTTCATCCACCTCTTCCTGCGCCGCTAGCTCGGGCAGGTCACGGCCGGGCTCTGGTTCCAGATCGCCCTCGGACCCGAGATCGCTGATGAGGCTTGAAATTGCCGCGTCAACTTTTCGCTCGTCCAGTTCCTGACCGGGCGACTTCATCATCTTCATGCGCGACGGCGCATGCAAAGGCTTGTCGTATTCATTAAACATATCGACCACCAACACTCTGTACATCAGCACCCAAAAACACAGGCGCTTGGTTTCCCAATGCAACGACGCAAATTCACAGGCCAACATCGGCTCGACATCCACATCGCGTCACGATTGCCAAACATAAGGCAAACCCCGGCCATAAATGTGTCAAAAAAAGGACAAGCTGGCAAGCAAAACAGAAGAAAACGACGGCTAGACCGCTGATAATAATAAACAATCCAGAAGCCAGATTAGGATTGTCCACAAGAGGTGAACGATCAACGAATTCTTACCGCTTTTACCGCGACTCAGCGGTCACGCCAGCGATTAACAATCGGGTATCTGCGGTCCAGCCAGAAGGCTCTGGGCGACAGTCGCGTCCCCGGTGCAGACTGAAAACGCTTGTATTCGCTGATATAGATCAGATGTTCGACCCGCCGCGCGACATCGGCATCAAATCCGGCGGCAACACAGTCGGCGATCGAGCCATCCTGATCCACCAATATGTCCAGTATACCGTCCAAAACCGGATAGTCAGGCAAGCTGTCGGAATCCTTTTGATCCTCACGCAGCTCGGCACTTGGCGGTTTGTCAATAATGGAGGGTCGAATTACTTCTCCGCCCGGTCCTTGCATCCAGTCACGATGGTTGGCGTTTCGCCAGCGGCAGGTCTCAAAAACCCGGGTCTTATAGAGGTCCTTGATCGGGTTATAGCCACCGTTCATGTCGCCATAGATCGTGGCATAGCCCACCGCAATCTCGGACTTGTTGCCTGTGGTCAGCAACATGTCGCCAAACTTGTTCGATATCGCCATCAGCAGCAGCCCGCGCAACCGCGACTGGATGTTCTCTTCGGTCAGATCCTCGTCACGCCCGACAAACAATGGCGCCAGTGTGTTTGTGATCGCCGCCCGCCCTTCGGAGATCGGCACAAAGTCGTATTGCACACCCAGCGCTTTGGCCAAGGCTTCGGCATCATCCAGCGACGACTGGCTGGTATATTCCGAAGGCAACATGACACAGCGCACATTCTCGGCCCCGATCGCGTCAACGGCGATTGTGGCAACCAGGGCCGAGTCGACCCCGCCCGACAACCCCAGAACCGCGGATTTGAACCCGGTCTTGCTCATATAGTCGCGCAACGACTCGACCATGGCGCGGTAATCCTGCTCCCACACATCGGGTTGCGGAACAATCTCGGCCGGAATAATGCACCAGCCTTCCTCGCCGCGCTCCAGATCGACATGGGTGATGGCGGTGTCAAAGACAGGCATCCGGAACGCCAATTCTCCACCCGGGTTCAGGCCAAAGGTTGCCCCGTCAAAGACCTGATCGTCTTGCCCGCCCACCATGTTCAGATAGATCAGCGGCAGATCGGTTTCGACAACGCGCGAAACCATGTGGTTCAACCGAATGTCGTATTTGTCGCGAAAATAGGGCGATCCATTGGGGATCAGCAGAAACTCAGCACCGGTCTCAACCAAAGTCTCGGATACATCTTCGTGCCAGCCATCCTCGCAAACCGGGCTGCCGATCCGGAAGTTGCCAACTGAATAAGGCCCGCCCAGCGGACCCGCATCATACAGGCGCACCTCATCAAATACCGTTTCATTTGGCAAATGGTGTTTCAGCACCTTGCTGGCGATCCGACCGCCTTTCAGGATGAGATAGGCGTTATACAGTTTCCCATCTTCCGCCCAGGGCCCACCGATTGCCAGGGCCGGACCATCGGCACAGGATGCCGCCAGATCCTCGACAGCGCGCATGGCGGCCAGATGAAAAGAGGGTTTGGCGATCAGATCCTGCGTATTGTAGCCGGTGATGAACATTTCGGGCAGCGCCACAAGGTTGGCCCCCGCGTCACGCCCCTTTTGCCAGGCATCCTTCGCTTGGGCAGCGTTACCATCAATATCGCCGACGCACGGGTTCAATTGCGCCAGTGTGATGCGGAAACGGTCGGCCATCGATGCCCTCTTATGTTCATCGTTTCCATCGCATTTAGCAGATCGGGCGGCGAGGAAAAGCCAAATGCTGCAAAAGCCGTTGCCCTGCGTTCAGCGGTGGCCTAGTTTTGCGCCAGTTGTGTGGGAACCTTAGAACAGGGCAAACCAGTTAGTACCATGAGTGTAATCCGTAATATCCTTGCTATCTCCGCCCTCAGCCTTTCGGCGCAGCTTGCCTCTGCGCAAGACGGGCAAATCATCACCAAGGATGACGAGGTTGGCGGTGTCTATGAAGGCACTTTCCAAAACGGCCTGCGGCATGGCACCGGAACGTATCGATTGCCCAGTGGGTTTGAATATACCGGTGAGTGGGTCGAAGGCGAGATTCAGGGCCAGGGCACGGCCCGCTATGCGGATGGGTCGATCTATGAAGGCACGTTTGTCAAAGGCCAACCCGAGGGTCTTGGCAAGATCACATTTGCCAATGGCGGCACCTATGAGGGCGAATGGCGCGACGGCGCGATCAACGGCAACGGCATCGCACAATACACCAACGGTATGCGCTATGAAGGCGGCTTTCGTGACGCTCAGCGCCACGGCGAAGGCGTTCTGACCGACCAGAAGGGTTATGTCTATGATGGGGGCTGGGTCGACGGGGTGAAAGAAGGGTTTGCCAAAATCACCTATGCCGATGGTGGCACTTATGAAGGCGACATGAAGGCCGGCCAGCGCCACGGCAAAGGCACGGTGACCGTACCCGACAGCATGACCTATACCGGTGATTGGCTGGAAGATCAGATCACAGGCACCGGCAAACAGGTGCTGTCCAATGGTGACGTGTACGAAGGCGAGCTGATCAACGGTCGCCGACACGGCAAAGGCAAGGAAACCTATGCCAATGGTACCGTTTATGAGGGCGATTTTGTTGACGACCTGCGCCATGGTCAGGGCACCCTGACCGGGGCGGATGGCTACAGCTATACTGGCGCCTGGGTGAATGGCCATATCGAAGGATTGGGTGAGATCACCTATCCTGATGGCGCGGTCTACACCGGGGATCTGCTCGACGATCTGCCCCATGGCAAAGGCCGGACCACATATCCCAATGGGACCTCTTATGATGGCGAATGGATTGCCGGAGTGTTCGAAGGCACGGGTACCGCGACTTATTCCAACGGCACTATCTACACCGGTCAGTTCAAGAACGCGCAATATCACGGTACCGGAAAACTGACCCATCCGAACGGTTATCAATACGAAGGCGACTGGGTGGAAGGTGTTCGCTCTGGGACGGGAAAAACCACATTCGCCGATGGCTCGGTCTATGAAGGTGACTTCAACAATGGCGAGCGGCACGGCAAAGGCACGCTCACCACGCCCAACGGTTTCAAATATGAAGGCGACTGGCGCGAGGGCGCGATCAACGGTATCGGCACGGCGACTTATGCCACCGGCGATGTCTATGTCGGCAGCTTTGTCGACAACAAACGTCAGGGTGACGGAACGATGACCTATGCCAATGGTGTGGTGGAATCCGGCACGTTCGAAAACGGTGTTTTTGTCGAAGGCTCTGGCACCACCGAGCCTGCAGCACAAGACGAGCCGACAGAGAGCCCCGCGGAAGACACAAGCTCGGACGGCTAAGCGTCTCTCACCACGGGATAGGCTTACCGGCCCAATCGAAAAACCCGCCGGACTGATCCGGTGTCAGGCTCTCGATTACACGCAACAGGTTTTCGGCAGCCTCTGCCGGTTCGACCGCTGGATGGCGGCCCAGGAATTTTTGCGTGAACTTGGTTTTGACCGTACCGGGGTGCAACGCCACACAAACACCTTTGGGATGGGTGCGTTTCAGCTCAATCGCTGCAGTGTGGACGATCTGGTTCACTGCCGCCTTGGCCGCGCGATAGCTGACCCAACCGCCCAGCCCATTATCTCCGATCGACCCGACTCGCGCCGACAGCACCGCAAACACCGAAGGCCGGTCACGCGGCAACAAACGGGTGGCGTGTTTCAAAACCAAAGCCGGTCCAACCGCATTCAGCGCAAACTGGTCCATCATGGCTTGCGCCGTGACTGCGCGCAGCGACTTTTCGGGCACGGCGCCATCGATCTCAAGCGCCCCCATTGCCACCAGCACCAGATCGAATGGGCCAGCGATGCGGTCCAGAATGGGCTCGGCCAAGTCGGGCCGGGTCAAATCCAAACCGTGTTCCGACCGCGACAACCGGGTAACCGCAACCCCTGAGGATTCAAGTCGGGTGCAGACCGCCTGCCCGATCCCGCCGCTGGCTCCTATGATCAATGCTGTGCTCATGTCCCTCAAGCTAGAGGCCCAACCACCAAGATCAACGCGGGCCATCGAATACCTGGCACCGACATCGGCATCATTTTCCCACTTTTCATTCCGACCCTTCGTTGTATAAGGTCGTCCTCATGATCGACCGCGCAGATATCACACTTGCCGACACCGCCCTTCGCGGTGCATCGCTGCGTGGCCTACTGATCCTAATCCGCCTCTGAGCGTGCCATCCGGCGCGCCCGCTCAGAGGAGGACGCCAGCGCGCCATAGGCTTTAGGACAGAAGAAGAAAGAGAATCCCATGACCAACGTGACCGACCAAGACCGCGTCTTGATCTTCGATACCACTTTGCGCGACGGCGAACAAAGCCCCGGCGCGACCATGACCCATGATGAAAAGCTGGAAATCGCCGAACTGCTGGATGACATGGGCGTCGATATCATCGAGGCTGGCTTCCCCATCGCCTCGGAAGGTGATTTCAAGGCCGTGTCCGAGATTGCAGAACGGTCCAAAAACAGCCGCATCTGCGGACTGGCTCGCGCCAATTTCGCCGATATTGACCGCTGCTGGGAGGCGGTGAAGCACGCCAAGAAGAACCGCATTCACACCTTTATCGGCACCTCGCCGCTGCACCGTGCGATCCCGAACCTGACCATGGATGAGATGGCCGACAAGATCCACGAAACGGTCAGCCATGCGCGCAACCTGTGTGAAAACGTCCAATGGTCGCCCATGGATGCAACCCGTACGGAATGGGATTACCTCTGCCGTGTGATCGAGATTGCGATCAAGGCGGGGGCGACCACGATCAATATTCCCGACACTGTGGGCTATACCGCTCCGGTGGAAAGTGCCGACCTGATCAAGCGCCTGATCGAGACTGTTCCGGGCGCTGATGAGGTGGTCTTTGCCACCCATTGCCACAATGACCTCGGCATGGCGACCGCGAATTCTCTGGCGGCCGTCGCGGGTGGAGCGCGTCAGATCGAATGCACGATCAATGGCCTGGGTGAGCGCGCAGGCAATACTGCGCTGGAAGAGGTGGTGATGGCCCTGCGTACGCGCAACGATATCATGCCGTGGCACACGGGTATCGACACCACCAAGATCATGCATATCTCACGCCGTGTGGCGACCGTGGCTGGCTTTCCGGTGCAGTTCAACAAAGCCATCGTCGGCAAGAACGCCTTTGCCCATGAAAGCGGTATCCACCAGGACGGGATGCTGAAAAACCGCGAGAATTTCGAGATCATGCGCCCCGAAGACATCGGTCTCTCAGGCACCTCGTTGCCCTTGGGCAAGCATTCGGGCCGCGCCGCGCTGCGCGACAAGCTGGAAACACTGGGTTATGAGGTCGGGGACAATCAGCTCAAGGACATCTTTGTGCGGTTCAAGGATCTGGCCGACCGCAAGAAAGAGGTCTTTGACGACGACCTGATCGCTCTGATGACGTTGGACGATGACGAGGCGAACGATCACCTCCACCTGGTGTCGATGAAAGTCACCTGTGGCACTGGGGGCCAAGCGGAATCAACCGTCGAACTGGAAGTGGATGGTAAGGATGTGATCGCTACCGAGCATGGTGACGGCCCCGTTGATGCGACCTTCAAGGCGGTGCGGGCGATCTATCCGAACAAAGCGCATCTGCAGCTCTATCAGGTGCACGCTGTCACCGAAGGCACAGATGCGCAAGCAACAGTGTCGGTACGTCTGGAAGAGGACGGCATGATCGCCACCGGACAATCGGCCAACACCGACACGGTGGTTGCCTCGGCCAAAGCCTATATCCACGCCCTGAACCGCCTGATCATGCGCCGCGAAAAAGCGGGCCCCGGGGCGGACACGCGCGAGATCAGCTACAAAGACCTGACCTGATCGCCGCTGGCTGGCAGGGCTCCCGCACCCGCGGCTGTCCGGCTACGCCGAACATCCTGGCGGCTTTGGGCCCGGCACCGCGCTTTCGCGCGGTGCCGGGCCCAACTCGTTTGACAGCATCTCTGATGCTGGCAAACGGGGCGGGAGCTTCTGTGGGTCACAATTTCTGAAACAACGTTGTCAGGCGCGCGGCTTCGTCTTCGATGCCAAAGGGTGCGTTCAGAAAGAACATACCAGACCCGACCATGCGGTGGCCTTCGCGCGCGGGAGGGAAGCGGACTTCATGACAGAATGCTTTCGGAAACCCTTGCGCCTTCAGTGCTGCAACCATTGGCTTATGCCGACCATCAGTCAAAACGGGATACCAAAGCGCGATGATACCCACATTCCATTTCCGGTGCAGTTTGGCGATCAGTTTGGGCAGACGCTCGTAATCCGCCTTCACCTCATAGCTTGGATCAATCAACATCATTCCGCGCCGAGGCGTCGGCGGTAGCAAGGACTGTGCAAGCTCAAACCCGTCCTGCGGATAGGTTTTTGCCCCGAATGCAGAGGTCGCAAGCTCCAAGGCCGCATATTCCCGCGGATGCAGCTCGGCAAAGTGCAGGCTGTCATGCTCCCGCAACACATGAGCCGCAATCAAAGGCGATCCAGGATAGGCCAAGGCCCCATGGCTCGCCTGCACGCGGCGCAATACATCCGACATCGGGTGACCAGGGCCAAACCACCCCTCGCGCTGCGCCCTCAGAATTCCGGCCTGCGCCTCACCTGTCCGAACCGCCTCTGCCGCATCCAACTGATACAATCCACGCCCCGAATGGGTCTCGACATAGCTGATTGGCTTGTCCTTTTGCGTCAGATACCGCAGCGTCCACGCCAATAATGCGTGCTTTTGTACATCAGCCAGATTTCCAGCGTGGTAAATATGTTGATATGAGAGCATTTTGCCTTCTAAAGTCCGTATCAATAAGGCGGAAAGGTGCTGATTGTCGCGGAATCAACCCTTTTACCGGGCGGGTTCGCACCCTATAAGGCATCCGTCCCGGAACCGTCGAGTCGCGGGCAGATTATAAGAACGTACAAGCAGGATCAGGGACATATGGGATTCTTTGGCAATCTGGGCGGTCTGTTTACAGCAGATATGGCCATCGACCTAGGGACAGCGAACACGCTGGTCTATGTCAAGGGACGCGGGGTCATCCTGTCGGAGCCCTCGGTGGTTGCCTATCACGTCAAAGACGGTGTCAAAAAGGTCCTGGCCGTTGGCGAAGATGCCAAGCTGATGCTGGGCCGCACACCCGGTTCAATCGAAGCTATCCGCCCGATGCGTGAAGGTGTCATCGCCGATTTCGACACCGCCGAAGAGATGATCAAGCACTTTATCCGCAAGGTGCACAAACGCTCGACCTTCTCGAAGCCCAAGATCATCGTCTGCGTCCCCCACGGGGCCACCCCGGTTGAAAAACGCGCGATCCGTCAATCCGTGCTGTCTGCCGGAGCACGCCGCGCCGGTCTGATTGCGGAACCGATTGCCGCTGCGATTGGCGCGGGCATGCCGATCACTGACCCGACCGGCAACATGGTCGTGGATATCGGCGGCGGTACCACTGAGGTTGCTGTTCTGTCACTGGGTGACATCGTCTATGCGCGCTCGGTGCGTGTGGGTGGTGACCGGATGGATGAGGCAATCATCTCGTATCTGCGCCGACAGCAGAACCTGCTGGTGGGTGAGTCCACTGCTGAGCGGATCAAAACCACCATCGGCACCGCACGGATGCCCGACGATGGCCGGGGCCAATCAATGCAGATCCGGGGTCGCGACCTGTTGAACGGTGTGCCCAAGGAAATCGAAATCAGTCAGGCGCAGGTGGCCGAGGCCCTTTCGGAACCTGTTCAGGCAATTTGCGAAGCGGTGATGACCGCTCTGGAAACCACTCCGCCAGATCTCGCCGCTGACATCGTTGACCGTGGCGTGATGCTGACAGGTGGCGGTGCTTTGCTGGGTGATCTGGATCTGGCACTGCGCGAACAGACCGGCTTGGCCGTGTCGATTGCCGATGAAAGCCTGAACTGCGTGGCCTTGGGCACCGGCAAGGCTTTGGAATACGAAAAACAACTGCGCCACGCGATTGACTACGAAAGCTAAGGCGCGCACCCTTCTTAGGGTAAAAGACGGATACGAGCAGCACGGGAAGGTAACCTGTGGCAAAGGACCGTTCACAGCGCGACGAATACACAACCCCTCTGCGCAGATTGCTTACGGGTCTTGTTGTGTTGTGCCTGCTGGGAATTTTCCTGATCTGGCGGATCGACAGCCCGCGGGTCGAGCGGTTTCGGGCTCAGGTTGTTGATGCCGTGGTCCCGTCGATGGAATGGGCCATGGTCCCGGTCACCGGGCTGGTCAATCTGTTCAGAGACTTCCAAAGCTACCAACGGCTCAGCGAACAAAACCGCGAACTGCGCAGTGAGCTGCGCCTGATGCGCGCCTGGAAAGAAGCCGCGCTGCAGTTGGAGCAGGAAAACGCGCGCCTGCTGGACCTCAACAATGTACGGCTTGACCCGCGCCTGACCTATGTCACGGGCGTTGTCATGGCTGATAGCGGATCCCCCTTCCGCCAGTCGGTTCTGCTGAATGTTGGTGAGCGCGATGGCATCGTCGATGGATGGGCAACGATGGACGGGATCGGTGTTGTCGGTCGGATTTCCGGCGTCGGACCGGATACGGCACGGGTTATCCTGCTGACTGATGCATCCAGCGCCATTCCGGCGACCATTCAACCCTCTGGGCAAACCGCGTTGGTGACCGGCGACAATACCTCAGCCCCGGTGATCGAATTTCTGGAGAACCGCGAACTGGTACGTCCCGGAGATCGCGTTGTGACCTCGGGCGATGGTGGCGTGTTCCCGGGTGGGTTGCTGATTGGTCAGATCACGGCTGATCCGGGTGGGCGATTGCGCGTGCGCCTGTCAGCCGATTTTGAACGGCTGGAATTCCTGCGTGTCCTTCGGTTTCAATCCGCCCCGGCGATCCGCGACCCGGGCGGGCTTGTTGGCCCGCAGCACCCCGAAGCCGCTCTGACACAGCCGGAGGCCGGCGATGGATAGACCGGTTTCACAGCTTTGGGGCAAACGCTGCCTTTATCTGGGCCTGGCATTGGCGATCATGTTCCTGCACCTGTTACCGCTGGATACGAAACCTGATCGAGGGCCGTTTCCCGATTTTTTGATCGCACTGACCTTTGCTTGGGTGATGCGCAGACCCGAATTTGTACCAATCGTCAGCGTCGCTGCAGTCATGCTGATGGCTGATCTTCTTCTCCAACGCCCGCCCGGCCTGCTGGCCGCTTTGGTTGTGCTTGGCACCGGTTATCTGCGCAACGCGGCACCGGGGATGCGAGATGCCGGGTTTCTTGCTGAGTGGAGTACAGTTGCGGCTGTGATCACTGCAATTTTTGTTCTGAACCGGATGATCCTTGCTATTCTGTCGGTGCAACAAGCTGCGTTAGGTCCTGTGGCGATACAAGTGATGCTGACAATCGCGATTTATCCGATCATCGTTCTGCTGAGCCAGAGCGCCTTTGGCGTACGCAGATTCTCGGCCGCGGATACGGGCGCGATAGGAGCACGGGGATGAAGCGGCCAACGCAGAAATCAGAAGGCCGCGCCTACAAACGCCTGCCGCGCCGTGCCCTGGTGCTGGGTGGGCTGCAAGCCATATTCATCGGCGGGCTGGCCGC
This sequence comes from Ruegeria sp. HKCCA5839, assembly GCF_013035585.1. Lineage (NCBI taxonomy): Bacteria > Pseudomonadati > Pseudomonadota > Alphaproteobacteria > Rhodobacterales > Roseobacteraceae > Ruegeria > Ruegeria sp. HKCCA5839. The sequence continues at coordinate 647,313 of NZ_WQIE01000002.1, read as the reverse complement.
GCGCATGCGGTACATGCAGGTGGATCAAGCCGACGAATACCGCCTGCTGGCCGAGGAAAACCGGATCAATATTCGCCTGATCCCACCAACCCGGGGCCGAATTTACGACCGCAACGGGCAGATCATCGGGCAGAACTCCCCCTCTTACCGCATTGTCATCGTGCGCGAAGATGCCGGTGATATCGACAAGGTCATCGCCAAGCTCTCGGAACTGATCCCGCTGACACAGGAAGAGATCGACCGCGCCAAGACCGAAATGCGCCGCTCGGCCCCGTTCCTGCCTGTGACACTGGCGGACCAGGTCACGTGGGAAGACATTTCGAAAGTGGCCGTGAACGCCCCGGCCCTGCCCGGCGTGATCCCCGAGGTCGGCTCGACTCGGCAATACCCGCGCTATGAGGATTTTGCTCATGTGGTGGGTTATGTTGGCCCGGTCAGCGACTATGACCTGAGCCAGATCGAAGATCCCGAACCGGTGTTGCGCATCCCGCGCTTTCAGATCGGCAAAGTGGGACTAGAGGCCAAACAGGAAGGATCGTTGCGCGGCAAAGCAGGTGCTAAGCGGGTCGAAGTCAACGCGACCGGGCGAGTGATGCGCGAGTTGGACCGGCAAGAGGGTATTGCAGGCGCCGATCTGCAACTTTCGGTCGATGCCGACCTGCAGCAATACGCACAGGCGCGGTTGGCGGGTGAAAGCGCCGCTGCGGTGGTAATCGATTGCGAAACCGGCGACATTCGGGCCATCAGCTCGGCCCCCAGCTTTGATCCGAACCTGTTTGTGCGCGGGATTTCGGTGGCAGACTACCGCGTACTGACCAACGACAAATATCGACCTCTGGCGAACAAAACCGTGCAAGGCACTTATCCGCCCGGCTCCACCTTCAAGATGATCACCGCGCTGGCGGCGCTAGAGGCGGGTGTTATTGCACCCTCCAGCACCGTTTACTGCCCGGGCCACCTGAAGGTTGGCAGCCGCCGCTTTCACTGCTGGAAACGCGGCGGTCACGGAACGGTTGATCTGGAAACCTCGCTGAAACGCAGTTGCGACGTCTACTACTACGACGTCGCCCTGCGTGTGGGTATCGACAAGATATCGGACATGGCCCGCACCTTCGGGTTGGGTGTGAAACATGACATCCCGATGTCGGCGGTGGCCGCTGGGCTGGCCCCCAATCAGGAATGGAAACAACGTGTCCATGGGCAGGACTGGCTGGTGGGCGACACCGCCAATGCCTCGATCGGCCAAGGCTTCATGCTGGCCTCGCCGCTGCAATTGGCGGTGATGACGGCGCGGATTGCCACCGGTCGCGCAGTGTCTCCGCGCCTGGTGCGGTCGGTCAACGGGGTCGAAGAACCGTCGGGCGCGGGCGAACCCCTGGCGGTGAACCGCAACAATCTGGAACAGGTTCGCCACGCGATGTGGACAGTTTCGAACGACCGACGCGGCACCGCCTATCGTAGCCGTATCATTGCTGATGATTTTCGTATGGCCGGTAAGACCGGTACCAGCCAGGTGCGAAACATCACCAAGGCCGAGCGCGCCGCAGGCGTGATCCGCAACGAAGACCTTCCATGGGAGCGCCGCGACCACGCGCTGTTTGTCAGCTTTGCACCCTACGACAAACCGAAATACGCCATTGCAGTTGTTGTCGAGCACGGTGGTGGTGGTTCAAAAGCCGCGGCCCCTGTTGCCCGCGACATCATGCTCCAAGCGCTCTATAACGGAACGCCCCCGCTCGAAGCCTATCCCGCCGCAGATCGCGAACGCATCAAAGAGCAGCAGATCCAGCTTGAGGGCGACCCCCGCCCCAAAGCGCGTCCTGACGCGAAGGACCGCGCATGAGCTATCTTGAAAGTACCGTCAAATCCACACCATCGGGATTTCGCAAAATCCTGTATCTGAACTGGCCCCTGACCCTGTTGCTGATCAGCGTTGCAAGTGCCGGTTTTCTGATGCTGTTCTCGGTCGCAGGCGGGTCATGGACCCCTTGGGCCGAACCTCAGATGGAGCGTTTCGGGCTTGGCCTGACAGTGATGTTCATCGTCGCCATGGTGCCCATCTGGTTCTGGTGCAACATGTCGGTACTGGCCTATCTGGGATCAATCGCACTGCTGGTCTTTGTGGAGCTGTTCGGCACGGTCGGCATGGGCGCGCAGCGCTGGATCGACCTGGGCTTCATGCGTCTGCAACCGTCCGAGTTGATGAAGGTTACGCTGGTGATGCTGTTGGCCGCCTATTACGATTGGCTTCCATCACAGAAAACCTCGCGCCCGATCTGGGTGATCATCCCGGTGCTTCTGATCCTGATCCCGACCTTCATGGTGCTGCGCCAACCTGATCTGGGCACGTCTATCCTGTTGCTTGCAGCTGGTGGGGGGCTGATGTTTCTGGCTGGCGTCCACTGGGCCTATTTCGCGGCGGTGATCGCGGCAGGCGTCGGGCTTATCGCAACCGTGTTCAACAGCCGAGGCACGGAATGGCAATTGCTCAAAGACTATCAGTTCCGGCGCATTGATACGTTTCTGGATCCGTCGACCGACCCTCTGGGCGCGGGCTATCATATCACCCAGTCAAAGATCGCCCTGGGATCAGGTGGATGGAACGGGCGCGGTTTCATGCAAGGCACCCAGTCGCGCCTGAACTTCCTGCCGGAAAAGCACACCGATTTTATCTTCACCACTTTGGCAGAAGAGTTCGGCTTTGTAGGCGGGATCACCTTGCTGGTCCTTTATGCGCTGATCCTGATCTTCTGCATGGTTACAGCGTTGTCGACAAAGGATCGCTTCTCGTCTCTGGTCACCCTTGGGATCGCGCTGAACTTCTTCCTGTTCTTCGCTGTCAACATGTCCATGGTGATGGGGCTGGCGCCGGTCGTAGGCGTCCCGCTGCCAATGGTCAGTTATGGTGGTTCGGCCATGCTGGTGCTAATGGCCGCCTTCGGCATCGTGCAGAGCGCACATATCCACCGACCTCGCTAACTCAGAGGCTTTAGATGACCGTCAACATCCTGTTTTCCGCGCGCCCAGCCTTATGGCCGGTCTATGAACCCCTGCTTCGTCAAAATCTGTCGGACGTAGGGCTGGAATTTCATCTGTCGACGGATATCCCGCCGGATCAGGTCGATTATGTCATTTATGCCCCCAATAGCGGATTGGGCGATTTCACACCGTACACGCGGCTCAAGGCTGTACTCAGCCTGTGGGCCGGAGTGGAATGCATTGCTGACAATGAAACCCTGACCGTACCACTGGCCCGCATGGTCGATCACGGATTGACCCAGGGCATGACCGAATGGGTCGTTGGCCATGTGCTGCGCTATCATCTCGGGATGGACCAGCACATCACAACGCAGGATGGCACATGGGAGCCAGACCCACCGCCGCTGGCCTCAGAACGGACGGTCGGCATTTTGGGGCTGGGCACATTGGGCACCGCGTCGGCCTGCGCCTTGAACAGCCTGGGCTTTGACGTCATCGGCTGGAGCCGCTCGGCCAAAGAGATCGCAGGGATCACATGTTTGCACGGGCCTGAAGGCTTACGAGAAACTCTTTCGCAAGCAGAAATCCTGGTTCTGCTGCTGCCCGACACAGCTGCAACTGAGAATACGTTAAACACTCAGACCCTTGCGCTGATGCCCAAAGGTGCCAATATCATCAATCCGGGGCGCGGCCCTTTGATCGATGATGAGGCGCTGTTGGCCGCGTTGAATGCAGGCCAGATCGGACACGCGACGCTAGATGTCTTCCGTGTCGAGCCCCTGCCCACCGATCACACCTTTTGGGCGCACCCCAATGTGACGGTCACGCCTCATATCGCATCCGAGACCCGGCCGCCGACAGCGGCTCAGGTCATTGTTGAAAATATCCGGCGTGGTGAGGCGGGAGAGCCCTTGCTGCACCTCGTAGACCGCACTCTGGGCTATTAGGCCGCGATCAGACCCCGGCCTTTCAGCAAAGCCTCAACGCCCGGCAAACGCCCACGGAAGGCTAGGTACAAATCCTCGGCTTCGCGCGAGCCACCGGTTGACAGGATATTGTCCTCCAGAGCCTTTGCCCGTTCAGCATCAAACGCGCCACCTGCTTCCTCAAAGGCTGCGAAAGCATCCGCATCCATCACCTCGGACCACATGTAGGAATAATAGCCCGAGCTATAGCCATCGCCCGCAAAAACATGGGCAAAATGCGGTGTGGCGTGCCGCATCCCGATTGCGTGTGGCATACCCAATTCGGCCAGCACCTCGGCCTGTTTTACCATCGGATCCGCCGGAGCAGCGCCATCGTGGAAGGCCAGATCAACAAGGGCCGAGGCGACGTATTCGACGGTCTGGAACCCCTGATCGAAATTGGCCGCGTTCAACACCTTCTCCAGCATCTCTTGCGGCATGGGTTCGCCTGTTTCCGCATGTGTCGCGTATTCGGCCAGAACTTCCGGTACTTCCAGCCAATGCTCATAAAGCTGGCTTGGCAGCTCAACAAAGTCCCGCGCCACAGAGGTACCGGAGATGCTTTCATAGGTTACGTTCGACAACATCTGGTGCAAAGCGTGGCCGAACTCGTGAAACAAAGTGCGGGCGTCATCATAAGACAGTAAAGCCGGATCACCTTTGGCAAAGTTGCAGACGTTGATCACGACCGGCGCCTGCACCTTCGGGAATTTCGCCTGCGCCCGCATCGCGCTGCACCACGCGCCCGACCGTTTTGAGCCCCGCGCAAAATAATCCCCGATGAACACGGCCACATGCTGGCCATTGCGGGTCACCTCCCACGCGCGGCAATCGGGGTGATAGAGCGGCACATCCAAGGGGGCAAATTCCAGCCCGAACAAGCGGTTCGCACAGGCAAATGACGCCTCGATCATGCGATCCAGCTGCAAATAGGGCTTCAAAGCCGCCTCATCCAAATCATGCTCGGCCTTGCGGCGTTTTTCGGCGTAGTAGCGCCAGTCCCACGCCTCGAGCGGGCCGTTGACACCGTCGTCCTGCATCATCTCGGTCAGAACCTCGGCATCCGCATCGGCCTGGGCCTTGGCCGGCTCCCACACCTGCATCAACAGATCCCGCACACGGTCCGGTGTGCGTGCCATCTCGGTTTCAAGTTTGTAGCCGGCAAAGCTGTCATAGCCCAAAAGCTGGGCGCGTTCCTGGCGCAGTGTCAGGATCTCAGCAGCGATTTCGCGATTGTCCGTCTCTCCGCCATTGGCCCCGCGGGCCGTCCAGGCCCGATAAGCCTTTTCCCGCAGGTCGCGGCGGGGTGAGAATTGCAAAAACGGCACGATGATCGAGCGCGACAGGGTCACCACCGGCCCGTCTGCATCCTTTTCCTTGCCCGCCGCGCGCGCGGCATCGACGACGAATTCGGGCAGGCCTTCCAGGTCCCCCTCGCTCAGGCCCATGTACCAATCACGCTCATCGGCCAGCAGGTTCTGGGTGAAGCTTGTCCCCAATGTGGCCAGACGCGACTTGATCTCTTGCATCCTTGCATCCGCATCGCCTTGCAGCGCCGCTCCTGCCCGCACAAATCCCCGATGGGACAGCATCAGCACACGGGACTGTTCTTCGGTCAAATCCAAACCGTCACGCCTGTCCCACAGGTCTGCGACACGGCTGAACAGCGCCTTGTTCGACGAAATCCCCGCAAAATGCGCCGCCAGCTTGGGTGAAAACGCGCGCTGGAGCTCTTCACGTTTCGGGTTGCTGTCAGCCCCGGCCACTGTGAAGAACACCGACAAGACCTTGTTCAGATCTTCACCCGCTGCCTCCAAGGCCTCAACCGTGTTGGCAAAACTCGGCGCCTCGGTATTCGTGGCAATCGCATCAATCTCGGCATTATGCGCCGCCAGCGCCTGATCCAATGCGGGCGCAAAATCATCGTCTGAAATCTGCACAAAAGGTGCAAGTTCGAACGGGGTGGTCCAATCAGACAGGATCGAGTTGGTCATTGATATCTCCTTTGCCAGTCAAGCTAGGGAGGGCGGGCGCGATGGTCCAGTGGTTGAGCTTGGAAAACTCACTGGTAGGGAAGGAGAGGATGCGTCTTGGCGGTGTCGGACCGGGCCGCGCGCCTTTGGCATGCGGCAATTGATTTAGGGGTGCGATCCCGCGCAGATCGGGCAGTCGGGGTTTTGCGACAGGGTGATCTTGCGACTTTCCCCGTAGAGCGCGTCATAGATCAGCATTTCGCCACGCAGGGCTTGCCCCGCACCCGTGATCACCTTGATCGCCTCGACCGCCATCATTGACCCAACAACACCGGGCAAGGGGCCGATGACGCCAGCTTCTGCACAGGAGGGTGCCAGACCAGCGGCTGGCGCCTCGGGGAAGATGCACTGATAGCAGGGGCCGCCATTGGCGGGATCAAAAACGCTCAACTGTCCTTCCCACTGAGACAGAGCGCCGGATATCAGCGGTTTCCCCAGTGCAACGGCTGTGCGGTTGGCCAAATAGCGCGTGTCGAAATTGTCTGTGCCGTCAAGGATCAGGTCAAAGTCCTGGAATAGTTCGGTCGCAATGTCCGCGCTCAGGCGACGGTGATAAGGGCGCACTAGGACGTTCGGATTTTGCGCCTCCATCGCCTGCTGGGCCGAGAAGACCTTGGGGATGCCAATATCGGCGTCGCGGTGGATGACCTGACGTTGCAGATTGGCGTTCTCGACTACATCGTCGTCGATTACCCCGATGGTCCCCACTCCTGCGGCAGCCAGATACTGCAACGCTGGCGCGCCCAGCCCGCCTGCGCCGATCACCAGAACGCGCGCTTGTTTCAGGCGTTTCTGCCCCGGGCCGCCCAACTCTCGCAATACGATGTGGCGGGCATAGCGGTCGAGTTCGGTTTCGCTAAAGGTACCTTGGGGTTTTGGCATGATCTGTTCCGGTTCTGCTGTTGCTCGGGAGCGCAGCGCCTTTACAACCTGTCCATAGCCGACCGCCAAAGCCGCAAAGCCAGCCAGCATCAGCCAAAGGGCCGCCGACCCGCCTGTAGCCTGACGCAAAGGATGCCCATCCGGCAGCACCAACTGCGCCAGGATCACGCCGATCAAAAGCACCGAGACCGAAACGATGCGCGCCGTGCGAGAGACACCGGCCAAATAGCCGATGCCCCAAAGACCTGCCGCCATAAGCAAAACCAGCAGCATCAGGCGCGTCCCGTCGACCCAAAGCCGCCAGCACCACGTTCGGTTTCGTCCAAGCTATCAACCAGCTCGAACGAGGCCTGCACGACCGGGGCGACCACCAGCTGAGCGATACGCTCGCCATGGGTGATCTCAAAACTCTCCTGCCCCGCGTTCAGCACGATGACACCCAGCGGGCCGCGATAATCACTATCGATCGTCCCCGGCGTGTTGGGCAGAGTGATGCCGTGTTTCAGCGCCAGCCCCGAACGCGGACGCACCTGTATCTCGAACCCTTGTGGGATTTCGACCCGCAGACCCGTCGGGATCAACGCGCGTGCGCCGGGTTCAAGCCGCACCGATGTTGCGTCAGGCAGGTTGGCACGCACATCAGCACCTGCCGCACCCTCGGTTTCGTAAGACGGCAGAGGAATGCTGGGATCAGCACCCTCATCACGGATGACACGGATAGATACCATGCTGGGTCCTTTGTTCTGTGTTTGTCAGCTCAGCGCCTCGGCAATCCGAAGTGCAAGACGGCGCGCAACCTCATCCTTGCTCATGCGGGGCCAATCTTCGGCGCCGGTATCGGAAATCAGCACGACCGCATTCTCGGACCCGCCCATGATCCCGGTTGACGGGCTGACATCATTGGCCACGATCCAGTCACAGCCCTTTCGGTCGCGTTTGGACGTTGCATTTTGGACCAAGTCATCGGTTTCCGCTGCAAAACCGACAACAAGTGTTGGACGCCCCTGCTCCATACGGGCCACTTGCTTGAGAATGTCTGGATTTTCGGCAAATTCCAGAACCGGCAGGCCATCCCGGCTTTTCTTCAACTTGCGATCCGAGGCTGAGGACACACGCCAATCGGCGACGGCTGCTGCAAAAACCCCGGCATCAACCGGTAGCGCAGCGTCGACCGCGTCGGCCATCTGTTGGGCCGTTTCAACCGGGACAACCTGAACGCCCTGCGGTGGAGGCACGTCTGCCGGACCCGTCACAAAAACAACCTCGGCACCCAGCGCCGCCAAGGCAGCAGCCACCGCGCTGCCCTGTGCCCCGGAGGACCGGTTGGCGATATAACGAACGGGATCGATGGGTTCATGCGTCGGGCCAGAGGTCACCAGAACCCGTTTGCCTTTCAGCGGCCCGTCACCCAGCGCGGCTTCGATGGCTGACACTATCTCAAGCGGTTCGGACATGCGACCGGCGCCGAATTCTCCGCACGCCATGTCGCCTTCATTCGGGCCCACAAAGCGGATGCCATCCGCCTGCAACTGCGCCAGATTGCGCTGCGTGGCGGGATGATCCCACATGCGGACATTCATGGCAGGTGCGCACAAAACGGTGGTATCGGTGGCCATCAGCAGGGTGGAGGCCAAGTCATTGGCCAAGCCTCCGGCCATCTTCCCCATCAGATCTGCTGTCGCTGGGGCCACCACAATCAAATCAGCGGATCGAGACAGTTGGATATGACCCATCTCGGCCTCATCCGTCAGATCAAAGAGGTCACGGTAAACCTTCTCTCCGGCCAGAGCGGAGACGGACAGAGGTGTCACAAACTCTTCGGCTGCACGGGTCAGAACAGGAGTTACGGCAGCGCCACGTTCTTTCAGGCGCCGGATCAGATCCAGCGATTTATAGGCCGCGATCCCGCCGCCGATAATCAGCAGGATACGTTTGGATGCCAGCATGTTCAGCCCTTCCTGTCCCGGTCAGCGCCAAGCTTAGGCAAGGCGGGCAGACAGTTCCAGCGGTTAATTGCTGGTTTCAAAGGCTTTGCACGGGTCTTCCCGCTCGGGTGCCGGGCTGTCGATGACCGCGTCAAATTCCCCGGTGATCGCGCCATCTTCGGACTGCCCCAGGGCAAAGACTTTCAGGCCCGGACGCAAGCGCGCCAGATAGGTTGGTATCCCCCAATCCTTGCGCGCATGTCCGTTACCCGTGATCACGGCAATCGGCCCTCCGGTCTCTGCTTCAGCCCGCAGGATCGCGCGTGCCAGCACCGCATCGCGCAGCCTTTGAATGGCCACCATCTGCGGCATGGCTTCGGCAGGAAGAGCATTGCAATGCGCCGCCATCTGTTCAGCTTCACGTGCGGCTTGCTCTGCTGCAGATAGGGGGATGGTGAGTCCAAACCGTGCCGCATCAGCTCCTAAAGCCGTCGCAGCCCCACGCTCCATCGCAGCACGGGCGGCTGATCGTGGCACCATGGCACCATAGACCGGAGCACGCGTCGCCTGAAACAAAGGGTAATACATGCTAAGCGGCGGCCAGCCGGATTCAGCCCAGCGCAAGATACGGGACAGTTCATCGGGGTTTGAGACCGCGGTTTGCGCAAGCCGCTGCGCGCCTTCCTCGGTTACCATTTCCCAGACAACCGCAGACGGATCAATCGCCTCTAATGCCTCTTTCTGGACATAGTGGTGGTCAGGATTGTCGTGGATTTCACCCAGAATGACGACATCCGCAGATTGCATCTCTGCGATGATCTCATCAGGTATCAGATCCGCTGCAACAGTCGCGCGACTTGCACCAAGGCACGCAACTGCGGCAACCACCAGAATCGCAAAAGTTCTCATGCGAGGAAGTGTTGCACCTCGCGCGATTGGGCTTCAAGGTTCTTACGCATTTTTGAAAAAGCTGCTGCCTCAAGCTGACGGACCCGCTCTTTGGACAGGCTCAACTCTTGCCCCAGACTTTCAAGGGTGCGTGCCGGCTCGCGCAGCTTGCGTTCACGGATGATAAACCGCTCGCGATCATTCAAAGCGTTCATCGCCGCCAGCAACCATTCGCGCAATTGCTCGGTATCGTGGCTGTTCTCGACGGTCTCGGCGGCTTGCTCACGCTCATCCTCAAGCGCGTCAATCCACTCGCGCCCGTCCTCATCCGCCGATTGCACCGCATTCAGCGAAAAATCCGAGCCCGACAGGCGACCTTCCATCATCTCGACATCGCGCAGTGGCACGCCAATCTCGGTGGCGATCAACTGATGCAATTGATGGCGATCCAGCTCTACCCCTTCGGTGGCGGCCTCACGCTCAAGCCGCGCCTGCACGCGCCGCATGTTGAAGAACAGCGATTTCTGCGATGAGGTCGAACCGGTCCGTACCATCGACCAGTTGCGCATTACATAGTCCTGAATACTGGCTTTGATCCACCACACGGCGTAGGTGGAAAACCGCACCCCGCGATCAGGATCGAACTTGTCGGCGGCCTTCATTAAACCCAGCCCGGCCTCTTGGATCAGATCGTTCATCGGCGCGCCATAGCGTTTGAACTTGGCGGCCATGGAAATCGCCAGACGCATATAGGCGGTGATCAGACGATGCAGCGCTTTTTCATCGCGGTCATCGCGCCATGCATAGGCCAGTTTCAACTCTGTCTCGGCATCAAGCAATTCGGCCTTCATCGCCTGCCGGGACATCGAAAAATCGTTTGCATTGTCCAAAGCCATGCAAATCTCCCTTTTTTACATAGGCGTTGGCCGGGCTTGCCTTGCCGACCTGGTGTCGATACGCAGGACATCACCGGTTGGATCACCAGAAAGGTATGATTTATGCGTCCCGATTTAACCTTAGTCTTGGGGGGCGCTGCATCAGGAAAGTCCGAGTTTTCCGAACAACTTGTTGTTTCGTCTGGAAAAAACAGAGTTTACCTTGCGTCATCACAAGTGTTTGATGACGAGATGCGCCAGAAAGTCGAGCGACATATTGTCCAGCGCGGTGCGGGTTGGACCACGATAGAAGCTCCGTTCGATCTGGGCCCGGCCCTTTGTGATTTGACCGCCGATGATGCCTGTTTAATCGATTGTGCCACGATGTGGCTGACCAACCATCTGCTGGCGGAACATGATTTGCAGGCCCAGCAATACGCTCTGTTGCAAGCCCTGCGCGATTGCGCCGCACAGGTTGTCATCGTCTCGAACGAGGTCGGGCATGGTATTGTGCCAGACAACGCCCTGTCCCGCAGGTTTCGCGAGGCACAAGGCCGCTTGAACATCGCGCTGGCCGCGCAGGCAGATTTGGTTGTTCAGATCACCGCCGGTCTGCCGCTGGTGCTGAAAGGGCAATTGCCGTGACGCGGCTGCATTTGGTGCGCCACGGGCCGACCCATGCGAAAACAATGGTGGGGTGGTCCGATCTACCCGCAGACCTGAGCGACACCGCAGCCATCGTGCGCCTTCACGAACACTTGCCCGCGCAGGCCCTTGTGATTTCGTCCGACCTGACCCGCGCGGCAGACACCGCGTCGGTCATACAGGGGCAACGCCAGCGATTGGCTCATCGGGCTGACCTGCGCGAGATCAACTTCGGCACGTGGGAGCTGCGCGGCTTCAAAGAAATAGAAGCCGAGGATCCCGAACTGGCCTTTGCCTATTGGGACAACCCCGGTGACGTCCGTCCACCCGGGGGCGAAAGCTGGAACGAAGTGCGCGCGCGCGTCGATGCGGCCGTTGACGCGTTGATTGCCCAGTTCAGCGCTCAGGACCTAATCATCGTGGCGCATTTCGGGGTGATCCTGACACAGCTGCAACGCGCGCTGGATTTGACTGCTTATGAAGCGTTCAGCCATCGCATCGACAACCTCTCGGTCACCGAGGTGACCCATCATGGCGACCGTTGGTCCGTGGGACGGATCAATCACCGCCCGTGATCAGGCAGCGCACAAATCACTGATTTACGGATAACGACCCAGACGCCATCGTGGCGCCATGACTTATGATTTGTTTATCGGAGACCGCCTGTTTTCCAGCTGGTCGATGCGCGGCTGGTTGATGTTGGAAAAGTTCGGCCTGCCTTATCGAAGCCATATGATCGGCCTCTATTCTGGAACCATGGAGGAAGACATGAAGCCCCTCGCGCCGGCACGGCTGGTTCCCACCTTGCGCCTGCCCGACGGAACTGTCGTGGGCGAAAGTCTGGCTATGGCGGAAACACTTGCCGAACGCCATCCCGATGCAGGCCTCTGGCCCAGTGCCCCCGCAGCACGCGCAACAGCCCGCTGGTTATGTGCCGAGATGACAGCCGGTTTTTCTGCCTTGCGGGGTGAATGCCCGATGCAATTGAAACACTGCTGGCACGGGTTCAAAGCATCCCCAGAAACGCTGAAGGATTTACGGCGCGTTGAAGAGCTTTGGGCTCATGCCCGAACGGTTTCGGGCAGCGATACCGGCCCACTGTTCGGCGACTATTCTCTGGCGGATGTTTTTTATACCCCGGTCGCGGCACGGATCATCGGGTATGATCTGCCGGTGTCTTCTGACAATAAGGACTATTGCCTGTTCCTTCTGGCCGACACCGCGGTGCGGCAATGGCGCGCAATGGGTCTGACGGTCGATTATGATCCCTTCCCCTATCCACAGGATCTGTCGCATCAACCTTGGCCGGTCGGCGGTACGTCAAAAGCAAAACCGGTGTCGCAGGGCCCGTCGCGCAATACGCATTGCCCTTATTCGGGCGACCCAGTGCGCGACTTTCTGGAACTGGACGGTCAGGTCTGGGGCTTCTGCAATCCGTTCTGCCGCGACAAAACCGTCGCAGACCCCGAGGCCTGGCCAAAATTCACCGCGATGATGGCCAAACATTAACCATTCTTAAACCGCGCCCATGGCAGCAACGACCTGTTAACCACGAAACAGGATCGCCATGGTCGCCTTTGCTCATACAGTTGCCTTTCAGGGGGTCGATGCCCGCCCGGTTGAGGTGCAGTGCGCCGTATCCCCCGGGCTGCCTGCCTTTTCCATCGTGGGCCTGCCGGACAAGGCCGTATCCGAGGCACGCGACCGGGTACGCAGCGCGCTCAGCGCGATGGCGATTGCGTTGCCGTCCAAACGGATCACCATCAACCTGTCACCGGCGGATCTACCAAAAGAAGGCAGCCATTTTGATCTGCCGATTGCAGTTGCCTTGCTGTCCGCGCTTGAGATCATTCCCCGTGACGCCGCCGAAGGTGCCGTTTCGCTGGGCGAGCTTTCGCTGGACGGATCGCTCGTGCCCGTAGTGGGGGCTCTGCCCGCCGCGATGACGGCCGCTGCCGAAGACCGCACGCTGCTCTGCCCCCGCGCTTCCAGCGCCGAGGCGGCGTGGGTCGACGCGACGCAGGTAATCGGTGCGGGTTCCTTGGGCGATGTGGTGCGCCACTTCACCGGACAATCGCCGCTGGCCGCTGCGACACCCGGAGAGGTCACATTGGACACCAGCCCGCGTGATCTGCGAGACGTCAAAGGGCAGGAACGCGCCAAGCGCGCGCTAGAGATCGCCGCCGCCGGGCGGCATCACCTGATCATGATCGGCACACCGGGGTCGGGCAAATCCATGCTGGCGGCACGCCTGCCGGGCATCCTGCCGCCCCTAACCCCGACCGAGGCGCTGGAAACCTCGATGATCCAATCCCTCTGCGGCCTGTTGGACGAAGGCGGTATCAGCCGCACCCGCCCGTTTCGCGAGCCCCATCATACCGCCTCGATGGCGGCAATCGTTGGCGGTGGAAAAGGTGCAAAACCGGGCGAGATATCATTGGCGCATAACGGCGTTCTGTTCATGGACGAGTTCCCCGAATTCCCCCGCACCGTACTGGAAACCCTGCGCCAACCGATCAAAACCGGAGAGGTGATGGTGGCCCGTGCCAATGCCCATGTGAAATATCCCTGCCGGTTCATGCTGGTTGCCGCCGCCAACCCCTGCAAATGCGGCTATCTCACCGATCCCGCCCGCGCCTGTTCCCGCGTTCCGGGATGCGGAGAAGACTATCTGGGGCGCATTTCGGGCCCCTTGATGGACCGGTTCGATTTGCGGATCGAGGTTCCTCCGGTCGCCTTCACCGATCTGGATCTGCCACCGTCTGGCGACAGCTCAACCGCCGTTGCGGCCCGCGTGGACGCAGCGCGGCAGATACAGGCAGACCGATTCAAAGACACACCCGATACCCGCCAAAACGCGGATGTGGAGGGGAAACTGCTGGAAGAAATCGCCGCGCCTGATCCCGAAGGCAAAGACTTGTTGTTGAAAGCCGCCGAACGCTATGGCCTGTCGGCCCGCGCCTTTCACCGCATCCTGCGCGTGGCGCGCACGATTGCGGATCTGGCCGGTGAGGATGAAATCCGCCGCCCGCATGTGGCCGAGGCGCTGAGTTTTCGCATCAGCGCCAAGGTGGCGGGTTAAATCTTGGCCTCGATCGCCTGCCAGATCTTTTCGGCGATGTTCACGCCATCAAAGCGTTCCAGCTCCTGAATGCCGGTGGGTGAGGTCACGTTGATCTCGGTCAGATAATCACCAATCACGTCGATGCCGACAAAGATCTGACCTTTTTCCTTCAACAAAGGCCCGATGGCCGCGCAGATCTCTTTATCGCGTTCGGTCAGACCGATTTTTTCGGGGCGCCCACCCACATGCATGTTCGACCGCGTTTCGCCTTTGGCTGGCACCCGATTGATCGCGCCAACCGCTTCGCCACCGACCAGAATGACGCGTTTGTCGCCATTGCTGACATCCGGCAGGAATTTCTGAACGATCAGGGGTTCACGCGAAAACCCGGTGAAGAGCTCATGCAATGAGGTCAGGTTGCGATCATTGGTATCCAGCCGAAACACACCCGCGCCCCCGTTGCCATAAAGCGGTTTGAGGATGATATCGCCGTGCTTTTCCTTGAACGCTTTGATGGTCTGCAAGTCACGCGCGATGGTGGTAGGCGGCGTCATCTCAGGGAAGTCCAGCACCAGCAGCTTCTCGGGATAATTCCGCACCCAAAACGGATCGTTCACCACCAGCGCCTTGCCTTTGAGCCGGTCCAGAAGGTGGGTCGAGGTGATGTAGTGCATGTCAAAAGGCGGGTCTTGCCGCAGCCAGATCACGTCGAAATCGGCCAGATCAACCTCACGCTCGGGGCCCAATACAGCAGGATCACCCGGCACGCGCTGAACCGTCATGTCCTGTCCGCGCGCGGTAATGCGACCTTCCTGATAGGCGAGCTGATCGGGTCCGTAGAAAAACAGAGTATGCCCACGGGCCTGCGCCTCTTCGGCCAGACGGAATGAGCTGTCGGCGTTGATATCCACGGCCCCGATCGGGTCCATCTGAAAGGCAATTTTCATGGCGCGTCCCTCGTATTTACGCCTGATACATGGCGTAGCAGCGCCCCAGGTTCAATGGCGATTTCAATGGCGATCAAACCTGTCCGAAGGCATTTTCAATAATTTGAACCGCGCCCGAGGCGTCAACAAGCGCCGCGTCAAACCGCGCATTGGTCAGCTGCCCGGCCGGTTCGGTTTCCAGAAACTGCGCTGCCGATGCGTAAATACGTGCCATTTGGCGCTTACTGATACGGGCCGCAGCGGCGTCAAAGCTGTGGCTTTTCTTGACCTCGATAAAGACCAGACCTTCGCTGTCGCGCGCGATCAGATCAATCTCACCCCCGGCACCGCGCCAGCGGTGGTGGAGGATCCGGTATCCGCGCCGCGCATAGTCATCGGCCACCGACATCTCTGCCGATTGGCCCGCGTGATAGGCGAGTGTGCCGCGCGTGGATCGTGTGGCCAATTCATCCCTTTCCCAGCTTCAGCGCCTTTTGATATATCGGGCGGCGCGGCAACTTGTACATCTGCGCCACCAAATCCGCCGCATCGCGCACCGAGTGGCTTTCCAAAGCGTCTTTCAACGCTTGATCTACGTCAGATTCGTTAACGCTTGGCGAATGGCTGCGGTCGACCAGCAAGACCACCTCACCCTTGACGGTGGTGGATTCATAATCCGAGGCCAATTGCGCAAGCGTTCCGCGCCGCACTTCTTCGAACTTTTTCGTCAACTCACGACACATGGCAACCTGCCGATCCCCGCCAAGCACATCGGCCATGTCCGAGAGGCAAGCCGCCAACCGCTTGGGCGATTCGTAAAAGACCAGCGTGCCGGGGATATCGCGCAGCGCCTCGATACGCGCTTTGCGGGCACCGGTCGAATTGGGCAAAAACCCGGCAAAGAAAAACGCATCTGTGGGCAAGCCCGCAAGCGTCAGCGCCGTCAACGCAGCCGACGGCCCGGGCGCGCAGGTGACCATGAACCCCGCCTCGGACGCCTGCCGTCCAAGGTCGTACCCCGGGTCAGCGATCAGGGGCATCCCGGCTTCGGACGCATAGGCAACGGACTTGCCGTCGCGTAGTGCATCAAGGATTTTCTCGCGCGCGCCTGCGCCGCTGTGATCGTGATAGGCTTGGATCCGCCGACCTTCCAGCGGGATGCCGTGGATCTCCATCAACCGGCGCAAACTGCGGGTGTCTTCTGCGGCGACTACATCTGCCGAGGCCAGTACGTCCAAAGCCCTCAGCGTGATATCGCGCGCCGTTCCAATCGGCGTGGCCACAAAATACAGCCCGGCGTTCAATTTGGTTTTTACAAAATTCAAAGCTGGACCCTCACAGCGTGACGTTTATTATCGCGGCGCAATAGTATAGCAGCGTGCCAAGCCGCCGATCAGGGAGTTCTCATTTAGATGTTTACCGTTTGCAACCCCGTACGCAAGCTGGCGCGTTTCGCGACCGTTCTGGCCGCCGCAGCCGTGCTGGCCGCCTGTGAACCCGGTGGATTTGGTGGAGGTCCGTCGATCAATACCTCCGAGCCTGTGCCCGTTGCTTTGCTGGTTCCAAGCGGCTCACCCCAATCCGGTGATGCAGAGCTTGCCCGCAGTCTTGAGAATGCCGCGCGTCTGGCCATGTCGGATCTGCCAAATGTGCTAATCGATCTGCGGGTCTATGATACTGCAGGCAGCGCCAATACAGCCGCGGCAGTGGCGCAGCAGGCTGTTGCCGACGGTGCCAAGATCATTCTGGGGCCCGTCTACGCCCAGGCTGCGAACTCGGCAGGCCTGGCTGTTTTGAACAACAACGTCAATGTGCTGTCCTTCTCGAACAACACCAGCATCGCGGGTGGCAACGTTTATGTTCTGGGCCCAACCTTCCAGAACACCGCCGACCGTCTGGTCAGCTATGCAGGCCGCCAGGGCAAGTCGAGCGCTGTCATTGTCAGCAGCAACGACGCCGCTGGTCAGCAAGCGCAGTCGGCAATTGCCTCGGCTTTAGGCAGCAGCCCGGTGGCCAATGCGGGGACGGTTAATTTCGAACGTTCGCAGCAAGGTGTGATCGACTCGATCCCAACAGTCAAAGCGACTGTAGACGCCAACAACGCCGACGCGATGTTCCTAACCGCCACAACGGCGGGGGCCCTGCCGCTGTTCTCGCAACTGCTGCCGGAAGCAGGTGTATCACCGGCCACCACGCAGTATATCGGCCTGACTCGCTGGGATATCCCCGCGCAGACACTTGAATTGCCCGGTGTGCAAGGCGGATGGTTCGCTCTACCCGACCCTGCCAAGGCGCAAGCCTATCGCCAGCGGTACAACAACACCTATGGCGAGGCACCGCATCCAATCAGCGGGTTGGCTTATGACGGCATCGCTGCTATCGGCGCACTGGTCAGCCAGGGGAATTCCAACGCACTGTCCGGCGCCGCCCTGACCCAAGGGGCCGGCTTTCAAGGTGTCGGAGGCATCTTCCGCCTGCTGCCCAACGGAACAAACCAACGCGGCCTCGCGGTCGCGACAATTCAGAACAAACAGGTGGTTGTGATTGACCCTGCCCCACAAAGCTTCTCTGGCGCCGGATTCTGATTGGGCCCTTCGGATCGCTCCCCCGCTGGGGGAGCTGATTTGCCCGGCAGACGAAATCTTCGACAGCGCCGCGGTCAGCACTCAGCTTGCCAACGCATTCGAGACCATCACGGATAACACCGCATTACGTGCCGAAACGGTGCGCATTCTGCGGGACACCCAAAAAACAGGACGCAAAGCTATAGCAGAGGCTTTTGCCGAACGTCCTTTTGATGCCCGACCGCTGACCCGCTCATACGCCTATCTTACCGACCAACTGGTCTGCGTCGCCATGCAGGTATCCAGCGAAAAGCTGCACCCGCTGGCCACACCCACGCGCGGAGAGCGGATCGCAGTGATGGCGGTGGGCGGCTATGGTCGTGGCGAAATGGCCCCAGCTTCGGATGTCGATCTGTTGTTCCTGACGCCCTACAAGATCACCGCCTGGGCCGAGAGCGTCATCGAATCCATGCTGTACATCCTTTGGGATCTGCGGCTCAAGGTTGGCCATTCCTCACGCACGATCAAGGATTGCCTGCGCCTTGGGGCCGAGGATTTCACGATCCGCACGGCGATGCTGGAACACCGACAACTGGCAGGCGACAGCGCCCTGGCGCAAGAGCTGGACACCCGGCTGCAAGAAGATCTGTTCAAAGGTTCTGAAAAGCAGTTCATCGAGGCCAAACTACAAGAACGCGAAGCGCGGCACCTCAAGCAGGGCCAACGCTATGTCGTCGAACCGAACGTCAAAGAGGGCAAAGGCGGGCTGCGCGACCTGCAATCGCTCTACTGGATCGCCAAATACATCTACGGCGTACAGGACGTGGCTGAATTGGTACCGCTCGGCCTGTTTGCCGCCGAGGAGTTTCGGGGCTTTGTCCAGGCCGAAGAATTCCTTTGGGCGGTCCGGTCTCATCTTCATTTGGTCACTGGCCGGGCAACTGAACAACTGACCTTCGACCTGCAGGTCGAAGTGGCCGAGCGCATGGGGTACAAAGACCGCGCCGGGCGCCGCGGCGTCGAAATCTTTATGCAGCGCTATTTCCGCGAAGCCACAAGCGTGGGCGAGTTGACCCGGATCTTCCTGACCAAGCTGGAAGCTGCTCATGTCAAAAGCGCGCCTCTGCTTGAACGGATCTTCCGCCGCCGCCCGCGGGTCAAGGACGGGTACAAGGTTGTACACGGGCGTCTGGACGTTGCAGATCCAGACACGTTCCTGACCGACAAGCTGAATATGCTGCGCCTGTTCGAAGAAGGTCTGCGCACCGGAATGCTGATCCACCCGGACGCGATGCGCCTGGTCTCGGCCAATCTGGATCTGATCGACGAAGATATGCGCAACGACAAGGAAGCGCAGCGTATCTTTCTGGATCTGATGCTGAAGCACGGAAACCCCGAGCGCGCATTGCGGCGCATGAACGAATTGGGTGTTCTGTCGACCTTCCTGCCCGAGTTCGAGCCCATCGTCGCGATGATGCAGTTCAACATGTATCACAGCTATACGGTGGACGAGCACATCATTCAGTGCATCACACATCTGGCCCGAATTGAACGTGGTGAGCTGATCGAAGCTTTGCCTTTGGCGTCATCGATCCTGAAAAACGGCGTGAACCGCAAGGTTCTCTATGTCGCTTTGTTGCTGCATGACATCGCAAAAGGCCGCCCCGAGGATCATTCAATCCTGGGCGCCCAGATCGCGCGGAAGGTGGCGCCACGCTTAGGGCTCGGCAAGTCCGAGTGCAAAACGGTGGAATGGCTGGTGCGTTATCATTTGCTGATGTCGGACATGGCACAGAAACGCGACATCTCGGACCCGCGTACAATCCGCGATTTTGCTAAGGCGGTGAAAACCGTCAAACGTCTGGATCTGCTGACGGTCCTGACCGTCTGCGATATTCGCGGCGTCGGGCCAAACACTTGGAACAACTGGAAAGCCACGTTGTTGCGCGCACTTCATGCCGAAACCAAGCGCGCGCTTGAAACCGGTATGGAAGACCTCAACCGCGCCAATCGTGGAGCTGAGGCGAAAAAGGCGCTGCGAGCCCAACTTGCAGATTGGCCCAAGGCGGACCTCAAGACCGAAACCGGGCGGCATTACGATCCCTATTGGCAGGGCCTCAACACCGCGACCCAGGTCGAATTTGCCGAGATGCTGCGCGCATTGGAAACCAGCGGAGACCCCGGCGCGATGGAGATCCGCCTGCATCCCGACGAGGATCGCGACGCTACCCGTGCCTGTTTCGCCATGGCAGACCATCCGGGCATTTTCGCGCGCATTGCGGGGGCTTTGGCGCTTGTTGGGGCCAATGTGGTGGATGCTCGCAGCTATACGACCAAAGATGGTTACGTGGCTGACGCGTTCTGGCTGCAGGATGCGCAGGGCCGGCCGTTCGAGGCTGATCGCCTGCCGCGTCTGACCAAGATGATCAGCCGAACGCTGAAAGGCGAGGTCGTGGCGCAAGAGGCGCTCAAATCCCGCGACAAGATCAAGAAGCGCGAAAAAGCTTTTAACGTTCCCACGCATATCACTTTCGACAATGAAGGGTCCGAGATCTATACGTTGATCGAGGTCGATACCCGCGATCGCCCTGGTCTGCTCTATGACCTGACGCGCGCGTTGGCGGCATCAAATGTCTACATCGCCAATGCAGTGATCGCCACCTACGGCGAACAGGTGGTCGATACATTCTATGTCAAAGACATGTTTGGCCTGAAATACCACTCGGAAAGCAAACAGCGCGCCTTGGAAAGCCGGTTGCGCAAGGCCATTGCCGACGGCGCCGAGCGCGCCGCGTCATGAAACAGATCCGTCTGTTCTCGGGCCTGTTCACAGTCGGGTTCTGGACGCTTGCCAGCCGTATCCTTGGTTTTGTTCGAGAGATCCTGCTAACCGCCTATATCGGACCCGGACCGGTGATGGATGCCTTTGTCGCAGCCTTCCGCTTGCCCAACATGTTCCGCCGGTTCTTTGCCGAAGGCGCTTTCAACGCGGCTTTTGTGCCGATGTTTTCCAAGCGGCTGGAAGGGGGCGAGGATGCGCAGGGCTTTGCCCAAGATGCGTTCAACCTGCTGGCCGTCGCGGTTCTGGCGCTGGTTGGGCTGGCCATGGTGTTCATGCCAGCCCTGGTCTGGATCACCGCCGAGGGGTTTTATGGCGACGAACGCTTCGACCTTGCGGTTGACTACAGCTATGTGGTGTTTCCCTACATCCTGTTCATGGCTTTGGCGGCGCTGTTTTCCGGGGTGCTGAACGCGACAGGCCGGTTTGCCGCAGCGGCAGCAGCCCCCGTCTTGTTGAACATATTCGCCTGCTCGGCCCTCGTTTTCGGGGCGATATCGGGGGGCGAAGTCATTCGTTGGCTGATCGCCGTCATTCCCGTTGCCGGGGTTGCCCAATTGGCGCTGGTCTGGGTTGCAACCGAACGCGCCGGGGTCATAATCCGCCCCGGGCTGCCAAAACTCAGCCCGGAAATGCGCCATATGGTCCGCGTTGCTGTGCCTGCCGCTCTGGCGATGGGGGTCACTCAGGTTAATTTGGTGGTCGGGCAATTGGTGGCATCCAAGACCGAAAAAGCCGTGAGCTGGCTTTTTGCCGCTGACCGTCTCTATCAATTGCCGCTGGGTGTGGTGGGGATTGCGGTCAGTATCGTATTGCTGCCCGACCTGTCGCGCCGTTTGCGCGCAGATGACAAGGACGGCGCTCGCAACGCGTTTTCCCGCGCGGGCGAATTCACCTTGCTGCTGACCATTCCTTCGACCGTGGCTTTTGTCATCATCCCGCAACCGTTGGTGTCGGTCCTGTTTGAACGTGGCCAGTTCAGCACCGAGGATACAATCGCAACCGCAATGGCCGTGGCAATTTACGGCATCGGGCTGCCTGCCTTCATGCTGCAGAAACTGCTTCAGCCATTGTTCTTTGCCCGCGAAGATACCAAATCGCCGTTTCGCTATGCGGTGGTGGCCATGGTGGTCAATGCGGTGCTGGCGTTCGGGCTCTTCCCGCTGGTGGGCTGGATCGCCCCGGCAATTGCGGCCTCGGCTGCGGGTTGGGCGATGGTGCTGTTGCTGGCCATTGGCGCGCGCCGCATGGGTGAGGAGGCCCGATTTGATGAGCGTTTCAAACGCAGGATCTGGCGGATCATGGCGGCATCAGCCGGAATGGGTGTGGTGCTTTACGCCGCGATCGAACTATTCGGCTGGGCATTCCAGCTAGAGGGTTGGCGCTATTTGGCCCTGATTTTGCTGATCATGATTGCGGCGCTGGCCTATTTCATCCTTGGCCATCTGCTCAAGGCGTTCCAATTGTCCGAGTTCAAACGCGCCTTGCGACGGTCGTAATCACTCGCGACGGATGCGGCTTACGATCCGGGACCAGCCGCCCGGTGCCAGAAAGAAGGACGAACCAAACCCCGTAGCGAAACCGCCCAGGTCAGCGACCCAGTCCGACGTCCCCCCAAACAGCAAACCAAATACAAGCTGAATGCCCATCAGCATCGCAATCAGGCTGAACGCCCGCGACTGGTTTTCTCCGATCAAAGACAATCTGCGCCACAACAGCCAGGTAAACGCGCCGATCAACCCATAGACCGGCGGGAACCCTCCGACCAAGGGATAGGCCGGGTCCAACAGCAGCACATAGGCCAAAGCGCCGCCCACACCGGACAGCACAAAGATCACCAGCATCTGCACGCCACCAAAAACCTCGGCCACCATCTTACCCATGGCCAGTAAAAACACGGACACAAAAATGGCCTGAGTGAAGCTGCCCGAGACAAACGGATAGGTGACAAAGCGCATCACATAGTCCAGCGGCCAGCGCCCGTTTTGCACCATCCAGTTGAAGACATTGGGCGAAAACGAATATTTCTCAAGCGCCAGCAGCCGCCATCCGACAGCTTCGGGTCCGCCGATCAATCCGCGTGCACCAAGTGTAAAGGCCAACTCGATCCCCATGATACACAAAAACAGCGCCACAACGGCGGGTGGCAAGGGGTTCACGGCGTGTACATTGTGGTCACTGCTCATTGGGCGGCCCTTTGCGGCTGTTGACGTCCCTTGACCTCATGGGTAAGCGACGGGGGCTGATTTTTCCAGACGGGAGTTTCCTTCGATGACCGAGACCCAGTTCACGCCGCGCGTGTTTTCGGGCATCCAGCCTTCGGGCGGGTTGACCCTGGGCAACTATTTGGGCGCGATGAAACGCTTTGTGGACATGCAGGGCGCCGATTTCGAAACCATCTATTGCATGGTTGACCTGCACGCGATCACCACCTGGCAAGATCCAGCAGCATTGATGCACAACACCCGTGAACTGTGTGCCGGTTTCATCGCAGCAGGCATCGATCCAGAACAATCGATCCTGTTCAACCAAAGCCAGGTACCTGAACACGCCCAACTCGGATGGATCTTTAACTGTGTCGCCCGCATGGGCTGGATGCAGCGCATGACCCAGTGGAAGGACAAGGCCGGCAAGAACCAGCAGAACGCCTCGCTGGGCCTGTTTGCCTATCCGTCGCTGATGGCCGCAGATATCCTGATCTATCACGCGACACACGTTCCAGTGGGTGAAGACCAAAAGCAGCATCTAGAGCTGACCCGCGACATTGCGATCAAATTCAACAACGATTTCGGCGTTGATTTCTTTCCCATCACCGAGCCGGTGATCGAAGGGGCTGCCACCCGTGTCATGAGCTTACGTGACGGGTCCAAGAAGATGTCCAAATCCGACCCCTCAGATATGAGCCGCATCAACATGACCGATGATGCTGACACGATTGCCAAGAAGATCCGCAAGGCCAAAACTGACCCGGATGCTTTGCCTTCCGAGCTAAAGGGGCTGGACGACCGTCCCGAGGCGCGCAATCTGGTCAACATCTACGCGGCCCTCAGCGACAAGTCTGCTGCGCAGGTGCTGGCCGAGGTGGGTGGCAAGCAATTCGGGGAGTTCAAACCGATGCTGGCCGAGCTGGCGGTCGAGAAACTGTCTCCGATCTCGTCGGAAATGGCGCGCCTGATGGGTGACCAGTCCGAGATTGATCGCATCCTGGCGCGCGGGGCAGAACGCGCGAGAGAGATCACCGCACCGATCCTGCGCCAGACCTATGAGATCGTTGGAATGGTCGGCGCGGGTTCCGATTAAGCCGCGCTGACAATCCGCTGGACCTCTGCGTGATGCCCTCCTAGTTTGGCCCAAACTGTGGAGGGCATCATGGCAGTCGGAAAGAATATCCGCACCTATTTCGAAGGTCAGTGGCACGATGGCGACGCACCGATTATGCGCGCCGCGGATCATGGCGCGTGGCTGGGCTCGTCAGTCTTTGATGGGGCGCGGTATTTCGATGGCATGGCTCCGGATCTCGATGCCCATTGTGCGCGGGTGAACCGGTCAGCCGAAGCTTTGATGCTGAACCCGACCGTGACACCCGAGCAAATGGTCGAGATCGTGCGCGAAGGCCTTCAATCCTATGCACCAGACGCCGCAGTCTACATCCGCCCAATGTATTGGGGTATCGACGGCGACATCACGGCAATTGTCCCGCAAAGTGATACAACCGGATTTGCCATCTGTCTGGAAGAGATCCCGATGGCACCCGAGGCTGCCTCCGTCACGCTGACAACCACCCGGTTCCGCCGTCCGGTCTTGGAATCTTCGGTGGTCAATGCCAAGGCCGGATGTCTTTACCCCAACAATGCGAGAATGCTGAAAGAGGCGCGGTCCAAGGGGTTTTCGAACGCGCTGGTGACGGATGCAATGGGCAACGTCGCCGAAACAGCAACCGCAAACATCTTCATGGTTCGCGACGGAGAGGTGTTCACCCCTGTCCCCAATGGCACGTTTCTGGCCGGGATCACCCGCGCGCGACATATGAAGAACCTGCGCAGCGATGGCGTCAAGGTCCACGAAACAGTGCTGAGTTTCGATGATTTCCACGCAGCAGACGAAGTATTCATGACGGGGAACATGAACAAGGTGACACCGGTAACTGCCTTGGATGAAACGCAATATCAGGTTGGCCCCATTGCTCGCCGCGCCCGCGAGATGTATTGGGATTGGGCTGCAAGTGCCGGTTAACCCAAACCGCTCTGGTTGCCAGCCTGTTCAGCTTCGGGCATGATCTGGGAAAAAGAAAGAGGACAATAATGCGCAAGTTTCTGGTTGTTCTGGATGACAGTCGCGAATGCCTGAACGCGATGCGCTTTGCGGCGATGCGTGCGGCCCATACCGGCGGTGGCGTCACTATCCTTTCGGTCATCCCCCCAGACGAATTCAATCACTGGATCGGCGTGGCCGAAGTGATGCGCGAAGAGGCGCGCGAACGTATCCATGCCCATTACGAGGTCTTTGCAAAATGGATGCGTGACAAGCAAAAGGTTGAACCTGTGCTTGCGATCCGCGAAGGCGACCCGGTGGCTGAGATCATTGCACATGTGCAATCAGATCCGGAAATCGGTGTGCTGGTTCTTGGTGCGGGGACCGACAAGAAGGGCCCCGGCCCTCTGATCACGCAGTTGACCAAGAATTCGGGCAGCTTGCCGATCCCGATCACCATCGTTCCCGGTGACCTGAGCAAGGAAAAGCTGGAAGAAATCACCTGAGGGATCACCATGGGTGCGCAGCTTGAATTCTGGTTCGATTTCGCGTCCACCTACTCCTATCTCAGCGCGATGAGGATTGAAGATGAGGCCGCCCGGTGCGGGGTGTCAGTGTCTTGGCACCCTTTTCTTCTGGGGCCGATCTTTGCCGATCAGGGCTGGGCAACATCGCCCTTCAACCTTTACCCGGCCAAAGGGCGCTATATGTGGCGCGATATGGAGAGGTTGTGCGATGAACGCGGCCTTCCCCTGCACCGCCCGGAACCGTTTCCGCAGAACAGCCTGAAAGCCGCACGGTTGGCATTGGCCGTCGATGCCCAGACGGATCGTGCAGCGTTTTGCCGGGCCGTTTTTTCGGCCGAATTTGGCGAAGGCCACGATATTTCTCAGGACAGCGTGTTGACTGAATGCCTGCGAAAGGCGGATTTACCTGCCGAAAGCCTCGCGCTGGCGGCCGACCCCGCGATAAAAGCCGCCTTGTTTGAACAGGGCGCGCGGGCCAAGGCCTTGGACCTGTTTGGTGCGCCCAGTTTCGTGGTCGAGAGCGAGGTATTTTGGGGTGATGACAGGTTGGACGCTGCCCTGTCATATGCCAGCGCACTTTAGAACGATTCCAATTCTTGACTTCCTTGCCCCTCGGGCGCATATCTGAACCAACAGAAACGGAGCCGCGCCATGTTCATCCAAACCGAATCCACACCAAACCCGGCCACGCTGAAATTCCTGCCCGGACAGACGGTTCTGGACGCAGGCACGGCTGATTTTCCGACCCCCGAAGCTGCCGAAAAATCACCGCTAGCGCAGCGTATTTTTGGCGTAAATGGCGTAACGGGCGTGTTCTTTGGCAATGATTTTGTCACAGTGACCAAGACCGACGACGTGCAGTGGGATCACATCAAACCGGCGATCCTTGGCGCGGTGATGGAGCACTACCAATCCGGTCAGCCAGTGATGGGCGAGGATGCCCAAACCGCCTCGGGCCATGCTGAACATACCGGCGAGGATGCCGAAGTCGTCAACCAAATCAAAGATTTGCTTGACAGCCGCGTGCGTCCGGCGGTCGCGCAAGACGGGGGTGACATCACCTTTCACGGGTTCGACCGCGGTGTGGTTTACCTGCATATGCAAGGGGCCTGCGCGGGCTGCCCGTCTTCAACCCTGACGTTGAAAATGGGCATCGAGAACCTGCTGCGCCACTACATCCCCGAAGTGACCGAGGTACGCCCGGTTGCCGTCTGAACCCATAATACTGGCATTCGACACATCGGCCGCGCATTGCGCGGCCGCTTTGTTGCGGGGCGACGACATTCAATCAGCGCGGGTCGAGGCGATGACCCGGGGGCAGGCCGAACGGTTGATGCCTCTGCTGGAGGAGTTGTTGACGGACAGCAACTGCGCTTGGTCGGATCTGGATGCAATCGGTGTCGGAACCGGGCCCGGCAATTTCACGGGTATTCGTATCTCGGTCTCGGCTGCGCGTGGTCTTGCACTGGGGCTGGGCGTTCCTGCGATTGGCGTCACTGGGTTCGAGGCTCTGTCCCGCCTGGCCCCGCAGGATCAGCTTGCCGCGATCCCCGCCCCACGCGAACAGATTTATGTGCACCCAACGGGGCAAGACCCGCAGCTCATACCGCAAGACGCGGCTGCAAAGCTTGGTCAATTATTCATTTGTGATGACCCCAAAGATCATGTCCGCGCGATTGCGCATATAGCGGCGCAGCGCGCCTCGGATCCGGCGTCACCCCCTGCTCCGCTCTATATTCGCGCAGCCGATGCGGCCCCATCAAAAGACCGTCCACCGGTTCTGTTGGACGAATGACGCCGCAAGAGATGGCCGATACCCATGCCGCTGCCTTCGTCACAGCGCGCGCCTGGGCAGCAGACGAATTTGCCGACCTGGGCGCCAACCGGTTTACACATATTTTGGGCGACCCTCGGTGTTTTGCTGTGTTCACAGTAATCGCGGACGAGGCGGAACTGCTGACCATCGCGACTCACCCCAGGTTTCAACGTCAGGGTTTGGCGCGACATTGCATGACCCATTGGCAGGCCAGAGCCGCAAAATTGGGCGCGACACGGGCTTTTCTGGAAGTGGCAGCAGATAATTCCGCTGCGTTCGCGCTTTATGCGGCAAGCGGTTACCGCGAATGCGGCGTAAGAAAAGACTATTATTTACGCGACCATGGGCCCAAGATCGATGCGATTTTGATGGAAAATCAGCTGATTTGACCCGTTATCGTGATTTTTTTGACCATTCGGGCAAAAAACCAGTTGATAGTCTCTGTTGCAAACCGGATAAATTCTCTTCATCACAATAGATATGCTCGCTCTGAGTGGGTGACCGGGGTTGTTGCGGCCCTGGACCAACGACAAAAACCAACGGGAGTAAAAAATGACCCTGATGAAATCTTTGATGGGTGCCGCCGCTGCTGTCGCTTTGACCGCAGGTGCCGCATTGGCTGAACCTGCGCTGATCTTCGACCTTGGTGGCAAGTTCGACAAATCTTTCAACGAAGCGGCTCATAATGGCGCACAGCGTTGGGCCGATGAGACCGGTGGGACATACCGCGAAATCGAGCTGCAGTCCGAAGCGCAGCGCGAGCAAGCTCTGCGCCGCTTTGCTGAGGCCGGCGCAAACCCGATCATCACAATGGGCTTTGCCATGGCGGATCCGCTGTCTGCTGTTGCAGGCGACTATCCGGACACAAAATTCGTTGCGGTTGACGTGACCTGGCTGGACGCGCCGAACATCCGCCAGATCGGTTTTGCCGAACATGAAGGATCGTACCTGGTTGGCATGATGGCCGCGATGGCGTCTGAATCAGGCACAGTCGGCTTTATCGGCGGCATGGATATTCCGCTGATCCGTCACTTTGGTTGCGGCTATGCACAAGGCGCCAAAGCTGTGAACCCTGACGTCGAAGTTGTTGCCAACATGACCGGCACCACCCCGGCGGCCTGGAACGATCCGGTTAAGGGCTCGGAACTGACCAAAGCGCAGATCAGCCAGGGCGCTGACGTGATCTATGCGGCTGCGGGCGGCACCGGTGTTGGTGTTCTGCAAACTGCAGCCGACGAAGGCATCCTGTCGATCGGTGTGGACAGCAACCAGAATCACCTGCACCCAGGCAAAGTTCTGACCTCGATGCTGAAACGCGTAGACGTTGCCGTTTATGACGCGATGAAAGCCGGTGAAAACCTTGAAACCGGTGTCTTCGCAATGGGTCTGGCCGAAGAAGGCGTGGGCGTTGCGATGGATGAAAACAACGCGCCGTTGGTCAGCGACGAGATGAAAGGTGCCGTCGACAAGGCGCGCCAGGACATCATCGACGGCAACGTGACTGTTGTCAGCTACTACGAAAACGACAGCTGTCCTGCTCTGCAGTTCTGATGTCTATTCAGATGGGACGGGGGATCACCTCCGTCCCATTTACGTTTTGCTGCGTTGCCATACGCAGGCACCCCTTCGGCAATTGAGGACAAGACATGACCGTCCCCGCCATTGAGCTCAAAGGGATTTCCAAAGCCTTTGGGCCGGTTCAGGCCAACAAGGACATCTCGATCAGCGTCGCCCCCGGCACGATCCACGGGATCATCGGTGAAAACGGTGCGGGCAAATCCACGCTGATGAGCATCCTCTATGGGTTTTACAAAGCCGATAAAGGTGAGATTTGGATCAACGGCACCAAAACCGACATCCCTGACAGCCAGGCGGCAATCGCCTCGGGCATCGGGATGGTATTCCAGCATTTCAAACTGGTCGAAAACTTTACCGTTCTGGAAAACATCGTGCTGGGAGCGGAAGATGGCGGGCTTTTGGCCCCCTCTCTGGCCAAGGCCCGTAAGGAACTGAAAGAGCTTGAGCAGGAATACGAACTGTTCGTCGATCCAGACAAGCGCATCGACGAGATTGGTGTCGGCATGCAACAGCGGGTCGAGATCCTGAAGGCGCTGTATCGTCGGGCCGAGATTTTGATTCTGGACGAACCCACCGGTGTTCTGACCCCGGCCGAGGCCGATCAGCTATTCCGTATCCTCGACCGCTTGCGCGCCGAAGGGAAAACGATCATCGTGATCACGCACAAGCTGCGCGAGATCATGGAGAACACTGACACCGTCTCGGTCATGCGACGCGGTGAGATGACGGCCACCGTCAAGACCTCTGAGACCAGCCCTGAAGAGCTGGCCGAGTTGATGGTGGGCCGCAAGGTTCTGTTGCAGGTCGATAAAGCCCCGGCAAAGCCCGGCAAACCCATTCTTGAGGTCGAAAACCTGCGTGTCTTCGATCAAGCGGGTGTCGAGCGTGTGAAAGGCATCGACCTGACCGTGCGCGCAGGCGAAATCGTCGGGATTGCAGGCGTTGCGGGCAATGGTCAGTCCGAGTTGCTTGAGGTTCTGGGCGGTATGCGCCCGGGCCAGGGGGCTATTAAACTGAACGGCACGCCCTTGGCGCTCAGCGGGGCGGGATCAGACGGCCAGGCGCGCCGCGCGCAGCATATCGCTCATGTGCCCGAAGACCGGCAGCGCGAGGGTCTGGTGATGGACTTCCACGCTTGGGAAAACGTGGCCTTTGGCTATCACCGCGACCCGGCATATCAGCGCGGGATGTTCATGAACAACGCCGCTTTGCGGGCGGACACCGAAGCCAAAATCGAAAAGTTCGACGTGCGCCCACCCGATCCTTGGCTTGCAGCCAAGAGCTTTTCCGGTGGCAACCAGCAAAAGATCGTGGTTGCCCGAGAGATCGAGCGCAACCCAGACCTGTTGCTGGTCGGGCAGCCAACGCGTGGCGTCGATATCGGAGCGATTGAATTCATTCACAAACAAATCGTCGCCCTGCGCGATCAGGGCAAGGCAATCCTGCTGGTCTCGGTCGAGCTGGAAGAGATCTTCTCGCTCTCGGATCGGATCGCGGTGATGTTTGATGGACATATCATGGGCGAACGTTTGCCTCATGAAACCGATGAAAAAGAGCTGGGCCTATTGATGGCCGGTGTTGCGGGAGAGGCCGCGTGAACCATGGATAAAATGCCCAAATGGGCCGATGTCGTGCTGATCCCTCTGATCAGCCTGATCTTGGCCACGATCCTGTCGGCACTGGTCATTCTTGCCATCGGAGAAGACCCGATCGAGGCCGTGAACCTGATGGTGACCGGCGCTCTGGGGTCCACTTATGGCTGGGGCTACACGCTTTATTACGCGACCAACTTCATCTTTACCGGGCTGGCTGTTGCCGTGGCCTTTCACGCACGGCTGTTCAATATCGGTGGTGAAGGTCAGGCGATGTTGGGCGGGCTTGGCGTTGCGATTGTCTGTCTGTCGGTACAATGGCCGCATTGGACCATCGCTTTGCTGGCTGCCTCGGCCGCGGCGATGGTCTTTGGAGCGGCCTGGGCGGCCATCCCGGCCTATCTTCAGGCCAAGCGCGGCAGCCATATCGTGATCACCACAATCATGTTCAACTTTATCGCCGCCGCCCTGCTGAACTACATGTTGGTCAACATCATGCGCCCGCAGGGCTCGCAGGATCCGGCAACTGCGCGGTTCCCCGAGGCCGTGCATCTGCCCACGTTCCAATCCATGTTCTCGACCGCCGAAAACGTGATGTTCCGCGGTGCGCCCGCCAACGTGACCTTTTTCATCGCTTTGCTTGCCTGTGTGGTGGTCTGGGCGCTGATCTGGCGCACCCGTCTGGGCTATGAAATCCGTGCCTATGGCAAGACCGAAACCGGCGCCGTTTACGCTGGCATTTCGCCCGTTCGGATCACCATCATTGCCATGCTGATCTCTGGCGCACTGGCGGGTCTCATGGCTATCAACAACGTCATGGGCGAGGCGGAACGGTTGGTGCTGAACTCTACCGAAGGTGCTGGTTTCATCGGCATCGCGGTGGCGCTGATGGGGCGGTCGCATCCGTTTGGCGTGTTGCTGGCTGCGCTGCTATTCGGGTTCTTGTACCAAGGCGGTGCCGAATTGGCGCTGTGGACGTCGATCCCACGTGAATTGATCGTGGTGATCCAGGCGCTGGTCATCCTGTTCACCGGCGCGCTCGACAACATGGTCCGCATGCCGCTTGAAAAACTGTTCCTGGGTATGCGTCAGGGGGCCAAGTGATGGAGTTCTTTGTCACCCTCGTACAGGTACTCGATTCAACCATTCGCCTGGCCACGCCGCTGCTGCTCGCCTGTCTGGCGGGGCTTTATTCGGAGCGCGCTGGCATTTTCGACATCGGGCTTGAAGGCAAGATGTTGATGGCCGCATTCTTTTCCGCTGGTGTTGCCGCTGTGACCGGTTCGGTCTGGCTGGGCCTGTTGGCCGGAATCGCGGCCTCATTGCTGTTGTCGGGCCTGCACGGATTGGCCTCGATCACGTTCCGGGGCAACCAATTGATCTCGGGCGTCGCGATCAACTTTCTGGCCTCAGGTCTGACTGTTCTGATCGCGCAGAGCTGGTTCCAACAAGGTGGACGCACGCCCTCGCTTTTTGGTGAAGGACGGTTCGAGCCTATTGAGTTTCCGTTTGCCGAAGCTCTGAGCGGTGTGCCAATTTTGGGACCTATCTATGCCGAATTAATCTCCGGGCATTCGATCCTGGTCTATGTGGCCTTTCTGATGGTCCCGGCGACCTGGTGGATCCTTTATCGCACCCGCTTTGGCCTGCGTCTGCGTGCCGTGGGTGAAAACCCGGCCGCCGTCGATACAGCCGGTGTTTCGGTGGTTGGCTTGCGATTTGCAGCCGTTGCTATCTGCGGCATCCTTTGCGGAATTGCGGGCGCCTATCTTGCAACTGCATTGCAGGCGGGCTTTGTGAAAGAAATGACCGCAGGTCGCGGCTTTATCGCCCTGGCCGCCCTGATCTTTGCCAAGTGGCGTCCCTGGCATGCCATGTGGGCCTGTCTGTTGTTCGGTTTGCTGCAAGCCATTGCACTCCGGTTCCAGAATATCGATCTGGGTGGCGTGGTGATTCCGGTGCAGGTCATGGACGCCCTGCCCTATATCCTGACAGTGGTTATTCTGGCTGGTTTTGTCGGCAAAGCCATTCCGCCACGTGCCGGGGGCGAACCCTACGTAAAAGAGCGGTAATGAGTCCAGTTCAGGACTGATCTTCAGTCCTGTTCGCTGCAAAGCGGCATACAGAGTTGATTTTGTGTGCCGCAAGCGCTCTAAGGGGGCACAGACGTGCTTCGCCACAGTTTCGCAGCATTCGAAATGCCCTGCCTTTTGCTTCTGAACCGGAACAGTCTGACAGGTCTGACTGTCGCGCGCATCGTCTTTTAAGTTTGAAATCCGCAACGGTTTTGTCGCATTCCGCGACGGCACCAGTTCCCGTTAGAAGAAACCATGCAAATCTACCTTCCTATTGCCGAAGTCTCCGTAAATGCTTTCCTGTTGTTGGGCTTAGGCGGCATGGTCGGGATTTTATCGGGGATGTTCGGCGTCGGCGGTGGCTTTTTGATGACGCCGCTTTTGTTCTTTATCGGCATCCCTCCGGCAGTGGCGGTTGCGACCGAGGCGAACCAGATTGTTGCCTCGTCCTTCTCCGGCGTTCTGGCCCATTTCCGGCGACGAACCGTTGACTTGAAAATGGGAACCGTCCTGCTTTTGGGCGGCCTGACCGGCGCGGCTTTGGGTGTTGTTGTCTTCAACTACCTCAAAAGCCTGGGGCAGGTCGATTTGCTGGTGCGGCTTTGCTATGTCGTCTTCCTGGGCGTGATCGGCAGCCTAATGTTTGTCGAAAGCCTGAACGCCATCCGCAAGACGCGCAAAGGCGCAACGCCTGCCAAACGGCGTCAGCGCGGGTGGATCCATGCCCTGCCCTTCAAGATGCGGTTTCGGACCTCTGGTCTTTATATCTCGGTCATTCCGCCACTGGTCGTGGGTCTGCTGGTAGGTGTGCTTTCAGCCATCATGGGTGTTGGCGGTGGCTTTATCATGGTTCCCGCGATGATCTATCTGCTGGGTATGCCAACCAAAGTTGTTGTGGGTACATCCCTGTTCCAGATCATCTTCGTCACAGCCTTTACAACAATGCTGCATGCCACCACCAACTTTACAGTGGATGTGGTGCTGGCTGTGCTTTTGCTGGTTGGTGGCGTGATCGGTGCTCAAATCGGTACCGTGATCGGTGCCAAACTGCCCGCTGAACAGTTGCGGGTGATGCTGGCCGCTCTGGTTTTGGCTGTGTGCATCAAGCTGGGCCTAGACCTTCTTTTGCAACCGACCGAGCTCTATTCGCTCGGTACTGCAGGAGGGCACTAAGCATGTATCGTCTGATCGCCGCCCTATGCCTGTTCTGCTTGCCCGCAGCCGCCGCCCAAGAAGAGGTTGTGCTGGGTCTGAGCCAAGACCGCGTGTCCATCACTGCGGACTTCGACGGATCTGAAATCCTGATTTTCGGCGCTGTCAAACGTGAAGCGCCGATCCCCGAAGGACCACCGCTTGAAGTTGTGGTCACTGTCGCCGGCCCGTCCGAGCCTGTTATCGTGCGCCGGAAAGAACGGAAGTTCGGTATCTGGGTCAATGCCGACAGTATCGAAGTTGATTCAGCGCCCAGCTTTTATGCTGTTGCAACCTCAGCCCCGTTTCACGACTCGCTGACCAACACCGAAGACTTGCGATACAAAATCTCAGTTGAACGTGCCATCCGTTCCGTTGGTGCCGACATGAATGTGGAAGGTGCTCAGGATTTCGCAGCTGCTGTTATCCGAATTCGCGAGAACGAAGGGCTTTATTCCATCCTTGAAGACACCGTTGCAGTTGACGAACAAACTTTGTTTCGAACGTCAATTCAAATGCCCGCAGACCTGACCGAAGGCGACTATGCGGCGCGTATTTTCCTGACTCGCGGTGGCAAAGTCGTATCGACGTTTGAAACCTCGATCGACGTCCGCAAAGTGGGTTTGGAGCGCTTCTTATACAACATGTCACGCCAGCAACCCATCTGGTACGGGCTTATGTCCCTCGTGATCGCGATTGCCGCTGGTTGGGGTGCATCGACCGTGTTCCGCCTGCTGCGCGAAAACTGACCAAGGTTTTCGCGCGCGCGTTGGCATTAAAGCTCCTCGGCTTCCAACGTAAGCGAAGCCGCTGGAACCTTGCGCAGGTCGTCCACACGCAGCGGGTGCGTCGGCTTGGACAGCCGGTTACGCACAACCCAGATCAACCTGTCCTGCGCGCGCGTGATGGCCACATAGGCCAATCGCTTCCACAAAGGCTGCCCGGCCTCAGACCGCCCCATGCGCGCCGCTGCATAGATATCGGGCGCGAACACCTGAACCGTATCCCATTGGGAGCCCTGCGCTTTGTGGATCGTCACCGCCGCCCCGTGCAGAAAAGTTGCGCCCATGCGCGCGGCATAGGGAATAAAGGGCTCTTCCTCATCCGGTTTTTCGATCTGAACAATAGACGCCGCGCTAACCTGTGGGTCTTCTGCCCCCATGACATGCAGCCGCGAAAACCCTGGCTTGCGACCGGGGCCCAGATAGATGACCTGAGCTCCTTTGATCAGCCCGCGCGCTTCTAGATCCAGCCGTTTCTTGCGGTGCTTCAACGGCAGCTCGATCCCGTCGCAAATCAGCGGTTCACCTTCCAAAAGCTCGGTTTCAGGCGCACCGTGGACGTGACGAAACGCCTGGATCAGACGAATACGTGTTGCATTGCGCCAGACCAGAACCGGGCTACGGGCCATCAAGTCAACTTCGACCCGCTGACCCCAGACAACACGGTCATCCTTGCGGGCCGTGTCTTCGACCAAGCGCTCGAATTCCTCGAACCCCATTGCCGGGTCTGCCAAAGCGTGGGCCAAATCCAGAATCGGGTTGTCAGCAGTTTGACGATGCACCCGGTGTAGTGTCAGCTTACGCGGCTCGGGCAAACCCTCGAATACCATAGAGCCGGATTGATTAACCGGTGCCAACTGCGCCGGATCCCCGAACAACAAGAGCGTTGGAAAGATCTCTTTCAGATCTTCGAATTGGCGATCGTCCAGCATGGAAGCTTCGTCGACAAAGCCGATATCCAACGGCTCTTCGCGGCGTTTCCAGCCGGTGATGAAATCCGAACCACGCAGCCCGGCTGCCGCCAAAGCGCCTGGGATGGACTTGTTATTTGCGTAAAACGCCTCTGCCCGGTTCAAAGCTTCGTCGGTCAAACCCTCGATCTCGGGACGTTCTTCGTTACCCGCCAGCCATTCGGCAATACGCTCATATTCGGGGTCGTAGACTGGTGTGTACAAAATGCGGTGGATGGTTGTCGCGGGCACACCGCGTAGACGCAAAACACTGGCGGCTTTGTTGGTCGGTGCCAGAATAGCCAAGCTGCGTTTGTCGCGAGATTTCCGGCTTTCGAAGTCGCCCGACACCAGATTGACACCGGTTTCAGCCAATGCCTTGTAAAGCTCGGCCAGTAGTAGTGTTTTGCCTGACCCCGCCTTGCCAATCACGGCCATCACGCCGGATTTCCCAGCCCCTGGCAGCTTTAGCAGCGCGTCATCTTCCAGATCCACACCCGCACTTCGCAGCATTTCTGAAATGCTGTCATAGGCGGCGGCCTGGTCTTCGGAAAAGGTAACCTGGGGCAAGGACATGGCGCGACCCTACAGGGCCGCACCGCTATCGACCAGATGCCGATTTCGCTTTTCTGTGCCTTCAGGCAGACAAGGCGAACCGGTG
This sequence comes from Ruegeria sp. HKCCA5839, assembly GCF_013035585.1. Classification (NCBI taxonomy): domain Bacteria; kingdom Pseudomonadati; phylum Pseudomonadota; class Alphaproteobacteria; order Rhodobacterales; family Roseobacteraceae; genus Ruegeria; species Ruegeria sp. HKCCA5839. Next base: position 611,305 of record NZ_WQIE01000002.1, on the reverse strand, counting down.
TTGATTTGCTGCCCCAAAGGCGGTCTTGAACCACAGGCGCGACAGCTCACGCGGGATACCCGCTCGGGCAGCGACGCGATTGCAGTCTTCGGCGGAATAAGGCCACAAACCAACCGAGATCTGATCACGACCCGCCCCTTGCGAACCCAACACAACGCGAGACGATCCGATCATGCGGTAAATCCGGATCATACGCGCATCAAAGACACCTGCAATATGGGTCAACCCAAACCCTTCCATGATCTCACCACCGCTTAGCATTATGGCCCCAGCCGTGTGCGGATTGGCAGTGCGCGACAGGCAAAAGCGAGTGACCTCCCAAATCAGCGGGCTGCGAATCGGGCTGCCTCCGGTCAGGTGGCCAAAGACCTCATTTACCATGACGGGCCCGGTTGTCGGCAGAACCCGCATCGACCCGCCATGCGAGCCATCCGGCTCTTCCCAAATCACATAAAGCGGGTTCAGATCATCATATTGATCCCGTTCTTCCCCTTTTTCATTGACCGAAACGTCCCACCCTAGGCGGGTCTTGAACTGATCGGCACGGTCGCGAAACATCCCCTCGGCCAGCACCGGATATTTGTGCAATTCATCTGCATATACATAACGCAGCATGACGTATTCCCCTTGTCGTCCATGTCTGGAACAAAAGGAGTACGTAAGCTTGGTAAATTAACCATTTGGGCACCGTTCGGTGGTTAAACGACTATTAAACCTCTGGTCAGCGCGGTGGCAATCGCATGGGTCGTATTCTGCGCGCCCAGCTTTGATCGTGCGCTTTCGATATAAGCGCGCAGAGTATGTTCTGAGATTGAAAGCGAATGCGCGACCTGTGCCCGGCTGTATCCAAGCGCCAGCAAAGTCATCGCATCGATTTCGCGCGGAGACAGGTTGCGCGGTGTATCTGGCTGCCGCTCTCGGGCAAATTCCAAGGCCTTACGGTTGATGAAATGGGCAATCAGGATCAGATCGCAGCGATAATCACTGATAAAGCTCTCCCATTCCTCATCGCTGCAACTGTGATTAACGGTGAAAAGGGCAAATTGCCCATTAGGTCCGCGCAACGGGACGGAATAGCCTTGATTACCAACACCATGTTCGCGCGCATCCTGCAAAAACGCCTTTGCGGCCTTGCCTGACCAATCCAACTGTTTCCAGTCGACCGGGTGAAATCGTTGAAAACATCCCAGAATGACGGGATCGATACGGTGATAGTTGCGGGCTCTGTAGCGATCACCCCAAGCCTCGGAGTAGGTGAAAAACCCATATTGGTCACCAGCCCCATCAACCCAGTGATAGATAATATGGTCAAGCTTAAGATTGTCCCGCAGGCGGATCGACGCTTCGGTAAGCTCTTCAAGCGTGCTGGTGTTTTCCAAATCCTCTGGGATCTGGCTCAAGTCGAATTTTCTTCCCATTCGTGGGCGTCCGCGCCTCTTCCTGCATGGACGATATCTCGGCCGCAGCGATCAGCCGTGTATCATTCAGCTGTTCGGCAAGCGCGGTCATACCATTTGCCACCGCAAAGGCGTTGAGATCCGACAACACGTCCAATATCCACTCATTCTGCGCCATCAAGGTGTCCCCGAAATAGTTAACGAAGGGTTAACACAACCATAACATGTATGAGTTAATTCGGCATATTCACTGCTTTCTACTCCCCAAAAATAGTGGGTCATCAAAAAACAAGCTGTTGAAATCGCATCTATTGTGAAAACTGTTGACCGGCCCGCCGCGACAGTCCTCGTCGCAGCGGGCCCAAGGCATGGCCCACGCGCTACCCGCGGCCTCCGGCAGCCAGCACTTCTTCCAGCGTGCGCATTCCGGTTTGTGGCGCTTGCACCAGAACCGACATATTGCCCGGCTTATGCTCGTTCCGCATCATCTTCATATGCGCCTCGGGCAAGTCCTTCCAGGTAAAGACCTCGGACATACACGGATCCAAACGGCGCTCTACCATCAGTTGGTTTGCCGCCGAAGCCTGTTTCAGATGGGCAAAATGCGAACCTTGCAGGCGCTTTTGGTGCATCCACATATAACGCACGTCAAAGGTCAGGTTATAACCCGTAGTGCCGGCGCAGATCACAACCATGCCTCCCTTTTTCACCACGAATGTGGAAACGGGGAAAGTGCTCTCACCGGGGTGTTCGAACACCATGTCGACATTCACGCCTTTACCGGTAATGTCCCAGATCGCCTTGCCGAACTTGCGGGCTTCTTTGAACCATTCGGCATATTCGGGGGTGTTCACCGTCGGCAGTTGCCCCCAACAATTGAAATCCTTGCGGTTCAGAACACCCTTTGCGCCCAGATCCATCACAAAGTCACGTTTGCTTTCGTCCGAGATCACACCGATGGCATTTGCACCCGCAGTATTGATTAACTGGATCGCATAGGAACCCAAACCACCCGAAGCGCCCCAGACCAGAACGTTTTGGCCGGGTTTCAGATCATGCGGCTCGTGCCCGAACAGCATCCGATAGGCCGTCGCAAGCGTCAGAGTGTAACAGGCGCTCTCTTCCCAGGTCAGGTGTTTGGGACGTGGCATAAGCTGCTGGGCCTGCACATTAGTAAACTGTGCAAACGAGCCGTCCGGCGTCTCGTACCCCCAGATCCGCTGGCTGGGAGAATACATCGGGTCACCGCCGTTGCAGTATTCGTCATCGCCGTCGTCCTGGTTGCAATGGATCACAACCTCATCGCCCACTTTCCAGCGTTTGACCTTGTCGCCAACTGCCCAGACGATACCCGATGCGTCAGAACCCGCGATGTGAAACGGCTGACCGTGGCCATCAAAGGGGCTGATCGGTGTGCCCAGAGACGCCCATACGCCGTTGTAATTGACACCCGCCGCCATCACCAGAACCAGCACCTCATGACTGTCCAGCTTCGGGACATCCACGACCTCTAGCTGCATCGCCGTGTCAGGATTGCCATGGCGCTCACGCCGAATGGCCCATGCATACATTTGTTTGGGCACATATCCCATCGGGGGGATTTCACCCATCTCATAGAGGTCTTTTTCCGGCGCCTCGTACGACGCGATGCCGCTGTCGATGTCCAAAGCCATGCTGGCCTCCTTACATTTTCACCTATTGCCGCGATGCAGAATCGCGCCTTGTGAGACTGGAATATGGATCGCAAAGTAATTTTGCAACCGTTTTTGCCGTCTATTTTGAAATTTTATAACCCTGCGGCCGCAGAAATTCACTCTGCAACTGCAGCATCCGGTCTGGAATTGGTGGTTGCGGCTGATTCTGCGTAGTAGGTAAGCAGGTCTTTTCGCCGGCCCGAGGACCGCAAAACACCACCGTCTCGCACAAGGATGTTGCGCTCAATCAATTGCTCGACAGCGTCGTGAACAGCTTGTTCCGCATTTTGCAGCGTATCCAGCCCTGCCATGGCCGAGACACGCTGGAACAAATCGGCCTCTTTGACTTCGCCATCCTGATGAACGATGTGACATACGGCTGGAAGCGGCGCGAAAGGAACGGCTGATTTGATGCGGGTCATAAGCTCGCGCGCAAGATCGGTGGTCAGGTCGCGACCCGCGTGCTCTCGGAACTCGTGCAACGAGATCGGGCGCCCATAGCGTACTGCAGCGATTCCGAACCTTTTATAGCGCCCAATTAAGCGTCTCCAGATCTGCTTTAGCGTCCACCGTGTGATCACCCCGATCCGTGCATGGAACCGACGCTCCGAGCCAAGCGCGGCGGTTGTCAGAATTGTATCTTCAAGCACCCGGTCGTAATTCAGCGCGACCGGCACAAAGACCACGTCGCGGTCTTGCACTTCGGTCGCGTCGATCATGTATTTCAACAATCCAAGCTTGGGGCGCCCAAGCCGCCCTGTCAGGCTAAGACCGCCTTCGGGGAACATCGCCTGGGTGACGCCTGCTTCGGTCGCAAGGCGAACATAGCTGGCCAACACTTGCCGATAGAGGTCGCTGCCCGACTTTCGCCTTATGAAATAGGCCCCCATGGCACGGATCAAACGGCTAAGCGGCCAAACCCGTGCCCATTCGCCAACCGCGTAAGACAGTGCCGAACGTTGCGCCGCCAGGTAGGTGACAAGCACGTAATCCATATTGCTGCGATGGTTCATGACAAAGACAACCGTCGCGTTGGGGTCGATCGTGTTGATGGCTTTTTCGTCCTGATAGCTGAGCCGGACGTCATAAAACGCGTTACTCAGCATGCGCGCCATTCGGATCGCAAAACTGAAATAGGCAAAGGCAGAAAACGAGGGCACGATCTCGCGCGCATAGCGCCGCGCGGTTTCTGAGGCCACGGCTTCGGGCACATGCTCTTGCTGCGCATAGGCCTGAACGGCCTTGCTGACCTGCGGGTCATAGCGCAGCCGCTGAATCATGTCGTGGCGCCCAGCCAGCTTGAACGGCTGGATCGGGCGTTGCAGCCGGGTATTCAGCCGCGCTACCGCGCGTTCAAGCCGTCTGCGAAAGAACCATCGCACCGAGGGAAATAGGAAATGGGAGGCGAAGGTGACCGCGGCAAACACCAGGATCAGCACAAAGAGCCAAATCGGAAGTTCCACGGTCCGAGTCATGGCGCAACAGTGCCATCAAACGCTGCGACCCACAATCTGAAGAAACACGGCATATGCCGCAACGCAGCGAATTGACATGTTCCGAAAATTACGGTTTAGAAGCATCAAGCGTAATTTTGTTACCCAGACGATCACGAGGTCTCACCCATGACGCAATCGCAGAAAGATCGCCCCTGGCTTATCCGGACCTATGCGGGTCATTCAACCGCACAGGCATCGAATGCCCTGTACCGCAGCAACCTGGCCAAAGGCCAAACGGGCCTGTCGGTGGCTTTCGATCTGCCAACACAAACCGGCTATGACAGTGATCATACGCTTGCGCGCGGAGAGGTGGGCAAGGTGGGCGTACCGATTTGTCATCTGGGCGACATGCGGGTGCTGTTCGACCAAATTCCGCTCGAACAGATGAACACCTCGATGACCATCAATGCCACTGCGCCTTGGCTTTTAGCACTCTATATAGCTGCCGCCGAGGAACAGGGCGCGGATGTGGCTCAACTGCAAGGCACCGTGCAGAACGACCTGATCAAGGAGTACCTAAGCCGAGGCACGTATGTATGCCCGCCGAAACCGTCGCTGAAGATGATCGCGGATGTGGCTGAATATTGCTATTCCAACGTGCCGAAGTGGAACCCGATGAACGTGTGTTCCTATCACCTGCAAGAAGCCGGTGCGACGCCCGAACAGGAACTGGCTTATGCGCTGGCCACCGCAATCGCAGTATTGGACGAACTGCGCCCACGTGTCCCTGCCGAAGATTTCCCTGCGCTCTGCGGTCGGATCTCGTTTTTTGTGAATGCGGGCATCCGCTTTGTTACCGAAATGTGCAAAATGCGTGCCTTTGTGGATCTTTGGGATGAAATCCTGCAACAACGATATGGGGTCGAGAACCCCAAGTTCCGCAGGTTCCGCTATGGCGTTCAAGTCAACTCGCTGGGGCTGACTGAACAGCAGCCGGAAAACAACGTCTACCGCATCCTGATCGAGATGCTTGCGGTGACGCTTTCGAAAAATGCACGCGCGCGCGCGGTACAACTGCCCGCCTGGAATGAGGCTTTGGGTCTGCCGCGCCCTTGGGATCAGCAATGGTCGATGCGGATGCAACAGATCCTGGCTTATGAGACCGACCTTCTGGAATATGGCGACCTGTTCGACGGCAATGCCGTGGTCGATGCCAAGGTCGAAGACCTGAAAGAAGGCGCACGGGCTGAACTGGCCAATCTCGAGTCGATGGGAGGCGCGGTGGCCTCGATCGAATACATGAAATCCCGGCTGGTAGATTCGAACGCGGAACGTCTGAACCGCATCGAACGGAACGAAACCGTTGTGGTCGGTGTGAACAAATGGACCGAGGGCGAGGCCTCACCCCTTCAGACCGAAGATGGTGGCATAATGGTTGTCGACCCTGCCGTAGAACAGGAGCAGATCAACCGATTGAATGCCTGGCGGTCCGAACGCGACAGCGCGGCGGTTGCCAAAGCGCTGGCCGATCTGCGGGAAACCGCGCAGGCGGGTGGCAATGTCATGCAACCCTCGATCGCGGCGGCCAAAGCCGGGGTAACAACGGGTGAGTGGGCGGAAGAGATGCGTAAGGTCTATGGCACCTATCGGGGGCCAACCGGCGTTTCCGGCTCGGTCTCTAACAAAACCGAAGGGCTGGAAGATCTGCGCGCCGCCGTTGACTCCGTCAGCGACAGGCTGGGACGCCGTCTTAAGTTTCTGGTCGGCAAACCGGGACTCGACGGACATTCCAATGGCGCAGAACAGATCGCCTTCAGGGCCCGCGATTGCGGTATGGATATCAGCTATGAGGGCATTCGCCTGACACCCGAGGAAATCGTCGCTGCCGCGCGCGAAGACGATGCCCATGTGATCGGCTTGTCGATTCTGTCAGGAAGCCACCTGCCTCTGGTCCAAGATGTCATGACCCAGCTTGCCGAAGCAGGGCTCAACCACATTCCGGTTGTTGTTGGCGGCATTATCCCAGACGAAGATGCCGAGGCTTTGCGCGCCATGGGCGTGGCCAAGATATACACACCCAAGAACTTTGAGCTGAATGCTATTATGGGTGATATCATTACCTTGGCCGATCCAAAGGACATGGCAGCAGAATAACCCATATTCCATGTGAGAAACTTGGATTTTATTCCCCTTGAAAAGGGAATAAACGGGTCCAGAATTGCAAGATCCCGATGCCGCCGTATTGGGAATTAACAATCTGGAGAATAAAAATGGCAATCGATCTTGAAAAAATGTCGCGTAAGGAATTGCTGGAATTACGCAATAAGGTCGACAAAGCGCTGAAAACCGCCGAGTTGCGCGACCGGAAAGAAGCATTGAAGGCCGCTGAAAAAGCTGCCGCCGAGTTTGGATTTGCTTTATCCGAACTGGCGCCCGGCACGGGGAAAGCCGTTAAATCCGCTGCCAAATATCGCAATCCGAAGGATGCCGCACAGACCTGGTCGGGTCGTGGACGCAAGCCGCAATGGGTCCATGATGCGTTGAAATCGGGTGCTGGTCTTGCGGATCTGGAAATCTGACAAAAGGCGGATCGGGTTATGACAATTCATATCGGTGCTGAAAAAGGCGAAATTGCCGAAACGGTTTTATTGCCCGGTGACCCTTATCGGGCGAAATGGGCGGCTGAGACGTTTCTGAACGACGTCAAACAAATCAATAACGTTCGGGGCATGCTGGGCTTTACCGGAACGTGGAACGGAAACCCGGTTACAATTCAGGGCAGCGGCATGGGAATGCCGTCCCTTTCAATCTACGTGAACGAATTGATCCGGGATTATGGCGCAAAGACCCTGATCCGTATTGGCTCGTGCGGGGGAATGCAAGACAGCGTAAAGCTCCGCGATGTCATTCTGGCGATGACAGCGAGCACGCTTAGCACCCCGTCGCGCGGGATCATGAAAGAGCTGAATTTTGCCCCTTGCGCTGATTGGAGCCTGCTGCACACCGCAGCCCAAGCCGCGCAGGCCAAAGGCACGCCAACCCATGTGGGCGGCATTTATTCGTCGGACGTATTCTATGACGAACGCCCTGATCTGAACGAACAGATGGTGCGCCATGGTATTCTTGGGGTCGAGATGGAAGCCGCCGAACTCTATATCCTTGCGGCGCGTCACAAGTGTCGGGCTCTGGCTGTGCTCACCGTATCAGATCACCTGCTGACCGGCGAGGCACTGCCCTCGTCTGATCGCGAGCGCAGTTTCGGAGATATGGTCGAAATCGCACTGCAAGCCGCGTTTCCCAATAGCTAAGTTGGCCGGGGCACCCTGCCCCGCCTATCGACCATGGCTGCGGTCATATCCGTTGGGTGGAGGGCTGTCCCAACCAGCCACTTCTCCTTCTGCCGGCGCGAAGATTTCGACCAGCAATGGATAACACGCAGCCGTATCCGAGGAATGCTCACTCGAACAATCGCCGCCGGGGCAGGCGCTGAGATTCCCCAGCAGGTCAATTTCGGCAAAGAATTCAAGGTAGTCCCCGGGCCGCACCGGCGAGGCCTTCATGAAATATTGCCCCGTATCCCGCGTGAACCCGGTGCACATGAAGACGTTCAGGACATCGTGCACGGCAGGCTCGGCCTGATCCAAAGGGATGTCCAAGTGATCGGCCAAGGCACGCGTCAGGTTCGAATGGCAGCAATGATGGTACTGCGTGTCCGACAACAAATTCCCCGTGTACGGATCACAGCGCGTGCCGATTACATCGTGCACAGACCCGCCAAAACCATCGATACCATACCAACCCAACGTATCCGCAGTGATCGTGGCCATTGGACGCAAATGGGGAAAGCTTGACCACATCCTCTCACCCGTCGTCAGATGCGTCCCATGCAGCGCGCGGGTTTTGCCTGAATAAAATCGCTCAGACAAATCGCTCAGGTTCCACAGGTTCAGGTCTCCCACTTGCGGACCCTCGACCGAGGTGATGCGAAAGAAATGACCGGCCGGAACTTCAAAACAGCGCGCGTCGCGCGGCGGCACCAAAACCTCATCCGTCTTGATGGCCCGCTGGCGTATGTCATGCATCCAGCCCAGATCGGGTTTTGGAAGTGAGCTATTCGGATAGCAGATCACCGGGGCAACCGCACGGCGGGCTTCGGCGTCTTCTGGAACGAGGGCTGCAGGCATTAGATCGGTCATGGCCGACAGAGTGGCGCAGAACAGTAGCGCCGCAAAGCGCTAATTAGCGATCTTTTTTCTGTGCACAGGTAAGCGGCTGATCCTTTGCGGCCACGACAGCGCCACAAAAACTGCAATGCCAAGTGCCATGGCATTTATCCTGCCGCCACCGGCAATCGCGCGTCAGCGAAGTCGTGCGCGAACGCCAGATAAAATAGGCAAATACCCCAGCGGCCAATATGAGCAAAAGAACGGGCATGGTTTTGAATCGCGGATTGGCCTGACTTTTTCAAGGTCACGCACACTATCGGTTGGCCTTGGCTGTTCAAACCTGCCCTCCTTTGGTCAAAGGAAGGCAGTGTTCAGCCACAAAGCAACGGTTTGATCTTACGCGCCAATCAGACTGCGCGCTCAACCATCATCTTTTTGATCTCGGCAATCGCCTTGGCCGGGTTCAGACCTTTCGGGCAGGTCTTGGCGCAGTTCATGATCGTGTGGCAGCGATAGAGCTTGAACGGATCTTCCAACTCATCAAGACGCTCACCCGTCGCCTCATCCCGGCTGTCGATGATCCAGCGATAGGCGTGCAGCAATGCGGCGGGCCCCAAATAACGGTCGCCATTCCACCAATAGCTCGGGCAAGAGGTCGAGCAACTGGCGCACATTACGCATTCATAAAGACCGTCCAGCTTCTTGCGGTCTTCGATCGACTGTTTCCACTCTTTCGCCGGGCGGTTGGTCTTGGTTTCCAGCCACGGCATGATGCTGGCATGTTGGGCATAGAAATGCGTCAGGTCAGGGATCAGGTCCTTGACCACCGGCATATGCGGCAGAGGATAGATCTTCACGTCGCCCTTGATCTCATCCATCCCGTAGATACAGGCCAGCGTGTTTATCCCGTCGATATTCATCGCACACGACCCGCAGATGCCCTCACGGCAAGAGCGGCGGAAAGTCAGCGTTGGGTCAATCTCATTCTTGATCTTGATCAGCGCGTCCAAAACCATCGGGCCGCAACTGTCCATATCAACGAAATAGGTGTCGACCCGCGGGTTCTGCCCGTCATCGGGATTCCAGCGATAAATCTGGAACTTGCGCACATTTGTGGCGCCTTCGGGCTTGGGCCAGGTTTTGCCGGTGGTAATCCGGGAATTCTTGGGAAGGGTCAGTTGTACCATTTCTTACCTCGCTGAGCGCTTGAATACCGATACACTCTGAACCGCGCAAAGCCAACCATTTTGCCTTGAAAACAGAGGAAAAACTGGATCAAAACTCCTTTACAAATACCCTCCCGAGGATGAAACCTGTTAACAAAAGTCAACAGCAGAATTTCATATGCCCACCAAAGCGCTGAACATTCCCTACGGCACCAAGAATCCGTATCAAAACATGATGTACAGCGCCTGTGGCCCCGCGTTTTCACTTGCTGCGATGAACCCGATCGACTTCTCAGTTTTTGCCGAGCCTGAATTTCAGGCAGAGCATGGAATTATACATATCCAATGGGATGACAGATTGTTTCCGGTTTCGAGCGAAACGGGAAACAACCCCAACTTCGCCAAAGCCGTCGACGGGCTTAACCAGTTCAAAGAAAATGGTGGTAAGATCATCTGGACGATTCACAATCGGGCCGCACATGCAACGCCGGAAGGCAGCGAAGCGTTTCATGCGATGCGACGAAAGCTATCGGAGTTGGTGCATCTGATCCATGTACATACCGCTCATGCACGCGCGCATATGATCACAAACTATGCCACTCCACCCGAAAAGATTAGGGTCATTCCCCATCCAAGCTATCTGGGAGTTTATGAGTCAGCCGCAACCACACTTGCGCGCCCCTTAAGCAACCGCGACCAGACCCGTTTCCTGACATTTGGCACGATGCGCGGAAACCGCGAATTGGACAAGTTGCATGTCGCGGCTGCAAAACTTACCCATCGAGGATATGATTTTCATCTTTCGGTCGTTGGGCGTGTCTTTCGCTCGGGTCGTCGGATGGCACGTCGCCTGGCCGCGATCCCGAATGTGCAAGTGATCGACAGACGGGTAGAAGACGATGAGATACCCCAACTGTTTTCTCAGGCTCATGCCTATGTTTTGCCGTCCACGCAGACATTTACCTCTGGGACAGCAATGCTTGCGCAAACCTATGGGTTACCTCTGATCGCCCCAGATATCGAACCGCATCAGCAGACAATTCCCGACGATTGTCGCGACTTGTTATATCCCGCGCAGAATGACAGAGGGCTTATCCGCATGATGCGGCGCGTGATGCAAATGAGCGATCTGGAGCTCAACCAAAAACGAAAAATTTGTTTCGATTTCGCGCAAATGAGGAAACCTGTGCATATGAGCGAACTGCTAACTACCGCACTGGAAGATCTTCAAAATGTATGACCGCTTTCGATCTCGCATTTCAGAATTGTATGACCTTCTAAATCTGACGGAGCGTATCCGCATCGCGGATATTGGCGCAAATCCGATGCGACATGATGCACCCTATCGCGATCTACTCGCGTCTGGACTCTGTCAAGTGATCGGCTTTGAACCTCAGCAAGATACTATGAAGGAGTTGATCCACAACAAAAGCCAGAATGAAGAGTATCACAACGCAGCAATCGGTGATGGGACCGCGGCGACTTTGAATTTGTACAAAGGGACAGGTCTAACTTCATTCTTGGAAATAAGACAGGACACGCTTTACCACCTAAGAGGTTTGCGTCGCGCAGCCAAACAGGTTGGAGAATTGGAATTGGAGACGCAACGCCTTGATGAAATCGAAGATCTGGGGCGTGTTGACTTTCTCAAAATCGATATTCAAGGCTCGGAACTTTCTGTCTTTCAATCAGCGATTGAGACGCTGCAAAATGTGGCTGCGGTTCAAACTGAGGTGTCGTTTTTCCCTCTCTATGAAAAGCAGCCTAGCTTTGGAGCTATCGACATATTCATGCGAAACGCTGGCTTCGTACCACATAGCTTTGCACATATTGAAAACAGACTTGTCGTTTCCAAATGGTCCGGTTTGCTGAAAGATTTCAAACCGGCCCAAATGCTGGATGGTGATATTATCTACCTCCGAGATTTGTCGGAGCCGGATCCCATCGACACCCAAATGCTAAAGAACCTGACCATTCTCTCGGAAGGAGTATTCGATTTCAGCGACGTCAGCCTGAAATGCCTCGACATATTGCTTCAGCGTGAAGCGGTCTCGGAACTATCGGTTCAAAACTATGTCGATGCCCATATTGCGGGTCATAACTAAAGGCGAACACGTTCGTCTTTGCATTGCGGCGGGTCTCTCTCGTGGCCCGCCTCAAAGATTCTTAGAACGTACGGGCCTTGGGCGCGATCCGTTTCAGGCTGATGCCGCCTTCGTCTTCAGTTGTCAGCGGATCCGTAATCACAGGGCGATAGCTGAGTTCGACCTTGTTACCTTCAACCCGGCTGACCGTGTGCACGCGCCAGTTTTCATCGTCACGCTCGGTAAAGTCCTCATGCGCATGGGCACCACGCGATTCCTTGCGGGCCTCGGCACCGACGATGGTGGCCAGTGCGCTTGGCATCAGGTTGGTCAGCTCCAGCGATTCCATCAGGTCGCTGTTCCAGACAAGGCTGCGATCCGATACTTTCAGATCGTCCATTTTGGCCGCAATCGCGGTCATCTTTTCGACCCCTTCCGCCATGGTTTTGGCGGTGCGGAACACGGCAGCGTCTTCTTGCATAGTGCGCTGCATCTCAAGCCGCAGATCGGCAGTTGGAACTGCGCCGCTTGCATTGCGGACGGCGTCAAACCGGTCAAAGGCTTTGTCAACCGAGGCCTGATTCAGCTCGGGGTTCGATGCGGTCGGATCCACAACTTTGCCTGCGCGGATCGCAGCAGCGCGGCCAAAGACCACCAGGTCGATCAACGAGTTTGACCCCAACCGGTTCGCCCCGTGGACCGAGGCACAGCCAGCCTCACCCACAGCCATCAGGCCGGGGACTACAGCGGTCGGGTTATCGGCGGTGGGGTTCAGAACCTCACCCCAATAGTTGGTCGGGATACCGCCCATGTTGTAATGCACAGTCGGCAGAACCGGGATCGGTTCCTTGGTGACATCAACCCCGGCAAACACGCGCGCCGATTCCGAAATGCCCGGCAGGCGTTCGGCCAAGGCTTCGGCAGGCAGGTGGCTGAGGTTAAGATGGATGTGATCGCCATTGTCACCATGACCACGCCCCTCGCGGATCTCCATCGTCATCGAGCGCGAGACATAGTCGCGCGGCGCAAGGTCTTTGTACTGAGGCGCATAGCGCTCCATGAAGCGTTCGCCTTCAGAGTTGGTCAGATACCCGCCCTCACCGCGTGCGCCTTCGGTGATCAGACAACCCGATCCATAGATGCCGGTCGGGTGGAACTGCACAAACTCCATATCCTGAAGCGCAAGGCCCGCACGCGCCACCATGCCACCACCATCACCGGTGCAGGTATGGGCCGAGGTGGCGCTGAAATAGGCCCGGCCATAGCCGCCGGTTGCCAGAACCACCATCTTGGCGTTGAACACATGCATCGTGCCATCGTCCAGCTTCCAGCAGACAACGCCCTGACACTGCCCGTCATCGGACATGATCAGGTCAATGGCGAAGTATTCGATGTAAAACTCGGCGTTATTCTTCAGCGACTGACCATAAAGCGTGTGCAGGATCGCGTGGCCGGTGCGGTCGGCGGCAGCGCATGTCCGCTGCACCGCAGGACCTTCCCCAAACTCGGTAGTGTGGCCGCCAAAGGGGCGCTGATAGATCTTGCCCTCTTCGGTGCGGCTGAAGGGCACGCCATAATGCTCCAGCTCATAGACCGCCTTGGGGGCTTCACGCGCCAGATACTCCATTGCGTCGGTATCGCCCAACCAGTCCGAACCCTTGACCGTGTCGTACATATGCCATTGCCAGTGATCCGGGCCCATGTTGGACAGCGAAGCGGCAATGCCGCCCTGCGCCGCAACCGTATGCGAGCGCGTCGGGAAAACTTTGGTCACACAGGCGGTGCGCAACCCTTGTTCAGCCATGCCCAGAGTGGCGCGCAGACCTGCACCGCCAGCGCCAACAACGACCACGTCATATTCATGCGTTTCGTATTCGTATGCAGCCATTTCTTTCAGCTCCGGGAATTAAAGGGCAATGCGCGCGATGGCGAAAAGGCCAGCGGCGGCGGCACCGTAAGACAGGCAGGTCACCAGAATGATCAGGACCTTCTCCATCGTGCCGTGAACGTAGTCTTCGATCAGCACCTGCGCGCCTTCGGCAAAGTGCTTGAACCCGACCAGCAAGGTCAGAGCCGCCACAATCGCCGGGAATGGCCGCGCGTAATAGTCCAGCACAACGTCAAAAGGCTGACCCAGGATCGGACCAAAGGTAAAGATGAACAGGGGCACGAGGATCAGCAGAGCAACCGAGCTGACTTTCATGCTCCAGAAATGAGCGGTGCCCGATTTGGCAGAACCCAGGCCAGTCGCGCGCTTGCGGTCTGTCAGATAACGCATGAAAGCCTCCTTTACGCGACGATGAGCAGGGTCAGAAGGGTCAGCACAACCGACCCGATGATAACGGCCCAACCCAGCTTGTAGGCAGTGGGCAAATCCAACCCAAGGGCATTATCCCAGATCAGATGCCGGACGCCGGCAAGCGTATGATACCAGATCCCCCAAAGCGACAGCGTCATGATCAGATCACCCAGAACCGACGTCAGCCACCAATTCGCGCGAGCAAACGCCTCGGGCGATGTCGCCGCCGCCAAGAACCACCAAACGATCAGAAGGGCGGCCAACAGCATGGCGTTTCCTGTGATGCGGGTCAGAATGGATGTGACCGACGTCAGCTGCGGACGATAGATCGACAGATGCGGCGAAAGCGGGCGATTGCCCCGATTTACATCGGCCATGGCGGCTCCTTTTCGGTTGGCTACGGACGGTTTTACTGTTTTTTGCACCTCTGTCACGTGCTGCGCGTGCAAAAACCGCCAAAATCAAGCCAATTTGACAGATTATTTCGTTTCGTGATCACACCAGATGACGTCGTGATCACAGAGCTGCTCCAACCCGGTGTATCTTAGTGTTTTCAACATGCAAGCGATGTGATCACGAATCCCAGAAACACCTATTTCAGACCAGCAGTTTGCTGCGTCACTTCGCGCAAAAGCTTTTTTCGAATTTTCTCGGGGTAATCAGCAAAGCCAGAGGCCGAAACGACAAATGCCCCCTCTCCTACGATTACATTCTCAAAGAAATAGGCTGTGAGGTCTGGCTCGCTTTCCTCGATGGCAATCGCATTGACGGTTACGCCGTGAGCGCGCATCAAGCCATGCGTGTCTGTCGGCTCAACACCTTCGTTCGAAATCCCGTCACCCGAAATATCAATCAAATGCCGCGAGCAGTCGGACACCTCGTCGAAACTGGTCAGCGTCGTTTCCAGCGCCTCACCAATCGCCGTCGAGAAGTTTCGCCATATCCGAGGATCCGCTGCCACCTGATCTGCAAAGCGTTCGACCGCGGTAAAGCTGTCGATCTTCGTCCAGGGGATGGTGACTTGTTGGCGAGACGCACCGGTCCACTGCACCAGCATCAGACGCGCCTGCCCACGCACCAGCGCCTCGGACACAATGGGGTCGCGCAAACCGGCGGCCAACCCATCCATTTGAATGCGGTATTCCTCGGAATCCACTGACCCTGACACATCCACCGCCAAGGCCAAAGCAAGATCGCAGGCCCAAGCCGGAGGGCTCAGGCAGAGGCAAGTGACAAAGGCGCGCGCAAACAGCATTGCGCCAAGCTAGCACGGTTTTGCCCGCAGGCGATCACATCACCGTCAGATTGGCATCAACGCCCAATAGTCCAGATCCAGCAGCACATCGGCTTTGTACTTTCCCTCCGGCCCGCGCAGTTCAAACGGTGCACCGCCTTTGGTGGCCACAAGCCGCAGGCGCAGGGCCCCCACGCCAGGAACGCCAGTTTCTGCCTTATCCAGAACCTCGGACCACGCCTTGATCGTATCGCCGGCGAAACAGGGGTTGGCATGGGCACCACCGTTCAATCCGACGATCATCTGCGCATTGGCGAGCCCGTTGAACGACAAAGCCCGCGCCATCGAGATCACATGCCCGCCATAGATCAACCGACCCTCGGGCCGGAACGTCAGGTCGAAATGCACCTTGGCCGTATTCTGCCACAGGCGCGTGGCCAACATATGTTCGGCCTCTTCCACGGTGACACCATCCACGTGATCGATGGTCTCGCCGACCTCATAGTCGCCCCAACGATGGGGTTCGCCAGCCAGGGCGAAATCATAGTCCGAAAAATCCAACCCCTGCGGGATCACCAGATCATCGATGGACAGCGCCTGTTTCAAATCCGGCACGACGGTATCTGGCGCTGGAGTATCCAGGTTCGACTTACGAACCATGACCCATCGGACATAGTCGAGCACAACCTCATCCCGCTGGTTCAGCCCTTTGGTCCGAACCCACACCACACCCGTTTTTCCGTTCGAATTCTGCTTGACCCCGATCACCTCAGAAACCGAACGCAGCGTGTCACCCGGATAAACCGGCTTCAACCAACGCCCCTCGGCATAGCCAAGATTGGCAACCGCGTTCAATGAGACATCCGGCACGGTCTTGCCAAACACCACATGAAAGGCCGCCAGATCATCAACCGGGCTTTGTGGCAAACCACTGGCCTGCGCAAACGTGTCCGAGGAATAGAGCGCGTGACGCGCGGGATAGAGCGCGTGGTACAAAGCGCGCTCTCCTGTGGTCACAGTGCGCGGCACGGCGTGGTGCAACACTTGCCCCACTTCATAATCCTCAAAGAACCGGCCCGGGTTGGTTTTGGCCATTATTGCTGCCCCAGTTTCATATCCGGCTCATAGTCGCCCTCAATCTCTTTTGTGACCGCCTGCGCACAGCGCATCTGGCTGGTCGCGGGATCAAAGGCGTAAGCGGGCGAGCCGTGCAAGTCCCAGCCCTTGGCCAACGCGTCCGAGACCTTGTGGCAGAAGGCCGAGGAATCCTCGGACGTCAATAGGCGGTAGAGTTTTGCCATGAGTTCAATTCCTTACGAGGTAAAGGGGGATGGGCCGACCAGCCCGTGAATATATCCAATGACGCCCAGCAGAACGATCGACGCGACAAAGAACATCGCATCTTTGCCATAAGTGCCAGGCTCGGATGGGGTCCATTCGGGTTCGGACTTGTTGATCACGATGACCTCGACCACCGCCCAGGCCAGCAATCCGCCGAAC
Source organism: Ruegeria sp. HKCCA5839 (assembly GCF_013035585.1). Classification (NCBI taxonomy): domain Bacteria; kingdom Pseudomonadati; phylum Pseudomonadota; class Alphaproteobacteria; order Rhodobacterales; family Roseobacteraceae; genus Ruegeria; species Ruegeria sp. HKCCA5839. Next base: position 594,329 of record NZ_WQIE01000002.1, on the reverse strand, counting down.
AGGATGATCGACGCCAGATCACCATTCACCAGCAGATGCGCAAAGGCCCAAAGCTTGAACCCGCCCAACATCGGGTGGCGCACACCGTTCAATAGCCGCCCCTTGGTGCCTGCAGGGCTCATCAGAAAGATCGCAATCAGAACCAGCAGATTGTTGATATGCACCATGAAGGTCGGTGGTGCCCAGACATGGATGAAATCGGTCATCCGATAGCCAAAGATCATCAGCAGAATCGACACGACCAGCGCAAGCGCCACCGCGCCTTTGCCCGCATTCCCCATCGACGCGCGCTGGTCCGGCATCACACGTTTGAACAAATGCGCCGCCCACCACAGCGCCACACCCAGAATCAGAAGTAGAAAGCCCATGCTGGCTTACCCCGCTTGCAAAGCTAATATCGCCTCTGCTTTTGCCAGAATTTCGCGTGCAGTTACAACGTGCAGGTTTTCGACGATCTTGCCGTCCACAACCGCAACCCCCTGTCCTTGGGCTTCGGTTTCCTCAAACGCCACGATTTGCCGACGCGCCAGATCGATCTCGGCCTCGGACGGCGCGAAGGCTGCATTGGTCACCTCAATCTGCGCCGGGTGGATCAGAGTTTTGCCGTCAAACCCCATATCGCGCCCCTGCGCACATTCCGCGGCCAGCCCTTCGGTGTCTTTGAATGCGTTATAGACCCCATCAACAATGATTAGCCCTTCGGCCTTGGCTGCCAGCAGGCACAGGCCCAGCGAGGTCATCAAGGGTAGGCGATCTGGACGGAACCGGGTCTGAAGCTCTTTGGCCAGATCATTTGTGCCCATGACAAAGCCCGCCATCAGCGGGTGCGCTGCGATTTCGGCCGCGCTCAACATGCCACGCGGCGTCTCCATCATCGCCCAGATCGGCAAATCCCCGGTGATCGCGGCCAATGCGTCAACATCTGACGCCGCATTCACCTTGGGCAACAACACCACATCGGCATCCATATCGCGCACCGCTTGGGCATCCGCCTGCCCCCAAGGCGTGTCCAGCCCGTTGATTCGCACGATTTTGACACGTGCGCCATATCCCCCGACCGACAGCGCTTGTTTCAGTGTCTCGCGCGCGTTCTCTTTTTCGTCGGCTGCCACAGCATCCTCAAGGTCAAAGATGATCGCATCCACCGGCAACGACCGCGCCTTGTCCAACGCGCGCTCTTTCGAGCCAGGGATATAAAGAACCGACCGATAGGGGCGCTGACGAGGATCCATGGCGTTCTCCTTGAAATATTGTTGCGCGGAATGAGCCATTTTTTTCAATTTAGTTCAAGCCCAAAATCGCCGCGGCGCAGCAATTGCTGTTTCCAAGAGCGCAACGCGCGTTGGTTTAACCCGATTTAGGCGTCCTCTCTTCAGGTTAACGACACGGGTTATTTGGGGATTCAAATGAACAAGATGATGAAAGCGACTATGGGGATGGGGTTGTTGGTAATGACCGCCCAGCAATTGAATGCACAACCTCGCCAATGTGCACCGCGTGCTGATGTGGTGCAGCAACTGGAAGAAAACTACGGAGAGACGCGCCGGGGTCTTGGCCTTGCCCGGCAAGGCGCGGTGATGGAGGTCTTTGCCTCCAGCACGAGCGGTAGTTGGACCATTACCGTGACTCTTCCCGATGGCCGGACCCGCCTGATTGCGTCTGGTGAAAGCTATGAACCTCTGACCGAAGCGCTTCCACCCAACACCTAGGTCAACGCGTCCCAAATCAGCTTGCTGCCTGTGATGGTCAGCAAGACATAGGTGATCCCAAAGAACAGGCGTTCGGACATCATTACGTGCGCCCGAACGCCCAGCCAGGCCCCAAAAATCGCGAAGGGGGTCAGCAACAGGTCGGCCAAGGCCGTGTGCCAGGTGAACAGGCCCAAATAGGCATAGGGTATGAACTTCGCGATGTTGATAACCCAGAAGACAAGAACTGTTGAGGCCTGAAACTCGGTCTTCGACAGGCGCTGCGACAGCAGATACACAGCGGCGGGTGGACCACCAGCGTGACTGACAAAGCTGGTGAAGCCCGCCACAAGCCCGGCAACCACCCCGGCAATAGGTGGTAAACGATGGGCAAATCCTCGGATCCAGCCTTTGCTCTGCGCGATGTGCCAGATCACAAATCCGACCGAAATCGCTCCGATCAGCAAACGCAACAGATCATCATCTGTGGCGCGATACAGCCATGCGCCCAATGCGACACCCGGTACTGCGCCCAGGATCAGAAGCCACGAATCTCGCCAGCTCCAGCGCCTCCAATAGGGGCCCAAAGTGGCCACATCAATCACCATGAGGATCGGCAGCATCAACGCCAACGCCTGCCCCGGTGTCAGGATCAGCGCCAGAATCGATGAGGACGCAAAGGCAACACCCGAGCCGAACCCACCCTTCGAGATGCCCGCAAAGATCACCGCCGGGATCGCTACGGCAAAAAACATCAGGTTCATCTCGAACATTTTATTTCCCGGAAATAGACATGAGTCACAGGCGGTTTAGCGCAACCGGCCAGGGGCGCGCAAACAGTATGCGGTGGCATGCCGCGCCGCAGAACACTTGCACGACGCCGCATTTACGACTAGCAAAACCGCGATTTCAAAACCCATCGGAGATATTCCAAATGGCCAGACCCAAGATCGCGCTGATCGGCGCAGGTCAGATCGGCGGTACGCTCGCCCACCTCGCAGCAATGAAAGAACTGGGTGATGTTGTCCTGTTCGACATCGCCGAAGGCACCCCGGAAGGCAAGGCGCTGGATATCGCCGAATCCGGCCCGTCGGAAGGTTTCGACGCCAAGCTCAAAGGCACCCAGTCCTACGAGGATATCGCAGGCGCCGACGTCTGCATCGTCACCGCAGGTGTTCCGCGCAAACCCGGTATGAGCCGTGACGATTTGCTGGGCATCAACCTCAAGGTCATGAAGTCGGTGGGCGAAGGCATCGCCGCCAACGCGCCCGATGCATTTGTCATCTGCATCACCAACCCGCTGGACGCGATGGTTTGGGCCCTGCGCGAATTCTCGGGCCTGCCCCACAACAAGGTCTGCGGCATGGCTGGCGTTCTTGACTCGGGCCGTTTCGCTCATTTCCTGTCGGAAGAGTTCAACGTGTCCATGCGCGACGTCACCGCCTTTGTTCTGGGTGGTCACGGTGACACCATGGTTCCATCGGTGCGCTATTCTACCGTGGCCGGCATCCCTCTGCCCGATCTGGTCGAGATGGGCTGGACCACGCAGGAGAAACTGGACGCAATCGTTCAACGCACCCGCGACGGCGGTGCCGAGATCGTTGGCCTGCTGAAAACCGGCTCGGCCTTCTATGCGCCCGCGACATCGGCCATCGAAATGGCCGAGGCCTATCTGAAAGACCAAAAACGCGTCCTGCCCTGCGCTGCCTATTGCGACGGCGAGTTGGGTGTCAAAGGCATGTATGTGGGCGTCCCCACAGTGATCGGCGCTGGTGGTGTCGAGCGTGTGGTCAACATCAAGCTCAACGAAGAGGAGCAAGCTGGTTTCGACAACTCGGTCAATGCGGTCAAAGGCCTGATCGAGGCCTGCAAGGGCATCGACAGCTCGCTGGCATAAGGTCAGTTTGACACTCAGAACACCGGCTCTCAACATGGGCCGGTGCTCAATCAAAGACCTTCGGTCTCAAAATTGTGGGCTAGTCGCCTGTTGGAGCAAACCCCGCAAACACCTTTTTCGAAACTGTTTTCCTGGTTCCGCGTGGTGAATCGAATCAAGCTCAACCTACGCAGCTAAATTTGTGATCACACCCCAAAATGCTGTGATCACAAATAGTGAAAATCTTCGTGAAAAAGCTCTTCAACGTCAAAAAAGCCTTTAACCTTGCCCGCTAGACACCCCTATAACAGGGGAATTACAGTCAGACGGGACAAATTCGATGAACATTCACGAATATCAGGCCAAAGCGCTTCTTCGCAGCTATGGCGCTCCGGTCTCCGACGGTCGCGCCGTTCTGCGCGCCGAGGAAGCCAAAACCGCAGCCGGTGAGTTGGATGGACCCTTGTGGGTTGTCAAAGCACAGATCCATGCGGGCGGACGCGGGAAAGGCTCATTCAAAGAGGCTGACGCAGGTGAAAAGGGCGGTGTCCGTCTGACCAAATCGGTGGAAGAAGCCGCCGAAGAAGCCAAAAAGATGCTGGGCCGGACGCTGGTCACGCATCAGACCGGCCCCGCAGGCAAGCAGGTCAACCGCATCTATATCGAAGCCGGTTCTGGCATCGAGCGCGAGCTTTATCTGGCCCTGCTGGTCGATCGTCAGACCAGCCGCATCTCGTTCGTCTGCTCGACCGAAGGCGGCATGGACATCGAAGAGGTGGCTGCTGCCACGCCCGAGAAAATCCTGTCCTTCTCGGTTGATCCGGCCACAGGGTATCAACCCTATCACGGTCGCCGCATTGCCTTTTCCTTGGGCCTGCAGGGCGCACAGATCAAACAATGCGTCAAGCTGATGAGCCAGCTTTATACAGCCTTTGTCGAAAAAGACATGGAGATGCTGGAAATCAACCCGCTGATCGTCTCGGACAGCGGTGACCTCAAGGTGCTGGATGCCAAGGTCGGTTTCGACGGCAACGCGGTCTACCGCCACCCTGACATCGCCGAACTGCGCGACGAGACCGAAGAAGACCCCAAAGAGTTGGAAGCCTCGAAATACGACCTGAACTATATCGCTCTGGATGGTGAGATCGGGTGCATGGTCAATGGCGCCGGTCTGGCGATGGCGACGATGGACATCATTAAGCTTTACGGAGCCGAGCCTGCCAACTTCCTCGACGTCGGTGGTGGTGCGACCAAAGAGAAAGTAACCGAAGCGTTTAAGATCATCACCTCGGACGAAAACGTCAAAGGCATCCTGGTCAACATCTTCGGCGGCATCATGCGCTGTGACGTCATCGCCGAGGGCGTTGTCGCCGCCGTGAAAGAGGTCGGCCTGAAAGTGCCTCTGGTCGTGCGTCTAGAAGGCACGAATGTCGAGAAAGGCAAAGAGATCATCAACACCTCTGGCCTCGACGTGATCGCAGCGGACAACCTGAAAGACGGTGCCGAGAAGATCGTGAAGGCGGTTAAGGGTTGATGGTAAGGCCAGTCTTGGTTCTGAGCTTTTTGACAATGGCAAGCTGCGCCGAAGAAGCCGGCAAAGGCAATGCGGTTAGCACGGAAGCTAATTTTTCGCGCGATCCAATTGTGTTCGACTGCCCTGAAGGCCCGGACGTGGATGCGATGAGCAAACAATCGACCGCCACAGGCCGCCCGGTATCTTGCGACGACGGTGAGTTCACTTGGACCATCGATGCTCAACAAGAAGCCACCTAGCCTAATGTACTGAACCCGCCGTATGGCGAGTGAAACGACAATTTGTAAGGAGACGCCCCAAAATGGCAGTCCTCATCGACGAAAATACCAAAGTGATCTGTCAGGGCTTTACCGGCTCGCAGGGCACATTCCACTCGGAACAGGCCATCGCCTATGGCACCAAGATGGTCGGCGGTGTGACCCCCGGCAAAGGCGGGATGACCCATCTTGACCTGCCCGTGTTCAACTCGGTTCACGAGGCCAAGCATGTGACCGAGGCCAATGCCTCGGTGATCTATGTGCCGCCTCCTTTCGCGGCAGACTCGATCCTAGAGGCAATTGATGCCGAGATGGAGGTGATCGTAGCGATCACCGAAGGCATCCCGGTTCTGGATATGATGAAGGTGAAACGCGCGCTGGAAGGCAGCAAGTCGCGCCTGATCGGGCCGAACTGCCCCGGTGTCATCACGCCCGACGCCTGCAAGATCGGCATCATGCCCGGCCACATCCACAAACGCGGCTCGGTCGGTGTTGTGTCGCGTTCGGGCACGCTGACCTATGAGGCCGTCAAGCAGACCACCGATGTGGGTCTGGGCCAATCCACCTGCGTGGGTATCGGCGGCGACCCGATCAAAGGCACCGAGCATATCGACGTGCTGGAATGGTTCCTGGCCGATGACGAAACCCACTCGATCATCATGATCGGTGAGATTGGTGGCTCGGCAGAGGAAGAAGCCGCGCAGTTCCTGGCGGATGAAGCCAAGAAGGGCCGCAAAAAGCCGGTCGCCGGATTCATCGCAGGCCGCACCGCCCCTCCGGGCCGCCGCATGGGCCACGCGGGCGCGATTGTCGCTGGTGGCAAAGGCGGTGCAGAGGACAAGATCGAAGCCATGCGCTCAGCTGGTATCGTGGTGGCCGAAAGCCCGGCGACACTGGGTGAGGCTGTGCTGGAAGCGATTGGGTAAAATGCAGCGGACGCTGATCTCTCAATTGAGGGCAGTGTTCTGCACGAAGGCGGGTGATAAACACTCGCCTTCAACAGCCCGTTCACCTGTGGGCAGTGCCCCCAAATTTGGCAATCGGAAGAGAAGCCAACGCTTGTTTTCAGTCGTGGCTTTTTTGTTCGCCCTAAATATCACTGCAGTCGAGGCTCAAGAATGCAAGGAGGTCTTCTTTCTTTGGGATTCAGAAGGCCAGCTCCACAAAATGAAAGATTGTAGCTACGTTCGCGTCGAACCTGCTGATAACATGTCAAAGGTGTTTAAGCGGAAGGGTAGGTACCAATTTCGTTTTGATGCGATAGATAGCCCAAAAGTAGAGAACATCGTTCAACGAGTTGGAAGCCTGTGTAAACAAATGGGTCGCGACGAAAGCGTTATGAAACTGCTTCCTCGCTCTAACACGAGTTATAGAGTTTTCTTCTCCTGCGCCCCAGGTGAGAGTTAAGAGCCCGATTATGACCTTCTCAGACGCCATCCGCACCTGTTTCTCTAAGTTCTTCACCTTCTCGGGTCGTGCCTCGCGACCCGAATATTGGTTCTTTTTCCTGTTCATCTTTATCTGGAACATCATCGCCGGGATCATCGACTGGCAGTTTTTCACGCAGGTTTCGACCTCGCAAACCGACAGCAGCACAAGCGTTACGGCCACGTCCAGCCAACCGGTGCAATCCATCGTTGGCCTGATCGTCTTTTTCCCGCATCTGGCCGTCGCGTGGCGGCGGATGCATGATACAGGGCGCAGCGGGCTTTTTGCCCTTCTGCCGATCCTGTTGATCCTCGGGGCCTTTGCAGTCTTGATTTTCGGCATCGGCCTTGCCTCAAGTTTCCAGCACGGCGGCAGCCTGGACATCCTGTTCACGCGCGCCACGTTGCTGATCGTCATTCCGACACTGATCGTCCTTTTTGTGTCGCCCCTTCTGGTTCTGTGGTGGCTGACCCGCCCCAGTCAGCCAGGCCCCAATAAATACGGTCCCAACCCATATGAGGTACTCCCATGACCGAACATACGCCCAACACTGCCTTTCATGCCTCTAGCTTCATGCAAGGCCACAATGCCGAATATCTGGAGCAGCTTTACGCCCAGTACACCAAGAACCCGGGCGCGGTAGATGCGGCCTGGGCCGAGTTCTTCAAGGCGATGGGCGATGCCACGCCAGATGTGCAGCGCGAGGCTGAAGGCCCGTCCTGGGCGCGGACCGACTGGCCGCCAATGCCCGCCGATGACCTGACGGGCGCGCTGACCGGGGAATGGGCCGAGATCGACGCCAAGGCAGCGGGCAAAAAGATCAAGGACAAAGCCGCGGACAAGGGTGTTGAGGTCAGCGACGATCAGATCAAACGCGCGGTTCTGGACAGTCTGCGCGCGCTGATGCTGATCCGGGCCTATCGGATCCGGGGCCATCTGGCCGCCGATCTGGACCCGTTGGGGATGCGTGCGGCCAGCACTCACCCCGAGCTGGATCCGAAAACCTATGGGTTCACCGAAGCGGATATGGATCGTCCGATCTTTATCGACAACGTTTTGGGCCTTCAGGTCGCCTCGATGCGGCAGATCGTCGAGATCGTAAAGCGGACCTATTGCGGCACTTTCGCGCTTCAATACATGCATATCTCGAACCCCGAAGAGGCCGCCTGGCTGAAAGAGCGGATCGAGGGCTATGGCAAGGAAATCGCCTTCACCAAGGAAGGCCGCAAGGCAATCCTGAACAAGATGGTCGAGGCTGAGGGATTCGAGAAGTTCCTGCATGTCAAATACATGGGCACCAAGCGGTTCGGTCTCGATGGCGGTGAAGCGCTGATCCCGGCGATGGAGCAGATCATCAAGCGTGGCGGTGCGCTGGGGCTGAGCGACATCGTTATCGGGATGCCGCACCGGGGGCGTCTGAATATTCTGGCTAACGTGATGGGCAAGCCATACCGCGCGATTTTCAACGAGTTTCAGGGTGGCAGCTTCAAACCCGAAGACGTCGATGGCTCGGGCGATGTGAAGTATCACCTGGGCGCGTCCAGCGACCGCGAGTTTGATGGCAACAGTGTCCACCTGTCGCTGACCGCCAACCCCTCGCACCTTGAGGCGGTGAACCCGGTGGTGCTGGGTAAGGTCCGTGCCAAGCAGGATCAGTTGAACGACACCGACCGCACGCGTGTGATGGGCATCCTGCTGCACGGCGATGCGGCCTTTGCGGGTCAGGGTGTGGTGGCCGAAGGCTTTGGCCTTTCGGGACTGCGCGGGCATAAAACCGGCGGCACGATGCATATCGTGGTGAACAACCAGATCGGCTTTACCACTGCACCGCACTTTTCACGCTCGAGCCCGTACCCAACGGATATCGCGCTGATGGTCGAGGCGCCGATCTTCCACGTTAATGGCGATGATCCCGAGGCTGTGGTTCATGCGGCGAAAGTGGCAACCGAGTTCCGTCAGAAGTTCCACAAGGACGTGGTGATCGACATCTTCTGCTATCGCCGCTTTGGTCACAACGAGGGCGACGAGCCCATGTTCACCAACCCGGTCATGTACAAGCGGATCAAGACGCATAAGACCACGCTGTCCTTGTATACCGAACGGCTGGTCAAGGATGGCCTGATCCCCGAAGGCGAGATCGAGGATATGAAAGCCGCGTTCCAGGCGCATCTGAATGATGAGTTTGAGGCAGGCAAAGACTATAAGCCGAACAAGGCCGATTGGCTGGATGGTCGCTGGTCACATCTGGACAAGAACAAGGACGAATACGTCCGCGGTGAAACCGCGATCTCGCCCGAGACGCTTGCCGAAGTCGGCAACGCTCTGACCCGCGCGCCTGACGGCTTTGCGCTGCACAAGACCGTTGGCCGCCTGCTTGAGCACAAAAAGAAGATGTTCGAAACCGGCACCGGGTTTGATTGGGCCACCGGCGAAGCGCTGGCCTTTGGCTCGCTACTGACAGAGGGCTATCCGGTACGTCTGTCGGGGCAGGACGCCACGCGCGGGACGTTCAGCCAGCGCCATTCAGGCTTTGTGCATCAGGAAACAGAGGAGCGTTATTATCCGCTGAACAATATCCGCCCCGGCCAATCGCACTACGAAGTGATCGACTCGATGCTCAGCGAATATGCCGTTCTGGGCTTTGAGTATGGTTACTCATTGGCCGAACCCAACGCCCTGACCCTGTGGGAAGCGCAGTTTGGTGACTTCGCCAACGGCGCGCAGATCATGTTCGATCAGTTCATCAGCTCGGGCGAAAGCAAATGGCTGCGGATGTCCGGTCTGGTCACGCTGCTGCCACACGGGTTCGAAGGCCAGGGCCCCGAACACTCATCTGCGCGGCTGGAGCGGTTCCTGCAGATGTGCGGTCAGGACAACTGGATCGTGGCGAACTGTACGACGCCTGCGAACTATTTCCACATCCTGCGCCGTCAGTTGCACCGCACATTCCGTAAGCCGCTGATCATGGTCACACCGAAATCGTTGCTGCGCCATAAGCTCGCGGTCAGCACAGCTGATCAGTTCACCACCGGGTCCAGCTTCCACCGGGTGTTGTGGGATGACGCTCAGCACGGCAACTCTGACACCAAACTGGTGGCCGACGACAAGATCAAACGGGTCGTTCTGTGCTCGGGCAAGGTCTACTACGATCTGCTGGAAGAGCGCGACGCGCGCGGAATTGATGACGTCTATCTACTGCGGATCGAGCAATACTATCCGTTCCCGGCACATTCCCTGATCAACGAACTTGAGCGGTTCAAAGGGGCCGAGATGGTCTGGTGTCAGGAAGAGCCCAAGAACCAGGGCGCGTGGACCTTTATCGAGCCCAATATCGAATGGGTCCTGACCCGTATCGGGGCTAAACACACTCGCCCGGTCTATGCCGGACGCGCAACCTCGGCCTCGCCCGCCACGGGTCTGGCCAGCCAACACAAAGCCCAACAAGAAGCGCTGGTGAACGAAGCGCTGAGCATTGAAGGAAAGTAATGATGTCCATTGAAGTTCGTGTTCCCACTTTGGGCGAGTCGGTCACCGAGGCGACGGTTGCAACCTGGTTCAAGAAACCCGGCGATGCGGTCGCCGTGGATGAAATGCTGTGTGAGCTGGAAACCGACAAGGTAACGGTCGAGGTCCCCTCACCCGCCGCTGGCGTGATGGGCGAAATCGTCGCTGCCGAAGGCGAAACCGTTGGTGTGGATGCACTGCTGGCGACAATTGCCGCCGGCGAAGGTGCAGCACCCGCGCCCGCCGCCCCAGCTGCTGAAGCCCCGGCAGCAGCCCCGGCTGCCTCAGGCGGTTCAGTCGATGTCATGGTGCCCACTCTGGGTGAATCTGTGACCGAAGCGACCGTTTCCACTTGGTTCAAACAGGTCGGCGACAGTGTCGCGCAGGATGAGATGCTGTGCGAGCTTGAAACAGACAAGGTTTCGGTCGAAGTTCCGGCCCCCGCCGCGGGCGTTCTGGCCGAAATCACGGCCCCCGAGGGTACGACTGTGGACGCTACAGCCAAGCTGGCGGTGATCTCTGGCTCGGCGACCGGGGCAGCCCCTGCACCTGCGGCAGCCGCCGCAGCACCGGCTGCGGCAAGCACAGGCAAAGACGTAGCCAACGCTCCGTCCGCTGAAAAAGCCATGGCCGAGGCCGGGCTGTCAGCGGATCAGGTCACCGGCACCGGGCGCGATGGCCGCATCATGAAAGAAGATGTGGCCAAAGCCGTCGCCGCAGCAGCGGCCCCGGCACCTGCAGCAACCCCTGCCCCTGCGGCCCAGGCGCCACGTGCGCCAGTTGCCGCCGAAGATGCCTCGCGCGAGGAACGGGTCCGCATGACCCGTCTGCGCCAGACCATCGCCAAGCGCCTGAAAGACGCGCAGAACACTGCCGCGATCCTGACCACCTACAATGAGGTGGACATGACCGAGGTAATGGCGCTGCGCAACCAGTACAAAGACCAGTTCGAAAAGAAACACGGTGTGCGTCTGGGCTTTATGTCCTTCTTTACCAAGGCCTGCTGTCACGCGCTGAAAGAAGTGCCCGAAGTGAATGCCGAGATCGATGGCAACGACATCGTCTACAAGAACTTCGTGCATATGGGCGTGGCCGCCGGTACGCCACAAGGGCTGGTGGTTCCGGTGATCCGTGATGCAGATAGCATGTCCTTTGCTGCAATCGAAAAGGCCATCGCCGAAAAAGGCAAACGCGCGCGCGACGGCAAGCTGTCGATGGCCGAGATGCAGGGCGGTACCTTCACCATCTCAAACGGGGGTGTCTATGGCTCGCTGATGTCCTCACCAATCCTGAACCCGCCGCAATCGGGTATTTTGGGGATGCACAAGATCCAGGACCGTCCGATGGTTATCAACGGAGAGATCAAGATCCGCCCAATGATGTATCTGGCTCTGTCCTACGACCACCGGATCGTCGACGGCAAAGGCGCGGTCACCTTCCTTGTGCGCGTCAAAGAAGCGCTCGAAGATCCACGCCGCCTGCTGATGGACCTGTGACCATGGCGACCCATGTTCTGTGGCAAGCCGATGTGGCGGATTTCGATGTCTGGCTGAAAGTGTTCCGCGAAGACAAAAAGATGAGAGAGGCCGCGGGGATCCGCGACCTCCATATCTGGCAGGACCCCGCGCAAAAAGACCACGCGGTTGCGCTGTTCGAAATCACCAATCTGAACCGGGCCGAGAATTTCCTGCAATCCGAAGAACTGGCGATGCATCACGAACGCGGCGGTGTGGCCCATATTCAAATCAAGGTGTTGGAGCCTGTCTAGGCAAGCGGGCCGCCCCTCACCTTTTCTAAAATACTCCGGGGGACGCCCGGATCGGGCCTGGGGCAAAGCCCCCTTCCCCGAAAACCCATAAAGGACCTGAGATATGGCAAATTATGACGTCATCGTAATCGGAGCCGGCCCGGGCGGCTATGTCTGTGCCATCCGCTGTGCCCAACTGGGCCTGAAAACCGCCGTTGTCGAAGGGCGTGAGACGCTGGGTGGCACCTGCCTGAACGTCGGCTGTATCCCGTCCAAGGCGCTGCTGCATGCCAGTCATCAATTGCACGAGGCCGAGCATAACTTTGCCAAGATGGGCCTGAAGGGCAAAAGCCCCTCGGTCGATTGGAAGCAGATGCAGGCCTATAAGGATGAGGTCATCGAAGGCAACACCAAGGGCATCGAGTTTCTGTTCAAGAAGAACAAGATCGACTGGCTGAAAGGCTGGGGCTCGATCCCTGCTGCGGGTCAGGTCAAAGTGGGGGACGAGGTTCACGAGACCAAGAACATCATCATTGCCTCGGGCTCTGAACCTGCATCGCTGCCCGGGGTCGAGGTGGACGAAAAGGTTGTTGTCACATCGACCGGCGCGCTGTCGCTGGGCAAAGTCCCGAAAAAGATGGTGGTGATTGGCGCCGGTGTCATTGGGTTGGAACTGGGCTCTGTCTATAGCCGCTTGGGCGCTGAGGTCACGGTGATCGAATACCTCAAAGAGATCACACCAGGCATGGACCCGGAGGTGCAAAAGACCTTCCAACGGATCCTCAAGAAACAGGGGCTGACTTTCGTTATGGGTGCTGCGGTGCAAAAGACCGAAGCTACAAAGACCAAGGCCAAGGTCACCTATAAGCTGCTGAAAGATGACAGCGAGCATGTGATCGATGCCGATACCGTGCTGGTCGCTACCGGGCGCAAGCCTTACTCCGATGGTCTGGGACTGGACACTCTGGGCGTCGAGATGACGCCGCGCGGTCAGATCAAAGTGGGCAGCGATTGGCAAACCAACGTGCCCGGCATCTACGCCATTGGCGATGTGACCGAAGGCCCGATGCTGGCGCACAAAGCCGAAGACGAAGGCATGGCCGCCGCTGAGCAGGTCGCGGGCAAACATGGCCACGTGAACTATGGCGTCATTCCCGGTGTGATCTACACCTGGCCCGAGGTCGCCAATGTGGGCGAAACCGAAGCCACGCTGAAAGAGCAGGGCCGCGCCTATAAGGTCGGCAAGTTCATGTTCATGGGCAATGGGCGCGCCAAGGCGAATTTCGCATCAGACGGGTTTGTCAAAATCCTGGCTGACAAGGAAACGGATCGCATCCTTGGTGCGCATATCATCGGTCCGGCCGCCGGAGACCTGATCCACGAGGTGTGTGTGGCCATGGAATTTGGCGCATCCGCCGAAGATCTGGCGCTGACCTGCCACGCGCATCCCACCTATTCCGAGGCCGTGCGCGAGGCTGCCTTGGCCTGTGGCGACGGCCCGATCCACAGCTAAGACCAAAGCCCCGGCGGCGATCACGCGGCTGGGGTCAACCACGCCTTCAGGTAGATGTCTAACCTGTCCTGAAAGCGCTCTGACCCGTGCAGGGCACAGAAGGTCAGTGCCATGGCCTGAATTGCAAAGGCCTGCACCCCTTCGGCCAGCAATTCCGACGTCACATCGCGACGTGCAGGGACCGTGTTCAGCCAGGTCTCCACGACACGGACATAGCGTTCGAAACAACGGGCGATAGGCCCAATTTCGGTGATAGCCGCGGCTCCTGAATACCGGATCAACAGATCGAACACGTACCGCTCGGATGTCATGAAGTCATGCACCGGAGCCAGGGCTTGAATAAGTTCGGTAACTGAACCAGGCTCAGGATCTTGTTCAACCTGATCAAAGATCGCGGCCAGCTTTTCGCCGATCAGGTGTGCCATCAAAGCGTCTTTGTCCTGGAAATGCGCAAAGAACGTACCTTTGGCGACTCCCGCAGATTTTACCACATCTTCAACACGTAAAGCCTCGTACCCGCCTTGGCTTACAAGTTCAGTCGCCGCATCCAGTAGCCGGGCACGGGTCTTGAGCGTTCTTTTTTGAACAGTCTTTTGCATTGCCCCAGATTGCATGTTTTTTGACCGTGGTCAAATTTAATATTGACCGCGGTCACTTTTGGATTCTAGTAAATGACCACGGTCATTTTTTGGAGAATCACCATGCCGCGTAAAAAGATCCTGATCCTTGACGGTCATCCCGCAGAAAGCAGCTTGTCCCGGACATTCGCGCAAACCTACGCAGACGCCGCACGTCAAAACGGCCACGACGTTCGCATGATTCACTTGTGCGACTTGCAGTTCGACCAAGATTTCGGCCAGGGCAGTTACGACGACTTCAAACCCCTAGAGCCTGCACTTGAGAAGGTCTTGCAGGACTTTGAGTGGAGCGATCATCTGGTTCTGACCACGCCCATGTGGTGGGGCGGTCTTCCGGCGAAACTCAAGGGGCTGATCGACCGCATGTTCATTCCGGGGCGCACTTTTGACACGCGCAATACAACCAAGCTTGGTTTCCCGGCACCGATTCTGACGGGTCGTACCGCGCGGGTTATCCTGACATCCGACACGCCGGGTTGGTTCATGCGACTGGTGTATCGCCAAGCCCTGATCCGTCAGGTCCGAGATCAGGTGCTGGGGTTTGTCGGCTTCAAACCCACACGGTTCACCTATTTTGCGGGGGCCAGCTATCCCAAGCCCGGACATGTCGACCGATGGATCAGCAAGGTCGCAAAGATCGGTGCGGCGGCTGTCTGACAGCTATGGGCACCTACCACATTGTCTTGGCGGCGCGCGGTCCCCAGTCTTTGTCATATTGCGCGCCACCCTCTTCCCCGGATGAGGCTTCGGCCAGCATCTGACCTACGCTGGGCAAGTTTGCGCTTTCATCCTCTGCGGACCAGGTGCCGGAGCGCATCAACGCGCGGGCGCATTGCGAGTAGATCTCGGTGATCGAAATCACGATGACCGTTGCGGGATGTTTTCCGTTCTTGTCAAACCGCGCGCGCAAAGCCTCGTCCGCGGTCACTCGAGCCGATCCGTTCACGCGCACAACATTGTTCGAGCCTGGCACCATAAACATCAGTGAAACCCTGGGGTCGCGGACTATATTGCGCAGGCTATCCAACCGGTTGTTCCCGCGCCAATCCGGCAAGGCCAGCGTTTTCGGGTCAAGTTCCAAAACAACCGGGCCATCATCGCCCCTGGGACTGCCATCAACGCCTTCCGGTCCTACGGTACTGAGGATGCACAGCCGTGAGGACATGATCCACTGACGATAGAGCGGCGTCAGATGATCAACGACCTTGCGCAACGACGGTGCCCCCGGGGCACCATAAAGAGCGGTCAGCGCCTCGATATCTTCAATGAACTCCATCCGGATCAAACCCCACTTCGCGCATCAAACTGTTCGAGCGTGTCTCGACCATCTCTTCCAAACGTTTCAGGAATAAGTCTTTTGGAACACCGGGCTCGATCGGATCAAGAAAATCGACAATCGCCAGCCCCGGTTTGCGCAGGATCCCGGTGCGCGGCCAGAACACGCCCGCGTTGGTCGCCACGGGGATACAGGGAAACGCAAGACCCTCGTACAGCACCGCCGTGCCCACTTTATATGGCTTCTTTACGCCCGGCGCGACCCGCGTGCCCTGCGGGTAGATCACCAACTGCCCGGGCTCGCTGAACTCTTTGGCCACATCTTTGACCATCTTCGCCACAGCTGCGCCTTTGCGCCCGCGATTGACGGGGATGCAGCCCAGGCGTTTCGCATAAAGACCGATGATCGGTGTCCACAGCAGCTCTCGCTTCATGATGAACTTGCCATGCGGCACCGCGTTGAAGATCATTATGATGTCCAGAAACGACTGGTGCTTGGCCCCCACAACAACTTCGCCGGTTGGAACACTGCCGCGCACTTCGCATCTGATGCCAACCATCCAGCGCGCCATCCACATGGTTGTTCGTGCATAGGTCTTGCAGGCCCGCAACGCGCCTTGTTTGGCAAACAGCGCATAGGGCGCAAAGACGATGCCCAGGATAAGCATCCAGGCATAGATCACGATCATGAAGATCAGTGACCGGATCCATTGAAAGGCCGTGGCCATCACGAAAGCTCCTTCAACTTGCGCCGCGCGGCGGCCCATGTGGCCACAAAGGCAACGGCTGCGCCCAACAGGGGGATCAGAGCGGGCAGCAGCCATCCGATGCCCTGAAAGCCCAGCCCAGTCAGGAAACCACCTGCATCCGAGGCCTCGGGCAGCAACAAAACACCGGACATCCCGAACAGTGTCCCAACCGCAGCCCCAAACAGAGCGCGCAGGGTGAAGCGGCGTACAAAGGCACCTGCGATGAACCTGTCCCGCGCGCCGATCTGACGCAAAACCTCGATGATCTGCGCATTGGCCGCAAGGGAAGCGTTGGCCGCAAGCGTGATCATCGCCGCGGTGGCCCCGCCGATCAGCAGGATCGAGATCCAACCAAGGCGCCTCAGTGACACCGCAGCCTCGACCAAAGGTTCACGCCAACGGGAATGGTCATCCAGCACGGCACCCGGCACCTCTGCACCCAATCGCAGGCGCAGACCGGTGGCGTCCAGGCCCGGCTCTCCCTCGACGATTTCGATCAGCTGCGGCACTGGCAAACTGTCAAGCGGCAGATCAGGCCCGAACCAGGGGGCAAGCAGGGCAACCTGCTCTTCCGTGGTCAGGGCACGGGCAGACGCCACGCCTGGCGTCTGGCTCAGCACGGCCAAGGCGGCCTCGGTCTGCGCGGCACGCTGATCTGCCGGCGCGTTGATCCGCAGTGTAGCAGCACCTGCCAGTTCCGAGGCCCAACGATCGGCCAATCGGCCAGAGGCCAGCGATAGCGCCAGCGCAAAAACCGCCAGAAACGCCATCGCGCCAGAGACGAACAGGGTCAGTTGAGCAGTATAACCGGTGGGCGGCACCACACGGTCGGCGCTGCGGTCGCGTTGCAGCAGGGCGCGCAGGTCATCCTTGATCATAGATCCGCTCCTGCCAGTTGCAGCCCATGCTGCGAAATTCGCAGAACGCGCGCCTGAACCTGACTTTTGGCGGCGCGGATCAGGCTGAGGTCATGGGTGGCGATCAGAACGGTCTTGCCCATCCGGTTCAATTCGACCAACAGACGCAGCAACCGCTGCGACATTTCCCAGTCGACATTGCCCGTCGGCTCATCCGCCAGAACGACATCCGGTGACAGGATCACAGCCCGTGCCAAAGCGGCGCGCTGGCGTTCACCACCCGACAGCTCGGGCGGGTACGCATCGCGACGCGTGCCAAGGCCAACCCAATCCAAAAGCTCGCCAAGATTTGCATCTTCCGTCTCGGCGGCACGCCCTGACACCATCAGCGGTAAGGCCACGTTTTCGGCCACGGTCAGGTGGTCCAGAAACCGACAATCCTGATGCACTACGCCGACCCTTCGACGCAACAAGGCCATCTGATCCCGATCCTGCCGGGCGACATCGTCGCCGAAGACAGACAGTCGCCCAGAGCTTGCCTGCAACGCGCCGTAGCAGAGCTTGAGAAAGGTGGTTTTACCAGCGCCGGAGGGCCCCGTTAGAAAATGGAACGAGCCGGGCTGCAATTGCAGCGTAACATCGCTCAGCAACTCACCATCACCATAGCTGTAGCTGAGATTTTCCAGCTCGATCACAGCTGTCCCCTTTATCTTTTATGCACTGTGTCTTGCCCGAGAGTTGCGACGGTTTCAATGCTTCATCGGTTCCATTTTGGATACAGTTGCACCCCCTGATCGAAAACACGCTTTGCGGTAGCCTCGTATCGGAATATAAGTTTTGAAAAAAGGATGACCGGCCAGTAGGCGGGCCAGGAGGCAGAATGCGGATTACATGCCCGAATTGCGGTGCCCAATATGAAGTCCCTGACGAGGTTATTCCCGAGGGCGGGCGCGACGTGCAGTGTTCAAACTGTGAAAAAACGTGGTTTCAGGGAAAGAGCGACGAGATAGAGGTGCCAGAGGCCGCCGAAGACACGGTCGTGACCCCAAAGCCCGAGCCTATTCCCGAGCCCGAGGCCGAACCGGCCGCGTCCGAGGCCACAACCGACGTTCCGGCAGAACCCGAACCGGTTGCAGAAGCAAAGCCCGAGACCAAGAAGTCCAGCAATCTGGACCCTTCAATCAGCAGCATTCTGCAGGAAGAAGCCGCGCGCGAGTCGGAGTTGCGAGCCAAAGAAGGTGGAAGCTTGGAAAGCCAGCCGGACTTCGCTCTGGATCCCCCACCGGTTCCAGCGAAAGTGGCGCCAAAACGGCCACCGGCGACTCAGACCGCAAGCGATGCCGGCAAGAAAAAAGAGCTGCCAGATGTCGAAGCGATCAATTCCGGGCTGCGCAGCGCGACGGTCGGCGATCTGAACGACGCGCCACCGGTGGCACGCAAATCCAACGGGTTTCTGCGGGGTTTTGCGCTGATTGTCATCATCGGTGTGATCCTGCTGCTGATCTACAGCAACGCCAACCAGATCAGCGAGGCGGTACCGCAAGCGGATCCCGTGTTGCAATCTTATGTGTCCATTGTCGATCAGGCCCGTTTGTGGTTGCAAGCGCAATCAGACGCGGGCGCAGCGCAGAACTGACCCTTCGGGTCAGAACCGCTCCAACAGCCGTTTGAGATAGTCTAGCTCGACTTGGGGCCGATCCGTATCGCCGGTACGGCGGCGGATTTCGTCCAGCAACTCGCGGGCGCGGCGATAGACGTCTTCGCCCTGCAACAGATTCTCATCGGTCGAGATTGATCCATTGGCGCCAGCATTCCGGCCCAAGGGGTCACGACTGTTGGCTTGTGCCTCCCCTTCCTGCGTGCCCTGTCCCGGTTGGTTCTGCTGGTTCTGAGCCATCGCCTCGCCCAAGGATCGCATACCTTCCCGCAGCGCTTCCATCGCCTCGGACTGGCGGTCAATCGCTTCGGCCAGATCATCCCCGCGCAAAGCGTCTTCGGCCTGATCCATGGCGCGACCGGCCCGATCCAGCGCATCCCGCGCGGCGTCACCTTCAGGCGTACCACCACCGGGCAGGCCCTGTTGCTGACGGCTCAACTCGTTGCGCAAAGCTTGCTGACGATCCGCCAGCGATTGCTGCTGGCCGGATTGGCCCTCACCTTCGCCATCAGGCGTTCCCTGGCCTTGGCCTTCGTGGCTTTCGCCCCGGCCTGAGCCGCCATTGCGCCCTTCATTGCCCTGACTGTCACCAGCCTGCGCACCGGGATTGAACTGTTCTTGCAGATCACGAAAAGCCTGATCACTGAGCCCCTGCTGTTCACGCAGCGTCTCGGCCAGTCCTTCCATGGCCTGCTGGCCCTCAGATTGACCACCCTGGCCCTGGCCTTGGGTGACGCGCATGTTTTCCATCATCTGCTGGAACTCCTCCAGCGCCTGCTGCGCCTCGGCCATACGGCCCTGTTCCATCAGTTCCTGAATGCGATCCATCATGCGTTGCAGATCGTCTTGTGACATCTGCATCGATTCACCGTTTTGACCTTGCTGCGGCTCGCCACCCTCACCGTTTTCCTGCGCCAGGCGTTGAAGTTGTTGCAGATAGTCCTGCGTGGCCTCGCGCAGCTCCTGCATCAACTCGGCAATCTCTTCGTCGCTTGCCCCGTTCTGCATCGCTTCGGTCAGGCGTTCCTGCGCCCGCCGCATCCGTTCCAGCGCATCCGCAAGTGTGCCATCTTCGATCAGAATCGCCAGGTCCCATAGCGCCTGTGCAATCTCTTCCTGCTGCTTGTCCTTCAACCCGTATTTGTCGAACGCCTCAAGCCGGCGCAGGGTCACGCGCAGGCGCAGATAGGCCGTCTCGGACCGGAAGACGCCATCGGGCAGATGGGACACGGCGCGCAACACCTGCGACACGCGCAGTGCGTTTTCCTTGGACCACAGCAAGTCACGGCGCTGTTCGATGATCGCTGCTGCAAGCGGGTCAAAGAACCTGCGTGCGGGCAGATCGGTCTGGTAGATCTCGGATGTCGCCACCTGCTCTGCAGCGTCCTGCGCCGAGAGCGTGATCTTGACCGGCAAATGCGCCCAGGGATGTTCCGAGAAATCTTCGATCAGGTCTTCGGTGAATTCACTGCGATCTCCGGTGATCGGCATCGGCAGGTCAACGGATATCAACTCGCGCGGTTCCGGGTCGGTGGCCAGACCATAGCGGCGGTCGACATTGTCCAAATCCAGCTCAATCCGGGCCGTGCCCGAGATCACACCGTAATCATCCGCCGCATCAAAGGGCAGTTTCATCTGACCGCCTGCCTCGGCCTCGGCCCGACCCGAAACTGCGATCTGCGGAGCAGTGTCGGCAACGATCTGAACCGCCCATTCCTGAGCAGCAGGACCTTCGATCTTCAACTGGCCCGAGGTTTCGGCCACAAAATCCTGTTCCGGCTCGGTCGCCAGTTCGGCCCCGGTGGGTGATGTCGTCTCGGTCAGTGTATGGGCACCGACCTCACCATAGAACCGCAAGGTGATGCGGCTGCCTTGCGGCACCACCAGCGACGGACCACTTTGATCGGCCAGATAGAGCGTCGGCAATCCGGTATAGCGCGGGGGCTCGACCCAGCCCTCCCATGTCGCTCCCGGCCCGGCCTGTGCCGTACCCGGCGCCATCTCGGCCACGGACCCAATCCGCCAGAATGATCCGAACACCAGACCCACTACCAAGGCCAGCATCGCCGCATAGCGTAGGGCAAACGGGTCGCGCGAGGCGAGCCGAAGGTCAGGCGAAACAGGTTCGGCCTGGGCTGCGCGTGCTGCCATGCGGGCCTGATGGGCCTGCCACAGGGCAACGGAATCTGCGTCCATCGCACCAATCGCCTGATCATCCAGCAGCGCCTGTATAGGACGGCCCGGCAATGTCTCATCCAAACGGATCAAAGCTTCGGCCCGGGACGGTATGTGAACGCGCCGGACCCCGTAAACAGCTGTCACAACCAATGCGACAACCGCCACCACGGCGGCGCCCCAAACGGTTTCGACAGCGACAAGATCGTGCAGGCCCAGCAACAAAGCGGCCATAACCAGCATCGGTACCGAGAAGAACGGCCAGAAGGCGCGCAAAACCTGCTCGGCCAGCAAACCCGCGTGGGTCAGCCACAAGGACAGTCTAGGAACGGGCAGCTTCGAGTTGTCGCGCAAGGCGGGCCTCCTGATTGGGCCCGCGCGACCACCGCGTCAAAGCCACGTAGGTATGGTATCGCGGTTTATGATTTCGTCAAAGCTTGGGCGTTCACGAATTACGGCAAATTGATCCCCGTTCACCAAAACTTCGGGGATCAGAGGGCGCGTATTGTATTCGCTGGACATTACCGCGCCATATGCGCCTGCGCTGCGAAAGGCGATCAGATCACCGGATTGCAAGGGCGGCATATTACGCTGCTTGGCAAAAGTGTCACCGGATTCGCAAACCGGGCCAACGATGTCATAGGGCTGTGGCTCGACACCAGCCTCAGGTTCCTGAACCGCAATAATGTCGTGATGCGCTTCATACATTGCGGGTCGGATCAAATCGTTCATAGCCCCGTCAATGATCAGAAAATCGCGGCCTTCACCGGACTTCACATAGATCACCTTGCTGACCATCAAACCAGCATTGCCCGCAATCAGTCGCCCCGGTTCAATCTCGATCTCGCACCCCAAATGTCCAAGCGTTTTCTTGACCATAGCACCGTATTCAACCGGCAACGGTGGTGCCTCGTTCGAGCGGGTATAGGGAATGCCCAGCCCGCCACCCAAATCCAAACGGCGGATATTGTGGCCCTCGGCACGCAACTGCGCGGTCAGATCGGCGACTTTGTTATAGGCCAGCTCGAACGGGGCCAGATCGGTCAATTGCGACCCGATATGAACGTCGATCCCGATCACCTCAAGTCCCGGAAGGCTGGCCGCGCGGGCATAGACCTCGGACGCGCGTGAGATCGGAATACCAAACTTGTTCTCGGATTTACCCGTGGCAATCTTGGCGTGGGTTTTCGCATCCACATCAGGATTCACCCGCACGGTAATCGGCGCGATTACGCCCAATTCCTGGGCAACCGCATTGATCACTTCCATCTCGGGCTCGGATTCCACGTTGAACTGACGAATTCCACCGGTCAGCGCCGTGCGAATCTCATCTGCCGTTTTACCAACGCCCGAGAAAACGATCTTGTCGCCGGGCACACCAGCCGCCTTGGCACGCATGTACTCACCGCCCGAGACGACATCCATCCCCGCCCCCACCTGCGCCAGCGTCTTCAGGATCGCCTGATTGCTGGCCGCTTTCATCGCATAGCAGACAAGGTGGTCCGTGCCTTCCAATGCGTCGTCAAACAGCTTGAAATGACGCTGCAACGTCGCTGTCGAATAGACATAGAACGGCGTTCCGACCGCGGCTGCGATCTCGGAAATCGGGACATCCTCGGCGAAAAGCGCGCCGTCGCGGTAGAGAAAATGATCCATAAAGCGCGCTTAGACCAAAAAAGGCCTGTGGATCAATGGAGTCTGGCGGATTTACACGCCGAACAAAGTCAAAAGGACGTTGAGCCACCCACACGCCCATATCCCGAGATCGAGATACCCGAAGACTTGGGCTCGGGCGTCGGCTCGGGGCGCGGCTGAGACGTAGGTTCACAAGCGGCCAAAGCCGCAAGCAGAAGAAACGGGGTCCATAATTTCATGATATCTTCTTTTCTAAAGGCCTCAGAACCCGACAAACAGGCTTATCGGGCCGCGTGTCGCGCCAACGCCAGCCGCCACATAGGTCCCGCTGGAGCCTACGCCAACGCTGGCATTCATTGTCGGTTGCAGCGGTTCACCATCTGCGCCGCAGCCTGCCAACACCGCACAGGTAGCTACCAAGATCGTTGCGCGCAGCAGAGTCATCAGACCATCGCTTTCCATCTTTGAACCTGGGCCCGCACTTGATCCGGTGCGGTGCCACCGTAGGACTGACGCGAGTTTACCGAATTTTCGACCGTAAGAACAGAATAGACATCTTCAGTGATGTCACCATGGACCGATTGCATATCGGCAAGGCTCAGATCAGGCAGGTCACAGCCTTTGTTTTCGGCCATCGCAACCAACGAGCCGGTGACATGGTGCGCATCCCGAAACGGCAGCCCGGGCACACGCACCAGCCAATCGGCCAGGTCCGTCGCGGTCGAAAAGCCTGACCCTGCAGCAGCGGCAAGACTGTCGCGATTGGCAGTCATGTCCTTGACCATGCCTTCCATCGCCGCCAGCGCCAGCATCCAGTTGTCGGCGGCATCAAATACCTGCTCTTTGTCTTCCTGCATGTCTTTGGAATAGGCCAAGGGCAGGCCCTTCATCACCATCATCAGCGCAGTATTGGCGCCAAAGATGCGCCCCACCTTGGCCCGGATCAACTCGGCCGCATCCGGGTTTTTCTTTTGTGGCATGATCGAGGATCCAGTGGAAAAGCGATCAGACAAGGTGACAAAGCGGAACTGGGCCGAGGACCAGATCACCAGCTCTTCGGCAAAGCGCGACAGGTGGACAGCGCAGATTGACGCGGTGGACAGGAATTCCAGCGCGAAATCGCGGTCGCTGACGGCGTCCAACGAGTTGGCGGCAGGTCGATCAAAACCAAGCGCCTTGGCCGTCATATCGCGGTCGATGGGGAATGAGGTTCCGGCCAGCGCCGCAGCACCCAAGGGGGACTCGTTCATCCTGGCGCGCGCATCGCGGACGCGCGACAGATCGCGGCCAAACATCTCGACATAGGCCATCATATGATGCCCCCAAGTGACCGGCTGCGCGGTTTGTAGATGGGTAAAGCCCGGCATCACCCAATCGGCCCCGGCCTCGGCCTGCGCCAAAAGCGCACGGATCAAAGCCAGCAAACCCGTTTCAGCCGCATCCAGCTGATCACGCACCCACAGTTTGAAATCGGTAGCGACCTGATCGTTGCGCGATCGGCCTGTGTGCAAGCGGCCTGCGGGCTCTCCGATAACCTCTTTCAGGCGCGCTTCGACGTTCATGTGGATGTCTTCCAGTGCGGCCGAGAACTGAAACTCACCCTTCTGGATTTCTGACAAAACGGTGAGCAGCCCTTCCCGAATGGCCTCGGCATCACTATCACTTATGACGCCTGTCGCAGCCAGCATGGCGGCATGGGCGCGCGAGCCTGCAATGTCCTGGGCTGCCATCCGCTGATCGAACCAGATCGAGGCGTTGATCGCCTCCATGATCGCGTCTGGACCGGCGGCAAAGCGGCCGCCCCACATCTGGTTCGAGGATTGATCGGTCATGAATGAAAACCCGGAGTTGATATGCGCCTGTTACGTCTGATCCCCCTTTATATGGCCCTTGCGTTGGGTGCAAACGCAGCTTTGGCAACGGATGCCGAAACGCTGGCACCCTTGCGGGATGGCTCTCTGAAACGGCTGATCTTGCATAGCGAACCCAAAGAGGCCAAGACCATCGAGTTCCAATTGGAAGATGACGGCGGCGTTGGCACGCTGGAAGACTATGCCGGCAAATACGTGCTGGTGAATTTCTGGGCCACTTGGTGTGCGCCTTGTCGCAAAGAGATGCCTCAGATTGCCGAGCTGCAAGAGGAATTTGGCGGCGACAAGTTCGAGGTTCTGACCCTGGCCACAGGCCGCAACTCTCCTGCCGGGATCAAGAAATTTTTTGACGACAATGGCATCACGGGCTTACCGCGCCACCAAGACCCAAGCTCGTCCGCCGCGCGTGAATTCGGTGTCGTTGCCCTGCCGATCACTGTGATCCTGAACCCCGAAGGCCAGGAAATTGCACGTTTGATCGGAGACGCGGAATGGAATTCCGACAGCGCCAAAGCGATCATCTCGACCTTGGTGGGCGCCGAAAGCTGACCCCTGCGGTCAACGTGAGACACGGAACCTTCGGGCGCCTGCAACGCCCGAGGGTAGTTTCATTTAGTCGGGCTTGGGCCATTTTATGCCCTGATTTCAAGCTTTCGGCACCAAACCGCTCAAGAAAGCGGCACCTGCGTCGGCAGAACCCAAAGCCGAAGCGACCCATATTGAAACGCCGATATTGGTTGCCACATGGATAACAGAAGACCGAAGCACCCGAGGACCGCATGACCCGTATCACATCCATCTCGACCTATATCGGCCTGCTGGGCCTTGTTTTGTCGATGGTTGCCGCTTTGGCAGAAACGGTGTCGCCCGGGGCTTTGCTTTTTGGCTTTATCCTGATGCTGACCGGTATGTTTGGCGCGATTATCGGCGCTGCGGCCTCGTGGTCCTTTGAGCGCGCCCGATCAAACTGACCAATATTCTGAAACGTCTTAACCGCAGATTCATCTGTTTGCCCTGAAATCATGACCAACAGGGTTTGGCCATGACTGAAGGATCGTCACGGATATGCGGAACAAGAGGCTTGCAGACCTGCCGGAAGGTGCGGACAGCCCGCTGAACGCTGCGGTTTCGGCGCGGGATCGTTCGGCGGTTCAGATGGCGACCGAAGCGGTGAAACACAAGCAATGCAAGCTGGCGTTTCAGCCGGTCATGCAATCGCGCCCACCCCAGGGCGTCGCCTTTTACGAGGGGTTCATCCGCGTGTTGGATGAAACCGGGCGCGCCATTCCCGCGCGTGAGTTCATGCCGCAGGTTGAAAACACACCTGTGGGTCGCGATCTGGATTGCGTCGCGCTGGAAATGGGTATGCGGACTTTGATCCGAAACCCCGGCATCCGCCTGTCGATCAACATGTCCGCCCGTTCGATTGGCTATGCGCGCTGGTCGCGCCTACTTGAGAAATTTCTCAAACGCGACGCGACACTGGGTGAGCGGTTGATCCTTGAGATCTCGGAAAGCTCGGCGATGCAGGTGCCGGAACTGGTGGTCGATTTCATGGATCGGCTGCAATCGCGGGGCATCGCCTTTGCTTTGGACGATTTTGGCGCCAGCAATTTCAGCTTTCGCCATTTTCGCGAGTTTCTTTTTGACGCGGCCAAGATCGACGGACAGTTCATTCGTGGCATCAGCCGCGACCCCGACAACCAGGCATTGGTGCGCGCACTGATCGCAGTCGCACGCGAGTTTGAGATCCTGGTAACCGCCGAATCGGTCGAAACACCCGAAGATGCCGAATTTCTTGTCGCCAATGGGGTCGACTGCCTTCAGGGGTTTCTGTTTGGCGCACCGACAGTCTCTCCGCCCTGGATCGGGAAAACCAAAGCAAAAACCGGAACTTGATGCCTGTTTTCAGTGATCTGCCCAAATCAAACTTACGCTGAGACAAGCTGTCCGTTGCTGCAATTGCAGCATTGGGGTATTTCAGGCAGAGTTGAGCGGGGGAACATGAGGCGCTCTGACTCTGGCAGAGCGAAGCTTTGCAACTTGCGCCGTCAGATTTCCCACAGGACCATGACGGTAAAGGACTGATCAAATGACCAACGTAGTAATCGCATCCGCCGCACGCACAGGCGTCGGCAGCTTTAGCGGTTCGTTTGCGAACACCCCTGCACATGACCTGGGCGCCGCCGTACTCGAAGCGGTTGTCGAGCGCGCCGGGATCGACAAAGGCGAAGTCAGCGAAACCATCATGGGTCAGGTTCTGACCGCGGCTCAGGGCCAGAACCCTGCACGTCAGGCGCATATCAATGCGGGCCTGCCGCAGGAAAGCGCGGCCTGGGGCATCAACCAGGTCTGCGGCTCGGGCCTGCGCGCTGTTGCGCTGGGTGCGCAGCATATCCAACTCGGGGATGCTGACATCGTGGCCGCCGGTGGCCAGGAAAACATGACCCTGTCGCCCCACGCTGCCGCCCTGCGCGCCGGTCACAAGATGGGCGACATGAAATACATCGACACGATGATCCGTGACGGCCTGTGGGACGCATTCAACGGCTACCACATGGGCCAGACCGCCGAAAACGTTGCCGAGAAATGGCAGATCAGCCGCGATATGCAGGACGAATTCGCCGTAGCCTCGCAGAACAAGGCAGAAGCAGCTCAGAAGGCCGGTAAATTCGACGACGAGATCGTGCCCTTCACCATCAAGACCCGCAAGGGCGACATCGTGATGGACAAGGACGAATACATCCGCCACGGCGCGACCATCGAAGCCATGGGCAAACTGCGCCCAGCCTTCACCAAAGAGGGTTCGGTTACGGCCGCCAACGCGTCAGGCCTGAATGATGGCGCGGCCGCGACGCTGCTAATGTCGGCTGAAAACGCTGAAAAACGCGGGATCGAGCCTCTGGCCCGGATTGCATCGTACGCAACGGCTGGTCTGGACCCGTCTATCATGGGTGTTGGCCCGATCTATGCGTCCCGCAAGGCACTTGAGAAAGCGGGCTGGTCGGTTGACGACCTGGACCTGGTTGAAGCCAACGAAGCTTTCGCCGCGCAAGCCTGTGCCGTCAACAAGGACATGGGCTGGGACCCTTCGATCGTAAACGTCAACGGTGGCGCCATCGCCATTGGTCACCCAATCGGGGCATCCGGCTGCCGCGTTCTGAACACGTTGCTGTTCGAAATGAAGCGCCGCGATGCCAAAAAGGGTCTGGCCACCCTCTGCATCGGTGGCGGCATGGGTGTTGCGCTCTGCGTGGAGCGCGACTGAGTGCTTTGACATTTCAGCAGAAAAGGCGCCCCGGTGGCGCCTTTTTTGTTACACTCAGATAACAGCTTGGGCTGCGACACTATTTACTGCGTGAAACGCCACCTTCACACAGAAGCAATATTGCGCACGCTCGCCCTTGGAAGTAACCAAATTACCAGGTCGACTAAAATTGGAGGAGTCATCAATGGCACGTACAGCACTCGTAACCGGAGGGTCTCGCGGCATCGGCGCAGCAATTTCCAAGGCGCTCAAAGCCGAAGGATACAAGGTTGCGGCGACCTATGCGGGGAACGATGAAGCGGCGGCAAATTTCACCGAAGAAACCGGCATCGCCACCTATAAGTGGAACGTCGCTGATTATGACGAATCCAAAGCGGGCATCGAAAAGGTCGAGGCCGAGGTCGGCCCGATTGATATCGTGGTCGCCAATGCAGGCATCACGCGCGACGCACCGTTCCACAAGATGACACCCGAGCAATGGCATCAGGTGATCGACACCAACCTGACTGGCGTGTTCAACACCGTTCATCCGGTATGGCCCGGCATGCGCGAACGTAAGTTCGGGCGGGTCATCGTCATCAGCTCGATAAACGGCCAGAAAGGGCAATTCGCACAGGTGAACTATGCCGCGACCAAAGCGGGTGATCTGGGTATCGTGAAATCTCTGGCCCAAGAAGGCGCGCGTGCCGGTATCACCGCCAACGCAATCTGCCCCGGCTATATCGCCACCGAGATGGTGATGGCTGTGCCCGAAAAAGTTCGCGAATCGATCATTGGTCAAATCCCCGCGGGTCGTCTGGGTGAACCGGAAGAGATTGCGCGCTGTGTGGCTTTCCTGGCCTCAGATGATTCTCAGTTCATCAACGGTTCGACGATTTCGGCGAACGGTGCACAGTTCTTTGTCTAAGCCAAGCCGAGCTTGAAACGAATTGGGCCGGCCCCAAACAGGCCGGCCCTTGTGCATCCCGTAAGAACGCGCGCGCTGCGTTCAGCGGAAACTAAATACTTTCTTCAGCATCGCAATAATTGCCGTGCCCCGTGCTTCATGTGCGCGGTGAAAGGCGCGGCGGGCGGCTGGATTTGTGGTCATCTCGATCATCTTCGCGGTCCTTTCAGAACAGTTTCATTTGACTTGATCTGAATATGACCCTTAATTTCGAAAGCGACAAACGAGTAATTCTCGCAGTTCAGTTAAGAAAAATTTGACCGTATGCCAGACAGTTTACCCCCGCTCACAGCCCTACGCGCCTTTGACGCTGCCGCCCGGCACATGTCTTTCGCCAAGGCCGCCGACGAGTTGCACGTGACCCCTGCTGCGCTGTCTTTTCAGATAAAATCGCTTGAGGAGCATTTAGGCCGTCCCCTGTTTCGCCGCCTGAACCGAGCCGTCGAGCTGACCGAAGCCGGTCGAACCCTTGCACCCGGTGCAGCAGACGGGTTCGCTACTCTTCAGGCCGCATGGCAAGCGTTACGCCGACAAGGAGACGACACCAGCCTGACCGTGACAGCCGGACCCGCCCTGACCGCCAAGTGGCTTGCCCCGCGCCTCTACGAATTCGCACGCGCACATCCGGAAATCGATTTGAAATTCTCGGCGACTTTGCGAAATATGGACCTTGAACGGGATGACGTCGATGTTGCCATCCGGTTCGGCTATGGGCCTGACGAAGAGCTCTATTCTCTGCCGGTTCGCAAAGAGTGGCTGACCCCGGTGATGACCCCCGAACTGGCCGAGCAGTATCCAACAGTTGAAAGCTTGCAAGAAGCGCCGCTGATCCACGACGATTCGATCGCATTTCTGAAACCCCCCGCAAACTGGGCGACATGGTTCCGCGCGGTGGGCGTAGATTTTGAGCCCAAACACGGCGCCAGTTTCTCACATGCCGATCACACGATTGATGCGGCTGTAGCGGGTATGGGTGTCGCGCTTGGGCGACGTTCGATGATCATCAAGGACCTGACCGAGGGGCTGTTGGTCGCCCCTTTCAAAGTTGCGATTGAAACACAGGGGCGATTTCGCTTTCTCTGTCTGCCAGGTGCCGAAAAACGACCTCAGATCGCAGCATTCAGGGATTGGTTTGTCGCAGAGATCGAAAAGACCGCACATATCTCGGACGCGTTTCAGATCATCCCGGTCGAGGACATTGCCGCATGACTCGATCCCGCGCGACAAGTATCGGTTTTGTTGCCGTACTTCTGTGGTCTCTGCTTGCCCTGTTTACAGTTGGGTCAGCACCAACCCCGCCTTTGTTGCTGAACGCGATCTGCTTCAGCCTTGGTGGGACGTTGGGGCTGATCTGGACATGGCGTACGGGCGGCATCGCGCAACTGCGCACGGTCCGGTGGCCCATCTACATCTTCGGAACAGTCGGACTGTTTGGCTATCACGCGCTATATTTCTCGGCGTTGCGGATGGCGCCAGCGGCCGAGGCCGGGCTAATTGCCTACCTCTGGCCGCTGCTGATCGTTTTGCTTTCGGGCCTGCTGCCAGGTGAGCATCTGCGCGCAGGACACCTGATTGGCGCCTGTCTGGGCTTTGCGGGGGCTGCACTGATCATCTTGGGTGGAGGTGGAGCAGGCTTTCAATCGGATCACCTGCCCGGCTATGGCCTGGCCCTGCTGTGCGCTTTGACATGGTCGGGCTATTCCGTTTTGTCCCGCCGTTTGGGCGATACGCCCACAAATTCTGTCGCAGTGTTTTGCGTGCTAACTGCTATTGCCTCTTGGATACTGCATTTCACGCTTGAGGACACGATCTGGCCCGACACCGCCCTCAGCTGGGCCTCTGTTCTTGCTCTTGGGCTCGGACCAGTTGGGCTTGCGTTTTACGTCTGGGATATCGGGGTCAAACAGGGCGACATTCAGATGCTTGGAACCAGCTCTTATGCTGCACCGCTATTGTCGACTCTGGTTCTGATCCTGGCCGGGATCGCCACCCCAAGCTGGGGTCTGGCGATCGCGGCGGTTTTGATTACCGGTGGCGCGGTACTTGCAGCCCGCGCCAGCTTTGCGAATTAGGCCGACAGGCGCTCGATCTCTTCTTTCAGTTTCAATTTCTGCTTTTTGAGCTGGGCGATGTGGAGATCGTCGATGCCTGGCGAGCGCTGAGCTTGTTCTACTTCAAGACCGAGAGTTTCGTGTTTTTTCTTCAGTTCCGTCAGATGTGCGCTAACGCTCATGGCGATCCTCCTTGGTGGGTATACAAATAGTACGTGTGAAGTTGACCACATCAATTCAACCCTGTCACGCCGCAGCTGCACAGAATCTGTCACAAATCCTAGGAATTCGGCTGATCAATGCCGACTAGGGATCAAACCCGGCCAAGCTTGCACCGTTGCGCAGCACCGCGCTCAGTTCGGGGGCATAACTATCACCGTCCCGCTCGTGCCGAACGCCTTGATGCAGAATCACCGGTGGATGCAGCTTGAAAGCGGCCCGCCCGCCCTTGCGCGCGCGCAGGATCACAAGTTCGGCATCGCGACCAACCCGCGCCGCCAGAGGCAGAATCTCGACCGAGCCCAGATGGCCCGTGCAGGCCACCAGCATGTCCGGAAGCCGGTCAGCTTTCTGGATCATGCTTAAATAGCCTTTTGGGGCCAGCCGCTTTGCCGCGACCTCAACCCATAGGGCAAGCGGCGTCTGTTCGCCCAAAGCGATGCTGCGCCCGGTGTCTCGCGCTGTGCTGTGCGCGCCTGGTTTGTAATAGGGCGGGTTTGCAATCACGTGATCGAATTGCTTTTGCCGCAGATCGGCGGGCATTGCTGTCAGGTCTGCCTGGACAACATCCAGATCAACCGCGTTCTCTTGTGCATTCCTGCGCGCCAAATGCGCGTATTCTTCCTGCAATTCGACCCCGGTGAGCTGCAATCCGGGCACCCGCGCCGACAGGCACAAAATGGCCGCTCCTGCGCCGCAGCCAAGCTCCAGCACCGACTGCCCCGGTGACGCGGGGACCGATGCGGCCAGAAGAACAGGATCAACTCCGGCACGATAACCTGCCTTGGGTTGCCACAGCCGAACACGACCACCCAGAAAGTCATTGCAGGTCAGATCGCTTTCATCACGCGCCGTCATCGACCCAAAGGGATGTCATTGTCGTGCATCACACGTTCTGCCCGGGTCAGATCATCGGCACGCACCATCAGCCGGCGAGGGAAGATTCCAATGCCGCCTTCGAGGATGCTCATATTTACGTCCATCTGAAAGCAGTCTATATCCTCGCCCTCAAGGAGAGCGGATGCAAAAGCCAGAATTGTTGGATCGGTGCTGCGCAAAAGTTCTTTCATGGGGATGGATGTAAGGGCAAGGCAAGGCGGAAGTCGAGCCTTGTATCAGGAGTGTGATGAATATCAGCACGATCTCGAAACCGCATGAGCGACTGGCCGGAATTCTGACCGAGGAAATGGCGGCGGTAAATGTATTGATCCGCACGCGGATGGCCTCGGATCACGCCCCGCGCATTCCCGAAGTGACAGCACATCTGGTCGAAGCTGGTGGCAAGCGGCTGCGTCCGATGCTCACTTTGGCAGCGGCCAACCTGTTTGGTTATGCCGGCGACCACCATGTGCGGCTGGCGGCGACGGTTGAGTTTATTCACACAGCCACGTTGCTGCACGACGATGTAGTGGACGAAAGCGGTCAGCGCCGCGGTCGGCCTACAGCGAACCTGCTCTGGGACAACAAATCCAGCGTGTTGGTGGGTGACTACCTGTTTTCGCGCAGTTTTCAGTTGATGGTCGAAACCGGATCCCTGCGGGTTCTGGACATTCTCTCCAACGCATCGGCCACCATTGCCGAAGGCGAAGTGCTGCAAATGACCGCCGCAACGGATCTGCGCACGGATGAATCGGTTTATCTGCAAGTTGTGCGCGGCAAGACCGCGGCCCTGTTTTCTGCGGCCACCGAAGTGGGCGCTGTGATCGCCGGGGCATCGGACGCGCAGGTTCAGGCCTTGTTCGACTATGGGGATGCATTGGGCATCGCGTTCCAGATTGCCGACGACCTGCTGGATTATCAGGGCGACAGCAAGGCGACGGGCAAAAACGTTGGCGATGATTTCCGTGAACGCAAATTGACCTTGCCGGTGATCAAAGCCGTCGCACAGGCCACACCTGAAGAACGCGCTTTCTGGCAACGCACCATCGAGAAGGGCCGCCAGGAAGATGGCGATCTGGATCAAGCTCTGGCGCTGATGCACAAATACGGCACGTTGGACGCCACCCGCGCCGACGCGTTTGGATGGGCAACCAAGGCCAAAGCTGCGCTGGAAGGCCTACCCGATCACGAGTTGCGCGACCTGCTGCGCGACCTGGCCGATTACGTGGTCTCGCGCCTTAACTGAGCGTTGTCGCCCGCACCCACCAGTCCGGCTGGGCCGCGCCGATCTCATAGGCCGCAAAATGCGCCGCTTTCATCGTCGGATAGAGTGCAAAGCAGGTTGAACCCGATCCCGACATGCGGGCCAGCAAAACATCGCGAGTGTCGCCCAGCGCGTCCAGCACATCGATGATCTGCGGCGCAACCGAGCATGCCGGGATTTGTAGGTCATTACGCTGGGTGCTCAGCCATTCGGCGCAGGTGGTGACACTGTCGAAAACGTCAATGTCGGCTGGCATGGCCGGGTTGTCCTTGCGATCCAGCGCCTGAAAAACCGGCCCGGTGGGCACCGAAACACCGGGGTTGACCAGCAGCGCTGGCAAAGGCGGCAAGACGGCTGGGCTCAAGTCCTCTCCGATACCTTGCATCCGCGTGGCCTTGCCCCGACCACAGACTGGAACATCGGCACCCAGTGACAGCGCCACAGCTGTATCTGCGCCCCCAAGTGCCCGCAAGGTTGCCGCCGCATCCGAAGAACCACCCCCGATGCCGCCACCATGGGGCAGTGCCTTATTCAGGGTAATTTGCCCCGTCCAATCCACGGCCTGTGCAGCACGCCACACAAGGTTGCGATCGTCGGTCGGAACGCCTTGGGCAAACTCACCGCTGACCTCGATCGACAGAGCTGGACCAGGGTGAAAGGTCAGGTGATCCCCAACATCGGCAAAAACAACCAAAGAATCCAACAGGTGATACCCGTCCGAGCGCTGGCCGGTCACATGCAGTGTCAGGTTGATCTTGGCCGGCGCGAAGGCCTCAGCCGTCATTGGCTACTTTCAACGGGTCAGCGCCTTCTTCTTCCAGAACCACGTCCAGACCAACCTCTAGCTTGCGCCGAATGCGGTCCGGGTCGGCTTCGCCATCGCTGTCTTCGGGGTCAATGAAGGACAAGGCGCGCTTCCATTGGAATTCAGCCTCGCGATAGCGGCCAACCGCCCAATAGACATCGCCCAAATGGTCATGCACGACCGGATCAACGGCCATCAACTCGGCCGCGCGTTCCATATGTTCGACCGCTTCATCATAGCGTCCAAGACGGAACAAGACCCATCCCAAACTGTCTACGATATACCCGCTGTCTGGTCGTGCCGCGACCGCGCGTTCGATCATGTCCAGCGCCTCATCCAGCTTTTCCCGCCGCTCCACAAGAGAATATCCCAGGTAATTGAGCACCTGCGGCTGATCCGGGTTCAGTTCAAGCGCTTTGCGAAAATCGGCCTCGGCCTTGTCCCAGTCCTTGAGACGCTCATGGGAAATCCCGCGCGCATAGTGCAAGAACCAGCTCGCATCGGCCCCTTGCGCCGTCAGATCAATCGCCGTGTCGTATGAGGTGACAGCTGCGGCATAGTTTTCCTGTTGCCGCTGCAAATCTGCCAGAGCCACATGCACGGCAGGCAAACCCGGCTGTTGAACAGCAAGGCTTTCCAGAACTTCGACCGCAGCATCCTCTTTGCCAGACCGGCGCAGAACTTCAGCCCGACCAAGCTCGGCCACGTGGTAATCCAGACTGTCGACAGGAACCTGTCGATAGGCCTCGACCGCCAGGTCAAACTGACCCAGGTTTTCCAGCAACTCGGCGCTCATCAAAACAGCATCAATATGATCGGGACGCAGGTAGCTGGCGATGCGGGTATAAAGCAGAACATAGTCTTGCGCCGCCTCGTTGTTCAACGCTGCACCGACCGAATGGAATACTTCGGCTACGCCATCCTTGACGTTGCCAACATGGGTGAACGGAAGCGTTTCGCCCGCTGAAAGCCGCGCCTTGTAGTCATCGATAAAAGGGTCGCTCCCTGCCGAAAATACGTCTTCGATGAATTGCAACGCGTCATCGTTACGATCCAATTGCGAAAGCACTTCGACCCTAGAAAGCGCGGCCCGGCGCGACAGACGCGACGCTGCTGCATCGCCCTCAGAGAACACTTCTTCTGCGCCCTCAAAGTCCCCGACCGAGGCCAGCGCAAGAGCCTTATGGTACATCGCGAACGCGCGCAGACCCTCTTGCTCGGCAACGGTATCGAACTGCTCCATCGCCTTGGTCATAGCGCCCTGACCGATCTGCACCCAGGCAATCATCAAGCCATCGACCAGCGGACCAATGCCTTGGCTTTCCGGATCAAGCGCCAGAAACTCCTCGAATTGCTCGTTTGCGATCATCGTGGCCGCGATGGTCATACTCGCAGCCTGAGCCTGCCCATCATATTCGGCCACCGTCTCAGCGATGGGCAATGCGCCCTCGATATTGCCCAGCGCAATCCGCGCTAACAACACGCTTTCCAGAAGTCGGCGATCTTCGGGGTTTGAACGTAAAGCGCGCGAATAGTAACGCTCAGCCGCTTTGTAGTCGCTTTCGTAGATCGCTTGCCGACCGGCAAGATAAGAGCCCGCGCCGACATCCGCTAAACCAGGAAGCGCAACAGAAGAAGAAAGAACCACAGCAAGCGCTGTGCGACGGATCAAGGAAAACACCGGAAAACTGCCTTGTTGCCTATTATCAGGAACAAGCTAGGGCCTCTGACCTCCAGAGGCAATGGCCGGACCATCACGACCCCGCCATTGTCTGCATTTCTGCCTACATATTGGGGTAGTTCGGCCCGTCGCCGCCTTGTGGCGTTGTCCAGGTGATATTCTGGCTGGGATCCTTGATGTCACATGTTTTGCAGTGCACGCAATTCTGAAAGTTGATGACAAAACGCGGCCCGTTTTCGTCCTCGACCACCTCATAGACCCCTGCCGGGCAATAACGCTGCGCTGGCTCGTCAAACTCGGGCAGGTTCACATTGACCGGGATATCCGGGTCGGCCAGCCGCAAGTGACACGGCTGGCTTTCCTCATGGTTGGTCGCCGCGAAGGATACGTTGGTCAGACGGTCGAATGACAGCACTCCATCGGGCTTGGGATAGTCGATCGGTTGATGCTTGCTGGCATCTTCGGTCGATTCAGCATCGTTCTTGCCGTGACCCAGGGTGCCCAACAGCGAAAAGCCAAGCGTGTTGGTCCACATGTCCATTCCACCCAGCGCAAGACTGGCAGTCAGACCGTATTTCGACCAAAGCGGCTTGACGTTGCGCACTTTCTTCAGATCGCTGCCGATCGCGCCGTCCCGTACGTCGGTCTCATAGGCGGTCAGTTCGTCGCCCGAGCGTTCAGCTTTGATCGCGTCATAAGCAGCCTCGGCTGCGGCCTTGCCAGACAGCATCGCATTGTGGTTGCCCTTGATACGCGGCACGTTCACCATACCCGCCGAACAGCCCAACAGTGCAACACCCGGAGCCACCAGCTTGGGCATCGACTGATACCCACCCTCGGTGATCGCTCGGGCACCATAGGCCACGCGTTTGCCGCCTTTCAAAAGCTGAGCCACCATCGGATGATGCTTGAAGCGCTGGAATTCCATATAGGGGTAGAGATAGGGGTTCTTGTAGTTCAGATGCACCACGAACCCGACATAGACCTGATTGTTTTCAAGATGATAGATGAAAGATCCGCCACCTGCATTGCTGCCCAGCGGCCAGCCCATGGTGTGGGTGACCGAACCTTCCTTGTGCTTTTCGGGGTCGATCTCCCAGATCTCTTTCATGCCAACGCCGTATTTCTGCGGCTCTTTCCCGGCTGACAGATCGTATTTGGCGATGACCTCTTTGGACAGCGATCCGCGCACACCTTCGGACAGGAACACATACTTGCCGTGCAGCTCCATCCCGGGCTCGGTATTGGGGCCATACGATCCGTCAGGCTCCAGGCCAAACACACCGGCGACAACGCCTTTGACTTCGCCATTGTCGCCATAGACCAGCTCGGAACAGGCCATGCCTGGGAATATTTCGACGCCCAGCGCTTCGGCTTGCTCGGCCATCCAGCGGCAAACATTGCCCATCGAGACGATGTAGTTGCCATGGTTGTTCATCAACGGTGGCATGGGCGCGTTTGGGATGCGCAGCTGACCCGCTTCGCCCAGCATGTAGA
Organism: Ruegeria sp. HKCCA5839; assembly: GCF_013035585.1. Taxonomy (NCBI): domain Bacteria; kingdom Pseudomonadati; phylum Pseudomonadota; class Alphaproteobacteria; order Rhodobacterales; family Roseobacteraceae; genus Ruegeria; species Ruegeria sp. HKCCA5839. The sequence continues at coordinate 557,315 of NZ_WQIE01000002.1, read as the reverse complement.
AGTTGTCATCCTTGACCGGAACGTTCAGCGGTGCGCCTTTTTCTTTCCAATCGGGGATCAACGCATCCAGACCACAGGGATCAAGCACCGCACCCGACAGGATATGCGCGCCGACTTCCGACCCTTTTTCCAGAACCACGACATTCAGGTCAGCATCCAGCTGTTTCAAACGGATGGCCGCAGACAGACCCGCGGGGCCTGCACCCACGATCACCACGTCATATTCCATCGCTTCGCGTTCAATCTCGGCCATCGCGGGCTCCTTCGCTAACTTTCCGAATTGACGCTTTTCGCGTTCCGTCGGCGCAATTTTGTTTCACGGGTGATTACATGGTAGGAAAGACCTTGGTCAATCGAAACACGGCGTAACAGCGCCTCTAATCGTCACTTCTGCTTTCCGGTGCATCGCCCATTAGGTATCTGGGACCGCTGCCATGGGATTTGGCGCGATCATCAGGGTTGTAAAGCGCGCATTTGGGCAAGCTGAGACAGCCACACCCGATGCAGCCATCCAAATTGTCGCGCAGCCGGATCAGCGTATCGATTCGCGCGTCCAGATGCGCGCGCAAACCAACGCTGATTTTCTTCCAATCCTGCGGTGTTGGCGTGCGATTGCCCGGCAAGCCGGACAGGACCTCGCGGATTTCCGGCAAGGTCAGACCGAACTGCTGCGCGATCATGACGAAACTCAACCGCCGAATATCCGCACGTTGATACCTGCGTTGACCACCTGCATTGCGCCAAGGCGCAATCAAACCCTGTGCCTCGTAATAGCGGATAGCCGAAACTGCCAATCCGGTTCGACGCGCCAACGCGCCAATTGCAAGCCCTTCGTAAGCTGCCATGAGACCTCGCAAGAATTTCCTTGACCTAAAGTTAGGTTTAGAAATTATCGTGAGTCGGGACAAGCCCTAATTGAAGGAGATCCCATGATGGCAACGCTTGAACACACCAACATCACAGTCCGCGATCCCCAGGCAACCGCAGCTTGGATGCAGGATGTCTTTGGCTGGAAAACCCGCTGGGAAGGCCCCGCGATATCGGGTGGATTCACGGTTCATGTGGGTGGGCCCCACACCTATCTGGCGCTTTACACGCCCGACAGTCCCAAACCATCCAACGAAAGCAGCTATGACGTTGTCGGCGGGCTGAACCATGTGGGTGTTCTGGTTGAGGATCTGGATGCTGCCGAAGCAAGCGTGCGCAAAGCCGGATTCGAACCTCATAACCATGCCGATTATGAACCGGGTCGTCGGTTCTACTTCCGTGATGACAATGGGATCGAGTTTGAGTTGGTGCAATATGATTGAGATGCTCTGGCTAACCACCCCCTCTGATCGATGGAGCAAAGGCCCCCGCAAAGACATGAACCGCCGGCGTGGCGAAACCCGCTCCAAACGGCGCAAAGTCGCGAATTTACCGGCGGGGGGCGTCTGAACCCTTGCAATTCCCATTTCATTTGGGTCAGGTATTCTTCAACCAACACTTCGCCCCGACGCTTTTGTGCGGCGGGGCGACTCAATTTTACGTGGACGTTAATCAGTATGGAAAAGATCCCAATGACGCCTGCGGGCTTTGGCGCGCTAGAAGCAGAGCTGAAGAACCTGAAATCGGTCGAACGCCCGGCCATCATCGCCGCCATCGCCTCGGCGCGAGAGCTTGGTGATCTGAAAGAGAATGCCGAATACCACTCTGCCCGCGAAAAGCAGGGCTTTATCGAAGGCCGCATCAAAGAACTCGAAGGCATTCTGTCACTGGCTGATGTCATCGACCCCAGCAAGCTGTCCGGCTCTGTCAAGTTTGGCGCCAAGGTCACGCTGGTCGATGAAGACACCGATGAAGAAAAGACCTGGCAGATCGTCGGAGAATACGAAGCCAATATCGAAAAGGGCTTGTTGAACATTAAATCGCCAATTGCCCGCGCGCTGATTGGCAAGGACGAAGGCGACAGTGTCGAGGTTCGAACTCCGGGTGGGGTCCGGTCCTATGAAATTCTGAGTGTCGATTACGCCTGACCGGAGGGGCGATCATGTCAGAGCCATCACCTGATCACGACGCCAACAGACCGACATCGCTGGGCATCTATGATCGTCCGGGGGAGCCGAAAGTAACCGGGATCGAGATCACTGCGGTGGCGCTCAGCCTGGCTTGGCTTTTGATTGCCATTGTCTTTCTTGTCTTGCCCAGCAACCAGCAAGGTGGCGGTGTGATCGTCATCTTTCTGGCCGTGTTCATGCCTGTGGCGATGATCTGGGTGGCGGCTGTTGCGATGCGCACCAGCCGCATCATGCGCGAGGAAAGCGCCCGTCTTCAGACCGCGATAGATGCCATTCGCAACACCTATGTCACGCAGCAGCAAAGGGCCGCCAGCACCTATGCACCGATGGTGTCCAAAAGGCTGGAAGACATCGCACAAACAGCCCAAAATGCAGAGACCCCCCCTGCGACGTTTTCCTCTCACCGCGCCGAACCGGCCCGCCCGCTTTCAGCCCCGGCCTCTCGCAACGATCAGACAACGCTGGAACTGGGCGTACCCGCCGAGGCTATGTCGCCGCCCCTGCCAAAGGACGTTTTTATCCGCGCGTTGAACTTCCCCGAAACCCAAGACGACGCGCTGGGGTTCGATGCGCTGCGGCTGGCGCTCAAGGACCGGCAGGCCTCGCAGCTTGTGCAGGCCTCGGAAGACATCCTGACTTTGTTAAGCCAAGAGGGGATTTACATGGACGACCTGCGCCCGGATATGGCGCGGCCCGAAGTGTGGCGGCAATTCGCCCAGGGCGCGCGCGGGCGTGCCATTGCTTCGCTGGGTGGCATTCGCGACCGCTCGTCTCTGGCACTGACCTCTGCGCGGATGAAACAAGACCCGATCTTTCGGGATGCGGCGCATCACTTCCTGCGCAAGTTCGATCATATGATCGTCGATTTCGAGCCCAACGCCTCGGATGCAGAGCTGACCGCATTGGGTGACACGCGGACCGCGCGGGCCTTTATGTTGCTAGGCCGTGTGGCCGGGACGTTCGATTAAAGTCCGAAACTGCCAAAGGGTATAAAGCGCACCGGATCGCCAGGCTGAATATGCTGCGCGCCATCGCCAAGCTCGACTAGTCCTTCGGCCCAGCTGAGCCCGCTGATCCGGCCAGACCCTTCCGAATGAAACACTTCGACGCGCCCGTCCCGCAAACGCGCGCGAAGGTATTCCCGGCGTCCCGGCTTTTTGCGCTTTTCAAACCCAGCAGGCACATCAAACCCTTGTGGCACCTTCCACCCCTCACCCGCCATCAACCCCAGCGCAGGACGGGCAAAAATCAGGGTGCAGACCATGGCTGCCACGGGATTCCCTGGCAGGCCAAATACAGGGGTGCCGCTCCACATGCCCAAGGCCAATGGACGACCGGGTTTCAACGCTATCCGCCATTCTTGCATCGCACCTGCCTGACGCAACAGGGCCGAGACATGATCTTCGTCGCCCGCCGACGCGCCGCCACTGGTCAGGATCACATCGGCCTTATCAGAGGCCTGATCCAACCGGGCGCGCAACATCTCGCGATCATCGGCGACGCGGCCCATGTCGACCGGCTGAAACCCCATGCGCGCCATCATGGACAGCAACATCGGGCGATTGGCGTCAAAGATCTGCCCGGGCCCTGCCGGGTCGCCGGGTTCAATCAACTCATCCCCGGTCGACAGGACAGCAACACGCAAAGGGGCTTGCGCTGCCACCTCGGCCACGCCCACAGCGGACAACAACGCAAGATCCGCCGGAGCCAGACGGCGCCCCTTGGACAGCGCCAACGCGCCTTGCGCCACGTCCTCGCCTGCTTTGCGGGTGTTGGCGCCCTGCTTCAGCGGCCCGTGAAAGGCGATATGACCGTCCTGAACGGTAACATCCTCTTCCAGGATCACCGTGTCCACTCCCTCGGGCAGGGCCGCACCGGTCAAAATCCGCAACGCGTGACCTTCGGGGACCGCTCCGTCAAACGGGATACCCGCCGCCGCGCGTCCGGGGGTCAGGGGCAATACGTGGCTCCCCTCGGACATGGCCCCCGCAAACCCATAGCCGTCCACTGCCGTATTGGGCTGCGGCGGATTGGACCGTTGTGCCACAACGTCCTCGGCCAGCACCCGGCCAATCGCGTCCTGCAAAGCGACGGTTTCGGGCGCGGTGACAGGGCGCAAGCGGTCCTTCAGCAAGGCCAGAGCCTCATCAACCGGCGTCCAATTGACCCCGGCGGGCAAGGCGAAACAGTCATTCCTGAGTGGCGGCGGAGCGATATCCGGCTTTTGTTGTGACACCCCTAAAATCCACCCTTCCTCTGCCGCGCTGACATCAAGTGCCTGCGCCAATTCCTGTTCCGACATCGCCGCCAGCCACAGTGCAACCTGTTCAACCTGCCAGGCGTCCTTGATCCGACTATCCGGTGCTGCGCCCAGTTTCAACGAAGGCCAGATTTCCACGAAGGCCACCGGTCTGTCCAGCGGATGGAACGGCCAAACCGCCACCTGCCCCTCGAATGCACGGCGCAAACGGTTGAGCACGGGCAACCCCATCATCACCTGTCCACCCACCGCCCCGGCACCCCCCATCTGCCAGCATGTGAAACTGCCCTTGGCCTCGGGCATCAGTTCTACCCGGCGTCGTTCGGGAAACGGGTTGTGATAGTTTGACCTGGTTTTTGGCAACCCGTCGATCTTACGCTGCAACCCGTTGAACCAGAACGGCCCTTTGCCCCCGAACCTCAGGTTGATCTGGCCCGCCAGATCGAAACGGTTATTGGCCGTGGGTGTGTCCTGAATATGGGTTTCAAACCAGTCCCAAAGACGCAGCGGATCATCCGATCCGGTCAACGCCTGGGCAAAGCCTTTGGGATAGCCAAAAGGGAAATCGAACCCCAAACACAAGCGTCGCCCGGCCCGGATCTCGGCGTCAATCAGACTGTGCAACCAGCGTTCTGCGATCTGGCGGTTTCGATGATAGACCGGCTCTTCGGCGCACCCGCCTCGCACAACACAAGACCAGATTGCATCTTTGCGGGGTCTTGGGCCAGTGTCATTTCCACCAGACCAATCGACCATCGCAAAGCTGTCAAATCCGGTCACAAACCGACCTCGTGCAGGATGAAATCTGCAATCGCGGCCGTATCGTTCAAATCGAAAACCGGACGATCCAGAGACAGCGGCACGTCGCTGGCAACAGCGCGGATCGTGTCATTGCCCGTTGCAATCAGGGCGTTGCCCGGTTCTTGCCGAAACGCCTCGATCTTGGGATGTGCCTCTCGTTTGTATCCTTCGATCAACACCAGATCGACCGGAGATAGGCGAGCCAGAAGATCCGACAGTCGTGGCTCCTCGGCCCCGCGCAGTTCTTGCATCAGCGCCACGCGCTGACCCGAGGCCAATAGCACTTCGTTCGCGCCTGCTGTGCGATGGCGATAACTGTCACGGCCCGGCTGATCGACGTCAAAGCTGTGATGCGCGTGCTTCACGGTCGAGACCGAGAAACCACGATCGGTGATCTCGGCCACCAACCGCTCCATCAACCCGGTCTTGCCCGCATTCTTCCAGCCGGTGACGCCATAGACTCTCATGCCAGCCTCAACAGTTCTTGCGCGCGGGTCAGGTCGTCGGGCGTGTTCACATTAAAAAACGGATCAAAGGGTTCAGCAGGGAACAATGCCTCGCGCCCCTGATGCTTGTCCGTCCACAGCACCACCTTGCGCAGACCGTCTTGCAATTCAGCCCGCAAATCATCGCGCAACGCCACGGGCCAGAGCCCAAAGGTCGGGTGCCGGTTGACCCGCTTGCCGCCGCCGGATTTCAGCACCTCGTTGCTCGAACGCGGTGTGGTCGCCAGAACCAAAGGATAATCCTGCCACTCAGCCGCGTGTTGCAGACGCGCCACCAGATCATGCGGAAAGAATGGCGTATCCGCTGCAGCGGTGACGATACTGTCGGCCCCCTGCCCTGCCGCCCAATCCAACCCAGCCAAAACCCCGGCCAAAGGCCCTGCAAAGCCCTCTATCGTGTCCGGCACAACAGGCAGCCCAAGATCTGCAAACCGCGCCGGATCACCATTGGCATTCAGTGCAAGCCCGCCCACTTGCGGCGCCAGGCGTTCAACAACATAGGACAACAGGCTCTGCCCGCCGATCTGCAACAGACCCTTGTCACCGCCACCCATACGCGTCGCCAAACCGCCCGCCAGTATCACGCCCAGAGGTTTTCCCATTCCCGTCCCTTGTTTCATTCGCCGCAGCGGAACAACCTTTGAGGCTTTGTAGATCGAACTCAGTTCAATTGAAACGCGGTTGGAAACAGATGGTGTAGGACAAACAACCAAAGTATCAGCGTTCCGACAGACAAAAAGGATGTCATGGACACGATATGGGCCGCCAGTTTGGGCTCTTGATCATAGTGTTTGGCCAAAAGGAAAACGTTTTTCGCGGTGGGCACCGCCGATGACACGGTTGCCGCGATGGTCCACAGCGGATCGAGGCCAATCAGATGCGCCGCCAGCAGGACCAGCCCCGGTGCAACGATCAGCTTTGCACCCGTCAGGAACAGAAGCAGCGGCCCGGTCTGGACAATGGTACGCACGCTTGTCGTAAATCCGATGGCAAACAGCGCAACAGCCGCCAAAGCCTGGCTGAGCAGTTCAAGATAGTCCGAGACGGCGTTCGAGAAACCAAGCCCGGTCGCGGAATAGGCAACACCCAACAAAGTTGCCGCGATAATAGGGTTCTTCAGGACATTCAGAATGATTTTGTAGATTGGCGTCCTAACCCCCGCTTTGTGACCTGCGGTGGTTTCAAGCGTTGTGGTCATGATCAACAGCAATATGGCCACGACCAGATTGGCCAGCACAGCCGGCAACGCGCCTTTGGACCCAAATATCGCATGCAAGATCGGCAGGGCCACCAGCGCCGTGTTCGAAGCCACGGCAGCAAACGCCGCGACAGTAGCCGATCCGGCGTGAAAACCCGTCATGCCTTTGAGAATGAGAAACAAAACCACAAACAGCGCCAGCAGAGTCCCGCCATAGGCGATGTAGAAGCCATAGTTCAGAAGGTTGGCGAACTCTTCCTGACCAATCAGATAAAACATGATGGCCGGGATCAGGACAAAGACCGCGAATTGTACCAATGCATCTGACGTATCTTCGCTCAGCAGCTTGGTCCAGGAAAAGACATATCCCGTCACGATGACTGCAAAAACAGGGGCTATGAGGTTGATGAGTTCCATATTCACCCGGGCAAAATGCGCCCGCTTTGCTGTTCGTATTAACGCGGCTTAACGAACATCTATCAGAAACGGCTGAGATTCCTAACCACTGCTGTCAGATGATGGAAACTCAGGACTGCGCGCTTTTTCGTTTGTGTTTCTTATCTTCATGCGGAACAGTTGCCGGATCCACATCGCGCACCAAACGGTCCTCACCCGACAGGCAGACAAACCGCTGCCCCCGCATCCGGCCAATCAGGGTCAGCCCGACCTCACGCGCAATCTCGACGCCCCAGGCGGTAAAGCCCGAGCGGGAGGCCAGCACAGGAATGCCCATCATCGCCGTTTTGATCACCATCTCGGAGGTCAGACGCCCGGTCGTGTACAGGATCTTATCCGCAGCGCTTTCCCCTTCGGACAGCATCCAGCCAGCAATCTTATCAACCGCGTTATGGCGGCCCACATCCTCCATATAGACCAACGGCCGGTTTTCGTGGCACAGGACGGTGCCATGAATGGCCCCGGCCTCAAGATAAAGCGATGGGGTGCGGTTGATCTTGGCGGCCAGATCATACAGCCACGAGGTGCGCACCGACACCTGCGGCAGGCGCACATCCTCAAGCCCCTCCATCATGTCGCCAAAGACCGTTCCCACCGCGCAGCCACTGGTGCGGGTCTTTTTCTTCAGCTTGTCCTCATATGAGGTCTGCCGCGCTGTGCGCACAACAACGGTTTCCAGGTCATCATCATAGTCGACCCGGGTGATCTGATCATCCGTCAGCAGCATGCCCTGATTGCGCAGAAAGCCCAGCGCCAGATATTCGGGATAGTCGCCAATGGTCATGGCTGTCACGATTTCCTGAGAGTTGAGGAAAATCGTCAGCGGGCGTTCCTCAACCACGGAAATCTGGCTGACATCACCGTTCTGATCCACACCTTCGACCGCGCGGGTCAGGCGAGCCGCCCTTGGATCTGGTGCGATCACATAGTCTGACAGGTCAAGCTCCGTGGCCAATTGCAACCCCTCCCCAAGACGGCTACTGCTGCTCTTGGCACCATAGGATCTCACCATGGCAATCACCACAAGCAAGTCATATTTCTGGACGGGTTTTCGCGAAGGTCTGCCCTTTGTGATCGTCGTTGGCCCGTTCGGAATGCTGTTTGGTGTATTCGCAACCGAGGCCGGGTTGAACATCGCGCAAACCATTGCCTTCTCTGCCACCGTCTTTGCCGGTGCGGCCCAGTTTACCGCGTTGCAATTGCTGCAGGACAATACACCCACAGTGATTATTCTGGCCTCTGCGTTGGCGGTTAATTTGCGGGTGGCGATGTATTCGGCCTCGCTGACCCCGTATCTGGGGGCCGCACCACTTTGGCAAAGGGCCTGCGCCGCGTATCTGATCGTGGATCAATCCTATGCCTGCTCGATCGTCCGGTTCGAGGCAGAGCCCGAACTGACCACAAAACAGCGTATGGCCTATTTCGTCGGATGCGTCAGCCCGGTGGCTCCGATCTGGATTCTGATGACCTATCTGGGGGCGGTTTTGGGTGCTCAGATCCCTGACAGCTGGGCGCTGGACTTTGCGTTGCCGATTGCCTTTCTGGCGATGATCGGACCGATGATGCGCACGCTGCCTCATGTGATAGCCGCCCTTGTTGCGATTGTTGTCGCGCTGCTTACCGTTCAGGTTCCGGCCAATCTGGGCCTGCTGATCGCCGGAGTCGCTGGCATGATGGCAGGCGCGCAGGCCGAACTGGCGCTGGAGAGGCACAAGCGATGACAACGGTAAGTGCAACAACCATCTGGATCCTGATCATCGGCCTTGCGATTGGCAGCTTTGCGCTGCGTTTTACCTTTATCGGGCTTGTCGGTGACCGCCCGATACCATCCTGGCTGTTGCGGCATCTGCGTTATACCGCCGTGGCGATCATTCCAGCTTTGATCGCGCCGCTGGTGGTGTGGCCCGCAGCGACCGACGGCCAGCCTGATCTGCCACGCATGGCCGCAGCAGCCGTGGCTTTGACAGTCGGCTTGGTCACAAAAAACGTGCTGACAGCGATCTTTTCCGGGGCCGCTGTGCTCTATGCGTTGCTTTACTTAATTGGTTGAAGCCCCATCCAACGCGTTCAATTGCGCGTTGTTGGCTGCAAGACCTTTTTGCAAATCCGCGTCATCGTTTTCGCGATATTCAGCTGTCTGAACACCGGGCAAAGCGCCAAACTGCTCGGACAGCTTGACCGGATAAAAAGTGGTGCTGATCCCTTCGAACCCGGGCACCTGCTGAAGCAATTGCGAGGTTGCATTCGCACAGAACGCACCCGCAACCGGCCCGGATTGCTTGGCCAGTTGCAATGCGATTTCTGCCTGCTGTGGCGTAACTTCAATCGTCTGGATACGGGCGTAATGCGTTTCGCGCGCATGACTGCTGCGATAAGCCCGTTCGACATTTGGCGTTATTCCGTAGAGCACATCATCCTTGATCGGCACAACATCCGCGCGGAACGAACCTGCCGGGTCAAAGATCACACGCTCGCTACCGCTGATCATCAACGAGGTATGCGCACCCGATCCGTTGCGCGTGCTGATCATGGTATAGAGCGTCAAAGTCGAGGGCCCTGGGTCGCGATAAGACCTGGCAACGATCTCGGCCTGCTCCGCCTGCGGGCGTTGCGACCCGGCGCAGCTTGCCAACACCGCAAGTATCAGACAAGCAGTCAGAACCCTGAACACAGGTGTCACCTCAAAGAAAGCTTAAGACGCAAACACCGCCAGGAACAGGCACAGGAGGGCGATGACCACAACGCACCACGTTGTGAATTTGATGAAGCCATCGAAAGTTTTGGTTTGGACGGTGATATCCATCTCGCCGTGCTTGTGTTCAGCCATGATCTAAAGATTCCCAATTCGCGTGTTTACGAGGTTGGATAATGCAATTTTCAGCCCCTGTCACCACGTCATTCGCGCGCACCTTCACGTGATGGAAAAACCGAGCATCCCGGGTATCCGAACCCCCAACGCCAGGGCAGACCACTGCACGGACCACCACCAAAACGCACCGCCAAGAACATGGCTTCTGCCGTGATGGAATGAACCTGCCCGATCTGATCCTCCGTCATATCGTACCGCTCGGCATAGTCAGAAGCGAATTCCTGACCATGTGTCTTCACGCAGGACCGTAAAGCTTCATCAGCGTTCAAACGCGCCTTGAAACTGTCTTCTGCTGTAAGCGCGCCTCCTGCTGAATGGTAGGCTTTGTCATGCGTAATACAGCAGTATTCCCAAGGCGGATGCGCTTCATAGAGCGCACTGAATTTGGGAAAGGTATCAGCCACAAGGCGCCAACTGCTGGAGAGGCCACCAGAACATCCATCGGTCTCAAACGGGGTCAGATCGGCGTCACCCCGTTGATCCATCAAAGCGCGATGCGCCGGCATCTCAATGCTGCTCATGATGTCTTGCGCCTGCACAGGGGACGCGCAGACCAACAGAAGGCACAGACTGTTACGGATTGTCATCACGCATCGCCTGAGTATCGACAGACAGTCCAAAACTTGTGGCCAACCACAAGAGCAGTCGTTCGCCCGGGCCCATCTCAGCCCGCGCCTGCAACACCGCGTTTGCCATGGCCGGACGGTCGGTGATCAGGCCGTCAACGCCCATAGATGCCATGGCCGACATTTGCAGCGGATCATTGACCGTCCAGACATAGATGTCCTTGCCCGCCTCATGGACCTTACGGATCAATCCCGGCGACACAGTCGCCGCGTTCACCGCAACAAAATCCCCTTCCAACCCCGAAAGATCGCCCACAGCCGTCGCTGCCAATACTCCCGCCCGCCAATCCGGGCGCAGCTTTTTCATCTTTTGGACTGCGGGGTATTTGAGAGACATGGTCGAGATACTGTCCTGCATCTCCATTTCTTCCACAATGCCCACCACGCGGTTTTCCAATTCGACGTCGTGGCCGTAATATTTCAGCTCAATAATCACATTGGCCCGCCCCTTCGCGGCCTCCAAAACCGCGCGCAGGGTTGGGGTGCGTTCCGCGGCGTATTCCGGATCGAACCAACTGCCGATGTCGATCTCGGCCACATCCGGCATGGTCGCGTCCCAGACCTTGAGGTTGACGCCGCCCAGCTTCATGAAATCACTGTCATGGGCCACGATCACTTCGCCATCTGCGGTTTCCTGAACGTCGATCTCGACCCAATCGGCCCCGTCTTCGATTGCTTTGAACACCGAAGCCATCGTGTTTTCAGGCCTCAGCGCTGCGGCCCCCCGGTGGCCAATGACCTCGGCATGATCCGGCGCCTGCACACGCTCTAACAGCGCCTGCCCCGACCACAAACCGATCAGCAAAGCCACAGCGGCAATTGCTACCGTGACAAGAACGGGCCGTCGCACATGACTGCGGGGTTCGGGATGTGGCAGAGATGCGGTCTCGGGCTCGAAAAACCTGTCTAGAAGGACCGCCAAGGCCCCAAGTGCCAGCGCCGCCAAGACAAGCCCCGCCAGCGACCAAAGACCTGCCACCAAAAGGCCAATGCTCAGGGCGACACGCAGATTTGTACCCTCGCTAAGTGGGACCAGAGCGAAGGCCAGCCCTGCAACAAAGGCAATGGCTGCACCAATCGCCAAGCGCATGGCCAGCCACAAGACCAGCTCGATTTTCAACCGCCCCCGCTTTCCCTCCATCCGCTGCTGGCTCACGACAAATGCGCTGGCCGGGGGCGTGCCTTCAAACAGCACAAGATGCAGACCCAAAGCCCAGCCTGACAGACGTCTGACCAGAACCCAGGCCAGAGCCAGCACCACGATCCCGATCAGGACAACAGCAATCCAGAAGGCCGGGGGGTGAAACGTGAGGTAGTAGTTGATGTCAAACTCCGTCAGGGTCCACCACGCGATCAGGCCAGCAACCGCCACAAACGGAACCGCGATCACCAAAATCCGCAGGATCAACCGTGCGGCGAAGCCAAACAGGGAAGGTAAGCGTGAGGTGATCAGCGAAATGGCGGAACTACAGGCGCGCCAAGGGTCAGGTTCCCCCATACGCAGCGATGCGGCCATTACAGCAAAGACAAAGACCTCGGCCAACAAAAACAGGCTGAGCACAACAATCGCCGCGACGAACCCGATCGGAGACAAAAGAAACATCGCGATGGCCTGATCGGTCAAAGCAGATTGATCCGACAGCGAGACCGCAAAATTGACGGCAACGGCCATGGCAGGTGCGATCAATGCCACCAACAGCAAGCGCACCGCGATGTAGATCGGCAGGAAAACACGACGTCGGGCCCAGGATCCGGCATATGCACTTGTAACGGCTGAGAAATATGACACGCGAGGTTCTCCTGAATGATCCACTCATTCAAGGCTGCGATTGCGTGAATTGCAAGGGTTCTGAGTCAGCTTTCTCCCAGATCGGCCGCAAGCCGGAAGCCGATACGGTTGGCCGGTTTATCCTCAACCGATTTGGGCAGCGCACGCAGCATGACATTCAGCTGAGTGACATGCTGAACCAATTGCGTTTTCGCACCCCCGCCATCTGAACCATAGAAGGTGACGATATCAGGCTCGAAAAACCCCATCCCCTCGATCCGCATCACGCCCGCTTCGCCGCCGGTGAATCCCATGGCGACCTCATGATCGGCATCCAGTGCTTTTTCGAAATTCTGGATATACATGATCAGCCGCTCATAGGCCCATTGCGCAGGGCTTTTCGCCTCGACAGGCTTCTGCAATGGCTTGGGCAGGTCTTTGGCACCAGACTTGGCGTCGGAATTGGCATGTACTTCGTAACAGCGCGGCAGGGCCGCCGCTTCGGCAGCTTCGGCTGACGTCTCGATTTCATCCTGCATGACGCTATTCCTTGCGCTGGTACATCCACGCACCATCATCCCGACGGGTTCTGGTAACCGCACCAATGTGGAAGAGATGATTCATATGTGCAACTGCCTCGACCATCGCCAGACCATATTCACCCTCTTTAATCGGACGCTTGAACAAAGGTGGAAAGCAATCGGCAGCGGTTCTCGGCTGATCCAATTCGCCCAGCAAACGCGCCAGCGCACCGTGGTGATTGTCAATCAGTTGCCGCATCCGGATCGGCAAACCGGTGAAGGGCAGTTTATGTCCGCCAAGAACCAGATGCTCGGGTCGGGCAAGCGATTGCAGGCGCTCGCAGGCCTCGAGCCAACCGGAAACGGGGTCGGCCATCGGTTCGGTTGCATACACCCCAAGGTTGGGACTGATCGAACTGAGAATCTGGTCGCCGCTGATCACCAGATCGTCGTCGCGGCTCCAGAAGGTTGCGTGTTCGGGCGAATGGCCGTTGCCGATATGGACATCCCAATCGCGCCCGCCCATGCGGATCACGTCATCCTGTTTGATCCGTGTGTAGCCCAGCGGCATCGGAAAGACGCCATCCGCAAAGTTGAACGGTCGGTCCGCCATGCGCTTGGCCAGAATATCCGGCGCCATGCCCGCGCTGCGATAGAAGTTTAGCGTCTCTTCCGGCCAGGTTTCTTGCACATCCAGCGTCAACATCCGCGCAAACAACCAGGCCGTCCGGGTCGCGACCAACTCGGCCCCGTGTTCGGATTGAAACCACCCTGCATTGCCGACGTGGTCGGGATGGTGATGGGTCACAACAACCCGGCGCACGGGCTTTCCGCGCAATGGCCCCGCCATGACGTTTTCCCAGATCGTGCGCGACTTTTTGGAAGAAAGGCCGGTATCGATGATCGTCCAGCTGTCGCCATCATCCAACGCGTAGACGTTCACATGGTCCAGCGCCATTGGCAAAGGCAGGCGGATCCACAGCACGCCGTCGGCAATTTCGATGCTTTCTCCCGGTGCCGGAGGCTCCGACCAAGGGTAGCGGATGCTCTCGGGCCGATCACCGTCCATCAGCTGGCCAGCTCATCAACGCTGAGCGCATAGAGATCCTCGGCCCCTTTCTGCGCCTGCGCCAACAGCCCTGAATATTCGGGCAGTAGCGCACTGATGTAATAGCGCGCCAGTTTCGCGCGGGGCCCTTCCGGGTCCGCCAAGGCAGCGGACAGGTGGTAATGCCCGCCCAAAACGCGCGCAAAAGCTGCCAGATAAGCCGTCGCCCCGGCAAAACGGGTGTTCATGTCCGTCTGCGACACCAGCCATTCGGTGGTTTCACGCAAGGATTCCGTGGCTTCCCAAACCGGGCCGGCCAGATCCGGCAGGGCGGCACGGGCCTTTTCCGCCTGCTCTTCGATCTCGTCCAGCAAGTTCGAGGCCGCCTCGCCCCCATCCATCATTTTGCGCGCCACAAGGTCCATCGCCTGAATGCCGTTGGTGCCCTCATAGATCGCTGTCACGCGGACGTCGCGGTAATACTGGGCCGCGCCGGTTTCTTCGATAAAGCCCATACCGCCGTGGACTTGCACACCGGTCTCGGCCACCCGCATCCCGGTTTGCGTACCAAAGGCCTTTCCGATCGGCGTCAACAGCGCAGCGCGGGCCGCCCAATCTGCATCACCCGTGGCTTGGGCCATGTCGATCGCAGCCGCATTGGCCAGCAGGATCGACCGCGCCGCAAATACATCGGCGCGCATATCCATCAGCATCCGCCGCACATCCGCATGGTCAATGATGGTGCCCGAGGGTGTCTTGCCCTGCTTACGCTCCAGCGCATAGGCCAGCGCGTGTTGATAGGCGCCTTCGGCCACGCCAACCCCTTCGCCACCCACCCCAAGACGGGCGTTGTTCATCATGGTGAACATGGCCGCCATACCGCCATGTTCCGGCCCAATCAGCCAGCCTTTGGCCCCGTCATATTGCATCACACAAGTGGGTGAACCATGCAGGCCCATCTTGTGTTCCAACGAGACCACTTTCAGATCGTTTGCCACACCGGGATTGCCGTTCTCATCCGGGATGTATTTCGGCACCAGAAACAGCGATATGCCCTTGGTACCCGGCACCCCGTCCGGCAGACGAGCCAGGACCAGGTGGCAGACATTTTCGGTAAAATCGTTATCACCCCAGGAAATATAGATCTTCTGTCCCGAGATCGCATAGGTCCCGTCGCCATTCGGCTCGGCCTTTGACGTCAAAGCACCCACATCCGACCCGGCCTGCGGCTCGGTCAGGTTCATGGTCCCCGACCATTCACCCGCCATCATCTTGGGCAGATACAGCGCCTTCAGCTCGTCACTGGCATGATGCTCCAGTGCTTCGATCTGGCCTTGTGTCATCAGCGGCGCCAGTTGCAGCGACAGGCAGGCCGCGCTCATCATCTCATTCACGGCGGTGGTCACGGTCATCGGCAGACCCATACCGCCATATTCGGGATCACCGCTCATCCCGACCCAGCCACCTTCGGCAATGGCTTTCCAACCATCCGCGTAACCGGGGGATGTGCGCAACACACCGTTTTCCAGATGCGCAGGGTGCAAATCGCCCGGGCGCTGCAAGGGGGCCAGAACCTCTTCGCACAGCTTGCCCGCTTCGGTCAGGATCGCGCTGACGACATCCGGGCTCGCATCCGAGAATTTCTCGGTCGCTGCGATCTGGTCGTAGCCGATCACATGGTTCAACAGAAATTCATAATCAGACAATGGGGCGCGATAGGTCATGGCTTCCCTCGGATTTGGTGCTGGCTGGCCTTGGAATTTCCAAGCCACGCCTGTATGCATCTGGGCTTTCAGGATTACCTACCCGCCCGGGCCACGCAATCAACCAAAACGCCGCGTCACAAGTGATGAAACTGTTTCAAACCAAATATCTGTCCGCTGACACTGCGGGGTTGGCGCAGGCCGCTGACCTGCTGCGCCAAGGTCAGCTCGTCGCGTTTCCAACAGAAACGGTCTACGGGCTTGGCGGCGACGCGCGAAACGGAAAGGCGGTTGCGGCCATTTATGAGGCCAAGGGGCGGCCCAGCTTCAACCCCTTGATCGCTCATGTGGCGTCGGTAAAGGCAGCGCAGCGTTTCGTCGAATGGTCCGATCAGGCGCAAAGTCTGGCCGATGCATTCTGGCCTGGTCCCTTGACCTTGGTGTTGCCTTTGCGCCCGGGCCACGGGGTATCATCCCTCGTCACGGCAGGGCTGGACACATTGGCCGTCCGCGTTCCGGCGCACCCCATTGCACGTTCGCTGTTGGAGGCCGTCGACGGACCGGTGGCCGCGCCTTCGGCCAACCCATCGGGTCGGATCAGCCCGACAACCGCAGGCCATGTGAAGTCGGGCTTGGATGGTCGGATCGCCGCCATCCTCGATGCGGGACCCTGCGGAGTAGGGCTGGAATCCACCATCGTCGGGCTCGCGGGTGAGCCTTCGCTTTTGCGACCGGGTGGCGTGGCTTTGGAAGAGGTCGAACACGCACTGGGTACACGGCTGCATATTCATCAATCAGGTGATCTTTTGACCGCGCCGGGTCAGCTGCAATCCCATTATGCGCCGAACGCGCCGGTCAGACTGAATGCTGAGGCTGGTGTTGGGGATGAGGTCGTTTTGGGTTTTGGCCCGGTAGACTGTACCCTCAACCTTTCCCAAAGCAGTGATCTGGTCGAAGCTGCGGCCAACCTTTTTGCGATGTTGCACGATTTGGACAAATCTCACCGTCCGATTGCCGTGTCACCAATCCCCGACCATGGGCTTGGCGCTGCGATCAATGACCGGCTGCGCCGGGCTGCGGCCCCCAGGACCTAAGCGCGCCCCGCGCTGGCTGAAAGCGTCAGCGGGTCAACGCCCAACGTGGCCAGCGCGGCTTCCCACTTCTCGTCATCCGGCAGGTCAAAGACCAGTTTCGGATCGGACTCGGTGGTCAACCAGCCGTTCATCGCGATCTCATCTTCCAGCTGGCCCGGACCCCATCCGGAATAGCCCAGTGCAACAAGCGCATTGAGCGGCCCACGCCCCGAGGCCAGATCTTCCAGCACGTCCAACGTTGCGGTCATGCTGAAATCGCCGCAAATCTGCATCGAATGCAAATTTGCCTCATAGTCAGATGAATGCAGCACAAAACCGCGCGACATCTCGACCGGACCTCCGAAATGCACCAGACGCTCACCCACAACCGGAATCCGACACGGAATATTGAGTTGCTCCAGAAGCACTTTGGTTCGCAGGTCCGACGGCTTGTTGATGATCAGCCCCATAGCGCCATCTTCGGCATGGCTGCAGATATAGACCACCGAATGCTCAAAGCGCGGGTCACCCATTCCAGGCATCGCAATCAACAGTTTTCCGGTCAGGTCCATGAGGCAAGGTCTCTTGTCATCCGTCCGAACCAACAATGACCCGGTCCGGCAGGGATTGGCAAGGGATCAGCGCATGTTCTGTGGGTATTCGGACGCATTTCATTCCTATGAACGGAACGTGACTTGGCAACCCGCACGACTATGCCCATTTAATAGGGCATGATGATGTATTGGACACCTGCTGCCGCCCTGCTGGCTGGCCTTACTTTTGCTGCGCCGACATTTGGTCAGAGCGCGAACGGACTTGCGCAACTTGACATTCTGGATGGTGGCCGTTCAGCGGACGGATCGTATCAGGGCGCATTGCGGGTGACCCTGCAGGATGGCTGGAAGACATATTGGCGCGCACCGGGCGATGCCGGGATACCACCGCATTTTGATTGGGGGCCGTCCTCGAATGTCGGTGAGGTTTCGATCACCTGGCCTTCACCGGATGTGTTTGACCAAAACGGATACCAGTCTATCGGCTATGAAGGCGAACTAGTCCTGCCGGTGACAATCACTCCGAAAAACCCTGCTCAGCCGGTTCGGCTGCAAGGCAGCGTTGACATTGGCGTCTGCAAGGATGTCTGTGTGCCCGAGCGGCTGGACTTCGACCATGTTCTGGATGCCGAGGCCGGGCGCAATCCGACCATTGCTGCGGCGCTGGCAGAACGTCCCTTCTCACCGGCCGAGGCGGGGGTATCCGGCGCGGCCTGTCACTTGTCGCCCACAAATGACGGGATGCAGATCGAAGCGCGGATCACCATGCCACCCGCCGGTGGTGACGAGGTTACGGTCATCGAACCGGGCAATCCGATCCTTTGGGCCTCTCAAACCGTGACTGAGCGGCAGGGCGACACGCTGATCGCCCGGTCCGAGGTCATCAATGCCTCGGGCGAGCCTTTTGCGCTGAACCGTTCCGATATTCGCATCACGGTTCTTGGCGCGCATCATGCCGTTGATATCATCGGGTGCAGCGCGGGCTGACCGCATGACACAACTTCCCCGAATCGGCGCTTTGGCCGTTGTTCTGTACGAAAACCAGGTGCTGTTGGTCCAGCGCAGCAAGCAGCCCGATGCCGGGCTGTGGGGCTTCCCTGGTGGCCATGTTGAATGGGGCGAAACGGTTCTTGAGGCGGCTGCACGGGAATTGCTGGAAGAAACTTCCATCATCGCACAGCCCCTGTCCTACCTGGACAATCTCGACTTGTTGCGCCGCGACTCTCAAGGGCAGGTAAACTCGCATTACCTGCTTGTGGGTGTGGCCTGCCGCTATGTCTCGGGCACACCTCAGGCCGGTGATGACGCCTTGGATGCAAGCTGGTTTCCGGTCGAACGCATCTTGCAAGGCGATCTGAGCATGAGCGCGCGTGTGCCCGAGCTTTTGTCCACCGCTCTAAGGGCTGATTAAGTGCCCGCGCGGCCCGACAACCGACCATAAAGCAGCCCGGAAAGGGTAACGCTGACCAGCAAGATCAGCGCCGCACCCGCCGCAAACACCCCAAATCCCATGCGCAGCAGGGCCATCCCGTCTTCGTCCCCGTAAAACTGGACCAAAGAGGCGAGCGGTGCGCCAGACACAACGGGCCAGACCATCGCCACCGCCAGCCAAACCGCCAAGGCAGCACCTGTCGCCACAACCGACCCCTGCACTACTCGATCAGGCGCGCGCAACGCGCGGCGCATCGCGGTCATCGGGCGCGCGACATCGTTGAGGATCGCCAGCAAGGCCGGAACCAGCAGCAACACAAGCAACATGCCAAAGCCCAGACCATAGACCAGAGTGATCACGGTCGGTTTGAGGAATTGCGCCTGTTGCGAGCCTTCGTAAAGCAGCGGTGTCAGACCAAGCACGGTGGTCAATGTGGTCAGCATCACTGGACGCAGCCGGTCTGCGGTCCCTTCGATGATCGACGGCACCAGCCCGCGTTCCTGCTGGTACCCGTCAATGGTCGTTACCAGAACAATCGAGTCGTTGATGATAATCCCTGTCATGCCAAGCAGGCCGACAACGGTGAACATGCTTAGCGGAACATCCCAGATGTAATGGCCCCAGATCGTGCCCACCAGGCCAAAAGGAATGATCGACATGACCACCAGCGGACGGGTCCAGCTTGCAAAGACCCAGGCCAAAACAAGGTAGATGCCGGTCAGACACAGGATAAGCCCCGCCCCGGCTTCGGCCAGAAACTCGTTTTCCTGTTCGCTCAGCCCTGCCATGCGCCATTCAACCTGACGTTCCGCCGCGATGGTGGGCAGGATTTCTTCCTGCATGGCGCGGGCAATCTCGGCGGCTTGGGCTGGATCGTCCTCGGAAATGTCCCCGTTCACGGAAATCACCCGCAACCCGTTTTCGCGCCGCACCGTTGAAAAGCCCGATTTCCGCTCGACCGAGACGATGTCGGCCAAAGGCACGTAAACCCCATCTGGTGTGCGCATCAGCGTGCGTTCCAGGAAATCGGCTGTCAGTTCGCCTTCGGGCAGTTCAACCCGGATTTCTGCGCTACGTGGTCCGTCGGGATAGGTCGCGGCCTCGATCCCGTTCAAGCGATCACGCAGCACGCGGCCCAGTGTTTCGATACGGAAGCCCAGTGCCTGTCCCTGAGGGGTCAGGTCCAGTATGAACTCTTCTTTGTCATAGGCCAGATTATCCTCAAGCGCCGAGACCTCGGGGTATTTTGCCAGTTCGGCCTGCAAATCCTCGGAGGCGGATTTCAGAGTGTTCACGTCCGCCCCAAAGAATTGCACATCTATGGCGTCACCGCCGGGGCCGGACCGCCAGCCTCGGAAGCTGAGCAGTTCGACCTTGGGATGGCGTGGCACGGTATCTTGCAGCTCACCCACGAATTCAAAGCTGGAATAGGGGCGCAAGTCTGCGTCGATCAACTCAATCGAAATCCCGCCCAGCAAGTCTGCATCCTTGCCATCGGCGGCGGAGAGACCAAACCCGGCCGATCCGCCAACCTCGGCCAGCACATAGTCAATCGGGTTTCTGCCATGGCGTTCTTCATAGACCGCACCCAGCTCTTCGGTGGCGCGCTGCACCATGCGCATCATTTCCAGGGTATCCGCGCGCGTCGCGCCCTCGACCATGATGAAATTGCCAGTGACCGAGCCACGCTCGGGTGCGTTGAAGAACCGCCAGTTCACGTCACCCCGAATGAACAGGGCCGCTTGGCTGGCCAGGATCACAACCATGATCGCCACAACCACATAGCGCGCCCGGATCACCAGCCCGATCAACGGACGGAACAGCGTGTCGCGCACCCAGCGGAAACCGCGATTGACCACACGGTTGGGCCAGTCATACCAATGTTCCTTGGCCGAATGCGCAATCGCGTGGGCCATGTGGTTGGGCAGGATCAGAAAGCACTCGATCAGTGAGGCAATCAGAACCGCAATGACCGTAAAGGGAATGTCGCGGATCAACTCGCCAAAGCGCCCGCCCACCAAGGTCAGGCCAAAGAAGGCGATCACCGTGGTCAGGGTGGCGGCAAAGACCGGCATGGCCATGCGCCGCGCAGCTCGTTCGGCGGCGACCATCGGCGGCTCGCCCAACCGGCGCGCGCGGAAATCTGCGTGTTCACCCACCACGATCGCGTCATCGACCACGATGCCCAAAGTGATGATCAAACCAAACAGAGAGACCATGTTGATCGACAGCCCGCCCAGATACATGAACGCAACCGCTGCGGACATGGCGACTGGAATGCCAACGGCAACCCAAAACGCGATCCGCGCGTTGAGGAACAGAAACAGCAGACAGACCACCAACCCCAGTCCGACCAGGCCATTATCAACCAGGATATCCAGACGGTCCGTGATGGCCTGCGCTCGCGTGCGGATCAGTTCGATCGAGATGCCTTCGGGCAGGCTGGCCTGCATTTCGGTCACAACATCCTCGACCGTCCTTTGGATGCCGATTGCGTCGCCAAGATTCGACCGATCCACGCGGATCGACATTGCCGGGTTTTCACCAACAAAGTAGCTGCGGTCGCGGGTCACACCTTCAACCCGGATATCGGCCAAATCGCCAATCACCAGTTTGGAGCCATCTGGGAAATTGCGAAGCGGTATGCGCTCAATCTCTTCGGGGGTGCGTTTTTCAACACCGGTGCGGATCCGCGCATTGGCGCCGGTGACATCGCCTGCCGGGCTTGCGGTCACTTCGGCGGCAATGGCCGCCGCGATCTCGGACAGGGTGATATCATTGGCAATCAACTGGACGGTGGGCACTTCGACCACCACACGCGGTGCTGCGATGCCCCGGATCGTGGTTCGGGTTACACCAGCAGCAAACAGACGGTTGATCAGTTCATCTGTCAGATTGGCCAGCTGTTCCGGCTCGGTCGGTCCTGTGATCACGACATCCGTCACACGGTCACGCCAAGCCCCACGCCGGATCGTTGGCTCATCCGCATCCTCGGGCAGCTCGGTCACGCTGTCCACTGCGGTTCGGACCTCTTCAACAGCGCGTGACATGTCCCAATTGGGTTCGAATTCAAGCCGAACCCGGGCCGAGCCCTCGCGTGAGGTCGATTCCGTGCTAGCCACACCTTCAACCGCCAGCAATGCAGGCTCCAGAAGCTGAACTATGCCGTTATCGACATCCTCAGGGCCTGCCCCATCCCAAGTGACATTCACATCGACGCGTTCAAGGATGACGTCCGGAAAGAACTGCGCACGCATGTTGGGAATGGCCGCAGCGCCCAACACAAGCATCACCAGAAGCAGAAGGTTGGCCACGGTCCGGTGGCGCGTGAAATAGCTGAGGATACCGCCCGCAGCGTCCGGAATATCGCGCATCATGGTATCTAGCCCCCGGCTCGGGCTTCAAGCCGCTGCACCAGGGATGCGGGAACGCTGGCTTGGCTGAGTTGCCCCAGAAGCCGCTGCTTTACCGCCTCGGGCATCCTGCCGCTAGATTCGACCAAAGCCACCAGTTCAGCCCGGCGCTCGTCGGACAGCTCCAGCATCTCGGGTACCGAGGCCGCTTCGGCCTCTTGCCGCAAGGGTCTGACACGGACACCAGAACCCAGCAAAGGCGTGCGGCCGATGACGACCTCTCGGCCTGCCAGGCCCTCGCCGCGCAGCAAAACTTCATCGCCTTGTCGGCGGATCAACTCAACCGCCAGGGGCTCTAACCGGTCGTCGCCAGCCAGAACCAACACGTTTCCGGTTGCATCCAACACTGATGACGGCAGGCGCACCACGTTGTCCAAAGGCAGTTCTTCCACCGAGACGGTAACGAAATCGCCCGGCTTGAAGCCCGCTGCCTCGTCCAGCCTTGCAAACAGCAAACGCCCGGTCTGCCCTTCACCCGCCGATCCGCTGTCGCGGCTGATCCGGCCTGTGGCCACCAGATCCGTCCCGGTAACATCCAGCGACACGGTGACAGGCGCCTTTATCAAGTCGCCATTCTGGTCCAGCAGACGCACAAACTGCGCGGTTGAGACCCGGAATGCGACCTCAAGCGCGTTTGGGTCCACCAGTTCGGCCAGTTTTTCGTTGGCCGAGACCAACCGCCCTTCGACCAGAGTCACCTCGGTCAGCGTGCCCGCAAACCCGGCATAAACCGTCATGTCGTTCAGATCGCGTTCTGCCGCTTCCAAGGCAATCACTGCCCGAGACAACAACGTTGTCGCCTGATCCACGCGCGATTCCGCTTGCGCCAATGCGATCCGGCTGGACAGAACCGCCTGATTGGCCGAGGTCAGGGCCAGCTCGGCCTCCTCCACCGAGGCCGCAGCCCCGACACCACGATCCAACAGGTCCTGCTGACGCTGCAAGGCCCGTCCGCGCAATTCAACCTGTGCCTCTGCGGCGCGCAATTCATCTTGCGCCAACAACAATGAACGCTCGGCGTCGCGTTCTTCGAACTGGGCATCCAGCAGATCAGATTTGGCGCGATCCAGTGCAGATTGCGCATCTGCCGGGTCCAGCTCGACCAGCATTTCACCTGCGTCGACCGAACCGCCATCCTGGAAATCTTCGGCCAGCGAGACCACGCGCCCACCCAGCGCCGCGCGCAATTCCAGGCGACGGCGGCTTTGAACCTGCCCGAAGGCCTCAAGATAAGGTGTGACCGTCTCTGGCTCGGCCGTGCGCACGCTGACCGCAAAAACCCTCTCACGGGCCTGCGGCGGTTGGTTTTCGCGTGAAACGACATCCTGAACCGCGCCCGAGATCAGCTGAGCGGCCACAAGCAGCAGCCCCAGCGTCAAAAACGCCAGGAACACGCCCACAAGACTTTGCCTTAGAAATCGCATCAGTCAGTTCACTCCGGTTGCGCGCCGCTGCCTGTTACAGATGTTAGCCGGGCAATCGCATCTGCCAAGCCACAATGACTTGATCCAGTGTTCAACGCAGTACCAGACTACTTCCGTCGCAAGTGTTCGTCCAATCTGGGCATTATTTCCACAAAATTGCAGGGGCGGTGCCGGTAATCGAACTGTTTTTCCAAAATAGCGTCCCAGGCGTCTTTGCAAGCCCCGGGGCTGCCCGGTAGTGCAAACAGGTAGGTTCCGCCGGCCACGCCACCCGTGGCCCTTGATTGGACCGCAGAGGTTCCGATCTTTTCCATCGAGACGATAGTGAACACGGTGCCAAAGGCGTCGATCTCTTTTTCGTACACATCCCTGTGTGCCTCGACCGTGACATCCCGCCCGGTTAGCCCGGTACCTCCGGTCGACAAGACAACATCAATCTGGGGATCCGCGACCCAGGCACGCAGTTGATCGGCAATCTGGTCACGCTCATCCTGGATGATCTTGCGGTCTGCCACCACATGGCCTGCCTTTTCGATCCGGTCCACCAGCGTTTGTCCCGAGCGGTCCTCGGCCAGAGATCTTGTGTCCGAGACCGTCAGCACCGCGATGCGAATGGGAATGAATTCAAGTGTTTCGTCGATACGCGACATGCGAGGTTACGCCCTTTCCAGAATGGCAAGCCGGAGCGCTAGTGCCGCGAAAATGCTGCCCGTGATCCAGCCAAGAATTCGAGAGGCACGCGGATTACCGACCAACATGCGCCCAGTGCCACCGGCAAAGATGCCCACAAATCCGTTCACGACAAAGCCGCCCCCGGCGATGATCACGCCAAAGATCAGAAACTGCATCAAAACCGAACCTGCGGATGGGTCAACAAACTGGGGGATAAACGCCAGCACAAACAGAATGACCTTTGGATTGGTCAGGTTCACCAGCATCCCATCCCGAAAGGCGCGGCTCATGGGGGCAGCCGGTGTTTCGGGGGCAACGGCGCCGTTGCGAAACGCGCCCCATGCGAGGAACAGCAGATAGCCCACGCCGAACCAGCGAATGACGTCAAAGAGCCAGGGCAAGGTTGCAACCGCGGCGCCCAAACCCAGCCCAGCAAGAAGCACATGCAGCATCACGCCCGTCGAAACCCCGGCGCTGGCGGCAAGGGCGGGGCGTGGGCCCGATCTCAGACCCTGACCGAAACAGAACATCATATCGGCACCGGGCGTCAGTCCAAGCACAAGGGCCGCCGGAATGAAAGTCAGCAAAGTCGCTGTTTCGATCATGATCCCACCTCGAACCAATTCACTGTAGGACCAAGATTTGCCAGCTGGGTCTGGCCCAGATGGCCGCGATAACCCCAGCTATCATGGATATGTCCAAACACTGCCAACCCAGGCTGTATCCGCTCGATCGCATCGCGCACAGCTATCGACCCTACCGACTGGCCCATCGAGGTTTCATCCCCATAGCCCTTGGGCGGAGAGTGCACGATCAAGACATCTGCGGAAACGCACCGAGCCAGCAGTTCAGTGGCAGCGCCTTCGGAAAGGTCGCAAGACCACTCTCCGAACGGTGTTTCCGGGACACCGTAACCAAGGCCGAAAAGACGCAGACCGTCTAGCTCCATGCCTGACCCATGCAGGACGTGAACACCTTCCGGCACCGTATCAGACAACTCCTCGGCGCTTTCGGCATTGCCCGGTACCAGATCCGCCGCCTCACTGGCCGCAACCAGATCGGCAGCCCGGCTGCGCGCCATGTGCAGATCGGAAAAAGCCAGAATTTTCATGCCCCACCTCGCAATCGCGCTTTCAACTCCAGCAGATCGGCCCAGGCCTGTCGTTTCATTTGCGGCTGACGCAGCAGATAGGCCGGATGGAACATCGGGATGACAGGCAGATCCAGCGCCTGGTCCCAATTGCCGCGCAACCGGGTAATACCGCGTTTGCCCAGCAGCGCCTGACAGCTGATATTGCCCATCACAACAAGCATCTCAGGCTTGGCCAGGGCAACGTGACGCTCCAGAAACGGGGTCATCATGCCGATCTCTTCCGGTTTGGGATCTCTGTTTTGAGGCGGCCGCCAGGGCAGCACATTGGTGATATAAACGTTCTGCGCCCGGTCCAGATCAATCGCAGCCAGCATCCGATCCAACAATTGCCCGGCACGACCCACAAAGGGTTTGCCCTCACGATCTTCGTCGCGCCCCGGCGCCTCGCCGATAATCATGACCTTTGCCCCCGGGACACCATCGGCAAACACCAACTGCCGCGCGCCGCGTTTCAGCTCGCAATAGGCGAACGCGTCCATGGCTTCGCGCAGGGCTTCAAGCGAGTTCGCGCCGCTTGCGGCCGCCTTGGCCTCCGCAACAGGATCTACTGCCTCGGGCTTGGCAGGCGTCGCAGGTTCAGCCACCGGGGACCTGGGTTTGGGGGACGTGTTAGGCAGGTCATAGCGGTTGATCGGCTCGTCCCCGATCGACTCGGTCACGCCAAGTTCGATCTGCCAGTCCAGCAGCGCGCGTGTCGCATAATAATCCAAGCCCGATTCCATGCGGCTAATTTACCTGCATCCCGGCTGAGGGAAAGCGAATAGACCTTGCCTTGATACCCGGACCTGTTGACCATGGACGCCGTTATGTTCCAGATCCTGCGCCTTTTGCTGATCGGGTCGCTGCTGACATTGGCCAGCGGGCCCGAGGTTTTAGCCCAGCTGCTGGGTCGCGACAGCCAGTGCCGTGCCGGACAGTTCCAATGTGGGCGGTCGTGCTGTTCCCCCGGTGAGCGGTGCAGTTTCGACGGAAACTGCATCCCTCTGGGCCACACCTATTGCGGTGGTGGACGCACGTGCGGACCGTTCGAGCGTTGTCTTGCAGGCGGTGCGCGCTGCGCTCCTGCCGGGGCCAACGCCTGTAACTCGCGCCTTGACTGTCCGGGTGGCAGCACCTGCAACGCCCGTGGCGAATGCGAGCGCATCCGGCCTGAATTTGACCCCACGCCGGCCCCGCGCACGCGCTGTGACGATGGGCTGACCTGTGCGCGGGGCTCGACCTGTCTGCCCGGTGGCGGATGCTCGCGCCCGGGGTGGTTCTTGTGCGAAGAAACCGGATCACAATGCCGCCCGGGCTTCAAATGCTCGGCCCATCAAGGGTGCGTACCTGTCAAAGCTGTCGATTGCGGCTATGGCAAATGGTGTAAACCGGGTGAGCAATGCCTGCCCGATGGCGGCTGCGAGAAACTGCCGGACGGCATCGATCCCTAGCTTGCTTTGAACTGCGCAGCTTTCTATAAGCGGCCCGATTGTCCGTCAGGAGCCCGCCCATGCGTTTCGCCCATCGTCACCTTCTTGGGATCGAGCATCTGTCGCAATCCGATATCACCGCTATTCTTGATCTGGCCGAGACCTATGTCGACATGAACCGCCAGTCGACAAAGCGCTCGGACGTGTTGTCAGGGCTGACACAGATCAACATGTTCTTCGAAAACTCAACCCGAACGCAGGCCAGCTTTGAACTTGCGGGCAAACGCCTGGGGGCGGATGTGATGAACATGGCGATGCAAGCCAGTTCGATCAAAAAGGGCGAGACGCTGATCGACACGGCGATGACGCTGAACGCAATGCATCCCGATCTGTTGGTGGTGCGGCATCCGCATTCGGGCGCGGTGGACCTGCTGGCGCAAAAAGTGAATTGCGCGGTGTTGAATGCGGGCGATGGGCGGCATGAGCACCCAACACAGGCCTTGCTGGACGCGCTGACCATTCGCCGCGCCAAAGGACGGCTGCATCGGTTGAACATCGCGATCTGCGGCGATGTCGCGCACTCGCGCGTGGCGCGGTCGAACCTGATCCTGCTGGGCAAGATGGAAAATCGCATCCGCCTGATCGGCCCGCCCACACTGGTGCCAGGCCAATTCGCCGAATTTGGCGCGGAAATCTATGACGACATGAACGAGGGACTTCAGGGCGTCGACGTAGTCATGATGCTGCGCCTTCAGAAAGAGCGAATGGATGGCGGATTCATCCCCTCGGAACGCGAATACTACCACCGCTATGGGCTGAACGCCGAAAAGCTGGCGCTGGCCAAGTCCGATGCCATTGTCATGCATCCCGGACCGATGAACCGTGGGGTTGAGATTGACGGCACGCTGGCGGATGACATCAACCGATCCGTCATTCAGGAACAGGTCGAGATGGGTGTCGCCGTGCGTATGGCGGCGATGGACCTGCTGGCCCGCAATTTGCGAGACGCCGCATGAGCCCTTTGAAGGTTGCCCCCAAAGAACGCGGAGTGCTTCGCATGTTCGCGCTGGATATGCCGCCCGAAGAAGCCAAATTCCAACGCGAACTTGGTGCGGCCGATCAGATGCTGGGGATCGTGGGGCTGGCGGCAGATCAGATCGATGTTTTCCCGGTCTCCGACCTCGAAGACATGGGGCTTTATGGCTATCTGCACGAAGGCTGCGGCGTTTCGCTGGATCAGCTGGACCGGACTGCGCTTGAGGCCGTCAAGGGCTGGGTCATGGTTGTCCGCAGCGCGGCCTTTGGTGGCCGCGCCCTGCGTCTTGAACCGGACCCAAGGGTGCATTTGGTCGGGCTTTATACCGAAGAGGCGACCAACTGGACCGGTGGCAAGATCGAAACCGAAAGCGCCAAGCCGTTTTCGGCCCCGCAAGCAGCCTCTTCAGATCAAAGCCCGCAACGCCTTGGATCTGCGGTTCTGGCAGTGCTTGCTTTGCTGATTATCGGAGGCGCCCTTTGGCTGATACTGTGACCTTTGCTCCGGACAAATCGGCCTATATCCGTACCTATGCCTGGCTGGCGGCGGTGGCGATGGCTGGTGCGATGATTGTGCTGTGGGTGGTCGGCAACCCCTATGTCTGGACCGGCGCGCCCGCGGGTCTGGCGGCGGTGGGGATCCGGGCGTGGTATCTGGCCTCGGAAGATCTGGCCGCGGTGTGGGAGATGTCGGACACCACCCTAACGGGTCCTGGCCCGCGCACTGTCGCGCTGACCCAGATTGCTGAGGTCAAAGCATTGGGCAGCTTTGTCCAGGTCATCACCAAAACTGGCGACAAGCACCTGATCAAATACCAGGCCAACCCCGCCGCGACCAAAGCCGCCATCGAAAGGGCAATGCGATGACAGCCAGCAATCTAGATTGGTGGCGCCGTCAATTACCGGAAGACGCGCAAATCATTTGGTCGGGCAGGCCCTATCAGGGGTTTTTTCCACCTCATGTCCGCTGGGCATATGGCATTTTATGTGTTTGCCTGTGCCTGGCCTGGATCGCCAGCCCCTGGTACGCAGATACTGTGCGGGACTATTGGAAAATCGTTGGCTGTACGGTGCTGTTGGCCTTCTACATGTGGTGGGATCGATTCCTTCGGTCACGACGCGTTTACGTTGTGACCGACAATAATGTTTGGTGGCTGAGCGAAGTCTTCCCGGCCAAAAGCCTTTCTATTCACCCCAATCTCAGCTTTTACCGAAGCGGCCAGAACATCGTGTTTTCTCGGCTTAGATTCCTCGTATTCGAGTACCTGACTGACCCAGACGCTGCACTGGCGGCCTTAACAAAAGCCCGAGAATCGACGTCATGACCACCCATTTCTTCATCAACGCCCGCCTGATCGACCCCGAGGCCGGAACGGAAGCGCCCGGTTGGCTACAAGTGGCCGATGGCCGGATCGCCGCAAAAGGCGATGGCACCGTCCCTGTGGGCGATCATAAGGTCATCGACTGTCAGGGCCATTGTCTGGCCCCGGGCATCGTCGATATCGGCGTCAAAGTCTGTGAGCCCGGCGAACGGCACAAAGAAAGCTATAAATCCGCCGGTCTTGCCGCCGCTGCTGGGGGAGTGACCACTATGGTCACGCGCCCCGATACGCTGCCTGCCGTGGACACGCCTGAAACGCTGGAATTCGCCACTCGGCGCGCGCAGGCAGATGCGCCAGTGAACGTGCTGCCCATGGCTGCCCTGACCAAGGGCCGCGAAGGTCGCGAGATGACCGAGATCGGTTTTCTGATGGATGCAGGCGCTGTGGCCTTTACCGATTGCGACCATGTTGTCAGCAACACCAAGGTGTTTTCCCGCGCGTTGACCTACGCGCGATCCTGCGGCGCGTTGGTGATCGCGCACCCGCAAGAACCGGGCCTCAGCACCGGGGCTGCCGCCACCAGCGGCAAATTCGCCGCCCTGCGTGGGCTGCCCGCTGTGTCGCCCATGGCCGAACGTATGGGTCTGGACCGGGACATCGCGCTTTTGGAAATGACAGGTGCGGCCTACCATGCCGACCAGATCACCACCGCCCGCGCCCTGCCGGCGCTGGAGCGCGCCAAGCGCAACGGATTGGACATCACCGCCGGTACATCGATCCACCATCTGACACTGAACGAGCTGGATGTGGCCGACTATCGCACCTTCTTCAAGGTGAAGCCGCCGCTGCGGTCGGAAGACGACCGACAAGCGGTGATCGAGGCCGTGCGGACCGGATTGATCGACACGATCAGTTCCATGCACACGCCGCAAGACGAAGAAAGCAAGCGCCTGCCGTTTGAAGAGGCGGCCTCGGGTGCGGTGGCGTTGGAAACGCTGCTTCCAGCAGCGCTGCGACTTTATCATGCCGAGCAGTTGGATCTGCCGACCCTGTTTCGTGCTATGGCTCTGAACCCCGCCAAACGGCTGGGGTTGGAGAGCGGACGCCTGACCGCAGGCGCTCCGGCAGATTTGGTTCTGTTCGACCCGGATATACCATTCGTGCTGGATCGTTTCGCGCTGAAATCGAAATCGCAGAATACCCCGTTTGACGGCCAGCGGATGCAGGGTAAGGTCACCGCGACCTATGTGGCAGGAAACGAAGTCTACCGGAGAGCCTGATGCCCGTATTTGACAGCACCACAGAGCAGCTGATCCTGTGGGCGGCTATCGGGTATCTGATGGGCTCGATCCCTTTTGGCATGGTCATCGCCAAGGTGATGGGTCTGGGAAACCTGCGCAACATCGGCTCAGGCAATATCGGTGCCACCAATGTTTTGCGCACCGGCAACAAGAGTGCCGCAGCGCTGACGCTGATCTTCGATGGGGCCAAGGGGGCCGTGGCGGTTCTGCTGGCGCGCGCTTTGGCTGGCGAAGACGCGATGCAAATCGCGGCGCTGGCCGCATTTCTGGGTCATTGCTTCCCGGTCTGGCTGGGGTTTAAGGGCGGTAAAGGCGTGGCCACCTTTCTGGGGTTGTGGCTGGCTTTGGACTGGCGCGTGGGCATCGCCTGTTGCCTGACCTGGCTGGTGGCCGCAGCGATCTGGAGAATTTCCTCGCTGGGCGCTTTGGCCGCCGCTGCTTTGTCGACCACGTGGATCATGGTGTTTTCCGACGGATCGACCTTTGGTCTGGGGCTTATCCTGACAGTATTGGTTTATGCCCGGCACAGCGCCAACCTTGCGCGGATCAAGGCTGGGACGGAACCCAAGATCGGGAAATCTTGACCAGACAAGACGCGTTTCTGAGCGCCTTTTTTGCTCTGCCGCTTGGGACGTTCATCGGCCATGTGAAAGGGCGGCAGTATGCCGTGTCCCGGTCAGAGTTAGTTGGCGGCAAATCCCACAAGCTTGTCGCGCATGAGCTGGGCGGCACCGACTATATCAGCCTGAACCTCTATCTCACTCAGTCCAGCGGCGCGCTGCTACGCCCGTGTGAAATGTCGCCAGACAAAGTGATAAGCTTCGTTCTTTCCCTGCGCCCGAATGTGCGAAAATGATTGCTGATTGTTCGTCAACGCACAGTCACAATTCATTGAATTGAACGTGAACGCGCCGTCTCCCAATTGGGTTTGCATGGCAGCCAATTACCGGTGCCACGTAAAACAAATCCGGGTCGCCCGGGCAAAATTCAGGTGCTTCAAAGCGGCCCTGTTCACGAAAGGTGAAACCATGAACAAGATCAAATCCCTCATCGGCGGTGTCGCACTGTCCGTCGCAATCGCAAGCTCTGCTCTGGCTGCTGGTGTTGAGCTGAACGCAAGCTCAACCGGTCTGGCGCTGCAAGGCTATGACCCGGTTGCATACTTCACAGTTGGTGAGCCGACAAAAGGTGACTACCGCATCACAGCACTGCACAACGACGCGCTGTATCGCTTTGCCAACGAAGAAAACAAAGCCGCGTTCGAAGCAAACCCTGAGGCGTATCTGCCCGCCTATGGCGGTTACTGCGCGTTTGGTACTGCGATGGGCTTCAAGTTTGACGGCGACCCGAACTACTGGAAGATCGTTGACAACAAACTGTACCTGAACCTGTCGAAAGACATCCAGGAACGCTGGGAAGGCGATATCCCGGGCTTTAACGAGCGTGCGGATGCCAACTGGAAAGACATCGCGTACAAGACCCCAGCGGAACTGCAAGAGCAGTAAGCCATTCGGCAAACCTCAGATTGATCGAGCCCGGCAGTAATGCCGGGCTCAGCCGTTTTAGGGTTCAAGAACCGTGCTGCCCGTAGTTTGGCGTGCTTCCAATACCCGATGCGCCTCGGCCACCTGATCCAGCGGGAACTGCTGATCGACGTGGATCTTGACCTCGCGACCGTCCACCTTGTTGAACAACCTGCGCGCCATCGCCTGACAGGTCTTGTGATCGGAAATATGGGTGAACAATGTTGGCCGCGTCAGCCGCAAAGAGCCCCGCTGCGCCAGCATCCCCAGATCAACAGGCGGAACTGGACCGGAGGCATTTCCGAACGAAATCATCATGCCCAGCGGTTTTAGGCAATCCAGTGACCCTTCAAACGTGTCCGCACCCACCGAGTCCATCACTGCATCCACACCTTTCCCACCCGTGATTTCGGCGACGCGTTCAACGAAGTTCTCTGTTCGGTAATTGATGCAGTGCGCCGCGCCATTGAACTGCGCCATGCTGCATTTCTCGTCTGTTCCGGCTGTCCCGATCAGGGTGATGCCTTCGGACTTGGCCCATTGGCAGGCAATCAACCCGACGCCACCTGCTGCGGCATGAAACAGAACCGTGTCGCCCCGCTTGAGGGGTGTGGTCCGGTGAAACAGATATTCCACCGTCAGACCTTTCAGCATCATGGCTGCCGCGGTGCGGAAAGAGATGCTTTCCGGCAAAGGACAAACCTGCGCGGCGGGCATGACCCGCGCTTGTGCGTAGGCACCGGGGGGTGCCGCAGCATAGGCCGCGCGTTGTCCGGGTTGCAGATGCGTCACGTCCTCGCCAACAGCCTCGATCACACCGGCGGCTTCCATGCCCAGCGCGTGGGGCAGCTCGAGCGGATAGAGCCCGCTGCGCTGATAGACGTCGATAAAGTTCAGACCGCAGGCATGGTGCCGAATGCGCACCTCGCCCGGGCCCGGATCACCCACAGGCCTGTCTTCGACCTGTAACACCTCGGGGCCGCCGGTTTCATGGATGACCACTGTTCGCGCCGTTTGCTGCATGCTGCTCTCCCTTTGGTTTGCTGCAAAGCTATCACGGCTGCGAAACAGGGCAATGCATTCAATTGATCAACCGGCCACCTCAAGAACGATTTTGCCAATATGGCCCGAGCTTTCCAAACGTTCGTGGGCTGCTGCTGCCTTGGACAGGTCAAAGCTGCTGTCCATAACCGGCGCGATCTTGCCCGCTTCAAGCAAAGGCCAAACGGCTTCGTGCAAGTTCTGGGCGATCCGGGCCTTGGCCAGATCACTTTGCGGGCGCAGGGTGCTGCCAGTCAGGGTCAAACGTTTGACCATCATCAGGGCAAAATTTACCTCGACAACCGGACCTTGCAGAAAGGCGATCTGCACAAGACGACCATCTTCAGCCAGAGCTTTGATGTTGCGCGGGATATAGTCACCGCCGACCATATCCAGGATCAGGTCAACACCGCCTTCCGCGCGCATCGCGGCCACGAAATCCTCATCCCGGTAGTTGATCGCCTTCTCTGCCCCAAGCTTGACACAAGCCTCACATTTTTCGTCGGATCCGGCCGTGGCAAAGACGCGGGCCCCAAAAGCGTTGGCCAATTGAATGGCCGTGGTGCCGATGCCGCTGGAGCCTCCATGCACCAAAAACCGTTCGCCCGCTTTCAATCCGCCACGCGTGAACACATTGGACCAGACCGTAAAGAAGGTTTCGGGCAGGCACGCAGCCTCTTTCAAGCCCATGCCTTTGGGCACCGGTAGACAATGCGCGGCTGGAGTGGCCACATATTCGGCATATCCGCCACCGGGCAGCAACGCACAGACCTGATCACCGATCGCCAGACCTTCGACCCCGGCGCCCAGTGCCACAACCTCACCCGAGGCTTCAAGCCCTGGCAGGTCACTCGCCCCCGGAGGCGGATCGTATACTCCCGCCCTCTGTAGCGCGTCTGGGCGGTTCACTCCGGCATAGGCAACTTTCAGAACCACCTGACCATGGGCCGGTTCCGGCATGGGGCGTTCGGTGACTTGCAACACATCCGGCCCACCGGGCTTTGTAATTTCAACAGCGCGCATCATCTGGGTCATGGGCAGATCTCCTTTGCCCAATGCCTAGCAGGCCGCACAGCGAAGGCCCAGCCGTTCTGATCACTTTCGCGGGTTCAACATCCCCGGCAGATCCGTACGCATCCGCATCGGAGCCTTGACCTGACCGGCCAGCCAATTCGGCACCGCAAGAAACGGCTTGAACAAAGGATTGCCCTGAACCTGCGCCTTGAGCTTTTCGAACTGCATCACGCCTTCGATCCGCCGATCCAGGAACTCCCAGGTCTTTTGATGATCCGGGCTGTCGTCACCCAGCCAGAAGAGAACGGTGGACGAATACACGCCGGACAGGGTGGCGCGTTTGGTATACCAGTTCACATCGTCCGAGGTATCGCCCAGCGCGTCCCAGATCTTGTCGCATGTGCCCCAGATTGCCTTGGCCCCATCCGCCGCATGGGTCGGCAGCGCAAACAGGGTCACACCACGGCGCACCGCCTCTTTGTCTTGAACCGCTTGCAGCCGAAAGCGAACGGCAGCCGCGATCTTGTCGCGAAACTTGAGGCCGCTCAGATCTTCGGTCGTGATGCGCTCCAGCATCAATTCATCCCCGCGTGCATGGTAGGCCAGCGCCAGATCGACCGCGCCCCGCGGACAGACCGCGCGCGCCAGCGTGTCTTCTATATCGCAATCAGCAATAGCCGCACGAAAGCTGGCTTCAGACCATCCATCAAACGGGACATGGTTCAAGATGGCATCAAGCAATTGGTTTTTGGCGTCTTCGTAAGTCACGGTCATGGCGTTTCTCCGGGTTCCAAGGCCAGTACTAGACAAGTTAGGAGCGCTTTGCTATACGGCCACCTCCTGCAAATCCTTGCAACTCTATCTAGAAAGGTGGTGACAACCACATGCAGGTTAGTGTTCGCGACAACAATGTCGATCAGGCGCTTCGTGCCCTGAAGAAAAAGCTGCAGCGCGAAGGCGTGTTCCGTGAAATGAAGCTTAAGCAACATTTCGAGAAACCGTCCGAGAAAAAAGCGCGTGAGAAAGCTGAAGCGATCCGCCGTGCCCGTAAACTGGCACGCAAGAAAGCCCAGCGCGAAGGTCTGCTCTAAGAGTTACCTCTGGCTCGTCCAGCTTTGGATGACACTATTTGACGACCCCCGAGGCCCCGCCCGGGGGTTTGTCGTTTTTAGACGGAATTCTTGCAACAACAGAGATTGGCCGCAAATTTCCTATATTATCACAGGCTTGCGGTTCTTTCTCTGAGGCTACCTCGCACATGGTCGGCGATTTTTGACCTCAATTGGTTCAACTTTTGGTAGTATTTTGCCGAGAATCTTTTGCGGCAAAATTGTGACTGCTCTCTGCCAAATTCTCGCCACTAATGTCTCCTCAAAATAACACAACGCACCTGGAGGCAGAATCATGTCCGTCGCAAGTAATCTTGAAAGGCAAATGCTGACGCTTATCAACACAGAGCGCGCAGCCCATGGCCTGAGCCCTGTCAAACTGGAACTGCGGTTGAACAAGGCTGCCGAAGACCACAGCACGTGGATGCTGAACCAAGACATTTTCAGCCATACCGGGGTTGGCGGGTCAGCACCTTGGGATCGCATGGAAGATGCCGGATTCGGTTTTTCAGGTAGCTGGCGCGCAACAGAAAACATAGCGTGGCAAAGTATCCGGGGCGCTCCAGGGCTGTCTGACGACGTCGTCGACCTGCACAATGCGCTTATGAACAGTCCGGGACATCGTGCCAATATCCTCGATCCGAATGTGACCGTAGTTGGCATCGGTATCGAAGTTGGTGACTTCAATGGCTGGAACGCCATCATGGTGACCCAGAACTTCGCCCGCACGTCGGCCCCCGTGCAACTGGACACAGGCGCTACCCCTCCCCCTCCGTCTGCTCCCGCTCCTGCGCCGTCAGATCCGGTCGCATCGCCTGTCGATCCCGCACCTACAGACCCCGATCCAGTAGAGAAATTTGTTGTTGCGGGCAGGGTTGGCAGTAATTCTGATGACTGGTTCACGCTGAAACCTAACCAAGCCGGCGTCCTGAAGGGACGCGATGGCGATGACCGATTGGTCGGTGCAAAAGGTCAGGACAAATTGTTGGGCCAACAAGGTGATGACGCGTTGTACGGTCGGCAGGGCGCCGATCGCCTCAAAGGCGCCAACGGAAATGACTCGCTCTTCGGCGGTGGTGGTAACGACATCCTCAAAGGGGGCGCCCACAACGACCGACTTGTCGGCGGTGGCGGCAAAGACAAACTGGCTGGTGGTGGCGGAAATGACGTCATGACCGGAGGCCGCGGGGCCGACCAATTTGTCTTTTCACCAGGCATCGATCTTGTGACCGACTTCCAGGGATCGGATGTGATCATCCTCAGGAACGTTCAAACGATCAAAGGCTATTATGACCTGTTCAAGAACCACATCTCGCAATCTGGCGACGACGTCGTTATCGAGGACGGCAAGGGCAACGCGCTTATCCTGGAAGACACGTTGATCGCCGATTTGGACAAAGACAACTTCCTCATTTGAACTGTCGAATGATTAGCCGAGAATTACACCCCGATGTCTCGGGGTGTTTTTTCTAGTAGATCTTCGGCACGTGCAATTCATCCGGCAAGATGCGCCGTTCATATTCCGGATTATAGCGGCGGTCCGGTAGAGTGACCTTTTCCTGGGGCACGTCCTCATAGGGGATTTTGGTCAGAATGTGTTCGATACAATTCAGGCGCTCTCGTTTCTTGTCGTTGCCCTCGACAATATACCAAGGAGCTTCCGGGATATTGGTGCGGAAGAACATGTCTTCTTTCGCCTTGGTATAGGCTTCCCACCGAATGCGGGATTCCAGATCCATCGGCGACAGTTTCCACTGTTTCATCGGATCGTGAATCCGCATGAGGAAGCGCAATTGCTGTTCTTCGTCGGTGATCGAGAACCAGTATTTCAACAAGATGATTCCGGATCGAACCAGCATGCGTTCAAATTCAGGAACGTCCTGAAAAAACTGTTCAACCTGATCATCAGTCGCAAAGCCCATCACGCGTTCAACGCCTGCGCGATTGTACCAGGATCGGTCAAAAAAGACGATTTCGCCCGCGGCGGGCAAATGTGGGACATAGCGCTGGAAATACCACTGGCTTTGCTCCCGACGGCTGGGCGCGGGCAAGGCAACAACCCGGGCCACGCGCGGATTTAGACGTTGGGTGATCCGCTTGATCACACCGCCCTTTCCGGCACTGTCGCGCCCTTCAAACAAGATGCACACCTTGGCACCGGTGTGCTGCACCCAGTCCTGAACTTTGATCAATTCCGCTTGCAACCGTAGCAGATTCTGAAAATAGACTTTCCGATCCAGCATCTCGGGATGCTGCTCGCGATAGATCTTCCGTATCTCCATCGACAGCATCGGTTCGCTGAATTCGATCTCGATATCTTCGTCAAACGTATCCTCAAGCTCGGCCTCCAGCCAATCTTTCGGAGCGTTGTCGTTATCCTGTGCCAAGGTCTTTTCCTTTTCTTCCGTCGGGTTTGGACCGTATCGGGGCTGTGTAACCTGAAAATGTCATTCGACTGAGATACAGGTTCAAATTGGTTGATATTCTATCAGCCTCGCCTCGATAGTCGAATTTGAACTGAAGCTGCCCGGGATACAAGCAACGGAACACCCAGATTGCGCCGGGTTGCACTGTTTGCTTGCTTTTTCCGCATCGTTCCTTGCATCAAACAAAGCATAGCGGAGGATATCTTGGCGTTCTTTCTGAGCTTGCTACCACAGATCTGGCCCTGGCTGGTCATCGCGGCCGCCCAGATCACTGCGTTGGGCGGGCGGCGCGAACTGGGCTTGGGAATGATCGCCATCCTCGGGGCATATGCGCTCAGCATTGGGGCGCTGTCGCTCTCGGCAACACTTATCATCGCTTTAGGAATGGCTGGTGCCGCTGTACTTCCACGATTGGGTGGTCGTCTGGCTGTGCTCGGGCATCTTGCGTTTGTCGTATGGAGCGTGGCGTTGGGCGCGCATCTGGTGCCTGGCGTGCAGAACTTGCTGATACTGGATCAGGTCACGGCGGGACCGGACAGCGGGATGTTCACGCTTTACCTGAACCTGGACAAGCCCATGGTGTTCTTTGCGGCGCTGCTTGCATGGCCCGCTATCCTGCACACGCGGACCGAATTCAATCCTGCCCCCCTGTTTCTGGGCCTCGCTCTGCTGCCCGTGCTTTTTGCCATTGGGGTCTGGAGTGGTGCCGTGCGTCAGGAAATCGCGCTGCCCGAATGGTGGCTGCTGTTTGCCTTTTCAAACCTGTTTCTGACTTGTCTGACGGAAGAGGCGTTCTTTCGCGGTTATCTGCAATCCGCCCTGTCAGCGCGCTTTGGTTCCTTGGTCGGTCTGATGCTAGCCAGCCTGCTTTTCGGATTGGCACATGCGCCCGGAGGTTTGGAGCTCGTCGTTTTCGCAAGTATTCTGGGACTGGCCTGCGGGTTGGGATATGCTGCGACGGGTCGCCTGTGGGTGCCGACGCTCATGCATTTCGGCTTCAATTTCGCCCATCTGTCACTGTTCACGTATCCCGGACCGGTCTGATCAAACCGGCAGCGCCGTGGTCTTGAACACCGTCCGCAGTGCAAACGAGCTTTGCATCTGTGCCACACCCGGCAACCGCGAGAGGTATTGGCGGTGAATTCGGGCGAAGTCCTCGGTGTTTTCGGCAACAACTTTCAGAATATAGTCGGCGGTTCCTGCCATAAGGTGGCATTCCAGAACGTCAGGTATGCGGGCGACACTTTTCTCGAAAGCTTCCAGTACTTCTTCCGCCTGCCCCTGCAAGGTGATCTCGACAAATACGGTTGTCGGCACCCCCATTTTTCGCGCGTTCAGCAGAGCCACATAGTCGCGGATATAGCCCTCGCTTTCCAGCCGCTGAACGCGGCGATGGCAGGCAGAGGGCGACAGATTCGCCTTCTCGGACAATTCTGCATTCGACATCCGCCCTTTGACCTGCAAGGCGGCCAGAATCTTTCGATCAGTTGCGTCGAGGCTCATTGTCGCACAATCCTTGCAGCTTTACTTCAGTTCTTCGAATATTTTCCTGTATTTTTGAACTCGCGCAAGCAGAGTTTCACAAAAATTGCACGATAAACCGCCCATAATTTAGGCAGTTTATGAATGGAGATCCCCATGAAAGTCGGTTGCCCCAAGGAAATCAAACCGCAGGAGTTTCGTGTCGGCATGACGCCAAACGCGGCGGGCGAAGCTGTGGCGCGCGGCCACGAAGTGATCATCGAAAGCGGTGCCGGACTGGGCGCAGGTTTCGACAATGACGCCTATGTTGCTGCTGGGGCCCGCATCGTCGATACGGCGGAAGAGGTGTTCGCGACCGCTGACATGATCGTCAAAGTCAAGGAACCGCAGGCGGTAGAGCGCAAGATGCTACGCGAGGGTCAGCTGCTGTTTACCTACCTGCACCTGGCACCCGACCCGGATCAGACCCATGATCTGCTTGCGTCGGGTTGCACGGCAATTGCCTATGAAACGGTTACGGATGCCTCAGGTGGCCTGCCGCTCTTGGCTCCGATGTCCGAGGTTGCCGGGCGTCTGGCCCCACAAGTCGGGTCATGGACCCTGCAAAAAGCCAATGGTGGGCGCGGCGTGCTGATGGGCGGTGTGCCCGGTGTTGGACCGGCGAAGGTTGTTGTTATCGGCGGCGGTGTTGTGGGGACACATGCGGCCAAGATCGCAGCCGGAATGGGGGCCGATGTTACGGTACTCGATCGGTCCCTGCCGCGTCTGCGGTATCTAGACGATGTCTTTGGTGCACAATTCAAGAACCGCTATTCGACCGCCGGGGCCACAGCCGAGTTGATTGCCGATGCCGATATGGTGATCGGTGCGGTGCTGATCCCTGGAGCAGCCGCGCCAAAACTGGTCTCGCGCGCGCAATTGTCGACAATGAAACCGGGCGCCGTTCTGGTGGATGTGGCCATTGACCAGGGCGGATGTTTTGAAACCTCAAGGGCAACGACCCACGCGGATCCGATCTATGAGGTCGACGGGATCATGCATTATTGCGTAGCCAATATGCCGGGTGCCGTGGCCCGCACGTCGACCATTGCTCTGGGCAACGCCACCATGCCGTTCATGCTGTCACTGGCAGACAAAGGCTGGAAGCAAGCCTGTCAGGATGATCCGCACCTGTTGGAAGGTCTGAATGTACACGCGGGGCAACTGACCTATTATGCAGTCGGTAAAGCCTTGGGGATCGACGTCGTGTCCCCGAACCTGGTGATCAAGCCGTAACACTCCCGCCGCTGAACGCTTCCACTGGCGTGGAAGCGCTACAGCGTTGGGCCAAGCGCCGCGCCAAGGGCGCGGCGCGGTTGCGCAAAACGGAAATACCACGCACATAAGCGCCAAGCGTCAGCGCGGCGCTGGGCCCAACCGGAAAAGGGTATTTCCAATACCCGTATGACGGGCGGGAGCTTACCCCTGTTTTTGTATTTCGACCGAATGCGGATAAGGGATCGACACACCTTTGGCATCAAAGGCCTCTTTCACCGCTTTGGTCAGTTCAAATTTCACGTCCCAATAGTCCGCAGCCGCGCACCAAAGCCGGGCGGTCAGATCAACCGAACTGTCCCCCAGATTGGTCACCCGCACCCAGGGTTCCGGATCGTCATGGATCCGTTCATCTGCCTTGGCGATATCCAGGATGATCTGCATCGCCTCATCGGCGCTATCGCCATAATCGATGCCAAAAACCAGATCGACGCGGCGCGTATCATGAGCAGAGTAGTTGGTGATGACCGACCCCCAGGCCTGACCATTGGGCACAATGATCTGCACATTGTCGGGTGTTACAAGTTCGGTCGTGAACAGATTGAGGTCTTTCACCGTCCCCGCAGTGCCACCGATATCCACAAACTGACCCAGCTTATAGGGTCGGAAAACCACCAGCATCACGCCAGCCGCCAGATCGCTCAAAGTACCCTGAAGCGCCAGACCGATGGCCAGCGACGCAGCACCCAATATAGCAACAATGCTTGTCGCCTGGATCCCGAAGATGCCCAGGACAGCCACAAGCACGATGGCCAGCAAGGCCCATTTCACGATGCTCGCGACAAAATTCCCTAATGTTGGATCGATTTGTGGCGTCGCGTTGATCCGTCTCCGAACCATGCCGCTAATGGCGCCTGCCAGTGTCCAACCGACAACCAAAACAATCAGCGCTTTTATTGCACTCAAGATAAGAGGCCCAAATGCGCCCACCTGTGCTGAGATCTCTTCCACCTGCATCTCCTCTGTCCAAACAAGCGAACCGCGCCCCGAGGCGCGGTTGTCTGCGGAAAGTCTGATCTATCGGAACACTTTTTTCTAGGGGAGTGATTGCGCATTTGGTCCCCTTTGTTCTTTAGCAAACATTCAGTGACCGATCATGCACAGAGTTGCGCCTGACGCGGCCCGCGAATCTTGCCAATCTACGCAGTAGACAAGCACACCAGGAGCAGACCAGATGAAAGACCTTTCAAGTTTCCCGATTATGGCCAGATGGCCTGCCAAAGACCCTTCGGTCTTACAGCTTTACTCCTACCCCACGCCAAACGGAGTCAAAGCTTCGATCATGTTGGAAGAAACCGGCCTTCCCTATGAGGCGCATCTGGTCACTTTGGCAGACTCTGATGTCAAAAGCCCCGAGTTCCTGTCTCTGAACCCCAACAACAAGATCCCTGCGATTATCGACCCTAACGGCCCGGACGGACAGTCCATCGGCCTTTTCGAAAGCGGTGCGATTCTGCTCTATCTGGCGGACAAGACAGGACAGTTCATAGGGCAAACGGCCG
This sequence comes from Ruegeria sp. HKCCA5839, assembly GCF_013035585.1. NCBI lineage: Bacteria > Pseudomonadati > Pseudomonadota > Alphaproteobacteria > Rhodobacterales > Roseobacteraceae > Ruegeria > Ruegeria sp. HKCCA5839. The sequence goes on along the minus strand of NZ_WQIE01000002.1, from coordinate 515,303 downwards.
GGGATAAACACCGAATAACCCAATGGCTTATGTTCCAGATGGGTGGTGTGGGCCCGATGTTCGGCCAGCTTGGATATTTCCACAAATTTGCAGGCAACCAGATTGAAGATCCCCGCCCGCGTGAACGCTATATCAACGAGGCCAAGCGCCTTTTGAACGTTTTGAACACACAGCTGGCAGATCAAGATTGGATTGCCGGAGAGTATTCAATCGCGGACATGGCTCTGGCACCCTGGCTGAATGCGCTTGAGTATTACGGGACCAAAGACCTGGTTGAATGGGACAGCTACAGCAATCTGACGGCCTATCTCGACCGGTTCATGGACCGCCCTGCGGTCCAGCGGGGCAAATTGATCCCGGCGCAAAGCTAAAGAAAACCGAGGCGAGGGGCGCGCGCTCAGCGTCCCTGGCCGTGTTCACCTCGGAAGCTTTCCGGTCAGTACATAGCGCAGGATTTCAACAACTTGTGCAGGCTCTTCGGCCACCGCCAAAGCCGCAGCATCTACTTCTTTCAGCGCGTGCTGATGATCTGGGCCGTGCAGAACGATCAGCGATTTTCCGAGGGCCGCCGCATAGCCCGCATCAAACGCAGCATTCCACTGCTTGTATTTGTCACCAAACCGAACCACCACAACATCGGCATCAGCAATGCCTTTGCGGGTGCGGATCGCGTTCACCATCGCGCCCTTGTGGTCGTGCCAATACTTGTTGGTCTCGGCGCCGAGAATGGCAACCCCGCAATCGTCGCTGGCCCCGTGATCGGTGACCGGGCTGTTGAAAGTCACATCCAAACCCTCTGCGCCATCAATGATTTGATCACGCCAATCGGTGTGGATTTCTCCGGACAGGTATACGTTCAGGCCCATGTCATTCTCCGCTATTGCATCAGGCCCTGTTTAAAGCGTGCCCGTGCAAAGCCCAATGCGGAAACGACCTTTTGGTTGTACCTTTGTCACGTTTTGCGGGCGACCAGATACCGGGACGGAGGTGTCGCGGGGAAATTCCCGCTTTCGATGATCTCGAACCCGGCGTTTTCGATGGCCGACTCGAGCGTCTTGATATCCAGCTGATTGACAAAGGGCGCTTTGCCCAAAAGCTGCATCACCGGCAGCAACAGCTTCAACAGACCGAATTTGAACCCCAGACCGCCTTGGGCAAGACACGGCGTCTTTGAAATGAACAATCCGCCGGGCTTCACAACCTCATGTATCTGCGCAAGCGTGGCTTCCAGATCCTCCACCAGATGTAGAAGGTTGAAGGCCATTGCCACGTCGTAAGACCAATTCGGAGGGTGGCTCGCATCCGCCTCGACAAAAGCGACATTCTCGATCTCTTGTTCGGCGGCTAGTCTGCGGCCAACGGCCAACATCCCGGGGGACACATCGCTGGCTGTAATCGTGTCAACGTAGCCAGATAGACGCAGGGCCGTGCGCCCTGTGCCACAACCCAGTTCCAACACGTTGTCTTCCTTCTTCAGGTAGGAAACGGTTCTGTCCAGCGTGTGCTCATAGGCGGCCATATCCCGTATCGGCGAACGGGAATACTTTTCGGCCAAACCATCCCAAAACTTTGCTGCAGTGGTCATAAGAGGGGTCTCCTTTGAGCACACGATACCTATACACTGATCGAATATGAATTGCTCAAATTCGCAGAACACCTATACGTAAATGTATGGCTGGATTTGATTGGAACCACATTCGCGCGTTTCTCGCGACAGCTGAGACCGGGTCATTGTCCGCCGCCGCGCGCAAATTGGGGCAAACGCAGCCAACGCTCAGCCGTCAGGTGGCGGCGCTTGAGGATGACCTGGGTGTGATGCTGTTCGAACGCGTGGGCCGAACGCTTGAAATCACTCAGGCCGGGATCGAGCTCTTGGACCACACCAAAGCGATGGGTGAGGCCGCTGATCGTATCGCGCTGACCGCATCCGGGCAGTCCACGTCAATCGAAGGCCTTGTGCGCATCACGGCCAGCGACGTGATGTCCGCCTATATTCTGCCGGAGGTGTTAAAGATCCTGCGCTCCGAAGCCCCGCGCCTGCGAATCGAAGTGATCGCCTCGAACGACATACGTGACCTGATGCGGCGCGAGGCCGATATCGCAATCCGCCATGTCCGGCCCGAACAACCGGATCTGATTGCCAAGCTGATCCAGGATGCCACCGGATACTTCTATGCCGCGACCGATTACTTGGATCGAATGGGGCGACCGAAATCCAAATCGGATCTGGCAGATCATGAATTCATAAGTTTCGGCGACACAGATCAGATGATCGGCTATTTCAAACCGCTCGGTATACCCGTCGACCACGACAACTTTCGGCTCGGGTCACAAAACGGGATTGTTGCCTGGGAATACGCCAAACACGGGTTCGGGATCGCGCCAATGTCCGAGCATGTGGGCGACATGACCCCAGGGATGGAGCGCGTTTTGCCAGATATGGACCCGTTTCAGTTCCCTATCTGGCTGACCACGCATCGTGAGTTGCACACCAGTCGGCGTATCCGGTTGGTTTTTGACGTGCTGAGCGCGTTTTTCTCGAAATGAAAAGCGCGCTGATCACTCTCTGTTCCAATGGGTTCAGCCGCGCAGCACGCCACCTGTGGCTTTGCTCACTTTGGCGATGATCTTTTCGGCCACAGCCTCGATGTCTTTTTCTTTCAGCGTGGAGTCTGTCGGCTGCAGGCGCACGGTGATGGCCAAGGATTTCTTGCCCTCACCCAGGTTGCCACCGATGAACTCGTCAAAGACACGCACATCTTCGATCAAGGCTTTGTCGGCGCCTGCGGCGGCGTTCACCAGCGTCAACGCCTCGACGCCCTCATCAACGACAAAAGCAAAGTCACGCTCGACCGCTTGCAGATCGCGCAGTTCCAGCGCAGCGCGGGTGGCACCGGATTTACGCGGCATCGGGACTTCATCCGGCCAGATTGTGAAGGCCATAGCCGGGCCTTTGATGTCCATCGCCTGAAGGATACGCGGGTGCAATTCGCCAAAGACGCCCAAAACCTTCTTGGGGCCGAGACAAATCTTTCCATGACGCCCGGGATGCCACCATGCTTCACCATCGCGCAGGATCTGGACCTTGGCCGGAGCGCCAATGGCCGCCAGAACCGCCTCGGCATCGGCCTTTGCGTCGAACAGGTCGACCGCGCGTGACGCGCCCTGAACATCTTTGGGCCCGTTGCGCCCCACCAACAGGCCCGCAATCTGGGTTTTCTGGTCCCCTGGTTCGCCATCGTGAAAAACCGGGCCAACTTCGAACAGCGCCATATCGGCATAGCCGCGCGCCTGATTGCGCGCTGCGGCCTGCAACAGTCCGGGCAGCAGATCCGGGCGCATGTGGCTCATCTCGGATGAGATCGGGTTTTCCAGCTGCGTCGCCTCATCGCCGCCGCCGAACAGGGCGGCCGAGGCTTGATCAATGAAGGTGTAAGACACGCATTCATTATAGCCCAACGCCGCGCAGGTGCGCCGCGCCATCGACTGTCGCCGCTGGGTCGGGGTCATCACCGGTTTCGGAATGCCATCGCTCACGCGCGGCAGCGGCTTGCCTTCCAGCTTGGTCAGCGACGCAATCCGCGCGACCTCTTCCACCAGATCCGCCTCACCCATCACATCGGGCCGCCAGCTGGGTACATGGGCCATGTCACCGTCCAGACGGAACCCAAGACGGGTCAGTGTCTGGCGTTGATCGCTTTCGGGAATGTCCATCCCGACCAGAGACTGCACGCGCTCGGCATCCAGCTTATAGGCCCGCGCATGGTTCAGCGCTTTGCCTGCCTCAACCACGTTCGAAACCTCACCGCCGCAGATATCCAGGATCATCTGCGTCGCCTGCTCCAACCCTTCGCGGGTGTATTCCGGGTCAACACCGCGTTCAAAGCGATAGCGGGCGTCCGAGTTGATTTTCAGCGCCCGGCCCGTCAGAGCAATCTGCACGTGATCCCAGAACGCGCTTTCGAGAAAGACGTTCACAGTGTCTTCGGTACAGCCGGTTTCCTCACCGCCCATAATGCCCGCGATCGATTCCGGGCCCTTGTCGTCTGAGATCACCATCATGCCGGGCTGAAGGGTGTATTCCTTCTCATCCAGCGCCACCAGCGTTTCGCCACCTTTGGCGCGATGCACCCGCAGATTGCCCTGCACCTTGTCGGCATCAAACACATGCAGCGGGCGGTTGTGATCGAAGGTCATATAGTTGGTGATATCCACCAAAGCCGAGATCGGACGCAGGCCAATGGCCTTCAACTGATCCTGCAACCACTGAGGGCTGGGGCCGTTCTTGACACCCCGGATCAAACGCCCGGTGAAATGTGGGCAGCCGTCCAGTGTGTCTTCATCAATCGAAACCTTGATCGGGCTTTCGAAATCCCCCGGTACCGGCGCATAGTCGCGCTGTTTCAGCGTTCCGATGCCGCGTGCCGCCAAGTCGCGCGCGATGCCCTCAACGCCCAGTGCGTCCGGGCGGTTCGGCGTAATCGCAATCTCGATCATCGGGTCAACCTTGGACGGGTCGTTCTCGGCCAGCCAGTCGACAAACTGATCGCCAACCTCGCCCGAGGGCAGCTCGATGATGCCGTCATGTTCGTCCGACAGCTCCAACTCACGTTCCGAGGCCATCATGCCGAAGCTTTCGACACCCCGAATCTTGCCAACATTGATGGTGATATCCAGACCGGGGATATACATGCCCGGCTTGCAGACCACGACAGTGATGCCTGCGCGCGCATTGGGCGCACCGCAGATGATCTGCAAATCGCCTTCGTCGGTCGCGACGGTGCACACACGCAGCTTGTCCGCATCCGGGTGTTTCTCGGCCTGTTTCACATGGCCCAGCGTAAAGCCCGCCAGCCGGTCCGCCGGGTTCACGATTTCTTCGACCTCAAGACCAAGGTCGGTCAGCGCCTCGGCGATCTCATCAACCGAAGCATCCGTGTCGAGGTGGTCTTTCAACCAGGACAGAGTGAATTTCATTGCAGCGGGCCTTTTTGGGCAAACATCCGATTGGCACAGGCAATGGCAAAGATTGCACCAAGGTGCAAGCGCTGCGCGTCACGGATAGGTGGGGGTGCGGCCCAAAAGTTCGTCCAACTGCCGTCCGATCCAGCCATGGGGGATGAAATGCCCGCCGGGATGGGTGTCCAGCACCACCTGCCCTTGCGCGCAATCCGTCCATTCCACACGGCTGAGGGTCAGGAACGGCTCGACATTCCAATCCCCGCGCGGCGTTGCACCGTTACAGCTGTATTTCGCACGCCAGAGCGCCACCGGATAGGTCGTATCCCCGCCCGGGCCAAAGGGAAAATCCATCACCGTATCATCCAGCCCGTGTACGTGGCGCGCCTCGGCCGGGGCTTCGGGGCAGGATTCGGTTTGCGGGATCGAGCCCGCAACGCCCAGCAACGCCGCAACGTCATTGCCGGACTGGCAAACATAGCGCCACGCCATCGCGCCGCCAAAGGAATAGCCCGAGACAAAGACGCGTTCGGGATCAATCGGATAGCGCTTGGCCACATCCTCCAGCACCGCATCGGCAAAAGGCACGTCATCGGTGTCAGAGGTCCAGAAATTCCAAGTCTTGCGCAGCCCGTTCGGGGCCACCAGCAACACGCCCCGCAGCTTGGTCGCACCCGCGATACGTTCGTGATTGACGACTACATTGCCCTGCCGCGCCCAGCCGTGGAAATGCATCAGCACCGGCAGAGGCGTCTCGCCGTCCCAGCCCTCGGGCTCCAGCACATGGTACGAGCGGTCGCCCAGTTCACAGGCCGTATCGCCATGGCAATCGGTGTTCCAGGGGCCCATGGCCAGGGCGGGGGTTGCTGTCAGCAGCAGCAAGCAAAGCAGTCGATAGATCATGAGGCGACCCTACCCAGACCGCTCCAGATGTCACGTCAAAAGCTTGTGCGTGTCTGTAACAAGCCGCGCTATCGCCAGACCGCGGGGTGGCGAAGCTTGGGCTGAGTTAGGCACTTTATGCCAGCCAAGTCCGCGCTCTGTCCGAGCGTTGCGCTGGTGGAGAAAAATCGCCAGCCCGTGCGGGCGGTGTCGTCCATTGGGCTTGAACCAATGGCGCCGCAATGAACGACCGATAGCGCGGCGGCCTATCGGCCTTGTTCCGTGCTGACTACTTTCGGAAACCCTTCAAGAGCTTTCGTGTTTTCTGGAGCTGCTCATACTGGTCTTGGCGAATGGTTGTTTCCTTCATCCAGACTTTCCCAGCGATCTGTAAAAAGTGGAGTACAGGCAGCAAGACGAAGGCGCTAAACAAATAGCCGAACAATTCCCCGCCGAACCCAAAAGCCAGAAGCATCGCAACAAAACAGAGCGCGAACAATCCGATAATTTGCCACAACCGAATACCTTTAGCACGTCGATTGCACCAATCCACATAACGCGCCAAGTACACGCCCAGTAGGTGCACCTATCTACTCAAACCACCATGCAAATTCGGCATATCCAGCGCTGCGAACCCGTAGTGCCTCAGCCAGCGCAGATCGCTATCAAAGAAGGCCCGCAAATCAGGGATGCCGTATTTCAGCATCGCCAGACGGTCGATCCCAATCCCGAACGCAAAGCCCTGATAGACGTCAGGATCGATCCCACCGGCGGCGATTACCTTGGGGTGGACCATGCCCGAGCCCAGGATCTCCATCCAGTCGTCGCCCTCGCCGATCTTCAGCTGACCGTTATCCCAGGAACAGCGGATATCAACCTCAGCCGACGGCTCGGTGAAGGGGAAGTGTGAGGCGCGGAAGCGCAGTTCGACGTCATCGACCTCGAAAAACGCTTTCACAAACTCTTCCAGAACCCATTTCAGGTTCGCCATCGAGATGTCTTTGTCGATGGCCAGCCCTTCGACCTGATGGAACATCGGTGTGTGGGTCTGGTCATAGTCGGCACGATAGACGCCACCCGGACAGATCACGCGGATCGGCGCGCCCTGTTTCTCCATCGACCGGATCTGCACCGGCGAGGTATGGGTGCGCAGCACATGTGGCGGGCGGTTGTCGCCTTCGGCGCGGTGCATATAGAACGTGTCCATCTCGGCCCGCGCGGGGTGGTGGCCGGGAATGTTCAACGCGTCGAAATTGTACCAGTCGGTTTCGATCCGCGGCCCTTCGGCCACCGAAAAGCCCAGTTCGGCAAAGATCGCAGTCAGCTCCTCAGTCGCCTGGCTGATCGGGTGGATCGAGCCCTGACGGCGCGGGCGGGTCGGCAGGGTGACGTCCAGCCATTCGGTGCGCAGTCTTTCATCCAAAGCGGCATCAGCGAGGGCTGCCTTCTTTGCCGACAGCGCCGAGTTGATCTCATCTTTCAAAGCATTCAGCGCGGGGCCAGCCACCTGCCGTTCCTCGGGCGTCATCTTGCCCAGCTCGCGCATTTTCAGCGCGACCTCACCCTTTTTGCCAACGGCTGCAAGGCGGATTGCTTCAAGCGCGTCTTCATCGCCCGCATCCGCGATCTGCCCCAGATATTTTGCCTTAAGATCGTCCATGACGTATTCCGAAACCGGCCTGTTCAATTTGGTCGAGAACCTGCTATCGGCCAACGCCTGTGAATGCAACCCGGCGCAGACGGCTCAGTAACTGTATTCAGGATAAATCCGGGTCAGATCACCGTTCCAGTCGCCGTGATAATGTTCAAGCAGCTCATCCGCCGGAACCTGACCGGTTTCGATACTGTCTTTCAGCGCGTTCAGGAAATGGGTCTCATCCTGCACCAATCCCCCGGCACCGGGGCGTGCGCGGGCTTTCAACCCCGCATCGGCAATACTGACCACTTCGCGAGCCAGATCGTGCATGTTGAGGCCACCCACCTGCGCCTGCAGACCATGGGTCGCGGCCTGAACGCGCAGCTCCTCGCGGGTTTCCGCATCCCAACCTTTGACCAGATCCCAGGCTGCATCCAGCGCACCCTGATCATAGGTCAAACCAACCCAAAAGGCCGGCAAGGCGCACAGGCGGCGCCACGGGCCACCATCTGCGCCGCGCATCTCCATGAACTTCTTGATCCGCGCTTCAGGGAAAGCGGTGGTCAGGTGATCGGCCCAGTCGCTCAGCGTAGGTGTCTCGCCGGGTAAAGCGGGCAGTTTACCCTCAAGGAAATCCCGGAAGGACTGACCCAACGCGTCGATATATTTCCCGTCGCGATAGACGAAATACATGGGCACATCCAACGCGTATTCGACCCAGCGTTCGAACCCGAAACCGTCTTCGAAAACAAAGGGCAGCATCCCGGTGCGCGCATCATCCAGATGCCGCCAGATATAGCTGCGCCAGCTTTTCTGACCGTTGGGCTTGCCTTCAAAGAACGGCGAATTGGCAAAGAGAGCGGTTGCCACCGGCTGCAAAGCCAACGCAACGCGCAGTTTCTGCACCATGTCGGCCTCGGACCCGAAGTCGATATTGACCTGAACGGTGCAGGTCCGGCGCATCATGGCACGGCCCATAGTGCCGACTTTCTCCATATAGTCGTTCATCAGCAGATAACGCCCTTTGGGCATCAACGGCATGTCTTCATGAGACCAGATCGGTGCTGCGCCCAGCCCGATAAAGCCCACACCGATCTTGTCCGAGATGTCTTTGACATCGCGCAGATGGGCGTTCACCTCGTCACAGGTCTCATGGATCGTTTCCAGCGGCGCGCCAGACAGCTCCAGCTGACCACCAGGTTCCAACGAGACATTGGCCCCGTCTTTCTGCAGGCCGATCAGCTTGCCGTTTTCTTCCAGCGGCTCCCAGCTGTGCAAGTCGCGCAGGCCCTGCAATACCGCCAGAATCGAGCGTTTGCCCTCATAGGGCAGCGGCTTGAGCGTATCCTTGCAATAGCCGAACTTCTCGTGCTCGGTGCCGATGCGCCAATCTTGCTTGGGCTTGCACCCCGATTCCAGATATTCGGCCAGTTGTTCATGGCGTTCGATCGGACCGCCGCCGGACTGAGGGATGGACATGAACCGTGCTCCGATCCTGCTGTGTCTGTCTTTGGGCCAGTGGTGGGCTCAAATGAACCAAGTGTCAATGGAGGGTCAAATGGGGTGGGCGCGATGGCCTGCGTTCCCAAATGATCACCGGATGCAACGCGCCGCCGTTCAATTCCGACAACATTTGCTCGGTTTTCAGCCCCGGCAGGCTGGAAAACACATCGAACAGAGCTTCGGCCCCTTCAGCATTCACAGGAATGTGAACCGTCGGCTGACCGTCTTGTTCGAGAATCCAATGGGCCGGACTGAAGGTGGGATCCAGCGCCAGCCTTTCGATTTCGCGTGCTGCGATGATGCCTCCGTTGAGCGGACCCAGATAGGTGATCTGGCCTTCATCTATTGTGACAACGCCCGGCCCACCGGCACCGGTGCGAAAGCGCACGCGTTGAAAACCGATGACCGCAAGAGCAATCGCGACTGCAACCAAGACCCAGCCCAACCAACCCAACAAACCACCGGGACCGGAAATCCAGCTGAGGCCAACGATCAGGACAACCCCGGCTGCCAGAACTTCGCGCCAGCGCCACAAGGCCATTTTGGCTTCGGGTCGAATAAAACTCATGTCATCACCTGTTCTGGATTCTGCAACAGGGCAATCCGGTACCAGCCCACCTGCTGAAACCCGATTGCCTCATAGACGCGGGCAGCGGGCGGGTTGTTGGCAAACAATATAGCCCAGCGCGCACCTTGGGATCGGGCCCTTTTCATCAGGGCAAGCGTGACCTGACGGCCCAATCCACGTGTCCTGTCGTGGCGCGGCACAAATACTCCGCCAACCTGGATTTGATCTGCGACAGATGCGTTGACCGCCGCCATTGCAACCGGCTTGTCCTGCTCCAAAAGAACGATGGTACGCTGCCCTTGCAATTCGGATTGGAACCGAGCCACGGCCATGGTCTGTGCCTCTTCCCCATTCGCTTGCCCGGTATCGGCAAAATAGTCGGCGAACCATGCTTCGATCAAAGGTGCATCTGTCGGTATCAGAGTCCGCGCCGGAGCTGCGCAATCTGGCGCTTTCTGAAGGTCAATCCGATAGAGTGGCTCGTCATCGAACAATCGATAATCCGCGCCACCAAGACCCAATGCGTCGAGTGTAAGCTGAACCTGTGGCGCCACTCCGGTCATGCCCAACACCGTTTCGCCCGCAATCGCCTTGGCAAAACCCGCAGCGGCTTCGGGCTCGCATCCGGGCAGCTGAGCCATCAGGTAACCCTTTTTTGTCAAGCCAAAGACACCTTCGATCTGACCCGTGCCCCAGATGAAATACCGGGAGGAGTGTTCAGAGGCACCAAACCCGACCCCGTGCTGCGACAGGTTGCTGCGCAGAAACATCGACGTCTCGGGATACTGCGATAGGTAATCTTCAAGCGCAGGTGCATCCGCGGGTACTGCTTCGCGGATCATGCCCAATCTCCCAAAGCCTGCTGCCATAAGGTCATCGCCGCCACTGCGGCTGTGTCAGCGCGTAGGATGCGCGGGCCCAGACTGACCACATGGGCAAAAGGCAAGCCGGTCAGCCGCGAGCGTTCAAGGTCGGAAAACCCGCCTTCCGGCCCGATCAGAATGGCCCAGGGCTGGCCTTTCTCGCGCGCGGCGAGGCGTAGGGCCGAACCCGCCTCGGCCTCATCGCAGAACATCAACTGGCGGCCTGCGGGCCATGTGTCAAGAAGGCGATCCAACCGTTCCAGCGCAGCCACCTCGGGCACATAGGTGCCACCGCATTGCTCGGCAGCTTCAACCGCGTGCGCCTGCAAGCGATCTTGGCGGATGCGTTCCGAATTGGTGAACTCAGTCTGTACGGGCAGGATGCGCGCAGCGCCCATTTCCGCCGCTTTTTCAACGATAAAATCGGTGCGCGCTTTCTTGATTGGCGCAAACAGCAACCAAAGATCCGGTGGCAATTGCAGCGGCTTGGTTTGCGTTTGGCACGTCAAAAGGCCAGCGCGCTTTCCAGCCTCGGCAACCTCGGTCAGCCATTCACCGTCTTTTCCGTTGAACACCGAAACCGAGGCACCCACGGTCAGACGCATCACCCCAAACAGGTAATGCGCCTGGTCACGCGACAAAGGAACGGATTGCCCTGCCCCAAGTGGCTGATCTACATACAGTCTGACTTTTGCACTCATGAGGCCTTACATATGCAAGGCAATGCCCCAACACCAGATGGTCAAGTCGCTGATGCGGTGCCCGACAATTGGGTTGACCGATACGCCCCTGCGTTCAGCCGCCCCTATCTGCGGCTCAGCCGGGCGGACCGGCCCATCGGGACATGGTTATTGCTGATCCCATGCTGGTGGGGCTTGGCACTGGCCATTCTCAGCGACGGCGCGGCACGGTTCGAGGACATCTGGATCGCCATTGGCTGCGCCATCGGAGCCTTCCTGATGCGCGGCGCGGGCTGTACCTGGAACGATATCACTGACCGCGAGTTTGACGGACAGGTCGAACGCACACGGTCGCGTCCCATCCCTTCGGGGCAGGTGAGTGTACGTCAGGCGGTGATCTGGATGGTGCTGCAATGTCTGCTGGCGCTGGGTGTATTGCTGACCTTCAATCAGGCCGCCATTGCCATGGGCGTGCTGTCCCTGTTGCCGGTTACGCTCTATCCGTTTGCCAAACGCTTTACCTGGTGGCCGCAGGTGTTTTTGGGCCTGGCCTTCAACTGGGGCGCATTGTTGGCCTGGGCGGCGCATACCGGAACGGTCGGATCCCCGGCGATCATGCTGTATCTGTCGGGCATCGCCTGGACACTGTTCTACGACACGATCTATGCCCATCAGGACGCCGAAGATGATGAGCTTGTCGGCATCAAATCCACCGCACGCCTTTTCGGAACGGATACCGCCAAGTGGCTCAAGTACTTTCTGGTGGCAACGGTGACGTGCATGGCGCTGGCGGTCATTGATGCAGGGTTGAACGTGGCTTCGGGCCCTGCCCTGTTTTTGGCGCTGGCCGGGCCTTGGGCCATGGGCTGGCATCTGGCCTGGCAATTGCGCGGCCTGGACATCGAAGACAACGACAAACTGCTGCAACTGTTTCGCGCCAATCGCGACACCGGCCTAATTCCGCTGATCTTCTTCTGCATTGCCCTGCTGCTTTGATTGCACCCCGACGCGCGTGGATATATGAGTGCGGTCCATCCGTTAGGGGGAGACTCGGTTCATCACATGCGACTGCCGTATTTCATCGTTGCGATTGTGATATTCGCGCTATCCGCGGCTCTGTCATATGTCGGGGCCGGATACGCGGTCACCAAGATCGAGGAAGAATCCGAATTTGCCGTTCGTCGCGCCCTGAACCTGGACGGTCACGATTGGGCCGAGGTGCAATCTGACGGGTTGCGCGTTGTTCTGACCGGGACCGCCCCCGATGAAGCAACCCGTTTTGCCGCCCTGACCTCTGCAGGGCGCGAGGTCGACACTTCGCGCGTCATAGACGAAATGGAAGTCGAACCCACTGCCGATCTGACCCCGCCACGCTTTTCCGCCGAAATCCTGCGCAATGACAGCGGCATCTCGATCATCGGGCTTGTCCCCGGTGCTATGGCGCGTGGCGATCTGGTCGAACGGCTGAATGCGGTGGCCCCCGGCACATCCGTGTCCGACCTTATGGAAAGCGCTGACTATCCGGTGCCCAAAGGCTGGGACGAGGCCATCGACTATGCGGTTTCATCCCTGATCCGTTTGCCGCGTGCCAAGATTTCGGCCAGCCCCGGTCTGGTCAGGATCACCGCGATTGCAGAAAGCCAACGCGAGAAGGACCGGCTTGAACAGGAACTCACGCGTGCCGCGCCGCCCAGCTTGCGGCTGGGCCTGTCAATCTCGGCTCCACGCCCTGTCATCACGCCTTTCACCCTTCGCTTTCTGATCGACGACAATGGCGCAAGGTTCGACGCCTGTTCAGCCCAGGACGAGGTTGCGCGCGATGCGATTGTTCAGGCAGCGCAAAACGCGGGTATGGATGAAACCTATAGCTGCACGATCGGGCTGGGCGTGCCCTCGCCCAATTGGGCCTTGGCCAGCGTGCAAAGCATAAACGCGGTGAAAGAACTGGGCCGGGGCTCGGTCACCCTGTCCGACGCTGACATCACCCTGATCGCAGCCAAGGGCACAAACCCCGCCCAGTTCGACCGCGTGGTGGGCGAGCTGGAAAACGCGCTGCCATCGGTCTTTGCCCTGCATGCCGTTCTTCCCGAGCCCGAGGTCGAAGAGCAAGTCGGCCCACCCGAGTTTTCCGCCACGCGCAGCCCCGAAGGCCTGGTTCAGCTGCGCGGTCGGGTCGGTGATGAAACCCTGCGCGACATGACCGACAGCTTTTCGCGCGCAGCCTTTGGCTTTGAACAGGTCCATACGGCCACCCGCATCGCACCTGATTTGCCGCCAGACTGGCCCATCCGCGTGTTGGCCGGGCTCGAGGCATTGGCTCAATTGAATAACGGTGCGCTGACGGTGACGCCCGACACCCTGGATCTATCCGGCATAACCCACGACCAAGGAGCCCGGGCACGAATCGCGGGCCTGCTTTCAGAAAAACTGGGCGATGCTCAGGACTTCACCCTGTCGATCACCTATGTCGAGCCGCCAAAGCCCGAAGACGCTCTGCCCGACCCCGAGCTCTGTGAAGCACAGATCGCCGAAGTTCAGACTGGTGCGAAGATCGCCTTTGAACCGGGATCGGCCACCATTTCCGAAACCTCGCGCGATACCGTTAATCAGATTGCGGATATCCTGCGCGAATGCGGCCCGATCCGGTTGGAAATTCAGGGCCATACCGACAGTCAGGGCCGGGAAGAAATGAACCAGCAGCTCAGCCAGGCCCGGGCGCAATCGATCCTGAACGAGCTGCGCGGGCGGCGTATCCCGACCTCCAGCTATTCTGCGGTCGGTTATGGTGAAACTCAGCCCATCGCCGACAACGACACCGAAGAAGGGCGGGAAGAGAACCGGCGGATCGAATTCCGGCTGATCCGGCCCGAATCCATCGAATCGACCGAAACCGCGCTAGAGGCGATGGAGGCAGACACCGACGCCCCGGAAGAGACTACCGAGGACGCGGATCCGGATGCAGGAGATCAATAAGTGAACCGCCAAGAATTCATCATCGCCACCGCCGTCATCCTGTTTGCCGCCTTTTGCATGGGTTGGTTCGCCAACTGGCTGGCCCACCGCCTGTCCCGCGTCCGGCAAAGCGACGTGGCCGATCTGGACCGCATGAGCCAGGAGTTGCACGAAGCCGAAGAAACCCGCGATCAGGCGATCACGTATTTGCAACAACGCGAGGCGGAACTGTCCAACCAGCTCAGCCAGGTCGAAGCCGAACTGGCCGCCGCCATGGAAGGCCTGCGTACTACACGCCAAGAGGCCGAAGAACTGCGCGAACGTCTGAACAACGCGGATTGACCGCGTCTACCACCGGCTCAGCGCGTCTTCGTCCTCGTCTTTGGCGGCGACCCATTCAGCGCCTGCGCGTGTGATTTCCTTTTTCCAGAACGGTGCGCGGGATTTGAGGTAATCCATCAGGAACTCTGCCGCCTCAAACGCGTCCTTGCGGTGGGGTGAGGCTGTCGCGACCATCATGATTCGGTCACCTGGGGCCAGTCGTCCGTGGCGGTGGATGATCAGAACGTCCCCCAAAGACCACCGCGCCATCGCATCCTCAGCAATCTTGGTCAGCGCGCGTTCGGTCATGCCGGGATAGTGCTCGATTTCCATCACATCCATGTCGCCCGAAGCCAGATCACGCACGACGCCGGTGAAGGTCACGATAGCTCCGTTTGCGTTATCGCCCGCGGCGAAGGCATTTGCCTCGGCCCCCAGATCGAACGGGGCTTCCTGAACCGCGATACGCATCAGATCAACCGCCCGTCATGGGTGGGAAGAACGCAACCTCGCGGACGCCAGCCAGGGGCGCATCAAAGTCCGACAGCTCCTGATCCAGTGCCACACGCAGGGCCGAAAGATCGGCAAAGGCCGCAGCATAGCGATCTTCGCGGGCGCTGAGTTCAGCCACCAGATCACCTACCGTGGCTGCCTGTGTTTCGATCCGTTCTTTCGGCAGGCCGATCCGTTCGCGTACCCAGGCAAAATACAGCACGTCCATCCCTAGCTCTCCTTCAGATGCGGCAAGGCCTTACGTAGGTAATCATAGCCGGTGATCAATGTCAGAGCTGCCGCCAGTAAGAGCAGCCACAGACCGATCTGGCCCGACCAATACATGCCGTTGGCGTTCCAACGCAATCCGTTCACATCCTCGACCTGACCGGACAGAACTTGTTCGACCAGCGCGGCATCCATACCAAAGCTGGCCATAACTGCGTAATGTTCAAAAATGCCCTGCGAGAATAGCACAGCGATGGCCACCATCTGCGTGGTGGTTTTCCATTTTGCCAATTTCGTGACCTTCAGCGTGCCCGCCACATCCCCCAGATATTCCCGCAGGCCCGAGACAAAGACCTCACGAAACAGGATCACTGTCGCGGGCAGAACCAGCCATGGGGTCCAGCTGTCTTGCGAATAGCCAACGATGATCATCAGCGCGATGACCACCATGGCTTTGTCGGCAATAGGGTCCAGCATGGCGCCGATCTTGGTTTCCTGTTTCCACGCCCGCGCAAGATATCCATCGAACCAATCGGTGATCGCGGCAGTCAGAAACAGGATCAGAGCGAACCAATCGGCATAAGGCCGAGTGAAATACAAAAACATCACGGCCAGACCGGGCGCGGCCAGCAAACGCAAAACGGTCAGGATATTCGGCAAGTTCCACTTCATAGGGCGAACTCTACATCGGCGGGATTGGACAGGAAAGCCACGCAAGCAAAAATCTGCACCAATCCCAGACGCTTGGTCCATGCTGTCGGAACAGCCAAGCACATCCATTTGCCCCTTGGCGTCGGATCGAATTGGCGTCAGATTGCCGTCGAACTGGTGGCAAGGCAAAACCGTTGAACATGACCCCCAATATTCAGACCGACGCACGTTCAAACCTGATCGGCAGTGCGTGGATGATTGGCGCGATGGCCTGCTTTGCTTTGGAAGACGCATTCCTCAAAGCAGCCGCGACCGCGCTGCCGATCTGGCAAATCCTGGTGTTATTCGGCACAGGTGGAGCGGTCATTTTTGCATGTGTTGCCGGTGCGCGCGGGACGCGGTTGTTCCAATCAGATGTGATGTCACGCGCTATGAAAATTCGCGCCGTGTTCGAGATTCTGGGTCGGCTGTTCTACGTGCTGGCCATAACGCTGACGCCGTTATCCTCGGCCACCGTAATCCTGCAGGCCACACCGCTTGTCGTTGTTGCAAGCGCGGCGCTGTTGTTTGGCGAAACCGTTGGTTGGCGACGGTGGAGCGCCATTTTCGTTGGCCTTATCGGTGTCGTTGTCATCATCCAGCCAACCGGCGACAGTTTCACCTTGTTGTCGTTGCTGGCCGTCCTGGGAATGTTGGGCTTTGCCGGACGAGATCTGGCCAGCCGCGCAGCACCGGCCAGCCTTGGAACCGAGGTGCTGGGGTTTTACGGTTTTGTCTGCGTCATCATCGCTGGGTTGGCCTTTCGCTTTTGGGAACAGGTGCCAGCCGCACCGTTAGAGATCTATACCAGCATATCTCTGGCCTGTGCCGTTGGTCTTGGCACGATCGCATATTCATCTTTGATGAAAGCGATGCGCACGGGTGAAGTTTCTGCCGTGACACCCTTTCGCTATTCCCGACTTTTGTTTGGCGTTGCGTTGGGCGTGATCTTCTTTGGCGAACGGCTGGACCAAACCATGTGGCTGGGCAGCGGTTTGATTGTCGCATCGGGGCTTTACATCCTTTGGCGCGGGCGGCGCGCCTAGCCCTTGTCATGGAAAAAGTCGTAAACCTTCTGCGCCAGCCCGGCTGATATCCCCTCGACCGCTTTCAGATCTGCCAGATTGGCCCGGCTGACCGCCTTGGCGCTTCCGAAATGCGCCAGCAGAGCGCGTTTGCGCGCCGCGCCGACGCCCGGGATTTCGTCTAACGGTGTCGCCCCAACTGCCTTGGCGCGCTTAGCGCGGTGGGTGCCGATGGCGAACCTATGGGCTTCGTCCCGCAGGCGCTGAACGAAATACAACACCGGATCATTGCGTTTCAACGCAAACGGTCGCTGACCAATGCGGTGGAATTCTTCTTTGCCGTGATCTCGGTCGATGCCTTTGGCTACGCCGACCATCGGGATGTCTTCGACGCCATGCTCCACCATGATCTCATGCACGGCACTGACCTGACCGGCCCCACCGTCGATCAGCAACAGATCGGGCCACAGCCCCTTGTCACGATCCGGGTCCTCCTTTTGCAGGCGCGTGAACCGGCGGGTCAGAACCTCTTTCATCATGCCGAAATCGTCGCCCGGTGTCAGGTCATCGCCCCGGATGTTGAACTTGCGATAGGTGTTTTTCATAAACCCTTCCGGGCCAGCCACGATCATACCGCCCACGGCGTTGGTGCCTTGGATGTGCGAGTTGTCATACACTTCGATCCGGCTTGGCGGGCTGTCGAGGTCAAAGGCCTCGGCCACCCCGCGCAACAGCTTGGCCTGCGTCGCACTTTCCGACATGCGCCGTGCCAGAGACTCGCGCGCGTTACGCAGAGCACCAGCCACCAGTTCCTGTTTCTCGCCACGTTGCGGCACAAGGATCTCAACCTTGCGTCCGGCTTTTTCGCTCAGCGCGTCTTGCATCAGATCCGCGTTTTCGATCCCGTCTGACAGGATCAATTGCCGCGGCGGCTCCTTGTTGTCGTAGAACTGGCCAAGGAAGGCCTCCATCACTTCGGCAGGTGACACATCCGGCCCGACGCGCGGATAGAAATCCTTGTTCCCCCAGTTCTGATTCGCCCGGATAAAGAAGACCTGCACACAGGCCTGTCCACTGTCCATATAGAGGCCGATCACATCCGCCTCGGCCACGCCGCGCGGATTGATGCCCTGGCTGGTCTGCACTTGCGTCAGCGCACGGATGCGGTCGCGCAAACCTGCTGCGCGCTCGAACTCCATCGCCTCAGACGCGACCATCATCTGCTCGGCCAGATCCTCTTGTACCTTGGTCGACCGGCCCGACAGGAACCGTTCCGCATCGCGGACGCTTTCACGGTAGTCCTCCTCCGAGATCAGCCCGACACAGGGCCCTGAACAGCGTTTGATCTGATAGAGCAGGCACGGCCGCGTGCGGCTGTCGAACATGGAATCCGAGCAGTTTCGCAGCAGGAATGCCTTTTGCAACTGGTTCAGCGTCCGGTTCACCGCACCCGCGCTGGCGAAGGGACCGAAATAGGCGCCCTTTTCCTTCTTGGCTCCGCGATGTTTCTTGATCTGTGGAAAGGCGTGATCCTTGGCAACCAGTATGTTGGGGAAGCTTTTGTCATCCCGCAGCAGCACGTTGTATTTCGGCTTGAGCTGCTTGATCAGATTCTGTTCCAGCAGCAGCGCCTCGGTCTCGGTCCGGGTGGTGAGAAACATCATCGATGCGGTCGCAGCGATCATCTTTTCGATCCGCCCTGAATGACCGGGCCGCGTGTAATTCGACACCCGAGCCTTCAGATTGCGCGCCTTGCCAACGTAAAGAACCCGGCTGTCGGCATCCAGCATTCGGTACACACCTGGCGAGCTGTCCAGGGTTTTCACATAACGCTGAATGCGGGCATAGCCAGTCTGGGGGGAATCGCTCTGGGTAGTCATGTTACTGGGATATGATTCTCTGCATGTGGCTGCAATCTTGTGCCGTTTAGATCAAGAGTAAACAAATCCACGACTTCTGTGGATAAGTGTGCAGATAACTTTGTAAGCTTTGGGATTTTCCCTTGATTTATGACCTGTTCGCCGATTTGCTCAAAAAATAAGCACAAATGTAAGCCATTGATTTAATGCAAAACTTTTTCACCTTCCGAACAAGTGTATGAAAAAAAAGACAAATTTGTAACGCGTTTGTAACAGAACCGAGAGCGGTGCAAAACTTCGGTCCCCAAACGCTATTCGACACCCATGACATCCGGAGTTTGCCAGCCCAGATGCTGGCCTCCGTCCACGCAAATAAGCTGTCCTGTGACTGCTGGAGCGTCCAGAAAATAGCCCAGCGCAGCGGTTATGTCCGAGGGATTCGCTCCACGCTCGAGGATGGTATTTTCGCGCTGCGACTTGAAATGGATCTCGCTCTGTCGGTGGCCTTGCAAGGTTGGGCCCGGACCGATTGCATTGACCCGAATGGCTGGTGTCAGGGCCTGCGCAGACGTACGGGTCAGCGCCCACAGCCCCATCTTGGCAATGGTGTAGGTCATGAATTCGGGCGTCAACTTACGAACACGCATGTCGACCATGTTGACGATAAGACCGGTTGCCACCGGCTCGTTCATCTCATCTGTTTCCGGCTTCAGCCCTTGCCGGGCCATTGCCTGTGTCAGCACAAAGGGAGCGCGCAAGTTGCTGTCGATGTGCCGGTCCCAGCTTTCACGCGTCGCGGTCTGAATATTGTCGTACTCAAAGATCGATGCGTTGTTCACCAAACAGGTGATTGGACCGCCCAGGGCTTCGGACGCTTGCGGCAGCAACTGAGCGATCTGTCCCTCATCCAAAAGATCCGCCTGCAAGGCAGTTGATGATCGACCCAATGCTCGGATTTCAGCAACGGTTTCGTACGCCTCGTCCGTTGATGTTGCATAGTGGACCGCCACATCCATTCCTCGACGCGCCAAATAGAGCGCCATGGCCCGACCGAGCCGTTTTCCGGCGCCAGTCACCAATGCTCGGGTCATCGCAGATCTCCGTAATCAGGCTAGAAGGATAACGATATAGCCTGCATATAGCGCGGTCAGAACCAAGCCCCAAGTGCGTGTGATATCTTGTTTGAAGAACACAAAGGGCAGCAACAGAAGCGAGGCCCCAAGCATGACCCAAAGGTCAAAGTGCAAGAATTCTGGGTCCACCGGGATCCGACCAAACAGCGTTGCAATGCCGATAATGGCCAGCAGGTTGAACATGTTCGAGCCGATGACATTGCCCAACGCCACATCCGCCTGACGACGCAAAGCGGCCATGACCGTTGTCGCCAATTCGGGCAGTGACGTACCGATTGCAACCAAGGTCAGGCCAATCACAGTCTCGCTGACACCATACACCCGGGCGATCACGGTTGCGTTTTCCACCAACAGATGCGCCCCGACGGGCAAACCGATCAGACCCAGAACCAGATAAACCGACAGCTTCCAATAGGGCATGTTTGGATCGGCCTCATCCAGACCTTCCAACTCATCATCATCCGCGCAGGCTTCGCCACAGGCTTTGCGATGGGCATGAGCTTCGCGAAATGCGTTTGCCAGCACCAGCCCCAAGGCCAGCAGCAAAACCGCGCCGCTAAGCAGCGTAAACACGCCACAAAACGCCAGAGCAATGAACAGTACCGTCGCAAGCAACATGAACACATAGTTCTTGCGACTGTCGCACTCACTGGTGTGCAGCGTCGCCAACAAGGCCGGCAGGCCCAATACAAGAAGGATATTCGCGGTGTTCGAGCCGACAACATTGCCCAAAGCAATGCCGGGCGCGTTTTCCTGAACCGCACTGATCGCGATCAACAGCTCTGGTGCAGATGTCCCGAACGCGACAATCGTCAGGCTGACAATCAGCGCAGGCACTCCAAGGCGCAGGCTCAGATTCACCGCGCCGCGCACCAGCGCGTCTCCTGCCAACAACAGGATCAACAGCCCAAGGCCTGAAAACAGCCACGCCGTCATCCGCGGCCTCCCTTTTCACAGGCGCAGGGGCCTTTGCCAATTCGAAACCGACCGCATCGAGGGCATTTGGCCGTGCTCAGCCGCTTTTGCCCCGGAAACCGTAGCTTGCCGAACATCGCCAACACGCCCATGCCAATCAAGAAAAAGGTGACCGCCTTGATGATCACGTCACAAACCGAAACGCGCGTAGGCCGCCCGCTCCTCAAGGCCTGCTATCGCGTCTTGTGCCAGCGACGCACCCAAACGCGACAAAAGCGGCTTGCGCTGCCCATAGCGGCGGAACTTGACCTTATCGCCAAAACGCTCCTGCATCTTGGGTTTCAAATGACCAATCCCGTCGATCAAACCCAGTTCCTGCGCCCGCCGCGCCAGCCAGACCTCGCCGGTAAAAAGTTCCGCGCTTTGGTCCAGCTTATCCCCGCGCCGCGCCTTGACGTGGTCGATGAAGTTGCCGTGGATGTCATTCAGCAAACCCGTCAGACGTGCGACATCCTCTTTCTTTTCAGGCGCGAAGGGATCGAGCATCGATTTGGATTTGCCTGCCGTATGCACCCGGCGTTCAAACCCCTGACGCGCCAGAAAGACATGGGCCCCAAAGCCCGACGAAATCACACCGATCGATCCCAGGACCGAGCTGTTATCCGCCCAGATCTCATCAGCGGCCGCGGCCAGCCAATACCCGCCCGAGGCGGCCACATCTTCTACAAACGCAATGACGGGCACATCCAACTCTTCCGACAAGCGCCGAATCCGCGCCCCGATCAAAGAACTTTGCACAGGCGATCCGCCCGGAGAGTTCACTTCAAGCGCCACAGCAGCGGGCTTGCCCTTGCGAAACGCCTTTTCCAAAACCGGCGCAAGCGACGCATCACTCATCGAATTGCGGCCAGCCATTCCGATGGCACCGGACAAACGAACCACGGCCACGCAGGGCTGTTTTTTGAGAAATGGCAGGCTGAACGTCATGGGTGCCGATGTAGAGTGCCCCAAGTCCTTAAACAAGGGAACGCCGCTGGCATATTCACCCCCTCAAGAAAAATAGCACTCATCATGGGTAAAAATGCAACGCTCAACTGCGGATACGCCAGCCTGTTTTGAAGATCCAGCCTATGATGCCAAGGCACAGACCCGTGAACCCAAGGATCGCCAGAAGGCTGAACACAATCGGTACATCCGCCAACCCATAGAACGACCAGCGAAAGCCGGAAACCAGGTAGACTACCGGGTTAAACAGGGTGATCGTCTGCCAAACTGGTGGAAGCATTGAAATCGAATAAAATGTCCCGCCGAGGAACACCAGCGGTGTCACAACCAACTGCGGAACCAGAGACATCTGTTCGAAATTGCTGGCCCAGATCCCGACAATGAACCCCAGCAATGAGAAACTGAGACAGGTCAGCACCAAAAAGGTTACCATGGCGATGGGATGCTCGACCCTTATTTCCACAAAGAACGTGGCCGTCACCAGAATAACGACCCCAACAAAAAGCGCCTTGGTGGCCGCCGCGCCGACATAGCCGATCACGATCTCGATGAAATTCACCGGGGCCGAAAGCAGCTCATAGATCGTCCCCAGGAACTTTGGGAAATAGATCCCAAAGGACGCGTTCGAGATCGAGAGCGTCACCACGGACAACATGATCAGCCCGGGCACGATGAAAGCCCCGTAAGACACGCCTTCCACCTGCTCGATCCGGCTTCCGATTGCGGTGCCGAAGACAACAAAATAAAGCGACGTCGAGAGTACGGGGGAAATGAAGCTCTGCGCCAATGTCCGAAAGAACCGTGTCATTTCAAAACGGTAAATGGCAGCAATTGCGGACCAGTTCATGCTGCCTCTCCCGAGACGAGGTTAACAAAGATCTCTTCAAGGCTGGATTGCCGTGTTTGCACATCCCGCAACACCAGGCCTGCTTGCGCCACATCATTCAACAGGGTGGTGATCCCCGTGCGCTCGGCATTTGTGTCGTAGGTATAGATCAACGCATCCCCTGCTGGGCTCAACACCAGGTCATGCGTGGCCAAGCTTTCGGGAATTGCTGAGATCGCTTCGGTTAACATTACCTCGATCTGTTTTTTCCCCATCTGAGCCATGAGGCTGTTTTTGTCCTGCACCAACAACAGCTCACCTTTGTCGATGACCCCGATACGATCTGCGATCGCTTCAGCCTCTTCGATGTAATGAGTCGTCAAAATGATAGTGACGCCGCTTTGCTTCAGCTCGGCCACGATCTCCCACATGTCCTTGCGCAGTTCGACATCCACGCCCGCTGTTGGTTCGTCCAGAAACAAGACCCGAGGCTCATGCGCCAGCGCCTTGGCGATCAGCACCCGGCGCTTCATACCCCCCGACAATTCCTTGATCGCGTTCTTGCGTTTGTCCCACAGGGAGAGTTTGGTCAGAATTTCTTCGATCCGAGCATCATCTCGGCCATGGCCAAACAACCCACGCGAAAAGCGCACTGTATTCGAAACCTTTTCGAACGGTTCTAGCGCGATTTCCTGTGGCACCAGACCGATCATCTTGCGCGCTGCGCGAAAGTCGTTTTCGATATCATACCCGCCGACCGTAACGGTGCCTGATGTGGGTGTTGTTATACCGCAAACTGTTGAGATCAGGGTTGTTTTACCAGCACCGTTTGGTCCAAGCAAAGCAAGGATTTCACCTTCTTCGATCTCCAGTGACACACCTTTCAGTGCTTGGAAACCATCGTCGTAAGATTTCCGCAGGTCCTTGATGGACAGAATTGTTGCCATGTCTTCCCTCGTTCTGGCCCGGACCCTATCGCGAAGGTCTCGGACGGAACAGGCCAAAATGATCCATGTCGAGCCCGAGGCCCAACACGACCGCAAGCCTCCCCTTGTCAAACCCTGCCTCAGCGCCCAGCCTGGCAGCTGGGAGGACGAGAATGCTGAACGGTATACGTTTGATCGAGATTGAGGCCTTGGGTCCAGGTCCATTCGCTGCGATGCAACTGGCTGATATGGGCGCCGACGTCATTACCATCCACCGCAAGGGCGGCACCAACGCGGCTGGCCTGACCGACCAGCACATTCTGGATCGCGGCAAACGGTCGATTGCGCTCGACCTCAAGAGCCCTGACGATCTTGCAATCGCCAGACGCCTGATCGCAACCGCAGATTCGCTAATCGAAGGGTTCCGCCCCGGTGTGATGGAAAAGCTGGGGCTCGGACCCGCCGCATGCCTGAAGATGAACCCGAAACTGGTCTATGGGCGCATGACAGGCTGGGGACAAGACAGCGCTTTATCTGAGCGCGCAGGGCATGACCTGAACTATATCGCCCTCTCGGGGGCGCTGTGGTACGGGTCGCAGCCCGGGCAAATCCCCCAAACCCCACCAACCCTGGTCGGCGATATCGGAGGCGGCGCGATGTACCTTGTCGCAGGCATCCTCGCCGGACTCTTACAGGCCCAAAAAACCGGTCAAGGTACGGTGGTCGATGCCGCAATCTATGACGGTTCTGCCCATATGATGAATCTACTGATGAGTTTGGCGCAAAGCGGCAACCTGTCTGAAACCCGCGGTGAAAGCCTTCTGGACGGTCCCCATTGGAGCCGATGCTACCGATGCGCCGACGGTGGCTTCCTGTCCGTCCAATGCCTCGAGCCCAAATTCTATGCCTGTTTTCTAGAGGTTTTGAACCTGTCCAACGACCCGGATTTCACCGCTCAGTACGACCGCACCCTTTGGCCTGATCAGAGCGCGCGCCTAACTCGGCTTTTCGCCACCAAACCCCGCGACCACTGGGCAGATCTGTTTGAGGGAACCGATGCTTGCGTCGCCCCTGTTCTCAGCCCGCGCGAAGCCCAAGCGCACCCGATGAACCAGACGCGTCAGACCTGGATGACTGAAAACGGCGTCCCACAAGCCGCCGCGGCCCCGCGCTTTTCAACCTATGACTGGCATCTCAAACCCAGCCCGACCCGTGGTGCACACTCTGCCGAAATTCTGGCAGAGCTTGAAGAAAAGGACCGATCCGCCTCTTCATCTGGCCTCTCAACCCCCGGGGATTGAGAGGACCAAAGACCAAAAACAGGCTGGCCCCTTCCCTTTTGTCTAGCTGCCGCGCACGGTGTCGATCATCAGCTGTACATTGTCAGGATCCGCATCCGGCGTGATCCCGTGACCCAAGTTGAAAATATGCGGGCCCTTGCCAAACGCCTCAACAATGTGGCGCGTCTCGTCCACCAGGGCCTGACCGCCCGTCACCATATGGTGAGAGGCCAGATTGCCCTGCACGCAGCCATCGACCTGCACATGTTCCGCCGCCCATTCGGGCGACACGGAATTGTCCAGCGCCACACAATCCACACCCGTGGTTCTGGCAAAGCCCACATAGCCTTCACCCGCCTCACGCGGGAAGCCGATCACGGGCACCTCTGGATGCCGCGCCTTGATCGCCTGGGTGATCACCCGGCAGGGCTCGACCGCATATTTGCGGAAATCGTCACCCTTAAGTGATCCGGCCCAGCTGTCGAAGATTTTGACCACCTCGGCACCTGCCTCGATCTGCGCCGAGAGATATTCGATCGTGGCTGCTGTGATCCGATCCAGCAAAGCCTCGAACAGCGCCACGTTTTCTTCACGCAACGCATGGGCAGGCCCCTGATCCGGTGTGCCGCGCCCCGCGATCATATAGGTCGCCACGGTCCATGGTGCCCCGGCAAAACCGATCAGCGTGGTCTCAGCCGGCAACTCAGATGCCAGAATGCGTACCGTTTCATAGACGGGCGACAGGGTTGCGTGGATCTCATCGACCGGTTTCAGAGCATCAAATTCGGATTGCTGCGTGATCGTGGACAGGCGCGGGCCTTCTCCGGTGACGAACCAAAGTTCGGCGCCCAAAGCCTGCGGCACTAGGAGAATATCGGCAAACAGGATAGCGGCATCAAAGCCGTAGCGTCGGATTGGCTGCAAGGTCACTTCGGCTGCAAGCTCGGGGTTGTAACACAGCGACAGAAAATCCCCGGCCTGCGCCCGCGTGGCCCGGTATTCGGGCAGGTAGCGGCCCGCTTGTCGCATCATCCAGATCGGGGGCACATCCTGAACCTCGCCAGCCAGCGCCCGCAATATCGTTTTTGATTTGGTCATCCCTGCCCCCGAACTGAGTATTGCACATCACGGGTCGGGCCTCAGTGGCAATTTGTCAAGCACTGGCCCCATTGTCAGGGCAAAGTGACGCGACTAAAGCTTGATCCATGACACTGATCCTACCCGATCCCGCTTCGCCGTTGAAAATTGGCACCCGAGGCTCGCCGCTGGCGCTGGCACAGGCCCACGAAACACGCGATCGGCTGAGCGCCGCGTTTGATCTGCCAGACGACGCCTTTGAGATCGTGGTCATCAAAACCACTGGTGACAACCGCGCGATGATCGATGCGGACCGGCCGTTGAAAGAGATCGGGAACAAGGGTCTTTTCACCAAGGAAATCGAAGAGGCCATGTTGCGCGGCGACATTGATATCGCCGTGCATTCCACCAAGGATATGCCGGTCGAACAGCCCGAGGGTCTGGAACTGGATACGTTTCTGCCTCGCGAAGATGTGCGCGATGCTTTCATCTCACCGCGCTTGGGTGCGATCCAGGATCTGCCCAACGGTGCAACAGTTGGGACCTCTTCGTTGCGCCGCCGGGCGCAACTGCTGAACCGTCGCCCCGACCTGAATGTTGTCGAGTTTCGTGGCAATGTGCAGACGCGCCTGAAAAAGCTGGCCGATGGTGTTGCCGATTGTACGTTCCTGGCTATGGCCGGGCTGCGCCGACTAAAGATGGATGACCTTCCCGCCACAGCAATCTCGCCCGACGAAATGCTGCCCGCGATTGCGCAGGGCACAATCGGGATCGAACGTCGCACAGACGATAAACGCGCAGCCGAGATGCTTTCTGCGATCCACCACCCCGAAACAGGTTATCGCCTGAGCGCCGAACGCAACTTGCTGGCCGGGCTTGACGGATCTTGCGAAACCCCAATCGCTGGCCTTGCTGAACTGCGCGCGGGCCAATTGACCTTGCGTGGCGAAGTCCTGCGCCCGAATGGATCAGAAGCGATTTCCGAACAGATCAGCGGGCCCATCGAAGACGCCGCCCAAATGGGCCAGCACCTGGCGGCGACGCTGTTGAGCAAGGCCGGTCCAAACTTTTTCGATTGGCGATAGAAATAATTTTAACCATCTGTGAACTTCGTCACTGAAGAGCTGTCACATTTCGTGCAATCTGGGATTGTACCAGCCAGGAAGTGTTGTCTGTCTCAGAATATCGAGAGTTTAGACCGGTTTTGTTTTAGTAGGTAATCGAGGGGGCGAGGCAGGCCACCCGGGCCTGGCACGGCGGGTCGCTGCACTACGGTTGCAGTGACCCGTTCTATTTTCGTCTGGCTTTCCGGTTTGTCATGTTCTTACCGCTGTTGTGGCTGAACACTAGCTTTTCAACCGACGCTTTAGACCGGAAGTCTGCCGTCCGATTGGGAACGCCATTATAGAATTGGAACAAGCCAGGCTCGACTTTTTGTCCAAGGCTTTGACATTCAGAACAGATTTCACGAATTATCTGACGTGGTGCACGCACACGTATGGCATCAATCAACTGCTGGTGCGCGTTGGCCAGCGCGACAAATTCAGCTGAACCCTTCGTCTTGTTATCACCGACCAGAATGTAGACAGCTTCCGGCTCGCTTTTTCCTTTCAGGTCGATATAGCCGGCTTCCAGCATTGCCAAACGGTCTCCGACCTTGCGCCGGATCTCGGTGGAAAGCAAAATATCATAGTCAACATGACGACAGTTCTGTTCGATACGCGCAGCGACGTTCACAACATCACCTATAACGGTATAGTTGAATCGCTTTTGCGACCCGATATTTCCGACACAGGCGAAACCTGCTGCGCACCCGGTCGCCAATGCTATTGGTGGATTGTTCTTCATTATGGGTGAGGCGTTGAACCTGGCCAGAGCCTGACGCATCAGCAATGCGGCCTGCGCGGCGCGCAACGGGTGATCGGGCACCGGTAGGGGCGCGTTCCAAAACGCCATCACTGCATCACCGATAAATTTGTCTATTGTTCCCCGCTCGACCAAAATCTGATCGCCAATCTCTGAGAACAACGCGTTCAGGATCGCCACAAGATCGGTGGCCGACACGGCCTCGGACAAGGGTGTAAATCCCCTAATGTCGGAAAACATCACCGTTATGTCCTGCGTCTCGCCACCCAATTGCAGGCTGTGGCCGCTGCTTTCCAGCTCGTCCAGAATTTCCGGGGCGACGTAGTGCGAGAAGGTTTGCCGGATCATCCGTTTTTCACGCTCGGATGAGATGAACTGATACCCTACAAGCAGGCCAAAATTCGCCATCCCCCCAATTAGAGGGAAGGTGGCATCAAACAGCACAGCCTGATTCTGAAACGCCATCCAACTGATTGCCATCACGGCAGCGGCCGCCACGCCACCCGCGATGAAAGACGCCACCGCGCCAAAGCGGGACATAACCACCGTGACAACGACCCCAAGCGCGACAAACGCAACCAGTTCCAACGCCGAGGTTACATCGGTTCGATGCAGCATATCGCCCAACAGGATCTGTTCTATGATCTGCGCGTGGATCGAAACACCAGGAACCGACTCGCCCAACGCCGTCTCGCGCATATCAAAAAGCCCGGCGGCAGAAGTACCGACCAGAATGATGCGACCTTCGATCTGATCGCGCAAAGCGGGATCGTCCTCTGTTTGCATCACATCATGGGCAGACAGATACAGACGCGGATCATCGCGCCGATAGCGCACCCAGATCTCACCGTTCTCGGTCGTCGGTAAGGTGAAATCCCCCAAGCCAACACCCAACATGATTCCGACTTCATCCATTGCTCCGTCGGCAAACAAGACAGGCTCACCCAGCGCGACCCTCAGCGCTTCCAGTCCGAGACCGGGTAAAACACCGTCGGGACCCGACCACAGAACTGGCACTTTGCGAACGACACCCAACCCACCCAATGGTGAAACATTGACGCCTCCGATCCCCGCAGCATGATCTGCCAGAGGTGGGGCGAGCGTTGTCCAATGGGGTGTCGAGAAAAGCCCGACACTTGGCTGCTCGCCAATTTCGACCAGGCCCATTTTGGGCACAACGCCCTTGCCTCCATCGGTGAGCCGAGCAGCTACACCAAGAACGACGGGAAGCTGCTCCATCTTTTCGGCAAATACCCGATCGTTGTCCAATCGCGCGGTTGAGTCCTTGAGGCTCAAAACACCCGCAAGGGCCGGGTCTTTGATCAGCCGAGAGGGCGAATACCGATCAGGTTCGGCAAACAGCATGTCAAAGGCAACCGCAGCGGCGCCGTAGTCGCTCAACCGATCTACCAGCTCTCCCAATTGGGTTCGGGGCCATGGCCATTGCCCCGACCGAGCCAAAGACTTTTCATCGATGTCGAGCACTCGCACCGGTAAATCCGGTGTAAATTCACGAGGTGAAAGGCGCTGTAGAATATCAAAGTAGGTCAGGCGCATTGCGCGAACTGGGTAAGGATCCATCACGCGAATGAAGCAGCCAAACAATATCAACCCCAACCCCACCAGCTGGAAAGCCAGACGACGGGCATTTCGTTTTTTGATATTCGGGGTCAACTTCGCCTCCGATCCGAGACATCTGCCGGGATGTTCCCTTTAGCCCGGCTCACTGATTGCTTCACTACCTAGTATTTCCGCTCCCAATTCGCGCAATTCATCGGCCTCGCTCTTGCGCGGCTCTCCCTCTCGTTCCTCACTTTTTTCCTCACGCGGTTCTTCGCGAGGTTCTTCTCGCGGCTCTTCGACAGTTTCTGGCTGAACTGGCTGAGGCTGCGGTGGCGCTGGCGGGTTGGCTTTCCGCGGTGTTCTTGCGGCACTTTTGACCTGCCTCGCCTGCTCTCGCGGTGGCGGTGGTGCTTGCTTAAAGTCGGATTTCGGTCGCACCCTCCTCAGGGCCGTTTGCTCGCCTGAGCAACCTTCGACTTCAACGCGCAGAGAGCTTTGCAGTTGAGCTTGCGATTGAATGAACGGGAAGCCTTGCTTCAGAGCCGCATCATATTGCGCCTGATCCACAGGTCGACCGACACCGCCACCTCGCCCCGTTGCAAACAGGCTGCACACGCGCCCTGTTGCACGGCAAGAACCACCCGCGCTGCAGATCTGAACATTGCCTTGCAAAACAACCATCGCGCTTTGGGAGCTCGACGCGACCCAGATATCAAAGATTGTACCACGCACCGCCATGGTCGCTGTAGGGGTCTTGATCTCGTAGGCGCGCTTTCGGCTTTTCCCCGAAATAAAGCGAAAGCTTCCGCCAAGGGCCTGAACGGTGAAGTTTTTGGCTTTTTGCCTGCCACGCAACATCGTTACATCAAGAACCATCTGAGCATTTGGGCCGATGGCGATTTTGGTTTCGTCTACAAAAACCAACTGAACCAACCCGTTGCGATCCGTAGAGATCGCATCGCCCGGAGAAACTTCCATTCCTTTTCGTAAGGTTTCAGAGGCACCCGAACGCGTGATCTTCGCGCCCTGCTTTACCTCAATTACAGTGCCGATATTCGCCAAAAGTTGCGACGGCAAGAACGAAAGAAAACAAAAAACAAGAAACACTTGTACCCAAGTCAAACGCAGCCCCTTCCCCCAAAAGGATCTTTATTGGCGCTTCGCGCCGCTGCCCTGTTGCCCCAGCAAGTCTTTTTTAAGTTCACAAAATATCCCCAAATATGCGCTAAAACATATACAAAAAGCAAGGGCACGCGCCGGCTGAGCAAAAGCCTGTGCATTTTCGTTGCTTCGTTTTTCCTCTATACCCTTCGCGTCCAGCCACCGTGTCAGCAACTTGGGCACCATAGTCGGACAGAAAAATTCACCTGCGCCGGAAAATCGCCTTGTGTCCGGGGGACAGGCAAGGATATACCCGCCGGCGGAGACGTGGCCGAGTGGTCGAAGGCGCTCCCCTGCTAAGGGAGTAGGCGGGAAACCGTCTCGAGGGTTCGAATCCCTTCGTCTCCGCCACCAACCTATTTCAGTGGATTGGGGTGGCCTGTCTACCATGCACTATTCTATTAAATAATAGGGGATCATGAAGTTATAGAGATACGGGTCGACCAGGTGATCGGATCAAAGAACCCGCGTTACCTGCTGCACTAAGGGAAAGAGGAGTTTGGTAGCGCGGGGTGCCTCAAACAAAGGATAGCCGGAAAGTAGGCCAATTCTCGACGCTGGGTAAGTGCCAGATGGACGCAAGGCTATTTCCGAAAACTCAATTGTGACCAACCGGACCGCCCATTTCCGGTGCGATCGGCAAGGGATGGTCTGGTGGCTCGACACCGTGCCGTTCTAACCATTCCAAAACTTCACCGCATTGCGACTAAAGGGATGGTGCGTTGCGGTATTCATGCAGCATCTCCAACCGGCATTTCAGATCGAAGGGAATTGTTCTAGGCCATCTGCGCATGACGTATGTTCATATTGTGTTCTCAGGCAAGTAAAGACAAACTGTTGCCCAATTCCTTAACTATACCGCTGCAATGCAGGTACCCAGACACATAAGAAAATGGACTTCGCTTATCTTTTTTAGCGGATTGGCGACCGCCTTCTGGGTCGGAATGCATTTCGGGGTTGACCACACCGGGTGCAGGTCAAACCATTGCTTTATCCAAACGCTTCAAGAATGGGTGGATGACGGTTATCGGCCCTATGTCATCGTCGGTCTATATCTGACCGCAATGTTCAGCTTTCTGTGGGATCATCTTTGAGACACTTGCAACGGCCGTTGGGCAGACCATACATAACGCAATCGAACGAAAGGCTAATGTGCGATGGACGGGTTAGTTAGTTTGTTATTTCTCATCGTCTTAGGCGTTTTTGTGATCTGGCTTTATATCCTTCCGATCACAATGGCAGGACAACGCAACCGATCCGGTTTGATATGGTTTTTGATTGGTCTAGTCGGATCGCCATTGTTGGCAATTCTATTGCTGCTGGCTTTGGGTGACGCACCAGAACAACCTACGATTTGACGGAAGCCAAAAAGCGGCGACAAAATGTGTTGTTGTCTAGGGTTTGCGCCATTAGCGATTAACTGTTTAGTGCCTGCTCTCAGCTCAGAGCAGTCGCTCACTGCGTTCCGTTTGAATGAACGCTCTGCGGACATTGCTGCCATTGACTTTGGTTTTCCGAATGTCCGCTTGCAAAACGGTACTTGTCGTACTAGCTCTCTTTCACGTGCTGCACGAACGCAGGGCGATGGAGAATTTATGTCTACGATTGCGGCCCGCCGCTAAGGTCCACCTGATTGGACCAACTTGAACCAGAAGACTTCTGCGCGAGATGCCGGAAGCCTGTTCTGCTGACATAAACTCAAGAGACAATCCGTTGAATATCTCAAAACACGAACAGCGTGTTTTGCACGTTCTGGCGCAAGGTGGAGCCATCCATTTTGAGCGTATGGCGAACGGCAAAGTGCGCGAAGTCTCATGCTTCACCCGCGACGGCCACGTATTGGCTGCTTGCTCGCTGAAGCTCTTTGACCGCCTGAAGAAACGGCGGTTCATCAAATCTGAAAACGGACGACCCTACCGCGCCACAAGGCTCGGCATTCGCTCCGTGAACCCTCAGTACGACAACCGATAAGGATAAACAGAAAATGACAAACCCAATCATTAAAGCGACTTCAACCGACGACATTGCAGGACTTCAGGCAGTGCTGGATGGGACAGAGCTTTTCCCGAGCGAAATGCTCCCAGACATGCTAGCCCCATCACTGGCAGGCGAAACAGAAGCCTTTTGGCTGACCTGCCATAGCGACGGAGAAGCTGTAGGCCTGTGCTACACTGCGCTCGAGGAACTCGCCGATGGGACGTGGAACATGCTCGCCCTCGCGGTGCGCCCTGATTTGCAAGGCAAACGGCTGGGGGCGGCACTGGTACATGCGGCCGAGCAGCACCTAAAGGACAAGGGGCAACGCATCTTGATTGTAGAAACGTCCGGCACGGACGACTTTGCATTGACGCGCAAGTTCTACGCTCAGAATGGCTATGAAGAAGAAGCACGTATCCGCGACTTTTGGGCCGATGGCGACGACAAAGTGATCTTCCGCAAAGCGCTTTAAACGGCAAAGCCCTCCGCCATTGTTGTGGCGGGGGCACTTCGTAGCCGACATTCGCTACGATGCAACAACTCGGTACGTTTGGGCTCGGTGCCCTCGTTCGCTGCATCTGGCGTTAACGACAGCTACGCGGACTTTTCTGTCATTCAGAGCGTGTTGCACAAGGTCAGCTTTACCCAGGAAAGCCGCTAGGGGTTGAAAGTAACCAACTCAACCTAGCGCTCGGCAATCCATCAATTAGTCTTCGCGATCAGCTTCAATGAAGTTCCTGTTGGGCTTCATACAATGACCACTCTCCTGGCAAACCTTTGAGTGGTTGCTTTTCGATGAATGCAAGCTCGAGTTTGGAGCCAACGACCAGATCTTTCACTGTGCCTGAAACCCGTATCTGGCTCGGTAATGCAGTGTCCAAAATTCGCGCGGCAATGTGAACTGCCAAGCCCCCAATATCACCGCCACGTCGCTCACATTCTCCAGTGTGGATACCGGCCTTCACTTTTAACTTGGTCTTGGCCAAGTCAGAGTTTATTGCGTGAGCACATTGAATGGCACGCGTCGGTCCTTTGAAAGCGGTGATGAACCCATCCCCCGTAGTGTTGATTTCAGAACCATCGTAGATTTCCAGCTGTCGACGCACGATCTCATCATGTTGGTCTAACAAGGCACGCCATTGGTCGTCACCCAAACTGGCGGCCAGTTCTGTGGAACCTGCGATATCTGTCATCAATATCGTCAGTAGCACCCGCTCGCTCGGAGTGACGGTTTTTTGCCCCGTCGCAAACTCTTCGATTTCGTTTATCACCCGGTCCTGATCTCCATACCAGACCAGGTGATCAACGCCGGGAACGAATTTCAAAACTGAATTGGGAATAAGGTCGGCCACAAATCGCGCCTCATCTTTTGGGTGCCAGACATCATTTTCGCGATTAACTATGAGCGTGGGAGCATCGATAAGTGGTAAGACTTCTCGAATGTCGAGCTCCGCGTTTAATCGTGTTATCAGCTCGGCAGTCTTTGGACTTGCTGAATTGCGCATGTAGCCGCCCCACCACTCACATGCCTCAGCATCTTTTGCCATACTTGGCGCGGCTTCATCGAGCCCAAATGCACTTCCCCAGTTTTCGCGCAGATAGCTGATCGTATTTTCGGTAGCCTGCAGCGTCGGCGCCCAAGGGTAGTCAGGTGCCCAACTACCTTTGGCTGATGTTCCACTCAGAATGACAGCTCGTGTGCGCTCAGGGTAAGTAGCTGCGAATAGTGCACTTATGTTGGCGCCTTCTGATACACCAAGTAATACTGCCTGATCTGAACCAATGGCATCGAGCACAGCGGTGATGTCCTCAATGCGTTGCTCCAGCGTCGGAAAGCCAACATTGCGCTCAGAAAGACCGGTCCCTCGCTTGTCATAGAAAATTAATCGGCAAAACCGGCTGAGTTTGGACAGAAAATTCGCATAGTGCGAGCTTTGCCAAGCATATTCGATGTTAGTAAGCCAACCTTGGCTATACACGACATCTATAGGTCCATCGCCAATCACCTGATACGCGATGGCAATGTCGTCTGCGAATGCGTACTGAGTTTGCGGTTGCTTCATTGTCCGATAAAATGGGCTCTCTGGGCTCATACCAACGTCCGAGCCCACCAGCTCAATTCATGCCAGACAAAACCAATCGGATCAACTTCCTGCTTCGGCCGCCCTGCTTTGTTCGACTGATAGCGGACTTTTGGTTCAGTTTGCAGCACCCGTAACTTTGGGCTCGAAGCAGACCTTCGCTGCAATTAAGTCGAACGACTGCAATGCGGGACAAAGTTGCCGTTTATTGCCACTGGCAATTGCTTTGTGAAATCGCAGAAGTTGCAGTTGCGCAAGCATAACAAAATGCTTGTCGCACTGCCTTTGTGAGTTACTGCTCCGGTGAATACCAAATTGGCGAGGTCCATGCTCGTTCCTGGATCCAAATTGCAACATCCTCAAGGAGCGGCAGGCCGTGGCGTACTGCGTCATACGTTGTCCAGCGTGGAGTAGGAATTTCGATTACGCGCATGTAGTACAGCGCATGTTGGTCAGGATCAAAATCGTCGTCTGTCCAATGACCAAACAACTCCGCAGCTCCGATGGCATTACTGTAAGTAGCAGTTTCAGGATCAACCGTATTGCCAACGGGAGGCAGCTTGCCATTCACATCCGGCACGCGATCTCCTGACCACACTACATCTATGATACGTTCTTGCGGCGCTCCGCCTTCATCGACCCAACCCTTGATGATCTGTACGCGATCGAGATTGGCTCCAATCGGATCTTTTATTGCGTGCACCGCAAAAGTAGGTGGGCCGTTCAAAGCTGTCAAAGAACCGCCCATCGGCACGCCGTTGGCATAGCCGTCCATTACAAGCTTTACGGGATCGTTATTGCTTTGCAGCATCGCACCGCCAAAGAAACGAGGCTGTATGCGAGGGCCTGATGTGGCGAAGGTTTCTCGGCTTTGCATCGCGTCAAATATTGCACCACGCGTGTTCTTGGGTGCCCAGACGCCTGCGAGCGAACCAGGGTTGGCGTCGGGGCCAAGCAACCAGCCGTCTATCTCGCCATCGCGACGTTGCTCGATAGTACCATCAGCAACACCGTGACTTCCATTATAGGTCGCCTCATCGACATCGCTTGGGGTGCCATTGTGATTGTCGGTGCCTCCGATGAAACCAAGTTTCCAAGGGTTCGCACCTAGCTTTTGCGCATAGTCGAGCCCTTTAGTCGCAGCCCAACGGACGAAGCCATCGTTGCGGAAGAAACGTTCACTGAATGTTGCGATACTCTCAGCATTCTCGAAGTTCGCAAATTCGTCGTCAGGCGACAAACCGGGATGTGTTTCGGAATTACCTTTGATCTGCATCATCTCGATCAACGGTTCCCACTTGGCGCGGCGCTGGGCATATTCGTATGTGATCGGATTTCCGGCATTGTCGATCGGTTCAAACATCAAGCCTTTACTTCCGTTGGAATTGTGTGGGATGGCCAACAATGTAGAGCCCTCAGCTTCTTGCTGCTCCATCCACGCCCAGAGTTCTTCCTCATTTGTAGTATCAAGCGCGCTAAGCGGGATGTCCGGCACTTTGTTGTCTCGGAATATCACGTTGCGATGCATGTTTCCGGCATTGGGGGCAGACGTCCATTCGAATGCGATAAGACTGGTAAAAGTCCCTGGCTCGTAATGCGCCTCTGCAGCCCCCACGACATAGTCTTCCCAAGCGGTTGCAGTTGTTTCAAGTCCAGCAAAAAAGGGCGGATGCTCAGGCTCGCCAGATCGCATGTTGCTTATTACATATTTCACGAACCATGCGCGTTGCGTTTCTATGTCCGACAAACCGCGCAGCTCAGTAAGGGCTTCTTGGTAATGCCCTGAAGCAGATGGGATCTGCGTTGACAACATCTCTCCAAGAAACTCTGCATGATCGGAAACGGCCGCAAAATCCAGAGGTCGACCAATTCTGCGCTGCACATTGTTTACCGAGACAGGTTGGCCCTTCGCGAAGCGATATGCGTCCGAAGGTGTCAGGCGTGCGCCTCCAATGTAGGCATCAAGGGAAAACGAAGTATGTACATGAGTTTCACCGAAGTAAGCGTTCTTGAGCGGGTTTTCCGGCACCATGGCCTCGAGCGCGCTCCAATCATCTTGTGCCATAGCGGGAATTGCTGAGGTCAGAAACAGGAGTGACAATGCGTGCAATGACTTTCTTTTCATCAAAATTCCCTTCCAATCTCTATCTACCGACTATGGTATCGAACGATGGCTCCAAGCAATGCCGGTTAGTTTACAGGTGTCGGTGCACTTTTTCAGCTTGTTGTACGTGATAAAAGAGAACACTAATACATAGGCAGCTGCTTTGGGCTCAAAGCAGTCGTTGGCCGCAATCTGTTTGATTGTCTGCTAAACTATTTTTCCAACATTTTGCCATATAACGCCTTGCTCTGTGCCTCGCTTGAAATCGATCGCTCTGTGGTATCTATCGTGGTATTAATTCGACAGATATAATTTTATTATATATTTAACATAGGCTTGAAGGATTTATTATACTGACTTCGTTTCCGCCATAAAACATTGATAAGTAACGAATATTTTTTCTTGCTGCACCGCAGAAATTCCGGGACGCCGCTCCCTCTTTTACCAAAATCTGCAAAAAGCGGAGAAAAATAATTTCCTATAAACAAGTAGTTACATCCACTCCGATTCACGGTCTAAAAAATTGGCACAAAATCGGCACAGCTTTGAGACTTCGTTTCCGTCAATGCTGCGGCGCAGAATAACCCCGCATTATGGTTCTTCGAGAACCGCAATCAATGGCCTAAGACTTCAGGGTGAACCCACTGGGACCCACAACAAATGGAAACGCTACTCTCTTTGGTAGCTGTATGTTGTATCAGAGCATACAAATGATAAGAGTCTCACCGTGAGACACGGTGTGGTCGAATCAATTTTAAGGAGAAGGCGGTGGCTCGGTACACGCTAAAGCCCTTTCCGCGACTAAGGAAACTAAAATGCCATTTGAAATTGAATTTTTGCCCGTAGGGGAAGGTAACGGAGATGCCATCTGCGTGCGTTACTCTACCAATGGATCGGATTTTGTTATTCATGTCGTCGACGCGGGTTACGTCAATACAGGTCAGACTGTCGTGGACCATATCAAAAAGTACTATGATGAACCCGATTTCATTGACCACCTAGTTGTCACTCACCCTGATCGAGATCACTTGGGTGGAGTCAAAACAGTCCTGGAGAACTTTGATGTTGGTTCGCTTCGCATGAACCGTCCGTGGCTATACGCGGAGCAGGTATTAGATAACTTCCATGGGCGCTACACATTGCAAGGATTGGAAAATGCCCTTCGCGAAGCTTTTCCAGTGCTCGCAGAACTGGAAAGAACAGCACTACAGCGCGGTGTCAAAATTGATGAAGCATTTGCTGGGCATGACATCGGAGCGTTCAAAGTGCTGGCTCCGCTAAAAGATCGCTATTTGGCTTCCATTTCCGAATTCGATCAGACGCCGACTTCCTATCAAGACGTCCAATCTCAAGGAATTCTAGCGATGGCATCTCAGGCCGGTCGCCGGTTCGTAGAAAAAGCTAAACAGTTCTTTAGTGAAACATGGAACGAAGAGAAGCTGGAAGAAAACCCAGATCCTACCTCCACGCTGAACGAAACAAGCATCGTACAGTATGCGATAATTGACGATCGAGCAGTCTTATTGACCGCGGACTCTGGTCCAATTGGACTAAACGAGGCAGCAGGTGTGGCCGAATACTTAAACATCAAGCGCCCATTGAATTTCATCCAAATTCCCCATCACGGAAGTCGAAGAAATGTAACTCCATCGGTATTGGATCAATGGTTGGGTGAGATGGTCGAGCAAGGCACGCATAGAGGAAGCTCGTTCTGCAGCGTAACCTTTGAAAATCAAACGATGTTCAGCTTCCAGTGTCTGAAAGCTCGCACGAAAAAAATGGCGGGAAGTGGTTTTTCTGTGCAAATTTGGCACAAAATTGGCACAACAACCAACATAATTTCCGGTAAGGTGTTGTTTTTGTTTGTGAAAATGGAAACGGATTCTGCCCTGCTAAGGGAGTAGGCGGGAAACCGTCTCGAGGGTTTGAATCCCTTTTTCTCCGCCATCAAACTCAATTTATTTATTTTAAATCAATATATTAATAGTATATGCCTTATATTCACCCCCCATTTTATCCTCCATTGTTAACTTGAGTGTTGGGATTGGGGGCGGGTCAAACAATAGGCCATTTAGGAGTGAGACCGCGTGGATAGGCAAAATTCCGTATGGTACAAATTAAAGGTTTGCAAAACTCCAAGCCCGCTTTCCCATTCTATGCAGTCACCTGACCAAAAGACTCAGATGACTGCTTTGAGCCCAATCAAGTCGTTGTTGCGAAACGCAGTATTTGTTGAAAAGGCGCGAAGCGCCGGTTTTTGGCACTCATATCCTGTTGGGTAAATTGGCTCCGCAGATTGTGCGAAACGCTGCACGAAAGATCGAAGAACGCCGAACCCGCCCCGTGCAGATAATCTGCTTCAAGCCCAAGTAGTTTAGCATCAAAACGCTGAAAGTAGGGACCGCATTGCTCCACCTGCGCAGAAGCTAGTCCAGAGTGCAGATTTTGGCTGACCGCTTGAATATTCGGGTCTGTGGAAGTGCATGTGTCTGCATTGCGGCCTTGTAGGAGCGGCTTTCATTCACAGACTCACACAGCGCGCTGAGCTTGGGTCGTGAGCCAAAGAGAGACTGTTTGTTGGCGTGCCACTCGGTCAGCATTGTGACGTAAAAATCCAGTGCGGTCAGACCGCGCGTCATGAAGTACGGATCGCCCGCAATTGCATCTTCCATCACATCGAAAAAGGCGTCGTAATCAACAGCTGCT
Source organism: Ruegeria sp. HKCCA5839 (assembly GCF_013035585.1). NCBI lineage: Bacteria > Pseudomonadati > Pseudomonadota > Alphaproteobacteria > Rhodobacterales > Roseobacteraceae > Ruegeria > Ruegeria sp. HKCCA5839. The sequence continues at coordinate 476,025 of NZ_WQIE01000002.1, read as the reverse complement.
TTTGCGCCGACCTCCTCGATCGCTTTGCTGCTCTCCGCATAGCGCTCAGGGTGCCCGAGGCGCGCTGCCGTCATGTAGCCTGAGGTCGTCATGACATTCAACCAAAACAGAATTTCTCCACGATTATCATCGCCGGGCACTGGAGTGATCCCGGATTTAGGGTACATCTCGCCTAATAGCGTCACAATCGCGGCAGTCTCTCCAATCGTTTTGCCATCTGCGTAGCCGAGCGCTGGTATCCGGCCGGTTGGGTTTAGACGCAGGAAATCTGGGGTCCGATGTGCGTCTGCGCCCATGTCCACGTAGATCAGTCGATATTCTGCACCGATTTCTTCAAGGACTGACTGCACCACAATCGAGCCTGCCAGATATTCCCAATAGAGCGTGAACATACCCCATCTTCCCCATGTTTCTGTTTTTCATGGCGACATCCTGTGCGCCAATGCTCAGTATGGGTGGGTTCGATTACTTTGCACGCGTGATTTCATTTGGCCCCACTAAAGGAAATCTTTAGGGTGTCGACATGCATCTTTCTCATTTGAACGCGTTGCGCGCGCTGGAGGCTACATTGCGACATGGGAGCTTTTCACTGGCCGCCAACGAACTTGGAATTACTCCGGCTGCAGTTGGGCAAAGGGTTCGGTCTCTAGAACTTTACCTCGGAAAAAGTCTGTTCATTCGCTCCAGCTCGGGCATCGAGCCAACTGAGGATGCATTGCGGATTCGGGAATTGTTGGAAGGCGGCTTTGCAAGGCTTGCCGAGGCATTTGAGCAACTGAAGCCGAACGACGCGGCTGGCCGTCTACGCATTACCCTGCCGGAGTCCTTTTCGGAAAACTGGTTGGCACCAATGCTTGCGGAATTCCAACATCAATACCCGGATGCAGACTTATACTTGGACCCATCCAATCGCGATATTGACTTGGTGAGAGAGGACTATGATCTTGCGATCAGATACGGACCCACCCGTGACACTGTATTGGAAGAACGCGTGCTTTTCGGTGATTTTGTTGCCCCTGTATGCTCGCCCGCTTTTGCAGACCAGCAAGGGCTGGGTCCGGATGTGCGATCGCTAAACGGTGTACCGCTCATCCACGTCACCAATCGCACCAAGGACCCGGGATGGCTTGACTTCCAAGCATGGGGCGATGCCTTTGGGTTTGACCGCGATCATCTAAAACACGGTGTACGCATCTCGAAAACAGGTTCAGGGCTTCAAGCGGCGGCAGCGGGTCAGGGGCTGGCGCTTTGCGGGATTGTAGAAGCATTTCACGCGTTAAAAGCAGGATCGCTCATTCTGCCATTCGGACCGTCAAGGATATGCCAGACAAAGTACGCCTATCGTCTCCTATGGGCGCGATCCCGAGCGAAATCTAATCTGCGGGCGTTATTCGTCGAATGGATCACAGACAGATCAGACCGTTTCGTCAGTGAGTTAGACGCATACCTCGCTTCCCAAGGCTCAAGAGCGTCCGGGTAGTGGCCGCATTGCCTGCCGGTTCAACTGATCGCCGCAACACACTCTTGGAACTTCTCTGCGGGTGAGAAGTAATTCAAGGTCTTTCTGGGTCTTTCGTTGAGTTCGCGGGCGACGGTATCGAGATGCTCTTGGGTGTGCACGGAGAGGTCCGTGCCTTTCGGGAAGTACTGGCGTAGGAGACGGTTGGTGTTCTCGTTGGTGCCGCGTTGCCACGGGCTGTGGGGATCGCAGAAGTAGATGTCGAGATCGGTCGCCAAGGTCAGGCTCTTGTGATCGGCCAGTTCCTTGCCTCGGTCCCATGTCAGCGTCTGGCGAAGTTCTCTGGGCAAATGCTGGACCTGTGCGGTAAGTGCAGCCACGACAGTCTGCGTTTCTTTCCCGCCTACCTTGGCAAGCATGACATAGCGGGTGCGCCGTTCCACCAACGTCGCGATGAAGCTGTTCTTTGAACCCGCTATGAGATCGCCTTCCCAGTGGCCAGGGATGGCGCGGTCCTCGACGGCGGCCGGACGTTCCCGGATCGAGATTGCATCCTTGATTTGACCAAGCCCATCGCGCTTCAGGCTCGCATGACGGGATCGACGGATGGCACGTGTTGCGCGCAGATGGGCCAGCAGCTCTTTCTTCAACACACCGCGGGCCTGGATAAACAAGCTTCTATAGATCGTCTCGTGGGACACGCGCGCGCCTTCGTCGTTGGGATGCTCGCGCTTCAACCAACCTGCAATTTGCTGAGGTGACCACTTGCGCACGAGTTTCTCTGCTATTGTCTGACAGAGCTGCGGCTGCCCCGCCAGCTTGCAAGGCTTTGGCCGCTTGGCCCGATCCCAGGCCGCCAGGTCTGCGCTGGCCGCGCGATAGACGCATCGACCGCCATTGCGACGCACCTCCCGGCTGATTGTTGAAGGCGCTCGACGAAGCTGACGCGCAATGGAACGAAACGACAGCTTGGCTTTCAGGCCCCGAGAGATCTCTTCGCGTTCCGCCAGCGTCATTGCCAATCGCGAGCGCCGCCTCTCAGGCGGGCGGATACCACCTGTCCGTGCCAGTAGCGGATAGATTGACGATGAGTTCCGATCGAACAACCGACCGATCGAGCTCATCGACTCTCCGCGTTGCCAGCGATCCCAGATTTCCGCCTTTTGTTGGTCCGTAAAATAAATCCGACGTCGATAAGCCATTCAAACACTCCATCTTTGCTCTCAAAGTGAAGTGTTGCGGCGATCCATTGAGACCGCCCCGCAAACCGGTCATTGCGGGAAGCGGAATGCTGCGAGATGCACGAATGTCTGGTTTGGTGAAGCTGCATTGGGGCGCTCGATGATGCGACCAAGGTCCGCCTTGGGCCGCCCTCAACGAAGCCTGGCGGTGCAAGTTTTGAGATGGCGCGCTTGCTCCAAGGTCGGCATAGAGCCCAACGCGGACCTTTTTTGCCCGAGAGCCTCATTTTATAGATATAAAACGATAAGTTGCAGTTTGCCGGAATACACGATTTACTTGCTGTCAGCCCCCATAACGGCGGCAAACATGAATGGTCAACGTAATGGCGAAAAACATGGATGCCCACAAACAACAAGCTGGGAAATCACAACCGTTTCTCGTATTTGATAACGTGAAAAAAACTTACGACCAGAAGAACTTGGTCGTAAAGGGTTTCGATATGCAAGTCGAAGAAGGAGAGTTCATCACTCTTCTTGGTCCCTCAGGCTCCGGCAAAACAACTGTTCTGATGATGCTAGCAGGCTTTGAGAGCGTTACCTCAGGCGACATCGCAATAAAGGGGCAGTCGATCAATCGTATTGCACCCTATCGTCGAAATATCGGGATGGTGTTTCAAAACTACGCGCTGTTTCCGCATATGACAGTGGCGGAGAACTTAGCCTACCCGCTTTCGGTTCGGAAAGTGGCAAAGGCTGAAATAGATTCCAGAGTGGTTGCCTCGCTTAAGCTCGTAGAGTTGGACGGGTTTGGCGGACGTTATCCCGGCCAGCTCTCTGGTGGTCAAAGACAACGCGTGGCCTTGGCAAGATCGATGATTTTTGAGCCGACGCTTATCCTTATGGATGAACCGCTGGGTGCGTTGGACAAGAAGCTGCGCGAACAAATGCAGTATGAGATCTCGCGCCTGCACGAGCAATTGGGTGTTACGGTCATATACGTGACGCATGATCAATCCGAGGCGCTGTCGATGTCCAACCGGATCGCTGTTTTTAACGACGGCGTCGTACAGCAATGCGCCCCGCCCGCGGAACTCTACGAGCGGCCCTCAAATGCGTTCGTGGCCGAGTTCATTGGCGAGAATAATTTTATCGATGGCCACGTTCAGTCGATCTCAGGCGATCAGGCCAAAGTCGTTACGCCGGGCGGCGAAACCGTGGTTGCTATGGCCGGCCAGGGGTTGACCGAGAATTCCGGTTGTCGTGTGTCGGTACGACCCGAGAAGCTGTTCATACACCCGACATCGCATGATCACGACAACGAGGTGACCGCGGCGTTCATAACGCGCATCTATGTGGGCGATTTCATCCGTTATTATTTCAGGCTGGCAAACGGTTCAGAGATTATTGTCAAAGTCCTGAACGATTTGTCCGCCCCTGAGTTTTCAGAAGGCCAGGACGGGCGTCTGATGTGGCTGACTTCGGATTGCATTGCGTTCCCTGTATGAGGTTGCGCGAAGTAATGAAAGGGAAAGCGGGACCCAAAGCTTCTCGCGACAACAGGAGGTGAATGTGATTAAAAATTCTGGATTGCTTACATATGCTGCTGCACTGGCAATGGTTTCATCGGGAGCCATGGCACAAGATCTGACCGTGACGTCGTTTGGTGGCGCTTACGGGGCGGCACAACAGAAACACATGATCGACCCATATATGGCCGACAGCGGCGTCAACGTTTTGTTTGAAGACTACGGCGGCGGCGTCGCCGAAATGAAAGCGCAAAGCGAATCCGGCAACATCCAATGGGATGTTGTTGATATCGAGGTGATCGACCTAGAGCGTGCTTGCTCGGAAGGGTATTTGGAAGTCATCGATCATTCGATTTTGCCACCGGGCGACGACGGCACACCCGCTGCCGAGGACTTTATTCCCGAGGCATTGCACGAATGTGGCGTCGGGAACATCGTTTGGACCATTATTTTCGCATACAACAACGATGCGTATTCCGACGGCCCTACAACGATCGAAGACTTCTTCAATACGGAAGCGTTCCCCGGCAAGCGCGGCCTGCGCAAACGTCCGCAGGTAAACATGGAATGGGCCCTTCTGGCCGATGGCGTGGCGCCAGACGAGGTCTATGACGTTCTATCCACCGATGAAGGTCAGGCACGAGCCTTCGCGAAGCTCGACACAATCAAAGACGATATCGTTTGGTATGATAGCTGGTCACAAGCACCTGTTCTTCTGAACGACGGTGGTGCCCAGATGGTGCAGTCCGCCAATGGTCGTATCTTCGCCGCCATCAAGGAAGAAAACGCCCCCTTCACAATGGTTTGGGATAGCCATGTCTATGACCTTGATGTTTGGTCGGTCATGAAAGGCACTGATAAGCTCGATACTGCGCTTGAGTTCGTCAAATTCGCAACTCAAACCGTGCCTCTGTCAGGTATGCAAGACGTGGCTTACGGCCCAACGCGCAAGTCTGCTCAGGCGCTTTTGCCGGATGACGTCAAGCAGGATCTGCCGACAGCACATCTTGACGAAGGTGTCAAAGCAGACGGCATCTTCTGGGCCGACTACGGTGAGTCACTAGGGGAAAAGTTCAACGAGTGGCTGCTTCAATAATCTAAGAGCACCAACCTGCGCCGTTCAATCGGCGCAGGTTCATCGACCGGAGACGAACAATTGCCCGAAGCCACCAGCGTCACCCCAGATGGGTTGAGCCGCGAAGATGCCCGTAACGCTGCGCGTGAATACCGGTCACGGCGTTGGAGAGCTTTTCTGTTCGTTGTGCCCCTTCTGGCTTTTATTGGGTTCTCATTTGTCGCACCTATAGCCTCGATGCTGTACCGCGGTGTCTATAATCCGACTGTTGCCAGCCTCGTACCCGAGACGCTCGAAAAACTGCCAAGCTGGCAAGGCGAGGAACGTCCAAGCGACGAGATTCTTAGCACCTTCGCCCTTGATTTAAAGAGGCTCGCCAACGATCGCACTTCTGGTCAACTGGCGGAAGAAGTGAATCGTGCCCTTCCCGGGTCCTCCAGCGTCATCAAATCCTCCGCTCGCAAGCTGCGTCGTGTTGATGACAGCGAGCTAGCCAATAATGGCGCCGCGATCCTGATCGATGCTAACGCCAAATGGGCAGAACCAGAGATCTGGCAAGCACTAAAAAAGACCGGTCAGGTCTATACCGCCGGATACTACCTGACTGCGCTCGACCTCGAGAACGACCCTGACGGCGGCATCCAACGCCGCGAGACGCAGATTTACGTCAAACTCTATGGCAAGACGCTTCGGATGGCGCTGATCATAACGATTTTGACTGTTATTCTTGGTTACCCGCTAGCCTATTTCATGGCCAACAGCTCCAGCGGAACGGCGAACCTCCTGATGGTGTTTGTCCTGTTGCCTTTCTGGACCTCGCTTCTTGTGCGAACCACCGCATGGATCGCACTGTTACAAACAAACGGAGTGGTTAATTCCACCCTGCTTGCCCTGGGTCTGACCGATGCGCCGCTTGAGATGTTGTATACGCAATTCTCGACCATCATTGCGATGACGCATATCCTGTTGCCCTTCATGATCCTGCCGCTTTATTCGGTCATGCGTGGCATTGATCCCAGTTACATGCGCGCGGCAATGTCGATGGGCAGCCCACCGATCCCGGCCTTCCTTCGCATTTACCTTCCGATGAGCTTGCCGGGCCTGTCAGCGGGCGCGTTGTTGGTTTTCATAATTTCAGTGGGCTACTACATCACTCCGGCATTGGTTGGGGGCACCGATGGCCAGATGATCTCGAACATCATCGCCTTTCACATGCAGCAATCCAACAACTGGGAGCTTGCAGCCGCCCTTGGCTCGCTTCTGTTGTTCTTAATCCTTGCGCTCTACTGGCTCTATGACCGGTTCGTGGGCGCGGGCAACATCAAACTGGGTTAGAGCGATGCGGAAGTTCCCAGAGTATTTTACCTTTTGGCACATAGCTGGACATTATAGTCTGCGTTTCTCAGCTTACCTGGTACTCGTTTTTCTGATGTTGCCAATTTTAGTTATTGTGCCCCTGTCTTTCAATGCAGAACCATTCTTTACGTTCACTGAAGGTATGCTTTCGCTAGACCCGGATGCCTTTTCCCTGCGCTGGTACCAGGCCATCGCACAGGATCAGAAATGGACGCTTGCCATCTGGAATAGTTTTGTCGTGGGCATCGCCGCTGCGATCTTAGCAACAGGATTGGGAACACTTGCGGCGGTTGGTCTCGCGTCGCCTTGGATGCCATTTAAGCGCTTGATCACTGCGCTTCTTCTCTCGCCCATGATCGTGCCATTAATCATCATCGCTGCCGGCATGTTCTTTTTCTATACAAGCTTTAATTTGGTCAGCACCTACCCTGGCCTAATAATTGCTCATGCAGCCCTTGGCGTACCGTTCGTTATCATCACTGTCACCGCAACACTGACTGGCTTTGATCGTTCACTATTCAGCGCTGGCCTTAGTCTAGGAGCTTCGCCAACTAAAGTGTTTTTCGATGTGGTTATTCCGATCATCCGGCCCGGTGTCATCTCTGGAGGACTGTTTGCTTTCGTAACTTCATTTGATGAAGTAGTCTTGGTGTTGTTTTTGGCGGGTCCAGAACAAAGAACAATCCCTCGCCAGATGTTTTCAGGGCTACGCGAGCAGATAAATCCAACGATCCTCGCGGTAGCAACGCTTTTGGTGCTGCTATCCATAGCTCTCTTAGCAACACTTGAATTGCTGCGACGTAGATCCGAGCGTCTTAGAGGTACTTCTGACTAACTGCACCGGATTTAAGAAACTGGATTACTTCAGCCACGAAGAATGTTGACGATTCATCATCATCAAAAGAGTGAGCTTTTCTTAACCCAAAATTGATGCGCCAAAAATTGGTGATTTGTCCTCCGAGCCGGCGCTCGAAGGGCGATTGAACACTGATGTGCGGTTAGCAGACACAAATGGCGCGTTTGTCCGCAGAGCGGAACTCCAGTTGGTTTTCAAAAATGCCCGCTTTCGGAAGAAGCAGACATTCAAGCCGCTGAAACTGGGGCGACGCTACGTGTTGTCTGCTTTCAGCGAGACCGGACGTTCAGAAAAATAGGCTCTAGGTCCGAGTTGCGGACAAAGCCGCCGTTCAGTTGCTCTCGCGAAACAAGAACCACGCATCGATTTCGGTGCCGTCCGGAAGCTTGCAAATCCCTGTTTGCCCGTCATCGCCATTGCGGATTTCGTAAGCACCACCAATCTCAATGCAGTAAGTGGCTGCTGGATTTGCCAGCGACCCGACGATGTCAGACTGACAGGAATGCGAAAGCAACGGACATGGTAGAATTGCGAATAATTCGGTCCCAGTGAAAATGATAGAATCCCTGGCTGGCGCACTTCTAGAGTATGGTCTTAACTTGGTGGTTTCCAATTGGCCTGTCTCATAGCGTTGCCAAGGTCTTTCCCGTATTGCGGATTTGCAAAAAGCCTCTCAAACAGCGCATCCACGCGACTGTCAGGCCACTCGCGTGACAGTTGTTCCGATAGCGTCTTAGCTTCCACCTTATTCCCCAGCATCTGATGTGACGCCATGAGGTAAGCAACGGATACAGGTCCGACAGGGCCGCCTTTTTCTGTTGCTCTCTCAAAGGCCGACACGGCACCTTCATAGTCCTTCATATGGAACTTTGCAGATCCCATCGCGTTCTGAAACACATAGCCTCGCTCTAGCTCGATTGTTGAGAGTGCTTCCTCGCTAATTTCCACAACTTGTTCAAATGAACCGGAATAGAGCAGGACAAGCGACACGAACTCCAAAACATGAACGTCGTGCGGTGCCAAACGCTGCGCTCTTTGCGCAAATTCCATGGCCTCAGGCCAGTTTCCCGTGGCAAACTTGACCCAGGCAATTGCGGACTGGCTCCAACCCGTTTCCGGGGCCAACTCAATGGCCCTGTTGGCCTGCACGTTGGCGTAGTTCAACATTTCTTTGCCCAGGTCGGCATCAGGTGTCAGCACGGCAATAGTTGCAGCTACTTGGGCCGCACCTGCATGGCCGCCGAAATAGCTGTCGTCGTTTTCAATTGCGCCTTTGAAAATGGTCAACGCCGCTTCAAGGCGCGCAGGTTCCAAGGCGGGAAAGATCAGATCGCGACCAGTATTTGCCAGATTGACAGCCTGCAGTCGCATTGGGGATGCATCAAAAATCGCGCCACGCTCATCACGGCTTAGCCCATCTACCGACAAATCAGCCGGCACATCCTGCTTCGTCGAGTTCACACGATAGGCAACCGCAAAACAGCCTAGAATGATAATCCCCACAACCCCAACACCTGGCCGAGCCCATGCGCGCTCACTGATTTCCAGCTTTGAGAACTCGGGCTGAGCGGTTTCGGAGCCGCTTTTTGAAATTCGAGGTGCGTAACCACCCTTTGGCAGCTCAAACACCGTCTTTTCGTCAAGCCCGTCCGCGGCGTAATACTCGGCAAGCTTGCGGCGCAAGCGACCAGCGTCCACCCGCACGACATTTTCGCGGCGCTCTATCTCGTCCACTGAGCCACCATAGACATCCATTGCAATTGTCTTGGCGCGAATTTGATCTGCCCTTCCGTTGAGAGTTTCCTCAACAACATACACGAGAAAGTCCTGTAGTCGCAGTGACCCTTCGAAGGTCGAGGAGTTTACAAGCCGCTGAAGCGCTGCCCGCACATCCTTGGTGTCGGGCTTTTCCTGATCATCTGTCGCTGGGGGCGTTCTGTCGGATAATACCATTTTTTCAGCGAGTTACATCCATCGTTACACCGTATTATGCCCCGATAAACCTATTGTGAAAAGTGAATTCGTTGTTCGCTTTGGAAACATGCTGCTCCATCGAATGAGCTGTCCAAATGAAGTGTAACGCAGTTGATAATCTGTTTCCCAATCAGGAGGCCGCGATAGCGGACCTGAGGCGGGTGGACACGGTTTTCGATGAAATTTGCCGAGACTATCAGCTTCTCAGTGACGAGTACCTCTCTTTGAGCGCTGAGCCTGGAAGTCAGTCTTACCAGTTTGCCTGCGACATCCGCGAAACTTTGGATGGTCTTCGGGACGAAATTGCCCGGTCACTGAGGCGTGCCGGGAAGACGTAGTTCAAAAGGGGAAGGGATACCGATGAAATCAGTCTCAAAACAAGTCGCGGCCATAGTGTTGATGGCTGGCGCGAGCTTTGCTCAGGAAACGCCTATCATACACGATGGTGAGTTCGAGTATCTCCGCGCACAGTTTGGGGAGCAATGGGACGTACAGGATATGGAGATAGATGCTCGACTTGCCGAGATCCGTGACGCGAATGGGGGGCAACCGCCTAATTTTCTCTACATTCTGATTGACGATGTGAGCTTCGGTCAGATGGGTAACCGGACAATGAACTACGTCACAGGTTTCGACACGCCCAACATCAACGACTTTGCCACGCAAGGTATGTCTTTGATGAGAATGTACACCGAGCCATCTTGCACACCGACACGAACGGCAATGTTGACCGGTCGCCATCCGGTACGTGCCGGTGTGGAGGAGGTCAAAGTTGCGTTGGTTGGCGAAGGTCTTGCGGCCCAGGAAGTCACGATTGCCGAAATTCTAAAGGAACAAGGTTACAACACCGCGCACGTTGGGAAATGGCATCAGGGCGATATTGAGCAGGCCTATCCGCATAATCAGGGTTTTGACTGGGCGGCATTCCCCTTGCATCAGCAGGTTCAACTCAGCCTGATGACACGCGACGCGATGGTTGCCAACAATATGCTTGGCTTCCATCCGTCCGGACAGTCCAACCAATTCCAGTTGGATGAGCGATTTAAGCCCTACGGTTTAGTAACCGGCGTTGAAGGGGAAGCAGGTGGCCCTGCTCGCGAAGTAGACATGGCGCCGGGCGAAGAATGGACACAAGCCAAATACGAAGAAATGAACCTGCGCTATCAGCGTCAGGCACTGGAACAGCTAGACCGCCTCGCCTCGCAGAATGATCCATTCTTCATGCAATATTGGCCACTTTATCCGCTGAATTTTGCTTATCCGGATCAGGCTGTTTCCCGCAATGGTGGCTTCCATGCCGACAAGTTGCAGGTTTTGGACGGCTGGATAGGCGAGGTTCTGGCAAAGCTAGATGAAACTGGCAAGGCAGACAACACCGTCGTCATGATCATGGCTGACAATGGCTTGATGTATCACTACGAAGGAACGTCCGGTCTGAACCAGTTGATTTATCGCGGCGGCAAGACGCAGCACCTTGAAGGCGGAGTGCGAACTGACGCGTTCATCCGCTGGCCCGGCGCAATTGAGCCAGGCAGTGCGGCAGGTGACATCGTACATGTATCTGACCTGTTCACCACGTTCGCGCGGATCGCAGGCGCAACTGACCGCATCCCTCGCGACCGCGTGATCGACGGCATTGACCAGACGGCGCTGTTACTTGAAGGTGAAGGTAACTCGCGTCGCGACTACGTCTATGTGTATGAAGGGCCCGTGTTGCGTTCAGTCGTGAAGCAAGAGTTCAAAATGCATTTGCCAGCCCCCGGTCAGCCCGGAGCTGCGGCCCCCGTTTTCAATGTCTATCGCGACCCACGTGAAGCACATCCGCTTGTCGGATATTCATTGTGGTCCGGTGCATCATTCCAAGACATGGTCAAGCGCCATCAGAAAACCATTGCAAAGCACCCGCATCTGCCGCTGGGCAAGGGTGTGCCGTATGAAGGTATTGAGAACCTTCGTCCCGAAAGCGAGTTGACCCGAGAAATCTTCTCCAGCTGGCAATGATGAAGGTAGACGGCGGCGAGAACCTGTCGCCGTCTCACCTGACCCTCCAACTTCTCTCAGGTGTATGATGTCACGCAACTTACATTGTCTTGTTCCACTGATCTGTGCATTGCTCGTGGTAGGCTCTGCTTCCGAAGCTGACGAAAACGCGTCAAATCCATTGGCTGCGGTTAACAACACCGACATTCGATATCAGTACTTTGATCTTGGAGGGGATGCAGACCGTCGGGATACCTTTGTCGATGGTGCATACATGTTACGCCCCGATCTGAAACTAAAATACGAGCTCCACTTCAATTCAACGAATGCTACTGGCGAAAGGTTCAAAGGGTTCGAAAAGACAAGCTTCAAGCTGATCTACTTTCCCTCACAGAAACCCTTGGATGACACCTGGAGCGTGAAGTCCGCACTTGGTTTGGAGTGGATCCTCGATTTTGGTGACCCCGACGAAGGCATCGGCACCGGGTCGGATCAGATAGCCCCATTTGGTGGGTTCGCATTTGCAAACACTAATACTGGGCTGACTCTGATCCCTCTGGTCCAGCACTTTGCATCTTACAATGGACCAACTGATGTCAGCCAAACCGCGATGCGCCTAATTGCACTTCAGCCATTTGGTGAAGGGTATTGGATCAAAGCAGATATAAAAGCGCCCTATGATTGGGAGAATGACGCCTGGCCCGCGACCGCAGAATTCCAGTTCGGAAAGAACCTGAGCCCTGGAGTGGCGCTCTATGCAGACGTGCTGATCGGAATTGGTGCTGATCGCCCCTATGACCAAGGCGCCGGAATTGGACTCAGATTCAATTATTAGGTCGTAATTTCCTTAAAACTGCGGTCGCGCCCTGTACCGCATCTCAATACGCCATGGTACTTGCGACAAGCCTTATGGCTCTGCCAGCGATCATCGTGGTCGCCTTTGGGCTCGAAGGCGACATCTGAGTCATTTCGTCAGATGACGGGTTTGGAACAAGAAGCCGACATTGAATGACTGCGATCACTCAGAAATCAGTTCATCGATATCTTTTTCCATCCGCACCAAATCGTTGATCGCCTTGCGCATCTCTTCCCATTCTCGCGTCCGCATCCCGTGTTTGTAAGCCGGGTTGGCCTTGCCGGGGCCGTGGCCGCCGCGGGCACCATGGAACCGGCACACCGTCCACCCTTTTACTGCGGGGCCTTTGCATCGCTCTCCAGTTCGTTTTGACTTTGCCGTGCATCTTGGCGCTGCATGTGCCTTGCTCATGGGGTTGGCGTCACTTTTCATATGCGCCCCTCCCCCGGGTCTCAACGTTACCGACAATGGCCTGCCCGCCATCTTCTACGTTGACGTGCTGTACGGTAACCGTCTGCTTTCCACCATTTCGGTATTTGCGGAGCGCCTCAACCTGAGACGTGTAGGTTCGAGCAAGCTTGTTGTATGCCCGTTCGTGCGCCTCGAACTGAGGGAGTTGCTCGGCATTCGCCATGCGGCCACCTTGTCGGATCAAAGCGACGTGCGTGGTTGCCATTTGCACCGCCAGCATGCGTTCGACACCGTCGCGCGGCGCGATTTCTCGGACGATCGCGGGCATAAATCCCCGCATGTCTGTGGTGCCGTCTTCGACTTCAGTAGGCTTGAGGGTCATGTATCCCTGAAGGAAGAGGCCTTCGTTAACGGCAGGGCTCTCGCTGCCGAAGATCTTTTTCATTGCGTCCTCGCCATGCTGTGCAACGTGCAAAACGCCGTCTTCGTCATGGCTGAAACTGAACAGGTCGTGTTTTGGCGGTCGGTCTTTCTCGATCTCATTCATCGTCTGCTCTCCAGTAATTGACGAAAGTGACGGAAGTGACGCTTCCGCCTATGTAGGACGTATCTGAGATTCATGTGAGATCTCGCGCGTACGTCGCATAAAGGGAAAAGCGTCACTTCCGTCACTTTCGTCACCCGAATTTCAATTTGAGGTGTAGAAACCCGCGACCCGTGTTGCGCCGCGTGCTCACAAATTGCCGGCTCTTCATCTCTTTTTGCAGCGTGCGCTGTGTCCAGGGCTGCAGGCCTTGCTGCTCACACCATTGCCCGAAGCGCTGATGCAACGCGCTGTTCGTGACGAAGCTGCCGGTGTCGACGTCGGTCTCGTCTTCGAGGAACTGGCCGAGAATATCCTCGTCGTGGAAATATGCGTTGGACGCTGCGGTGATGCAATCCGGCACATCGAGCCCGCGCTGCTGCCATTGTAGCGCTCCGTCGATCGCCCACCGCAGAATGGCTGGCGCTTCAGAGCGCAGTTTATCCGGCAGCGTCTTGTCGCGTTTCTCGGGTGGGATCGTCACAGTGAACGGCACCAGCACGACACGTGCTCGAATTGCTTCGTCGATGCCAGCAAAAGACGGCATGTTGTTTCCGGCGATGAAGAGCGTCAGCTGCGGATCGAAGTCGAGATAATCCTGCTTCATCAGGCGTGCAGTCAGTTTATCGCCACCGGTCAGATCCTTGATCGTTGCTTCATCCCAGCTTTTGCCCTTTGGCAGCTCAGAGCCGACGACGAGACGCGCGCCTTGTAGTCCCGCGATACCAGTGGAGTGCTGCTCAAACCTAGAGTTAAGGAAAATCGACGCCGGGGCGCGACGCGCATAGTCGCCGAAGAGATCGAAGAGCGTATTAAGAAACACAGGTTTGCCGTTCCGGCCGGTGCCGTAGAGAAACAGCATCTTATGCTCGCTGGTGATGCCCGTCAGCGCATAACCGGCCGCACGCTGTATGAAAGAAATTACCTCCGTGTCGCCGTCAAAAACGTCACGCAGAAACTGCAACCAAAGCGACGGTTCTGTACCATCGGGAGCTGGTGCCACGGCGGTTTGCTTGGTGATCATGTTGTCCCGGCGTGCCGCGCGCATTTCGCCTGTGCTTAAGTCGACGGTTCCGCCCGGGGTGCCAAGCAGCATTCGGGCTTCGTCGAAATTGTCAGGGCTGGCTGCGCTTGCGGGGTTTGAGCGGGCAAAATCCGCGACGGCGGCAACGGTGGTTTTTCCACGAATGATGTCGGCCTGTTTTTCTGCCCGCTTGCGCTGACCGTTACTCTCGGCTTGCTCGATTAGCTCTTCCGCACGCTGTCGCAAGAATTTCCGCGTCAGTGTCATATGCTGCAGCCGATCATCGATGGCCCAGTGCGTGCCAGTCCAGAACAGCCACTTGTTCCAGGCTGCAACGTAGCGCGCATCCTCATTCCATCCGCTCTCCCCGAGCGCGATGGCGAGGGTATCGTGGCTCAGGTCGAGGGATTTAGTCGCATCCGGGTAAGTCTGACCACCGGATTTTTCCAAAGGCCGATTGCCAAGAATCCTACGCCAGATTCCCTTGTTTTCAGCGTCACCGACAGCCTGTTTCAGCAAGGCCAGTGCGGGTGCGATGGAGGTGATGCTGTGCGGCTTGTTGGACGAGTTCCAAACTCTAGTGGCGTCCCCGGCCGAGCAATCGCCATCGACATATTTCATCGAAAAGCCGACGAAGTCATCGCGTAACGCGTCGCCGAAACCTACACGCAACGATACGGCCAGCTTTACCCAATCTTCTCGACCCAAGGTGTTCGGGGCGGCTGCAAGCAACGCGCGCGTCGCTTCCAATGTTTCGGCATCCGTCGCTTGAGTATGGCCGCCATCGATGACTGCGAATTTTGGCGCTGGTGAAGTTTGGCCCTGTGTTGTGGCCGCCTTTGCCAAGACAGCGTCACGATAAGCGTCGATCGGGAAGTCGGGCAAGTCTTGGGCCTCAAGGGCGGCCGATAGGTTTCGGCCCTCGTAGGTATATGCCGCTCCGCTGGTCATGTTTGACCCGGGTGCAATGATGTATCCGCCATCGCCGCGTGTATCGACATGACTGGCAGCCTTCTTGCTGGAAGTCGGCACGCCATCAACATGATTGAAAATGAACTGCACGCCACCTGATTGAGTGCGCACTTTCACCGCGCCCGGATGCGACAATGACAATTGCTCGATCTGATCTTCGCCAATGGCTTCTCCGGTTTCCTTGTCGATATCGCCATCTATGACGGACAGCCCTGAGATTTTCCCAGTTGGCAAACCGACGACCGCGCCCGGATGGAGTTGCCACCATTGATCAATGGTGGCGACGTCGGTCGTGGCATCCTTGAAGCCGCGTGACGTGTAAGGTGCTTTGGCTTTCTTTGTGCCGCGATCTTCTTCCAGACAGGGGAACACGGGCAGACCTGCTCCGGCGAGCCTTCTGGCAAGCACATGGTTGCCAGCTGGTTCGGGCTGTTGAGAAAGAGGCATAACGGCCGTCATATCGCCCGCTCCGCATCATTTTCCGCCTCATCGTACGGATTTTGTTCAGCCTCAAACTGCTCGGCTAGGGTTATAGCCGCGGACGGATTGCCCAACGTTTTGGCCCTCATGGCGGCTTCTCTAAAGCCTTTAGGAACGCACCCCATGCGAAGATCCCAAAGCGGACAGCTTGTTTGCACGCATTTGCGCACCTCTTTTGGATCCAGAGCACAATCCAGGCACTTTGCTCGGATTGCCTGAAGCCCGACGAGAAATAATCTGTCAAAAAAATCTTCTGCCGGTATGTCTCGCGGATCGCGGCCAATGAGTTGACCACCGTCGCTTGCAAACGGAGAGACTTCGAGGAGCGGGTTTTCGGATGGATGTCTCATGCGGCAGTGCTTTCGCGGCCGTTCATCCAGGCGAGGATTTCGCTTTCGCGCCACGCCACCGCTCTCTTGCCAAGCCGAACTGGCTTTGGAAAGTCCGGGTCATGATGCGGGTTGCGCGGATCCATCTTGGCGTAGATCGATGACCGCGAAAGACCTGTCATCTCCTCCACCATCGGACGGCGCTGGAAGCGCTCGTGTGTCTGTATACTGCTCTGTGCCATGTCGCATGTCCTTGTGCTAGTTCGGTACATGCTGAACAGATTAGCTATGTGGTGTAGTCGAAATAGACGACACGAATTAGATAGCGTTTCGATACGGTGTTGGGATTATCATTGACGCCGCGGTTTGCGACCCGGTGTTTTGAGTTCAGGCCGTTCTTCACGGGCCAAGGCCCAAGCAGTTTGAAAACTGCGAAAGGATACGTCAGGTGCAACTATCTCTTTATAGTCCAATCTCATGTGCTTTTCGCCGGCATCAAATAGTCGAACAACGGCGTCGGAAATAGCCTTCGGGGATTGGTCTAGACTTGCAGAACTAACTTGATTTCCGCCATTCTTGGCTACTGTTAAGCACTCTTCTGACAGCAACACGGGCAATCCGAAAAACGGCCCGTATCTTACGCGGAGGTAATTTTCATCCCAGGTTTCCAGAGGAACACCCCAACCGTCGACATGCAACCCAGACCCAACAGTGCCATCAAATAAATCTACGTAACGATTGCATTCTTCAGGTTGGTCTTCAGACTCATCGCGAACAAGATCTCTTGAAGCCTTCGCTACTGCTCCATTCGACAACAATACACCAACCTCTTTGGCGTTAGCGCAAATCTCCCAAACCTCTCCGCAAGTTCCTGATCGAGTAAGTAGCGACCTATCGGCTCCACCAACTCCATGTATTTTGAGTTGTTCGCCATGCTCTCGAACTCGTCGCCTTGACACTGTCAATGACACTTCACGCAGCGGTGTCCAGCCGTCCACATAAAACATCAACCGATCCTCGCAACTTTCGCTTCTCTTTCGGACAAGAATGCTGCCCAGCTCTCCATCATCTTGCGCCGCTTCTCAAATAAGTCAGAACGGGCATATGCCGCTTCGGCTTTATCTCTGATGGTATGCGCGAGTGCCGCTTCGGAAACCTCGCGTGGGAAATTCGTGCGTTCTTGCGCCCATGTCATGAACGATGTGCGGAACCCGTGAACATGCGCATCATAGCCCAGTTCTCGTGTCAGCTTGGAAAGCGTGTTGTCTGATAACGGCCGCCCCACCTTTGTCGCCGGGAAGACCAGACCGGACCCGTCATCAAGCTGCTTTGCCTGTTCCAAAATAACTAAAGCACGTGGCGAAAAGGGCACCCGATGTTCCTTCTTTGCTTTCATGCGATCTGCGGGGATCGTCCAAATAGCATTTTCCAGATTGATCTCGTCCCATTTCGCAAGTCGCGCTTCGCCGGATCGAGTCGCTGTCAGAATAATAAGTTCCAAAGCCAGCTTGGTTGACAGTAATGCGCCCGAAGACCTCACCGCTTCGAGGAAACCAGCAACTTCGTTGTAGTGGATCGACTTGCGGTGCTGTTGCGTCTTGTCTTGGCGCGGCAGCGCGGATCCGATGTTCTGCGCGGGGTTGTCTTGACGCCAACCTTGAGCGATCGCCCATTTCAATACAGTTCCGATGCGTTGACGCACACGTCGCGCAGTCTCGGGTTTTTCCAACCAGATTGGCTGCAAGACTGCCAGAACATCTGCCGTGCTGACCTCTGAAACCCTGATGCGTCCCATGCGCGGAAACGCATACGTTTGTAGTGTCGCGAGGAACTGTGCAGCGTGTTTTTTGTTCCGCCATGATGGTTCGTGTATTTCGTGCACCTTGCGTGTTGCTGCTTCGAACGTCAGCACAGATTGAGCTTCTCGCTTCGCACGCAACGGATCGCCACCCGAGCGGGCGATCTTGCGGTTTTCGAGTGCTACCTCACGGGCTTCAGCAAGAGGTACGAGCCCCAACGGGCCTAGTCCCAACTCCGTGCGCTTGCCTTTGATGACGATACGTTGCACCCAACGTTTTGCACCGCTTTTGTCAACGCGGAGAATTAAACCGTGGCCATCGTTATATTTCCCCGGTTCAGATACAGTGCGAACAAACGCAGCAGACAGAGCTTTCTCGGGATGCTTGCCGCTTTTCAGCCGTTGCTCGTTTATGGTGCCGGTTTCGTCCGCCATATCGTCCCCCATTAATTTCTGGAATATGAGGGATTGTGCTGGAACCCGCAAGAACCAAACAGCTATATATAAAAGGTTATTTGAAGTTTATCGGAATTAGTTGGATCACAAGTCGGCAGACTTCGTCTCCGCCACCAACCTAACGTACCGGGTCAGGTCGCGCTGCATCTTGGGGCAAAGCTTCGGGTGTTTCTAACCCAAAAATGTCGAAAGCGCATTGCGCTCTAGCAGATCCTGAACCAACGGGTTCGGGAAGCGGCGGCGGAGGGTTATGGCGTAGAATGCTTCTTTGATGCGGGGATGATCTGAGGCTTCTTTCAACCGGCCGGAATTCAACTCGTCCGTAACCACGATGGGTGCGACAAGGGCGAGGCCGATATCTTCGCGCGCCAACAAGCGCATCATCGCCATATCGTCAACCTCGGCCGCGATTTGCGGTCGGACGGATAGACGGCTTGCCATGGCGTCAAAAGCAGTGCGGACGCTGCTGTCGGTTGTCGGCAAGATGAAAGGCTGTTCTGCCAACAATTCGGCAATCGCACGGTCAGGGTTCAAACGCTCGGGTGTGCCCACAATGCTCACTTCCTGCTCACCAATCTGGTGCGTTTCGAAAGGTGTGAGGCTGTCATCCGGCGGGGGGCGGTTCATCAAAACCAGATCAAGGTTCAGGGTCTCTAACCCTTCCAGCAACTCTGTCGGACTGCCGGATCGCAGGATCACCTCGACATCGATCCGCGACAGGATCGGCCTGAGAAAACCGATCTGAAAGTTGCGCGACAGCGTCGCTAGGGCACCGACGCGCAGCGCTTTTCGATCCTGGAACGAACCGGTGAGGGTCGCGACAAGCTCTTGCCCTGTCGAGAAAATCGCATCCGCATGGTCTAATGCGATCCGCCCGGCCTCGGTCAGGTGCAACTGCCGCCCGCGCCGTTCAAACAGATCGTGGCCAAGACGTTCTTCCAATTGCTTGATCTGCACCGAAAGGGCGGATTGCGACAGGTTCAACCGCTGCGCTGTTCGGGTCAGGTTCCCGTCATGCGCCACGGCCCAGAAGTATCGCAGGTGGTGATAGTTCAGCGGCATATCGTTCACAATAATAGAACATAAATTCAAGAACAATGAATTTTTATTGTCAGAACATCTGCCCTAGATGAGGCGAAAGGCGTCCGACCACTGGAAATCAAGGAACCTGTCCATGGCTTACCTCTTTTTACCGTTGCTCAGCCCGTTGCTGCTGATATCCGCCGCGATTTACGCAGCACAACATCCCGGCAAACGCCCCGGCCTGGTGCCGGTATTGACCGAAGCCGCAGCCTTTGCGGCATTCTTGTTGGCGGCTTTGGCGGCCGCTCTGTTGGTGATGAACGGGTCCGGCACATCGGCCCTGATCGGGTTCTTCGGCTTTGGGCTTTCTGTGCGTCTGGACGCGGTAAGCGCAATCATGTTGGTGCTGGTCAGCTTTATCGGATGGATCGTGCTGCGGTATTCCAAGACCTACATGGACGGGGAAGAGCAACAGGGCGCTTTCACAAGCTGGATGGCGGCAACACTGGCCGCGGTTCTGCTTCTGGTCATGTCCGGCAACCTGTTTCAGCTGTTCGCGGCCTGGGTCGCCACCAGCCTGCTGCTGAACCGGCTTTTGCTGTTTTATCCAGAACGTGCAACCGCCCAACGCGCGGCGCGCAAGAAAGCCGTGGTTGCGCGGTTGAGCGAGGGCGCATTGGCGGCAGCATTCATCCTGCTGATCAGCGCCACTGGTACCAGCAATATCGAGACAATCATTACGACCGCCCAAGCCAATTGGATGACCATGCTGGCCGTGTTGTTGATCGCTGTCGCAGCCGTGTTGGCCTCGGCGCAGTTCCCATTGCACGGATGGCTGACCGAAGTGATGGAGGCTCCAACACCCGTCTCGGCCCTGCTGCATGCGGGCGTCATCAATGCGGGCGGGTTCTTGTTGATCCGCTTTGCCGATGTGATGCTGCTGGCCCCCGGCGTGATGGCGCTGCTGGTCATGCTGGGCGGGTTCACCGCGTTGTTCGGGGGCCTGGTCATGTTGACCCAACCGGCGGTGAAAACGTCGCTCGCCTGGTCAACGATTGCTCAGATGGGATTCATGGTCATGCAATGTGGTCTGGCGCTGTTTCCGCTGGCCTTGCTGCATATCGTGGCCCATTCGCTCTATAAGGCGCATGCGTTCCTCAGTTCTGGCGAAGCCGTACGCAACGTGGCCGCAATCCGTCGTCCAGGGCCGATTGCCATTCCCAGCGCGCGCAATGTTCTGCAGGCTTTCATTGTCGCGATCCTCATCTATGGCATCGTCGGGCTGATCGTCGGTTTTGACGGCAAGTCAATTCAGGCCATTGCCCTAGGCGTGATCCTGATCTTTGGTGTTGCTTACCTGCTGGCGCAGGGATTTGCAGATGCGGCCCCGCGTGAGCTGATGCAGCGGACAGCGGTCTACGCCCTTGTGACTTCCGTCAGCTATTTTGTGCTGCAGGTCATCGCACAGCACCTGACAGCCGGAGCGCTGCCCGCAACGCCAAGCCCCGGCCCGCTGGAATGGGCGCTGATCGTGCTGGCTCTGGTCAGTTTTGGCTGCGTAGGCGTGGTGCAATCTACCTTCCCACTATGGGCTTCGCATCCTGCAGCTGCGGGCCTGCGCGTTCACCTGACCAACGGACTTTATGCCAACGCAATCTTCGACAAGCTGCTGGACGGATGGTCCAAGCGGTCGGTTGCCTGAGAGGAGTTTTCCATGTTTGCCAAACTCGAAGTCTACCCCGCCGAGCTGCTGGAGCTTGTGTCCGAGGCCAATGAAGCCGCCAAAGCGATCCCGCCGCTATTCCCTTTGTCTGCCAATGTCGCCGTGAACCCGTTTCTGGGCCAATCGGGCGAGCCGCTTGCCGTAACCGCCGCGCGTCTTGTGCGGACCGCAGGTACACGGATCATGCCGGACCGCGGGCATTGGGCCGAACAGGTCAAGGCCAACGCGATCACCGAAACTGATCTGAGCGACGCGCTTGAAGCTGCGGCCACGCGATTCAATGCGCCAAGCTTGCAGGACATCAAAGACGCGTTAGAGGTTGAAACTCCGGAGCCACAAGCTCTGCCGACGGTGGCTGAACTGGCGGCGGATGTATCCGGCATCGACTGGCCGGGCTTGATCGAAGATCGCATCGGCGCATGGGCAGCCAGCCATTTCGACCAAGGTCAGGCGCTTTGGCAGCAAGCCAAAACCGGCGGCACCTTTCATTCCTGGCGCGAGTTCGCCTCACGCGATCTGACGCCGGAAATCCAGGGGCTCAGCGGGTTCTGCGCCTTTGTCGCGGGCACCAACCGGTCTCATTGGCGCGCAATGGGCCGGGCGTCCGAACGGCTGGGCGTTGACACACATGCGGCAAAAACTGCCTTCCACCGTTGGCTCATGACGTTGGGTGGCTGGGCGCAATATGGTCGGTATTTCCTGTGGCAAGCAGATCTGGACGGTCAACAGGACAGCACCGTAACCGAGCTTTTGGCCATTCGAATGGTGTTTGATGAGGCCCTCTTCGATCTCTACAAAGATCAGATTTCCACCCGTTGGGACGAAGTGATCGAGGCGCACAAAGCGCCGGTCACTCCAACCAAGGATCTTGTGATCGACGCGGTGCTGCAAGACGCATCCGAGCGGGCGCAGCAGCGTGTGCTCGCGCAAACGCTGCTTGGTAGCAATCCGCGTGAAGCCCAGGCGCGGCCCGAACTTCAGGCCGCATTTTGCATCGACGTTCGGTCTGAAGTGTTCCGGCGGGCCTTGGAAGCGCAGGATGCCAAGATTGAAACCATCGGGTTTGCTGGGTTCTTTGGTCTGGCCAGCGCCCACAAGGCTGCCGGGTCGGACGTGACCGAAATGCGCGGCCCAGTGTTGCTGCAGGCTGGTGTGACTTCTTGCGCCGCCGAGCACAAAGCAGACGACCTCAGCCGCCGGTACACGGCGCGTGCCAAACGGGCTTGGGGCCGGTTCAAACTGGCCGCCGTGTCATCCTTTGCCTTTGTCGAAGCTTCCGGACCTCTTTATGCAGGTAAACTGGTGCGAGACTCCCTTGGACTGAACGCGGCATCCAAGACCGATCCTGCGCCCGCGCTGGACCCTTCGATTGATCTTGAGACCCGGGTTGGCATGGCCAAAACTGTGCTTTCAGCGATGTCTCTGACCAAAGAATTCGCACCCGTCGTCCTGTTGGCCGGTCATGGCGCAGACGTCACCAACAACCCCCATGAAAGTGCGCTGCAATGCGGGGCTTGCGGAGGATACGCCGGAGACGTGAACGCGCGCCTTCTGGCCGGGCTGTTAAACGACCGCGACGTTCAAAACGGGCTGCGCGATCATGGCATCGACATTCCGTCAGACACGGTGTTCCTGCCTGCCCTGCACCACACGACCACTGATCACATCACGCTTTATGAACAAGACCTGCCAAGCAGAAAGAAGACCCATGAATTGACGCAGGTTAAGTCGTGGCTGGAAGCTGCCGGAAATCTGGCACGCGCCGAGCGCACCAAACGTCTGCCGCGCGCAAACGGGGCCGCGACGCTGCTCCACCGCGCGCGCGACTGGGCCGAAACGCGGCCCGAATGGGGCCTGGCTGGTTGCCGCGCATTTGTCGCCGCCCCGCGCACGCGCACCGATGGCGCTGATCTTTCCGGTCAAGCGTTCCTGCACAATTACGATTGGCATCGCGACGACGAATTCAAGGTGCTAGAACTGATCATGACCGCGCCAGTTGTCGTTGCCAGTTGGATCAGCCTGCAATACTTCGGCTCAACCGTGGCACCCAATCTGTTCGGTGGTGGCAACAAATTGCTGCATAACGTGGTTGGTGGCATCGGCGTACTGGAGGGTAACAACGGGGCGCCGCGTCCCGGATTGCCGTGGCAGTCTGTCCATGACGGGACCGGCTATCAGCATGACCCCCTTCGCCTGTCTGTGATCATCGAAGCCCCGCGTGAAGCCATGACAGACATCCTGGCGCGCCATTCTGGCGTGCGCGAGTTGTTCGACAATGGCTGGCTTCACCTGATCGCTATGGATGAGGAAGGTAAGCTTGCCTGGCGATATTCCGGAGACCTGAAGTGGGAGCGCTTCACTGGCTCTGATAGCGCACCAAGCGCAATCGCGGCCGAGTAACCATTGATCCGTACCTGCCATCACAAAAGAGGCGACGAGTAACAACGTCGCCTCGTTTGATCTTTGGTCTCGATTGTTTCGCACACGCCGCTAGTAGATCCGGGTTCAAATCTGGTTGGGGCCAAATTCAAGCACAGTCAGGACAATACCAGCATCGTTCGAACCGAACTAAAGGGCATTGGTGTTTTCCATCTTGGACAGCTACGAGCACAATCGACCGGAATGTTCTCCTTTCAGGACGACCCAAACGGTCTCGTCCGCGATCGGGAAAAATTTCCTAATATCTCGTGAAAAGCCGTCGCCGAATAACAGAAGTGGCTTTTATATATTCTGATTTATCAATATGGTCGAAGTTTGAAGATCCCGGTCAGGCAGCTGACGACATATTCGCACCGCTGAAAGAACCTCTCCTGCCTGGCAATGCTATATGTTCACGTCTCGTATGTAGCTGCGGCATAGGGATCGCATTTCGAAAACAGAAAACCAGGAGCTAAGTGATGCGCAGTTTGAGAAAACCAACAGGGATCGCATTAGGGCTTTCATTGGCGACATTGGCGTCTGCGCCCGTTTCGGCTCAGCAATCTGATTGGAGCTACGAGGCTTCGGTTTACCTCTTCATGCCTGAGACGGACGTTTCACTGGACACCCGGCTGGGGACGGTGGACGGCAGCCTGAGCTTTTCCGACGCGCTGGAAAATTTGGACTTTGCCTTTATGGGAGCATTCTCGGCCACAAATGGGCGCTGGTTGGTTTTGGCAGATTACAGCTATACCGATTTGTCTTTCAGCAACGACACACCCGGCCCGGCCACATCGGGTTTGGACACGTCGTTCACCACGCAATACCTTAGTGGCTATATCGGCTATCGCGCCTATGACGCGCCCGGTGTTCAGATCGATGCGGTCGGCGGGTTCCGGTGGTTCAGTACGGACACCGTGTTCCAATTGCAGCCCGGGACGGCCCCGGGACGCAGAGCAACCGCAGATGACAGCTGGACCGACCCGATTGTCGGCGCTCGCGCGCGCGTACAATTCTCTGATAAATGGTCGGGCACCGGGTTCTTTGACTACGGCGGCTTTCGCAGTGGCAGTGAAACTTGGCAGGTTCTGCTGACAGCGGACTATGCGATAAACGAACGCTGGCTGATCCGCGGTGGTTATAGATACATCTCGTTCGATCACGAAATCAGTGGGAACGACTTTACGTTCGAGCAGTCGGGGCCACTGTTGGGGGTCACATATCGGTTCTGAAATCGGGCGCAGACCAAGATCAATCGATCTTGTTTCGCTGCATCTGTGGTGTGATACCGAAATTCGCGCGGTAGACGCGCGAAAAATGGCCCGGGTTTTCAAAGCCGCAGGCGATGGCCACATCAGTGACCGAGGCCTCGGATTGCAAAAGCAGGTTGCGGGCGCGATCCAGTCGCATTTCCATAAAGTACTTTTTGGGAGACGCGTTCAGGTATTTCCCGAACAACCGCTCTAGTTGACGGGTGGAAATACCCAGATCTGCAGCAATCTCGGACGGAGAAATTGGGTTCTCGATCCGGGCCTGCATAGTCTGAATCGCTTTGGCCAGATGCGCATTGCGCATCCCATTGCGCGACTGTAGCGAGACGCGTTGTTCGGCTGTGGCGTTGCGCACGGCGTTATAGACCATCTGGTCGGCGACAGCGACCGCAAGGTCCCCGCCATGATCCTGTTCGATCAGATGCAACATCAGATCAGCTGTCGCCGTGCCGCCCGACGCGGTGATGTGCTTTTCGTCGGCCACAAACACACTGCGCACCAGATTCACCTCGGGAAAGGCTTCCATGAAACTGTCGTGATATTCCCAATGGATCGCAGCCTGCATTTCGTCCAGAAACCCGGCCTCGGCCAACAGCCAGGCCCCCGAACACAAAGCCCCGATATTTGCCCCACGGACGCGCTCGCGACGCAGGGCCGCAAGCAACGGGCGGCTGACATGATCGCGCATGTTGATGCCCGACAGCACAAACAGCCGATCGCTTTTTCCAATCGCATCCAACCCACCCTGCACCAACGTCACAGTGCCGTTCGAACAGGTTGCTGTTTCTCCATTCTCGGACACAAAAGCCCATTCATACAGGTCTTGGCCACTGACCAGGTTGGCGATGCGCAACGGCTCGACGGCGCAGGAAAACGCGAGGTGCGAAAACTCTTCCACCAGCAAGAACACAAATCGCTGTGTCCGGGACATTGACGCACCTCTTTCTGACATCACATGCGATCCTTACGCTATTTCGAGAATACGAAATCAATCCAGTCCAAAATAACATCATCCTAATGAGTTGTTCTAAGGCCTTATTGTCTTGCAGATTCTTTGCTTGCGGACATGACTCTTCGCGACTTGCGACGTGTCGGTTTCTGTACCGAGGGGTGCGTTTTATGCGAAACCTTTTGCAATCAATGCACTCACAATCAGGCAACGCCGGGACACTGCGATATTGCGCGGGTTCGCACGGCACGTGATTGCAACCCCGAACAGCCGGAAATGGGAGACCAGATGCAGGCTGCATGACGAAGCGCAGATTATCCTGACAGACGAACTCAATTCCATCCGGTATGAGGACATAAATGACCCCCGTGTTCAAATTTGAAGGGATCTACACCCCTCTGGTGACCCCGTATCACGACGATGGCAGCGTCAATTGGGAAGCCCTGTCCGAAGTGATCGAATACCTGATCGCAAATGGTGTGCACGGGCTGATCTCGGGCGGGTCAACCGGCGAGAACTATTCTCAACCCGTTGCCGAACGGCTTGAACTGGCTCGCTTCACGCATGAGCGCCTAAGCGGCCGTCTGCCTCTGGTGGTGGGCACGGGCGCAATGATGACGCCGGATTCAGTGGCGCTTGCCGCAGGCGCGCGCGAGATCGGCGCCGACGCAATCCTGCTGGCCAGTCCGGCCTATTCGGTGCCAACCGATCGCGAAAACGCGCTGAATGCGCTTGAGATTGACAAAGCCGCTGACCTGCCGGTCATGCTTTACAATTACCCGCATCGCACCGGAACGATGATGGGTGAGGAATTCCTGGACCGCGTCGGCCGCAGCCGGAATTTCTGCGGCATCAAGGAAAGCTCGGGCGACATAAACCGGGTTCATCTGCTGGCCCGCGACTATCCTCATATCCAACTGGGATGCGGTATGGATGATCAGGCGCTGGAGTTCTTTGCCTGGGGCGCGCCGTTCTGGGTCTGTGGTGGGTCAAACTTTCTGCCGGCCGAGCATGTGGCGCTGTATCAGGCCTGCGTTATCGAAGGCGACTTTGCCAAAGGGCGCCGCATCATGAGCGCGATGATGCCTCTGATGCATGTGCTGGAACAGGGCGGAAAGTTCATCCAAACCATCAAACATGGCGTGACTATGAACGGGTTCGATACCGGCGGAATGCGGCCCCCGCTGCGGGGGCTGAACAAGGACGACAAGCGGGCTTTGGAACAGGTCACACGCGTGTTGAAACGCAAAATCGCCGATATCGTGGCAGAAGGGTAAGACACATGGATCTGCTGACACAGGACGAATACAAATCCATCGCCGCCGGTCTGGACCTGCCAACCGGCGCTTTCATCGACGGCGGCTTCCGTCCGGCGATTTCGGGCAAGACCTTTGCCACCGTGAACCCCGCGACTGGCGAGAAACTGACCGACATTGCGGCTTGTGATGCGCAGGACGTGGATTTTGCTGTCGAAAAGGCCCGTGAAGCCTTTGAAGATGGTCGCTGGTCCAGGTTGCACCCTTCTGACCGCAAGGACATCCTGATCCGTCTGTGCAAACTGATGAACCGAAACGCGCGCGAACTTGCGGTGATGGAGAGCATCGACAGCGGCAAGACAATCTTTGATTGCGAAACCGTCGATGTGCCCGAGACGATCCACTGTCTGAAATGGCACGCCGAGGCGATCGACAAGATCTATGATCAGGTCTCGCCCGCATCGGACAACCATATCGCGATGGTTGTGCGCGAGCCGATCGGTGTGGTAGGCCTCGTGCTGCCGTGGAATTTTCCGCTGCTGATGCTGGCTTGGAAGATCGGCCCGGCTTTGGCGGCGGGTTGCTCTGTGGTGGTGAAGCCAGCGGCCGAAACCACCCTGACCGCGCTGCGAGTCGCCGAACTGGCGATGGAAGCGGGCCTGCCACGTGGCGTTCTCAACATCGTGCCCGGCGGCGGTGCGGATGTGGGCGAGCCGATTGGGCGCCATATGAACATCGACATGGTCTCGTTCACCGGCTCAACCGTGACCGGCAAGAAGTTCCTGACCTATTCGGCTGAATCAAACGCAAAGGAAGTCGTGCTTGAAATGGGCGGTAAGAACCCCGCTATTGTCATGGACGATGCCGAGAACCTGGACCGAGTGGCCCAGCATTTGGTCAATGGTGCGTTCTGGAACATGGGCCAGAACTGCTCGGCCAGCTCTCGGTTGATCGTCCACAAAGATGTGAAAGCCGAGCTGCTGGATCGTATCGCGCACCATGCCAAACAATGGAATATCGGTGATCCGTTGAATCCTGAAACCCGCATGGGCGCGCTGGTGTCGGAAGGTCATTACACCAAGGTCTGTGGCTATCTTGAACAGGCCGAGAACATCGTCATCGGCGGCAAGGCCCAGAACGGTTATGTCGAGGCGACTGTTGTCGAAGTTGCAGACAACAGCAGCACATTGGCGCGCGAAGAGATCTTTGGCCCGGTGCTTTCGGTGATCGAAATTTCGAGCTTTGACGAGGCGATATCGGTCGCGAATGACACCAATTACGGCCTCTGCGCATCAATCTTCACCGCCAACGCCAAACGAGCCCTTCGTGGCGCCCGTGCCTTGCGCGCGGGGACAGTGACTGTGAATTCATTTGGCGAAGGCGATATATCGACGCCGTTTGGCGGCTACAAACAGTCGGGTTTCGGCGGCCGCGACAACTCGGTTCACGCCCATGATCAGTACACGGAATTGAAAACCATCTGGATTGATCTGTCCGACGACGCCGATGAGGCCGTGAATTGACGCAACACATTGCAAAACATCTGCCATCCCATCGCGGCGTCGCCGCCTGGAACGCCATATTGGGGCCACAGCCTCAGGCGGTGCAGTTGGACAGTGATATCACGGCCGATTTCGTAGTGATCGGCGCAGGGTTTGCAGGCCTTTCTGCGGCACGCAGGCTGTCGCAATTGCAACCCGGTGCGCGTATTGCAGTGTTGGAGGCCGGGCGCATTGCCGAAGGCGCCGCAGGACGTAACTCGGGCTTCATGATCGATTTGCCCCATGATCTGGCCTCGGACGACTATGCAAGCACTGGCGATGATCGAAAGATGATCGAACTGAACCGGCAGGCCATCGCCTTTGCACAGCAAGCGGTCGAAGACTTTGATATCGACAGCGACTTTTTTGATCCGGTCGGCAAAGTGAACGGTGCCGCCAGTGAAAGCGCTGAGGCACGTAACAAAAGCTATGCCCGGCACCTGAAAACCTTGAACGAAAACAGCGAAATGCTGGACCCGCAACAAATGCACGAGATGACTGGATCCCGGCACTACATCTCGGGGCTCTACACCCCTGGAACGGTGATGCTGCAGCCTGCGGGATACATCAGGGGATTGGCCAAAGGGCTGACCGATGATGGCGTTCAGATCTTTGAAAACAGCGCTGTGACCCGGTTTTTGCGCGAGGGTTCCACCTGGCGGGTCGAGACGCAGAAAGGTGCTATAGCGGCCCCGAAACTGATTCTGACAGTGAACGGCCACTTGGAAAGTTTCGGGTTTAAGAAAGACCGTTTGATGCAGCTGTTTCTGTTTGCGGTCATGACACCCGTGCTGAACAGCGACACGCTTGGCAAACTTGGCGGTCAGCCTCGGTGGGGCGTGACGCCTTCAGATCCAATGGGCACAACCATGCGCCGGATCGACACGCGGCAGGGTGGCAACCGGATTGTTACCCGGACCTGCGCGGCGTTGCGTCCGCGCATGGCCGCAACGCCGCGCGACATGAGCCGGGCAGCGCAAGTCATGCAGCGTAAATTCGACCAGCGGTTTCCGAAATTGGCAGGCATCCAGATGGAATATCAGTGGGCCGGACACCTGTGTCTGAGCCTAAATGGCGTCTCGGTCACGCAAGAACTGGAAAATGGTGTATACTCCGGCTGTGTTCAGAACGGATTGGGCACGGCAAGAGGCACTTTGACTGGGATCGCCGCCGCGGAATCGGCCTGTGGGCACAGCTCGGAGATTACACGGTATTTTTCAGCCGAGCCTCAACCCAAGCGCCTGCCACCGCAACCGTTTCGCGAAATCGGTGCGAACCTGGTTTTGCGATGGAAGGAATGGAAGGCTTCAGAGGACTAGAATTTGCGATACCGCCAATAACAACAGCCACGCAATGGCGATCCAATTCGACACGGGAGGAAACAAATGTCGATAAAGGAACCATTCACGGACCTTGAGATAGACACGGCTGATGCCGGGTTCTATGAAAACTACAGCGTCCCCATCGCACTGATCAGCAAAGGTATCATGGTTGCACTGGTGTTATGGGCCTTGGTCTTTCCGGCCAACGCCAACAGCACCCTGGGCAGTTGGAACAGTCGGTTGCTGGAAGTGTTCAACAGCTTCTATGTCCTCATTGTCGGGCTGTTCTTTTTCTTTCTGGCAATTGTTGCCATCCTGCCCTCGACCGGTAGGCGGGTCATGGGGACCCCAGGCGAAAAGCCCGAGTTTTCGAACTTTTCGTGGTTTTCGATGATGTTCGGTGCAGGCCTGGGTGTGGGCCTGATGGTTTTTGCCACTGCCGAGCCACTGGGGCTCTGGGGATCAAATCCCGTGGTAGTGTCCGGCGCGGTCGAAGGCAATTCGCCCGAAGCGCTGCAATCGGCATACCGTTTCACCTATTTGCACTACGGTTTCCACGCTTGGGCGATCTATGTGGTGACCGGTCTGTCGCTGGCCTATTACGCCTATACCCGTGACATGCCGCTGACCATTCGGTCGGCGCTGACGCCTCTGTTCGGGCGCCTGTTGAACGGGTTTTTGGGTCACGTGGTCGATGTGTTGGGCGTTGTTGCGACGATCCTGGGCGTCTCGGTCACCATCGGGTACGGCGTCAGCCAGTTCATCGACGGGCTTTATGCAATCACCGGTATGCAGTGGGTCATGGATCTGGGCGGAGAAGTTCCGACCCCATCCAAGGTCGGGCTGATCACTGGTCTGGTCGTCATCATGGGTCTGTCGATCATATCAGCTGTGTCCGGCGTGGGACGTGGTGTGAAATACCTGTCGAACCTCAACCTTGTCCTGTCGATCATCTTGCTGGGTACATTTGTCATCTTCGGCTCATTTGTCTTCGCCATGACCACCTATGGCACAGCAATGGTCGACTATATCCTGCACTTCCTGTCTCTCAGCTTTAATGCCTATGGCCCGCTCTCTGCCGAAGCCTTTGCCGCGGCGCTGCCAGCCGAAGCGCAGGGACACGCGGATGCCTTGATCGGTGGTGCAACCAACGCCTGGGGCAGCTTTGATGGCTTCAAAAGCGGGTTGGAAGGCGCAGCCGCAGAGCTGGATGAGGCCACCCTGGCCGCAGCCTATGCTGCAGGTGAACAAGGCCGTCAGTTTGGCTGGCAAGCCGGTTGGACCACGTTCTACTGGGCCTGGTGGATCGCGTTCTCGCCCTTCGTAGGCCTGTTCCTGGCCCGCATCTCAAAGGGCCGTTCGGTCCGCGAGTTCATCCTGGGCTGCGTATTCGCTCCGGCTCTGGTGTGCTTTGCCTGGATGACCGTTCTGGGTGGTACCGCGATAGATCTGGAGCTGGCAGGCGCAGCCGAAGGTGCGATCATCGGCGCATCGAACACCAGCAAACTGTTCGTGACCCTGTCTTACATGATCGATGGCGGGCTTCTGTCAATGCTGAACGTTATGTGTGTGATCCTGATCATGACATTCCTGGTGACCTCGGCGGATTCAGGCATTCTGGTGATGAACACCATCATGTCGGGCGGCAGCCAGGAAACCGGTATCAAGCACCGCATCATTTGGGGGTTGATCCTAACCGCTGTGATCGGCGCGCTGATCCTGGCGGCAGGAGACAACAACCCGATGGACGCCCTGCGCAACGCGATGATCATCGGCGCGCTGCCCTTCACAATGGTGATGGGCCTGATGTGCGTCTCATTGGCCAAAGCCCTTTACCGCGACGGCCTGCGCGACAAACACCAGGCAAGCAGCACGCAAGCCGCCGAATAAGCGGTTCGTCATAGTGATGAACAAACGCCGCCCCGAAAGGGCGGCGTATTTTGTTAGTACGATCCTTTAGGGTAAGCTGAGCTTGGCCATCCGACCGCCGTCGACGGTATAGACCTGACCGGTGACAAATCCGGCATCAGGTGATGCGAGAAACGCCACCAATGCGGCGACTTCTTCAGGGATACCTGTGCGTGCGATAGGGTGCACTTTTGCAATATCCCGCCGGAACGCGTCCGGGTCTTCCATACTTTCAATGAAATCGAGATTGAGATCCGTATCGATCCAGCCAGGCGCCACAGCGTTGCACCGTATTCCTTCAGCCCCATGATCCACAGCGACCGCTCGGGTTAGCCCATGTAACCCCGCCTTGGAAGCACCATAGGCCGCATGTCCTGGATTACTGACCAAACCTTCGATCGAACCGGTGTTGACGATGTTCCCTTTCGTTTTCCTTAGGAGTGGCAAGGCTGCTTTGATCAACAGAAAGGGAGCTGTCAGGTTCACCGCAAGGGTCCGGTTCCAATCTTCAAGGCTCATGTCTTCTACACTCGCCTCCTGCATCATACCGGCATTGTTCACCAATACATCCAACCGCCCAGCCTGCGCAGTGACGGCATCAATCAATTTTCTTGGGGTTTCGGGATCTGAGAAATCGGCCGGCACCCATTGGAACTCGGGATCCTCGCTGCGCTGCGCTGTTATCACCATCGCACCTTCGTCCTGTAGCCGGTGCGCTATGGCTTGCCCAATTCCGCTGCTACCACCAGTCACCAGCACCACTTTGCCTTCAAACCGTTTCATGAGACCGGCTTTCCCCCGTTGACCTCAACCAAAGCTCCGCAAACGTATCGCGATGCGTCGGAGACAAGAAACAGGACGACATCAGCGATGTCTTCCGGCTCTGCTACGCGACCCAGTGGTACGGTTTGCCCCAGTTCTGCTATGGCACACTCGGGATCAAAGCCGCGTTTGACAAAGCCGGACCGCAACATTGGCGTGTTAACCTCATTCGGGCATACCGCGTTTATGCGTACTCCTTGATGCGCATGGTCCATGCCCATGCACTGAGTCAATGACGCTATGGCCGCTTTGGTCATGCAATACACCGCGTGGTTAGGCCCAGGGCGCAGCCCCCAACAGGACGCTGTGTTTACAATCGTTCCGCCGCCAGAATCTACCATTAGTGGTATTGCCGCCCGGCAGATGCGAAACGGGGCCTCGACGTTGACACCCAAAGACAGGGCCCAATCGGCGTCGGATGTGTCTGTAACAGACCCACGTGTGATAACGCCTGCATTGTTGATCACAATATCCAATCCGCCTATCGCCTCTGCAGCAGCCAGAGGCAGAGCATCAGCGTAGCTCGGGTCTAACAAGTCACCGAGCAATTTCGCCTCGGCATCGATACTGTCCAAATTCCGATCCGCAACAGCGACGAGCGCCCCGGCGGCACGCAGCCTTTGAACAATTGCCCCTCCTATTCCACCGGCGGCACCAGTGACCAAGGCTTTCTTACCCATCAATTCCATAAGCATGCTCCGATACGTCAGAAAAGCGCCCACTTGGTTACCCAAGCGGGCCAGTCGGGGAAACATCCGTCAATAGGTCTGGTTCAGTTCCTCAGCGGCTGGAATCTCGCGCTCGCGGCGGGCGATATAGTCTAGCAGCTCTTCGTTTTTGGCCTCGTCAAGCTTGGGCTCTTCGTACTCCGCCAGCAGTTTACGGGCGTGTTTCAAGGCACGCTCGGTGATTTCGACCTCGCCTTCTGCGGTCCATTGTTCAATCGAGTTGTTGTCGAAAAGCTCGGGCATGAAAAACGCGGTCTGGAAATTTTCCTGCGTGTGGGGATGACCAAGATAGTGGCCGCCCGGCCCCACATCTGGCACCGCGGACAGAGCCTGATCGAAATCACCCCATTTCGGACCCTCGGCCATGCGATAGGCCATGGCACATTGTTCTGCATCCACCACGAATTTCGCGACAGAACAATGCATCCCGGCCTCGTTCCAACCTGCCGAATGCCAGATGTAATGCGCCCCTGCGTGAATAACCGCCTGCAACGTGGTGGCGGATTCGTAGCCGGCCTGTGCGTCAAAGGTCTTTGCACCGCCCAGCGTGTTTGATGTGCGCCAGGGCACGTCATAGAACCGCGCCATCTGCCCGATCATGAAATTCATCAGACTGATCTCGGGCGTTCCGGCCATGGGGGCACCGGATTTCATCGAAACCGTCGATAGGTAATGCCCCCAGATCGCCGGACAGCCCTTGCGCACCACTTGCGTATAGGCCAGTGCCGAAAGGGCTTCGGCAGTCAGTTGCGCCACGGTTGCGGGCACGGATGCTGGCGTGTTCGCGCCACCCAAGACAAAGGGAGAGCACAAGACCGGCTGGTTGCGGCGACAAAACGCGCGCATTGCGCCCAGCATGGTTTCATCCCAGACCAGCGGGCTGTTGCCATTGCAATTGCCGGTGGTCACCGGATGGCTGTCGATGAACTCATCGCCAAACAGGATGGCGCACATGTCCATCACATCTTCAGCGTTCTTGGGCGAGGTGGTCATCCCCATGAACATCTTGTCCGAATATTTCATCGACGAATAGGTGATCCGCAAATGCCGCTGGCTGATCGGATGATCATAAGGCTCGACGATATGGTGGGCCGAGCTGTGTAGCGCTGGCATCATGTGCGACAGCTTGTGGAACATCGCCAGATCTTCCAGCAGCGGGTTGCGCCGGACATCCTCCAGATCACGCAGGAACGGTGCCCCGGTCATGGGCACAAAAACCGCGTGCTTGCCGCCCAATCGGACGTTCTTTTTGGGATCGCGCGCGTGATAGGTGAACTGTGCCGGGATCGTCGA
This sequence comes from Ruegeria sp. HKCCA5839, assembly GCF_013035585.1. NCBI lineage: Bacteria > Pseudomonadati > Pseudomonadota > Alphaproteobacteria > Rhodobacterales > Roseobacteraceae > Ruegeria > Ruegeria sp. HKCCA5839. The sequence continues at coordinate 441,455 of NZ_WQIE01000002.1, read as the reverse complement.
GATCAACGCGCGCACCAGGTCGCGGTCAAGAAAGACCAACTCATCCACAACCTTGGCACCCGCTTTCCGCCAGTCTTCCAGAGCAATCGGGTCACGAAACTGAACGCCAACATTTTCAAGGATATCCATGGCCGCAGCGTCGATCCGTTCAACCTGGCTGCCATTCATCACTTCGCAATAGGGAATGGCATTGGTCAGGCCCGGCAGCATGTCAAACTTTGGTGCGGTGCGCAGCGCACGGCGGGCGGAACGTCCGCCCGAGCGGGCGCGGGGCTGGGTCTGGACTGTCATTTGCGATCTCCACGGTTTCGATCACACTGCCCGACAGCACAGGACCGCTGCTTGACGATTCACGAATTTCCGTTGCAGGAAGCGACATTGGCGCAATTTGCCATGCTCACAGACCCCAAAAGGCGTTGGGTCAGTCTGCGCTGTTGATGGCGGCGATCACCGCTTTGGCCAGCGGTAACGAAGAATATTCCGCTTCAGCGGGTGTCAGACCCAGGCGAATGATCGCCATATCATGCGAGGGGAACACACCGACCGATTGACCGTCATGTCCACGCAGCCAGACCGAGCCCGCAAGCGTCGGGTCGGAACCGGTGTGCAACCAGATATGACCTTTTCCATACCTGCCGTCTGAAGCAGCCACGGGTTCTGCCATCCAATCCGTAAAGCCCAGGGGCAGGATCTGCTGGTCATTCCAAACGCCCTTTTGCAACAGAAACTGCGCGAACCGCGCCCAATCCCGCGCGGTGGCGTACATGTAGCTTGAGCCGACGAAAACATCCTGAGCGTCGGTTTCCAGCACGACCGAACGCATGCCCAAAGGCTCGAACAAAGCTTCGCGGGCATAGGCCAGATCGTCCTGACCCGCTGCGTCCTGCCAGACGCGGGACAGCAAGGTTGAGGTACCCGAGGAATAGTAAAACTCCGTTCCGGTTGGCGCGTCCAGACTTCGCGCTGACGCAAATCTCGTCATGTCATCGCTTAGGTACAGCATCCGCGTCACGTCTGACACGTCGCCATAATCCTCGTTCCATTGCAAACCACTGCTCATGGCCAACATGTCGGCAACCGTAATGTCCTTGCGCGCGTCGGCGGCCCAATCCGGGTAGCTTTCAGTCAGGTTATCCGTCAGGACCATTTGGCCCGATTGGATCAGCGTCCCGATCAAGGCTGCTGTTACGGTTTTTGTCATCGACCAGCCCAGCAAAGGCGTGTCGGCATCGAACCCCGCGCCATAGACCTCGCCAACGATACGACCGTCTTTGACCACAACAACGGTGCGCATGCCTTCGCCCAGCAAGTCCGGGTTGGACAGAACCGCCGCAAGCGCTGGATTGTCCGGCAGGCTTGCCGCATTGCCCTGAGGCCAAACTGCATCCGTTGGCAAAGGGTCGGCTTGCGGCAGGCTGGCATCGCTCAGCACCGCGGTATGGACATTGGTACACCCCAACCCCTCGCGGTGGTACGAGCGTGCCGGGGCTAGAAACCCAAACAGATGGGCTTGCACGCTTTGCGCTTGCGGGTCGACCTTGACCGAGACATAGCGCAACAAAGGGTGGCCAGGGGCTTGAACGTCGAGCGCCAGCACCTCTTGCGCGTCGCGCCCTGCGATGAACACATTCGAGCAAACGATTTTGGCCGAATAATTCGTGCCCACCTTCAGCAATGCAGGTGGCGCAATCCAGAGGTACCCGATTAGACCCAAACAGAGCAGACCCGCGATACCGGCAACGTATTTCAACACTTTTCCCATGAGAGGTCTTTGCAAACCCGTTGGTTTGCACCTTCAACCTGCTTGTTCCTGTCGGGATTGACCTAACCGCCAATTTCCCGATCACGCCAGCCTTCCGTTGCGTAGCTGTCTGGATCCAGCCCGGACGCGCTGCACAAAACCTGCACGATTCTTTCTGCATTTATGTGAACACAACTCGGCAAAGCTGCAATCAGACCCGTCACCCTGTCTGCATATCAATAACGAAGGAGACAGGTCATGCAGCAAACACTGACGGTTTACGGCGTACCGGACAGAGTAAAGATGGACGCGTGGTGGTTGGACGGAGCTGATGGCCCCGATCAGCCACCACGCGACAAGGGCGCGCTTTTGGCGTCGCTTCATGCAAGACACGCCATTGTCCTACTGGCGATATTGGTCACTCTGGCAGATTGGTTGTTTTGGGAACAGCCCATCGGGGTTTCCATGGCCGTGTTTATGCTCACATTTTCTGCGGCGATTCTGGCGATGAAACCCAAACGGCCAAGTTCCGTGGAATGGGTTTTGGCTATGGGCTTTGCCATCCTGTGCAACCTGCCTCTGATCATAGAATTGCAATTCCTGTCAGTCTTGTTCAGCTTAGTCGGCGTGGTCTGCCTGGCGGTTTGGGCGGTGCGGGGTCACGATCTTACGGGCTGGCGTGTCATTCGCGCAGCAGCACGACTTTCGACCATGGGCGTAACCCTGTTGGGCCGTGCTGCAATCCGGGGGGCCTGCGCGGCCGAGGTAGGCTCCAGCGCCCGCAAGCAAGCGCCAACCCTGGTGTTGCCACTAATGATGGGCACCGTATTTATCGTCCTTCTGACGCTCGCCAATCCGCTGCTTGAAGACTTTTTCGAACAGTTGGACCCGGGCATCCTGTTTGATCCCGTCTTTTGGCAGAGGCTTTTCTTTTGGAGCTTTGTGGCCTCGTTGATCTGGCCCTATCTGAACCTTGAAACTGCGCTGCCGAACCGGGCAGCGCGGGCGAAAACCCAACCCAAAGCGGGCCCGCATCGCATTTCTTACCTGATCAATCCCGGCTCGGTTCGCAATTCGCTGTTGCTGTTCAACCTTCTGTTTCTGTTTCAAACAGGTATGGATCTGATCATCCTCAGCGGGGGGCTAACCCTGCCAGATGGCATGACATATGCGTCATACGCCCATCGCGGCGCTTATCCTTTGGTTGCAACGGCCCTGCTGGCGGGCGGGTTTGTTTTGGTGACGCATAGAATGATCGCCGAAGATAGGATCATGCGGGGTTTGGTTTACCTCTGGCTGGCCCAGAACATGATACTCGTCGTGACAGCGGCCATTCGGTTGAACCTCTATGTCGAAACCTATGCTCTGACGCATCTGCGGGTGGCCGCCTTCATCTGGATGGCGCTTGTGCTGAGCGGTCTGGTGCTGACCATCATCCAAATTCACCGTGGTCATGACACAGGCTGGCTGCTGCGCCGGAACTTTGTCGCACTGACCTGCACGCTTTATGCCTGCTGCTTTGTGAATTTTGCCGGACTGATCGCAAGCTACAACCTCAACCACACCAACAGCCTCGACCATCGCGACACCTATTATCTGTGCAACCTGGGCCCTAATTCATTTCCCGCGATCCACGCCTATGAGTCGGAACATGACGAACAAGTCTGTGGTGCCTATTGGACGGAACGGTTCACCCCGAAGCCCTTAGCGAACTGGCGTGAATGGGGGTTTCGGAACTGGCGCATCCGAGCCTATTATCAGCGGAATTCCTAAGGACCACCTGCCCATGCCCGCACGCATTCTAGTTGTCGACGATGATCCCGATATCCTCGAGGTGACCCGGTTTGCAGTTGAAAAGGCCGGGTTCGGAACAGCCTTCGCCAGCGACGGGCTGGCCGCGATCAGCGCGTATCAGACGGAAAAGCCGGATCTGATTGTTTTGGATATCGGGTTGCCCGAAAAAGACGGGCTCGAGGTCTGCCGCGAGATCCGCAAATCCTCGGACGTGCCGATCCTGTTTCTGACCGCCCGAGATGATGAGATCGACCGGATCATCGGGCTTGAGATCGGCGCGGATGACTACCTGACCAAGCCGTTTTCGCCGCGCGAATTGGTGGCCCGGATCAAGGCCATTCTAAAGCGCAGCACGCCGGCACCTGCTCTGGACGAGCCCGTGCTGCGCCAGGGCGGGCTGGAGTTACAGGCCGAGCGTCACCTGTGCCAATTCAACGGATCCGATATTCCGCTGACAGGTTCAGAGTTCCGCCTGCTTGCCACGCTGATGACGCGGCCCGACCATGTTCTGTCACGGTCGGCGCTGATCGACGCGCTTTATGGGTACAACATCCACGTCTCGGATCGGACCATCGACAGCCACATCCGCAACGTGCGGGCTAAACTGGCGCAGGCGGGGTGCGCTGACGCGATCGTTACGGTGCACGGGGTCGGCCTCAGGATGGGTCCATGCAAGCAGGGCTGACGCGCAAATGGCGGCCCAGATTGTGGGCCGTTGTCCTGACCGTTCTGGCCATCGTACTATGCTTGCCCTTTGCAGGCCTGTTCCTGTTTCGCTTTTACGACAGCCAACTGGTGCAACAGACCGAGGAAAGCCTGCTGTCACAAGCTTCGGTCCTGTCCGCAACCTATGCCGAGCTTTATGCCAATGCGGTAGGCGTTCCCCCGCCTGAACTGAAATCCACCTCGGCCGAATATGCGGTGTTTCCGTCAATATCGATCAACCGTGAAACCGTTCTGCCCCCGCGCCCTGATCCGCAAAAGGCGCAAACACGCCCCGGCGCGGCCTATGAGAAGATCGCCCCGCAACTGACCCGCATCGCCAACGCGGCGCAGGCCGAAACTCTGGCGGGATACCGGTTTCTGGACACATCTGGAACGGTCTTTGCCGGAACAGCTGAGATCGGGCAGGATCTGGGGCATGTCTATGAGGTGCGCCAAGCGCTGGAGGGCGAGGTCGTTTCCGTGGCCCGCACCCGCCTGCGCGGATACCGTGAACCGGTGCTTTACACGCTCAGCCGTGGTGCGCGGGTACGCGTCTTTGTGGCAATGCCAATCTTTGTGGATCAAAAGCTGATCGGAGCGGTTTACCTCAGCCGAACGCCCAACCACATCTTTCGTTTCCTGTATGGCGAACGCTTCAACCTGGCCAAAGCCGCCGCTTTTGTAGCGCTATCAACCGCGTTGATCGGCTATGTGTTCTGGCGCTTTATCACGCGTCCGTTGCAACAGTTGATCCTGCGGACGCGCTCGGCAGGTCAGACCGGGCAAAGCTGGGAACCGCCCGAGAAACTGGGCACACGCGAAATCGCCGATCTGGGGCAAAGCTTCCAAACGCTGACCCAACGATTGCAAGGCAAGCAAGACGCGCTGAAAACCTATACCGCCCATGTCACGCACGAGTTGAAATCCCCTCTAACGGCCCTCAAAGGTGCCACCGAGCTGTTGCGTGACGGGGATATCTCGGGCGATCAGAAACACAAGCTTTTGGATACGGTCGACAAAAGCAGCCAGCGGATTGAGGACCTGTTGGCCAATATGCGCGCCTTTAGCCTGGCAGACCAACAGGCCATGGCAGGAGTCAGTGACCTGGGCTGCGTGTTGCCCCGTCTGAAACAAGCCTTCCCCGGGCTGGACATCCTGATCGAAAACGGTGCGCTGCCGATCCCTGTTCAGGCAGAGACATTGTCCATCATGCTCACTCATCTGCTTGAAAACGCGATGCAACACGCTGCGCAACGGGTTACTGTAGCGGCGCGGTCGGAAGGGTCTGAAACGATCATCGACATTACTGATGACGGCTCTGGCATAAGCGCAGGGAACATCGATAAAATCATGGAGCCGTTTTTTACCACGCGCCGTGACAGCGGGGGCACAGGCATGGGGTTGAACATCGTCAAAGCAACGACCGAAGCGTTGGGTGGAACATTGACCGTTCAGCCTAGCGTAACGGGTGCCTGTTTTCAGATAAGGCTTGGCTAGGTCAATACCGGGCCGTTTTCAGCGAAAAAGCGCTCTTTGACATCTAAGACTCGTCCAGGGAAATCTGGCCATATTGCCAAAGACAGAAACCTGCTGCACGATCATTAAGCGCGCACCCGATATGCGGCACGTTTGCAGCCCATTGTTGCTGCCGAGCTTTGACCCGGATTCAATTCAGACATAGGGACAAGTTTCGTCACACAGGCGTTGCAAAAAGCCTTCAGTAAGGCACGTCGACCAATACTTTTGAAAGGTGAACCATGTCTCTTTCCAACCGCTCTTCACTCTCGCGCCGCCAGTTTTTGGTGGGCTCTACCGCTGGTGTTGCTGCCATTACTTTGCACCCGTTCTCGGCTGCTGCAGCAAATAACCAAGCGCATCTGCGGATCATGGAGACCACGGATATTCACGTCCATGTCTTCCCCTATGATTACTACGCCGACAAGCCCCGTGACACGGTCGGGCTGTCCCGCACAGCGTCCATTATCAACCAGATCCGTTCCGAGGCGACAAATTCTCTGCTGGTCGATAACGGTGACTTCCTTCAAGGCAACCCGATGGGCGACTACATCGCCTATGAGCGCGGCATGAAAGAGGGTGACAGCCACCCGATTATCACCGCCTTCAACACAGTCGGCTATGATGCGGCAACATTGGGCAATCACGAGTTCAACTACGGCCTCGACTTTCTGGACAAAGCTTTGGCCGGGGCCGAATTCCCGGTTGTTCTGGCAAACATCGCAAAGGAAAAGGGCGCAGACCCGCGCGGTGACAAGACACTTGTGAAACCTTATGCGGTTCTCGACCGCGAAATCGAAATGGGGGACGGAGCCAAGCACCCCATCAAGATCGGCGTCATCGGCTTCACACCGCCCCAAGTTATGAACTGGGACCGCAAGCACCTGGAAGGCAATGTCGAAGCCCGCGATATCGTGGAAACGGCCAAAGCCTATGTCCCCGAAATGAAGGAACAAGGCTGTGACCTGATCATTGCGCTGTCGCATTCAGGGATCGGTGAAGCCGATCATTCCGAGGGTATGGAAAACGCCTCGGTTGTTCTTGCGGGTGTCGACGGAATCGACGCGCTTGTCACCGGCCACAATCACCTGGTCTTCCCCTCGCCGACATTCGCAGATCGCCCTGGCATCGACGTGGAAAAAGGCACCCTGATGGGCAAACCCGCCGTGATGGGCGGGTTCTGGGGCTCGCATCTTGGCTTGCTGGACCTGCTGCTGGAACGCGATGGAAATGAATGGCGCGTGGTCACCACCACATCCGAGGCGCGCCCGATTTCCAAGCGTAACGAGGATCGATCAATCACCGCGCTGGTCGAGGATCAGCAGGAGGTGCTGGATTCGGTCGCAAAAGACCATGAGGAAACTCTGGCCTATGTCCGTCGCGCCGTCGGCAAAACAGCAGCCCCTCTGCACAGCTATTTCGCTCTTGTGGCCGATGACCCATCCGTACAGATCGTTTCGATCGCCCAGAAATGGTATGTCGAAGAGATGCTCAAAGGAACTGAGCACGAAGGTCTGCCCATCCTGTCTGCAGCCGCACCGTTCAAAGCCGGTGGCCGCGGCGGGCCCGAATACTACACCGACGTCCCGGTTGGGGATGTTGCCATCAAGAACGTGGCCGACCTTTACCTCTACCCCAACACTGTGCGAGCGGTCCGCGTGAACGGTGCCCAGGTCCGGGGTTGGCTGGAACGTTCGGCTGGCATGTTCAATCAGGTCGAAGCAGGTTCGAAAGACGCAATTCTGCTGAATCCCGAGTTCCCGTCATACAATTTTGACGTGATGGACGGGGTGACCTATCAGATCGACCTGTCCCAGCCGTCGCGCTTTGGCCCCAAAGGCGAAGAAGTGAACCCCGATGCGGCGCGGATCGTGGATCTGGCGTTCAATGGCCAGCCCATCACTGATGACATGGAGTTCATTATCGCCACCAACAACTATCGTGCGTCAGGCGGTGGATCCTTCCCCGGAGCCATGGGTGATACGGTGGTATTCGAAGCACCCGATACCAACCGCGATGTCATCGTGCGCTATATCGTTGAAAAGGGAACAATTGACCCCAAAGCCGACGCTAACTGGTCTTTTGCACCCCTCGAAGACACAACGGTCCTGTTCGAGACCGGCCCGAAAGCGCGCGATTACATGAATGATGTAAACGGTGTCACCATCGAAGATGCCGGCGAAGGCGCCGACGGCTTTGCTGCGTTCCGCATCAAGCTTTGATGCGGAACTTTTACTCGCCACCTGGGAACGGGTGGCGAGTACCCATTTGGCTTGCATAAACGGCTGTGCCAATCCAACGCGCTATCGGTGTGCGCAGGCATAGCGCTACGCCAACAACACTGACAACATTCAGCAATAATCGATTTTGTCGCCATAGTATTGCGCACGGATTGCAGTATTTACTGACAGTTTTGACCTGTTCAAAAATCTCTTTCAATTGCCGGCAGTTACGGTGCAAATCCCTCAACTATAGTCGTTTTTCTCAATCAAAGCCCCACTTTGATTAGCCCAACGAACCCCCTGTCGGAAGGTCGCGGCTTGCTGAAAAAAGTCGAGGAACCAATTCACCGAATTTCGTGCAGAGCATCGAAAACCCTTTTTTAGTACCGTCTTGTTCTGAGTACAGAAACCTCGATCCGCATTGGCACCGAAATGGTCAGGCCCGCCCTGTCGTGAAATTCCTATAAGCCGATGGCGACATTCCAGTCCATTTGCGGAAGGCCCTCGAAAACGCGGTAGGGTCTGCGTAGCCAAGTCGCAGCGCAGTCTCACCAACGGATTTCCCTGCCGGACCCAACAGCTTCTTTGCCTCTTCCAATTTGATGCCAGATATGACCTGAGAGGCGGATTGCCCGTAAGGGGCCAGCCGATTGTTCAATGTCTCGCGGTGGAACCCGCATAGGCGCGCCAGTTCGTCTACACCAAATCCCGGCTCGCCAAGATGAATCCGGATCAGGCTCTGAAGCCCGGTTAAGAAATCTTGCGGTGCGTGCAGGTCAGGGTCGGTGTTTGTCAGGTCTGAGGGGTTTTCCAGTGCGTCCGGGTGCAACTGGCGGCTAAGCCAGATAGAAGGAAACCGGATCGAAAAACCCTGTGGGCTGCATTTGATGGCTTGGACACCATGAAAGTGCCTGGGCAGCACGTCAGGTTCGCTTACCCGTAAAATGATCTGGCTTGGGTCCCACCTGAAATCCATAACCCGGTGCAATAACGATATCCAAATGCTTGCCAGAAATGCGTCGGTCTGCCCTGGCGAAACCGAAATCTTGAATTTCCGCTTGGCGCTGAAATAAGCGTGCTCGTTTTCCACAAGCAGCGATTGCGTGACCGCATTGGATTCTTTCGAGACAGCTTGAGTGTAGCGCGTGAAGAAGTCGCCCAGCGTCAATGCTGCGGCCAAAGTGTCACCAAGAGGCAGGAACCGGACAAGGTCAATTGATTGACCGACTTGCGCGCAGAAGTCTGGTGAAGTTGAGTCAGCAACGGCTTGATGGATTTTATAGATCGTCTCGTGTGGCAGGAAATTCTGGCGATCCATCACTTGGGACTCGCTCACGCCCAAAGGGTTCAGAACAGAATCCGGTTCTACACCGGCGCCACGCAAAGCGGCGACCACAGGCGCAGCAACCGATGCCCTGACCAGCGGCAAGGTCTTCTTGGTATTTTGCTCAAATACGTCCATGTCGCCCTCAGATATCATGGATTTCACGACAGAAAGACAGCAAACACACAAAAAAGGCGCCGAGAACTTGCAGAATGCCAAATCTTTTTGGCACAGCCTGTCATGCTGTCAGGCAATATCCGGCGATCATTCTAAAATCACATTCAGTAATCTACATCTGTGATTCGTATTTGGAGGGCTCAATGACGCCGAAATTCAAACGCTTGGTGGCCACCACGGCTTTTTCTGCAAGCCTTGTAATCGCGGGCCACGGTTTTGCGCAGGAAGAGAGCTTTCCCATCCTCTTTACAAACGTGCACGTGTTCAACGGCGTCGATGAACAGCGAATTGAAAACGCAAACGTTCTGGTCGTGGACAACCTGATCGCAGAAGTATCGTCGGAACCCTTGGCCGTTGCCAATGCCCAGATCATTGATGGTGGTGGTCGCACTCTGATGCCGGGCCTGATCGACGCACATGTACATATGACGGTCACGGAACCGGTGGCGGACCTGCGCGATAACTTCGACTGGATGTACTGGGGTGCAGTTTCGACGATTGAAGCCGAGAAAATGCTGCTACGGGGTTTCACCACTGTTCGGGATGCAGGTGGTCCTGCAATTGGTCTGCAAAAAGCGATTGATCGGGGTAAGGCCGTTGGCCCGCGTATCTACGCCTCTGGGCCTGTGATCTCGCAAACCTCGGGGCATGGAGAACATCGTGTCTACACCGAGCCCCACCCCAACTTCATGGGGGCGCAACCATCCTTCTTTAACCAGCACTTGGAGTTCCTGGCCGATGGCGTGCCGGAAACACTGCGAGCGACCCGCGAAGCCCTGCGCCTTGGAGCTGTCCAGATCAAGGTGATGGCTGGCGGAGGGGTCTCCTCTCAGGTTGATCCGTTACACACCGTTCAAGGTCTGCCGGAAGAGCTTGAGGCTTCTGTCCGGGCCGCTGCCGATTGGGGAACCTATGTAATGGTTCACGCCTATACGGACGAATCCATCGTGCGCTCGATTGAGGCAGGTGCGATCAGCATTGAACATGGACAACTGATGACCGAAGTCGGGGCTCAAGCGATCAAGGACGCGGATGCCTGGATTGTTCCGTTCTATTCTCTTCTGGGGATCGACGAGCAAACCATTGTTACTGCACTTGGGCCTGGGTCCGCCGAAAAATTCCTCAGCGTGCAAGCGGGCGCGCGAAAACAGATGCAACTGATTAAAGATTTCGGGATCGAGAACGTGGCTTTCTCGACGGACATTATCGGCGATCCCGTCGCGCTGACCAAGCAGAACGATGAGTTCAAGTATCGGCTGGAGGCATGGACTTCACACGAAATCCTGCAACAAGCCACGTCAAAATCGGCCGCACTTCTGGCACTTTCAGGAAAACTCAACCCCTACACAGCAGGCCCGCTGGGTGTGATCGAACAGGGCGCATACGCCGATCTGCTGCTTGTTGAAGGAAACCCGGTAGAAGATGCCGAGATTCTGGTCGACTACACCAACAACATCGACCTCATCATGAAAGATGGCGTGATCTACAAGAATACACTCGATTGAGTGTCGCGCGGGGTGAATTTACCTCGACATCCCGCGCCCCCTTAGCTTGACAAATGGGAGTACTGACACGTGAAAACACTGGCCTCACTGACAGCAATCGCTGGATTTGTTTCCTTGGCGACAAGCGGCGCGTTGGCGCAGGACGCGCTCCCGCAAACCTTGTTCACCAATGTGCATATCTTTGACGGAATTAGTGAAGAGCGGATCGAAAACGCGAATGTGCTGGTTGAAGGCAATCTCATAAAGACAGTCTCGACTGACGGTATTGATGCACCCGATGCGACGCTTGTTGACGGGGGCGGGCGCACGCTGATGCCAGGATTGATTGACAGTCACGTGCATCTCTACGCTACAGGTCTCGTGCAATCCTTCTCGGGTCTTCAGGCCGCCAAATGGGATCAGATCGGGGCCACAGCGGCTGAAAATGCCCGCGACTATCTCTACGATGGTTATACCACGGTGCGGGATACCGGCGGTATGGGATCAGGTCTGCGTGAACTGATAGACAAGGGGATTGTAGACGGGCCACGTATCTATGCGTCAGGCGCCGCCATCGGCCCGACATCCGGGCATGGTGACTGGCGAAACCCCGAGCAGCGAACCTTCAACATGGGGTCGGACGACGTCGCCAATACGTTCAACCTGTCCTATATTGCTGATGGTGCCGAAGAAATCCGGAAGGCATCGCGGCTTAACTTCGCGCACGGGGCGAGTTTCCTGAAACTGATGGCCGGGGGCGGTGTGTCATCCGAGCTCGACCCGCTCTGGTCCGTTGCCTATAACGTTGATGAGATTTCGACAGCGGTCGAGGCTGCGTCGTTCTTTGATACCTATGTGACTGTCCACGCATATACGGACGAAACGGTCACAATGGCTCTGGACGCTGGCGTCAAGTCACTGGAGCACGCTCAGATGGTGAGCGAGGAGACCGTCAAACGCATTGCGGATGAAGGTATCTTCTGGGCCCTGAATGTGGCTGGAATGGATCCCGCGCTGCTCGACCATCCGAATTTCTCGATGCCGACGGTGAAACCGAAGCTGGAAGAATATCTCGTCGGCTCAGAAAACGTCATTGAGTACATCAAGAAATACAAACCCAAGATCGTGCATAACGTCGACACCGTGCTGTCCACCATAGGGTTTGGCCGCGCACACCGGGACTTTGAAAAGTACTATTTCGCTGAATTGCTGGGGAACCACGCTTTCCTGGTTGCAGCGACCTCGACTGGCGGTGAACTCGCCCAACTGACAGGACGGCGGAACCCTTATCCCAACAAACTGGGCGTGATCGAAGATGGGGCCTATGCCGACATCCTGATCGTCGACGGAAACCCGCTGGAGGATTTGTCGGTTCTTGGCGCAAATCCGAAGTGGTTTGATGCACCTGCGCGTGATCGAGGGTTCGAGACCATTCGTGTGATCATGAAAGACGGCGTCTTCTACAAGAATACACTCGAATGAGCAGAGTATGCGGAAAACTGGCCCCTGCGCCTTGCGCAGTCGATACTGAACAAGAGAGCGACCCATGAACAAGGTAATCGCAGCAACTCTTTGCGCAGTTGGGATTGGTGTTTCCGGAGCAGCAGCGGAGGAGTCTCACAGCCGATACTATCTGGGGATCGGGGAACCAAACCCCGATGCCTGGCAAATCATGATCGACAATCCGACCGACCGGGAAAAGGATATGGGTGCAGCGCTCGCCGCAATAGGCGGTGAGATGATCAGCTATTTCTGGGGACTGGCCGATGGCAAGAACTATATCACTGTCCGTATCCCGGACGATCCGGGCATGGTGCAGGCCATGTATATCTCGCGTCTAAGCCAAGGGGTTCTGAAAGACTACACCTTCATCGAACTGATGACGAGCGCGGATATGGTTGAAGCCCTGAAGCGCGTGCCGGAATTTTCAACTCCGGTTGAATGAAGCCGGAAAGCAAAGGAACAATCTATGAAGATCGCATACGGAATTCTTGCAGCCTTAGCAGCTGTGCTTTTCATACTTGGAGGCAGCGATGCCTATGCCAAAGACAACAAGGGTAAAAAGCTGAACAAGGGGGGCAAGAACGGTGATGTCAGCATTCAGATAGAAGACAAACCCGGCAAAGGCCCAAAGGCTGTGCCACCTGGACAGATCAAGCGCTACACACGCGGTGCCAAGCTCCCATCTGACCTGGAGTTCGAAGATATTGGGGACCTTTCCAAATGGAAGCTGGGGGAGCCGGGCAAAGGAAACCGCTACATTCTGGTCGATGACGAAGTGCTCGAAGTTACGAATGACCTGTCTACCGTGGTCGATGCGGTCGGCATCGTCGGTGATCTTCTCAACTAGACGAAAGTACGATGTTTCAGGGCAAGAACTACCTCGTTTGTCCTGATGCTGGCCGGGGCGATCATTTTGTGAACCCCGGCCCAAGTTCAAAACCCGGATCCGAGGCGCTACGATGATGAAGGCCCTTCTTGTTCTTTTTGCGCTTGCTACTTTTTCGTCAGCACGCGCCCTACTCGCGCAGGAAAACGGTGCAGCAGACGTCCCGCAAACAATACATTTTGAGGGCTATGTGCAGCCCAGTCGCGAAGCAGAACTGTCGCCCTTGGTGGACAACGTGGTCACCCGAATAGCGTTTCATGCAGGTCAATACGTTCATGAGGGCGATCTACTGTTCGAGTTTGGCAAAAAGGGTCCCTTCATCGAAATGCGGCTCAGCGAAACAGCTCTGAAGGATGCGAAAGCCCAACGCATGCTCGCGGATGCGGAATTGGGACGGAAAACGGAGCTTTATCTGAAAGACCTGATACCGGAAGCAGAGTTGCAACTTGCTCAGGTGAACCGCGATCTTGCTGAAATCGCAGCGGAAAGGGCCGGCCTCGCTTATGAAGGCGCACAGCTCGCCTATAGCTTCACCGAGTTACATGCGCCTTTTTCGGGGATTATCAGCCAACCGCAAGTCAAGCAGTACCAGTATCTGAGCACCGAACGACGGGGGGACGAAACGCTGGCGATCCTGTCAGACATCGACCCGGTCTACGTGGTCGTCAAAGTGCCCTACGAGGAATTCATCAAACGGAGTCAGATATTTGAATCAGATGCCGAGGCGTTTGAGGGGCTCAGCCTGTCTTTGCAGATGCCAGACGGACAATTGTACCCCTACGAGGGACATTACTTTGGTGGGGCATTCACGGTTAATCCCAAAACGCAGCTCATGGATATTTGGGCCGAGTTCCCGAACCCCGATTTGCTGCTTCGACCAGGAGCAAAAGTCACCGTCATTTCGAGTCTGAGGAACTGAATGATGACCCGTCGGAGTAAGCGGCCTGTTGTCCAGTCCTGCCTATGATTGAGGAGCATATGACAATGCGTTTTTCTTTTGCAGTTATCGCCGCGTGCTTATTGGCATTGCCGGCTCATTCGGAAGTTAAACGTATCGAATGGGCAGACTTGATCGATGAAACTGCTCAAAACTACGAAGATCCATTCGTCGAATTGACGGGCAAACAGCTTAACGCGCTTCGCAAATTGGTCCGTTTACGCGCGCAGCTAGAGAAAGGCGGGGCAACGCCAGAACAGCTGGGCCAGATTCAAGTGGATATCGAGGCGACTGAAACAACCCTAGCTGAGGAAGGCGTTGATGCGGACTGGCTGATTTCCCAACGCTGGGTTGTGATGGAAAGACGTCAGAAGGCGGGCACGGCCGCCAACGTCGACATCGATGGCGTGACCATTTCATTGGGGGGATTCGTGATCCCGGCCCCCCGTGACGAAGATGGTTCCCAAATGGCATATATCGTGCCTGAACGTGGAATGTGCAGCCACGTGCCACCTCCGCCACCAAACCAGATGGTGCGTTTGCGCCTCAGCGATTCCTGGGCGCCCTCGACAGTCTACGAGCCCATCGTTGTAACAGGTCAAATCAGGATCGACCCGACGCAGAAGGAAATGCTGGTTGTTGATGGTCCCGTCCTCATGAATGCTGCGTTCACTTTGGAGGTCGATGACGTGCAGACTTTTGGACCAAACCAGACTTCCGAGGAAGCGACAACCAACAGGGCAAGTGTGCTGACTGGAAGGATCAAAGCGACTGGCGGGGCAACCAGAGACGATTAGTGGCACGTCCTCCTTGAGCTAAGCACGGTTGAGAACACACGTTCGGCCCGCTGAGTTTAATATCTGCTCGTGAGAGACGGAACGGCGAACGCGGCAGCAAGATCATAAGTCCCAGCGAACGCATCCTCGTTCCTTTTCGCAAACATTAAGATAATTCGCTAATTAACGCCCAAAGAAATCGGCGACGGCTGCTCGAACAAATTTGCGTTGGTCTTGTCGCAGGTGATCCGTTTGACAGTGCCAACAATCCATTGATTATGTGCGCATGACCAAAGCTCAACGACCGCCAAAGCCAAAACCCATTCCTTACATTCCAGAGCCGGACCGCTATGAGCGGATGATCTATCGGCGATGCGGGCGGTCGGGTGTGAAGCTTCCTGTTGTCAGCTTGGGCCTGTGGCATAATTTCGGTGCGGATTCGACGCACGAAAACAAGCGCGCCATGTGTCGGACCGCGTTTGATCATGGGATCACTCACTTTGATCTGGCGAACAATTACGGTCCGCCACCCGGTTCAGCGGAAGAGGCATTTGGCGAGATCCTCAAAACGGATTTCGCGGGTTACAGGGATGAACTGATCATTTCCTCGAAGGCCGGCTACGACATGTGGCCGGGGCCCTACGGCGAATGGGGGTCGCGCAAATACCTCATTGCGTCCTGTGATCAATCACTCGCGCGAATGGGGCTTGATTACGTCGACATCTTTTATTCCCACCGTTTCGACCCCGACACCCCGCTCGAAGAGACGATGGGCGCCTTGGATCATATCGTGCGGTCGGGCCGCGCGCTCTACGCGGGTATTTCGAGCTACAACTCCCAACGCACACGCGAGGCGGTGAAGATTCTCAACGACCTTGGGACACCTTGTCTGATTCACCAGCCTTCTTACAATTTGCTCAACCGGTGGGTGGAGCGGGACGGTTTGCTCGATACGCTGGGCGATCTTGGGGTAGGATCGATTGCATTCACGCCACTGGCACAAGGCATTCTGACGTCAAAATATCTGCGCCAAATTCCGGATGGCAGCCGTGCCACGCAAGGAAAGTCGTTGCTCGATGGCATGATCAACGAGCGGTCCCTGGCAAGTGTCCGTGCTCTGAACGACATGGCCGAAGCACGTGGTCAGACTCTGGCGCAAATGGCTCTGGCCTGGGTGCTTCGGGGCGGACGGGTGACGACCGCTCTGATTGGTGCGTCCCGGCCGGAACAGATCGTAGATTGCGCGGGCGTCGTTGATAATCTCGACTTCAGCGCCGACGAGTTGCAAAAGATCGATGAAATCAGTTCGGAAGAAGATATCAATTTGTGGGCGCGGTCGTCAGAGACAGAATGACCATCTTTGAACGTTCGCAAAACTGAGGGCCTTTGGAGCATACGATCTTTGGCAGGTCGAACGTTTGTAGTGCGACCAACCAGCTATCAAGAGCGGTCGGCCCAGAGCTACCTTTCTCATGGTTGGTCGATGCTGCAGTCGCACCCCGTATCGCTGACACTCGTCGGACTTGCTCTTGTTCAATGCTGTTAGTTTTCTGTAGCGTGCGACAAAGCGGACATCGCAGTTCGCCACACAAATGGCTGCATCGCTCTCCTCGCTGTAGCAGCCAAAACAAAAAAAGCGGGGATCGAACCTTCCCAGCGTCTACGGGTGCAGAGCGCTATCCGGATCTACAACCCAAGCTGCAAGACATTCTGGGCGCTGCGGACCCAGGCACTGTGCAGCTTACCGACATCGATTCTAATGCGGTGGACCGTAGGAGCTGTCGCGCAAGCGTCGGATCCAAAGATGAGCAAGCGAAGCTTGAAACCTTTTCAAGCCTCACTTGAATTGAAGATGCAGCTCGGGAAACAGCTCTTGAATTCGGTTCGATAGTCCTTGTAGGGCGCTGCCAACTGCGCCACGCGGGCCGAAGTGTTATTCCAGATGCGCCGTCGCCTCGATTTCGACTTTCGCACGATCCTCGACCAAACCCGCTACGACCACCATCGACATCGCCGGGAAGTGCTTTCCAAACACCTCGCGATAGGCTTGCCCGACCTCTTTTTGCGCTTCGAGGTATTCTGATTTGTCGGTCACAAACCACGTCAGACGCGTCACGTCCTCAACCCGCCCGCCTGCCGTCTCTACAATGGTACGGATGTTCAAAAGAGCCTGACGCATCTGATCGATGAAGCCATCTCCGACAAATCTCTTTTCGGCATCCCATCCGATCTGACCGCCAATGTGCAAGGTGCCGTCCTTGGTCAACACACCGTTTGCGTACCCCAAGGCGGGCAACCAACCTTCTGGTTGAACGACTTTATGTGGCATCAAGCTTCTCTTTTTCTTGTTCGAGTTTCTTTGCGACGTGCGGCGGCCACTTGTCTGGACGCCCATGTGCGTCGACATTGACCAGCGTTCCGGTGGTCTCAAATCGCAGTGCCTCGCCCGCATGTCCGGTCATTTTGTAGCGCGCCGATGTGCGCCCCAGGTGGACAATGCGTAAACGCAGCGTCAGGTGATCGCCGTGGCGGCTTGGTGCCGCGAAACGTGTTTCGATCTGCGCCGTCGGGACCGCACCGGTTTTGTGCAGCGCCTCAAATGGGTGGTCCAAGACCTCGTCGAAGAACGCCTCGACGCAGTCGTTCATCATTTCAAAGTACCGTGGAAAGAAAACGATACCCGCAGGGTCACAATGTTTGAAAAGGACCTTTTGATGCATTTCGAATGCCATCACACCCCCACGTACTCATGAGTGATTTCCGGTGTCAGCTCGGTCATCTTCCCCGTCCAAACGGTATGCCCGCGGGCAAGGATCATCGCGCGGTCCGATACGGCCGAGAGTTCCCTGAGCGATTTATCGATCAATAGGATGGCCATGCCCGTCTCTGTCTTGATCCGGTTGATCGCGGCCCAGATTTCCTGGCGTACGATAGGGGCCAGGCCCTCTGTGGCTTCGTCAAGGATCAAAAGCTGCGGGTTGGTCATCAGCGCGCGACCGATGGCCAGCATCTGTTGTTCGCCACCCGAAAGCGACGCAGCCCGTTGGTGGCGCCGTTCGCCTAAGCGTGGGAAAAGGCCATCCACACCCTTCAAATCCCAAGGACCAGAGCGGGCGGCGGCAACAAGGTTTTCCTGAACCGTCAGATCTTTGAAACATCGTCGGCCCTCGGGGACCAGGCCGATCCCCAAACGAGCGACCTTGTAGCTTGGCAGCGCGTGCAGATCGTGCCCGGCAAACTGCAAACCGCCCTGCGACGGAATCATCCGGCAAATCGCCTTGACCGTCGTGGACTTTCCCATGCCGTTGCGGCCCATCAGGGCCAACACCTCGCCTGCGGCCAATTCCAGATCCACACCGAACAAAGCGGGGACCGGGCCATAGGCAGCTTTGAGATCATGAACGCGCAGCAAGCTCATGCCTCTTCTCCCAGATAGGCCTCTTTGACCTCTTTCGAGGCGCGGATTTCGTCGACCGTGCCGGTGGCGATCACGCGCCCGTAGACCAGCACAGAGATCCGGTCGGCCAGTGCAAAAACCGCATCCATGTCGTGTTCAACGAGCAGGATTGGCGCCTCCTCGCGCAGCCCATCCAGGAATGTGGTCATGGTCTTGGAGCCTTCGGTGCCAAGCCCCGCCATTGGTTCGTCCATAACAAAGGCTTTGGGGCCCAGCGTGAGCGCCACGGCGACTTCTAACTGGCGGCGTTGCCCGTGGCTGAGGTTGGCGGTGACCTGTTCAGCGTCGTCTGACAAGCCCACCCGGTCGAGGGCCGCCATGGCACGGTCCAGAAGGTCGGTGCGCCGCGCAGCCGATCGCCAGAACTGCCAGGGACGGCCCGACTGGCCAAGCGCACCCAAGAGCGCGTTTTCCAGAACCGTATCCTCCATCGCCAGCGCGGAGATCTGGAAGGTCCGGCCCAGCCCTGCCTGCGCGCGGGCAGCTGTGCTCAACCCCGAGACATCGCGGCCCGACAGGTGAACAGACCCCGCATCAGGTTGCAGCCCACCGCAGATCTGCGCGATCAGCGTCGATTTGCCCGCACCGTTGGGGCCGATGATGGCGTGGATTTCACCAGGGCGTAGATCAATAGAAACATCATCCGTGGCCTTCAGCGCGCCAAAGCTCTTGTGCAGATTGCGGGTTTCGAGGACAGCTTCAGACATGCGGCCCCGCCTTTCCGGTCAGAATGCCGACCACTCCGCCCCGCGCAAAGAGCACGATCAGAAGCAGGATCACCCCAAGCCAGACGTGCCAAAAATCGGTGAACGCGCCAAGGAAGTGCTCGAGTGTTACAAACAGTGCTGCTCCGATGACAGGCCCCATCAGTCGTCCTACTCCGCCGATGATGATCAGAACGATCAACTCGCCGGACAGCTGCCACGAAAACATTGTGGGACTGACAAAACGGTTGAGATCAGCAAACAGCGCGCCCGCCAGCCCCGTAATCGCCCCCGAGATCACGAAGGCCAGCAATTTCAATCGCATCGGATTGAGCCCCACCGTCTCGACTCGCGCTGGACTTTGGCGGGCCGCGTTCAGCGCCAGACCAAAGGGTGACTTGCGTAGCTTCCAGTGGACAAAGAGCGCCGCGCAAAGGGCCGCAAAGCACAACCCAAAGAACTGGATAGGGACCAGGGTGTTCAGGCCGGGGAAGCCATTTCGCACGTAGATCGACAAACCGTCCTCGCCGCCGTACGCACTCCACGAGATGGAGAAGAAGAAGAACATCTGGCCGAAGGCCAGCGTGATCATGATGAAGTAGACACCCGTCGTGCGCAGCGAGAGAAGGCCGATGACAAAGGCAGCCAGGGCCGAAACGATGATCGCCGTCAGCCATATGATCGGCATGGACTTGGTCCCGGCGATGGTGAACATCCCCAGCTCAAGCGGGGTAAAGGTCTGGGTGTGATGGGCCAGAATGCCCATTGCATAGCCGCCAAGCCCGAAAAAGGCCGCATGGCCAAGGCTGACCAATCCACCGATCCCAAGCGCAATGTTAAGACCAACGGCAGCGAGCGCCAACAACACAGCGCGGGTGGCCAACGTAATGGTAAAGGGCTCGTCCGCGCTCAGCGCCCAAAGCGGTACCACAAGAAAACCCGCAAGAACGATCCAGTTGATATAGCTTTCCCGGATCATGCTCGCGCTCCGAAAAGGCCGGTCGGTCGCCAAATCAACACGAGGCTCATCAATACATAGACTGCCATGGATGCTAGGGCCGACCCAGTCTGTGTGGCCGCACCGGTCTCCATGAAGAGTTTGAACAACTGTGGCAGGAATATACCGCCAAGAGTGTCGGTCAAACCCACAAGGATCGCGCCAATAAAGGCGCCCTTGATCGATCCGATCCCACCGATCACGATCACGACAAACGCCAGGATCAACACCGGCTCACCCATGCCGACTTGTACAGATTGAATTGCCCCCACAAGCGCGCCCGCGAGCCCCGCAAGAGCAGCACCCAGAGCAAAGACGATTGTGTACAACTTCGAGATATCGACACCGAGAGCGGCGATCATTTCGCGGTCATTTTCGCCTGCGCGGATTTGAATGCCGATCCGTGTCCGCGCCGTTAGCCACCAAAGGCCAATCGCGACCGATAAACCGACACCAATCAACACGAGACGGTACAGCGGGTATTGGATGCCTCCCGGCAAACGAATTGGCCCGGACAGATAACTTGGCACGTCAAGGAACAGGGGGAACGAGCCAAAGATCCATCTGGTTCCCTCTGAGAAAATCAAAATCAAGGCGAAGGTGGCAAGAACCTGATCCAGGTGCGGCGCCTTATAGAGCCTTCGGATCACGACTATCTCGACAATGGCGCCCGCCAACGCTGCAGCGGCAAGTGCTGCCACCAATGCCAACAGGAAAGATCCCGTGGCGCCGGCCACCGCGGCTGCCGCAAAGGCACCGACCATGTAAAGCGACCCATGGGCCAGATTGATCAGCCCCATGACCCCAAAGATCAGGGTCAACCCGGCTGCCATCAAGAACAGCATAATGCCGAACTGCAGGCCGTTCAGGATCTGTTCGATAATCAAGATAGTGGACATGATACGATTTCCGTCCCGGACTTGATCCGGGATCCTTGGGCAGTGGAAAGCGGTGGCCCCGGGTCAGCCCCGGGGCCTTGCCTGACTACATCTTGCAGTCGCCAGCATAGGCGTCTGCGTGGTTTTCCAACGCGGCGCCCAACAGCTTGTTGGTAAAGACATCTCCTTCCTGCACAACTTCGCGGGCATAGATGGTCTGTATCGGGTGATGGTTTGGACCGAAGACAAAGTCGCCACGGGTGCTATCGAAATCGGCCGCGCGCAGGGCCTCGCGAAAAGCATCCGCGTCATCGGGGCTGGCCACGTCCAGCGCCGACAGGATCAGGTTGGCTGTGTCGAACCCCTGGCTGGCATAGAGCGAAGGAAGACGGCCATACTCTGCCTGAAAACTCTCGACAAAAGCCGCGTTGGTCGCGTTGTCGAGATCCTTGTTCCACTGCGAGGTGTTCACGACCCCCAAAGCCGCGCCGCCGACGGCCTGCAGAATGCCTTGGTCAAAGCTGAAGGCTGGCCCCACAACCGGTAGGTCCACGCCGCTGTCGGCGTATTGCTTGAGAAAAGAGATCCCCATGCCGCCGGGCAGGAAGAAGAACACACTATCGGCCCCTGAGGCACGGATCTGCGCGATCTCGGCCGCATAGTCAGTTTGACCAAGCTCGGTATAAAGTTCGCCCGCCAACTCGCCTTCAAAGAACCGTTTATAGCCCGTGAGTGCGTCTTTACCCGCCGGATAATTCGGCGCGAGGATAAAGCTGTTGCCATAGCCCGCACTGTTGGCATAGGCCCCAGCGGCCTCATGCAGGTTGTCGTTTTGCCACGCCACGTTGAAGTAATTCGGATGGCAGCCCTGTCCCGCCAAAGCCGATGGTCCGGCGTTCGGTGAAAGATAGAACACCCCCTGTGCCGTCGCAGCCGGCACCACGGCCATCGCGAGGTTGGACCAGATGATGCCGGTCATGATATCGACCTTCTCTGATTGGATCATCTTGTCCGACAATTGCACTGCGATGTCAGGCTTGCGCTGGTCATCTTCGATCACGACTTCCACGTCGTCACGGCCCGATTGTGAAATTGCCAGCATAAAGCCATCGCGTACGTCGATGCCCAGCCCGGCACCCCCGCCCGAAAGCGTGGTTATCATGCCAATCTTGGTGTCGGCCACAACAGGTCCCGCAAGAGCTGTCGCTGCCAGCGCAGCAACTAGTACCTTTTTCATATCTTTTTCCTTCCTGTTTTGGTTCAGAATGCCGAAAATGTTAGTGTTGTGAGTGTACGTTCGATGCCCTCTATGGGGCTGATGTTATCGTTGATGAAACGCCCGATATCTTGTCCTTCAGGGACGTAGATTTTCAGAAGAAGGTCAAAATCGCCACTGGTTGAGTACATTTCGGAGTGAACTTCCTTCAACAAGATCGCATCTGCGACGGCGTAGGTCTTGCCGGGTTTGCAACGGATTTGAACGAATAGGCAGGCCATCTTGAACTCCTTTTTATCCCTTCAGTTTAAAACGCTGAATCTTCCCAGTCGCGGTTTTCGGCAACGCTGCACAGAAAACTAAAGATCTTGGATATTTAAAAGGGGCGATAGTCGCCTTCACATGTTCTTGCAAAATCTGCGTGATCTCTTCTCCTGGTGAAAAGCCATCCGCCAAGACAACATGCGCTTCGACGATGTGTCCGCGATCGGTGTCGGGCACACCGATGACAGCGCATTCAGATACCGCCTGATGAGACAAAAGGGCCGCCTCGACCTCGGGACCCGCGATGTTGTAGCCCGAGGATACGATCATGTCGTCGTTGCGCGCGGCAAAGTGGAAATAGCCGTTTTCGTCCCGCGAAAAGCTGTCGCCGGTGATGTTCCAACCGTCCTTGACATAAGCGCCTTGCCGGTCCCCACGCAGATAGCGGCAACCGGTTGGGCCACGGACTGCCAGGCGGCCCACTTCGCCATCTGGCACTGGATTGCCTACTGCGTCCACGACTTTGGCTTCGTACCCTGAAACCGGTTTGCCTGTGCATCCCGGGCGGTGATCGTCGAAACGGTTGGAGATGAAGATGTGCAACATCTCGGTGGCGCCAATTCCGTCAAGCATTGGCTTGCCGGTCTTCGCAATCCACTCATCATAGACCGGGGCGGGCAGAGTTTCGCCCGCTGATACCGCAGCGCGCAGTGACGACAAATCCGCGCCTTCATCCATTGCGCGCAACATGACACGATACGCTGTGGGCGCTGTGAACGAAACGGTCGCTTTATATTTCTGGATGATCTCGATCATATTGGGCGGGGTCGCTTGTTCCAGAAGGGTTGCCGTCGCACCGAAACGCAGCGGAAATATCGCCAGACCTCCGAGCCCAAAAGTGAAGGCAAGGG
Organism: Ruegeria sp. HKCCA5839; assembly: GCF_013035585.1. NCBI lineage: Bacteria > Pseudomonadati > Pseudomonadota > Alphaproteobacteria > Rhodobacterales > Roseobacteraceae > Ruegeria > Ruegeria sp. HKCCA5839. The sequence continues at coordinate 417,964 of NZ_WQIE01000002.1, read as the reverse complement.
GCGGTGAACCGACAAATACATCATCCGGAACCACGCCTAGGACTTCTTTGGCATAGCCATCTGCGATGATCAGCAAATCCCGGTGGAAATGCATGGTCGCCTTAGGTGTACCGGTGGAACCGGAAGTGAATCCCAAAAGGGCCACATCGTCGCGACCGGTTCGCACGGCGTCGAAGTGTACTGGCTTCTCCAACGCCAACCGATCCAGCTCTGCATCGTGGTTTGAAGTGCCGTCAAACCCCATCACGCGCAGGCTGAGGCACGCACCTGCACAAAGCTCCATCTCGTCCATGAGGCGTGTGTCGCACAATGCGTAGGTGATTTCGGCCAGCTCGACATATTTCTGCAACTCACCAGCGCGCAGCATGGGCATGGTGTTTACCACCACCGCACCCGCCTTCGTCGCGGCCAGCCAACAAGCCACCATTGCCGGGTTGTTGGCCGACCGGATGAGCACACGGTTACCCGGTTCCACACCCAAATCCTCAACCAGCACATGGGCCAGTCGGTTGGTCCAGTCGGTCAGTTCCTTGTACGTGCGCTGGCGACCGTTTCCGATTAGGGCGGTGTGATCGCCAAAGCCTTTGGCAACCATAGCATCGGTCAACTCGACGGCTGCATTCAGCCTCTCTGGATAGGAAAACCCGTCAAGATTGAACTCCGGCCATTGATCTGCCGGAGGTAGATTGTCGCGCGTGAAAGTGTCGATATGCGCGGAGGGTCCCAACATCACGTACCTCCTCTCGCTGCACTCAAAGTCTCGCGCGCGATGATCACCTTCTGAACATCGCTTGCACCTTCATAAATTCGAAGCGCCCGAATTTCGCGGTACAGCGTTTCGACCGGCGTCCCGCTACGCACACCGTCGCCGCCAAAGAGCTGCACTGCCTTGTCGATAACCTGTTGCGCCTGATCCGTCGCAAAAAGCTTGGCCATAGCGGCTTCGCGCGTGATCCTTGGCGCGCCCGCATCACGGGTCCAGGCGGCGCGATAGATCAATAGCGCTGCCGCATCAATATCCACGGCCATATCCGCGATATGACCTTGAACCATCTGTAAATCGAATAATGGAGATCCCTGGACGTGCCGCGAGGTGACACGACCAAGGGCTTCATCAAGCGCTCGGCGGGCAAAACCCAATGCCGCCGCAGCTACGGTCGCCCGAAAAACGTCCAGCACGGACATCGCAATCTTGAACCCCTGCCCCGGCGCGCCGATCATCGCGCTCGCTGGTACGCGGCAATCGGTGAAGCGCAGCGTGGCCAGCGGGTGTGGGGCGATCGACTCCAGTCGCTCGACCACCTCAAATCCGGTCAAATCGGGGGTAACGATAAAGGCCGACATCCCCTTGGCACGCGGTGCCTCGCTGGTGCGGGCGAACAGCGAATAGACATCGGCAATCCCCCCATTCGATATCCAAGTCTTTTCCCCGTTCAGAACAAAGTCACCCCCGTCGCGCGTGGCCGTCATCGTATTGGCAGCCACATCCGAGCCAGAACCCGGTTCCGTCAAGGCAAAGGCCGAGATCGCCTGCCCGGCGCGGGTTTTAGGCAACCACGCCGCCTTTTGAGCCTCGGTTCCAAACAGGGTGATCGCGCCGGTGCCGAGGCCCTGCATCGCGAAGGCGAAATCCGCAAGCCCGTCGTGACGGGCCAGAATTTCACGCGCAAGACAAAGCTTGCGGACATCGAAAGCACCATCCTCGCTACTTGTCGGGCCAAGCGCACCAGCTTCGCCAAGCGCTGCCACCAACTGACGGCAGGCGGCATCGGTGTCTGTATGGTCAACGACCAGCGCGCCGGCCACGTCCTCGACATGGCGGGCCCAATCGCGGTGGCTGTCATCGAAAAAGGGCCAATGGAGAAAGCTCTGATCCGCCATCAGTCGCCCTCGAACACCGGTTTTTCTTTGGCGACAAAGGCATTGTAAGCGCGTCGGAAATCGTTGCCTTGCATACAGATAGCCTGCGCCTGTGCCTCGGCTTCGATGGCCTGATCAAGGCTCATGTTCCATTCCTGAGCCAACATGGTTTTGGTCATACCATTGGCAAAGGTCGGGCCAGCAGCGATCCGCTCTGCCAACGCCAGAGCGTCAGTCTCTAATGCATCCGCTGAACTGATAGAGTTGAAGAAACCCAAGCGTTCGCCTTCTTCGGCACGCAGGGTACGACCTGTATAAAGCAACTCAGCCGCGCGACCCTGACCAATGATTCGGGGCAGCATCGCGCAGGCCCCCATATCGCAGCCCGCAAGACCCACGCGATTGAACAGAAACGCTACTTTCGCGTCCGGACCTGCAATGCGCATGTCCGATGACATAGCCATGATCGCCCCGGCCCCAGCGCAGACCCCGTCCACGGCCGCGATCACAGGCTTTCCGCAATGAATCATTGCTTTGACCAGATCGCCCGTCATACGCGTGAAGGCCAAAAGATCTTTCATCGACATCTTGGTGAGCGGACCAATGATGTCGTGCACATCGCCGCCGGATGAAAAGTTGCCGCCGTTTGGCAGGATCACGACTGCATGCACATCGTCAGAATAGGCCAGCGCGCGGAACCAGTCGCGCATCTCAGCATAGCTGTCGAAGGTGAAAGGATTCTTGCGTTCGGGTCGGTCATGAGCGATGCGCGCAATGCCATTTTCGATGTCGCAACGGAAGTGTTTTGTCTCGCTCAGGGTCACGACGCGTCATCCTCTGTTCGTGCCTTTTCCAAAAGCCGAGACAGTGTCTCTGCTTCGTCCAGCGACAGCCCGCCAAGCAATTCGTCGACCCAAGCCTCATGGTGCTCAGCCAAAGTGTCAAAGGCCTGCTTCCCTTTTGGGGTCAGCCGCGCCAATTGCGCTCGACGATCTCCGGGGATCGCGACGCGCAGCGCCAATCCTTCTTCGGTCAGGCGGTCGACAATGCCGGTCACATTGCCGTTGGACACTTTCAGATACCCGGACAGATCGCTCATCTTCAGCCCATCTGGATGGCGCGACAGAGCCGCAAGCACGTCAAAACGCGGCAGGGTCGTGTCGTGTCCGTCGCGTAATCGCCGGCGCAACTCTGCCTCGATCCCGGCTGATAGTTTCAATAGCCGAAGCCAAAGCCGCAGCCGCGTTTTTGAGATTGGTTCTGGGATGGTTTTTGATTTTGCCTTCATATTTCACCTCCCGACATCGCAAGCGCATGGCCGTTGATGGACTTCGCTCCATCGGATGCAAGAAATAGAGCTGTTTCCGCCACCTCTGCGGGGGTCACAAGACGTCCTTGAGGGTTTGCAGAGGTCACCATTTTTGTGGCCTTTTCGCGGTCCACGTCGAACCGGGACATCAACCCTGTGATCGCGGTCTCTGCTAGATCGGTGTCTGTGAAGCCGGGACAGATCGCATTGCAGGTTATCCCGTCTTTGGCCGCATCAAGCGCAACCGCGCGGACCAAACCCAACACTCCGTGTTTTGCTGCGGTGTAGGCGGGGACTGATGGATTGCCCTTCAATGATGCGGTCGAGGCAATGGCAATCAAACGCCCGCCCGCGGACATGTCGCGCAAGGCTGCGCGGAAAGTCAGGAACGTGCCCGTCAGATTAACGGCCAGCGTGGTGTTCCAGTCTTCAAGCGAGGTTTCTCGGATTTTCACCGCAGAGCCACCACCGGCGTTCGCGATGACCACCTGAAAGGGTTTTTCAAAAAGCGCATTCACCTGCGCCTCGTTCGTGACGTCGGCTTCGACATGAGCCATTTTGCGCCCCTGCGCGGCGGCCTCGAGAACGGATGCCCGGCGTCCGGTGATCGTGACAGCGTCTCCCGCATCGGCAAATGCATGAGCAATAGCCTTGCCAATCCCGGTACCGCCGCCTGTCACCAGAACCCGCCTCATGCCTTTGTCACCTCAGCGTCTCGGTCGGCAAGTCGCCAGACCTGGTCACGTCCCGCAAGGTAAGGAAGCGGCCAGTCAGGTGCTGCGCGGTCGCCGATTTTGACGCCTTCACGCAGTGTCCAATACGGGTCAGCCAAATGCGGGCGTCCGACAGCCACCAGATCAGCCCGACCAGCCAACAAGATCGAGTTGGCGTGATCCGCCTCGTAGATATTGCCGACCGCCATGGTCTTCAGGCCTGTCTCATTGCGGATGCGATCGCTGAAGGGGGTCTGGAACATGCGGCCATAGACAGGCTTGGCGTCAATGCTTGTCTGTCCAGCCGAGACATCAATCAAATCAGCACCGGCCCCTGCAAACGCCTGAGCGATTGCAACAGCCTCTTCTGGCGTCACGCCCTGCGGACCCAACCAGTCGTTCGCCGAAATGCGCACCGACATTGGTTTGCGCTCGGGCCAGACCGCGCGCATTGCGCGGAAGACTTCAAGCGGCCACCGCAGACGGTTTTCAAGTGTGCCGCCGTAATCGTCAGTCCGGACGTTCGACACCGGCGAAATGAAGGACGAAAGCAGATAGCCGTGAGCCGCGTGCAGTTCGATCATGTCGAACCCTGCGCGTTCGGCCATTTCTGCCGATGCAACGAACTGGGCTGTGATTTCGTGCATTTCGTCACGCGTGATTTCGCGCGGAGTCGCGTTGTCTTTGGACCATGGGATAGCGGAGGCGCTGACGATATTCCAATTGCCTGCAGGCAATGGCGCATCCATCTGTTCCCAGCCCAACTGGGTCGAGCCCTTGCGACCGGAATGCCCTATCTGACAGCAAATTTTGGCGTCCGTCTCGGCATGGACGAAGGCCGTCAACCGCGCCCACGCGACCTCATGATCGGGCGCATAAAGCCCTGGACAGCCCGGTGTGATCCGCCCCTCTGCCGAGACGCAGGTCATTTCGGTGAACACCAAACCCGCGCCACCCTTTGCGCGCTCGCCATAATGCACCAGATGCCAATCTGTTGGGCAGCCATCAACAGCCTTGTATTGCGCCATCGGCGAGACCACGACACGCGACTTCAGAGACAAATCTCGCAATTTGAACGGCGCAAACATCGGCGTTCGCACAGGTGCGTCACCGGAAACACCAGATTGGTGCATGAACCAGCGCTCGGCACGTTCCAGCCAATCCTTGTCGCGTTCGCGCAGGTTCTCGTGGCTGATCCGCTGCGACCGGGTCAGCATGGAATAGTTCAGTTGCACGGGGTCGAGCACAAAGTATCGCTCTACCGTCTCGAACCATTCCATCGAATTGCGCGCGGCAGATTGCAGACGCAATACCTCCAGTCGCCGGTCTTCTTCGTACCGCGCAAAGGCGGTCTCCATATCGCGCTCGGCCTGCAACAAATCCGCAAGTGCAATCGCCGATTCCAGCGCTAGCTTGGTGCCCGACCCGATCGAAAAATGCGCCGTGGCTGCCGCATCGCCCAACAGCACGACATTGTCCTTATGCCACCGTTCGCACATCACCCGGGGGAAGCGCAGCCATGCCGAGCCGCGGATGTGATTTGCATTGGTCATCAACGGGTGCCCACCCAGGTGATCTTTGAAGATCTCCTCACAGATCGCGATGCTTTCCTGCTGACTCAGATCGGCAAACCCATAGGCGTCGAACGTCTCTTGCGTGCATTCCACAATGAACGTCGCGGTGTCTTCGTCGAACTGATAGGCGTGCGCCCATACCCAGCCCTTGTCAGTTTCTTCAAAAATGAAGGTGAAGGCATCATCGAACCTTTGATGGGTGCCAAGCCAGACAAACTGGCAGTGGCGCACGTCAATCTCTGGTTTGAATGTGTCCGCAAAATGTGCCCGAGTCTTTGAATTCAACCCGTCGCAGGCAACGACAAGGTCGTAGTCCTTGGCGTAGGTTTCGACACATTCAACCTCTGCCTCGAACTGCAGATCGACACCCAGTTCGCGCGCCCGGTCCTGCAACAGAAGCAGCAGCTTCTTGCGCCCAATGCCGCAAAACCCGTGGCCTGATGAAACCAGATGCTCGCCCTTATAACGCAGGGCTACATCGTCCCAATAGGCAAAATTCGCGCGGATGGCTGCAGCGCTTTTGGCGTCATTTTCAGCGAGGTTGTCGAGAGTTTCATCCGAAAGAACAACGCCCCAACCGAAAGTGTCATCGGCTTTGTTGCGCTCGAACACAGTGATCTCAAAACTCGGATCACGCAGCTTCATTGAAATTGCAAAGTAGAGGCCCGCAGGTCCACCACCTAAGCACGCAATTCGCATCTTCGTCGCCTTTTTCTCTCTGAAGGTAGCTTTCTCCATCTCCTATTTTATTTCAAGTATAAAATTTCAAACTTAAATTTTTCATGCTTATAGATCCTGGTTCGAACGACGCCAGCAAGCGAGAACCGCAATGCCAGACTCAACCAACAGCCCGGAAGTCGCCCGCGCCAAGCCGTTTGCGCTGGATTGGTCACACACGTTTGGTCTGAATGATCGACGGACAGAGGAAGAGCGGATGGTGCACGACACGGTGCAGATCTCCCTTTAGATGGCCGATTTCCTGTTCATGGCAAAACAACGTTGTCCAGCCGCCAAGCGTTTGCACTGGCGATTGATCCTACCTGCGAATTGGCGTTGTGGCTCGTGCTACAATCTGTGGTTGTACTTGCGATGGCGCTTAAGGGCGCATAACACTTTTGGCCAAAGTCCGGTTTGTGAACTCAACCGCAGCGATGGCAAACCGAGTTCAATGGCGTTCAAGAACGGTGCTGCATGTATCAACATCAGAAACTCGGGTTCGACGCTATTTGTACAAGGCGCGGCAACCCCTAATCAGGAAGACCAAGCGCAACTGAAGCCTCTTCCGTAAGGGCTCGAAATTCAGTGTGACTCCTCGGAACGAGAGCCATTGCTTTTGATTTACTGAACCCCGGGTTTCTGCGTTTCGTTTCTTTTAGCCACTGCGACACTCCTTCGTCATTGCCAACCAAACGGTTTGTCATCGCCGCAAACATCGCGTGGCCCGCGTGCGCACCAGGCGTCAGCGCGGTTCGTTGCGCCCACTGAACGGCAGCATCATAGTCCTTTGCAGCAAGTGCGATCCACATCTTGTTGCAAAGCATGCCGCCACGCAGCGGGTCAAGCGGGCTAAGAGCAATGGCAAGGTCAGTCATTTCGTTTCCGCCAGCGTAATCCGATGTGAAAACCTTTGCCCAACTGGAAGCGTAACGGCCAAATGCGTAATTCGGGCTTTCAAGGACCGCCCGGTCAAACCACGGTTTACTCGCCTCTGTATCTCCTGTCAGCCACAGGCTTCGGCCCATCACAACATTCGAAAACGGGTCGCGCGGTTGCAAAAGCACACTTTCTTCGGCGCTACGCCTGGCAGCCAGTCGGTCCGCGGCAAGGTCTGACGAGTAGCCCAGAAACACGCGTTGAAAAGTGGTGAACGAAATCCCAGCATGCGCGCGCGCCAATGTTGGCTCTAAATCTACGGCGCGTTCGAACATCTTTCGGGCTATTTCCGTATCTGCCTTGTTGAACCGATACATGTGACGAATTCCAAGATGCAAGGAAGACCAGGCATCCAGGTTTTCTGCGTCATCCACATCTAGAAGCCGCGCCTCATGTTCCGGCAGCTCAAACTCGGAAATATTGAGCACAGCCCCGGCAATTTCGGTTCGCAAACGTTGCACCTCGTCAATCGGGGCCTCTTTACGAATTGCCCAGACAACCTCACCAGTGCGGGTATCGGCCATTTCAACATCTACATAAAGGCGACCCGCCAACGCCTCGACCATTCCAGAGATGCAGTATTGTGCACCGAGTAGCGACTTCACATCTTGAAATTCAATCGTCTGTCCACGAAACCTGAATGACGATCCGTGTGCAATGACCCGTAGCCAACGCACACTGGAGAGCGATCTGATCAACTCGCGCGGGATCGCATCTGCCAATGATCTTCCGACCTCTGGGTCGCCAATCGCCGAAAACGGCAGCACTGCAATACATGGTGGCGCCGCAACTGTTTTCTGATCGCTTGTTCCCGACGCTTCCTGCGTTTTAGCGCTTTCTATCGATACCAATTTTGCGGGTGCCACAAAGCGAAACCCTTGGCCGCGCAATGTACGGATGTATTTCTGAGCGCTCCCATCATCGCCCAATGCCTGACGCAGCGATTTTATGCGGCCAAGGATCGTCCAATCCGAAACAACGCGTCCAAACCAGACGCGTTGGACAATCTCATCCTTGGAAACCACCCGATGGCGGTTTTCGAGCAAAAGAACCAACAGATCGAAAACTTGCGGCTCAAGCGCGACAGCGGTCGAACCACAACGAAGCTCGCGGGTTTCGGTATCTAAACTAAAGGCATCGAACTCGTATCGCATTCTCGATCCGCCCCCTCGGTCTTGCCATTTTATCCCAAGCGAAGCCTCAAATATAGATTCCCAATCATCTCCCAAAAATCTCCCAATTGACTTCAAGCAGCGCAGGCGATGGCGCGGTAGATCCATCGCATTCGGGCGATCCGCCCATTCAAGACAGAGATTGGAGAAAGACATGTCCCATCAAGAAACAAGATTGTCCGGAAGTCGGCCGACTTCAGGAGCAAAAGACGTTGCTGAGGATTATTTCAACGCAGCGATGCGCGCGTTCAACATATATCGGGGCGATCCCGTCGAGCTCGCTGACCAGGCGATCGAAGCCGCACCGGATTTCGCCATGCCGTATATTCTAAAAGCCTATCTGTTCGGGTTGGCAACCGAGCCTGAAGCAGCCGCTGAGGCACGCACCATATTGGCGAAGGTGCGCCCTCTTGCGAAATCTGACGTGGAGAGATCTCATGTTTCGGCGCTGAACGCGCTTCTGTCAAACAATTGGACAGAGGCTGCCGTCAGGCTGGACCGCCATAACATGGAATTTCCACATGACATCCTGGGTCTGCAAGCCGGTCACCTGATGGACTTTTACCGTGCCAATGCGCGCGACATGCGTGATCGGATCGCCCGGGTTCTACCAAAGTGGTCAGAGGATCAACCGGGGTATTCCATCTTGCTTGGAATGTATTCGTTTGGACTGGAAGAGACCGGAGATTATGCCCGCGCTGAAGCCTTTGGTCGCGAAGCAGTCGAACGCGATCCATTGGACTGTTGGGCGCAGCATGCCGTCGCGCATGTTCTGGAAATGCAAGGTCGTGCTGAAGAAGGCATCGCGTGGATGGCATCTCGGGAGCCTCATTGGTCGGGTAACGACAACTTCTTCAAGGTCCATAACTGGTGGCACAAGGCGCTGTATCACCTCGACCTTGGCCAAACCGACGAGGCGATCAACCTGTATGATGCGCGCATAAGAGACGGGAAAAGCGAAGTCGCATTGGATCTGGTCGATGCTTCGGCTTTGCTGTGGCGCTTGCATCTGGAAGATCACGACATTTCAGACCGATGGTCAGATGTCGCGGTCTGTTGGGACAACCACGCTGACGGCAAACTGTACCCATTTAATGATTGGCATGCAGCGATGGCCTATCTCGGCTCTGGCCGCGATGACGAAGTTGATCGGATCCTCAATCAGTATCGCAATTCACCCGCTGGTGGTGATGAGACATCGCGTTGGGCCGCTGCAACAGGACTGCCTCTGATCGAAGGGTTCCGGGCGTTCTGGGAGGGGCGTTACGCGGACGCGACCGAAGCGCTCCATGGTGCGCGGTTTATCGCAAACTCTTTCGGTGGCAGTCACGCGCAGCGAGACATCATCGATTGGACATTGACCGAAGCCGCAGTGCGTTCAGGCAATCGAAATGCGGCTGAGGCCCTGGCAAATGAGCGGCTGGCAGTAAAGCCGCATAGCCCCATCAACAAGCGCTTCTTGGGTCGCGCCGTAGAGCAACCAAACAACGCCGTGTCCGTCGCTTGATTGCCACGACCGGAAAGAAACTGACGCGGGCGCGGCACGTTCGCGTCAGACCATCTGATTGGAAGGACAAACTATGAGAATTGATATCCGCCATGTAGAAGCACAAGATGTTTCGGACATCAAAGGCATTCTAACTGATGAATCAGTGATGCTGGGCACGATGCGATTGCCACATGTTGCAAACGCCAATGTCGAAGCGCGCATCAAGTCGGGACCAGGTGACTACAAACTGGTGGCAGAAGTTGATGGATGCGTTGTTGGCATCTGCTTTATGTCGACTGAACCGAACGTACCGCGCCACAACCACGTGGGCCAAATTGACCTGCTTGCAGTGCGCGAAGATTTCCAAGGCAACGGAATAGCCAAAGCGCTGCTGGGTGCAATGCTGGATTTGTGTGATAACTGGTTGCAGCTTGAGCGAACTGGTCTTTTGGTCTGGTCGGACAACACCCACGCCTTGGAACTTTATGAGGCGTTTGGGTTCGAGAAAGAAGGCGTAATTCGCCGATACGCACGTCGTCCGGGCGGGTTTGCCGACGCTGTCATGATGGGTCGATTGTCGGACCGGGTATCGGCTGCAAGTGTGCGTACAAGCAATCACGTGGTGCACGCGCCGTGAAGGTCCTCCTACCAAGCAGAACCAACGCATCGAAGTAAGCCACCCCTTCGCCACCCAAAGGTTAACAAGAGACCCGAGACCCTGTAGGTTTATTTCGAAAACGTAGCGGCTATTGGAGCGGATTCAGAATGGTGCGACAGTTCCCATTCGAAGGTGACAAGACCTTTCTGGTTTATGCTGGCACTGGCACCGACCTGATATTCAATCATGGTGTTGAGTTGCCCGGTTTCGCATCGTTTCCATTGCTGGAAGAACCCGGTACCAGGGCGATATTGGCCAGTCAGATGCAGGCTCTTGTCGATCTCGCCGGTGAAATGCGCGTCGGGTGCATCCTCGACGCGCCCACATGGATGGCAAACGCCGACCGGGCAGCACCTTTGGGGTACGACGCCGAACGGCTTGTTGAAGTAAACAAAGATGCGGTCAGTCTAATGGAGGACATACGCCAAGCTGCCGCGCGCGACGATGTACTGGTGTCGGCTTGTATTGGCCCGCGCTATGATCCTTACGCAGACATACCACCGGTATCCATCGAAGACGCACGGCAATACCACGCCGCTCAAATGCACAGCCTGAAAGACACCAGCGTGGACCTGGTCACCGCATATACATTCAACCGGCCAAGCGAAGCAGCGGGATGCATCCTCGCCGCACGAGACGCCGACCTACCGATCATCATGTCTTTGGTTGTCGAAACAGACGGATGCCTTGCAGACGGTACCAAACTTGTGGACGGAATTGATCAGATCGACGCGGCAACCGACGCGGCTTCGCTGTTTTTTATGGTCAACTGCGCTCATCCGACCCACTTCGCCGGAACGCTTGGCAATCACCCCCGACTTAGAGGTCTGGTGGCAAATGCTTCAAGTTGCTCGCATGCGGAACTTGACGAAGCCGATGAGCTGGACGAAGGCGATCCAATTGAACTTGGGAAACAAATTGCCGCGATTGCGCAGCAGAACCCATCGATACATATTTTTGGAGGGTGCTGTGGCACCGACATGCGTCACCTGAAATCGATGGCCAGCGAATTGGTGTAGCCAACTTGGTTCGATCTTAGCGTTAGCGCTGAGATCTGACGTGATCCCTAGCCTTCTTTCCACAACCTGTTTTGTGCGGCTCCTAACTGCCGCTCATCTTCAAGATACAGTGTTTTTTTGGCAGTACCTGAATCCAGCCATCCGCCGAGCATTCGCAGCAAATGCTGAGTCGAAGCTTTGATATGCTCACAGCAATGCAAAAGACGGACCAAGAGCCCGCCTTCGCCTCAAGCATCGCGAGCACTTAAGTCAGCGCGGCGATGTTCTTGAGGCCGAGTTCATAGGTCTTGCCGAGCATACGATCCATGAAGAGACCGAAAATCCGGAAAACTGGATTGAAACCCATGTCCGAGGTCAGGGTCCATGTCACGAGAGCGCCGTTGCCGGTCGCTATGGCTTCGATCGTTTGCACCGGTTTGCCCATCGCACCTAGATCGATGAGGTGCGTGACCCTCGTCGCGGTAACATCGGTCACAGTCTGGGTGCCTTTGCCCTCCTTTCCTTCGAAACGGAAGCCGGAACCAACACCTTCGGCAGGACCAAAGGGCGTGATTTTCAGGTCAGGGTCCGTGGTGCGGTAGGGGTTGAACGTCTGGAAGCCCTCAGTGCTCGCGACTCGGGCGACGACATCTTCGGGGCGCATTGCGACGTCCGCGCGGCGGGTGACGACGACATTGCGTGGCAACATGAGTGCGATCAGGGTGAATGCTGCGATGAGGGCGGCGATAGTGTAAACGATGCTCATTGGTTTGGTCCTCTTGGTCTGGCGTTTGAGAGAAGCTTTTTTCTCTCTTCTGCCCACACGACGAAAACCAAATCGGCCAATCGACACCTCACGACATTTTTTTTCGCAGACCCGCGATTTGTTTCTCGAGCCAGAGTTTCGATGGGTGATCTGTGCACAGGCTGTGGGCTTTGGCGTAAGCCTCCGCAGCCTTCGCAGTCTGTCCCAATTCCGCGAGGCACTGCGCTCGTACCGCATGAAACGGCTGGTAATCGTTCAGCCGGTCGTAGTTAATCAAGTCCAGGATCTTAAGACCTTCTGCAGGGCCCGCGTCTTCGGCCACGACTGCGGCACGGCTAACCGCTCCGCCGATGGATGGATAGGAGTGCATCAATCCAGCATAAAGCTGCGACAACGCTCGCCAGTCAGTTTTTCCCGTAACGGATCGGGCAGCATGAACGGATTGGATGGCGGCCTCTAATTGGAACCGTCCTGGGACGCTGTGCGGTGGGCGCTTGAGCGAGGCTTGGGCCAACACGCTCGCTGAACGGTCGATGAGCTGTTTGTCCCAAAGCTCGACATCCTGTTCCGGCACAGGGACCAGAACGCCGTCACGCAAGCGGGCGTCGCGCCGCGCTTCAACGAACCCGATCAAAGCAGTGAGGCTAAGCGCCTCGGGGTTTTCCGGAGCCAGTTCTGAGAGGATATTAGACAGGAAGAAGGCCTCATGGCTGAGCTCGCCATCACCTTCAAGCCAGTCGACGGAATATGCACCATAGACCGCCTCAAGAACCGAAACCATCCGTTCGGGATATGCCTTTGGGTCTGGCACGACAAACGGAATACCTGCGGATTTGATCTTTTTCTTCACCCGCACCAGCCGTTGCGCCATTGTTGCAGGCTTTACCAGAAAGGCGTGAGCGATCTGTTCGGCTTCCAACCCAAGTACGGTCTGCAGCATCAAAGGCGCGCGGATGGCCTCGTCAATCGCAGGATGCGCGCAGACGAACATCAACTTCAGGCGCTCATCCAGTTCCACCTCTTCGGGTTCGATTGCTGTTGCGTCGGCCATGTCGTTTGCCTCGTCTGTAACGACCAGACGGGCATCTCGGCGCGCCTGATCGATGCGTCTGTTCTTGGCCACTGTCAAAAGCCAGGCCTCGGGTTTGTCAGGAATGCCGCAGTCAGGCCATGTTTTGAGGGCGGTCACGAAAGCATCGGAAAGGGCGTCTTCAGCGGCGATGATATCGCCAGTGCGGCTGGCCAGCATCGCAATCAGTTTGCCGTAGGCGGCGCGAGCGACACCTTCTGCCCGCGCCTGTGCTTCCGTCCGGCTCACACGCTGCCCATCGCGGAAGCGCGAATTTCGAGCTTGCCGTAGTGAACATGGGGGCACTTCTCCGCCCATTTCATCGCCTCGTCGAGGTTGGGGACGTCGATGGCGAAATAGCCGCCAAGAGTTTCCTTGGTCTCGGCGAACGGCCCATCCTGAACCCGTTTTTCCCCGCCTGCCAGCGTCACCGTGGTGGCAGTGTCTGCGGGGTGGAGCCAGTCGGTCTCGATAAAGACGCCGGCCTCTTGCAGGGCGCTGATGTACTGCCCATAGATTTCTTTCGCCTTTGCCCAATCCTCTTCGGTCATGTCGGTAGCCTTTGTAGGGTCAGAATAAAGAAGAAAAGTGTAACGCATTGTTTTGGTTTCCTTGTTGGTGATGAAATTTAAAAACAGCATCAATGATGTTGGCAAGACCGCGCTCAAACCTAAGGTCGCGCAAACCGTTCATGACAAGCCCCATTGCGCGGGCCACCGGGGCCCTACCCGATCGAACTTGGTGCGGCATTACTTGTGTGGTTAAAGCGTGCAGCAAAACCGCAGGCCATGCAGGTGGCGGTGTTCTTGAAGTTCATAGATCTGTCCTTTCGATGTGTTTGCGAAGAGCTTTTTTGCCGCTTCACACACACGACGGACGAACAACGCGCAAATCGACACCAAACAGAAAAAAGTTCAGAAAATTCTGAAGCGGGCCTTTCCACTGTTCGGCGGTTTCGCGCGAACGGCTGGTGTCAGCTGTTCGTGAAATACAAGAAAGGGACGAAAAACGGGCGTTCGTTCTGGCGACGAACCTAAAGTGTGGCAGCATAAGTTAGTGAGGGCGCGTCAGAGACGAGGAACCTCGCTGTCGGTATCGGTCAATTGCAATAGCCCTGCTCGATCCGACAGAACCGTCATCGCCGCGCTGTGAAGGTCATCTGTTGCCGCCGCACATGCGTCTGCTACCAGTCGGACAGTGCGCCCGTCGTCATTCGCCTCGATGGCAGTTCCTAGAACACAGCAATCCGTAGCGACGCCGCACATAACCAGTTCGGCGTTCGGCGGCACCAGCGGTGAGGCTTCGTGCCATTTGGCGAAGCGGTGGCTGGCCACAGACGGGCTTCCGTACCAGCGCTGGTCAAGCTCCCAAAGCGGTCGACTTTGAGGGTCCAACGCGAACTGGTGCTTTGCGTAGTAGGACCGCCAACTTCCGTCAGGGTCACGCGGTGGCACAAAGCGGGTGAACAGCACGCGATCGCCAAAGGCATCTACCAGACGCGCAACTTTCGCGGCGCAGTCTTCGTAGCCTGGCACGAACCAGGGACTTTCCGGTTTGCCGAACGCGGGTTGCATGTCGATCACAAGAAGCCACGGGTTTGCGGTCATCGACTTACCTCCAAAGAGTTCCAGAAGTCCCCGAACGCGCCCTGAAAAAGGGATAACGCCGGAAGGAGTGCGCCCCAGGTATAGAAACTATCCGTGTCCGCCTGATCGTTGATCTGTCCGTCCACAGCGCTGTAGTTTTCACCGCACTTTCGGTCGGCCCAGTGTGTGTTGAACATATCCAGGCTCTTTTCGGCCAGCGCACTGGCCTCGTCCAGCCGTTCGTATCGCATAAGCCCTTGATGCACCCAGAAATTCAAAGGTGCCCATACCCGCCCACGCCAATACGTGTTGTCTTTGTACGCTGGTTGGTCGCGCGGCGCAGAAGGCAATGTATACGTCCCGCCGAACTTGGTATCAGGTCGGAAGTATAGCGCCACGAGCGCTTCGACCTGATCTTCTCGCGCAGCACCAGCTACCATTGGAAAGAAAGACGTAGGTGCCAAAGCCTCGACGAATTTTCCGCTGGTCAGGCGATTGGCGAATACCGAACGGTTGTCGTCCCAAAGAAACTCTTTGATCTGAGCCTTGTGCCGCGCTGTCCGGTCAGACAACTCGGTAAAGTCTTCAGAGTGGCACAACAACTCCGCCATCGCAGCCAAAACTTCACCGTCGAGTGCCAGAAGGGAATTGAGCCCGACGTCGGCCGATTGCATAAGCCCTGTCTCAGGATCGAACTCTGCTTCGTCATGAACCGCCATGTTGTCCATCGCCGACTCGTTTCTGGCGGCCAGCTTGGTGCCTTTATAAAGCCCGTCGCCCGGGCCTTTACTGGTGCCATAGGCAACCAGTCCGGTATCCGCCAGCGCCCGATTGCGCCACCACCACCGATGGTTGGCCATCAGTTTCGGATAGGCCCATTTCAGAAACGCAAGGTCGCCTGTTGCCCGATAGATCGCCCAGATCACGTAAGACGCCATTGGCAGCTGTGAGCGATCCAGCCAGGCGTCATTGCCGGTCACGAGACAGGGGAAGTTACCCGCTTCGGTCTGATGGGAAAAGACGGCTTCGACGTTTTCTCGTGATTTCGTTGGATCGAGCAGCGACCACAAGAGTCCATGGAACAGGATATCGTTCAACCAAACGCCGAACCCACCAAACTTCTTTGCACTCCAATTGCGTGTGAGCGCTGTGTAGGGGCGTTTGTTCACCGGATCGAAGACATGGTTCCAAGCGAGGACATCGTGGACGGCCTGCAAAGCGCTTTCTACCTTCGGAGACGGGGCCGACTTTACGCGCTCAGATTCACCAATGACGAGTTTGATCGACATCTCAGGCGTCTCATCCAGATTGAAACGCAGGGCCAGAAATTTGCCTTTGGTGCTGCGGGACCCCAAATAGAAATACCCGTTGGTTTCAAGCTCGTCGATCAACCCAGCGGCATTGTCATGGGCGGTGACCAATAGCGGGCGATGCTTGCATTTGGCACTAAAGGCGCTGCCTTCCATCGTGATCGCACCCGTCTCGGGGTCGAAATCAAAGGCCGCACCTGACGGGGCGCTCAGACACAGGCAAACCCAATACCGCAGGCCCAATTCCCCGTTCGAGCGGCAGATCCAGGACAAATCCAAAGCATCGCCATACCTGTCGCAGGTCCAGTCAAGTTCTGTATCTTCAAACGAGGTAGTGAACTCGATCAGCCCATTACGGATACCGCGATGCCCGTATCGAATTTGATCACCCGGAGGAAGGTCTGTGGCGGATTCGGCCCGATCGGAATACAGCACCGTTGTCAGCTGCAGCCCGGTTTCGAGATGAGAAAACTCTGCCGGACGCTCAGCCGTCCATGTTCCCCAGCCAAAGGCATCACCGATCATGGCTCGCTTCCGATTGGCGTCAGCTGCGCGGTTTTCCATGTCAGCCAGACCGGGGAACCATCCTCAGCATGTGGCATATCCCGATCAAGTGCGATGGCCTTCATTCGACGTCCGTCGCTCAACTCGACGACACAGGTCGTCATCGCGCCAGCAAACACTCGTTGCACCATCTGGGCCTGAAGGCTGCCGATACCGTCGCCACTAGGTTTCTCCTGGGCAAGCGACAGGTTTTCGGGCCGGATTGCAAAGGATTGAGCCGTCTCGGACCCTTCCGGTAAAGCGATCAGGGACCCATCAGTCAGTCGCAGGCCACCGCCTTCGCGGGTGCCGTCAAAGACATTGGCCTCACCCAGGAATTCGGCGGCAAAAGTGCTTGCCGGGCGATCATAAACGTCGCGAGGCGGGCCTGCCTGCACCATCCGACCATCCTTCAGGATGCCGATCTTGTCAGCAAGCGTCAGCGCCTCGTCCTGATCGTGGGTGACAAAGATCGTCGTGATACCGATCTCGCGCTGGATGCGTTTCAACTCGATCTGCATGTCGACGCGAAGCGCCTTGTCCAGCGCAGAAAGTGGCTCGTCCAACAGCAATACCCGCGGATTGGTCACGAAGGCGCGGGCAAGGGCCACACGCTGCCTCTGGCCACCCGAAAGCTCGCTGGGCTTGCGATGCGCCAGATCCGAAAGCCGTACAAGCTCCAGCGCTTCGCCAACGCGCCTGGTCTCTTCCGAGGCGCCAACCCTTCGAACGCGCAGCCCAAAACCGATGTTGTCAGCCACGGTCATGTTGGGAAAAAGCGCATAGCTCTGAAACATCATGCCGATATCGCGTTTTTCAACAGGGACGCGATCCACTTTCTCGCCACCGATCCGAATATGCCCGCTATCCGACAGGATAAAACCGGCGATGGTGCGCAGAAGCGTGGTTTTCCCGCTGCCAGAAGGGCCCAGCAGCGCGAAGAACCCACCATCTGGGAAGTCCATCGACACGTTGTCGAGCGCTTTCATCGGGCCAAAAGACTTTGTGACGTTCTCCACGACAACCTCGGCCATCAGCGGTCTCCTCCGAAGTTCGAAAAACGGGCCGCCAGCAGCATGATCGCCATGGAGATGACAATGATGATGGTCGAAACGGCGTTGATCTCGGGTGTGAAACCCTTGCGAATAGAAGTGTAAATCAGCACAGGTAGCGTCGCGTCGCCGGGCTCGGACAGGAAATAGGACACGACAAACTGGTCAAAGCTGACGGCGAAGGCAAAGAGACCACCGGCGATGATGCCCGGAAGAATCCAGGGCACTGTGACGCGCATGGTGACTGTCCAGGACGACGCCCCAAGGGATCGCGCAGCTTCCTCCAACGTTGGATCGAATGTTGCCAACCGAGCTGAAACCACCACGATTACGTAAGGCAATGCCAGAGCCACATGGCCGATCAGCACCGAGGGCGTGCCACGCCCTAGCCCGATGCCGAAGAAGAAGATCAGCATTGCCGTCCCCGTAATCAGCCAGGGGATCGCTATGGGTGGGAACAAAAGAACCTGTAACACCCGTTTGCCCGGAAAGCTGTAGCGGAACAGTGCGATCGAGGCTGCCGTGCCCAGCGTCGTCGCGATCACCGTAGTGGCGATGGCGATCAGCACCGAACGGATGGCGGCTGTCTTGATCGCGTCATTGCTTGCCAAAGCTTCGTACCAATCCAGAGAAAACTTGAACGGCAGTTGATAGAATTGGGATTCGTTGAAAGACATCATCGCCATGATGAGGATCGGTGCGTACAGAAAGACTAGGATCAGAACCAGCCAGATGCGTCCCAAAACACCCATCACGTGCGTGCCTTCCGCAAGATCGGGCTTGAAAGCGCAAGGATCACCAGCACCACAGCAAGCAGTATGAAGGAAAGTGCAGCGCCCAAGGGCCAGTTGAATACGGCTGTGAACTGATCCTCGATCACGGTCCCATAGTAAGTACCGAAGCGCCCTCCGAGAATGCGGGGTTCCATGAACGAGCCCACAACGGGCACGAAGATCAGCACCGCGCCCGCCAAGAGGCCGGGCATCGACAGGGGCAGAATGATCCGCCACAGGATCGTCAGGCGTTTGGCACCCATCGACCGCGCGGCCTCGATCAACGAATTGTCGATGGCCTGCAGCGCCAGATAGGAGGTCAGAATCACATAGGGCAAATAGCTGTGCACCAACCCGATCACCACTGCCGTGGGCGTGAACATCAGGCCCAGACGAATGTCAAAAGGCAGCACCCAGTTTACCGCCAGTTCCAAAACGCCGTTGCCACGCAGCACGATTGCCCAGGAAAAGATCCGCACCAGCGAATTCGACCAGAAAGGCAAGATGATCAAAAGGAAAAGCGCCTCGCGCGAGCGGCCCTGGATCACCTTTGCCAACACCAATGCGCAAGGAAAGCCAAGCAGGACACAGATAACCGTGACCGTCAGGCCCAGCTTGATCGACTTCCACAAAAGCGAGGCATAGGTGCCGGTTTCGAAAAACGCTCTGTAGTTCTCGGACGTGTAGTACCAGTCAGCCTCAGGTCCAAAGGGAACGTCCGACAGAAAGCTGAAATAGAGCATGGCCACAAGTGGCAGAAAGATCGCCACCGTCAGCCACAGATAGGCAGGGGTCAAAAGGCCCGCCGCACGCCGCGTATCCTGTGAAAGAATGTTTGCCACGGGCAGGCCTCCTGTCAGGTCTTACTGCGCAGCTTTCAGCGCCTGCCACATCTCAAGATAGGCCTCGCGGTTCTCCTCCGAAACAGGCTCCATGAACTGGACCCGCGCAGCCACCTCTGGATCACCCAATACCTTGCGATTGAAGGCGTCCTCGGGCAGAGCTGCCGCTGCGGCAGCGTTGGCAGAAGCCGGTGCGCCATTCGCGTTCCATTCCGAGTAGAATGCCGGGTCGATCATCCAGTTGATGAAGGCATGGGCAGCGTCGACATTCTCTGAGGAGGCTGGAACGGCCAGGCCGTCAAGCCAGCCGATTGCACCCTCTTCGGGTACCACGAACTGCACCGGCAGGCCCGATGCAGCCGATCGCTCGGCGGAACCAGACCAATAGCTCGCCACGTCAAGTTCGCCCGCAGCCATGAACTGGTTCCAGTCGTTTTCCGATCCCCAGAATGTGCGGATTTGCGGCATCAACGCACCGAGTTTGGCCTCGACCGCGTCCATGTCCTGGATGTCGTTGATGTTCTGGCCTGTCGCCAGCGCCGCCAATTGCACCGCCTCAACCGCGTCATCGCGGATCGACACACGCCCCTTATGGGCCTCATCCCACATAACGTTGATCGAGCTTGGCGTCTCGGAAATGGTTGAGGAGTTGATCGCGATCGAAGTTAAGCCCCAGGTCCACGGCACGCCATATAGTGAGCCGTCGACGTTCAGACTGTCATTGGCGGCAAAGTCCGGGGCCACATCGGCGAAGTTCGCGACCTTCGAGGTGTCGATCGGTTGCAGCAAATCCTCGGCCAGCACGTCCGGGAAAAAGGCCGCGTTGATCAGCACCACGTCATAGGCGCCGGGGTTGGTCCTGAGCTTGGTGAGCATCTCCTGTTCCGAATTGAAATAGTCGTGGACGACGGTGTGGCCGGTCGCCTCGGTAAATGGTGCAAGTGCGAATTCCTGATCCGTGCCATAGCCTTGCCAGTTCAAGACACGGATTTCGTCGGCCATCGCGCCCGAAGCGATCAGAACCAGCGCAGACGCTACAGCAGCCTGTTTTTTCATGTTCATGTCAGTCTCCCTTTCAATTTGGTTTTCCGTTGGTTTCTATCCCGCTTCTTTTAGGCGAAGCGTTTCCTCGATTGTGGTCAGGTCCGGCGCAGTTGCAGGCCCATGCTGCGTGGTCGAAATCGCGGCGGCGATATTGGCGTAGAGCGCGGCCTCGGCCGCGTCTTGTCCCCGCGCCAGGGCCGCGATGAAAGCGCCGATATGGGCATCCCCCGCGCCGTTGGTGTCTACCGCCACAACTGGGTTGCCTGGAACCCGCCGGTGGCGCCCGTCCCATGCCACGATAGAACCTTCGCTTCCAAGACGAACCACTGCGCCACCAGCGCGATCCTCGGCCAGCCTTTGAGCGGCGTTCAACGGGTTGCGTTCGCTCGTCAAAACCGCGGCTTCGGCGGCATTCGCACTGACCCATGCCGCTCGGGACAGAACTGCAGCAATCGCTTCGGGTCGGACAGAAGCAATCAGCGGTCCGGGGTCAAATACGAGGTTTGGAATCTTCGGCTCAACCTCAAGCCAGCGGGTCAAAGCCGGGCCGGAACCTTTGTAGTAGAGCGTATAGCCCGATATGAGGCTCCAATCGAATTCCGCCGTCGCTATGCGACGTAAGTCGGGCTCGGCAATATGTCCCTCGGCACCCTCAGCAGCAACGAATGTGCGTTCGCTCGCTTCGTCGATCATCACGCTGCAGCACCCCTGATCGCGCTCGCTATCGCGCGGATGCAGGCATTCGATCTCTTCGGCGTCCAACGCAGCACGCACCATCTCACTCAGCGGACCGGTCCCCAAAGACCCGGCATAGATGACGGTGAGCCCCGACCGCTTGGCCGCCACCATGGCATTATACCCGCCACCGGGGGACATATCGAAACCGTGCACGATGGTCTCGCTGCCCGGCCTTGGAACAGCCTCGACGCGGTAGATCAGATCTACAATCACACCATGAAGCTGCAGCAAGCGCGCGGGAGCACTCATGATACAACCTCCCTCGAATGGACGGGTGCGCGCCTACGCAAGGCAATTAATCCCTCCGATATGTCTTCGATTTCAAGGGCGTTCGCCGATTTCAGCCTTTCGAGATGCTCTTGCGGGAGTCCATCCATGCCACATCCCGACGCACACATTGCACAAGCCATCGCTCCGATCGTGTCGGTGTCATCGCCGATATTCGCCGCCAACAACCCCGCGCGCCAGACATCGCCCGCCGCCATGCGCATCAGACCGAACGCGGCGGGGACAGCCTCGTGGCTGACCACCGAGGTGCCGACACGTTCGGCAAAGACATCCACCAGGACCCCCGCTCCCGCAAGTTTGACCGCATGCGCGATGCGCTCTGCCATGTCACCGATACCAGCCGTGTGGCCCCGCTTTTGTCCCAACTCGGCAGCTCTGATGGCGGTTTCGAAAGCAGCACTGTCACCGGCGCCCCCGACCCGCGCGCTGATGTAACCTGCCACAGCGGCCGCAGCGGCGATGGCCTCGCCAGTGTTGTGGGTCACGCGACATGTCACTTCAACCGCAGCCACCAGAGCGTCGATATCCTCGGCCGGAACCATGATGCCCACAGGGGCGATGCGCATTGCCGCCCCGTTTGTTGTTCCCGACTTGCCCGCCTCTGCAGGGTTAGCTCCGTGGCGGATCGCCTCCAGTGCGGCTTTGCTTGAAGGCCCGAGCAGATCCAAAAGGCCGCGCGCCTTAACCCCGGCTTCCCACTCAAGCAGGTCCTCTGTCCAACCTTTGGCGTCAAACGCACCCGGGCAGTCGATCAATCGGCGTGCCAAGAGAACGGTCTGCTCGGTGTCGTCGGTGACCTGGGCAGCATCAAGCCCGTCGGAAACCGGGTGGCCCGCGAATGGGGCCACGAACCCTTCTATGGTCCCATAGTTGCGGCGGATCTCTTCCCGCGTGAGGGTCTGTGACGGCATCCCGAGCGCGTCCCCCAAGGCCAGCCCGTAGAGCGTCGCCGCCGCCCGATCCCTCTCTATATCCTGACCGTCGGCGCTCATGGTCAAAACTCGAAGCTTAGGGCGAAGAGGTCAGGGTCCAGCAGGCTTTCGACGAACTCCACTACGCTGTTGTTCGCAGCGCGGCTAACCCTGCGAAGCTTCAGCATCGGCAGCCCGGGGTCGCAACCCAAAAGCGCTGCGTCCTCCTCGGACAAAGCGCGTTCCACACCAGCCCATTCACGCCCTCCAAGTGCAGTCAGGCCGCGTGATGTCAATGTCTCGGTAATCGAGCCTTCGACCAGGCCATGTTCGAGAACATTCGCAAACCCGTCGTGCCACGGGATACGGCTGCGTTCCAGCGATACGCCCCGCCCGGTTTCGACGCGGAACCGAATGCGGTCCACTTTCAGGCAATCACTGCCCAATGGCAGTTCGTGGCAATCAATCTCCATCGGGCCCCGTGACAAGGACAGGATACGGGATTGTAGCCTTGAGGCTTTTGCGGACAACGAAACCGACCATCCTGCCGCGCTGTCAATTACCTCTCCGTCATAGGTCACGAAAGATCCGCTGCCGACCCGCGTGGAGATCAGCCCCTTCTCGACGAGCAGAGCAAGGCTCTTGCGGATCGTATTGCGGCTCACCGAAAACCGGGAAACCAGCGCGGCTTCACTGGCCAGAGCATCCCCAAAGGCAATCCGCCCAGCACGGATATCTGCCTCGATGGTAGCAGCGATCCGCTCGAATTTCGCGAGATGGGCCATCTGTTCTAAGTTCCTCATCTAATAAGGAACAGGTTAGTACAGATATTTTGATGGTGTCAACATGGCCTGGTTTTTCGGACGCGCTTGATAGCTATTACCGCTCCCTCAAAGCTCGGCTATTTCCACCAACCGGTCATTGCCCAGAGGAAAAGGCCGACAAAGCCACGGAGAATAGGATTGCGAATAGGAATACCTCTGGGCATCTGTCGTAACGGGCTGCCACACGCTGGCCATCCCATCAGCACCTGCGCAAAGATGCCCTTATCGTTCCATCACTTCCAACGTTCATCGAGCGTTTACGGGGTTTTCGCGGTTTTACAGAGGCCAAGATCCCGTTCAACTAAGTTGACCGTATTCCTTTGGTGTTTCAGGCCAGCGTGAGCCATCGGGGCTGCAAAAGACAATCTCGTACAGAACCTGTTTTTCATCAACGCGAGGCGCGCCGTGGGACTTGGAAACAAAGCTCTAGAGGCGCGAACTGCGCGTCGCTCAACTAGGAAAGATCAGACAGTTCCCGCTCTCGTTGTTGAGACGTGAACCATCCCCATTTTCAGCGGTCGATGGGCCCTGAACCTTGCAAAAACGGCAAGTAAAACCCTCAGCCCGCAATGGACGTAAATTACAGCTTATTCACTGCCCTGATTCCGAGCTTCCAGCCGTTCCAAGTTTACGACCGTCGAAAGCATAATACGATCATGGCTCCAGTTTTGAGTTTGACGAACCGAGGCCGAGCCAATTGCAAGCACAACGACCAGGGAAAGTGTTAGGCCAAAGAAGATAGCTGACAATTGGGTTGTCTTCACTGGCGCGTCGGTCAAGGCAATCACACGCTGACGCAGAACACGCTTTGCTTTCGGCCCATTAACCAGGGCCACATGAAGAATACGCGGGACTTTCAGGTTAACCGATCGTGCGCAGTAGTCCAGCAAACAGGCCGTATAGTCGGTCGCCTCAATCCCTTTGCGCGAGACGACGGACTGATCGCATGCCAATTCGCGAAGCCGGTCAAACTGATGCTTTATGGCCAGATAGGCCGGGTTCCAAAACAGCAGCGGGCGCAAAAGCTCGAAACCCAGCTCCCATTCCACGTCGAGTGCGCGGATATGCTGGAATTCATGTGCCAGAGCAAAGCGCAAATCGCGTGGCGAGTTCAGCAGATGGCTGGGCAAAACGACGTGACGGCGACGCAGGCCGCGTACAGCAAAGGGCACGGTCACGCGATCTGAAAGACGAATGTCCACTTTAGCCGATTGTCGCCATAGAAAGCTGGTCCGAACGGCCTTGCGAATTGCAAGCGCGTTCAGCGCAACCCGAATTGCCAGAACAGCCGCCAGCAAAGCAAGTACGCTCAACGCGAAAACCACAAAGGCAGAGCCGCCTGACAGGACATGATCAACCCAACGTTCGCGTGTGTTCAGAAGGGTTTCAAACTGCGCAGCCGGCATGGCGATTTCGCCGCGCAGATAGGCCGCCACTGCGATATCCCCTAGCGCGACAGCGCGTTCTGGCCACACCTGACTGACAAAGCTTGAAACACCCATCGCCAAGGCCGGGCTGAGCATAACGCCGATGCAAAGTATCTTGAGCGAACGAAGCTGAGCAACAAAGCCATACCGCATTGGCGTAAGCGACAATGTCCCACGCACTGCCAGCCAGATCAGCGCCGAAAATCCAAGCACAACGTTGAACTCAAGAAACGCATCGAGAACCGGTTTAACCGCTGTCATTTTGCAGTCTCCTCTCTACCAGTGCTCGAATTTCCTCCAAGTCATCTTCTGTCAGCCCTTCATCGTCTACCAGCCTAGCAACCAATGTTGCGGGTGTATCGTCAAACAGGGTCCGGGAAAGATTCTGCAGCGACCGCGACTGGTACCTGTCTTTTTCCAGCAGCGGTCGGTAGGTCAGCGACTTGCCGTTCTTTTCGCTTTCAACGAACCCTTTTTCATCAAGGATCCGCAGAATGGTCGCGCCGGATGTGTAGGCGAGATTGCGATCAGGTGGCAGGCGATCAAGGACATCGCGGACCGAGCCCTGACCCAGCGCCCAGAGCTCGTTCATGAACTCCAGTTCCACTTCGGTCAGTAGATTGGATGTCTTTTTCTTTCGCATCGGTCCAAGTGTCGCCATTTCTTAGTATGCCTGCCAGACAAGCATCCTTTCATCATTTCTCAAAGCCTAAACTTTCCAGAAAACGAAAATGCCCCAGCCGATTGACAGGAAAAGAGGGGTCCAGACCGGTTGTCCAACCAATCCAAGCCAGGCGAGGAAAATGTACGCCGATCCCAGCAGCGTGATAAACAGACGATCCCCAAGCGTGGTCGTCAAACCCAGAACTCCGCGCCGTTCTATCCCGTCACGGAACTTGAAGCCCTCAAGCAAGCCGATCAGAGTTATGGCCGAGAAAATCCCGACAAATAGCGCCAGTGTTGCCGGGGTCCAGGCCATCCAGAAATCAGGCCACAACGGATCGGTCAAAGAGAAACCTTTTTCTTCTTGCTGGCCGACATTGCCCCAACCGGCCTGTTGGGCAAATGCGGCAGTGGGGAGAAAGGGCAGGATGAGAAGACGTTTACGCATTTCGAACCTCACACACGTCCCATCGCGAAACCGCGCGCGATGTAGTTGCGGACAAACCAGATGACGATGGCGCCGGGAATGATGGTCAGGGTGCCGGCTGCGGCCAGCAGGCCTAGTTCATACCCCGCACTGGACGCGGTCCGGGTCATCACAGCGGCGATGGGCTTGGCTTCAACTGCGGTCAGCGTCTTGGCCAGCAGCATTTCCACCCATGAGAACATGAAACAGAAGAAGGCCGCCACCCCCACACCCGCCTTGATGTTGGGCAGGAAGATTGTGACAAAGAAACGTGGGAAGGAATAACCGTCGACATAGGCCGTCTCATCCAGTTCCTTCGGGATGCCGCGCATGAAGCCTTCGAGAATCCACACCGCCAGCGGCACGTTGAACAGCGTATGTGCCAGCGCCACGGCCAGATAGGTGTCGAAGAGGTGGATCGACGAATAGAGCTGAAAGAACGGCAGCGCGAACACGGCTGCAGGGGCCATCCGATTGGTCAACAGCCAGAAGAACAACTGCTTGTCACCCAGGAACCGATAGCGCGAGAATGCATAGGCAGCTGGCAGGGCAACACAGACCGAAAGCACGGTGTTGATCGTCACATAGATGATCGAGTTGATATAACCCCAGTACCACGTCGGGTCGGTGAAGATCGTGACATAGTTCTCCAGCGTGAATGTCTGGGGGAACAGGGAAAAGCCCGACAGGATCTCGTTCGTGGTCTTGAAAGACATCGCCACCAGCCAATAAATCGGCAACATCAGGAACGCGATATAGAGGATCGGGATAAGAGACCGCTTCTTCATTGCGCGTCATCCTTTGTCATCAGAGTGTAAAAGACCCAACTGACCAGCAGCGTGATTGCGAAATAGATCAGGCTCATCGCCGCCGCAGGGCCAAGGTCGAACTGTCCCAGCGCGATCTTCACAAGGTCAATCGACAGCAGGGTGGTCGAATTTCCGGGGCCACCGCCGGTCAGAACGAAGGGCTCGGTATAGATGTTGAAACTGTCCATAAATCGCAGCAGGACAGCGATGGTAAGAACCGTTTTCATCTTGGGCAGTTGAATGTAACGGAACACCGACCAGGGGCTTGCACCATCGATCTTGGCCGCCTGGTAGTAGGCATCCGGGATCGACACGAGCCCTGCATAGCACAGCAGTACCACCAAAGAGGTCCAGTGCCACACATCCATGACGATAACCGTGATCCAGGCCGACAGCGGCTGTTGGGTCATGTCATAGTTGATGCCAAGAACGTCATTCAGGAAATAGCCCATCAATCCGATTTTGGGCAGGGTGAAGATGTTCCACATCGAACCGACCACGTTCCATGGGATGAGCATCGGCAAGGCCATCAGCACCAGACAAACAGGCACCCAAAACCCTTTGCGCGGCATCGACAGAGCCACGATAATACCCAAGGGCACCTCGATCAGCAGGATCAGGAAGGTAAAGAGGAACTGCCGACCGAGGGCCGCTTGGAAACGGTCCGAGCGCAGGATTTGCTCGAACCAGCCCAACCCTTCCCAGAAGAATTGGTTATTGCCGAAGGTTTCCTGCACAGAGTAGTTGACCACCGTCATCATCGGCACCAACGCGTTGAAAGCGACAAGCGCCAGAACCGGCAGGACAAAGAACCAGGCTTTTTGGTTTTCCGTTCTCATTGCGCCCGCTCCTCGGTTGCGATCCAGCCGTCGCGGTAGACGCGCGATTGTTCGGCTTTGAAATTCAGATAAACATGCGATCCGGGGTCGGGCGCGTTGTGTTCAGCGACAGCTTTCACTGCGGTATTGCCGACCATTGCGCTGACCACGAAATGCCGGCCAACATCCGACACTTTGGTGACATGTGCCGGAATGCCGGTCTCGCCAAAACTGATGTATTCCGGGCGGATACCCAGATCCGTGCGGCCGCCTTCGCCGTTGGTCGTACCCTCCAGCAGCACCTCGTGACCTTCAAAAATTGCACGGTCACCTTTGGCTTCGCACGGTAGGACGTTCATGCCAGGTGAGCCGATGAAATGGCCAACGAATGTGTGTTGAGGACGCTCGAACAAGTCCACCGGCGTGCCGATCTGGACCACTTCACCTTCCTGCATCACCACGACTTCATCGGCAAAGGTCAGAGCCTCGGTCTGGTCGTGGGTCACATAGATCATCGTGGCTTTGACGCGCTGGTGCAGTTCTTTCAGCTTGGACCGCAGCTTCCATTTCAGATGCGGATCGATCACGGTCAGCGGTTCGTCGAACATGACCGCGTTCACGTCGTCGCGCACCAACCCGCGCCCCATTGAAATCTTCTGTTTGTTGTCCGGGCTGAGGCCGCTGGCACGGGTGTTCAGCATATCCGTGACATCAAGCATCTCGGCAATCTCATCGACTCGGCGCTTGATCGTGGCCGCGTCTACGCCCCGGTTCTTGAGTGGAAACGCCAGGTTCTCGCCCACGGTCATCGTATCGTAGATCACAGGGAACTGGAAAACCTGCGCGATGTTGCGCTGATCCGGAGGGAGTGCGGTTACGTCCTGGTCATCAAATAGTATCCGACCTTCTGAGGGGGTTAGAAGGCCGGATATGATGTTCAGCAGCGTAGACTTGCCGCAGCCCGACGGCCCGAGCAGAGCATAGGCCCCTCCGTCGCGCCAGGTCACATCAATTTCCTTCAGCGCATAGTCCTCGGGACCTTTCGGCGCGGGCATATAGCTGTGTCGCAGGTTGGAAAGTTTGATTTGTGCCATCTTAGGCCACCCTTTTGCCGTCTTGGCCGAAATACCGGCAATGGGCCGGGTTCATGTAGAAACTGTGATCCTCGCCCACCTGATAAGGATGCACACCGGCAGCCAAAGACACCCAGTCATCCGCCCCATGCCGAAAATGCGCGCTTGAATCTGAACCAGACAGCTCGGTCACGATAACACGGCCCGTCAGTTCGACATCAGCATCCGAAGCGCGAAACGGTGTCACCCGATGCGGACGCACTGCCACCATGTATTCACCGTCAGCCATATCCGAGACAGACCAGCCGCCACCGCCTTCCAGTTGAGCTTGCGCACCTGAAACGGTGATCCGGGCCACGTTGATTGGCGGGTCCGAGAAGACGCGGGCGGCAGCCAGATTATCAGGATTGCGGTAGATATCCGCAGTCGGGCCAAATTGGGTAACGCGGCCGTCTTCCATCAGGGCAGTGTGACCACCCAAAAGCAGCGCTTCTTCAGGTTCCGAGGTGGCATATACCACCACCGCACCGCGCCCGGCGAACAGGTCCGGCAGTTGCTCACGCAATTCCTCGCGCAGCTTGTAGTCGAGGTTCGCCAAAGGTTCGTCGAGGAAAACGGCACGGCTTTCTTTGGCAATCGCGCGGGCCAACGCGGTCCGCTGTTGTTGACCACCGGACAATTCATGCGGACGGCGGTTTAGCATCGGGCGCAATTGCAGCAGGTCGGCCGCCTCTTCTACACGACCTTCAATTTCGGATTTTGCCATCCCCGCAACGCGCAGGGGCGAGGCGATATTATCGAAAACGGTCATATGCGGATAGTTCACAAAGAATTGGTGAACCAGGCTGATTTGCCGCTTCTGCGTGTTCAGCTTTGTGACGTCCTGCCCATCCATCAGGACCTTGCCCGAGGCCATTGGATCCAGCCCGGCCATCATCTTGATCAGCGAGGTCTTTCCCGATCCTGTAGCGCCCAACAATACGTTGAAATGGCCAGTCTGAAGCGTCAGAGACGTCGGTTTGATATGGATGACGTTGCCAACCCGTTTGGTCGCGTCTTGAAGTTCAATCATGTCCGTGAATTCCGATCCCGCAGCGCGATCACGCTGTCTTGGTGTGGGGATGCCGCGAACGGCACCCCCGGTTGCTTTGGTTTACTGAGACTGCCAGCGCGCAACCAATTCGTCATAGTTGACGGTCTGGCCTTGCGGCTTTTCGTTCTCAAGCTTGGCCTTTGGCGAACCTGGCTTTTCCAACCAGAAGGCAGCGTCCTGTGGCTCGTTCAAGCGCGGACCACAGCCACCGTAGACACCGGCGCTTTCATCCGCGGCCTGCATCCGGGCCATGGTGATGTCCATCTCTTCTGCCAGACGGTCCATCGCCTCTTGCGGGGTGAATGCGCCCGAGTTCACGTCACCGATCTGCTGCCACCAGATCTGGGCCAGCTTCGGATAGTCCGGCACGTTGATGCCGGTCGGCGACCATGCCACGCGATCAGGCGAGCGGTAGAACTCGACCAGACCACCCAGCTTGGGCGCGCGCTCGGTGAACGACTCGTGGTTGACCGAGCTGTCGCGGATGAAGGTCAGACCCACATGGGACTTCTTCACGTCGACAGTCTTGGAGGTCACGAACTGAGCATAGAGCCACGCAGCCTGAGCACGATCTTCCGGGGTCGATTTCAGGAAGGTCCACGACCCCACGTCCTGATAGCCAACTTTTTGGCCCTCTTCCCAGTAGGGGCCATGTGGGCTGGGCGCCATCCGCCATAGCGGCGTGCCTTCGTCGTCCACAGTGTTGTTGCCTTCAGACTTCGGCTTTACCATGTCGGCGGTGAAGGCCGTGTACCAGAAGATCTGCTGGGCCACGTTGCCCTGGCTAAGCGCCGGCAGCGACTGATAGAAGTCATACGACGCCGCGCCCGGAGGCGCATAGTTCCGCAACCACTCGTCCCATTTGCGGATCGCATAGACCGCAGCCGGACCGTTGGCCGCACCACCGCGCGAGACAGATGCCCCGACAGGGTTACAGGTGCCCGCTTCCATGCGGATGCCCCATTCGTCGACCGGAACACCATTCGGCTCGCCGACGTCACCGGCACCAGCCATAGACAGCCAGGCATCGGTCATACGCCACCCCAGGTCGGGTGCGCGCTTGCCATAGTCCATGTGGCCATAGATCGCGACACCATCGACTTCTTTCACGTCATTGGTGAAGAACTCGGCGATGTCTTCATAGGCCGACCAGTTGACCGGAACGCCTAGGTCATAGCCGTATTTCGCCTTGAACGCGGCCTTGTTGTCTTCATCGTCGAACCAGTCCTTCCGGAACCAATAAAGGTTCGCGAACTGCTGATCAGGCAATTGGTACAGTTTGCCATCCGGACCTGTCGTGAACTGAATGCCCATAAAATCATCCAGATCCAAGGTTGGCGAGGTTGTCGCCGCCCAGCTGCCTTCCATCATATCGGTGAGCGGATAGGCCAGTTGCAGTCGCGAGTGCGTACCGATCAGGTCACTGTCATTGACGTAGCCGTCATAGAGGTTCCGGCCGGTTTGCATCTGCGTTTGAACGGCTTGAACCACTTCGCCTTCACCGAGGATCTGGTGATTGACCTTGATCCCTGTGATTTCCTCGAACGCCTTGGTCAGAACCTCGGATTCGTAGGAATGCGTCGGAATACCCTCGGACAGGACGTTGATTTCCATGCCCGAATACGGTTGTGCAGCTTCGATAAACCACTTCATTTCGGACAATTGCTCGTCCTTCGACAAGGTCGAAGGCTGGAACTCGTCGTCAATCCAACGTTGTGCTGCGGCTTCGTCGGCCCAAGCAGGACCGTGCCCCGCAATGACGGCCGCTGCCGCCACTGCGGAAAGTAGATGTCTCCGCATCTGTCTCCTCCCAAAGATAATGTGATCCGGCGCACACCGGATGACAAACAGCATCGGTGATATTCGGCGCCGCTGTCAAACTAAAATTTTAGTAATAGAGGTTTTTCAGCATATAATATTGATTTTATGGAAAAATTTATACCTAGTGGAATGCTAAAGTTTGAATATACGTTCAAACATCTGCTGTCCGTTGGAGCTCAAAGCATCGCGAAATGGTTCGTTCAAAGTTGACTCAACATCAGCCGTTCCAACGCAATTTAGGTGAAAGACAACGCTCAACGTCGGCCAATTTCAAAGCTCAACTAGCATATTCGCTGTTGCGGCGAACGACCGTCTCCCACCTACTAGTAAGGTTTCAAAGATGGCTCGCGCCGCTCTAATACGCAAGGTGTGGTGCCTGAGCGGACCTAGTCCAGGCCCGACTGATTTCAGCCGAACCGCAGCGATACCCATTTTTCTGTGGATCAGTTCCAAGTTCGCTCGCGAACGATTATGGGCATCCCTAAAAGGCTCTAAAAGTCCAGATTCTCCACGCTCAGCGCGTTTTGTTGGATGAACTCGCGACGCGGCTCGACAACATCGCCCATCAGCTTGGTAAAGAGGTCATCGGCCTCGACCATATCATCCACGCGCACTTGCAGCAGCGTGCGGGCATCGGGGTCCAGCGTGGTTTCCCACAGCTGATCGGGGTTCATCTCACCCAGACCCTTGTAACGCTGTAGCGACAGGCCCTTTTCGCCCTCTTCCAGAATGGCACGCAGCAGGTCCAGCGGGCCGTGGATGACCTGAGTCCGGTCACGGCGCACCAGGGTTGCTGGCGTGTTGTAGATCTCTTGCAGGCTTTGGGTGAAACTGCCGGTCTTGCGTGCCTCGCCCGAACGCAGCATCGGACCGTCCAGTGTACGCACCTCTTCTACACCGCGCAGGATACGTGCCAGTCGAATGCCATGATCCTGGGTGATCCGGCCCTGCCAGCCGCGCTCATATTCCAGCGCGATCAGATCCAGACGCGCGGCAACCTTGTCGGCCACGCCTTGCAGGTCGGCATCTACCGCGCCGGGAACAAAGGCCCCGGCAACAGCGGCCTGTTCAAGAATGTGGCGCGGATAGTGTGTCGGGAACGCATCCAGCACACGTTTCAACTGCCGCGCTTCGTCGACTACGCGGGTCAAATCCTGGCCGATGATCTCTTCGCCCGAGCCGAGTTTCAGCACCGCACCTTCGACGCCCTGATTGATCAGATAGTCATCCAGCGCCGCTTGGTCTTTCAGGTAAACCTCTGATTTACCACGCGAAACCTTATAGAGCGGCGGCTGCGCGATATAGAGGTATCCGCCTTCGATCAGTTCCGGCATCTGCCGGTAGAAGAAGGTCAGCAGCAGGGTGCGGATATGCGCGCCGTCCACATCCGCATCGGTCATGATGACGATCTTGTGGTAGCGCAGCTTTTCGATGTTGAACTCATCGCGGCCGATCCCGGTGCCCAGCGCCATGACCAGATTGCCGATCTCCTGGCTCGACAGCATCCGGTCAAACCGCGCCCGTTCCACGTTCAGGATCTTGCCGCGCAGGGGCAGAACTGCCTGTGTCAGGCGATCCCGACCCGTTTGGGCCGACCCACCGGCCGAATCCCCCTCAACCAGAAAGACTTCTGTTTTGGAGGGGTCTTTCTCGGAACAATCCTTCAGCTTGCCCGCCAGATAGTTCACGTCCATCGCTGTCTTGCGACGGGTCAGTTCGCGCGCCTTGCGGGCGGCCTCGCGGGCCAGAGCGGCCTCGATGATCTTGCCAACGATGGTTTTGGCCTCGTTGGGGTTTTCTTCGAACCACTCTGCCAGCTTTTCGTTCATCAGCCCTTCGACCGCCGGGCGCACTTCGGAGCTAACCAGCTTGTCCTTGGTCTGGGATGAGAATTTCGGGTCCGGCACTTTGACCGACAACACGCAGGTCAAACCCTCACGGGCATCGTCGCCGGTGAAGCTGACCTTTTCCTTTTTCGCAATCCCGCTGGACTGCGCATAGTTGTTGATCGTTCGGGTCAGAGCACCGCGGAAACCGGCCACATGTGTGCCGCCGTCGCGCTGCGGGATGTTGTTGGTGAAAGGCAGGACCGTCTCGTGATAGCTGTCGTTCCACCACATGGCGATTTCAACACCGATCTCATCGCGCTCGCCTTTGATATAGATCGGCTCGGGCATCGCAGCCGTTTTTGACCGGTCGAGATACTTGACGAATTCCTTGACGCCACCTTCATAGAACAGCTCGGTTTCAAGCCGTTCCGCTGGGCGTTCATCAATCAGGATGATCCGCACGCCCGAGTTCAGGAACGCCAGTTCGCGCAAGCGCTTTTCCAGCGTTTCAAAGGAATATTCGAGGTTCGAGAACGTATTGGTCGAGGCCAGAAACCGCACTTCCGTTCCGGTGCGGTCGCCGCACTCACCCACCACTTTCAGGTGCTCAGCGGTCTCGCCACCCTCAAAGCGTGCCACATGCTCATTGCCATCGCGCCAGATCCGTAGCTCCAGCCAATCCGACAGCGCATTCACCACCGAAACGCCCACCCCATGCAGACCGCCCGATACCTTATACGAGTTGCTGTCAAATTTGCCGCCCGCGTGCAGCTGGGTCATGATGACCTCGGCCGCCGATACGCCTTCTTCGGGGTGAATATCCACCGGAATTCCGCGCCCGTTGTCGCTGACCGATACGCTGGAATCCGCGTGAATTTTGACGGTAACGTGGTCGGCATGCCCGGCCAAAGCTTCGTCGATCCCGTTGTCGACGACTTCATACACCATATGGTGCAGACCCGAGCCATCATCGGTGTCTCCGATATACATGCCGGGGCGTTTACGAACAGCCTCCAAGCCCTTGAGAACCTTGATGGATTCCGCGCCGTATTCCTGGGGTGCCTGTGCGTCTTCGGACATTCAGTCAGTACCTATATTATTTTCGTATTTTATACGTTTTCTGGTAGGGAATGTCACGCGATCCCCCAATATTTTGTGTGGAATTGGGTGTTTTTTTGTGGATCAAAGCCGATCCAAATCAGCCGCGATTTCATTGGCGATTTCAACACCATTCACGTCATCACGTTCAGCCGACAGTCGCAATCCCAACAGGTCAGATTGATAACGCGCGGCCAACCGATCGGGATCATGGTCTGTACCTATTTCACCCGCTTCCTGAGCGCGCCGAAAAAGCTCTGCAAAACACGCCTTCATCTCAACCATATGCGCCCGCGCCTGAGCTGCCAACTCGTGATCCCGAGCCTGCAACTCGGCGTAGGTCTTTGACAGCATACAGGCCTTGGTCGGTATGTCCGCAGCTTCGATCACACGCAACGGCTGAGCCTTGAGCGCTCCAAGCGGCCCTAACTCTTGCGCCATGACCATCATGTTGGTCACGCCGTCCTGCGCATACCGCTCGAGCGCCAGGGCATAAAGCGCGTCCTTTGACCCAAAGGCCGCGTAAAAGCTGCCGGGCTTCAGCTTCAACTCGCGCTCCAGATCTTTCAGCGACGTCCCGGCCCAACCGTAACGCCAAAAGATATCACGCGCCTGTGCGATCAGCGCGTCTCGGTCATAGGACGGTTTGCGGGGCATGGGATCACCATTTCTTGAACGTTCGCTCAAATATATACTTGAGTGATCGCTCAATAAAGCCTAAATACGACTCATCCCGCCAGAAACAGGAGTTTTGATATGGCCGATTTCCCGTCACACGACCTCACCACCGCACCCGAAGCGTCCAAACCGCTGTTGGAAAAATCTCAAGCTGCTTTTGGGCGGCTGCCCGGCCTGCACAAGGTCATGGCGGAAAGCCCCCAGCATCTGGAAGGCTATCAGGTACTGCACGGCCTCTTCATGCAGACCGATTTCGACAATGATGAAAAAACCGTTGTCTGGCAGACGATCAACGTCGAGAACGAGTGCCACTATTGCGTCCCCGCCCACACGGGCATCGCCAAGATGATGAAAGTTTCGGACGAGATCACCGAAGCTCTGCGCAATGAAACGCCATTGCCGTCGGCCAAGCTCGAAGCGCTGCGCACCTTCACCCTGCAAGTGATGGAAACCCGCGGCAACCCGACCGAAGCGCAGCTTCAGGCCTTCTTCGACGCAGGCTATTCGCACCGCGCGGTTCTGGATGTTGTTCTAGGTCTGGCGCAGAAAACCATGTCGAACTATGTCAACCACATGGCCCAAACACCCGTAGACGAGGTCATGCGCGGCTTCCTGTGGGAACGCAAAGTCAGCGAACCTGCCTAGCCGGCCACGGTTGAGCCTTCGGTGCCTTCGGTCACAACCAGCATCTGGGCTCTGCTTTCCAATTCCGCAAACAGCTCTGGCCCGGTGCCCGTCATCCAGGCCTGAGCACCCAGCGCGCAAATCTCGTCGTAAAGCGCCGCCCGCCGACCCGCATCCAGATGCGCGGCCACCTCATCCAATAGAACAATTGGGGGTGCGCCAATCAGGCGTGCCAAAGCCCGGGCATTCGACAGGATCAGCGACACCAACAGCGCTTTTTGCTCACCTGTCGAACAATCCCGTGCGGGCACGCCCTTGGCGGCAAATACCCCATAAAGATCCGACCGGTGCGGCCCGACCAGCGTGCGCCCCGCCGCCAAATCGCGGAACCGGCTTTCACTGAGTGCCTCGCGCAGATCCTCTGCTGTTTCAGGCATCGCGCCTTCGGTCTGGATCAGATCCAGCTCCGCCGACGGAAACGCGGTTTCGGCCTGTGCCTGTGCTGCGCGCAGATGCTCCAAAGCTGCTAAACGCGCCTCGTGGATCCGGTGTCCCGTCTCGGCCATCTGCGTCTCAAGGGCTGCATACCAATGCGCGTCCCGCACCTGCTCTTTCAACAGCCGGTTACGCTCACGCATGGCCTTTTCATAACTCAGTGACGCATCGGCATGAGATGGATCAAAGCTCAGCGCAATACGGTCCAGAAACCGCCGCCGCCCATCGGCACCTTCGATCCACAAACGATCCATCGATGGCATCAACCACACGACGCGGGCCAGCTTGCCCAGATCAATCTGGCTCGCCGCCTTGCCGTCAATCCGAACCTGCCGCGCCGCGCCGCCTTCAGACCAGGTCTCGATCTCATAGCGTTGACCCTGCGCATCCAGAACCGCCGACAGCTTCCACCCCAACGCCTCGGGGCGACGAGTCATTTCGGCCGCGCTCGCCCGCCGCATCCCGCGCCCGGGTGAAAACAGTGACACCGCTTCAAGAATATTGGTCTTGCCTGCCCCGTTCGGCCCATGGATCGCCACCGGTCGCCCATCCAAAGACAAGCGTGCCAGTTTGTGCGACCGAAAATGCGAGACCGTAAGCTCGGTCAGGGCCAATACCATGACCCCTCCCTTCTTCTGTTCAAAAATACCTCCGCCGGAGGCATCGCGCGTCAGCGCGATCAGACGCGCATCGGCATGACCACATAAACCGCGCTTTGATCATTGCCTTCACGCATCAAGGTCGGATCACCCGCCGAGTTGAACATAAACACCGCGTTTTCGCGATCCACCTGACTGGCGATCTCCAGCAGATATTTGGCGTTGAACCCGATTTCCAGCCGCTCGTCGCCATAGGCCACGGCCAGCTCCTCCTCGGCGGCGCCGCTGTCAGGCGCATTGACTGAAAGGATCAAACGGTCCCCGTCCAGCTGCAATTTCACCGCCCGCGAGCGTTCTGACGAGACGGTCGCCACACGATCCACGGCCTGGGCAAATTCCGCCGCATCCACTTCGAGCTTGCGGGTGTTGCCCTGCGGAATGACGCGTGTGTAATCGGGGAAAGTCCCGTCGATGACTTTCGAAGTCAGGGTAATCTCTGGAGTTGCAAAACGCACCTTGGTTTCGCTGACAGACACCGCAATGTCCATCTCGTCATCTTCCAGAAGCTTGCGCAGCTCACCCACTGTTTTACGCGGAACAATGACGCCCGGCATATCCGCTGCGCCTTCCGGCAGATCGGCATCAACACGCGCAAGCCGGTGTCCATCGGTCGCCACACAGCGCAGCACTTTGCCACCATCCGATCCATCTGCCACATGCATATAGACGCCGTTCAGATAATAGCGTGTTTCTTCCGTCGAGATCGCAAATTTCGACTTGTCGAACAACCGACGCAGCAACGCGGCTGATGCTGTAAAGTTCGACTGGTATTCCGAGGACGCCATCACCGGGAAATCCTCTTTCGGCAGCGTCGCAAGCGAGAAATTCGACCGACCAGCTTCAACCGTCAACCGACCCGCCGCACGGTCAGCGGTCAGGGTCACCAGCGCCCCGTCTGGCAGCTTGCGCACGATCTCATGCAGGGTTGTGGCCGCAACCGTTGTTGCGCCTGCCTTTTCGACCTGCGCTGGCGCCTTGTCCACCACTTCGATATCCAGATCGGTCGCGCGGAACTGTACCTGATCGCCTTCAGCCTCAATCAGCACATTGGCCAGTATCGGGATAGTGTTGCGACGTTCCACAACGGATTGGGCCTGTGAAACGGCCTTGAGAAGGGTGCCGCGTTCGATGCTGATCTTCATACCCTCTATTCCTCTGACTTGAGTGCCAAAATGGGCGGGACTGGCACGTTAGCGTCTCAGCCCGCGGGCACAAGGAGTTTTTACGGTTTTCTGGGTCGGAATACCCAAAGCGTCAAGGGGCGCGTGCACGATCCAAGACAGTTAACTATGGATCGTGGACAATTATGCACAAGAAAACGCCCCGAACCTGCAAGTTCGAGGCGTTCTGTGAGTGGCTGGTTTTATGTCTCAGGCTTCCAAAGCGCGGCGCAGCATCTCCACGTCTTCGGCAATCTGACCATCGGTCAGTTTCAACTCTTCGATGCGTTTGACCCCATGCATGACTGTTGTGTGGTCGCGCCCACCAAAACGACGCCCGATCTCGGGCAGCGATCGGCTGGTCAGCTGCTTGCACAGATACATGGCCACTTGGCGCGGACGGGCGTAAGACCGCAAACGCTTGGGGCCGACAATGTCACTGATACGGATGTTGTAATATTCCGAGACCTTGCGCTGGATCTCTTCAACCGTGATCTTGCGTTCGGACGCGCGCAGCACATCCGCCAGACAATCCTGTGTCAGCTCCATGTCAATCTCGCGCCCGACCAATGAGGCGAAGGCGAAGAGGCGGGTCAGTGCGCCTTCCAGCACGCGCACATTGGTCGAGATGCGGTGGGCCAGAAACTCCAGAACGCCATCCGCTATGACCAGATCAGGATAGGTTTTGCTGTATTGCTGTACCTTGTTTTGCAGGATGCCCAAACGCAGCTCATAGTCGGTTGGATGCAGATCCACGACCAGACCACATTGCAAACGGGATTTCACGCGGTCCTCAAGATCCTTGATCTCACCGGGTGCGCGATCTGCCGAGATAATGATCTGTTTGTTCTGATCAACCAAGGCATTGAAGGTGTGAAAGAACTCTTCCTGAGTAGAATCCTTGCCGGCGATGAACTGCACGTCATCCACCATCAGCACATCGACAGACCGGAACAGATGTTTGAAATCCATCATCCGACGTTCGCGCAGTGCCTGAACAAAGCGATACATGAACTGCTCGGCCGACAGATACAGGACATTCAGTTCCGGATGTTTGGTTTTCAGCTCCCACGCGATGGCGTGCATCAGGTGGGTTTTGCCAAGCCCTACACCACCATACAGCACCAGCGGGTTGAACGTGACCGGCCCACCTTCGGAGACCCGACGCGCTGCCGCATGAGCCAGCTCGTTGGGTTTGCCCACAACAAAGCTGTCAAAAGTAAAGCGTGCATCAAGTGGTGCTGCCTGCAGCGATTCCATCTGGCCCTGCGCAGGCGCATGGACGGGTGGATCAGCCTGTACCATGTCCGGCTTTTCCGCGGTGTCCGACGGACGTACCGGAGAATTCGCCGCCGTGCGAAACGACAGGCGTTGTACAGTCTCGCCTGCGGTATTCAATTCATACAATATCAGATCAGCAAAATTCTGGCTAACGTAGTTACCCATAAAATTGGTCGGTGCCGAAAAGACGGCAACGCCATCCTTCAACTCTTGAAACTCCAAAGGCTCGATCCAGGTCGTAAAATTGTTCTGTCCAATGGCCTTCAGCAACTTGTTACGCAGTAGTCCCCATTTCTCTTGTGTCATTAAGCGCCTCACGCATCCCATTCTTTATTGGCCTGTCGGCCTTATTCATGTCGCCCGGTCCCCCGGATCGCGGAACTCACACACACAGGAACCCTATCGCCAGACCAAGAGATCTGACGGTTTGGTTTTCCGTCGCTCAACGCAATACCTCTCGATACCCCGCAGTAGGGCAGCCCAGATCGGTAGGCGCATCACGCTTCAATTTTGACAGGGCTAAGATCGTCGGCAAACCCGAGACCCAGAGCAGATCGTCCATCCGGCATAAACCGGTTTTCGAACATTCGTCCCATGTGATCCAGTCAATGCCCGTCAGCAAGATCGTTGGAACAGCCTGTCCCCCCAAGCGAGTGAATCGCTGAATCAGTGGTAGCAAGAGCCGGGCGCTTCGGGCAACGAAACTCTGATATTGACTCGGGTCTGAGAGCGAAAGAATCTCTCGGTTTCGTGAGGGCGCGGCATTCTGGCAACAACAAAAAAGGGCGCCGCAATGCGACGCCCATGCTTAGCAGCATTTGCTGATTTTGGCTAACGTCAAGTTAACCCAGCGCTTTCACCCGCGCCGAAAGGCGCGACATTTTGCGAGACGCTGTGTTCTTGTGAAAAACGCCTTTGGTGACGCCGCGCATCAGTTCGGGCTGAGCTGCGCGCAATGCTGCGGATGCAGCTTCCTTGTCACCGGATTCGATTGCTTCTTCTACTTTGCGCAGGAAAGTACGGATGCGCGAACGACGTGCTTTGTTGACTGCGAAACGCTTTTCGTTCTGACGCGCGCGCTTCTTTGCCTGGGGCGAATTTGCCATGTGTCTCTGACCTTTGTTCGGTACGGTTATCTAGGGTTGCGCGCCACGGAATTATCCGCACCGGATCAGAAATCACGAGTGTGAGTCGGGCCAAGCGGGCCGCACGCGCATGTATGACGGCGGTTACTATCCAAGTTGTCCGGCTTTGCCAAGCGGATTCTTGATCGTAACCAGCGCCCACAAAAAAGGCGGGCATTGGCCCGCCTGATCGTTGTGTTCAGACCCCGGCCTATTTGTCGCGGAACTGCGCGGCCCGTTTTTCAAGAAACGCGGCCATGCCTTCTTTTTGATCTTCGGTGGCAAACATCGAATGGAAAACCCGACGTTCGAACAACATACCTTCGCTCAGCGGCAGTTCATAGCTGCGGTTCACAGCCTCTTTGGCCGCAATTGTGCTCAGCTGCGATTTTTCTGCAATCTTCTGTGCGGCACCCACAGCTTCCTCGATCAGCTTTTTGGCAGGTACCACCCGGCTGACTAGACCAGCTCGTTCTGCTTCTTCGGCATCCATAAAACGGCCGGTCAGGTTCATATCCATCGCTTTGGATTTACCCACGAACCGCGTCAGGCGCTGTGTTCCACCCAGGCCGGCGATGACACCCAGATTGATCTCGGGCTGACCGAACTTGGCCGTATCAGCGGCGATGATGAAATCGCACAGCATCGCCAGTTCACACCCACCGCCCAGCGCATAGCCCGCAACGGCGCCGATGATCGGCTTGCGAATGGCAGACACACGGTCATTGGCATCGGCAAAGAGGTTAACGTTGAACACGTCAACAAAGCTCATCTCGGACATCTCTTTGATGTCCGCACCAGCGGCAAACGCTTTGTCCGAGCCGGTGATGACGATGCAGCGCACCTTGTCATTCTTATCCGCGTCTTCCAGCGCATCGCACAATTCCCCCAGCAACTGGGTGTTCAGCGCGTTCATCGCATCTGGACGGTCAAGTTTGATGAGGGCGACGTGGTCTTCGATTTCGACGATGATCGTCTCAAAAGCCATGAGGTAAAAGCTTCCGGTTGTTCCGTTCAGATACGATTCCTTATCATCTGATTTCGTCGGATCAAGTTATCTTTGGCATTGCGCACAATAGAAGGATGAGCGACCAGACTGGGTGATTCTCTTGATCGTCCCACCGCATCCTGCGGTGCGGCAGGGTTCACCTTCGCGCCCATACACGTCAAAGCTGTGTTGAAAATATCCAAGCTCTCCATCAGCTTGGCGGAAATCGCGCAGGGACGATCCGCCCGCTTCGATGGCATCCTGCAACACTTGCCGAATGATCGGCACAAGCGCCGCAATACGCGCCGCAGAAATCTGCCCTGCTTTGCGACGTGGCGACACCTTGCCGCGAAAAAGGGCTTCGCAGACGTAGATATTTCCCAAACCCGCAACGATTCCCTGATCCAGCAAGGCCGATTTGACCGGTGAGTTCTTGCCTTTAAACGCCTCAATCAGATGCTGCTCATGAAAATCATTGCCCAAAGGCTCAGGCCCCAGAACCGACAGCAGCTTGTGCTGCTCCGCCGTTGCGGTTGGCAGCAGATCCATCGCGCCAAAGCGACGCGGGTCGTTGAAAGTGATGCGCGCACCATTGGCCATGTGGAACACCATATGGTCATGCTTTTGCTTGGCGGGATGATCATGCACGAACTGCCCCAAAGGATCCCCCGAGACCGTCATCCGCCCCGACATGCCCAGATGGATCAGCAATGTCTCTGCACTACTGAGATCGGCCAGAATATATTTCGACCGTCGCCGCAACCGCTCCACCCGCTTGCCCGTCAGCCGTTCGGCCATATGGTCCGGGAAAGGCCAGCGCAGATCTGGGCGATTGACGTCAGCCCGCGCAATCACAACCCCTTCCATCGCCGGGATCAGACCGCGCCTTACTGTCTCGACCTCGGGCAATTCGGGCATGACTTGGCTCCTGTTCCAAAGGGCCGCATTGTGCCCGCCTGTTATGGCCCTATAACAGAGGCGAAATTCGACAAACGGCAAGGCAAATGTCCGACAGCAACGACAAGACCACTCATTTCGGGTTCGAAACCGTGCGCGAGGCTGAAAAGGCCGGGCGGGTGCAAGGCGTATTCAACTCGGTCGCCTCGAAATATGACGTGATGAATGATGTCATGTCGATGGGCATTCACCGGGTCTGGAAAGACGCAATGATGGATTGGTTGGCCCCGCGCCCCGGTCAGCACCTGCTGGATGTGGCAGGCGGCACCGGCGACATTTCCTTCCGCTTTCTCAAACGCGCGGGCCACGGCCACGCCACCGTTTTGGACCTGACCGAACCCATGCTGGTCGAAGGCCGCCAGCGCGCCGAAGCCGACCAGATGGCCGATAGCCTGAACTGGGTGGTCGGCGACGCGATGGCCCTGCCCTTCGACGACAACAGCTTTGACGTCTATACGATTTCTTTCGGCATCCGGAACGTGACCCGCCCGCAAGAGGCTCTGAATGAGGCATATCGCGTTCTGAAACCCGGTGGCCGCCTGATGGTGCTGGAGTTCAGCCAACTGCCCAATGATGGACTTCAAAAGCTCTACGACCTCTACAGCTTCAACGTCATTCCCCACATGGGCAAACTGATCGCCAACGACTATGACAGCTATCAGTATCTGGTGGAATCGATCCGCAAATTCCCCGACCAGGATACCTTTCTGGGCATGGTCCGAGCCGCTGGATTTGAAAACGCCAAATACCGCAATCTCAGCATGGGCATCGCGGCGCTGCATTCCGGTTGGAAGATCTGAATGCGCGGCCCCCACAACATCATCCGCCTGATCCGCACAGGCGCCACG
The DNA here is from genome assembly GCF_013035585.1 of Ruegeria sp. HKCCA5839. Taxonomy (NCBI): domain Bacteria; kingdom Pseudomonadati; phylum Pseudomonadota; class Alphaproteobacteria; order Rhodobacterales; family Roseobacteraceae; genus Ruegeria; species Ruegeria sp. HKCCA5839. Next base: position 374,881 of record NZ_WQIE01000002.1, on the reverse strand, counting down.
CTGGAGCGCACCGGCGCCATGAACGTGGTGTTGGACGCGTTCGAGGCCCCGCGCGCCTTGCGGATCGTGGCGCATGCGTTGGGCAAACCGTTCCAATGGCTGGGCTACAAAGGCGACCCGTCAATGCCTCCGGCCACCCGCGCGCTCACGGCTCTGGGCCCGGCCTACATCAAGTTCGGACAGGTGCTCTCGACCCGCCCCGATGTGGTCGGGGATGAACTGGCCGAACAACTTCGCGTGTTGCAAGACAAGCTGCCTCCTTTCTCCAAAGCCAAGGCCATGGCCGAAGTTGAGAAAGAGCTGGGTCAGCCCGTCTCGGACATCTTCAGCGAGTTCAGCGAACCCATCGCAGCCGCCTCGATCGCGCAGGTACACAAGGCCAAGCTGGTCAGCACCGGCGAGGATGTTGCGGTCAAAGTGCTGCGCCCGGGCATCGAACGCGCCTTCCGCAAAGATGTCGACGCGTTCTATTTCGCAGCCCGCATCGTTCAGCTTTGTGCCCCCGGGGCCCGCCGTCTGCGCCCGATGGAAGTGATCGAGCATTTCGACGGCGTGGTCCGAGGTGAGTTGGACCTGCGCCTGGAAAGTGCCGCAGCCTCGGAATATGCCGCAAACACCAAGGATGATGCAGGGTTCTGGCTGCCGCCGGTGGTCTGGTCCCTCTCTGCCCGCCGGGTGATGACACTCAGCTGGGCAGATGGCATCCCGTTGGGCGAAAATGACGCCCTGGATGCGGCTGGCCATAATCGCCACGACCTGGCCCAACGCGTTCTGCGCCTATTCTTGCTGCACGCCCTGCGCGATGGCTATTTCCACGCCGATATGCACCAGGGCAACCTCAAGGTCGCGGCCAATGGGGATATCATTGCGTATGACTACGGCATCATGGGCCATATCGACGAATACACCCGCCGGGTCTATGCCGAGATCCTCTTTGGCTTCATCCGCCGCGACTATAAACGCGTCGCCGAAGTGCATTTCGAGGCTGGATATGTCCCCGCCAACCAGGACGTCGACGAATTTGCCCGCGCCCTGCGCGCCGTGGGTGAACCGATCTTTGGCATGGACGCCACCCATATCTCGATGGGTCGCCTTCTGAACTATCTGTTCGAGGTCACCGAGCGTTTCGGCATGGAGACCCGCACCGAGCTGATCCTGCTGCAGCGCACGATGGTGGTGGTCGAAGGCGTCGCCCGTTCGCTGGACCCCCATATCAACATCTGGGAGGTCGCGCGCCCTGTGGTCGAAGACTATATCAAACAGTCGATAGGCCCGCGCGCGGCGCTCCGCGATTTTGGCAAAACCGCTTTGGTACTGGCTCGGTTCGGCCCACGCCTGCCTGCGCTGGTCGAAGACGCCCTGATCGCCCAAACCCAAAAAGACGACCCCAGCGGCAAGGGGCTTGGCGCGACCCTGCTACCGGCGTTCATCGGCGCTGCCGCGGGCGTCGTCGCAACACTGTTGATCATGACACTCGGATAAACCCAACCCGTTTGCTTTGTCTGGCTGAAGATATCCTCGCGGGGAAACACTCCCTCAGCGTGAAGGGGGGCGGACAGCCCCCTTCCTAAACAGGCGGATCAAAGTCGCTCTATGGCAATCGCTATCCCCTGACCACCGCCAATACACATGGTGATCAGCCCTTTTGAGCCTCCGATACGCACCAGTTCATACAGAGCCTTCAAGGTGATGATCGCGCCGGTCGCACCAACCGGGTGCCCCAAGGCAATCGCACCCCCGTTCGGGTTCACTTTGGCAGCGTCCAGTCCAAGTTCCTGATTGACCGCCAAAGCCTGCGCGGCAAAGGCCTCGTTGCTTTCGATCACATCGAAATCATCGGCGGACAAGCCGGTCTTGGCAAACAGGTTCTGTACCGCAGGAACGGGACCAATGCCCATCACCTCAGGCCGAACACCCGCGTGGGCATAACCGAGAATGCGCGCTTTAGGCTTCAAACCGGCCTTCGCTGCCGCATCCGCCGTGGCCAGAACCATCGCTGCCGCACCATCGTTGATGCCCGATGCATTGCCCGCAGTCACGCGCCCGTCTTTCTTGAACACCGGACGCAAACCGGCCAGTGCCTCAGCCGTGGTCGCTTTGGGATGTTCATCCACCTTGAAATCGACCACGTCGCGTTTGACCTTGACCTGCACCGGCGCGATTTGGGTGTCGAAATACCCGGCCTCAATCGCCTCCGCTGCCCGGCTCTGACTGGTCAACGCAAACGCATCCATCTGTTCCCGGCTGATCTGATGCTCGTCCGCGACATTTTCCGCCGTCACACCCATATGACCAGTGCCAAAGGGACAGTTCAACGCGCCCAGCATCATATCCAATGAGGTCACATCCCCCATCTTTGCGCCCCAGCGCGCCTGCGGCACGATATACGGACTGCGCGACATGCTTTCGGCCCCACCTGCCACGGCAAACTCGGCATCGCCTAGCATCAACGATTGAACCGCCGAAACAATCGCCTGCGCGCCCGATCCACATAACCGGTTCACATTCATTGCAGGCGTTCCGTTGGGAATGCCCGCCTGCATCGCAGCGACCCGCGACAGGTACATATCGCGCGGCTCGGTATTGATGACGTGACCGAATACAACATGCCCGATCTGCGCGCCTTGAACACCAGACCGTTCCAGTGCTGCCTCGGTCGCGACTGTCGCCAGATCAATCGGGGCTGTCGAAGACAAAGCGCCACCAAACGTGCCGATGGCGGTCCGCGCACCATCCAGAATTACTACATCCGTCATGTTTTCTCCTCCAAACTCTGCGCGTTTTGCTCTTGCAACATGATCTGCATATTCCGTGAGCTGTCACGACCGGAATTGACATTACGTTACGCAACACGCATGGATTCCGTCATGACGGAAGACACAGACGATATCCTGAACCTTTTGCCCGCCCGACTAAAAGAGGCGCGCCGCGCCAAAGGGCTGTCCCTTGAGGCGGTTGCAAATCTCAGCGGTGTCTCACGCTCGATGGTCAGCCAGATCGAGCGCGGTGAAAGCAGCCCAACGATATCGACATTGTGGAACCTGACACGCGCCTTGCAAGTGGACTTTGCCGGGCTGCTGGATGGCACCAAAGCCGAAGACCAGATCGAGGTGCTCAGAAAAGCCGAAGTGCCCAGCATCGACAATATGGGGCAGAACTGTCGGATCCGCATTCTCTCACCCCCTGAAGAAGCGGGGGGGCACGAGGTCTATGACATCCGTTTCGACACAGGTGGCGCGTTGCACAGCCAACCGCATATGCGCGGCGCGCAGGAACAGCTGACTGTGTTGGAAGGTGACGTGAGCGTCACTTCAGGCAACGCAACCTCAGAACTGACGCAAGGCGACACTGCCCGTTATAATGCGGATGTTGCCCACTCCATCGCATCACTTGGTGGCCCGGCGCGGGTCTTTCTGATCGTCAAGAACGCCTGACACGGCAGATTTCCGCCTTCACGGAAACTTTTCCGTAATTACGAACATCCCCTATTTGGGAAATCCATCCGTTATGTTAGATACGCGACTCAGATGAACGGAGATCGCCATGGCAGATGCATTCCTGTCCCACATTGCGGACACCCTTGTGCAAATCGAATCCGAGGGGCTTTATAAACACGAACGCATGATCACCTCGCCCCAGGGCGGAGAGATCACGGTGGGCGACCGTCGCGTAATCAACCTCTGCGCCAACAACTATCTGGGTCTGGCCGATCACCCGGCGCTGATAGACGCGGCCAAGGGCGCGATGGAACCCAAAGGGTTCGGCATGGCCTCGGTCCGCTTCATCTGCGGCACGCAGGATATTCACCGTGAGTTGGAACAGAAGCTGGCGCAGTTTCTCAACAAGGACGACGCGATCCTCTTTGCTGCCTGTTTCGATGCGAATGGAGGTCTGTTCGAGCCTTTGTTAGGCCCGGAAGATGCGATCATTTCGGACAGTCTGAACCATGCGTCGATCATCGACGGCGTGCGCCTGTGCAAGGCCAAACGGTATCGTTACATGAACAATGACATGAACGACCTCGAAGCCTGGCTCAAACAAGCGCGCGCTGATGGTGCGCGGCATATCATGATTGCCACGGACGGCGTGTTTTCGATGGATGGCTATTTGGCCAATCTGCCCAAGATCCGCGAACTGGCCGACACATATGACGCGGTTGTCATGGTCGATGATTGCCACGCCACTGGTTTCATGGGGCCACGCGGTGCAGGAACACCAGATCACTTCGGTGTGGACGTCGACATTCTGACGGGAACCTTGGGCAAAGCACTGGGGGGAGCAATCGGCGGCTATATCGCAGGGCCGCAGCCAGTGATCGACCTGCTGCGGCAGCGGGCGCGGCCCTATCTGTTTTCGAACTCGCTGCCGCCCTCGATCGTTGCTGCCGGGCTGGAGGCGATCCAACTGGTTGAACATGGTGAGCAGTTGCGCGCGCAGCTGTTCGACAATGCAAAATATTGGCGCGCGGGGCTAGAGGCCCTTGGCTTTGACCTTTTGCCTGGTGAACACCCCATCATCCCAGTGATGCTGGGCGAAGCAACGCTGGCGCAAGAGATGGCCTCGCGCCTGTTTGACGAGGGCGTTTATGTGTCGGGCTTTTTCTTCCCGGTTGTTCCACGCGGGCAGGCCCGGATCCGTACTCAGATGAACGCCGCTTTGACTCAAGATGAACTGGACCGCGCCCTGGCGGCCTTTGGCAAGGTTGGCAAAGCGCTTGGTGTGATCTCGTGATCCTGCCCTCTGTCATCGACGCAATTGGAAACACGCCGCTTGTCGAGTTGACTCGGTTGAGCCAGCAGCTTGTCCTGGACGGCCGCATTCTGGCCAAGCTCGACTATTTGCTGCCAGGATTTTCCAAGAAGGACCGTGCCGCCAAAGCGATCATCGAAATGGCGCGCGCGGACGGCACATTGGCCCCGGGGCAAACCGTGGTCGAATTGACCTCGGGCAATATGGGAACCGGTCTGGCGATAGTCTGCGGCATTCTGGGCCATCCCTTCATCGCGGTGATGAGCGCAGGAAATTCGGTCGAACGCGCCCGAATGATGCGCGCCTTGGGGGCCGAGGTTGTGATCGTACCGCAGGCCGATGGCAGCAAACCCGGCGAAGTTTCGGGCGCTGATCTGGCCCTGGTGGACGAGGCGGCACAACGGATCACGCAGGAACGGAACGCCTTTCGCGCAGATCAGTTTGGCCATGTCGGAAACCCCTTGGCCCACGCAACAGGCACCGGGCCCGAAATTTGGGACCAATCAGGCGGCGCTGTCACCGCCTTCTGCGACTTCGCCGGTTCGGGCGGCACACTGGCAGGAGCAGCGGAATACCTGACACCGCGCGGCGTGAACTGCTATGCGGTTGAGCCGGAAGGGGCCCGCGCATTGGCCGGGGAACCCATCAACGCACCGGATCATCCCATTCAAGGCGGCGGTTACGCGATGAGCGAACTGGCGCATCTGAATGAAACGGTTTTGGCCGGTCACCTCTCTGTTTCTGGCGACGCAGCCCGCGATTGCGCACGGCTGCTGGCGCGGACCGAAGGCATTTTCGCGGGCTACTCCGCCGGGGCCAACCTGGCCGCCGCGATTCAACTGCTGCGCGGGACAGAAAGAGGCGGCTGCGTTGCCATCATCATGTGTGACAGCGGATTGAAATACCTGTCCACCGATCTGTGGGAGTGACCCCATGAAACCCAACACGATGAAAGCGCTCGAAAAGTCCAAGCCCAAGGAAGGTCTGTGGATGGTACAGGCTCCAGTGCCCGAAATCGGACCGGATGAGGTTCTGATCCGCGTCACCAAAACCGGGATCTGCGGCACCGATATCCATATCTGGAACTGGGATGAATGGGCCGCCGCAACCGTTCCTGTACCGATGATCACCGGACATGAGTTCGCCGGTGAGATTGTCGAGATCGGGCGCAACGTCACCGGGTTGAACATTGGCCAGCGCTGCTCGGGCGAAGGGCATCTGATCACTCCAGACAGCCGTCAAAGCCGCGCAGGCAAGTTCCACCTTGACCCGGGCACGCGCGGCATCGGTGTGAATGAACAAGGCGCGTTTGCGCAATATCTGAAGCTGCCAGCCTTTAACGTTGTCCCACTGCCCGATGACATTCCTGATGAGATCGGAGCGATCCTTGATCCGCTGGGCAACGCTGTGCACACCGCGCTGAGTTTCGATCTGCTGGGTGAGGATGTACTGATCACAGGCGCCGGCCCCATCGGGATCATGGCCGCCGCTGTCGCCCGCCATGCCGGGGCGCGGCATGTGGTGATCACCGATATCAACGCCGACCGCCTGACCCTGGCCGAACACGTGGTGCCAACCGTGCGCACCGTGAATGTGGCGAAAGAAGCACTGCCCGACGTCATCACGGAACTCGGCATGACGCAGGGCTTTGATGTCGGGCTTGAGATGTCAGGCTCACAAGCGGCGCTCGACCAGATGGTCGAAGCCCTTGTCATGGGCGGTAAGATCGCCTTGCTGGGGATCCCACCCGGCACGTCGCCGGTGGATTGGTCGCAGATCGTGTTCAAGGCCATCACCATCAAAGGCGTCTATGGCCGCGAGATGTTTGAGACCTGGTACAAGATGATCGCCATGTTGCAGAACGGTCTGGATGTCAGCCGGGTCATTACCCATCGCTTTGCCGTGGATGATTTCGCCCAAGGGTTCGCAGCGATGAAGTCCGGCCAATCGGGCAAGGTGGTTCTGGACTGGCGCTAAGCGGTTGGCAAACCCGTGAAGTGCCCTCTAAACATAAGGCACAGGGCAACCCAGCGGAGCCAAAATCACCCCATGCTGTATCGCGGATTTTCGCAAGACGAACTTGAACAGGCCTATTCCCCAAGCTCGATGGTCGGGGGCGACATCTCCCCCTATCTGGCCAGCTATGCCGCCCTCAGCGCGCAGGCCCGGGCAGACAATACAGTGCGCGAAAATCTGCGCTATGGCGACGCGCCCATGCAGGTTCTTGACTTCTTTCCAGCGCGCGATGCGAATGCGCCGTTACATGTGTTCATACATGGTGGCTATTGGCGCGCGCTCAGCCAGCGCGACTCGGCCGTGATGGCCCCGGCAATCGTTGATGCCGGGCAGAGTTTTGCGACACTGAACTATACGCTGGCCCCCGATGCCCGTTTGCCTCAGATGATCTCGGAATGTCGCGATGCTCTGCTCTGGCTCGCCCAAGAGGCTCAGGCGCTGGGCATAGACCCGCGTAGGATCACCCTGTCGGGCCACAGCGCCGGCGCGCATCTGGCCGCCATGGTGATGGCCACATCCGCCGACGCGCTCGCCAAAGCAGGGCTGCGGTTGCGCGAGGTTATTCTGATCAGCGGCGTTTTTGATCTGGAACCGATCAGCCTTGTATCGGTGAACGAGCCCCTTCAATTGACCCCCGTCGACATTCACGACCTGTCTCCGATCCTGCACCTCCCCACCCCCGGCCCGCACTATCACGTGACGGTGGCCGAACACGACACACCCGAATTCATCCGCCAAAGCCGTGAATACGCCGAAGCCCTGCGCAAGGCCGGGCATTCGGTGAGTTTCGAATTGCAACGCGGCATGCAGCATTTCGACATCATCATGCACCCAAAGACGTTTTTGTCGGGCACGCGGTAGGCGGTGGTTTTAGGGTTGGGCGATTTTGCCACTAACTCACGAGCCAAAGATACAACAAATCGCGTATTCGCGTGGCGCCGTGAGATGGCCCAAACTGCCGCTGTTGTCGCCCATAATAGAGCGTGCCAACATTATTTGGATTCGAAGGCACGGTTACAAAGGTTCGGCATATGCGCACTGCTTGCATACTTTGGCAAAGATTGGATGTTCGAGGTCATGATGCCTGTCGTCTTGAAAAATTGGATGATGGATGGGCATTGAGAGGGACGACAGTTTTCTTAGAAAAGCAAACCGCGACCAGCATCAATTATGAAGTGCGCCATGACGCGGATTGGAAAACGCAAGCGGTTTACGTTTCAGGCTGGGCCGGTGAGACCAACCTGAGCATTGAAATTATACGCAAGGCCAGCGGCACATGGATTCTCAATGGAAGCGTCGCCGAAAGTGTTCGCGGTTCCATAGATATTGATCTGGGATTTACACCCGCGACGAACACCACCGCAATAAGGCGGCTAAACCTTGATGTGGGCCAAAAAGCGCAAGGAGTAGCAGGGTGGCTTGATACTGCTGATTGGCAGCTAAAGCCTCTTGAGCAGTATTACCTGAGGCGGTCTCAGTTTTCGTATGAATACGGCTCGCCAGCTCATCAGTTTCGTTCGGACCTCACAACTAACAGTAGTGGTCTGGTGACGGATTATCCGGGCTTCTGGACTTGCGATAAATGATAGCTTTGTCCGCAGGACGGGCTTTCTTCAAAAACGCCGCGGAACATAGCCACCGCCACATGAAACCCAAAGCCGATAAATCTTAAAATAACAATATATTATACTGAACATCAAGAGTCTTCCAATCTCCTACTCGGGCAGCGGTTGGAATGAAAACCGACATAAACCTTAGTCCAATCCGGCTCATTTCAACCAAAATCCAATCGCAACCACCCTGCCCCGCCCCCAGCTCAATGGCATCGAAACGCGAAAAAGGAGATGCGATATGGAAAACCTGAAAATGCTGACACTTGCCGGATTGATTGCAGCCGTCCCCGCCCTGGCTTTGGCCAATGTCGGGCTCGGCGACAAGCTGGGTACGGATGAGGCCGAAATCCGTGCGGCGCTGGAAGCGCAAGGCTATGTCATCGAAGAGATCGAGTTCGAAGATGGCGAGATCGAGGTTGAACTCAGCAAAGATGGTGTGGAAACTGAACTGGTTCTGTCCGAAACAGAAGGTGTCGTGACCGCCATCGAATTGGAGCAGGACGACGACTGAACGCATGTTGAAAAAGGGGCCCTATGAAGATCTCGCAAACGTCTTTGCTTTGGCTCCTTCTGGTGGTGCAGGCGGTCTGCGCCACCTTCTTCCTGACCGATGCCGCGATGGACTGGACCGGAGGTGAAAGCCCTGGTTTTCGCCATTTGCACGGGTTCGAACTGTTTCTGTCCTTGGCTCTGATCGCAGGGTTGATGGCCACCGTCACATTGATCCGGGAACAGGCCAAACGCGTCCGCGACCTGCAGCGCCAATTGGGTGTGGCCCAGGGTGCCTTCGCGCAGATCATCGAAGCGCAATTTACCGAGTGGAAGCTCAGTAACGCCGAGCGAGACGTGGCGATGCTGTCGCTCAAAGGTCTCTCGATTGCCGAGATCGCCCAGCTGCGGCAAACCAAAGAGGGCACAATCAAAGCCCAAAGCGCCGCGGTTTATCGCAAAGCCGGTGTCACTGGCCGTTTGCAGCTCCTCAGTTTTTTCGTTGAAGAGTTGCTGCCGGACACCGTTTCAAGCCAGTGACATCCTTAACCTAAGCCTGGTCAAGATCAGTCACGGATTTGTGCCCTCACACCGGCCCAACAACCTGTGACACAACGTGAATCCCGCGCGTCTTTCCTTTGGCTTCGCCATCCCCCATCTGAGGGGAAAGCCCAATGAAATAAAGGACGTGAACATGATCTCTCGAATTCTTCTGACCGCAGGTGTCCTTTCGCTCAGCGCCTCAGCCCTTGCAGCGCAAAGCTTGAATGATGGGCTCTATGTTCAGGGCTTTTTGGGCTATAGCCAGCTGCAGGACAGCATCTTCAAGGGCTCTGTCAACGGCGCAAGCCAATCTGTCGACACCGACTTTGACTCGGGCTTTGGCCTCGGCGCTGCCATCGGCAAAGAAATCCCGCAATGGTCAAACGAAACGGTTGGCACCCGGATCGAACTGGAACTGTCCTACCGTGACAATGACGTCGACGGCGTCAACTTTTCCAGCAACGGTCCAACCGGTGAAAGCAATGTGTCAGGCGACATCACGCAAACCTCGCTTTTTGCCAACGTCCTGTTTGACTTCAAGCGCGAAGGCGACTGGACCCCTTATGCAGGATTTGGCTTGGGCGCGACCTATTCCGATATCGACATCAACTATGGCCCAGGCGTTTCACTGGATGACAGCGACACCAATTTCGCAGCCCAGCTGATCGCCGGTGTCGCCTACGACATCTCGGCCACAACCGCGTTCACCGTGGATGCCCGCTATGCCCGCGCTTTCGATGTTTCATCCCAACGTCTCGCCCCAAACGGCGCATCCACCGGCTCGGTCGAGGATGATCTGGACACGTTCAGCATCAATTTCGGCCTGCGCTACAACTTCTGAACCCGACAACAAGGCGACTTCCCTCCTCTGCCCCCGTGTTTTATGCACGGGGGCATGCGCTCATTCGTCATCCATATGTCTTCCAGCACCGCACGTCGCGCCAATGCTGATCGCCTGTGCGCGCAACTGCCGAACGCGGAGCTGTTTGAGGCTGTGAATGGACGGGACCCACAACAGATTGCAAGCGTGGATGTATTTCCCGGAACACTCCACCGCCCGCACTACCCGTTTCCGCTCAAACCTGCGGAAATCGGTGTATTCGAAAGCCATCGTGCCATTTGGCGCAAGATGGTCGAAAATCACATCGATCTGGCCATCATCACGGAAGATGACCTGAGGTTAGACCCTGATCGTTTGGCTAAAGCGCTTGACCTGCTGACCCCGATTGCAACGCCTGATCATTATATTCGAATTCCGGTGAAACAACGCGAAGTACCTGCTGAAGTCCTGGCTGAGAAAGATGACTTGCGTCTGATCCTGCCCAAGGTGATCGGTCTGCAATGCGTGTGCCAATTGGTTGGCCGCCGCGCCGCCGAACGCCTGCTCGCCGCTACAGATCAGATCGACCGCCCGGTCGACACGTTCCTGCAAATGCACTGGATCACTGGTCAGCCCATTCACGCGTTGCAAGGCAGCGGCAACAGGGAAGTCGCGCAAGAGATCGGCGGCTCGACGATTCAAACCAAACCGCCGATGTCAGACAAGCTGACTCGCGAAGTCAAACGCGCGCTGTACAGGGCAAAGCTCCACCTGCATCCGCAACGCCCACCTGCTTCATCTGACTAAAAATATCCTCGGGGGGGATTGCGCCTGCTGGGCGCGATGGGGGGCTGACAGCCCCCCTGACCCGGACCGACCTTTACGACGGCGCCTTGGTCTTGCGCAGATATGGGAAGATCGTCTCGAACTCGCCAAACTTGGCTTTGGCGTCTTCGTTCGACACCGCAGGCGGGATGATCACATCCTCGCCCGGAACCCAATTGGCCGGGGTCGCGACGCCTTTGGACGACATCTGCAACCCATCCAGCGCACGCAGGATTTCGGCAAAATTCCGACCTACAGTCATCGGATAGGTCATCGACAGTTTCAGCTGTTTGTCTGGCCCGATGATAAAGACCGACCGAACCGTCGCACTGTCGGCAGGGGTGCGACCGTCGGGCAAATAGGCCTCGGCGGGTAGCATGTCAAAGGCCTTGGACACAGCCAAGCCATCATCGGCAATGATCGGAAAGCCCGGATTGGCATTGCCATAGGCTTCGATGTCTTTCTTCCACTTCTTGTGGTCCTCGACACCGTCAACCGACACGCCAATCACCTTGGTGTTGCGCGCGGCCCATTCATCGTTCAACTGCGCTACCGCCGAAAACTCGGTGGTGCAGACAGGGGTGAAATCCTTTGGGTGCGAAAACAAAATGGCCCAGCTATCACCAATCCAGTCGTGGAACTGAATGGTCCCCTGGTCCGTTTCGGCTGTGAAATTCGGGACGGTGTCGTTGATACGCAAACCCATGGTGTTCTCCTTTCTTGAGACGCAAGGCGAGTCGGATGCCGCAAACTTAATCACTTTGACCACAGGTTAAACCATTGATCCCCACCCCACGGTCAAATTTCAGGCATCAGTGAAAGTGAAACACCTCTCCGATTTCATCTTGCCTGCCCCGGGGTCTCCTGACAGAGTAGCCCACAAAACCGACCGTATGGTCGGCTAAATCTCGGATCAGGAGGACTGACCATGATCGAAAAGCGTGACTTCTATATCAATGGTGCCTGGGTGGCCCCGTCGGTGTCTCAAGATTTCGAAGTGATCAACCCGTCTACCGAAGAACCCTGCGCCGTGATCTCTCTGGGTGGTCAAGCGGACACAGATGCCGCGGTCGCCGCCGCCAAAGCCGCTTTGCCGGGCTGGATGGCCACACCGGTCGAAGACCGGATCGCGCTGGTGGAAAAGCTGGTCGATATATACGCAACCCGATCCGAGGATCTGGCCCAAGCCATGTCACTGGAAATGGGCGCGCCCATCGACATGGCCCGCAACCAGCAGTCGGGCGCGGGCATCTATCACCTGAAAAACTTCATTCGCGCGGCCAAAGCCTTCCCCTTCGAACGCCCGTTGGGCGATCATGCGCCCAATGACCGGATCATCTACGAGGCGGTGGGCGTGGCCGCTCTGATCACGCCTTGGAACTGGCCGATGAATCAGATCACGCTCAAGGTTGGAGCTGCGGCCATTGCGGGCTGTACTATGGTGCTGAAACCTTCTGAACAAAGCCCGCTCAACGCGATGATCTTTGCCGAAATGATGGATGAGGCCGGTTTCCCCGCGGGCGTCTTCAACCTTGTGAATGGTGATGGCGCGGGTGTCGGCTCACAGCTTTCGGCGCACCCGGATGTGGACATGATCAGCTTTACCGGCTCGACCCGGGCAGGCACCGCGATCTCCAAAAATGCCGCAGATACACTGAAAAAAGTGCATCTGGAACTGGGCGGCAAAGGCGCAAATGTGGTTTTTGCCGATGCCGATGAAAAGGCGGTGAAACGCGGTGTGCTACATATGATGAACAACACCGGCCAAAGCTGTAACGCCCCCAGCCGCATGCTGGTCCAGCGCCCGATTTACGATCAGGCCGTCGAGACCGCCGCGCAGGTGGCCAATAAGGTCTCGGTCGGTCCGGCCTCGGACGAAGGGCGCCATATCGGCCCGGTGGTAAATGAGCTGCAATGGACCAAAATTCAGAACCTGATCCAGAAAGGTATCGACGAGGGCGCGCGGCTTGTGGCCGGAGGCACCGGTCGCCCTGATGGACTAAACAAAGGCTATTACGTGCGCCCGACCGTCTTTGCCGACGCCACCAACCAAATGACCATCGCCCGCGAAGAGATCTTTGGCCCTGTCCTGACTATGATCCCTTTCGACACCGAAGAAGAGGCCATCGAAATCGCCAATGACACGCCCTACGGGCTGACAAACTATGTGCAGACCCAAGACGGAGACCGCGCCAACCGCATGGCCCGCGCCCTAAGGTCCGGCATGGTCGAAATGAACGGCCAATCCCGCAGCGCAGGTGCGCCATTCGGAGGCATGAAACAATCCGGCAACGGCCGCGAAGGCGGGGTCTGGGGTCTGGAAGACTTCCTTGAGGTCAAAGCCGTCGGAGGCTGGGCCGCGGAATAGCCTGGTTCGCGCGTACCGGAGCGACTTTTCGCAGCTGGCGCGATCCGAGATGTCGCAATGTTGCTTGGAGCCCATACCTCCCAAATGCTGCACGCTAAGCGAATGTCCGCTGTTACTCCGGGTTCAGCGGGAGGATGCGAGGAACCTTCGCGAAGGGTGCGGGGGGCAGCCAGTTTTGGAATGTCCGAGCCAGTCGTGGATCACCACTCAGAAAAAATGACCCCCGCTCAGTCTCTTTGGCCAATGTGGTGCGTCCCATTATGATTCCGCCCATCGCGACCAACGTAGTTTCCACATACAGGTCAACATCCAGATCAGGATCGTGAACGCAAAGTTCAGGAGGCGCTCCTCGCTGGGCCAGAAACCAAAATGTGTCGTAGTCTGTTGGCTCGTCTCTGAAATGAAAGCGGATTACTGACCGCTTGTCAGGCAGAGCATCTACCTGGAGGACGCTTTGACATTTCCACATCATCGGCGAGGCCAGCGTTCCAGCGAGAGCGACCTCTGCCTCAATATTCTGTTGCGCCCAGACACCGAGCGCCTTGATGACCGGTTCCAGAGCTTCGGACTTGGGCGTGCGAAAGTAGTCTACAGAACCAGTCGCATTATCTTTGACACGCTCCACCAGACCATTGCGCTCCATTTCGGAAAGTCGCCGAGACAGAACGCCGGGGGAGATGCTGCCAAGGCGTCGCCGCAACGTGTTGAACCTGGTGGCTCCGGCCCAAATCTCAGTCAGGATTGGAATAGTCCATCGAGGTTCCAGCAATTGGCTGGCGCGTGAAATCGGGCATAGAAGACCGTATGGTTTGACGTTCATAAGAAACTCCTCAGCGTCCATAATACCCAGCAAAGGCACTTGGGCTAGTACGTCTGAAGTACCAGCGTCAGTACTTCCCACGCACTACTCTGATAGGACTGCGCCATGGTTGTGTTGGTCATCGCAATGTGAGGAAAATACGATGACACAGAACACCAACATGACTGGGATCACCAACGGGGAGTTGTGGGGCCACCGGGCGCAGGATTGGGCCAAGTATCAGGAAGCCTCAATCGCTCCCGTATTTGATGCGGTTCTTGAGCGAACTGGCGTGAGCGAGGGGACCAGATATCTTGATATTGGCTGCGGGGCGGGAATGGCGGCAGCAAAGGCCAGCGCTCTGGGGGCGGTGGTGACTGGTCTCGATGCATCAAGCGCATTGATCGATATTGCCCAGTCTCGGTTACCTGCAGCCGCCTTTCACATAGGGGATTTGCAGGAACTCCCGTTCCCTGGCGACAGCTTTGATCTGGTGACAAGCTTCAACGCAATCCAATATGCCGGGGATGTCGCCGAGGCTTTGTCAGAGGTAAATCGCGTCCTTGCGCCCGGTGGCACAATAGCTATCGCGACTTGGGGCGACCCGAAAGGTATGGAGGCAGCTGAAGTGGTGACAGTCCTAAAGCCGCTTTTGCCGCCGCCGCCACCCAACGCACCTGGCCCATTTGCTTTGTCTGATGACAGCACGTTGCGGCAGTTCGTAGAGAAAGGCGGGTTTGACGCATACGATGTATTCGATGTCGAGAGTCCTTGGAGCTACCCTAACGAACCGGCGGCAATCGCGGGCCTTGCTGCATCGGGTGTCGCGGCCAAAGCAATAAGCTTGGCAGGAAAAGATACGGTGGATAAGGCGCATCGCTCGGCCATCGCAGCTTACCGAAAAGCAGATGGCCGGATCGAATTCGGTGCCACTTTCAAAGTGGTTCTGGCTAGATCACAAACCGAATAGTGTTCGACTCGAAAACCTGTACCTCGCAAAGCGGCCTTTGCTCACCATTCAACCATTGGCCGCTTTGTCCCGCAAATCAGCCCAAGGCCTAGACCTCAGTTCATTTGTTCCACTGCTAGCCTCGTCCAAAGGCTGGCCAGCACCCGGCACCCCACAAAAAAACAGCGGCCCAAAGGGCCGCTGCGTTACATTTCACTCACCAGACCGGATCAATCCAGTGTGCGCGTGACCTCTTCGCGTTCGAAGATTTCGATCACGTCGCCCTGACGGATGTCGTCGTAGTTCTCAAACGCCATACCACATTCCTGGCCTGACTGAACTTCGGCCACTTCGTCCTTGAAGCGTTTCAGCGTCTTCAGCGTGCCTTCGTGGATCACCACGTTGTCGCGCAGCAGGCGGACGCCGGCGGAGCGGCGGGCAACGCCTTCGGTGACCAGACAGCCGGCAACCTTGCCGACGCCGGTAACTTTGAAGACTTCGCGGATTTCGGCGTACCCGATGAACTTTTCGCGGATCTCGGCGCTCAGCAGGCCGGATGCGGCAGCTTTCACGTCATCCACAAGGTCATAGATGACCGAGTAGTACCGGATCTCGACACCCTTCTGGTTCGCCGTGTTCCGCGCCGATGCGTTGGCGCGGACGTTGAACCCGAAGACCGGTGCGCCAGAGGCTTCGGCCAGGCCCACATCGGTTTCGGTGATCGCCCCAACGCCTGAATGCAGCACGCGTACGCGGACCTCATCATTGCCAATCTTTTCCATAGCCTGAACGATGGCTTCGGCAGAGCCCTGCACATCGGCTTTGACGAGGATCGGCAGCTCGGCCACGTTCTCGTCTTCCTTGGCCTTCTGCATCAGCTGTTCAAGCGTCGTTGCAGCACCAGCAGCAGCGCGTTTGTCCTTGGCGGCTTTCTCACGGTATTCCGCGATCTCACGCGCCTGCGCTTCGGTTTCGGTCACGTTAAGAACGTCACCGGCCTCTGGCGTGCCGTTGAGGCCCAGAACTTCGACCGGTACCGAGGGGCCTGCTTCTTTGACGCGGTCACCCTTGTCATTGATCAGTGCGCGGACCTTACCGTATTGCTCACCGACAACGAAGATATCGCCCTGATGCAGCGTGCCATTCTGAACCAGAACGGTGGCCACGGGACCACGGCCCACATCCAGCTGCGCTTCGATCACGGCACCTTGGGCAGCGCGGTCGGGGTTGGCTCTGAGCTCCAGAATCTCGGCTTGCAGCGCGATGGCCTCAAGCAGTTCGTCCAGGCCCTGGCCGGTCATGGCCGAAACCTCGACGTCCTGAACCTCACCCGACATCTTTTCGACGATCACTTCATGTTGCAGAAGGTCAGTACGCACCTTGTCCGGGTTTGCCTCGGGTTTGTCGATCTTGTTGATCGCCACGATCATCGGAACACCGGCGGCTTTGGCGTGATTAATCGCCTCAACCGTCTGCGGCATCACCGCGTCATCGGCGGCCACAACCAGAACCACGATATCCGTGACCTGAGCCCCGCGCGAACGCATCGAGGTAAAGGCCGCGTGGCCCGGCGTATCCAGGAAGGTCAGCGTGGTGCCGCCATCGGTTTTCACCTGATAGGCACCGATATGCTGGGTGATCCCACCCGCTTCGCCAGCCACAACGCGTGCGTCGCGGATTGCGTCCAGCAATGAGGTTTTACCGTGGTCAACGTGACCCATGATGGTGATGACCGGCGGGCGCGATTTCAGATCTTCGTCCGTGTCCTCGACCTCTTTGATGACGTCTTCAACGTCCGAGTCCGAGACGCGGGTGACCTTGTGGCCAAATTCTTCGATGATCAATTCTGCGGTATCGGCGTCGATGGTCTGGTTCTGCGTCACCATCATGCCCATCTGCATCAGCGACTTGACCACATCGGCCACGCGTTCAGCCATACGGTTGGCCAGTTCCGAGACCATGATGGCCTCGGGCAGTTGCACATCGCGGATCACCTTTTCCCGTTCGACCGGGCCGCCCATGGCTTTCTGGCGCGCGCGCTCTTGTTTGCGCTTCATCGCCGCCATCGAGCGTTGGCGATTGCCTTCGCCACCGGTGGCTTGACCCAGTGTCAGTTTGCCCGAACGACGGTTGTCATCACGGCCTTTGCCACGACCACGCTGCTCGCGTTCACGGTCTTGTTTGCGCGGGGTGGCTGCGGGTGCAGGTTTGTTGGCCGGGCCGCGCGCGGGCTTGACCTCTTCCGGCGCGGGGGCAGCAGCAGCACGTTTGGCAGCTTCTTCCGCTTCCTGACGCTTGCGCTCTTCTTCTTCGGCCTTCGCGCGGGCGCGTTCTTCGGCCTCGCGCTGTTCACGCTCTTTGGCTTCCTGTTCCGCACGACGACGGGCGCGTTCTTCCTCGCGCGCCTTTTCAGCCGCTTCACGCTCAGCGGCCTCTTCGACCTCGCGGGCCTTGGCCGCTTGCAGCGCTTTCATCCGGCGCGCCATTTCCGCGTCAGAAATACCCGCTGGGCGACGCGACGGATCACCCGAAGGCGCAGCTCCGCCACCCGGCTTGCTTGCGCCCGGCTTGGGGACCACGACGCGTTTGCGTTTGGTTTCCACCACGACATTCTTGGTGCGTCCGTGGCTGAAACTCTGTTTCACATTCCCGGGGCGT
This sequence comes from Ruegeria sp. HKCCA5839, assembly GCF_013035585.1. Taxonomy (NCBI): domain Bacteria; kingdom Pseudomonadati; phylum Pseudomonadota; class Alphaproteobacteria; order Rhodobacterales; family Roseobacteraceae; genus Ruegeria; species Ruegeria sp. HKCCA5839. The sequence goes on along the minus strand of NZ_WQIE01000002.1, from coordinate 357,052 downwards.
GCCCCGCCACGAAGACCCAATGTCTTTTTGCCGTCACTATCGCTCATAAAGCTTCTTACCCTTCCGAGCGGCCCTTGCCGCCGTCATCCGTTTCGCGCAAGCCACGCAGGCGCTGCGCTTCCTCTACAACACGTTTGGCGAGTCCGCCAGAGGCCAGCGCCGCATGAATCACGGTTTGGCGCCCAAATGCCTGTCCTAATTCATCCGCAGTCAGCCATCCGATGTATTTCCCGAAATGCGGCGTGCTCAGTTTCGACTTGCCGCGTCCCGATCCATCGCTGGCCTGAATCAGCACCTGGGCCTCATCCCGGTCCAGCCACGTCTTGACCTTTTCATACCCGGCGACCGCATCACCGGACTTGCGCGCAAGGCTGATCAGTTCGATCACCCGTCGCGAAACCTGTTTTTCGACCTCTTCCACCAGGTCCTTGGGCACGGTCACCTGAGCCTTGAACCCGCGCGCGAACAGCTTTTTGCCCACCGCAGTGGTCAGCGCGTCGCGGTCAGCCGCCACATAGACCCCGCGTCCCGGCAGTTTTGCCGCGACATCGGGATAGACCTGACCGTCCGGCCCCGTCACAAAGCGGACCAGCCCATGTTTGGGCTGAATCTCGCCTGTGGCGATGCACTTGCGCTCGGGGCCTTCCGACCGATCCTTATGGACGCCACCGCGACCCATCTAAGCCACCCGAGGCCTGAGATCAGGCCTCGACCTCCTCGTCGGTCGCTTCGCCATCTTCTTCGATCTGTTCCAACTCGGCCGGATCAACCCAGCCCAGCATAATGCGTGCGGTCATCACCAGATCTTGCGCTTCTTCCAGCGTTACGCCGAAAGGCTCTAGCACACCGTCATCCTTGATACGCTCACCATCAACTGTGGTCCAGCCTCCGGCCAGTTCCCAGTCGGCGCAGGTTGCGAAGTCTTCCAGCGTCTTCACATCATCCTTGGCCAGTGCTTCCACCATTTGGGGTGTCAGGCCTTCGAATTCAATAAGGCTTTCTTCGGCGCCCAGAGCACGTGCGGCATCCAGCGCGGCCTTGGCCTGCGCCTCGAGGAACTCACGGGCACGGGTTTGCAATTCTTGCGCGGTACCTTCATCCACACCGTCGATGACCAGCAGTTCTTCGATCTCGACATAGGCCACTTCTTCCAGGTTGGTGAACCCTTCAGAAACCAGCAGCTGAGCGAAGAATTCGTCCAAATCCAGGCTGTCCATGAACAGCTGGGTGCGGGCTTCGAATTCCTTCTGGCGACGCGCCGATTCTTCAGCTTCGGTCATGATGTCGATATCCAGACCGGTCAGCTGGCTGGCCAGACGCACGTTCTGACCACGACGACCGATGGCGAGGCTCAGCTGTTCCTCAGGCACCACAACTTCGATCTTGCCAGCCTCTTCGTCCAAAACCACTTTGGAGACCTCGGCAGGCTGAAGCGCGTTCACAAGGAAGGTCGGCTGATCTTCGTTCCAGGGAATGATGTCGATCTTTTCGCCCTGCAACTCGTTCACAACGGCCTGTACCCGGCTGCCGCGCATACCAACGCAAGCGCCGACAGGGTCGATAGAACCGTCATAGGAAATCACAGCAATCTTGGCACGCGAACCGGGGTCACGCGCCACGGCCTTGACTTCGATAATGCCGTCATAGATCTCGGGGACTTCCATCTTGAACAGCTCGGCCATGAATTCCGTCGCTGTCCGCGACAGGAAGATCTGATGGCCGCGCACTTCGCGGCGGACCTCTTTGATATAGGCGCGCACGCGGTCATTTGGGCGATAGCTTTCGCGACCAATCTTGTCATTGCGGCGCAGAACGGCCTCGGCACCGCCCAGATCAACGATGACATTGCCGAACTCTTCGCGTTTCACGGCGCCATTGATGATGGTGCCTGCGCGATCCTTGAATTCTTCGTACTGACGATCCCGCTCGGCCTCACGCACCTTTTGCAGGATAACCTGCTTTGCAGATTGCGCGGCGATACGGCCCATTTCGACCGGAGGAACTTCTTCGACGAAGACGTCACCGACCTCGGGGTTTTCCATATACTGCTTGGCTTGCTCGACGGTGAACTCGGCCTGATAATTCTCAAGCTCTTCATCCTCGACCACGGTGCGCACGCGGGTAAAGGTCGCCTTGCCGGTTTTGCGGTCGATGGACACGCGGATGTCCATCTCGGCGCCGTAACGGCTCTTGGCGGCGCGGGCGAGCGATTCCTCCATCGCTTCGACAACCAGACCGGGGTCGATCATCTTTTCGCGGGCCACGGCCTCGGCGGTCTGCAACAGCTCCAGTTGGTTGGCTGAGGTGATTGCCATCAGTTCGTCTCCTCTTCGGACCCTTCGGTCTCAATCTCGTCGAAAGCGTTTTCGTTCAGGGCACCGGCGTCTTTGCGCTGGCGCAGCATTTCCTTGATCAGATCATCGGTCAGGACCAGCTTGGCATCGCTCAGCCAGGCAAACTGCAGACCGATGGTGATCGTCTCGGACCCTTCGGGGATGTTGATCAAAACCTCGTCCCCTTCGATCCCGGCCAATTCGCCTTTGAACCGGCGGCGTCCATCGATCAATTCTGCGGTCTCGATCTTGGCCTCATACCCTTCGAAAGTCTCAAAATCCTTGAGACGGGTCAAAGGGCGGTCGATCCCTGGGCTGGATACCTCAAGCGTATAGGCGTCGAGGATCGGATCCTCGACATCCAGCGTAGCGCTGACCGCGTTCGAAATCTCGGCGCAGTCATCCACTTCGATGCCACCATCGGGCTTGTCGGCCATGATCTGCAACGTGGTCTGCTTACCGCTCATCAAACGGATGCGCACCAGCTCATACCCCAGATCCTCGATCACGGGGGTGATGATCTCCGCCAGTCGCCGGTCAATGGCAGCTTTGGCTATTAGGTCATTTGTCATCAGGTTCTCTACCCTTCAGTCGGGCACAAAAAAACGGGCGCGCGGCCCGTCGAACTTTCCGGTGGAGCCTCAGACCTTCGCCCGACACGCCGCTGTTACGGAGGCATATACGCAGGATGGCCCGAGTCTGCAAGACGATTGTCTGAGAATGTGATCAAGGCGATCTTTTTCGCCTTAGGCGATCCACCATCTTTCGGCCAATCGCCCATCATCCAACGCGCGGGACTGACCCAATTGGCGCGGCAAACCAACCATCGAGGCCACCGCAAGCGCCATGTCCGATTCGGACGGGTGAAAGCGCAATCCGCGCACGCCCTTCAGCCCGGCGGCATCAGGCAAGGCTGCAACATCCACGTAACCATCGCGCAGCGCCTCCGCCCGCACGGAGGGATCGGGGATTACAATCACCTCAACCGCATCGGCCCAACCGGCGGTTCCGGCCTTATAGTGATTTTCCACGCGGCGGCCCAGGAAATGGCGATTGTCTTCGGCGCGCTCAACCCGGTAACAGCCGGTGCCATTGGCCGCGTACAGAGGCGAAACCTCTTGCCCGGCGCGGGTGATCACAAAGGGGCTGTCGGCCAGAAGAAACGGCAAACCAGGGTTGCTGTCGACCAGCTCCAACCGCAATTGATGGGATGACAGGGCCTCGGCCCGGCCAACGCGCCCCAGAACAGCCAGCACATCGGTCACGTCCAGCGCAGCACTATCGTGGAACAGCACGTCTTGGCGCAGATCAAAGGTCCAAACGCGCGCCTCGGCGTCCGTATGCCAGCCTGTCGCCAGCTCACCGCGCAAGGTGCCATCGGGTGCAATCTCGGTCAGCGTGTCAAAAACGGCCCCTCGCGCGACCTGATCCAGACTGTCATCACGCGGCACCGCCAGACGCAGGGTCCCGCCCTGTTTCGGCGTATCCGCCAAGGTCGCGCCGGTGGCCGCCAGCAACGCTGCGGCGGCACCTGAGGCGAACAAGGCACGACGGTCAATCCGGGTCATGACAGGCCCTCGGCAATCCGATCCATAATGCGGATCAACTCGGCACTGATGCCGGGTTCGGACAAGGCATGCCCAGCGTTACGAACCATCTTCAGCTCGGCATTGGGCCAACGCTCTGCCAGCTCCCAAGCAGCTTGCGGCGGGCAGATCATATCATAGCGCCCCTGCACGATATACCCGGGGATATCCTGAATCTGATCCATCTGATCCAGAATCTGGCCATCTTTTTCAAGGAACGCCTTGTTGATGAAATAGTGATTCTCAAGCCGCGCAAAGGTGCGCGCATATTCGCCCGGGCTTTCCCCAACCGAACCATTAGTATGCACCGAAGCCAGCGCGTTCTCCCAATGCGACCAGGCCCGCGCATAGAGGATTTCCGTCGCGCGATCGCCTGAGAAGAGGCGTTTGTTGTAGGCTGCAATCGTATCCTTCAGCTCGGCATCGGAAAGAAGCGCGGTGAACTTGGCCCATTGCTCGGGCCAGAACTTGCCTGCGCCGCCGCCATAGAACCAATCGAGTTCGGATTGTGTAGCCAAAAAGACGCCGCGCAGCACCAGATGACTGACACGATCCGGATGGGTCTGCGCATAAATCAAGGCAAGGGTCGCGCCCCAGCTGCCCCCAAACACAAGCCACTCTTCAATCTCAAAGAGCTTTCTCAAACGTTCGATATCGGCGACCAGGTGCCATGTGGTGTTGTTTTCCACCGACGCGGTGGGCCTTGATCGCCCACACCCTCGCTGATCAAACAGAATCACCCGATAGACCTGCGGATCGAAATACCGCCGCATTGCCGGGCTGCAGCCACCACCTGGGCCACCGTGCAGAACCACAACCGGGATCCCTTTGGGATTTCCGCATTGTTCCACATAGATACGATGCCCATCGCCCATATCCACCATCCGCTGATCGAACGGGTCGATCGGCGAGTACAGATATTGAACTGCGCGCTTTTGGTCCGGGTACTTGTCCATTATGGCCCTATATAGTCCTTAAGCGTAAAAGAGCACACGGAGACAGGAATGCAAGCGCATCCGAACACGGTGGACCCGTCCGAGATCGCAAAATTCGAGGCTATGGCCGCAGAATGGTGGGATCCTCACGGAAAATTCAAACCTTTGCACATGCTGAATCCGTGCCGGCTGGACTATATCACGCAGCAAATCGCCGGTGAGTTTGATCGTGACCTGACCGCGCCGAATCCCTTTGCGGGCCTGCGCCTGCTGGATATCGGCTGTGGTGGCGGATTGCTGAGCGAACCGATGGCGCGTTTGGGCGCCGAGGTCGTGGGCGCCGACGCGGCCGAGCGCAACCTGCCCGTCGCGCGCATCCATGCCGAGCAATCAGGGCTTGAGATCGACTATCGCCACACCACCGCCGAAGACATGGCCGCCGCAGGCGAACAGTTCGACGTCGTGCTGAACATGGAAGTCGTCGAGCATGTGGCCGATCCCTTGGGCTATCTGACCGCTACGCAACAGCTGCTGAAACCCGGCGGCTTGCAGGTCTGTTCCACCATCAACCGCAACCCGAAATCCTATGCGATGGCCATTTTCGGAGCCGAGGTCGTCATGCGCTGGCTACCGCGTGGGACGCATGAATGGAACAAGTTCATCACCCCCGACGAGCTCTTTGACCTGCTGCACCAGGCCGGGCTGGAGCCGGTGGACCGCAAGGGCTTCGTGTTCAACCCGATCCTGTGGAGCTGGTCGATCTCGGATCGCGATCTGAGCGTGAATTATGTGACGGCGAGTGTGAAGCCTGGGTAGGGTTACTCCCCCTCCAACTGCAACCGCAAATCACGTAGTACGGGCAGCGTATTCCGCACCCGTTCCAGCCCCAGCTCTCCGACCACGCGGTTGATCAGCGGGGCAATCGACGAAATCGCCTGATCGCGCGCGCGGCGGCCGGCGGGGCTGATGGCGACCATTTTGCGGCGGGCGTCGTCCCAGTCGGGGCGGATGTGAATGTATCCGGCCCATTCCAGCTTGGCCAAGGTGTTGGTCATTGCGCCGCGCGTGACGTGGAAGGTGCTGGCCAGCTGCGCTGGCGTCCGCTCATCCCCCACAAACACCAAGTGGTTCAGCACCGAGAAATGCGAGATTTCCATGCCCTTGGGCAGCACCCGGCTCAGCCGGTTGCGCAACAGTTGATCGGCGGTCAGGATCTCGCTGAACAGCGTGACCGCCAGGGCATTTTGTTCGTCCGTCATATCTCGGTTCTGGATCAGGGCCCTGTAAAAGGCCGAACATGCGTCAATGAGGGCACGCGGCGGCGCGCCTCTGACACAGAACTATCATCCAAATCGAAAATGTGAATGCCCGGATCGGTGCCTGCGTCGATCAGCACCTCTCCCCACGGGGCGACAACCAGGCTGTGCCCATGGGTCTGGCGGGTTTTTCCGCGCGTCTTCGGGTGCGTGCCGGTTTGCGCCGGGGCCAGCACCCAGCACCCGGTTTCAATCGCCCGCGCCCGCAACAGCGATTCCCAATGGGCCGCACCAGTGACCGGAGAAAAAGCCGCCGGAACCGTCAATATCCGCGCCCCTGCCTGCGCCAGCGCGGCGTAAAGATGCGGGAAACGGATGTCATAGCAAATCGTCAGCCCGACCTTGCCAAAATCCGTCTCGGCAATCACCGCTGTTTCGCCCGGGCGATAGTTCTTCGATTCGCGAAAGGTTTCGGATTCGGTAACCTGCACATCGAACATATGGATCTTGTCATACCGCGCCACGATCTGACCCTGCGGGTCGATCATGAAACACCGGTTGGCAAAGCGGCCATCCGCATCATGCGTCTTGATACCCAACGAGCCGATCAGCAGCCAAATGCCCAGCTCGGCGGCCTGCGCACGCAGACCTGCCAAAGTGATGTCGTCTTCTTCATGCTGCAGAACCGCGCGCTGCCGCGTGGTGCTGGTCGAGACGCAATTCGTCACCTCGGGCGTCAGGACAAAGCGCGCACCCTGCGCGGCCGCGTCAGTCATCATCGCGCGCACCATGTCCAGATTTTCGGCCGGATCGTCCGATGAGGTGATCTGCAGCAGGGCTGTTTTCATTAGGCCGCGAGCAAACTGTCCAGCTTGCCTTGGCGCTCAAGCTCATAAAGATCGTCGCAGCCGCCCACATGCTGCGAGCCGATGAAAATCTGAGGTACAGTGCGTTTACCACCCGCACGCTTGATCATCTCGGGCTTGCGTTTTGGGTGTATCAGAACGTCGACTTCCTTGAACTCGACACCCTTTTGTTTCAGCAAATGCTTGGCCGCGTGGCAAAAGCCACAAAGCGGCGATGTATAGATCTCAACCGGTTTCATTTTCCGTTTCCTTCGGGTTTCGCGCAATCTTGAGCGAATTAGGCATCCTTGGCAACGCGCGCCAGAGCCAACACGAAAATATGATTTGCCCCTGCGGCCTGACACACACGGGTACACGCCGCCAGAGTCGCGCCCGAAGTCATGACATCATCGATCAGCAGGACATCGCGCCCTTTGATATGGTGTCCCCGTTTGGGATGCGCAGCGATTGCACCGTCCAATATGTCCGCGCGCTCGCCAGCGGTTTTATCGTCCAGAACTGACGTTCGCACCCTTCGCAGTAACAGATCCGGGATGCATTCCTGCCCGATCTCGCGCGCAAGGTTCTGCGCCAAAAGGGCAGACTGGTTATAGCGCCTCTTGAGCAGGCGTGACCAATGCAATGGCACCGGCGCGATCAGAATGTTCGGGCGAAACAGTCCTTGCCCTGCCTGCGCCAGCCATCTTGCCGCTGGTCGGGCCAGCTCGGGCCGATCACCGTGTTTAAGGGCCAGGATCAAGGATCGCGCTTTGCCGTCATACAACATCGCAGCGCGACCCGCCTGCCAAGGGGGTGCAGTCTTTAGGCAATCGTCACATTCGATGCGATGATCATCCTCTTCACCCATCACCGGAACACCACAGCTGTCACAGACGGCTCCACCAATAAACGGCGTCTCGCGCCAGCACGCGCCACACAGACCGAAATCGGATTCGGTCAACGCACCGCACCCCATGCAGCGTGGCGGATAGATCAGCGCAAGAGCTGTTTGAATCCGCTGCGTGATGCGATACTTGCGCGCTATGAAACTGCCTGAACCCAACGCACCCTCTTTGTTTGACCGCACGGCCATCCTGCGACACCGCGCGCGTGCGCGGGACGAAGCGCTGTTTCTGCACCGCGCCGCGATCGACGAGGTGCAGGATCGGCTCTCCATGGTTAACAAAACCTTTACGGCGCCCGCGATTGTGACACCGTTTCCGCATGTCTGGTCTGATGTCTTACCCGGCGCCATCACCGCCACCGATGACGAAGTGCTTGCTCTGCAATCCGGCGCCCATGACCTGGTGATCCACGCAATGGCGCTGCACTGGGCCAATGATCCGGTGGGGCAGCTGATCCAATGCCATCGCGCGTTGCAACCAGACGGGTTGCTTCTCGTGCTTTGCCTGGGCGGAGAAACCCTGCATCAGCTACGCGCCGCTCTGGGTCAGGCCGAGATCGAGGTTTCCGGAGGCCTTAGTCCTCGCGTCGCACCCATGGCCGAGCTGCGAGACCTGGGGGGGCTCCTGCAACGGGCCGGGCTTGCTCTGCCGGTTGCGGATGCCGTGCCCTTGACCGCGGAATATCGCGATATCTGGCATCTGATGCGGGACCTGCGCGAAATGGGAGAGACCAACACGCTGTCGGCACGGTTGAAATACCCGACCCGGCGCGCCGTATTTGACACCGCCCAGCAGATTTACGCTCAACATTTCCCAACCGCTTCGGGCCGTTTGGCAGCCACCTTCGAGATGATCTGCCTGACCGGCTGGTCGCCCGATGACAGCCAACCCAAACCCTTGCGCCCGGGATCAGCACAAATGCGGCTGGCAGATGCATTGCGGACCGAAGAAGGTAAACTGCCTGATTGACGCCGGGTTGAATCCCCTTATCTCAGGCCGGAACAAAAGAAAGTCAGGACGCCCGATATGTTTGATGCCACTCGCCCCGCCCATGCCCCCGCCGACCATCCCAAGGTCAAAATGGGGCGCGTTGGGATTCTGCTGGCCAATCTGGGGACGCCGGATGACTTTACCTATTGGCCAATGCGCCGGTATCTGAACGAGTTCCTGTCCGATCAGCGGGTCATCGATTATCCCAAATGGAAATGGCAGCCGATCCTGCAGGGGATAATCCTGACCAAGAGGCCCTTCAGCTCGGGCGAGGCCTACAAGTCGATCTGGAACCATGACAAGGGTGAAAGCCCATTGATGACGATCACCAAGGATCAGACCGCCAAGCTGCGCGATGCGATGCACAATCGGTACGGAGATCAGGTGATGGTCGATTTCTGTATGCGCTATGGCAACCCATCGACCAAATCCAAAGTGCGCGAAATGGTCGAGGCAGGCTGTGACCGCATCCTGTTTTTCCCGCTTTACCCGCAATATGCCGGGGCTACGACGGCCACGGCCAACGACCAGTTCTTCCGCGCCTTGATGGACGAGGCCTGGCAACCCGCCAGCCGCACCGTGCCCGCCTATTTCGACGAGCCGGCCTATATCGATGCTTTGGCCGGGTCAGTAGAGGCCGCCTATGCCGCGATGGAGACCAAACCGGATGTACTGGTCTGTTCCTATCACGGCATGCCGGAACGCTATCTGATGCAAGGCGATCCCTATCACTGCCAATGCGCCAAAACCTCTCGTCTGTTGAAAGAACGGTTGGGCTGGGCAGATGATCAGCTTGTTTCAACTTTCCAGTCGCGGTTTGGCCCGGAAGAGTGGCTAAAGCCCTACACCGTCGATCATGTGGCTGACCTTGCAAAACAGGGCAAAAAGAACATCGCGGTCATTGCCCCGGCCTTTTCAGCCGATTGCATTGAAACGCTGGAAGAGATCAATGAAGAGATCAAAGAGAGTTTTGAAGAGGCTGGCGGAGAAAGCTTTACCTATATCCCATGCCTAAACGACCAAGACGCCCATATCGCGGCGTTGGGGAAGGTCATTCAAGACAACCTGCGCGGCTGGCTCGAGTAACCAGCGCCTCAAACAAAAAAGGCGGTGGAACGATCCACCGCCTTTTTCAGGAATTGTGTATCGAATTAGCTTGCGGCAACAGCAGCAGCAACAACGACCAGCAGGATCAGCGGCAGGATGATGCCCTGCGAAGAACCTTGAGTTTCCTCGACGATAACCGGCGCTTCAACGACCGGCTCTTCCAGGTTACCCGCATAAGCGGTCGAAGCAGCGGCGGTCAGTGCAGCGGCGAGAACGAGTTTCTTCATATTAACCTCCAGAATTTGCACGATTCCAATTAGCGAAACCGCACATCTAAGACTTACCTCGTGAGTTTTTCTAATCAGCAATGCCCGAGGAATGCAATTGCAACTTGCGATTCAGCCCGCGCGCTGCGCGAAAATGTCGTCATATTAGCAACACTTGCGTGCCGACTTTGGCCATCGAAAACAGCTCGGCGATGTCTTCGTTGAACAAACCTATGCATCCGTTCGACGACCTGCGGCCGATTTTGCGCGTGTCATGTGTTCCGTGGATGCGATAATACTTCCAGCTGAGGTACAAAGCGTGTGTTCCCAGTGGGTTATCCGGTCCAGGCGGAATGAAGTCCGGCCATTCGGGGTTCCGCTTTTTCATCGAAGGGGTCGGTGCCCAGCTGGGACCTTCAACTTTGCGGATCACGCTGGTCCGTCCCCGGCGGGTCATTTCTTCGGTCAAAGGCACCGAAGACGGGTAGAGTTTGTACACGGATTGATCATCTGACCAATAATGCAGCGCACGCGAGACCGTATCGACAAGGATCGCGCCGTTTTTGGTGTTTGAAAAGTAAGGCTGCCAGTCCAGCGCCCGGAAACCCGAGATATTGCGGCGCACAGCGGGCTCGGGTTCCGGTGCCGGGCGCAAAGGATCGCCTGGGATGTATTGCGCGACCGCGGGCGAGGCCAAACTTACGGCGGCACCAGCCAAAAATCCCCGGCGCGTGGTGTTCGAAATTGGTTTCTTGACCATCGGATACGGTCCTTTTCCAAGCACAAATGCGAATATCTATGGTATTTTATGGCGATAATGCTTCAGTCGCAAACCAAACCGGCAGATTCACGCAACATTCTCTCATTGCATGTTTGCCCCCTAGGCTTTCGCAAGCTATTTCCGGTGAGGACACAAATTTCGGACCCATCATGACGCGTATTCTTCCCTTTCTGTTGATTTGTTTGGTCGCTCTGGCGGCTTGTACTGATTCGGCGACGACCACTTTGGGCACCGATGGAAGGCCGTTGCCGACGGTCTACAAAATCCGCGGCAACCCGGAAAAGCTGCAATTCCGCATGGTTGATTCGGTGAACGCTTTGCGTCAGGCCTCTGGCCTGCAACCTGTACAACTGAATGCGCAACTCAACGCTGCAGCTGCTACGCATTCCAAGGACATGGCCCGCCAGAACCGGCCCTGGCATTTCGGGTCCGATGGTTCATCACCATTGGATCGTGCCGCGCGGGTCGGCTATTTCGGGACATTCCTCGGCGAGGCGATCTCGGAGACGTTTGAGACCGAAACCGAAACGCTGGCCGCCTGGATGCAAGAGCCAGGGCCGCGATCTGTCATCATGGATCCGCGCGCCACGCAAATGGGATTCGCGTGGCATCAGGAAAACAACGGCAAGATCTGGTGGACGTTGGAAATGGGCACCGGCGGCTGAGCGCAGCCTGTCTCATTCAAATGCCCCCGTTTTTCCGGGGGCTTTTTTTGTATCACGCGGCCTGAACCGATTGTGCTTCGGTCAGGATTGCGTAGATTTTGACCGGGTCCGGATTGGCTCTCAGCTTGGCGCAGACGGACTGTTCACGCAGTGTCCGCGATACAAGGGCCAAAGCCTTCAAATGGTCAACACCTGCATCTTCTGGCGCAAACAACGAAAAGGCTAGGTCGACCGGCTGACGATCGACCGAACCGAAATCAATCGGCTTTTCCAAAAGCACGAAAACGCCAGTGACAGAGTCAATGTATGGCAGCCTCGCGTGCGGCAAGGCGACACCATGGCCTACTCCGGTAGGGCCCAGGCTTTCTCGCTCCAACAGGCTTTCGACAATGGCCTGCGCATCCATGCTCAGCGCCGCAGACGCAACGTCTGCGATTTCCTGAAACAATCTCTTCTTGCTAGAGGCCGCAGATAGAATGCGTACCGCCTCGGGCTTCAATATGCTCGAAAGCTCCATGATCACGCTCCAATGACGCAACAATCGCAATCGCGAAAGTTCGTCTTAGTATCCTTGCCTGTTACGGATCGATCCAACCGATATTACCGTCATCGCGACGATAAACGACATTCAATCCATCCTTGTTTTCATTTCGGAACACCAAAACAGGTGCGCCCGCAAGTTCCATTTGCATAACGGCCTCGCCCACGCTGAGAGATGGAATTTTTGTTTCCATTTCAGCCACAATCATGGGCTGCAGCGTTTCTGGCTCGTCTGCCACGTCCGAATCGTCAGACGCGAGGATATAAGAGGACGCACCAAAGAGTTCAACCGGCTCGACCCGGTCCTTGTGATGGTCTTTCAAACGGCGCTTGTACCGCCGTAATTGCGTTTCCATTTTGTCACAACACGCCTCGAAAGCTGCATAGATTTCGGTTGCGTGGGCTTTGGCCTGCGCCGTCAGCCCTGTGGACAAATGAACAGTGGTTTCACACACATATTCATGCGCCGAACGGGAAAACACGACATTGGCGTCGGTCGGTCTTTGAGCATATTTGCCCACAACCTCGCCCAGCTCGGTCTGCACATGGGTCTGCAGAGCCGCACCGATGTCGATCTGTTTTCCGCTGATTTGGTAACGCATGTGGTCTCCTTCACAATTCACACCCATTCTGACATTGCGTCGCGCAACGTGCCTGTTTTTATCGGGTGGGGGATAGCGACATGTCCCAGGATTGTCTGAGATCACACCCTTCAAAGAAGGGGCATCCTGATCCAGATTGGAACCGAAGAAATGCCATGTGCCAATTGAGGCAAGAGACAGCCGAAGAGTCAATCAAAACAGGTCGTGTATATACGCGATTTCGCCTAACAATTTGGCGTCTTTCCGCGCAACGTCATGAAATCTTGAAGTTTTCGCCCAGATAAACACGGCGCACGTTTTCGTTTTCCACAACTTCCTCGGGAGTGCCGGACATCAGCATCTGCCCGTCATGCAGGATGTAGGCACGATCGACAATCTCAAGCGTTTCCCGCACGTTATGGTCTGTGATCAAAACACCGATCCCGCGCTTCTTCAGATCGGCCACCAGATGACGGATATCGCCGACGCTGATCGGATCGACCCCTGCAAAAGGCTCGTCCAATAACAGATACTTGGGATCTGCAGCCAAGCAGCGCGCTATTTCGACGCGCCGCCGTTCACCCCCGGACAAGGCCAGGGCGGGTGCGCGGCGAAGATGCTCGATCGAGAAATCCGACAGCAGCTCTTCCAACCGCTCTTTGCGGCGGTGAACGTGGTCCACGGTAATGTCCAGAACGGCGGCGATATTGTCTTCGACGCTCATGCCCCGAAAGATCGACATTTCCTGCGGAAGATAGCCGATGCCCAACCGGGCCCGGCGATACATCGGCAGGGTTGTCACGTTTTGACCGTCGATTGTCACCGTACCGGCCTCGGGGAACACCAGACCTGCAACGGAATAGAAGGTCGTCGTTTTGCCCGATCCGTTAGGGCCCAACAGCGCCACCACCTCGGAACGATCCAAAGTCATCGAGACGTCGCGGATGACGGTTTTCTTGCGATAGGATTTACGAAGCTTTTCGATCCTCAGACCAGATGAGCCTTCTGCAACCGTAAGTTTGGGTTTCGCCATCAGTTGCCGCCACCCTGCTGCAATATGGTTTTGACATTGCCGCTCATGGTTGCGGTGCCTGTGGTCAGGTTCGCTTCCATCTCGTCGCCGCTGATCACGCTGGGCCCCTGGGTCAAAAGCACATTCCCGCGCATGTTGATGACACCGGTATCGATCGTGTACTCTGCCCAGTCGCCTTCTGCCGCATCCGGCGGACTGACCAGCACCACATCTTCGGTCGCTTCCATCCGTTCAATGGCCGAACGTTCCTGATTGTAGATCACAAGAACCCGCTCAGCCGTCAGACGCATCTCGCCTTGAATAACGATCACATTGCCGATGAACTCGGCCGAGCCGTCTTCCTGGTTAACGTTCAAGGTTTCCGAGGTGACTTCGACCGGAAGTGTAGGGTCAGCATTTGGCGACCCGAACGCGACCTGCGCTTCTTGCCCCGCAACAGGTATTGCCGTGAAACTGAGGGCAACGGAAACAAGGGCGGCGCGCAAATCAATCACAAGTTATCTTTCTGCTTTTGGGGGTTCGTATATCAGTTTCACCCCATCTGTAAAAAGAATATGGACCGGGCCATCCTTTTTTTTAGTTCCAAAGGTCATGCGCCCGGCTGTAAATTCTCCAATCGGACCAACACCATCGACCTGCCCGGGCGTATCGCCTCGGATTTCATCCAGCGACGTGTTCAGCAGATCGGTGGTCACCTGAATACCGTCAGCCGTCAGGATCACGACATCGCCTTCAAAGGTGGCTGTGCCTTTGTCGGGCCGAATAGAGCCGGTATTCGAGTCAAGCGTGATGACGCCACCGTTGTGCAGATTGTAAGTGCCGTGAAATTCCGTTGCTGTGGGCATATCCCGGTCAGTGCCCTGGGCCGCACGGATCGCTTCTACCCGAACCTCCTCGCCGTTGCGCGTCACCCCTTTGTAGTCAGGCATCGTCACCACCTGATCGGCCAGCCGTTCGTCAATCGCTTCGGCTGTGAAGGGCACCGAGACATCCGTTTCGATGCTGCGCGACAGCAGAAAGACCGAGGCCAGTAGCAGGATCGCCGCCAGCGGCAGCAGTACCTTGAGGAACTGCACCATCCGGGAATAGCGATCCATGGTATTGCGCATCAGCCCAACCCGACGCGCAAGCAGTCATGGATGTGAAGGATACCCTGAGCCCGTCCATCCCCTTCGGGATCGACCACAAACAAACACGTGATTTTTGGCGCCTGCATTGTCATGAGAGCAACTGCACTTTCTGCCAGCTCTTCGGGTCCGATTGTGCGTGGGTTTCGAGTCATGACCTCTTCGACTGCCTTCTCCAGCAGACCATCCATGTTACGGCGCAAATCCCCGTCGGTCACGATCCCCAACAGGCGTCCGTCGGCATCCGTGACCCCAACCACGCCAAAGCTCTTCTGACTCATGACCAGCAACGCTTCGCTCATCGGGGTATCGGACAGCACAACCGGAATATCGGTATGCATCAAGTCGCGCACCTTGCTCAGCTGCGCGCCCAGTTTTCCACCGGGATGGAAATCGCGGAAATTCTCGGGCTTGAAATCGCGGTATTTCATCAGGGCAATGGCCAGCGCATCACCCATCGCCAGGGTCAAGGTGGTCGAGATCGACGGTACCATGCCGAAGCCGCAGGCTTCGCCCAGTGACGGGATCAGCAAATGCACATCTGCCTGTTTCATCAGCGAGCTTTCGGGCTTGCTGGACAAGCCAATCAACGGGATGCCAAAGCGGCGCGTGAAGGCCAACAGATTGGCAAGCTCGGGCGCTTCGCCCGAGTTGGAGATTGCCAGGACCACGTCGCCTTTTGACACCATACCCAGATCACCATGGCTGGCCTCGGCCGGGTGCACGAAATAGGCAGGTGTTCCGGTGCTGGCCAAAGTGGCGGCAATCTTATGACCGATATGTCCCGATTTGCCGATGCCGCTGACGATCACGCGGCCTGATGCCTGCAGGATCATGTGCACGGCTTCGGCAAAGTGCTCATCCAGACCGTCGGCCAGCACGTCCAGCGCTCGGGCTTCGTCGGTTACGACCTGCCGGGCCGTTTTCAGGAATGCTTCGTTATCGGTCATGAGTGCGCAAAGATATCCGTTTCGGGCCAACCTTCCAGGTCCAGCTTGGCACGCATGGGAAGGAAGTCAAAACACGCCTGCGCCATTTCGGTCCGACCTTCGCGGGCAAGACGCCCGTTGAGCGCATCCCGCAAGCGGTGCAGATACAGAACGTCAGACGCGGCATAGTCCAGTTGTGCGTCGGTCAGGGTTTCGGCCCCCCAGTCGCTCATCTGCTGCTGTTTCGAGATATCGACGCCGATCAGTTCCTGACAGAGGTTCTTCAGCCCGTGCCGGTCTGTATAGGTGCGCACAAGACGACTGGCGATCTTGGTGCAATAAACCGGCGCCGCCAAAGCGCCAAATGCGTGATACATCGCCGCGATATCGAACCGTCCGAAATGGAACAGTTTCAAAACCTCCGGGTTCTCCAGCATGGCACACAGATTGGGCGCCTCGGTCTGGCCTTTTTCGACCTGAACAATATGGCTGTCACCGTCGCCTCCCGACATCTGGATCACGCAGAGCCGGTCACGATGCGGGTTCAACCCCATGGTTTCACAGTCAATGGCCACAACAGGCCCCAGGTCCAAGCCGTCTGGCAGGTCGTTTTTGTAAAGATGGTTCGCCACGCGACTAATCCTTTGAGCGATATTGCCCCCGAGATAAGAGGTTTGCCCCATAAACTCAACGCCATCTAAGGGGCATCGGCCAAGCGGTGCCAAACCCAAGCTGTCAAAGCCATTGCCTTTTTGTTGAAAGCCACAAAAGCTGGGACGCATGTCGAAGGCTGAATTCCGATGTTGAACGTTCTCAGAAACCGAACCTATCGCCACCTGCTGGCCGCACAGATCGTTGCCCTGACCGGCACCGGCCTTGCGACGGTTGCTCTGGGGTTGCTCGCATATGATTTGGCGGGTGACGCCGCTGGTTTGATCCTTGGCACCGCGCTTACGATCAAGATGGTTGCCTATGTCATCGTGGCACCGTTGGCTGCGGCATTTGCCGAACGTTTGGATCGCCGCAAGATGCTGGTTGTTCTCGACCTGATCCGCGCGGCCGTGGCGCTCTGCCTGCCTTTCGTG
The DNA here is from genome assembly GCF_013035585.1 of Ruegeria sp. HKCCA5839. Classification (NCBI taxonomy): domain Bacteria; kingdom Pseudomonadati; phylum Pseudomonadota; class Alphaproteobacteria; order Rhodobacterales; family Roseobacteraceae; genus Ruegeria; species Ruegeria sp. HKCCA5839. Next base: position 340,148 of record NZ_WQIE01000002.1, on the reverse strand, counting down.
ACCGAGGTCTGGCAGGTCTATGTTCTGATCTTTGTTCTGCAATCCGCCTCGGCCGGGTTCACGCCGGCATTTCAGGCCACGATACCAGATGTTTTGACCGACGAGGCGGATTATACCCGCGCGCTATCGCTATCGCGACTGGCCTACGATCTGGAAAGCCTGCTGAGCCCGGTTTTTGCAGCTGCTTTATTGTTACTGGTCAGCTTCAACAGCCTGTTTTGGGGGACCGCCTTGGGCTTTGTAGCGTCGGCCCTCTTAGTCGTGTCGGTCGCCCTGCCCTCGCCCAAACCCAGCAGGCCCCGGGGGATCTATGACCGCACGACACGCGGCATCAAAATCTATCTCAAAACACCCCGGCTGCGCGGTCTGCTTGCGCTGAACGCAAGCGCAGCAGCGCTGAGCGCCATGGTCATCGTGAATACGGTTGTGATTGTGCGATCTGATCTTGGGTTGTCCGAAAGCGCGGTGGCCATTGCGCTGGCCGGGTTTGGCGGTGGATCAATGCTCGCCGCCTTCATGCTGCCCCGCCTGCTGGACCGAATCGAAGATCGCCGCGTCATGCTGGGTGGAGCAATTCTGGGTGCTACGACAATGGCCTGTGCCGCGATCTTGGCAGCACATGTCCCGTTAACGCTCGGACTACTGGTCGCGCTGTGGGCGCTGACCGGGTTTGGCTATTCCGCCACGTTGACCCCATCAGGCCGTCTTTTGACCCGATCCGCACATCCCGAAGACCGTCCTGCCGTGTTTGCCGCGCAATTCACCCTGTCGCACGGGTGCTGGCTGGTGACTTATCCACTGTCAGGTTGGTTGATGACCGTGTCAGGCGCCGCAGTCGCGCTTGGTAGCATGGCGGCGCTTTCTGTCTTGGGGATTGTCGCTGCATTTGGCCTCTGGCCGCGCAAGGACCAGGATCCCATCCAGCACGATCACCCAAACCTGCCGCCCGACCACCCACATCTGGCAGGGGGTCTGCCACACGCCCATCCCATCATCATCGACGACCTGCATCCAAAGGTCCCTCGGCAGGCTTGAGACCACGGGCAAATCTGCCATAACCAAATACATGCGCCCTGTACCGGAGCCCCAATGGATCAGCTGAATCGTCGTATTATCGCCGCTCTGCAGGCCAATGCCCGCGCCTCGACCACGCAGATTGCCGGTGCCTTGGGCGTGGCGCGCACAACCGTCCACGAACGCATCAACCGCATGGAAGAACGCGGCGTGATCGCGGGCTATACAGTGCGTCTGGGGGCGACCGAAGATACGCCCAAAGTGCAGGTCATCGTGATGCTGGAGGTAAGGCAGAATGAGACCACACGCATTGTGAAACGGCTTGAGGCCTATCCCGAAGTCAAACTCTGCCTTTCGATCAACGGAGATTTCGACCTTATGCTGTCAGCCGAGGCGCCTCGGCTTGAGGATCTGGATATTCTGGTTGATGAACTGGCGAAAATCCCGGGCGTGTTACGGACCAATACAAGCGTTGTCTTTGGCCGCCGGATTGATCGAAACTGAAGCGGTGCTAACCCTCTGTAAAGGGAAACCCCGCTAGCTTGGCCCGGACCAAAAGAATCCCGGACCGGCAGAATGCCCAATCCTTTGAACTTGATCCTTGCGCTGTGGGCGCATGTTTTTGCCCTCATGGGCGCGATGGCGCAGGCTTCGGTCTGTGATCAGGCCGCGCGACATGCAGCGCGGGCCGAAGGGGTAGGGATGTCAGAATCTCAAGCGTGGCCGTCTCGCAAGGCAATTTGACCCTGACGGTCGAAGAAGAGGAAGGCACTGGTCTGGCCGAAATCCCCGAGGCAACAACTTTGTCCGAAGTGGTGGCCGGTTTGAACGCCCTGGGTGTGTCGCCACGCGACATGATTGACATCCTGAAAACGATCAAGGCGGCTGGTGCGCTACATGCAGAATTTGTTGTCAGGTAAAGACCGGCTATGGAATAGCCGAAGGACCCTGTTCGATCTTACTTCGACTTCCAACTGTCCAGCCACCGTCTGAATCCCTTGCGCTTTTCGTCAATCGCGTCACCTGCGGCATACAAGCCGTCTTCGACATTTTCCAAAACAGGATCGATCCGTCTTTGCCGGAAACGGCGCCACCGAACCCACAGAGCCCAAACGATGGCCGCAAACACTGTCAGGAAAATTATGTTGAACCAAGGGATGATACGGACATCCGGGCCTTCGACATGTCGAATGAAAATCGCATTAGGGAAGATCGACATAAACTCGTTCCGCCAGCCATAATGGGTGACCACTACCCAATCCGGATCCTCTTTCGTCGACTTTGCATCATTCGCTTCGGTATAAAGGTTCGCCGTGTCGAATTTGAAATAGGGCGGCCAACCCCAGCCCGTATCTTCGTTGCGATACACGATGGGTTTGCCATTGGCGCGCACCGCCTGAATGAATTGAACGTCGCGGTTCGACAAGCTGGTCGATTGATCCTCGGGTTCAGACCAGAAGATCCGCGTCCAATCGTTCAGATCCTGACGTTCCTCATAAGTGTTAACGATCCGCACGACATCATGTTGCGGCAGCGCATATTGGAGGATCGTGCCAAGCGTGATCCAGAAGACAAGAATGAAACCCCATTTCAGATAAGCCATGTCTTATCCCTCACATGTAATTCACGATATAGATCAGTGCGCCAACAGCGATCCAGGGCACAATGTAGACCGCGAGTATCAACTTGCGCCGGAAAGAATTGTCATAGACGTGCAATCCGCGTTCAACAAACGCGTTCTTGTCACCGGTTTTGCCTTTCTCGTCCCACCAGCTTTCCAGTTTTTGCCGCCGGACACCGCGCGAGTAAAGAGACAGCGCAAAATATGCAACCGTCTGTAAAAACAAAAGGATCAGAAATAATCGTAGCGCTCCGAGCATTTCAATCCCTCCTTACAGAACCCCAGGGCCCGACACGAGCAATCAGATCGTCACTGATCCGATCCTCACCGCTCATATCAGGCTCATGCCCGAACAAGGCCGCCCGTGCACCTGCTTTGTCCAGCTGATACTCGCGGGCAAGGAAATCGGCAACATAGGCTTTTTTGCTTTCAGGCCACTGGGCGTAGGTCGCATAGAACAGCTCTTTGTGGCAAATGAACATCTGGCGCGGGTCCAGTGGCGCCATCTCGGTCAGCAACATGTTTACCAAATCCCGATGCGGCGTGTTGGCCGCCCGCAGAGTATAGAAATAGGCCGGGTGATCCGAGGTTATGCGCGGCCACCGCCCGCCATCCGTTGCCCAGCGCAGCAGCTGCGCCAGCCCGTGATAGGCCTCAGGCAATTGGTCCACATGACGGCGCGCAAGATGGCGCAGGTCCCGGCGGTCCAAGCCTTTCAGGTCAACATCGGCATGCGCAGCCGCCGACACCGTCAGAAAATCCATCTTTTGCTGCAAAATGGCAGCAGAATCCACGCCGCGCGCCTCGATGATGGTTTCCACGAGCTTGTTATAGCTCAGAAATTTGGCGATCTGATTGTGCTGCGCCATGTGAAACACATATTCCAGCGGCAAGCCGTCTGGCCGTTCACCCGCAAAAATCGCAGCCGGATGCTCAAGGTCAGGAAACAGATAAAGCCCGCCATAATGCGCCGTCCAGAAGTTCGGCTGATCAAACGCGGTGTGGCGCAAACGGACCGGGTTGCGCGTCACGTCGCCTGTATCTTTGGCTGTTTCGATCATCCTGGCGATCAGAACATCGTCGAACCAGGCGTCCTCTTCGGTTTTGAACTGCTCGACCATACCCGCCAATTGCTCGGCCTTGCGCAGGGTCCCGCCCACTGTATCCGCTTCGATCTCGATCTTGCTGAGCGTCAGCAGATCAGCTGGCGTGGTGAGCTTGAAGACCGAATTCACCAGCTCTCCGGCCACCGCATCCGTTGCGGTCAGAGCAAACAGCTGCGCTTCGTTCTGTTCGATAAAGTCGCGCAAGATGTCGCGCGAGGTTGAGAATTTGACATTCAGCAGAGGCGCGCGTTTCTGCTCGGTCGTCAGCAGGATGAACTGCCGATTGACCCCATTGGGGTTGAGGTAAAGCGGGTCACCCAATTCCTGCCCGATCTCGGGGGAATAGCCCGAGATATCGATATGAAAATCCGCAAGCGCCGTGGTCTTGCCCGTCAGACGCCGCAAAGCACGGTTATACCGCTCGACCAGGGCCGGGCTGGAAATGTGGACAAGATTGCCAAACATCAGGCCTTTTTCGATGAGGCGGATCATGACGACAACCTATGCGCAACTTGAAGATCAATTCCTTTGGCCAAGCCGACCCAATAGGGTGCCGACAAAATGAGCCCCCCCATCAGGAGTATGGAGGGCTCTAGACGCTGACCCAAACCCCAAATTTCCAAAACAAGAACACCGGAAAAAGCGATAACGCCGAAGTATACGGCAACTACAAAACCCAAACTTGCGGTCCACCAAACAAAGAAACGCAACCACATGAACGCTCCCTTTGGAACAGGCAAGAGACGCCTTATCACCCAAAGGACGAACTTAATGCCGAAAAAGGCGAAAAGAGTACAGGTTATCAGGAAGACGATATCTAGCACTCAGGCTCACTCGCTAAACAGTTCAAGCATATTTTCAACTCAGCTTACTCCCTTGCTGAACCGCCCCACAACCACAACCGCCAACACCAGCAAAGGCAACGCAAAGGCTCGCGCGGTGATCTGCAAATTAAACCCGATGTAAGACACCACGCTGCCCTCAAACAGGATCAGCGTCTCTTCCCACGAGGCGCCCTCGAACCCGCGGCTGGTATTGATGCCGAACTGGATCAGATAGAGAACCGCCACAGCCCCCAGAAAGCCAACTACGCCCCAGCGCAATGGCAAGATCAGACCCAAAACCAGAGCAACAGCGGTGATTGCAAGTGTCAGTATCATGTCTTCGCCTCCTTTGAACGACGACGCGTTGTTGCATACGCGCCACCTGCAAAGATCATCGCCGGAACATACCAGAACAACGACTGGCCAAGAAAATGTGAAGGCATTTCACCAGGTCCGAATGCGTGCAACAGAGACTGAGGACGCAAGACCGAGGCACCATTGATCCAAATCTCGAACAGGCTGCTCCAGATATAGGTGATCGCAAATACGATAAGCGCAAGCATCGCCACAGCCCTGCGCGATGCATTTCGACAACGGGCAACCCAAATACCCATAAAGACGCAGGCCGCAATCAGAGACGCCAAAATAAGGAACAGCCCGCCGCTCACCCTTTCCCCTCCAGATACCGGCGTTTGGCCTCCTCCATCCGGCCCATCTCACGCACCGCGTTCTCAATCGCGACCTCGTCGCTCTTGTCGGCATAGCGGAATTCGCTGTCGGCGTAGCGGTTGATTTCCTGGATCACCATCTCGACCGTGATCGGCTGGCGCAGGTCAGCGATCATGGCCTTTTTGGTGTCATAGTCGCGGAACAGGAACAGCTCGGGGTTTTCCATCCACTCGTCGGGCAGTTCGAAATCCATCGCGCGGACCTTGACCGCGTCGGTGATGTTCTTAATGGCGCGGCCCGTGAACCGTTCATCCGCGGCTTGGATCGCCTTGAGGTAGGTGCCCAGCTTGGCGATGGTGTCCATCTGGCCGATCTGAGCCGATACCCGGTCGTAAACCTGCAACAAAGCATCCTCATGCGGGCGGGAATGGCTTTCGAAACTGGCGGCGACGGCCTTCTTGATCTCCTGCGCGGCATAGGCCTCATGTTCGCCCAGCGGAATGTCGTGGTTGCGGCCCATCAGCAGGTGCAGGATGTCGATATAGTCCTCACGCGTTTGCGGCCCGTCCACCAGGAACCGCGCACCGGCCCGCTGGCGCAGGGCGTCATCCACATTCTCGGGGTAGTTCGAGAACATGCCAAAGGTGCAATTGCCACGCACAACCGTGTTGGCCCCGGCAAAGCTTTCCATCAGCACGGCGGTGATTTCCAACTGTCCGGCGCTGGACTGCCGATCACCACGCTTACCCGCCAGTTGGTCGATATCGTCGATGGTACCAAAGCCGATGACCGAGGGGTCAATAATCGTGTTGATAAACGCCTTGGCGTTCTGGCCTGACTTGCCCTGATAGCTGTCGATATTGTCGGTGCTCAGGTTCTGATAGCGGAACGGATAGCCTGCGTTCTGGCAATACTCGTTGATCAACCCGGCCATCATCTGGATCAGCGTGGTTTTCCCTGTGCCCGGTTTGCCGTCGCCCATGAAGGTAAAGATGAACCCGCCAAGCTCGGCAAACGGGTTCAGGCGACGGTCGAAATCATAGGCCATTAGCATCTTGGCCAGCTTCATCGCCTGATATTTGGCGATATGGTTGCCCACCACTTCGTTCGGTTTCTTGAACGTCATAGTCAGTGTGGTGGATTTGGCCTTGGACGCCGGCTCAAACCCCCGGATCGTCAGATCATCCGCTTCGATATGCCAGGCCGCAGTCTGAAACGGGCTCAAATGGCCCGCTGATTGCGCGCGCAATGCAACCTTGTCCATCAACTGCTCGGCATAGGCGCTGGTGGCCGCGATCAGATGCGCATCATCGGGCGCATGTTTGGCCAGCATCTGATCCAATTCCCACAGCGCGCCATGCAGAGCAAGCTGGCCATTATCCGTCAATACCTCTTCGATCTCACCCAGATCTACCGTGGTTTCGCCCAGATGCGAGGACATGAGGTAAGCCAGCGAGTTGCCAAACACATGACCCGTAATCAGCGCCTCAGCCGTCAGCAATTCCGAGAATTCACTCTTCCGCGCCGCGGGCAAATCCCCCGCCAGATTGGCGCGTTTCAGATCGGCCAGCGGGGTCTGTTCAGCATAAGCCTCAGCCACCGCCAGAGCAATCGCGATGGCCCGGCGAATACTCTGCTGCACCGTCGCCTGCGGCGGCGATACCAGCGCATCGCCATGATCCGACGCCTCGATCCGCTCGACCAGATGCACACCATCCGCCCGCGCCACCCGCCGCGTCACCAAACCCGGCGTCGTCGACCGAAATCGCCGCCTTGTTGTGACACCCGGAGACCGCTCCACCGCTGCCTCAACCGGTTTGGCAATCCGCGGCGCATGCTCGAACCCGTTCAGCAAAGCGGTCGCTGCCGGATAATGCTTGCGAATATCCGCCTCGCGCAATTCCATCTGATCTGACGTCAAACTCATGAAATATCTCCACTTTTTATCCGCTGCGACAGAAAATCCTGCGCGATCTGAGCAATCTTGTAGATAATCACATCATCTGAAATTTCGGGGCATTCGTTTCTGAGCGACCACTCCAGTTGAGCAAAAGACGCTCGAGGCTCGTCAGCATACCGGCTCCGTACCCACTCGCGAAACGTGCCAGATAGGTCGAGACTTGCTCCCATGAAGAGACCAGACAGGAAGGTATTCACAGCAAACACGTCATCGGAGCGCCCAACATACATGCCGGGTCGCCGCCCGATCACTTCAACTATTGGCATAAGCCTATTAAGATCTTCAGTCATATCTTCTTCTGTTCAAAAATACCTCCGCCGGAGGCATGAAATCTAATAGCGCAACACCTGCCCTGCCTTGCTGACCACGAATTTACGCACATCCCCAAAACCCGGCGGGTTACGCTCAGCCAGCACCTGAAACGGGCGCTGCGGCAGAATGATCGAGCGCTGCGTGCGTGTCTCCCCGGTTTCGGCCCCTTGCCCGCCAAACGGGTCCAGCGCAAAAACCTCGCGGTCGACCATGCCGAACCAGCCTGCGCGTTCCTGCACCACGTCCTCGCTCTGCAACTCCTCGGTGGTCCAGGCCATGGCCCAATCCTGTCCCTCAGGGGCCTGCGCATCTTCCAGCACCCGACGCAATGGCCCGGATTGCTCGGTATAGGCCGAGGAATACATCGGCCCCACATGGATACGGCGTACGTGTTTGGGATGCAGATCGTCGAAATCCTGATCGAACCCTTTGGCGATGGTCACCAACTTCAACCCGCCCAAAGACTGCGCCATAAGATGTGCCTGCACCTCGGGCCAGCGGCGTTGGTCCTTGGGCAGCGCTGTCTTGCCGCTGTCTTCCAACTGCATCATGTATAGAACCGGCAGGTTGATCTGACTGTCATAGACGGCCCAGTGCAGCAGGAACTTGCGGCGATCGCCTTCATTCTCGATCCAGTGACATTCGGGATCGTTACGCGCCCAAAACAGCTCTCCCTTAAGCAATTCCTCGTAATAGAGCCTTTGGGACAGCGCGAATTGCAGCTTGGTGGGGATCTCCTGATCGCCAATAATCGTCCGCACCATGTCGTTTTTCAGCTCATCGGCTGAGGGCATATTCGCCAGATGCACCTGCGCCTGCTGCGCGTCATTCGCCATGGTCAGCAACTCGGCCGCCACCGGAAACCCGCTGTCGCGCTTGTCCATCGCAAGACTGCCAAAGAACCGCCCCGTATCGCGCCCGACCAGCAGGTATTTCATGCTGAGCGCGCGAAAGGTGTAGAGCAGCCCCGAAAGATACCGCGACACGATCCGCACCTCTTGCTTGCTGAACGCGCCCTCAGCCTCCATCGTCGCAGCCACGCGCAGGAGGTGAACGGTGATCACCTCAAACTTACGGAAATAGCGGCGCGAGGCGAAAGTGTCGGTCAGGCCGACATGGTCTTGGGTGGGGTTAGTCATTTTGGGTTACCAAACTTGTCGTAGGCCCAAGGGCGGTATTTTCGATCAAGCTCGTTCCCCTTTGTGCGAAACCAAGTGAACAACCAAACACCATAGACAATGAACGCCATGCTGGTCGAGACTAAGACGACCTCGGCAATCAAAGCATCCGAACCAAAAACTCTTATTGCGATCACACATGATCCTACGCAAAACAGCATTCCGATGGCGCTAAGCCCCAAGAACGAAGCCAAGAGTTTAAGGATCGAGCTAGTCCGACCCGATCGAACCATAGAGGTTTAACCCCCATACAAATTCTTATCATGCTTCTCCACAATCGACGCGAACCGACGGGCAAAGCGTTCGTCCGCCTTGGCCTTTTTCTCCAGCACGTCGCGGGCGAAGACCATGTGGTCCTCATGCGCCTCAAGCATATCGGCCATTTTCTGGTTGGTCGCGGTGCCGATGGCGGCCATGGCGGTTTGGGCCTCTTGGTCGGTCTGCACGCCGATCTCGTTGATGCGGTGCGCCACGTCCTGCTGCTGCGCGGTTTTCAACGATTTGGTCAGGGCGTCATAGAGCACCACGCGCTGCTGCGTGTCTGTTTGCAGCTTGTTGATCAGCACCATCTGCGTCGCCGCCTGGTTTTGCAGTGAATCGACCCAGGTTTTGCCCTTTTCGATATAGCGCTCAAGCGTCTGGCTTTTGGCCAGCTTGACCTGTTCTTCCTGAACCTTGGCGTTGTATTGCGTGTTCAGCTCGGCCAGTTCGGTTTCCAGCTGTGTGCGCGCAGCGGCGTCCTGTTCGACGCTGATCTTGTTTTCCAGAGTAATAATCGTCGGGTCCATGCCTTGAATCTCGGCACGCAATGCCTCCAGTTCGGCCACGGTCGCCTCACGGTCATCCAGCGTGACGGAAAGGTTCTGTTCGACCTTCACCCGCTGTTCTTCCAGCACCGCCAACTGCCCTTCCAGCAGCTTCACGATCACATCGGATTTGGCGATCAGGTCTTGCAGCTTGTCGTCAATATTGGCGGTGCGCATCCGCTCCTGCCGCATCGACTCGGATTTACCCTTGGCGAAAATGCCGACAAAGCTCTCCCACCCGGTCTTAGAGCGCATTTCGTCGAAATCCTTGGAAAAGGCGCTGGTCACGTCGTCCAGACCCATGATCAGCTCGGCGATATTGGCGTTCATCACCTCGGTATGGGCGTGCACATCCTCTAACGTGGCATTTTCGATGTCGATATCGGCCTCAGCCGTGCCGATCTTGGCCCGTGCGGCTTCGATCCGCGAGGTCAGGCTTTCGATCTGTGACTGGCTTTCGCGGACTTTGGTCTGGGTTTCCTGAATCAATGATTCAAACTGCTGGTTCGACATCTTCTATCCCTTTTTTCGTTATATACCCTATAGATAGGTGATGTTACGGCCTTTTACATCCCCTCGGGCGATAAATTCCAGAAAAGACTGACAAATTCACCCGCCAAAAGATAGCGGCAACACCCATTTGGCGCGTGGATTTGGGTACGCGCGCTTTCCCTGCAACGCCGCCGCCCTTTGTCATCAAACTGAAACAAAACCGTCATGGTCACGCAATAAACCCGGTCCATGCCACTCGACGTTCTAGTGAGAGAGGATACCACAGGATGTCACTGCGCCTTGTCTGCCTGACATCTGCCCTTGCACTGACCGCCGGTCAGGGCCTGGCAGAGATGAATTTCAACCGGATTGCGTCTTTCCCTGTTGTCAAAAACATGGGCGAAGGGGCCGATACCACCCGCGAAACCTCGCCCGAGATCATCGCCGCTACGGCCGATGGCATGACACTGGTCTATACCGACAGCCCGCTGGGTGTGATCGGGATGATCGACATCACCAACCCCGCGAAGCCGGCCCCGCTGGGTGCGATGGATGTGGGTGGTGAGCCCACTTCGGTCGGCATCGTTGGTGCGACCGCGTTTGTCGGTGTGAACACATCCGAGAGCTATACCGCACCGTCGGGCAAGCTGATCTCGGTCGACATCGCAAGCAAAGCGGAAACCGGCGCCTGCGATCTGGGCGGTCAGCCCGACAGCGTTGCCATCGCACCCGATGGCAGTTTTGTTGCCGTGGCCATTGAAAATGAGCGCGACGAAGACCTGAACGATGGCATCATCCCGCAGCTGCCTGCCGGGTCTCTGGCTCTGGTGCCGCTGAAGGATGGCGCACTGGATTGCGCGGGCATGACACTGGCCACCCTGACCGGTCTGGCCGAGGTTGCGCCCACCGACCCCGAGCCTGAGTTTGTTGACATCAACAGCCTGGGTGAGACCGTCATCACCCTGCAGGAAAACAACCACATCGCGGTAGTCAACAAGGATGGCAAGGTCATCAGCCATTTCTCAGCCGGTAGCGTAGATCTGGACGGCATCGACGCCACCGATGAGCGCGGCGCACTGATCTTTACCGAAAGCCAGCCGGGTCGCCTGCGTGAGCCAGACGCGGTGAAATGGATCGATGACAACCACTTCGCCACGGCTAATGAGGGCGATTACGAAGGCGGTTCGCGCGGTTGGACGATCTTTCACAAGGACGGCAGTGTTGTTTACGAAAACGGCACCGATTTCGAGAAAGCCATTATCCAGATCGGTCACTATCCCGACAAACGTTCGGACAGCAAAGGGGTTGAACCCGAAAGCGTGACCGCTGCCACATTTGGTGGCACTCCGATGATCTTTGTCGGGGCCGAGCGCGCCTCGGTCGTCGGCGTCTATGACGCCACTGATCCGGCGAACCCGGTGCTGAAACAGCTGCTACCCTCAGGCGTTGGCCCTGAAGGCTATGTAGCGATCCCCGAGCGCAACCTGCTGATCTCGGCCAATGAAAAAGACCTGATCGAAGATGGTGGCCCGCGCGCGCATGTGTCGATCTTCGAATATCAGGATGCGCCTGCCACCTATCCGCATCTGACCTCGGAAGGCGCGGATGAGTTGATCGGTTGGGGCGCCCTGTCCGGGCTGGTCGCGGACGAAGATGGCATGATCTATGCGGTCAATGACAGCTTCTATGGCTTTCAGCCTTCGATCTTCAAGATCGACCCCAGCCAGCAGCCTGCCCGCATCGTGGACGTGATCCGCATCCATCGCCAAGACGGCAACCCGGCGCAAAAGCTGGACCTTGAGGGCATCACCCTGGACGGCAATGGCGGCTTCTACGTCGCCTCAGAAGGTCGCACCGACCGGGTTATCCCGCATGCGATCTATCACGTCTCGGCCGACGGTCTGATCAAGGATCGCAAGGGTGAGATCGGCCTACCAGCGGAATTGATGGCCGTCGAGAAACGCTTTGGCTTTGAGGGCATTACCAAGGTCGGCGACACTCTGTGGATGGCCGTTCAGCGTGAATGGAAGGACGACCCGGAAAATCACGTGAAACTGGTCGCCTACAATCTGGACAGCGGCGAATGGGGTGCGGTGCACTATCCCAAAGCGGATCCTGAAACCGGCTGGGTCGGTCTGTCGGAGATCGTGGCCTTTGGTGACCATGTTTATGTCATTGAACGCGACAACCAGCACGACCACCGCGCGGTGACCAAAAAGATCTATCGCATCCCGCTGGCAGACATGAGCCCTGCCCCGTTGGGAGGCCCCCTGCCCGTGGTCAGCAAGCAAGAGGTCCGCGACCTTCTGCCCGACTTGACCTCAACTGGCGGCTATGTTCTTGACAAGATCGAAGGCTTGGCGATCCTGCCCTCGGGCGACGCGTTTGTGATGACCGACAATGACGGTGTCGACGACGCTTCGGGTGAGACGATGTTCTGGTCGATCGGATCTGTGAACGCGGGCAATTGATCCAGCTCTGAAAGCACAAGCTTCGCGTCTGACTTCGCGGAGCTTATTTAACGTTGATACGACCGAAGTCGCGAATGCCGATAGGGCCGAGCGAAACAATACGACGATTAATACAGCATTGTGGCCAAAGTTGGGGTGTATTAATTTAATTTGGTTTTCTTATTTCGCGCACTATTGTATTATATTTTAAGTACTGAATATTAATTCGGTGCCCCTTTAACGAGTGAACGAATGAACCGACTGTCGACCGACTCTCAGATTATTTCTGTTACCAGATTTCTATGCATTTTTTGCATGATGTACGTTCATGTGAACCCTGGTCCTCGCCAAGAAAGCGCGGTGATGACAGGGGACTATCAGTTTCTTGCCTGGCTCTTGATTGAGACGAGCGGCCGCGCGAGCGTTGCGGCATTAAGCATGATCAGCGGCTTTCTCTTATACGACACGGTTATTCGCGGCTTGCTGAAAACCATAAAAGATCGATTTATCGTTTTATATGTTCCCATGATCGCTTGGAACGTCATCACGATTGCTTTGGCACTTTTGGCTCTTTCCGCTGGGATATCGACAACAACAGCCGAGATCCTCAAATCAGCGTCCCAGTTGGACCTATTGAATAACGTGACAGGACTGTTTGACAAAACGCTCGGCCTTCCTCTGTTCTTTCTGCGCGATTTGTTTGTTTCCTCGTGCATTATCGCGCTCGCGCGACCTTTGATTGTCGCCTTTCCCTTGGTCAGCGTTGTTGTCGGTTTGGCCGCCTACTTTACCGACAGCCTGGAACCACTGGTCTTTCGCGAGAGCATTTTGCTATTTATGCTTTTTGGCTTTGTATTGCGTCACAAGCGCGTTTCGCTAGCGCAGATGGCAGATCCCAAGATTGCCATACCTGCCTTTATCTCGTTTTTTGCGCTGATGCTCTTCATGTCGCAAACGCAACCGGATTCAAGCCAACTCCAAAACCTAGTCCACCTTGCAAGTAATCTTTTCAAACGGCTTGCACTTGTTTTTGGTTTCTTGGCACTCAGCCTTGTAGCTGTGAAAATACACTTCTCAGGCTTCTTCGTTAAGCGCGAGCCATTTATTTACCCCGCGTTTCTTAGCCACGCGATAGTTATCTCTACCTTGTATCAAGTATTGGTGCACATTGGATTAGATCCAAACCAGCCGATATATGTGCTTTTCTTCCTTGGAGCGCCGGTGATAGCACTGTTCTGCGGATCAATCCTCTATAAAGTTGCACTCAGGTTGCCGAGCACTCTGTCGGTGTTATTGATTGGCAAAAAAACGCATCGGAAATCTGTGGCAAGAGGTCAGGAAGCTACATAGTTTTTTGCGGCAGTGACCAGACCAATGCAACCAGGTCGAAGTACCCGCTTGACCCGGTGTCGCTGAGACATTAGCTGCACCACCTTCTGCGCAATTTCTAAAAAGCTTTGGGCATGGCACCTCATGGCCCCGTATTGGGTATTGATTTCGGCACGTCGAACTCCGCTGCCGGGTATCTGGAAAACGGAAAGCCCAAGCTGGTCGAGATGGCGCCCGGGCAAACAACCCTGCCCACCACATTCTTCTTCGACTTCGACACCCGCGAGACCCTGATTGGCGAGCCCGCAAACACGGCGCTGTTGAACGGGGCCGAGGGGCGATTCATGCGGGCGCTGAAACGGGTATTGGGCACCAGTCTGATGCATGAGAAGCGTCAGATCCTGAATGAAAGCGTAACCTTCGTCGATATCATCTCGCGCTTTCTGGCCCGCATCAAAGAGCGGGCCGAAGCACAGTGCGGGGCAACAATTGATCAAGCTTTGTCAGGTCGCCCCGTCGTGTTTCACGCCACCGCGGACCCACGCGAAGAACAGGCCGAGGCCGACCTGCGCGCATGCTATTTGGCGGCCGGGTTTAGCCAAGTGGATTTCATGCCCGAACCCGTCGCGGCGGCGATTTCCAGCGGGGCATTGGGGCAGACGGATCAAATCGGGTTGATCGTTGATATCGGCGGCGGAACCTCGGATTTTTCGCTGTTTCGGACCCACGGGGCGCAGGTTGAGATTTTGGCCAATCACGGGGTGCGTATTGGTGGCACGGATTTCGACCGGGCCATCAACGTGGATTTGGTGATGCCCCTATTGGGCAAAGGCACCAAACTGTGCAAAGTGATGGGCCCCGGCACCTCACCAACGCCTGCAGCAATTTTCAACGACTTGGCGACTTGGGAAAAGATCCCGTTCCTCTATACGCCACAAAATCGACGGATGGTCGACGAGATGGCGCGCCTGGCGGAAGAGCCCTAGAAGCTGGCGCGGCTGTCAACAGTTCTGCATGACGAGCTGGGCCACGATCTGGCCTTCGCGGTCGAACGCGGCAAGATCGCGGCCAACACGCAAAGCTCTGACGCAGAAATCTCGCTGGCTCAAATAGAACGCGACTTGTGTGTCCCGGTATCGATGGCGCGCTTGGCTCCGTCGCTCAACCCGTTTGAGCACAAACTGTCAGAGGCAGCACGCGAGACACTGAAACAGGGTGGCATCGCCACGAATAAGGTGGATTGTATTGTCTATGTCGGCGGATCAAGCCTGATGAGCACTGTGACAACATCCATGAAGTCGGTTTTTCCTGACGCAGAGCACCGATTTTCGGAGGTGTTCACCGCTGTAGCTGACGGCCTGTCTATTGCTGCAAACCGTAGCTAGGGGCAGATTGCGCTTCGGTGAACTGTTCCAGCATCACTTGATATTCGGACGGTACATCTTGCATCGACAACAGCCCGACAACCCGCGGCCCATCGACGACCGGCAAATGTTTGAACCCGCCCTCGACCATCAGCTTCATGGCCTCTGCAGGGCTGCAGGTCGCATGAGCGACTGACGGGCTGGGCGTCATGATTTCACGCACGCGAGTCTGACCGGTCGATTTCTTCGGATATATACATTTCTCGATTACATCGCGTTCACTCAGAATACCGATCAGCGCATCGTCTTCGATGACAACCAAGGCACCCACATTGAGGTCATCCAAAACACCACAGGCCTCGCTGACCGTAATGTCAGGACCGCTTTGTGGAAGCGCGCGCGTCTTTACAATTTCTGCAACCGAATGAACAACCATGTATTACCCCCTAAAACAAAACTCTTCCGGGCTAGCATGGAAATGAGGTGGCTTGAGTGAACTGGTTCACAGATCGAGCCGTTTACAGCCCCAGAATTTCCTAAAAACCGAAACAATCCGCTTTTTTGGGCAGGAAAGTAACGCTCAACCAGAGATATTGTCCCCGTTTCTGCGCTTCAACGCAGCGGCGATCCCGCTCTGATTCTACGGGGTGCTCTAAGATCACAACGCCCCGCGTCTGGAGGAACGCGGGGCGTGTGGTGCGATAATACGGGAGGAGGAGATTATCGCGGGTTCAAAAGGGCCTTAGTTTACGGCCTTGGCGTCAACGACGTCTTTTTCGATCGCTTTGGACGAAGAGATCTCGATCCGGCGCGGTTTCAGCGCTTCAGGCACTTCTCGCTTCAGGTCGATGTTCAGCATGCCGTTCTCATGGCTAGCGCCGGTGACGCGCACATGATCCGCCAGTGCAAAACGGCGCTCGAATGCGCGGGTGGCGATGCCACGGTGCAGATAGCTGCGTTCTTTTTCGTCCGCCGCTTTCTTGCCAGAGACGACCAGTGAATTCTCTTTCACTTCGACCGAAAGATCATTTTCCGAAAACCCGGCAACAGCCACCGAAATACGATAGGTGTCAGCGTCGGTCTTTTCGATGTTGTAGGGCGGGTATGTGGGCTGAGCCACATCTTTGGTCAACACACGATCCATCACGTCGGCGATCTGGTCAAAACCAATGGTGGCGCGATGCAGCGGTGCAAAGTCAAATGTACGCATAGGTGCAATCCTCTTTCAGAGCGATTTATGTCGAAGCCCTCCATTCGGACGGGCGATTGAGTGTTCCGGACCCCGTTGTGGCGATCCGGTAGGATTCAGATGGGAAGCCTTTGTGGTGTGTTCAAGACCCGTCCGGACGAATGAATTTGGCACCCGAACCTGACTTGCCTGAGCCGACACGCAAACGACGAATTTCGGCCTTGGGCTGCGGCGCCCGTTTGCGCATGGTGCTGCGCAATTCCGATACAATGCCCGATAACTCCATCCCAAATCCGATCTTGCCACGTTCATCTACACTGACAGCCGACACAACTGACAGGATCTGCCAACGCGATCCCTTGCGCGCCAAAAGCGCAGAACCGGAAGACCCGAAGGTAATGTCACAATTGAACAGGATCAGGCCCTGTACTCGGTCCAATATGTTGCATGACCTTTCGCGCGTTATCGCGTCGGCGCGTCCGCGGCCATATGAGGCGATGCTGACTTCATCCGACAACGCCTGCCCATCATGCAGTGCAAAGGGATTTGCAATTGAATAGGGAATTGGCTCATCCAACCGCATCAGAGCCACATCCGTACGAACACTTGCGGGCGAAAGCGGTGCATTGGTTCCATAGTCGGGGTGCGCAACAATTTGCACGACCTTACGATCCGCAAGCGCCGATCCATTGCTGAGCCCTGCGCGAAAGGTAACTTCACCGGGCAAATAAGGATTTCCAGTCTTACGATCCAAAGCGCAATGTGCAGCGGTCAAAACCAGATCCTGCGCGATTAACGTACCGGTGCAGAACGAGCGAGTGCCAATATCCAACCGACCGACAGCTTCCCATCCGTAAAGGTCGCTCCGATCGGTCAGCTTGCGCTTGTCGCTTTGGGCCAAAGCAATTGAAGCGTTCAGGGTCAACAAAATGGAAAAAAGAAATCTTATCACGGTCGAATAAACCTCGCTCCGATATTCCGGTCAGTTTCAGAACCTTGGGATGATGCTTTCAAACCCCGGCCAGCCGACAATTCATCGTGCAAGACCTCCAACGCGTCGTCGACCGGGGTCGCCAGAGCAACACGCTGTCCTCTGATTTCGGCTTTGGCCGCGACGATCGAGACAATCTGCGGCTGCTCACCCAAAAACGAGAACACCGGCGCACCCGACGCGCCCAGCTCCACGTCACAGGACATAACAAGAATGCCCCCCAACCCGCTCATGACCGAACAAACTTCTTGCAAAGAGGGTGTTTCAGCGCGGTCCTGAGCATAAGAGACAACGCCAACTTCTTGACCCTGCGCAGGGCGTTGACCGGTATCAAAGGGTGTTACCGCAGTGTTGCGAACCGGTTGCCAAAGCTCGATCAAGGCGATGTCATTTTGGACCCGCGCAGCGGTCGTTTCGTGGTGGTATTCATAGTCGGGATGAATAACGGTCTGGCGCGCAACCCGATATGCCGAAGCGCGGCCCAATCTCCAACCTGCGAGAAACTGAATGCGCGCCGGATCAATCCGCGTTTGTGTCGCCTTGTCGAAAAGACAATGCGCGGCAGTCAGCACATGTGTTGGGGAAATCAGCGTGCCGGTGCAAAACCCCGCGCCCTTGATATCCAGCCGCCCGACCGCCATCCACTGACGCCCGGCATCCGTTGTATCCAGACGCTTCAACCCTGTGTCCTGCGCCATGACGGCCGCGGGTAGAACCGCACAAATAAATGAGAAAATCCAACTGCGCACGCGTAACTCCGGCTCTCCACCCCGGACACAGGTGGTAAGCCGTGCGTTTGTCGAAATTAGGGCAAAAACGGTACCTTAGCGTTAACGCAGGATAGGAACCTCAGACCCTGGCATTGTGTCTTCTTTCAAACTGCGCGGCTCGGGCCCGCCGGTCGCCCAATCCAACAGTTCGACAGTATGGACAACAGGAAGTTTTGTACCCGACCCAATCTGCATCATGCAGCCGATATTTCCCGCTGCGATCACGTCGGGTTTCTTCGCCTCCAACGTCTGAACTTTCCTCTGCTTGAGCTTGGCAGAGATCTCGGGTTGCATCAGGTTATAGGTACCGGCACTGCCACAGCAAAGATGGCTGTCAGCAGACTCTAACACAGTGAATCCGGCCTTTTTCAGCAAGTCTTTGGGATAGGTTTTGATCTTCTGACCGTGCTGTAGGGAACAGGCTGCGTGATAGGCCACAACCATATCCTTCTGAGCTCCATCAGGCAGATCCAACTGCATCAGCAGCTCGCTGATATCCACGGCGATCTCGGATACACGCGCAGCGTCTTTGGCCAAAGCTTCGTTGCGGAACATATGGCCATAGTCCTTCACCGTGGTGCCGCAGCCTGATGTATTGATCACAATCGCATCCAGACCGTCATTATCCATCTCGCGCGTCCAGGCTTTGATATTCGCGGCCGCCGTTGCATGGCTTTGCGCTGTCTTGCCCATATGATGGGTCAGCGCACCGCAACATCCTGCCCCTTCAGCCACTACAACCTCGCATCCCAACCGCGTCAGCAAGCGGATCGTGGCATCGTTGATATCGGTATTCAGCGCCTTTTGAGCGCAACCCGTCATCAATGCGACCCGCTTTTTCCGCTGCCCCTTGGACGGAAAGCTCTGAGGATCATCGTTGCGGCTGACCGGAGGAATGTATTTTGGCGCCATGTCCAGCATCGCCCGCAATCGTGCATCCGGCATCAAAAACTTGAACGGTCGCCCCAGCTTGGCCCCGATCAACGCCCAGCGAAACCGCATCGGATAGGGCAGGATCTGCGCCAATACCCACCGCAAGACACGGTCGGTCAAGGGGCGCTTGTAGTTCGCCTCGATATACTCGCGCGCGTGATCCACGAGATGCATGTAGTGCACACCCGAAGGGCAGGTTGTCATACAAGCCAGACACGAAAGGCAGCGATCAATATGTTTGACCGTCTTTTCGTCGGGCACACGCTCATTCTCCAGCATGTCTTTGATCAGATAGATACGCCCGCGGGGGCTGTCCAACTCATCGCCCAAGACCTGATAGGTTGGACAGGTCGCGGTACAAAACCCGCAATGCACACAACTGCGCAAAATCTCATTCGAGCGCTGGATTGCCGGATTCTGCAACTGTTTTTCGGTAAATGTCGTCTGCATCGCTTTACCTCATGAGCCCCGGATTAAACAGCCCGCGCGGGTCGAATTTGGCGCGAAGCCCCTGTGTCAGAGCCGAAATCCCTGCGTTTTCGGGCTGAAAACGTCCGAGCGCTTCAATTGTCGAACGCTCTGCGCGCACAAGTGTCGCGTGACCTGAATAGGTACCAAGTCTTTGGCGCAAATCTGTGCCCGCGGGAACCCTCAGCCACACCAGACCCCCGCCCCAATCGAACAAAAGCTGATCAGCCCCGGCTTTGTCGGCAACATCCGGCGCATCGCTGGGCTTGACCGAAAGCCGCCAAACATCACCTCCGCCTTGACCAAAGGCCCGAACATCGCGGATCTCTGCCCAAAGGGATACGGCATCTGGCTCTTCGACAAGAGTACCAAATCCCCTGAGCGTCTCAGCAAGCTGATCGGTGCGATAGGCAACTGAATCTGCGAACCCCTCGACCCTAAACAAGGCTTTTTGTGCGGTTGGGTCAAAAGCGGCACCGTTCACTTCATACGGAGATCTCAGCGCTTGCGACATGGCCGAGACGGCTGTTGCCGCATCAGAGATGGCAAGCGACAGGCTCGCCACAGCCGCGGGCTTGGGCAAAACCTTCAACGACACTTCGGTCAAAACCCCCAAAGTCCCCCAGGACCCGGCCATCAGCTTGACCAGATCATAGCCGGTGACATTCTTCATCACCCGCCCGCCGTTTTTGATTACCTGACCGCGCCCATCGACAAAACGTACCCCCAAAAGGAAATCGCGGCACGCCCCCGCGTGAATGCGGCGCGGGCCCGAAATGTTCGCGGCAACTACGCCACCGATCGTAGGTTCCCCTCGCGTGCCCAACACTCCGCGATGATCCATTGGCTCAAATGCCAATTGCTGCCCTTCTGCATCCAACGCAGCCTCAATCTCGGCCACCGGTGTCCCGGCTGTTGCCACAAGTGTCAGCGCACCAGGCTCATAAAGGGTGATCCCGCTCAGGCCACGCGTGCTCAACTCCGTCTCAGGCCCGCCAACACCACGCGTTCCACCACCAACAATTCGCACCGGTTCCTGCAACCCGGCCACCAATTCGGCCAGTTCCGCTTCTGTTTGAGGGTTCATATCTCTTCTTCTGTTCAAAAATACCTCGGGGGAGTCGCGCCTGCGCGACGGGGGCAGAGCCCCCTATTCCGCCGCCATCCGCCGCCCCTCGGACACGTCCAAGGGGAACACTTTTGCCGGGTTCAGCAACCAGGTCGGGTCAAACACATCCTTGACCGCCATCTGCGCCTCCAGATCGGCTGGTGTGTACTGATGATGCATCAGGTCGCGCTTTTCGATGCCAACCCCATGCTCGCCGGTCAAACAACCGCCTTCATCCACACAAAGCTTCAGGATCTCAGCGCCAAACGCCTCACATTTCTCAAGATCACCCGGTTTGTTGGCATCAAACAGGATCAGCGGGTGCATATTGCCGTCACCGGCGTGGAACACATTGCCAACCGGCAGGCCATATTCTGCACTCAGCTCACCAATCCGGCGCAAAACCGCAGGCAGAGCCGAGACAGGGATTGTTCCGTCCAGACACATATAGTCGTTCAACTGCCCCATCGCGCCAAAGGCCGATTTGCGACCCAACCAGATCCGGGCGCTTTCCTCGGGCGACTGGCTTTCGCGCAGTTCAACCGGGTTGTGGCGCTTGGCGATCTCGACGATCTTGGCGAGTTGACTGTCAATTTCGGCTTCTGACCCTTCAACCTCGACAATCAGCAGCGCTTCGCAATCGGGATACCCGGCCTGCGCAAAGTTCTCGCAGGTTTGAATACACAGCTTGTCCATAAACTCGATCGCCACGGGCAAAATGCCCGATTTGATAATGTCAGATACGCATTGCCCGGCCACCTCATTGTCATCGAACCCCATCAGAACCGGACGCGCACCTTCGGGTTTACGCAGAATTCGCAAGGTTGCTTCGGTCACCACGCCCAATTGACCCTCCGATCCGCAAATGACGCCCAAAAGGTCCAACCCGCCTGAATCCAGATAGGCGCCGCCAATCTCGACAACGCTGCCATCCATCATGACCATGGTGACGCCCAGCAAGTTGTTCGTGGTCACGCCATATTTCAAACAATGCGCCCCGCCGGAATTCATCGCGATATTGCCGGCGATGGCACAGGCCAGCTGAGATGAGGGATCCGGCGCATAGAAAAAGTCTTCTTCTTCGACGGCTCCGGTTACGCTCAGATTGGTGCGCCCGGTTTGAAGGCGGATGAACCGGTTGTCGTAATCCGTCTCAAGCACGTCATTCATGCGGGCAATGCCAAGGATGACACAATCCGCCGTCGGCAAAGCGCCACCGGCCAATGACGTGCCCGAACCGCGCGGAACCACCGGCACGCCCTCTTCGTGGCAGATGCGTAAAACGTCCGACACCTCCTGCGTCGAGGCAGGCAACACCGCCAGCATGGGTGGGCAGCGATAGGCAGTCAGCGCATCGCATTCATAAGCGCGCGTCTCGGCTGGATCATCAATCACCGCATCAGCAGGCAGGACCTGCTGCAATCGCGTCATAACAATGCGCTTTTTCGCGAGCACATCGGGATTTGGCCGTGGCATTTCCATTGCTGATCCTCCAATTTGGTAAAATAATATTACCAATTCTTCAGTCTGGCAAGTCCTCTAAACGGGCTCTAATGTCGCGGCCATGACTTGGATTGATCGCGCTCTGGTTTTCTCTCCCCTGGATTTTGTTGCCGTCCTCGTGTTGATCGGTGCTTGGCAGGCCATTGGCTGGATGATCGAACATCCGTCACGAAAACGCCCGTCGGTTGCAATGCTGATGGATGAATACCGACGCGGCTGGATGCGCGAGATGGTGACGCGGCAACCGCGTGTCTTTGATGCGCAGGTGGTGGGTGCGATGCGTCAAGGCAGCACCTTTTTTGCCTCGACCACCATGATTGCCATTGGCGGCGGTTTGGCCTTACTGGGCAATACCGAGAAACTGGCAGGTGTCGCCAGCGATCTGGCTATCGGCATGGCCCCCGCTTTGGTGTGGGAGATCAAGATCCTGGTCGTCATACTGCTGTTGGCCAATTCCTTCCTGAAATATGTTTGGGCCCATCGCCTGTTTGGTTATTGCGCTGTACTGATGGCAGCCGTTCCCAATGAGCCCGAAGACCCCCAAGCCTATCCCCGCGCCGCCCAAGCTGGCGAAATCTGCGTTACCGCCGCGCGCAGTTTCAACAGGGCGCTGCGGGCGACCTATTTCGCGCTGGCCTCTTTGGCCTGGTTTCTTGGGCCGATCACCTTGATCCTTGGCGCGGCGATCACCTTCGGCGTGCTCTATCGACGCGAGTTTGCATCGCAATCGCGGTCAATCCTGCTAACCCTGCCCGGCGACACCAAGACGTGATCCCAATTCAAACTCTGGCATTCTATGGTTTCTCTATGCGTTATCTGATTCTCTTTGCTTTTCTGGCCACGCCTGTGCTGGCCGATCCGCCCACCATCGAAAAAGTCGAGGCGAGTCGCAGCGGCGACACCTGGCGGTTCGACGTCACGATTCGCCACCCCGACACCGGCTGGGATGACTATGCCGACGGCTGGCGGGTGCTGGATATGGACGGCAATGAACTGGGCGTGCGCGTGCTGCATCACCCGCATGTGGATGAACAACCCTTTACCCGTTCGCTGGGTGGGGTGGTGATACCCGCCGGGACGACGCAGGTGCAGATCCAGGCCCGTGACAATGTGGGCGGGTGGAGCGACGACACCACGATATTTGATCTGAACTGAGGGTCAGAACACCCCAAGGCTTAGTCCGGCCGCCATGGCAGCGCCGATCTCACGGCATTGCTCAAGCTGGTCATTTGGGATGGTCTTTTCGGCCAGAATCGCTTCGGGTGTCTGCGCATGGGTGCACAGGATCAAGTGCGGTTGCACTTCTTTCAACCGCCAGCCTGTGGCGATCCGGGCCATTTGACGCGCCGCGTTTTCGCCGTCTGACCCGGCACAAACCATCTGCGCATAGGGGCGACCTTCGATCTTGCCCAGCACCGGGTAATAGGACCGGTCAAAGAACTCCTTCATCAGACCCGAAAGTGCCGCCAGATTTTCGGGCGCACAAAAGATATAGCCATCTGCCGCGAGCAAATCCGTAGGCCCTGCCTGATCCGCCGGTTTCAAGACGACATCAGCCTCGTCGCGCCCCGCCTCAGCGGCGGCCTCGGCCATTTGCCGCGCCCCGCCGGTGCGCGAATGGTAAACGATCAAAAGCTGCGCCATGTCAGACCCGGTGATATGGGCCGCCCGACAGGATTGTTGCGGCCCGGTAAAGCTGTTCAGCCAGCATCACACGGACCAGCATATGGGGCCAGACCATTGCACCGAACGAGATGGAAAAATCCGCCTCGGCCCGCAGATTAGGGTCTATTCCGTCTGCGCCGCCAATGATCAACGCCAGATCCTGTCGCCCGGCGTCGCGCCACTCGCCAAGTTTGTGCGCGAAATCAGGAGAGGACATCATCCGCCCGCGCTCATCCAGCGTGCAGATCACCGCCCCTTTGGGCAGCGCTTTGCGCAGCAGCGCGGCTTCGGCGCCCATGCCTGCGTTCTTCTTGTCCTCAACCTCGATCACCCGCGCAGGACCAAGGCCCAGGCCACGGCCAGTCCGGTCAAAACGGTTCAGGTAGTCGTCAAGCAGTGACTTCTCGGGTCCGGCGCGCAATCGCCCGACCGCAACTATGCTGATACGCATATGTCTCTCGCCTCCGACCTTTCAATACAGGCCGGAATAGCGCCTCAGTTCGCCGAGGCGCTGCCGCCCGCAGGCAGCCACATCTTTTCCAGCTGATAGAATTCACGCACTTCGGGGCGGAAGATATGAACGATCACGTCGCCCGTATCAATCAACACCCAGTCGCCGGCATCCTTGCCTTCGACCTTCGAGGTGAACCCAAATTCCTGCTTGATGCGATCCGTCAGCTTTTCCGCCATGGCCGAGACCTGACGGGTCGAGCGACCCGACGCAATCACCATGTGATCAGCAACCGAGGATTTGCCCTGCAGGTTAATCTGCACGACATCTTCGGCCTTGTCGTCGGAAAGTGAGGAAAGGATTCGTTCAAGCAGCTTGTCGCTGATGGACTGAGAGTGGGCCATCATGCTGGCCCGGTCATCGGCGGGCAAACCCGCCTGGGTATGTAGAGACAGGACATAGTCCTCCTTTGTTGCGCGCCGCCACATCCCCGGCGCAGGGGTGTATATAAAGTAACAAGCACCTTATGACATTTCAATGAAGACGCAGCAGTGACCCCAGATCAAATTTTGGTTGATGCATCGGCGCACTCCGGAAGCTCCGAGGAAACGACATTGTTCATAACAGTCCGCGCTGGAACATCTACAAGTAATGGCAGGAATTCACCTTCTTGGCTCAGTCGAATGGCTACGGTCAGTCGTTCCTGATCAATATCGGTTGGGTGATTTAGGCAGGGACCAAAGCTCAATGACAAGCTGCCTTTTGTCCCTTCCGGATCTTCCATTTTCATCCTGCTGATCTCCTGTTGCACGGACTGGAACCTTTCAATGTCCTGATCCGCAATCAGAAAAACACCGTCATCAACCTCATGCAGCACAAAACGCTTAGAAATTGAGCCATCGGCCCCATGTCCTGAAAGTTCAATGCGCCCAGAATCCGGTCGGACACCCAACGCGCTTGGCAATTCGAGCTTCAGGGCAATGTCGGATGGGCGAGCCGTTAACGGATCGACATCCGTCAGTTGCCGAACAGTGCCTGGAACAACGCTATTACACCCTATGAAAAGCAGGAAAACCACTGGAGCTACAAATTTCATTATTCACCCTTTCGAATTATTTCTTATTGTTATACGATAATTACTAATTGCAGAAAGGCAATGATATGAAGCAACGCATTATTCAAATGTCGAAACGGCTCTATTGGTTCACCACCGGTGCCGTGGTTATCATTCCAACGCTCGTAGTTTACGCAATACTCAGCGGCGAAGTCCCTGCGTTTGCGATGTTTTCATCCGATATGCCGCTGAGCGGTACGATTGCACTTACTCTTATCGCGATGCTTGGTCTGGCCCTGCTGATTTGGGTGCTTTGGATCCTGCGCACGATCCTAAAAGATTGCGCGGGTGGTGCTGTGCTTGTTCCCGAAACAGCAAAGAACATTCAACGGCTGGGCAAAGTCGTTCTTGCGCTTGCTGCCTTTCAAATCCTAGACGATACGCTGATCGGCCTTGCCGAAAGTATTGGAAAGGCCCAGGGCGAACGCAGCCTCGTTATCAGTATTGGCTCATCAGACTTGCTTATGCTGCTTTGCGCAGGGTTGGTTTATCTGATTGGTTGGATCTTTGCTGAAGCCGTGTTGATAGATCGCGAGAACCGGGAATTCGTATGATGCAGATCGTAGTTCGGTTGGATGTCATGATGGCCAGACGCAAAATCAAAGGCAAAGACCTGGCGCATTCGATCGGCATCACCGAGCAAAATTTGAGCTTGCTGAAGTCAGGAAAAGTCAAAGGTGTTCGATTCGAAACTCTCGCCAAGCTGTGCGAAGCCTTGGACTGCCAACCTTCCGACTTGCTCGAGGCCGTCCCAGACGACCCACCCATTTCCCTTGAACCAAGCACCAACGGATAGTATCTGGGGGCCATGAGACTCTCAGTGGCCCAGATTCAGAACCTTGAAGATCGCGCGCGCTTGCGTGAACGGTTCTATGGGGCTGCCCGCACTGTTCTGGCCCGCCTATCCGCGGCCTAAGCCACCTCGCCAGCCAATTCTCATTCCAAAAAACGGGAGAGGACACATGTCCCCCAAAACACTCTATGACAAGATCTGGGATGCCCATGTCGCCCACGAGGCCGAAGATGGCACCAGCCTGCTGTATATCGACCGCCATCTGGTACATGAAGTGACCAGCCCGCAGGCCTTTGAAGGGCTGCGCATGGCGGGTCGCAAAGTGCGCGCGCCTGAAAAAACCATCGCTGTACCGGATCACAACGTGCCCACTACGGCTGACCGCGTGAACGGGATCGAAAACCCGGAATCGCGCATCCAGGTCGAAGCGCTGGACAAGAACGCCAAGGATTTCGGCATTCACTATTACCCGGTGCATGACGTGCGCCAGGGCATTGTGCATATCGTCGGCCCGGAACAGGGCTGGACCCTGCCCGGCATGACTGTGGTTTGCGGCGACAGCCACACAGCCACCCATGGCGCGTTTGGCGCGCTGGCCCACGGCATCGGGACATCCGAGGTCGAGCATGTGCTGGCCACGCAGACTCTGATCCAGAAGAAATCAAAGAACATGAAAGTCGAGATCACCGGCAAGCTGCAGCCCGGTGTGACCGCCAAAGACATCACCTTGGCCGTGATTGGTGAAACCGGCACTGCTGGTGGCACCGGCTATGTCATCGAGTACTGCGGCGAGGCGATCCGCAACCTGTCGATGGAAGGCCGTATGACCGTGTGCAACATGGCCATCGAAGGCGGTGCACGTGCGGGCCTGATTGCCCCGGATGAGACCACGTTCGAATATGTCAAAGGCCGCCCGCACGCTCCGAAAGGTGCGCAATGGGAAGCGGCGATGGAATGGTGGAAGACGCTCTATACTGATGAAGGTGCGCATTTCGACAAAGTTGTCACCATCCGAGGTGAAGATATCGCCCCTGTCGTGACCTGGGGCACCAGCCCCGAGGATGTTCTGCCGATCACTGCTACGGTGCCACATCCGGAAGATTTCGAAGGCGGTAAGGTCGACGCGGCCCGCCGGTCTATTGAGTATATGGGGCTGGAAGCCGGTCAGAAACTCAGCGACGTCGAGATCGACACCGTCTTTATCGGGTCCTGCACCAATGGGCGCATCGAAGATCTGCGTGCCGCAGCCCAGATCTTGAAGGGCAAGAAGATCAAAGACGGCATGCGCGCGATGGTCGTTCCCGGCTCGGGCCTTGTGCGGCTTCAGGCCGAAGAGGAAGGCCTGGCCGATATCTTCAAAGAAGCCGGTTTCGAATGGCGTCTGGCGGGCTGCTCGATGTGTCTGGCGATGAACCCCGACCAGTTGCAGCCGGGTGAGCGCTGTGCCGCGACTTCGAACCGCAACTTTGAAGGCCGTCAAGGCCGCGGTGGGCGCACCCATCTGCTCAGCCCGGCGATGGCTGCCGCAGCGGCAATCACAGGACGGCTGACAGACGTGCGTGAATTGATGTAAGGTCCGCTCATATCTAGATATTTGAGGGATTGAATCATGAGTGACTGGATCAAATGGCTTCTGCTGGGGCTTCTATCCATAGCGTTCGGCATATTTGTGCTGGGCGCACCGGTGGTTGCATCCGTTGCCGTAACAGTGGTGACCGGTGTGTTGCTGCTGATTGCGGGCGGATTGCAGATTGTTGGTGGCTTCACCGTTGAAGGCGTCGGTAACAAGATCCTGTCACTCATCATGGGTGCGGTCATGCTGTTCCTGGGCTGGTCCTTCCTGGATCACCCGTTGCAAGGCACGCTGACCTTGGCGACCGTGATGCTGATCCTGTTCATGGCAGGCGGCATTGCACGGGTCATTCTGTCGTTCCAGATGAAAGGAACACAGTTTTTCTGGCCCACGATGATCTCGGGCATCTTGTCCATCATCCTCGCCGGTATCATCTGGACCTATGTGGGCAAAGAGCCAGCTGCTCTGCTGAGCATTCTGGGGATTTTCCTGGGCATCGAGATGCTGTTCAACGGGTTTGGATTGGTCTTCATGGCGTTCTTCGTCAAGAACGCACCCAAGGACGAAACAACCGAAGCGAAAGAAGCTTAAACGCGGGACTTGGGCGCGGCCCTCTCTCGCAGGAGTGTAGACATGGAAAAGTTTGAAAAAGTCCACGGGGTGGCCGCCCCAATGCCATTGATCAATATCGACACCGATATGATCATCCCCAAAGTGCACCTGAAAACCATCAAGCGGTCCGGCCTGGGCGTCGTTCTGTTTGACGAGATGCGCTATCACGATCATGGCGGAGAAAACGAAGAGTTCGTTCTGAACAAGCCAGCATATCGCAACACCGAGATTCTGGTCGCTGGCGACAATTTCGGCTGCGGTTCGTCGCGGGAACATGCGCCTTGGGCAATCAAGGATTTTGGCATCAAGGTTGTGATCTCGACCAGCTTTGCCGACATCTTCTTCAACAACTGCTTCAAGAACGGCATCCTGCCCATCGTTGTTGAAGAAGAGCATCACGCTGTTCTCATGGAAGACGCACACAAGGGTGAAAACGCCCGCATGACCGTGCATCTCGAAGATCAGACGATCACCACCTCGGATGGTGTGGAAATCGCGTTCGACATCGACCCGCACCGCAAGCATTGCCTGCTGAACGGTTTGGACGATATCGGGCTGACGATGGAAAAGGATCATCACATCGACAAGTTCGAGGAACACGCGAGTCAGGCACGGCCCTGGGTCTAGGCTCAGAGTGATTCTGCGCGAATCAACTTAAAGGGGTGTCTCAGCACCCCTTATTAAATTTATAGGTGCATCAAGCTCAGCAACCACAACATGTAGCGTGTGGATTAAGATACACGTCGAATTTGCGTCGGAAATGATGCAAAGCCGCACCAGTTTCGCCATCTTTTTGCCCTAAACGACATGTTTTCTGCAGCTTGGCTTGAGCAGTCAGTTCAATGCCGCCACTGTTGATCCGAATGAGGCATCGGTCAAAGAAGAGCGGCTGGCACAAGTTGGAATTAGGTCGGCGTAGAATCGACTAATCCGGTTTGAAAAAGGGTACGGATAGTGATTGCACGCACGATGGGAGCGGCAATTCGGGGATTATTGGTGGCGCTCATGGTGCTCACCCCTGCATTGTATCTTCCGGTTTCGACGCTGAACGGCACCGAGATCGTCGTTTTCTTGGCGATTCTGGCCTTTATTCTGACCTTCTCCGAGTACAACTCGGCGTTCCCAAGCTTTATTGAATTCCGTGACGCGCCGCCGGTGAACCGCCTGCGCTTTGTTGGGCTCACCTCGATGGTGACGTTCCTGACGCTGATCTGCAAGGACATGTACAGCCCGACCGAATTGACAAATCTGTTTTACGCGATGGGGCTCGCGGTCGCCAACGTGGCTGATTTCCCCTATTCGCCGGTGCGTTTGGTTGTTCTGGTGCTGCCCAGCGACGCAAGTGTCGCGCTGATCGAACTTGTCCGGATCTGTGCCAGTATCGCCTATGTCGCAGCACTGGTCACAATCGCCAGCTTCTTCTACGCGGTGAAAATGCGCGGCTGGCCGACCGGAAACGGTGCTTTCAATGTCTGGACCAACCTGCCGCTGTTTGATCCCACCAAAGGCGTTGATGTGGTCACACGTTTGCAGCGCGACGGACGTCTGAACATCTCAATCGGTATTCTGCTGCCCTTCCTGATCCCTGCGATGATCAAGCTGCTTTCGTCTTTCGTAATGCCGATCAGCCTGGCAAATCCCCAGACGCTGATCTGGACGTTAAGCGCCTGGGCCTTTCTTCCTGCCAGTATGATCATGCGGGGCATGGCCACACTGCGCATCGCCGCTCTGATCGTCGACAAGCGGCGCGCCTACACCACATCCGAGACCACTCAAACCGCATGATCCGCAGCCTTGCCCTGCTGCTTTTGCCATTTGCGGCACAGGCAGAGGCGATCCGGGTAGCCAGTTTCAACACCGAGCTCAGCCGGGAAGGACCGGGCCTGTTGCTGAGAGACATCCAGCGGCAGGATCCCCAGGTTGCGGCTATTGTCGCGGTTCTTGTGGAAACCAAACCCGACATCGTCGCACTGCAGGGCATCGACTGGGATCTGGACGGGCTGGCAGTACAAGCCCTGATTGATACGCTCGGCTCAGATGGCCTGTCCTATCCGCATTGGTTCAGCGCGCAGCCCAATTCCGGGATGGCGACCGATCTGGACATGGATGGCGACGGGCGTATGCAGCAGCCCGGGGATGCACAAGGATGGGGGCGGTTTACCGGAAACGGAGGGCTGGCTGTCCTGTCGCGCCACCCGATCCAAACCGAAGACATCCGCGATTTCTCGGACCTGTTGTGGAAGGATCTTCCCGGCGCGACCCTGCCAACGCAAGATGGAATGCCCTTTCCTTCGGCCCAAGCACAGGAAATACAACGCCTGTCTTCTTCCGCCCATTGGATCGTACCGATCGACACGCCATTGGGACGGATCAATCTTTTGACCTACCATGCCACACCGCCGGTTTTTGACGGCCCCGAAGATCGCAACGGGCTGCGCAATCGTGACGAAACCCGGCTGTGGTCGCTGCTGTTGGACGGAGAATTCGTGGAGCCGCCCGCAGCTCCGTTTGTGATCGCGGGTGATGCCAATCTGGACCCGAACGCAGGAGATGGCCGCAGACAAGCCATGCGCGATCTGTTGGAGCACCCCAAGCTGCAAGACCCTCTGCCCACAACGCCCGAGGGCAACACCGCCACTGTCGAGTGGAAAGCGGTCGGAGAGATGCGTGTGGATTATGTGCTGCCATCCACCGACTGGGCCGTTCTGGATTCGGGTGTTCACTGGCCCGCACCAGACACTGCCCCAGGTGACGCGGCAAGGGCAGCCAGCCGCCATCGGCTTGTTTGGGTTGATCTGACCAAATAGCGCTTTTGAGGCTCAAGGCACAAATAAGCCGGGCAAGGATACCCTTGCCCGGCCATATCATTGCGTTCGAACCGGCTTAGGCCAGCAAATCGAACCGGTCGTTCATCATGACCTTGTCCCAGGCGGCCACAAAGTCACGCACGAACTTCTCGGCGTTGTCGTCCTGCGCGTAGACCTCGGCATAGGCTCGCAGGATCGAGTTCGAGCCGAACACCAGATCCGCGCTGGTTGCGGTGAACTTGACCTCACCAGAAGCGCGGTCTTTCAGCTCATAGGTGCCATCGTCAGCAGGCGCCCAGGTCAGATCCATATCGGTCAGGTTGACGAAGAAGTCTGTCGTCAGCTGGCCCACACGATCCGTAAAGACACCGTGCTGCGAACCGCCATGGTTTGCACCCAGAACCCGCAGGCCGCCGACCAGTACGGTCATTTCGGATGCGGTCAGACCCAGCAACTGTGCGCGGTCCAGCATCATCGCTTCGGGCGATACAGCGTAGGGCTTGAGCTGCCAGTTGCGGAACCCGTCTGCGAGCGGCTCCAGCACCGAGAAGCTGTCCGCATCGGTTTGCTCATCGGTCGCGTCACCACGACCCGGTGCAAACGGAACCTCTACGTCGAACCCGGCTGCCTTGATCGACTGTTCAAGACCGACACTACCGGCCAGAACGATCACATCAGCAATCGATGCGCCGCTTTCGGCAGCAATCGGCTCCAGGACACCCAGAACCTTGGCCAGACGCTCGGGCTCGTTCCCGGCCCAGTCTTTCTGAGGCGCCAGGCGGATGCGGGCACCATTGGCCCCGCCGCGATTGTCCGAGCCACGGAAAGTCCGCGCGCTGTCCCAGGCGGTGGTGATCATCTCGACCGCGCTCAACCCGCTTGCGGCGATTTTGGCTCTGACCGCATCAACGTCATAATCGGTTGCACCAGCCGGGATCGGATCCTGCCAGATCAGATCTTCTGCCGGAACGTCCGGGCCGTAATAATTCGCCCGAGGGCCCATGTCGCGGTGGGTCAGCTTGAACCAGGCGCGGGCAAAGGTATCGGCGAAATAGTCGGGATCAGCGATGAACTTTTGGCAGATCTCATTGTAGATCGGGTCAACCTTCATCGCCATATCGGCATCGGTCATCACAGGCATGCGGCGTACCGACGGATCGGTGGGATCAACCGGCTTTTCGTCTTCTGGCATATCAATCGGCTGCCACTGATGTGCACCCGCCGGGGACTTGCCCAGCTCCCACTCATAGCCAAACAGATAGTCGAAATAGCCCATATCCCATTTCAGCGGCTCTTTGGTCCAAGCGCCTTCGATACCCGAGGTGAAAGCGTTGGTCGCTTTACCATGCTGGTCGGGGTTGGACCAACCCAGGCCCTGCCCTGTAACTGGGCACCCCTCGGGCTCGGCGCCGATATTGTCGCCGGCCATCGCACCGTGCGCTTTACCGACAGTGTGACCACCGCAGGTCAAGGCTGCGGTCTCTTCGTCATTCATCGCCATCCGACCAAAAGTCTCGCGGATGTGCAAAGCGGTTTTAGCGGGATCGGGGTTACCGTTGACACCTTCGGGGTTCACATAGATCAGGCCCATATGGACCGCGCCCAACGGGTTTTCCAGCGTTTCGGGCGTTTCCAGATCGCCATAACGGTTCTCGGACGGGGCCAGCCACTGGCTTTCCGATCCCCAATAGACGTCTTTCTCAGGCCCCCAGATATCTTCGCGACCGAAGCCAAACCCAAATGTCTTCAAGCCCATCGACTCGTAAGCCATCGTGCCCGACAGCAAGATCAGGTCAGCCCAGGACAGTGCGTTTCCGTATTTCTTTTTGACCGGCCACAACAGGCGGCGGGCTTTGTCCAGGCTGGCGTTGTCCGGCCACGAGTTCAAAGGCGCGAAGCGGATGTTGCCCTTGCCACCGCCACCACGGCCGTCACCCAACCGGTAAGACCCGGCAGAGTGCCAGGCCAAACGAACCATCAGACCACCATAGTGACCCCAGTCCGCAGGCCACCAATCTTTGCTTTCGGTCAGAACCTTTTCGACATCAGCGCGAACAGCGGCGAAATCCAGGCCTTTGACGGCATCGCGGTGATTGTAATCCGCATCCATTGGATTGGTGCGCGTGTCATGCTGCGCCAGAATGTCGAGGTTCAAAGCATCCGGCCACCATTTGGTAACGGAATTGTCCATACCGGTGTTTCCACCATGCATGACCGGGCAACCACCTGTTTTGTGGTTTGTCGGATTTCCATCCATCTGAATTCTCCTGAGTCGTGTCTGAGGGGCTTATGGGCAGAACTTAGAACGTTTCTATTATAAATTCCAATTGGAACTTCTAATAGTTTTGATAATCTCTAGCTATGAAAAGCCTGACCCTGAAACACCTTCGATATTTCACCGCATTGGCCTCTCATGGGCATTTCGGGCGCGCGGCTGATGCCTGTTCAATCTCGCAACCCGCACTGTCCGTTCAGATCAAAGAAATGGAGGCAATCATGGGCCGCCCCCTGGTCGAACGTGCTGCGCGCGAGATCCGCCTGACCGCGTTTGGTGAGGATATATTGGAACGGGCGCAGGATATTTTGGAACGCGTGGACGACCTGGGAAACCTGTCGCGCCGGGCGGCTGCGCCCTTTTCTGGGCGCTTGCGGATCGGGATGATCCCGACCATCGCGCCCTATTTGCTAC
This sequence comes from Ruegeria sp. HKCCA5839, assembly GCF_013035585.1. Lineage (NCBI taxonomy): Bacteria > Pseudomonadati > Pseudomonadota > Alphaproteobacteria > Rhodobacterales > Roseobacteraceae > Ruegeria > Ruegeria sp. HKCCA5839. The sequence continues at coordinate 306,357 of NZ_WQIE01000002.1, read as the reverse complement.
CGACAGTCATTCAGGCACTGGCGGCCCGGTTCCCGAATCTGACACTGGAACCCAAAGAGACGGTAACCGAGACACTGCTTAGCGAAATGACAGCGTCGAAACTGGATCTGGCCATCGTCGCGCTTCCGATCTCGGAACCCACGTTGCAGGAATTTGCGCTGTTCGAAGAAGAGTTTCTGTTGGTCCGCTCCGCCAGGGATGCTGGCAACCCGATCCCCAGCCCGTCGCAACTGTCTGCCATGGATCTGCTGCTGCTAGAGGAAGGGCACTGTTTCCGCGATCAAGCTTTGTCGTTTTGCGACCAGGCAAATGCCCGACCCAAGCAGATCATGGAGGGCAGTTCGCTTTCGACACTGGTGCAAATGGTGGGCGCCGGGATCGGCATCACTTTGATCCCCGAAATGGCGCTGTCGCTGGAAATCCGCTCGGCCGAGGTGTCCGTGGCCCGGTTTCCTTCTCCGGCACCGTCGCGCAGTGTGGGACTAATCTGGCGCAAAAGCAGCCCGCTCAGCGCTGAGATCCTGCAGATCGGGGCGGTCATCCGCAAAACGGCCGAGGCACATCTTGCCTTGCATGCCGATCAAAACGGCTGGGCGCGGAGCCTGTAACAGAGTCGGGCCATGCCAAACCAAAGCGGCGATGCGCGTGACGCTCTGTTCAGCGCTTCGCCGGGAATTTGACCTTACAACGCGCCGGTATAGGTGCCGCGCGGCGGGTAATTGTTGTTCTGTGTGAATTTCAGACCACCAATAATATCCGACATCGCAGGACGCCCGAACGGGGTGGTTTGCTGCCAAGCGTAATAAAGCGTTCGGTCCGGGGCCACGTAGAAATGGCCGGGTTCGGCAAAGAAGTCCGGTTCAGCGCTGCCTTCGCGCGCGGTTGAGATCTGCAAGCCCCAGGCGTCGCGTGCTTCAGACATTGGCAGACCATGCCCGACCCGCAAACGTGAGACCCCGGCCTTCTCGACCGCCTCGGCGGTGCGCTCGGCTGTATCTGTGGTGATCATGATCACTTCGATCCCCAGCTCTGCGAACTCATCCAATGCAGCCTCGACCTCAGCCATTTGTTTGAGGCAGATCGGACAATGCAATCCACGATATTGGATCACCAAAGCCCCGTTTTCGCCCTTGTCCGCGTCCAGATCGAAACTGCCATGGGCGACCGTATCGATTTTCAGCGCGGGAACTGGTTTTCCAGGTGTCAGCATGTGTTTTCCTCATGGATTGAAGGGCCATCTCATTGACCCGATGCGCCGCAAACGCTAGGGCCTGTGCAACGAAACGCAAGGAGATCCTTCATGTCCAACCCTTCGCTCCTTATCCTGCCCGGAGACGGAATTGGCCCGGAAGTTATGGCCGAAGTGCGCAGAATCATCGATTGGTTCGGTGCGAACCGGGACCTTCACTTTGACGTGAGCGAGGATCTGGTAGGCGGTGCGGCTTACGACGCCCATGGCAAACCGCTTTCGGATGAAACTATGGCCAAAGCGCAAGCGGCAGATGCCGTTCTGCTGGGTGCTGTTGGCGGCCCGAAATACGACGATCTGGATTTCAGCCTGAAACCCGAACGCGGGCTGCTGCGATTGCGCAAGGAAATGGATCTGTATTCCAACCTTCGCCCGGCACAATGCTTCGACGCACTGGCCGATTTTTCGTCGCTGAAAAAGGATATCGTGGCCGGCCTCGACATCATGATCGTGCGCGAACTGACCTCGGGCGTCTATTTCGGTGAGCCGCGCGGCATTCACCAAGAAGGCAACGAGCGCGTGGGGATAAACACCCAACGCTATACCGAATCCGAGATCGAACGCGCCGCGCGCTCGGCCTTTGAACTGGCGATGCGCCGGAACAAAAAACTGTGCTCGATGGAGAAAGCCAACGTCATGGAATCGGGCATCCTCTGGCGCGAGGTCGTGGATCGTGTGGCCAAGGACTATCCCGAGGTTGAAGTGACGCATATGTATGCCGACAACGGCGCGATGCAGCTGGTGCGGGCTCCGAAACAGTTTGACGTCATCGTGACCGACAACCTGTTCGGCGATATCCTGTCCGACTGTGCCGCGATGCTGACCGGGTCGCTGGGTATGCTGCCCTCGGCCAGCCTGGGTGCACCGATGGAGAATGGTCGCCCCAAGGCCATGTATGAACCCGTCCACGGCTCGGCCCCCGACATCGCGGGTCAGGGCAAGGCCAACCCGATCGCCTGTATCCTCAGCTTCGCCATGGCGCTGCGCTACAGCTTTGACCAAGGCGCCGAAGCTGACCGCCTCGAAGCTGCGATCGAAAAGGTTCTGGCTGACGGCGTTCGCACCGGAGATCTGCTGGCAGACGAAGGTGTCACACCCGTCTCGACAACAGAAATGGGCGACGCGATTCTGAAAGCGCTGGACGAAAGCCTCTGAACGTAAAAGGACCCCACCGATCGACAGATAGGTGGGGTCTTTGCTCCTTAGGATCGTTTGTCGAAAACCGACGTCGAACCCAATCAGTTCCCAAAAATACTGTTCAACAGGTTGTTGATGTCCTGCGCGAAACCGCCTTGCTGGCGACGTTGTTGTCGTTGCGGCTGAGCCGTTTGAACCGGAGGTTCGGGTGCTGACATGGGCAAAGGAGTCGGTGTCATCCCATCGGTGATACGCAACATGGTTTCGCGCCAGATCTCGGCGGGCAGACCGCCGCCTGTGACGCCTGACAGCGGCGTGTTGTCATCATAGCCCATCCAGACACCGGCCACGTAATCTGCGGTAAACCCGATGAACCAGGCATCCCGTGCGGCCTGCGTGGTGCCGGTTTTGCCCGCAACCTGCCAACCCGGCAATTTGGCGCGACCGCCGGTGCCTTCCGACACCACGCGCTCCATCATCCAAGTGAGTTCGCGGGCAGCCTTGTCATTGATCACCCGTTCACCGATCCCTGTTGTGGTCACCATGACGGGGGTTTCGTCCCCCAGCAGCTTCAACTCGGTCAGACCATAAGGTTCAACCGCAGACCCGCCGTTCAAGATACCGGCATAGGCGCCCGTCATCTCGATCAGCGTGCTTTCCGACGCACCCAGCGCCAACGCTGGTCCCTGGGCCAGATCGCTGGCGATGCCAAAGCCACTGGCCACGGTGCGCACATTCTCAAGCCCCGAAATCTCGGCCACTTTTACCGCTGGAATGTTCAAAGAATTCATCAGCGCATCCGCCAGCGTCACGCGGCCGTAGAACTTGTTGGTATAGTTCTTGGGGCACCACTGGCCCGAGCCTGGGATGTCGACGCAATAGGGCTCGTCCATCACGGTATCCAGTGGCGAATAGCCCAGTTCAAGAGCCGTGGCATAAACAAACGGTTTGAACGACGAACCGGTCTGGCGCAGCGCCTGTGTGGCACGGTTGAATGCGCCGGAAACGCGGGTCTTGCGCCCGCCGACCATTGCCCGAACCGCACCATCGGCAGACATCACCACGATCGCGGCCTGTGCTTTGGAGCCCTCGCGCACCTTTTCCTCGAAGATGTATTTCAACGCGTCTTCTGCCGAACTTTGCAAGCGTTGGTCCAGAGTTGTGCGGATCACCACATCTTCGGTGGTGTTGCGCGTGAAGAACTCGGGTCCGCTGGCCATAACCCAATCGGCGAAATACCCGCCCGCCCGCGCCGCCGCGGCCTCGGACAGTTGCGCCGGACGGCTGCGCGCCTCGCTGGCCTGCGCTGCGGACAGATAACCCTGTTCCTCCATCAGCCCAACTACCAGCCGCGCCCGATCCTGCGAGCGTTGCAAATTGTTCGTTGGCGCGAACCGCGTCGGTGCCACCAGCAACCCGGCCAACATGGCCGCCTCGGCAGGGGCAACTTCGGCGGCGGATTTGCCGAAATACCTTTGGCTTGCAGCTTCGAACCCTCGCGCGCCCGAGCCCAGATAGGCCCGGTTCAGATAAATCGTCAGAATCTCGTCCTTGGAGTACTTGACCTCCATCGCAATCGCATAGATCGCCTCTTTCGCCTTGCGCCACAAAGACCCCTGTCGGCAATCGGCCTCATACGCAGCCTCGGATTCCCATTGGTCAGGCTCATAAACCACTCCAAGGCACAGCAGCTTGGCGGTTTGTTGCGAAATAGTCGATCCACCATGGCCCGAAAGCGGCCCGCGTCCTTCTCGCAGGTTGATGCGCACCGCGCTTGCCACGCCGCGGGGGCTTACCCCGAAATGACGATAAAAGCGTTTATCCTCAGTTGCGACGACCGCGTGTTTCAGATGGGGTGAGACCGTGTCAGCGGTGATAACCCCACCAAACTGGTCCCCGCGCCAGGCGAAGACCTTGCCGTCCCGGTCCAATAGCGTCACCGAGCCTTTAGCGCGGCCATCCATCAGCGCGTCGACTTCGGGCAAAGAGGAATAGACGACACCAACAGCCAGGGCCAGCAGCAAGGCCGATACCGCTCCAACGCGCCAGGTTAGACCCCAGATCACCCGCCAAATCCAGCGGAACAGGCGACGGAAGAAGCCACCGCCACCACCACGTTTGCGGGTGGATCGCTTGCGCGTGCTGCGCGGCGTTGTCGTTTTTCGCGCTGTCGCCTTCTTGCCCGCCGGTTTCGCAACGCGCTTTTTCGCCGAAGGCTTTCGCCCCTTCGACGGATAGCGCTTGTCCGCAATCAGCGGCGACTTTCGGCGCTTGGACTCAGCCATGCTTTAACTCTGCCCGTTTTTTCTTTTGCCACACCATAGCCTGCCCTCAATGTCATGTAGAGGTGTGAAATTCGGAAATCTCCACTCTTCAATTTGACTAATATTTAATCAAACACCCCAATTTGTGCAAAAAATGTGCAACTTCTTAGGATTTTCCCAAAGGTTTCAGGCCCGGAATCGTTCCCATGGTCCTTTCGTTACGGTCTTTTTCTGCAGGTGCAAATAGGCCGGTCTAACCGGGGAAGCAGAGGGGACGAACGTGAAACTCATCATTGCGACAATCAAGCCGTTCAAGCTCGAGGAGGTGCGCGAAGCACTGACCGAAGCGGGCGTGCGCGGCATGATGGTGACCGAGATCAAGGGCTTTGGCTCGCAATCCGGTCACACCGAAATCTATCGCGGCGCTGAATACGCTGTGAATTTCGTGCCGAAGATCAAACTCGAAATCGTGGTACCCGCGACCATGGCCGACCAGATCGTCGAGACCATCACCAACACCGCCAAGACCGGCAAGATCGGCGACGGTAAGATTTTTGTCCTCGATGTCGAGCAGGCACTGCGCGTGCGGACCGGGGAAACCAACGAGGAAGCGCTGTAAAGCGCCCCGAACTCACATCATTCGAGGACTGACAATGAACCTGATGAAATCACTCATCCCTGCCGCTGCGATCGTTGCGCTGCCGCAGATGGGTCTGGCGCAAGAGGCTGCCGAGGGCGAGGCCGCGCTGCATACCCAATATATCTTTACCACCCTGCTGTTCCTGATGGCGGGTTTCCTGGTCTTCTTCATGGCGGCAGGCTTTGCCATGCTGGAAGGTGGCTTGGTGCGTTCCAAGAACGTGGCCATGCAGATGACCAAGAACATCGCGCTGTTTTCCATTGCCGCCATCATGTACTGGCTGGTCGGCTTCAACACGATGTATCCGGGCGACTTCAACGGGTTCTTTGCCCTTGGCGGTCCAACCGTGCTTGATCCGGTTGGCGTTGACCCTGCCGAGGCTGCTCTGGACTACGCTTCGATCGGCTCGGACTTTTTCTTCCAGCTGGTCTTTGTCGCTGCAACCGCGTCGATCGTATCGGGTGCCGTGGCCGAGCGTATCAAGCTGTGGCCCTTCCTGATCTTCGTCGTTGTGCTGACAGGCATCATGTACCCGATCTCGGGCTCCTGGCAGTGGGGCGGTGGCTGGCTGTCCGAAGCTGGCTTCTCGGATTTCGCCGGTTCGACCATCGTGCACTCGGTCGGCGGCTGGGCGGCTCTGGCGGGCTGTCTGATCCTTGGCCCGCGTATCGGCAAGTACAAAGACGGCAAAGTACACCCGATGCCCGGTTCGAACCTGGCACTGGCCACACTGGGTACATTCATCCTGTGGCTGGGTTGGTTCGGCTTCAACGGCGGCTCGCAGCTGGCGATGGGCACCGTGGGTGACGTATCCGACGTGTCGCGCATCTTTGCCAACACCAACATGGCCGCCGCATCCGGTGCTGTTGCAGCCCTGCTGATGACCCAGATCATGTACAAAAAGCCTGACCTCACCATGGTGCTGAACGGCGCTCTGGCTGGCCTGGTGTCGATCACAGCTGAACCGCTTGCCCCGACCCTGTTCGGTGCACTGTGGATCGGTGCTGTGGGCGGTATCATCGTGGTCCTCGCGGTCCCGATGCTGGACAAGTTCAAGATCGACGACGTTGTGGGCGCGATCCCGGTTCACCTGTGTGCCGGTATCTGGGGCACCATCGCCGTGATCTTCTATGGCGAAGCCAGCCTGGTTACGCAGCTGACCGGTATCGTTGCATACGGTGTCTTCACCTTTGTCGGCGCACTGATCCTGTGGACCATCCTGAAGGCGACAATGGGCATCCGCGTCAGCGAAGAAGACGAGATCAACGGTCTGGATATGGCAGAGCTGGGTATGGAAGCCTACCCCGAGTTCTCCAAGGGTTAAGAGCTGATCCATCAAGATCCGAAAGCCGGGCGTTCGCGCCCGGCTTTTTTGTGTTTGATACAATACTGCTGCTTGACCGGATCAGCAGTCCGCGACATCTCAGAAGTACCGCGATTGTGCGGGTTCGGGAGGTCTGGGTGAAAACAATCGGTATTCTCGGCGGCATGTCCGCTGCCTCGACACAAATCTACTATCGCCTGCTCTGCGATCTGACCCGGCAGCGTCTTGGCGGTCTGCATTCCCCTCAGCTTTTGATCCGGTCACTGGATTTCGCTGAAATTGCGGTTCTGCAAAGCAAGGGCGACTGGGACAGCGCCGGTAGCATTCTGAACCGCGAAGCCCTCGCGCTGGAACGGGGTGGTGCAGATCTTCTGGTGCTTGCAACCAACACGATGCACAAGCTGGCCGATCAGATGATGGACAGCGTTTCCATTCCCTTTGTGCATATTGCCGACGCCACAGCGGACGCCATCCAATCCGCGGGCCTGACGTCTCCTGGCCTGATGGCAACGGCCTTCACAATGCAACAGAGTTTTTACACCGATCGTCTGCATGCGGCTGGGTTGACGCCTGTTTTGCCCACCGAAGCCGATCAAAACACCACGCACCGCATCATTTACGAAGAGCTGTGCAAAGACATTGTTACAGAGGACAGCAAAACCGCCTATGTCGAGATTGCGCAACGTCTGTCTGACGCCGGAGCAGACAGCCTGATCCTTGGCTGTACCGAAGTTGGAATGCTGCTGAACCCCGAAAACGTTTCCTACCCGGTTTTCGACACCACACGCATTCACTGCGCAAAGGCCTTGGAAATGGCCTTGGCCTAGGATCAGGTCTTCATCTTATCGCGACAAAAAAGGCTGCGGGATTCGTGCAGCCTTTTGTGTTTCTCGCCAGTGTCTCAGACGCCAACGTCGACGATCGCCTGCGCCAGTATCGGCACGGTATTTGCGTTCAGACCCGCTATGTTCAACCGGCTGTCGCCGACCATGTAGATACCATGTTCGTTACGCAGCTGCTCAACCAGTTCCGGGGCTGCACCGAGGCGTGAGAACATGCCGCGATGTTGGGCAACAAATCCAAACCGGTCGGACCCGCTGAGACGTTGCAGCTCATCGGCCAGTTGCTGACGCAGCCCCAGCATGGAAAGACGCACTTCTTCCAACTCAGTAGCCCAATCGGCGCGCAAGGCATCATCGTTCAGGATCGTGGTCACGACCCGTGCGCCGTGATCGGGCGGAAAGGAATAATTCTGGCGGTTGAGAAACGCCAGCGTGCCTTGATTCAGCGCTGTTTCTTCGGCTTTGTCGCTGATGGCCATCAACAGACCCGTGCGCTCACGGTAGACGCCAAAGTTCTTCGAACAGGACGCCGCGATCAGGCAGCGGCTGACGGATGAGGCCACCAGACGGGTTGCTTGCGCGTCTTCCTCCAGCCCGTCGCCAAAGCCTTGATAGGCGATGTCGATCATCGCCACGAGGCCTTGCGCGTTGATGATGTTCACAACTTCTTGCCACTGCACCATGTTCAGGTTGGCACCCGTAGGGTTGTGGCAGCATCCATGAAGCAGGACCACGTCGCCGGGCTTGGCCGTCTTCAGATCGGCAATCATACCGTCGAAATCAACGCCGCGGGTTTCGCTGTCGAAATAGCGGTATTGAACCGTCTCGATACCCAGATAGTTCAGGATCGAACGGTGGTTGGGCCATGTCGGGTTCGAGACAAAGACGCGCGCAGACGGGTTGGCCATCCGGATCATCTCGAACGCCTGACGACAGGCGCCGGTGCCGCCGGGGGTGGCCACAGCGGCGATATTGGCGCGCGGAACCGCGCTGCCCAGGATCAGGCCGATCATTGCGTCTGCAAAAGCCGGATCACCGGCAAGACCGGTATAGGCTTTGCTGTCCTGCTCTTCCCAAATACGTTTCTCGGCGGCTTTGACCGCGCGCATCACCGGGGTCACGCCCTCGGCGTTTTTGTAGACACCAACACCCAGATCAATCTTCTGGTCTCGCGGGTCTTCGCGATACATCTGCATCAGAGCCAGGATCTTGTCGGCGGGCTGCGGTTTGAGGTTCTCGAACATCAGGTCTCTCCGGTTGCGACGGGCAGGGTCGGGAAGGCACCCCATTCCGCCCAGGAGCCGTCATAAAGCGAATGGTCTTTCTTGCCCATGCGTTCCAGCGCAAGGCTGAGGATCGCGGCGGTCACGCCCGACCCGCAAGAGGTGATCGCGGGTTTTGACAGATCAACGCCAGCAGCCTCAAAAACGGCGCGGCACGCGTCGGGCGACTTCATCGTCGCGTCCTTATTCAGCAAATCGGGAAAGGGTACGTTGCGTGACCCGGGAATATGGCCCGAACGCAACCCTTCGCGCGGCTCGGGCGTAGTACCGGCAAAACGCGCGGCGGCGCGGGCATCGATGATCTCGTGATCCGCCAGTTTGGACGCAGCCGAGACCTGAGTGACATCGCGCACCAGATGATTTTGAACCCGCACCGTCATGTGGCGGTCGCGGATAACGGGCGGCAGATCTTCGATCTCACGCCCCTCGGCTTGCCATTTGGGCAGACCGCCATCAAGAACAGCAATGTTCTCTTGCCCCATCAGGCGGAACAGCCACCAAACCCGCGCAGCTGACATCAGCCCGGCCCCGTCATAGACCACCACCTGATGCCCGTCGCCCACACCCATCGCGCGCAGCCGAGACATGAACTTTTCCACCGGAGGCGCCATATGCGGCAGGTCCGAACGGTGGTCGGATATATCGTCGATATCAAAAAACCGCGCACCCGGGATATGGCCCGCATCATATTCGGCTTTGGCGTCACGGTTCTGCGACGGCAGGTACCACGACCCATCCAAAATCCGCAGATCCGGGTCTTTCATATGAGCGGCCAGCCAATCCGTGGATACAAGGGTTTTGGGATCATCCTGCATCTTAGCATCTCCTAAGCGAGCTTGAATTTTCCCTATACCCCGCAGCATGGCGGTTCAAGGCTGGATAGCGCCTATTCTGCCGACCGGCGCAACCTGAAATGCTGCACGATCCCGACAATGCTGATCAAAATCCAGAACCCTTCGATCAGCATCGAGGCCAGATTGAAGTTGTAGACCAGCGAATAGACGATCAGCACCGAGCCCAGCAGATTCACCACCGGAAAGGCCAGATCGTCGGAGTTCATCATCCGCATCTGCGTCGCGAAATAGGCTGCAACCACGATCAGCGCCCCGAAAGAGCCGATGGCGTCCACGATAGTAAGGCTGTCAAGCAGTGCGGTCATGGGATACCCGTTCAGAAACCTCAGGGTTTTGCGCATAGTGATGCATGTTGAGGAACGCAGCGCCGTCTGCTCCGGCGCGGTAGCCATGCGGCTGATCCGCGGCAAAGCGCAGGCCCTGGCCGGTTTGTAAAGGCAGCCAGTCGCCATTGCGCATGATTTCCAGGTGACCGCTCAGCACAAAGACCTCTTCGGTCACCCCTGCTGCATGAGGCGGCGACTCGTGGCTTTGGTTCGGAGCAAGCTGGACGTGAAAGGTTTCGGCGCCAAGTGCGGGATCAAAAGGAAAGACGATCTTGACCTCGATACTGCCGGGAAAGGTCACTGTCTGGAACACGCCCGAATTGGCCGGATCACGCAGCGCCGATGGCCCGATCAAAGCGCTTAGCGGCAGTTGAAACCCTTTGGCAATCTTCCAAAGCGTCGCAATCGTCGGGCTGGATTCACCGCGTTCGATCTGGCCTAGCATCGCTTTGCTGACACCCGTCATCTCGGCCACTTTCGACAGGCTCAGCCCCGATGCGGCCCGCACGTCCCGAAGTTTCAGCGTAATCTCGTCTGGTGCCATATCCCGGCCTTCCGAATCCTCTTGTGCGTTATAGCGCACATGTGATACGTGCGCTATAACGCACAATCCTTCGAACATGCAACCCGAGGCAAAAGGGAAACAGCATCATGCCATTGTACAGATCCAGAACCTCTACCCATGGCCGCAACATGGCGGGCGCGCGTGGCCTGTGGCGCGCCACTGGTATGGGCGATGACGATTTCGGCAAGCCGATCATCGCTATCGTCAACTCGTTCACCCAATTTGTCCCCGGTCACGTGCACCTGAAGGATCTGGGCCAGATGGTCGCGCGCGAAGTTGAGGCCGCAGGCGGCGTGGCCAAGGAATTCAACACGATTGCGGTGGATGACGGGATCGCCATGGGCCATGACGGTATGCTCTATTCCCTGCCCTCGCGGGAAGTGATCGCGGATTCGGTCGAATATATGGTCAACGCCCATTGTGCTGATGCGATGGTCTGTATCTCGAACTGCGACAAGATCACGCCGGGTATGTTGATGGCCGCCATGCGCCTGAACATCCCGGCCATTTTTGTCTCAGGTGGGCCGATGGAGGCGGGCAAGATCGACATCGCCGATCTGGATGTCAAAAAGATCGACCTTGTGGACGCGATGGTCGCCGCAGCGGATGACAAATACACCGACGAACAGGTCAAACATATCGAAGAAAACGCCTGCCCGACTTGCGGCTCATGCTCGGGCATGTTCACGGCGAACTCTATGAACTGCCTGGCCGAGGCGCTGGGTCTGGCGCTGCCCGGCAACGGCTCGACCCTGGCGACGCATTCGGACCGCAAAGAGCTGTTCCTGGAGGCCGGTCGCCGCATCGTCGAGATCACCAAGCGGCATTATGAGCTGGACGAAAAAGGGTTCCTGCCCCGTGAGATCGCCACGTTTGACGCGTTTGAAAACGCAATGAGCCTGGATATCGCCATGGGTGGTTCAACCAACACGGTGCTACACCTGCTGGCCATCGCCAGCGAGGGCGGTGTCGATTTCACTATGTCCGATATGGACCGGCTCAGCCGACAGGTTCCGTGCCTCTGCAAGGTCGCGCCCAATACCGAGAATGTGCATATGGAAGACGTCCACCGCGCCGGTGGCATCTTCTCGATCCTCGGTGAACTGAGCCGCGCAGGCCTTCTGCATGAAGACTGCTGCACCGTCCATTCGGCCACCATGGGTGAGGCGATTGCCAATTGGGACATCAAGGTTGCCAACAACCCAAAGGCGCAGGATCTGTTCAAAGCCGCGCCCGGCGGTGTGCGGACAACGCAGGCCTTCAGCCAGTCGAACCGGTACAAAGAGCTGGATACAGACCGCGAAACCGGCGTGATCCGGGCCAAAGAACACGCCTTCAGCCAGGATGGTGGTCTGGCGGTTCTCTTCGGCAACATAGCGCGCGACGGCTGTATCGTAAAAACCGCAGGCGTTGATGAGAACATCCTGAAATTCACCGGCTCGGCCTATGTGTGCGAAAGCCAGGACCAGGCCGTCAATGACATCCTGACCGGCAAGGTCAAAGAGGGCGACGTGGTGGTGATCCGCTATGAGGGCCCGCGCGGTGGACCGGGCATGCAGGAAATGCTGTATCCGACGTCATACCTGAAATCCAAAGGCCTGGGCAAAGCCTGTGCCCTGCTGACGGACGGGCGTTTCTCGGGGGGTACATCGGGCCTGTCGATCGGCCATGTCTCACCCGAGGCGGCCGAAGGCGGTGAGATCGGGTTGGTCAAAAACGGCGACCGGATCGAGATCGACATCCCCAACCGCACGATCCACTTGGCGGTGTCCGAGGAAGAGCTGGCCACCCGCCGCGCCGAGCAGGACGCAAAAGGCTGGGAACCGGCAGAGCCCCGCAAGCGCAAAGTGTCCACTGCGTTGAAAGCCTACGCCAAATTGACCACCAGCGCCGCGAAAGGAGCCGTGCGTCAACTTTGAGTAAGAAACTGCTCAACAAAAACAGCCCACCTACCCGGTGGGCTGTTTTTGTTCTGCTGTGCGGACAAAGGGGCCACCGCCAATTCAGGCCACTTACGCACAAATCATCCTACAGCGGTTATGCCCAGCCGAGTTGCTTTAACGAGTGAACGTCATTCCAAATCTTGGTCATGTGCTTAATTTTGTCGCCGTCAAACTCCATCGCATAGACGTAATCTGCCGCAACCTTATTTCCGGTCGCGGGCACTGGCCCGTCTACCGAGTGGGTTCCGTGAAACACGGCAAATGCTGTTACAACGCCACGATCTGCATCGGTCGAGAATGACTTCAGCTCGTAATGACCATCTGGGACGGGTGTCAGCAAACCCTTCATCCACTCCGCATACCCCTCCAGCGTAAGTACGTCAGCTAACGCATCTGCCTGAGCAGAGAATGTAGCGTCTTCATTGCAATAGCCTTTGCACCCTTTCCAACCCTTACCAGTCTCGCAAGCCTCAAAAAATTCTCGTGCGGTCGTTTCGATTGACATAGTTTGTCCCCCCAAGGAAGTTGATTGCTTTATTCAGCTTTTCGACAGAGCAGTGTGGCGAGTGTACACGAAAGTCTGTCGTATGCCTAAAAAACTAGAGGCTACACATTGCTAACGTGCCGATGGGAACGGTTCCAATCTGGACATTGCAAAATCCGCTTTGGGCTCGTGTAAACGTTCGCCAAATCGCGGCGAATGACAGCTCGGCGGACGAAGCCGCCATTGGTGATGTCCAATCAAACGTCCGCTTTGTAGTGCGCCAAAAACATAGCGACGCAATCGTCCAGGACGTCTTTTGGTGTCGGGTTCTCGCCAAGAAAGAACTCCGGCCAGAAGAAGAAGTTTTTGACGAGCCCCAAAAGCTGGTTCGTTGCGAAGGCCGGATCAGCTTCTCGTATAACGCCAGCGTCCATAGCCTCACCAATCAACCGCGTCATCGGATAATCGTGGGTTTCGGTCTGAGTGAAGAACCGCCGGGACCGATCAAGGTCACGGATCAGCTCTGACAGGACCATGCGATTTAATCCGATGGCTGTTTCTTCCGTGATCACTCCGACGTAGCGCCAAAGAGCATCCTTCAGTTGCTCGGCGAAGTCGCGATCCGGATCATAGGATACCGGCTGCATGCTGCGGCTCTGTTCCAACATGATCTCTGAGATCGCGTCGAACAGCGCCTCCTTGCTTTCGAAGTGATTGTAGAGCGTGCGACTCGATACGTTCGCTTTTTTCGCGATTGAGGTGGTCTTCGCCCCCAGGAACCCTTGCTCACGGAACTCATCGATGGCTGCGTCGATGATATCTTTCCGTTTCTTTTCAGTACGTTTCACAGGTTTCATCTCAATAAGTAAAAAGGTGTGTTTACAAACACCTTACCACCCCATAAGTAAACTTCACAATTTACTTTTGCAAGGCCAAGCGTCTTCCAACCCGAAAGGACCAAGACCATGACAACCCAAACCCTTAGCGCTGGCAAAAACCAAGTGACCTTCAAGTCCTTTGGTGTGGATTTGGCAGGCGACCTCTACCTTCCCGAAGGATTTGACGCGTCGAAGGAATACAAAGCCATCGTCGGCGCTAGCCCCTTCCCGCAGGTCAAAGATCAGATCCCCGCGACCTACGGCCCGGAAATGGCCGCACGCGGCTTCATCTATCTGGGCTTTGACTATCTGGGCATGGGCGACAGCCCCGCGCTGCCAGGAGAGCACATGAAATCGCGTTATATGTTCCGCCTGATCGAGAACACTTGGGACGCTGTGTCATACCTCGGCACCCTGCCATTCGTCGAAGAAATCCACGGCCTGGCGTGTGCCAGGGCGGCTCGATCATCGCCTCCGCCGACGTAACCGACCACCGCATCAAGAAAATCGCTCTGGTCTCTGGAATGATGGCCGCAGATGGGTTCCAGTGGGCCGATCCCAACATGGCGCACCAGATGATCGCAGCGTCCAATGCGGCGATGCAGAAGATGTATGAATCCGGCGAGCCGGTCTACGTTGACACTTTCGGCCTGGATGACGAGATTTCCCGCGAAGATTTTGTCGCAGCCGCACCGTTCCCGTCGATGGCTGAGGCCAGCTATGACTACTACGGTCGCACAGGGGCCAAGGGGCCGGAAGCAGTTCCGAACTTCTCAAACATGCATATTGCCGATCAGAGCATGCAGTCCCTGTTCTCACTTGGTGAAGCCTATGCTGACAAGATCACGCAACCTACGCTGACGATCTACTCCAGCACGGCATTTACTGCGCCTTGCTCCACCCAGTTTGTCGAAAAGCTGACGAACGAGCATGAGGAATTGGCGTTCGACGAATTCGGCCACGTGGACTTCTACTACAAGCCAGATGCCGTGAAAGCGTCGACCGACGCCGCCGCCGAGTTCTTCAACAAGTGAACCAACGAGACAGAGGCCACAGAATGGCCTCTGCCTACCTCATACCGGGAAACAGACATTGGTCCGTAGCGCAGCATTCGAGAGTTTGGGCTCCAAGCAGACACCCACCTGCAAATCGCGTTCCACGCAGATAAATCTCTGCCGCGGACACCCAGTGCTACTCAATCCCCCAGTTTGGCGTGAATCTCTTCCAGGTCGATTTCACCGATTGGCAATTTGTTGGCCGGGTTTTCGAAATCGTATTTGAACAGTTCGAAATCCTGTTTGTAGATCTCGTAGACCAGATGCATGGACAGATCGTCAAAGAAATCCTCAACCGGATGTGCGCGTTTTGGCCCATGACCTTCGGATTCGTTGAAACGTGGAACATCTGACAAGGTGATTGTATGCTCGGTCTGCACCTGATCCAAAACGCCCTGCATGCCGTCGTTGAACTTTTCAGTCCAAAAGATCCGGTCATAGCGCCCGCCATTCACGATCAGCGTCGAGACATGGCCCGACATGGCCGACCAATGAATGTCGGGATCCATCGGGCGGCGCCACCGGATGGTATCGCGCGCAAACAGAAGGAACCGACGAAAGCTGGCGATCTGGTCGAACTCGCCCTTGCCGTCATCCCCGCCAACCTCAATCCCATAGTTATAGATCAGGCTGGGCACCAGATTGCCCCGGTATCGCTTGCCGTTGCGCTGAATCCCGCAAATCTTGTCGAAGAACGAACTCAGGATCCGCGTATAGGGATTGCGCACACAGGTAAATGTGTACGAGCTATGCCCACGGACATTCTCGGCAATCGGGGATTTGCTGTTCTCAAAGGACCACTTGTGCAGCCCCTCAGATGCATCGTGGATGTCGCCGTCGAAAAAGACACCATGATCCGAATAGTACATGATCTGACCAATGGTCGAGCAGGCGCATTTGGGCACCACACGGTAGACCATGCTTTGACTTTCGGTCATCCATGTCCCGGGAAACCCCATTAACTGCGCCTCCTTATGCCACCGGATCTCAGTCCGACACTTGGCCTATACACACAAAAAATCAAAAATATTCTGTTTATTCAATCGCTCATCCTCAGTATCACGGGTGCAAACGGGCAGAAACGGAAATAGCGCAAACCAATGGCAAAAATTGCCTTTATCTTGTTATGCCACAAAGACCCCGACGCTATCATTGCTCAGGCTCAGCAACTGACGGCGGTGGGGGACTGCATCTCCATCCATTTCGATGCGCGCGCATCCGCCAAAGATTATCAACGCATCCGCGACGCATTGCGTGAAAACCCGAATGTTGCGTTTGCGGCCAAACGGATCAAATGCGGCTGGGGCGCGTGGTCTTTGGTACAAGCCACGCTTCATGCCATAGATGCGGCGACCGAAGCGTTCCCCCGGGCCACGCATTTCTACATGTTGTCCGGCGATTGCATGGCCATCAAGACGGCAGAATATACGCATGATTTTCTGGACCGGCACGATCTCGACTTTATCGAAAGCCACGACTTTTTCAAAAGCAACTGGATCAAGACCGGAATGAAGGAAGACCGGCTGATCTATCGCCACTATTTCAACGAACGAACGCAGGCGGGCCGGTTTTACGCCAGCTATGAGGCACAAAAGAAACTGGGCCTGACACGTGAAATACCCGGTGATTTGAAAGTGATGATTGGCAGCCAATGGTGGTGTCTGCGGCGCCGAACAATCGAGATGATCCAAAAGCTGCTGCGCGAACGCCGCGATATCATCCGCTTTTTCTCGACCACCTGGATACCGGACGAGACGTTTTTTCAAACCCTGGTCCGCCATCTGGTTCCGAAACAGGAAATCGAGAACCGCACGCTGACGTTCCTGATGTTTTCCGACTATGGTATGCCGGTTACTTTCTACAACGATCACTACGATTTGCTGCTCAGCCAGGACTATCTGTTCGCCCGAAAGATCAGTCCTGAAGCACGCGAGATGAAAGAACGGTTGGGCCAGCTTTACGCGCAGGAAGGGGTCAGTTTTCAGATCTCGAACGAAGGGCGAAATCTACATGCCTTTCTTACCGGTCGCGGCAGGGTTGGGCGGCGCTTTGGCCAACGGTTCTGGGAAGCGAACAACACACTCGGGCCCGAACGGGATCTGTATCTTGTAGTTTGCAAAAAGTGGCACGTCGCCAAACGGCTGGTCGATCAGATCGCTTCGGAAACCAACATTCCCTGTATCGAATACCTTTTCAACGAAGAGGAAACGCCCCTCCCCGATCTGGGCGGGATCGAGACCACTCTGTTGAAACGCTCGCGGCATCGGCGCGCCGTTGTTCGTATGCTGTTTGAGCATTTCCAGTCTGATCAACTGGTGATTTGCCTCGATCCCGCCAATCTGGACGTCATTCAGGACTTTTGTGCCGACCAGGTCCGCACACATATCCTCGAGGTCGAATGCAGCTATTCCGATGACTACCTGACCGGGCATGCCCGAAGGGTCGGCTTGACCGGTGAAAACAGCCGGCCCGAAACGGTGGCCCACCTGCTGCCGACACTGCGCAACGATATCGCATACGAATCCGAATTGATCCGGCGAGCCGAGTTTGACGGCTATTTGCGCCTGCGCGAAACCGCGAACCGCGCCGAGAATGAACGCGCGGTTGCTAGATTTCTGGGCCTGCCATCTGACACAGCGCAGGCCATCATGCGCCTGGATTATCTATTTGCCGACTAAGGCCCGACCATGTCCAAATCGGTCGGGCCATTGGTTCAGATGTCGAACTTGACCCCCTGGGCCAGCGGAAGTTCGGCTGAATAATTCACCGTATTTGTCTGCCGCCGCATATAGGCTTTCCAGGCGTCCGAGCCGCTTTCGCGTCCGCCGCCAGTTTCCTTCTCACCGCCAAACGCGCCGCCAATCTCGGCCCCGGATGGACCAATATTGACGTTGGCAATCCCGCAATCAGACCCGGCGGCAGTCAGGAATTGCTCGGCCTCGCGCATGTTCAGGGTGAAAACGCAAGATGACAGGCCTTGCGGTACGTCATTTTGAATGTCGATGGCCTGGTCGAAATCGTCATAGCCCATGACGTATAGGATTGGCGCAAAGGTCTCGGTCTTAACCACTTCGGTCTGGCCTGGCATCTCGACAATCGCAGGTTCCATATAGACCCCGTCCGGCACACCGCTGGTGACACGATTGCCGCCAAAAACGGTGCCGCCTTGGGCTTTGGCAGCCTCCAGCGCGGCGGTCATCGCTGCTCCTGCGGCCTCGTCAACCAAAGGACCAACCAATGTGCCCTGGGCCAACGGGTTGCCGATGGGCAATCCGGCATAGGCCTTCTTCAAACGCGCAACCAGATCGGTCTTGATCGAGTTGTGGACGATCAACCGCCGCAGCGAGGTACAGCGCTGACCGGCCGTACCAACCGCCGAGAACACAATGGCCCGCACCGCCATTTCAAGGTCAGCCGAGGGGCCGACGATCATTGCATTGTTGCCGCCCAATTCCAGAATGCATTTGCCGAAACGCGATGCTACAACCGGGGCCACCGCACGGCCCATTCGGGTTGAGCCGGTTGCCGAGATCACCGGGACATGTTCGCTGGCCACCAACGCCTCGCCCAGTTGCGTACCGCCAATGAGTGTCTGTAGCAGACCCTCGGGCGCATCGCCGAACCGCGCCACTGCACGCTCAAAGATCTTCTGGCAGGCCATCGCCGTCAGTGGAGTCTTTTCTGACGGTTTCCAGATCACCGGATCCCCGCAGACAAGCGCCAGCGCCGCATTCCAGGACCAGACGGCAACAGGAAAGTTAAACGCCGAAATCACACCAACCGGCCCGGCAGGGTGCCAGGTTTCCATCATCCGATGGCCCGGGCGTTCAGATGCGATGGTCAGGCCATAAAGCTGCCGGGACAGACCCACTGCAAAGTCGCAGATGTCGATCATCTCTTGCACTTCGCCCAGACCTTCCGAGGTGATCTTGCCCGCCTCCCAACTGACCAGCGCGCCCAGGTCATCCTTGGCCACGCGCAGCTCTTCGCCCAGCAGGCGGATCAGCTCACCGCGCTGGGGCGCAGGCACGATGCGCCAGGATTTGAACGCCGCCTTGGCACGGTCGAACACGGCATCCATCTCGGACAGAGGTGTTTCATGCACCTCACCCAGCAAGCTGCCATCGATCGGAGAGGTAACGGCCAGTGTTCCACCCGTCAGCTCTGCTGCGCTCAACCCCAAATTCTGCAAAATCTGCTCTGCCGTCATAACAACATCTTTCATCGCTTAGGCCGCCTTGTTCTGTTCAGTGACATCGCCAGCACGATAGAGCTGACCAAATTCGGTGTTCAGGAAGTCGTCCAACCGGACCTGCTCTTGCCGCACAAACCCGTTTTGCGGCAGCTTGCCTGTGCGCATCAGATCAACCGCGCCCAGCACGCCGGCAGCTGTTGTGATCTGAATGGCGCTCCAGGTTTGACCGTGGATGTCGCGCGCAAAGCTTTTGTTGATCAAAGACTTTTCGCGCAGGGTTCCGTCGATTTTGCCTTTGGCCGTACAATAGACAAGAACCACGTCTTGATCGGTGCGTGGCAATGCCGTCTCGAATATGCCTTTCAGCAGATCCCGACGCTGCGCGAGCCCGAGATCATGCAACAACAGTTTGAGGACATCACAGTGACCGGGATAACGGATCGATCGGTAGGACACCGCCCGCGCCCGGCCCTCAAGCGTTTCCGGCAAAGTCCCCAGCCCGCCAGAGGTGTTGAAACACTCGTATTCAACCCCGTCATGACCGATCCGTTCATAATCTTCGAGCGGCGCGGTCTTGACGCGTTCACCATTCACGATGGCATCGCACGGGTTGCAATATTCATTGATCAACCCGTCTGTCGACCAAGTCAGATTGTATTTCAACGCATTGGTCGGGAACATCGGCAAGGCACCAACACGCATATGCAGGCTGTCGATCTGGTCAAACTCAGCCGCCAACGCAGCGCCCGCGATACCAACAAAGCCTGGGGCCAGACCACATTGCGGCATGAAGGCGGATTTGCTGCCATCGGCCAACGCGCGCACGGTGGCAGTTGCCGCGACATCTTCGGTCAGATCGAAATAATGTGCCCCTACAGCCTTGGCAGCCGCTGCAATGGCCGGAGTAAGAAAGAACGGAGCCGCCGAGATGATCGCGTCAAACCCTTCCAGCGCCGCTTTCAGCCCGGTCTCGTCCGTCGCGTCAATCTGGCGAGTGGGAACGCCCATGGTTTTGAACGCCGCAAGCGCCGACAAATCATGGTCTGCCACCGTCACCGAATAATTGCGGGATTGCTTCAGCAAAGTGGCGATCATCTGCCCAATCTTACCACCGCCAAGAACACAGATATTCCAGGTCATGCGCTGCCTCCTTACGCGTTTACTCCAGTATGAGACGCGAAATGTCCGAGGTGCAGGGACCACAGTGACGAATTGGTCGGTAATAACGTCAATATGTCGGATTTTTCGACTTTATGTCATCTCGCCTACGCCGTCACGCAAGTATCGCAATAAGACATCACAACAAAAATTTTTCACCTAATCGTTGAAAGTTAACTATTGACCAATGCGTGGCCTGATTAATCTAACCCTGCGCAAACGTGTCTTTTTTCGGCGCATCCCATTGCAACACAGATTTTAGAAACCAAACGTTAGATCGAATTAAAAAACTGAATATGTTAAGAATTATTATTGTTTTGGGCGCCGTTTTTGGCCCAAGCCTTTATCGCGCCCTTGAAGTCGAGCTCCTTGTTTCCAGCATGACTTCAACGCCACGCCATGCGTTCGTTGAAACGCTTCGAAACGACTTTATTCTGCTGGTGCCGATCTCGCTTTTGCTGCTGGTTTCCGCGGCATCGAGGCGGAAAAACATAGCGGTCGGGTGCTTTCTGGTGGCCATTATCTTGCTGAGCTTGATCTTCCTCGATGTCCTCATCTCGCAGCAATTTGGGCAGCGTTTGACCGTATCCGACATTGGAAAGTTTGGTTCCTACTCGCTGACCTACCTGTTTGACTTCAAACCTCTTACGCTGATCGCGATTGCATCGACTTTGGTGGCGTTTTGCTGCGCGGTTTTCTGTGTCTGGCGCCTGTTGCAAAGTACTAGGATCAGTCACCATACGGCAACAGCTTTGGGGATTGTCGTCGCGGTCGCGGGCATCCTCGTCTGGAACATGCGCGAGACCGGATATGTGCATTACCGTCTTTTCCAGAACGTCATTTCCTACAACCAGACAGATCTCAGCGAGTTTCGGGCCTATAGTGCCGAGTTTCGCGGCACTCTTTCTGATCCATTCGAACCGATATGCTCTGACGCCCCAAGGCTTGCCGGGCCTTTGGTTATCTACATGGTCGAATCCCTTTCGTCTTATCATTCCGGGTTTTTCAGCGGACTGAATGACTGGACACCAGAGCTTGACAAACTGGCCCGTGAAAACCTTGCCTTGGGCAATTTCCTGGCCAACGGCTTTACGACCGAAGATGCCGAGCTTTCGCTGTTGACCGCCGAATACCCGATCTATCCTCCGAACACCCTGACCGACGGAGGAAACACCCATTTCGCCGGATATTGGGCGGCAAAAGACTCGGTGGTATCGGCATACGCTGCAAACAATTATGACAGCTATTTCCTGACCACCTCTGATCTCGAGTTCTCATCAACCGGAGAATGGGCCGACGCATTGGGGTTCGAGACAGTCCATGGCAGTGCAGCCAAATTCTATGAAGGATGGCCCCGCTATCATTTTGATGCGGCACCCGATGCCGCTTTGGTCGAGCGGATCATCGACGTCATACAAGGCGCCACCGTGCCAACGTTGATCTTTGCGAAAACGGCTTCCAGCCATCATCCGTTCGTCGCGCCAGACAGTGGTATCCGCTCGGAAGAACAGGTTATCCGCTATGTCGACCGGCAAATCGGCGCGCTATACCGCCATCTTTCAGAAGCTGGCTTTTTCGAAACAGGCCATCTGATAGTTTTGGGTGATCATCGCGCGATGCGGCCGTTACTCGGCCAAGAGGTCGACAGATACGGGTACGAAAAAGCCTATACCCAAATACCCGCTGTTGTGATCGGGCCGGTTCTTGCCCCCGAGCCGAAACGTGTCGATACGCAATTCAGCCAAGTCGACATTGCCAACAGCCTCGTGGCATTGGCTGATGCCAAAGCCTGTACCAGCCCGATCCGAGGCATGATCTGGGGCGAAAACGCATCGGCGCCCAAATACACGCTGCATCGCCGCGGAGACCATCGAAACCAGTTCAGCGTTTTTTCAGGTGATCGGTTGGGGGTCGTTACGTTGAACGGTGACAGAACCCATTTTGAGGGCGCCGATTTCGAGGAAAACGAAGCTGCCGACATCGTGCAGTTCCTCAACTTCAAACGTGTTCAGGCCGACGCCGCAAACTCACAGCAGTGATCGCAGCCTAGATGTCGTTGGGAAGATCTCCACGCCGATCAACTGAGCGTCAAAGCCATAGACCTCAGACCTGTGCGCGGCGTTTTGGGGTCTTGGCCTCTCGCATCGAATATTCGGTGATCAGATCCGCAAGCTCGGGCCGGCACGAGCCGCAATTGGTGCCTGCCTGAAGCGCTTCGCCGATTTCAGCGACGCTCAGATGGCGCTCGTCTTGTATCGCGCTGATGATGGTCTTCAGCCCAACGCCGAAGCATGAACAGACAACCGGCCCGCAATCGACCTGATCCAGCGCAGCGCGTCCCGACAGCAGTTGATAGGGGGCCACATCTGGCAGGGTTGCAAGATAGTCCCGCATCAACGAGATCGGTTGCGACGAGACATAAAGTGCGGCCAAAACCCGGTGTTCATTGGACAACACAATCCGAAACGCGCCGCGTTTCGGGTCTTCGATCACTGTTGCCGTAGCATCGGGCAAGTCAAACCACGCGCGCGCGGTAACTTCCCAATCATCAATGGCGTGACATCCCGCCAATTCGGTTCTGTACCCGTTGTCGGTTTTTACCAACGCCCAATAATCCGAAGACGGAGCAGGCGCGGAAACCGATACTGCGAACCCATACCATGCCGCTTGCATGGGCTTTACGGACACAGCCGCCGCTTTGCTTTCCGGCTGACCCGAGATCGGATCTGTCACGCTGGGCACCAAGGCATCGACACGCGCAGCAGGCGCGGTTTCGCCAGTCCAGTGGATGGGGGCAAAGACCTGCCCCGGCGTGACCGCATCGGTGATCCGCAGCCGGAAGATACCTTTGCCAACCGCGCTTGTGATCTCGACCAGATCTGCTGGGGCAAGGCCCAGTTTCTTCGCGTCCTCCGGATTCACCTCGACATAAGGTTCCGCCAGATGGGCAGACAAGCGCGGCGACAGGCCCGATCGGGTCATCGTGTGCCATTGATCGCGGTTGCGCCCGGTGTTCAGCACAAATGGATAGGTCTCGGACGGCGTTTCCTGAGGTGGGCGATGGGAAACGGGAAGAAGACGCGCCTTGCCGTCGGGGTGAAAGAACGCCCCATCCTCAAAGAAACGTCCACCGGTTCGTTTCGCAGATACGGGCCAGCGTGTAGGCGCTAGCTCGGCATAGTCATCCTCGGTGATATCCGTGAGGCCAGAAATGTCGAAATCCTTGCCGAAAGACCCCGCGAGCGACGACATGGCTGCATATTCGCGAAAGATCTGCGCCGGAGAGTCAAAACTGAACGCCTCGTCCCAGCCCATACGGCGTCCGACCTCAGCCAGGATGTCCCAATCGGCGCGGGCTTGACCGGGTGGCGTCAGAACCGCGCGTTGCCGGCTGATCGTGCGGTCCGAGTTGGTAACGGTCCCGGATTTCTCGGCCCAGCCTGCCGCAGGCAGGACCACATCCGCGAGGCGCGCTGTATCTGTCTGCGCGGTCAGATCGCTGACCACCGTAAAGGGGCAATCTTTGATCGCCGCGCTGACCCGGTCTGCATCCGGCATGGTGACCGCCGGGTTGGTGTGAATGACCCACAGAGCTTTGACCTTGCCTTCTTCGATTGATCGAAACAGATCGACCGCTTTCAAACCCTGTTTTTGCGGCAGAGTTGGCGCGTTCCAGAACCCCTGCACCGCGGCGCGATGATCGTCGTTTTCGATGTCCAGATGGCAGGCCAGCATATTGGCCAAGCCGCCCACCTCACGACCGCCCATCGCGTTGGGTTGACCGGTGACCGAAAACGGCCCCATGCCTTCGCGCCCGATCCGTCCGGTCGCCAGATGGCAGTTCAGGATCGCGTTGACCTTGTCCGTTCCGCTGGAGGATTGGTTCACGCCCTGACTGAAGATCGTCACCACGCGTTCGGTTTGGGTCCAAAGCGTGCAAAACCGTTCGATGTCGGCGGGGTCCAAACCGGTGACCGCCGGATCATCCTGTTGGGCGGCCTCAAGCGCTTCGGCGAAGCCAACTGTGTGGTCCAGAAACTCAGGCGCGACATGCCCGCCTGCATGGATTTGCGTCAACAGGTGATTGAACAAGGCCACATCGCTGCCGGGCTGCAAGGCAAGGTGCAGATCGGCCTGGCTGCAACTGGCTGTCCGGCGCGGGTCGATGACCACGATCTTGGTGCCCTGCGCCTGTCGCGCGGCGATTATGCGCTGATAGAGAACCGGGTGACACCACGCGAGGTTTGACCCCACGAGAACAATCAGGTCGGCCTGATCCAGGTCCTCGTAGGTGCCCGGAACCGTATCCGTCCCAAAGGCCCGTTTGTGCCCGGCCACGGTGGAGGCCATGCACAGCCGCGAATTGGTGTCGATATTGGCCGAGCCGATGAACCCTTTCATCAGCTTGTTGGCGACATAGTAATCCTCGGTCAGCAACTGGCCCGAGACGTAAAAGGCGACGCTGTCAGGCCCGTGATCCCTGATCGTTGTGGCAAAGCGATCCGCCACCAGCTGCAACGCATCGTCCCACGTTGTGTCTTTTCCCAACACACGCGGGGCCAGCAGGCGGTGATCCAGCCCGACAGTTTCCCCCAAGGCCATGCCTTTCGAGCATAGACGCCCGTAACTTGCCGGATGCTCCGGGTCTCCACGCACGGCCAGCCCCCCGGCCCCGTCCGGGCGCAGCAAGACGCCACAGCCGACACCGCAATAGGCACAGGTTGACCGGGTCTCGGGCAGGCCGGTTCCGTCCATCAGGCCGCGCTCCGCCGGGTGACGGCGCTGTCGTCCAGCAGGATGCGGCCGTCTTCGACGCGTACGGAATAAGTGTCGATCCGCCCCTCATCCGCGCCCTGCGCCTGACCGGTGTTCAGATCAAACACCCAATTGTGCAGCGGGCAGGTCACGGATTGCCCGTGCACGATGCCTTCGGACAAAGGCCCACCCTTATGCGGGCAGCTGTTGGTGGCGGCGAAAACTTCGGCCTCGGCGGTGCGAAACACCGCGATACAGCCGATATGGGTTTTCACCAGACGTGCGCCGCGCAGGGGCACATCTTCGAGGCTTCCAATGTCGATCCAGCTCATTCCGCGGCCTCCAATGTGAAATCTGCAATCGGTGCATAGGTCTTGGCCTTGTCACGCACATGCTCGGCCCAGGGGTCCTTGCGGTAGATGCTTTGCGACAGCTCAAACCGCGCAACCAGTGCGGCACGGTTGTCCAGGTCTTCGACGACCTGCGCCTTGACCCAGTCCATGCCGACCTTGCCCAGCCATTTATACAGGCGGTCCAGATACTTGCCGCCTTCGCGATAGGCTTGCGTGACGGCCATGACGACCTCAATCGCCTCATCCTCGGTGGGGACCTGACACAGCAGCTCGGTCTCTTTCACATCCATCCCGGCAGCCCCGCCGATGCTGATCTGATAGCCCGAGTCCACACAGACGACGCCGATATCCTTGCAGGTCGCTTCGGCACAGTTGCGCGGACAACCCGAGACGGCCAGCTTGAGCTTATGCGGTGTCCAGGACCCCCACAGGGTTTTCTCAAGCTTGATGCCAAGCCCGGTGCTGTCTTGCGTGCCGAATCGGCAGTGATCAGTGCCAACACAGGTTTTCACCGTGCGCAGACCCTTGGAATAGGCGTGGCCCGAGACCAAACCCGCATCGTTGAGATCCGACCAGATCGCGGGCAAGTCCTCACCCTTAACGCCCAGCAAGTCGATGCGCTGGCCGCCTGTCACCTTGACGGTGGGCACATCGTATTTGTCGGCGGCGTCTGCGATGGCACGCAGCTCATCCGGCGTGGTGATCCCGCCCCACATACGCGGCACAACGCTGAAGGTGCCGTCCTTTTGGATATTGGCGTGTTTGCGTTCGTTCACGAACCGGCTTTGCGGATCGTCCTGATATTCCAGCGGCCAATCGGCCAGAAGGTAATAGTTGATCGCCGGGCGGCAGATATGACAGCCATTGGGTGTTGTCCAACCCAGCTCCTGCCAGACGGCAGCCTGGCTTTTCAACTCCTGCCCCTTGATCAGACGGCGCACATCCTCGTGGGTCAGATCAGTGCAGCCACATACCGGCTGCGCCGCTGGCATCTGGAACTCATCACCC
This sequence comes from Ruegeria sp. HKCCA5839, assembly GCF_013035585.1. Taxonomy (NCBI): domain Bacteria; kingdom Pseudomonadati; phylum Pseudomonadota; class Alphaproteobacteria; order Rhodobacterales; family Roseobacteraceae; genus Ruegeria; species Ruegeria sp. HKCCA5839. Next base: position 280,044 of record NZ_WQIE01000002.1, on the reverse strand, counting down.
AGTGTAACCTGCAACAATTGCCCGACCAGCCCCGTGCACGTCCCGCAGGATGCGCTGGCCTTGGTGCTGGCCCGCACCGCGCCCAGATCACCGGCCCCTGCTGTGATCGCTTCGACAATCTCGCCCTTGCATACGCCGTTGCAGCCGCAAATCTCCGTCTCAGGCGGCAATGCTGCAACGGCTGAGAGAGGGTCCGCGGTATCGCCCCCCTGATAGGCCGGGCCGAAGATCAACGTCTCGCGCATTTCGTCGATGTTTGTGCCGTCTTTGATCAGGCCAAAGAACCAGCTGCCATCTGCGGTGTCGCCATACATGACCGCGCCAACCAACCGGTCCTCTTCGATCACCAACCGCTTGTAGACGCCGCGCGACGGATCGCGGAACACGATGTCATCGCGCCCGGGGCCATCGGCAAAATCACCCGCGCTGAACAGGTCGCACCCGGTAACCTTCAGCTTGGTCGAAAGCGTCTTCTGAACAAATGCTGCGTCCTGCTCCATCAGAGCCTGCGCGGCGACCTTCGCCTGATCATAAAGAGGCGCCACAAGGCCAAAGACCGCACCATCATGTTCGACACATTCGCCCACCGCATACACATCCGGGTCCGAGGTGAGCATCTGGTCATCAACATGAATACCACGCCCCGTGGCCAGGCCGGCCTCCTGCGCGAGTGTGGTGTTGGGCCGGATGCCCACCGCCATCACCAGCAGGTCGCAGGGCAGTTCGGTGCCGTCCTCCAACAGCAGCGCCCGTACTTTGCCGTCCTGGCCCAGGATCTCCTTCGAGTTCGCCTGCAGGCAGATCTTGATGCCTTTCTCCTCCAGCGACTTCTTCAGAAGGTAACCGGCGGCCTCATCCAGCTGACGTTCCATCAAGTGGCCCATGATGTGCACCACGGTCACGTCCACCCCATGCACGGCCATGCCCGCTGCGGCCTCAAGGCCCAGCAAGCCGCCACCGATCACGACAACTTTGTTGTCGGGACCCATACCCATCATCTGCTGCGTATCTTCGAGATCGCGATAGGCGATCACGCCGTCCAGATCATGACCGGGCAGAGGGATGATGAACGGGTTTGACCCGGTGGCAATCACCAGTTTGTCGTAGGGCACATGACCCTTCTCACCCTCGACCACCTTCATTTCACGGTCGATCTTCGCAACCTTTTCGCCAAAGCGGCAGGCCACGCCACGCTCGGCATACCAGGCATCGTCATGGGTGACGATCTCGTCATAGGTTTTCTCACCCGACAGCACCGGGCTCAGCATGATGCGGTTATAATTCCCGCGCGGCTCGGCATTGAACAGGGTGATGTCATACGCATCCGGCGCGTTGTCGGTCAGGGTTTCCAACACCCGGCCCGAGGCCATGCCTGCGCCGATGACAACAAGTCTTTGTTTCATGGTTTCACTCCGCTGCAATCGCCTTGGGGGCGGGCGATTTCGGCTTGGCGCCGTGTTCGTATTCTTCCAGGAAATCCAGAACTTCCTGCCGATAGGCGTAATAATCGGGATGCTCCAACAACGCCTTGCGGGTGCGCGGGCGCGGCAGATCGACGTTGGTGATCTTGCCGATGGTCGCCTGCGGACCGTTGGTCATCATCACCACCCGGTCAGCCAGCAGGATCGCCTCATCGACATCATGGGTCACGCAGATCGCGGTCACCTTGGTGCGCGACCAGACCTCCATCAGCACTTCTTGCAACTCCCAGCGGGTCAAGCTGTCGAGCATCCCGAAAGGCTCATCCAGCAGCAGCAGCTTGGGCGACAGGGCAAAGGCGCGGGCGATGCCAACGCGCTGCTTCATGCCGTTCGACAGATCGCTGGCGGATTTGTCCATCGCGTCGGCCAGACCGACCCGTTCCAGATAGTATTCGACCACATCCTGCCGCTCGGCCTGGCTGGCCTTGGGATAGACCTTGTCGACCCCGATCGCCACGTTCTCTTTGGCGCTGAGCCAGGGGAACAGGTTGGGTGACTGGAAGACCACCGCACGTTCGGGATCAGCGCCTTCAACGTGACGCCCATCCAGTTTAATCGCGCCTTTCGAGATCTCGTTCAGTCCGGCCGCCATGGTCAGAACCGTGGACTTGCCGCAGCCGGAATGCCCGATCAGCGAGATGAACTCGCCCTTGTCGATCTTCAGATCGAAATCCTCAACGACGGTCAGCGGTCCCTTGGGTGTCGGATAGACCTTGTGCAGTTGCGAGAAGTCCAGGAACCGGTTTTCGATCATCCCAGCCTGTGCCTCGGCTACTGCAGCGGGCACGCCGTGGATCGGGGTGACATCAGGCAGCAGACGCGTGCCTTCAACCTTGGCCTCGATCCCCACATCCATCAGGTATTTGGTGACATCAGCACGCAGACGCTTGAACGTCTCGTTGTTGTTCATCGCCCCCCGTTCACGCGGACGCGGGATCGAGACGCGGAACTCCTGCCCCAGCGTGCCATCAGGGTTCAATGCGATGATACGGTCGGCCAGAATGATCGCCTCATCCACATCGTTGGTAATAAGCACACAGGTTTTCTTGTCGGCTTCCCAGATATGTTCGATCTCGTCGGCCAAATTGGCGCGGGTCAGCGCATCCAGTGCCGAAAGCGGCTCGTCCAGAAGCAGAACCTCGGGGTTCATCGACAGGGCGCGCGCCACGTTGACCCGTTGCCGCATCCCGCCCGACAGTTCCGCCGGACGACGCGTCGCGGCGTGGCTGAGGCCCACCATCTTGACGTAATGCGCGACCTTCTCGGCTTTTTCCGCCTTGCTGAGACCCGGGAACACAGTGTCCACCGCCAACCCGACATTGCCATTGACCGTTAGCCACGGCATCAGCGAATAGCTTTGAAAGATCACGCCGCGTTCGGGGCCCGGGCCCTTGATCGGCGCGCCTTTGAACGTGATCTCACCCGAAGTGGGCGTATCCAGCCCTGCCAGCAGGTTGATCAGCGTGGTCTTGCCAGTGCCGGAAAAGCCGAGGATGACCAGGAACTCACCCTCTTCCACATCCAGGTCGATGCCCTTCAGCACATCGGTGCGTCCGGCGCCCTCACCAAAGGATTTCGAGGCGTTTTTGATGCTTAGAATACCCATCACACTCACCGGTTGTTGGTAAAGGTAAACAGGGATTGCAGCGCGTACATCACCCGATCCAGCAGGAAGCCGATGATGCCGATGGTCAAAACCGCAACCATGATCTTGGCCAGCGACTGAGACGAGCCGTTCTGGAACTCATCCCAGACGAACTTACCAAGGCCAGGGTTCTGCGCCAGCATTTCAGCGGCGATCAGAACCATCCAGCCAACACCAAGGCTGAGGCGCAGACCAGTGAAGATCAGCGGCAGAGCCGAGGGCAGAACCAGCTTGGTGATCTTGGTATAGGTGTTCATTTTCAACACCTTGGAGACGTTCACCAGATCCTTGTCGATGGATGCCACACCCAAAGCGGTATTGATCAGCGTAGGCCAGAGCGAACACAGTGTTACGGTGATGGCCGAGACCAGGAAGGACTTGGCGAACCAGCCATCCTGCGTGACGTAAACGGCCGAGACAACCATGGTCACGATGGGCAACCATGCCAGAGGAGAGACCGGTTTGAAAATCTGGATCAACGGGTTCAGCGCTGCATTTGCGGTCGGCGAAAGGCCCGCAGCGATACCAAGCGGCACGGCGACAACCGTGGCGATCAGAAAGCCGAAGAACACGGTTTTGATCGAAGTCCAGATTTGCGCGTAATAAGATGGCGCGCCGGTGAAGGGGATATCTTTCACCTTTTCAGGCTGGCCCCGGTCGATAAAACGCTGGTTGCGCTTTTCGACGCGTTCTTCATGGGCTGCCCGTTTTTCAGCGGTCGCTTTTGCCGCTTCGTGCAGGTTGACCGCTTCAGTCCAGACTTGCGCCGGGCCGGGGATCGCCCCCAGAGAAGTTTGGACCTTTGGAGCGAGCGTGCCCCACAAGACCAGAAAGGCCGCAATGGCCAGCAAGGGCACGATCAACAGTCGCCAGATTTCGCTGACTTGTGCCTTGGGGTTATCGCCCGCAGCAGCCTTCAGGACAGGCGTCAGCCAAGCAAGGCCAAGCACCTGAAACCATTTGTCGGCCTGGTTGATACGTGTGAACAAACGCTCTTTGCGCTGTTCAGAAGCTAAGGAACTGGGGTCGATCGCGGTCATGTGTCGGGTCCTGCTTTGTGGCGGGAAGTTGGATGGAGGGATCGCGCATCAGTGATGCCGGGGCGGGGAAGGATTTGAAGAACCCTTCCGCCGCAAGCCGTCGCCGATGCGCGGCTCAATTAGCCTTGGATCTCGGTGCCAACGACTTTTTGGTCACCTTTCAGGCCGATCGGAAGGCTGTCCAGATAGGCGTTGGGCGCTTTGCCGTCATAGCCGATGCCGTCGATGACGTCCGCTGCCGGAGTAGGCGCTTTGTACCCGTCGCTGTCCCAGGGGAAGTCGGCTTCGTTCGCCAAGCCTTCGTCTACCAGCAGCTTGGCCGCTTCCAGATAGATTTCAGGCTTATAGACAGACTTGGCGACCTCGTCATACCAGCTGTCTGGTTTGGCTTCCGAAATCTGGCCCCAGCGGCGCATCTGTGTCAGGTACCACACCGCGTCGGAATAGAACGGGTATGTCGCGTTATAGCGGAAGAACACGTTGAAGTCGGGCGCCGGACGACGGTCGCCTTTTTCAAACTCGAAAAAGCCGGTCATCGAGTTTGCGATCACCTCGTAATCCGCACCCACATATTCCGGGCGGCTCAGGATCTCGACCGCTTCTTCGCGGTTGGCATTGTCGTTTTCATCCAGCCAGATAGCCGCGCGGATCAGCGCCTTGACCACGGCGAGGGTCGTGTTCGGGTTTTCTTCCGCGAATTCCTTGGTGATGCCAAAGACCTTTTCGGGGTTGTTCTTCCACATATCATAGTCGGTGATGACCGGAACGCCGATGCCCTTGAACACGGCCTGCTGGTTCCATGGCTCGCCCACGGCATAGCCATAAATGGTGCCCGCTTCGAGTGTGGCCGGCATTTGCGGCGGAGGCGTCACAGACAGGAACGCTTCGGCTGCGATCTGACCGGTGATGTTTTCAGGAGAGTAATAACCAGGGTTGATACCCCCCGCTGCCAACCAATAGCGCAGCTCGTAATTATGCGTCGAAACCGGGAAGACCATGCCCATGTTAAAGGGCTTGCCTTCGGCGTTGTATTTTTCGATCACCGGCTTGAGCGCTGCCGCAGAAATCGGGTGCTGCGGGCGACCATCGTCCATTTTCGGCACGTTCGGCTTCATCTCTTCCCAAACCTCATTGGACACGGTGATGCCGTTGCCGTTCAGGTCCATCGAGAAGGGCGTGATGATATGCGCTTCGGTGCCATAGCCGATTGTCGCCGCCAAAGGCTGACCGGCCAGCATATGTGCACCGTCCAGCTGACCATCGATGACGCCATCCAGCAGCACTTTCCAGTTGGCCTGCGCTTCAAGCGTGACAAACAAGCCTTCGTCGTCGAAGAACCCTTGTTCCTGGGCAACCGCCAAAGGCGCCATGTCGGTCAGCTTGATAAAGCCAAAGGTCAGCTCGTCTTTTTCCAGCTCCAGCTCGGCAAATACAGGCGAGGCAAGGGCCGTCGTCGCTGCCAGGCTCAGAATTAGCTTTTTCATCTTCATCCCTCTCGGTTCAGCCCATTGGGCAAACAAAAAAAGCCGCCGACACACACCGCCGGGAGGAGTTGGCGGTTGGTCGAGCGGCTTTGCTCTTTTTAGATGCCCTGCGTTGTGGGCGAATTCCGTCGGTGGGCTTCGTTGCCTTCCGATGACCTCATTAAGCCCCTGACAGGTGGTGGCGTCATTCCTTTTTGAGGTTTGCGCCCCGATTTTTCTGCAATGCAGCGTCAAACTACGCTGCGATGCAAAAATTTTGTGCAGACTTAACTGGTCGGCTCGAAAATGCGCCGGTCGAAGAACACATTCTGAGACAGAATCAGGCTTCCATTGGCTGAAGCGACGGCGGTTGACTCGGCCAAAGCACCTTCCTGTTTCTCGGATGCGCCGGGGGTTTCGACCCCCAGCCCCTGCAACTCGCGCCGGTACAGATCACTGCGAAAGACCTTGGCAGCCTGACGTTCGGCTGTGCTGGCGTCCAGCCCGTTTCGCATCGCCAGTTGGTGCGCCACCCACTTCGCCTGACTGCGCCAGGGGAAAGTGGCCGCACCGTCAAAGAATTCGACAAAACCTTCGACTTGGCGCGTCTCACCGCGGGCCGAGATGGTGAACTCACCCATCAACGCGCGGTCAACCAGTTCGGGCGAGACATCAAGATAGGTTTTGCGCGACAACATTTCAGAGGCGGTGGTCCGGCTGTCCGGTTGCGACAGCCACCGCGCTGCACGCCACACGGCGCGCATCAGACTGCCCAGCAAATGCGGCTCGGTCTCGGCCCAATCATTTCTGACTGCCAGCACCTTTTCCGGCGCGCAGCTCCAGATCGCACGACCGGGCAAAAGCAGCGCACCGACATTGTCATCCACCGCAAAAGAGCCCCAGGGTTCACCCACGCAAAACGCATCGATTTCCCCTCCGGCCAGCGCCTGTGCCATCAGAGGGGGCGGAACCGTGCGAATTTCCACTTGTTTCGAGGCCAGATCGGTGCCCGCAACCCAATAGCGCAAAAGCTCGACATGCATCGAGAACGGGAAGGGCACGCCAAACACCAGAACGTCACCGGCCACCTTTGCCAAGGCAGCACCCGCCGCTTGCGCATCGGCAAAGTCAAAGGCAAAACCCTGATCCGCCAACCGCTGGGCCAGATGCGTACCAACGCCGATAACATTGCCATTCAGCGACAGGACCGAAACCGCAGAAAGCGACGTTGCAATGCCCCCCAGGCCCAAAGCCATCGCCACCGGGACTGGCGACAGCAGATGCGCCGCATCCACATGCCCAAAGGCCAGCATATCGCGCAGCGATGACCAAGACGGGGCCGGGCGCAAATCCAATGAGATGCCTTCGGCATGATCAAACCCCATCTCGCGCGCAACGATCAGGGGGGCGGCATCGACCAGAGGCATATAGGCGACGGGCAGAGTGACGGTTCTCATGACAACAACCCCGACGCGGTGACCAGCGCCTCGGCCACATCCGCAACCCTGCGGTTCTGGTTCATGGCCGTTTTGCGCAACAGCGCATAGGCCTCGTCCTCGGAAACTCCCTTGGCCTTGATGATCAATCCTTTGGCCCGGTCAATCACCTTACGCTCTTCCAGTGCGCGGCGGGTTTCGGCCAGTTCCACGCGCATCTGACGCAGGACCTGAAACCGGGCAATGGCCGTATCAATAACCGGTTTAATCCGCTCGGCCTGCAAGCCATCAACCACATAGGCAGACACGCCGGCCTCAACAGCCGCTTTGGCCAAACCGCCCGCCGCGCCCGTTACGAACATGGCCACCGGGCGTTCGAGCGGGCTGGAGGCGACGGTCAGCTCTTCCAGCATGTCGCGTGAAGGGTTGTCGATATCAATAAGCACGATGTCGGGGTCATGCACTGCAATCTGGCGCGCCAAGCCCGAGACATTGCCGATCACAAACACGTCCGCGTCACCCGCCTCTTTCAAGGCATCAACGATCGCGAACGCGCGTTCCTGGTTCTGCTCGACAACGACAACTGTCAGATTCTGGCTCATGCAGACCATCTGGACACTTGTTGGGCCGACCTCAATCAGCAGGGTCAGGCCCACCGCTTTCGGGCCCACTTCCGCCTAAATATTGAGCGGAAACGGCGAGGCTGCGAAAGCGATGAGCAGTTTTAGGTGTCGCCCACCCATGGACTCAAGCTGGGTTCAGGATTTCCCGGGCCAGTTCGGGTGGGAAAGCCTCGGGCCGGGTGCAATCTGTCTCGATCTCGACAAACGAACCGATCTCGGCCGATTTCAGAATAGCGGTCATGACATCGACACTATGCACAGCAAGTTCCAAGGCACACCGATGCGGGCGACCCGCATGCAGACCGGCAATCATGTCGGCCAGCCCCGCACAGCGATAATTGGCGCGCGGCTCCGCTGAATCTAGGTTTTCATTGGCCCGACCAAAGGGGTGGTTCCAAGGCTCGACCGTCTTGACCTCACCGTCCTCACCCGCAAGGGAAAGCGTACCTCCGAAAAAGTTCGGATCAGGCACATAGAGCGAGCCATGGCTGCCATAAAGCTCCATATTGCTATGGGTGTGCGCCTTCACATCCCAACTGGTGCCAAGCGTTATTATCGCGCCCGACTGAAACTCCAGCAAAGCCATCAGCGTTGTGGGGGTCTTCACCGGTACCGTCTCACCGCGCCGGGGCTCAGACTTGATGACCCGTTCGGCAAAAGCGGTCTGCGACAGCGCAGCAACCTTTCGCACCGGCCCCAGCATGTTTATGAGGTTGGTCACGTAATACGGCCCGATATCCAGAACCGGCCCAGCGCCGGGCAAAAAGAAAAAGTCGGGGTTTGGATGCCAATGCTCCATCCCCGGCCCCATCACATAGGCGGTCCCCGAAACGACCTGCCCAATGGCCCCATCATCGATCAGCTGCCGCGCCTGTTGATGGCTGCCACCCAGAAAAGTGTCAGGTGCAGACCCGACACGCAGCCCGCGCTCATTGGCCAGTTTGGACAGCGCGATGGCCTCATCCAGCGTCAGAACAACCGGTTTTTCCGAATAAACATGTTTTCCCGCCTCAAGCACCGATTTCGAAACCTCGAAATGCGCCGCAGGGATGGTGAGGTTGACCACAACGTCAATGTCATCCGCCGCAAGCAACTCTTCGACCGTCGCGGCCCGGATCCCGAACTCGGCCGCCCGTGCCTGTGCCGTTTCCAGGTTCAAATCGGCAATGGCCCGCATTTCGAACCCTTTGAACAACGGGGCGAGCCTTAGATAGGCGGCCGAGATGTTTCCGGCCCCGATAATACCTACGCCCAAATTCGTCATGTGTTGTCCTTTGCAAATGCGGTTGCTGCCTCGAACGAACGCCGGGCGAACCGTGCATGGTCAGACGGGTTGTCATGTTCCATGATGAAGTGCTTTGCGCTGGTCCCTTTCAGCGCTGCAAACAGTGCCGACCAGTCCAAAATGCCCTGCCCTACATCGGCCCAGCCGTCTTCGTCCTGACACATGCCTTCGGGCGCGATGTCTTTGACGTGAACGGCAGAAATCCGGTCACCATAGCGGGCGATAAAGTCAAACGGGTCACGCCCGCCCCGTGCAACCCAAGCCACGTCGAGTTCCAGCAACAGATCATCCGACGCCTGCAAGATCAGATCCAATGGCGTTTCCGCTATCCCCAGATCGGCAACTTCAAAGTCATGATTGTGCCAGCCGAAGGACAGTCCGGCATCCTGCAAAGGCTTGCCCGCCTCAGCCAAAGCTTGACCAAACGCTGTCCATCCCTGCGCATCCACCGGGCGATCCTGAGGCATCAGGAACGGAAAAAAGACGATCTCGACCCCAAGTTCCTTGCACAGTTGGACCACATCGCCAGGGTTTTGGCGCACGGCATCCAAACCGAAATGAGCGGTGGGCAGGCGCAACCCGGTTTGGTCCAGCCCTGCCCTCAACTGTCCAAGCAGTTCAGCATCCTGAAACAGCGCGCCATAACCTTCGACTTCTTGATAGCCGATATCCGCCAGCAAGCTAAGCGTATCGGTGAGTGGCGCAAAATTGCGCGAGCTATAAAGCTGATATCCAAAAGCGGTCATGATCTATCCTTGTTGGTCGTGCCGTATGTGGCGGAATACAGATCGCGCAGAACGAATTCGACGCGCGCGTGCGGGTCGGATGGCGTGAAGGTCAACTGGCGCGGCTCTTTCGGAAGCACCAAAAGCGCGTTGTCTGAGAACCGGCCAGGTTTGTCGGCCTCGATACCGGCGAAAAAGGCAGGCTTGTCGGTGCTGACGGTCAACTTGTATCTGTCACCATCACGCTCAGACGTCAGGACCAACTGCGTCGCCGGCAAGTTATAGGCCTTGTAGGGTAAGGGCGCATGGTGATCGGTCTGCACAGATCCGTCCGGTAGGGTGGTGCGGTAGAGTAGGATTTCGTCGGCAGCAATCAGACTGGTGGGCACCTGCAACAGCTTGGCGGCACGATCTGGCGTGACCCTCCCTTTCGCCCGCGCAACCTCACGTTCTTGCCCGTCCATGCCCAGCGCGCAGAGGGCAACAGTGACCTCAACCGGGGCCGAAGTGTCATTCACCGTGATCAGATCATAGGCACCGTCACTGGGCACAAGCGTGGTGCTGACCGGCGCATAGAAATGGCGCGCCATATAGTGCATCAGCTTCCACCCGCCGCCATAATCCAGCGAAGACCAACTGGCGACGGGCCAAGTGTCATTGAGCTGCCAATAAAGCGTGCCCATGCAGCGTGGCTTTTGTGCGCGCCAATGGGATACAGCGGTTTTGATAGCTAAGCCCTGCTGTACCTGGCTGAGATAGACGAAATTCTCGAAGCCTTCGGGGAAACGGAAATAGCGAAACATTGTCTCGGCAATCCGCGCATTGCCGCCTTTGTTCTTCTGGTGGCTTTCCAGCACCGGGGCGGCGATGTTGAAATCTCGTTCCTCGGCAAAGCTGCGGATAACATCCATCGACGGGTAGGATTGAAAACCGAACTCGCTGCAAAACCGCGGCGCCACGTCGCGATAATGATCAAAATCGCGCCCTTCATGCCAGACCGACCAGAAATGCATGTCACCGGCGCGGTCATCATGCCAACCGTCGCCGAAATCCAGCCGCCCCAGGGACGGTGAAGAGGGCCACCAATTGGCGTCTTCGCCCAGCACGTCCTTGACCGCGCGTTCAATGGTGCGGTTCAGCCGGTCATAGGCCACAAGATAACGGTCACGGTCCTTTACGCTTTCAGGATACCAGCCCAGCGCGCCGACCAGCTCATTATCGCCACACCACAGCGCGACGCAGGCGTGGTTCGAGAGACGCGCGGCCTGTTCCGTCACCTCGGCCCGCACATCATCCAGAAAACTGTCATGCGCCGGGTAGAGGTTGCACGAGAACATCGCGTCCTGCCAGATCAGCAACCCCAGCTCATCACAGGCCTCGTAAAAGCTGTCGGGCTCATACCGCCCACCACCCCAGACGCGCAGCATATTCATATTGGCGTCAACCGCCGATTGCAGCAGGTCGCGGGTCTTTTCCGGCGTAATCCGGCCCGGCAACGCATCAGCGGGGATCCAGTTTGCGCCCCGGCAAAAGACATCGACCCCGTTAACCTGCACCCGAAAGCTGGTGCCGATCTCATCGGGTTCGGTGACCAGAAGCATGTCGCGCAACCCGATCCTGCGCGTCTCTGTGACGTCTTGGGCACTGAGCGTTAAAGGATGCAATGTCTGCGCGCCCAGCCCAACCGGCCACCACAGATCCGGGTTTTCGACCTCGAACGCCGCTTCGATCCGGCCATGCACATCGCGGGTAACCGTCTGGGTCTCGCCTGTAAAGCAAAGCTCTGCTTGATCCGCGCCGTCCAGCTGCGCTTGCACGGTCAATGTCACGCGGTTTCCGGTATGGGCCTGCCGTGTGGTGATCTGCGAAAAATGTGGCTGGTCTTTGGGCCGCAGGCAGATATCGCCATAGATCCCAAACGGGGCCAGCGCGATGTTCCAATCCCAACCGAAATCACACTGCACCTTGCGCAGCATGTTGCCGTTTGGAATCGGACAATTTCGCGGATGGCTGGGCACTGGATATGGCAGCGCCGCCTGACGGTCGGCGCTTTCGCGCACGCTGGAATGCAGCGTGATCCGCAACGTATTCTCCCCGCGCCGCGCCGCGTTCGAGATATCGGCGCGATAAGACCGGAAGACGTTATCTGTGGTCAGAACAGGCGTGCCGTTAATCGTAACCTCGGCCACCGTATCCACCTGCGACAGTGTCAGAACGAAACTCACATCATCCAGATGGAAATTGCGTTCGAACACCCAATCCCGCTCGGCGATCCAACGCAGATCATATTCGTTGCGCCCAAAATAAGGGTCGGGGATCAGGCCCTCCTCATAAAGCGCCGAGATCCCATCGCCCGGCAGCGCGACGGCCAGATCATACTCGCCCAGCGCATCCCGCATGTGCCACGGGCCGGTCAGATCAATCGCGCCGTTTTCCTGCATGTCCTTCACAACCGCACCTCGGTTTCAGCGTCAAAGAACGAGGCTTTCGCCATATCAATCCCGATTTTCAGCTGATCACCGGGGCGGATATCGGTCTGCCCATCCAGTCGCACACGGAACGCCTTGTCTGCAAAACGGGTCCAGGCCAGAGTGTCTGACCCCATCGGTTCGATCACCTCAACGGGAACATCAGTGTGAAACGGCAAAGCCTCGGCGGCAGCGCCGGTTTCGATATGCTCGGGACGGATGCCCAATGTGGCCGGGCCGCCTGGCGTTTTGGCAAAGGGATAACCTGCCACCGACAGCACCTGATCCTGCATCTCGAACCGGTCTTCGATCAGCATCCCATCGATGAAATTCATCGCCGGAGAGCCCACAAAATCCGCAACATAGCGGTTGCCTGGCCGGTTGTAGATTTCCGTGGGCGAGGCCAATTGTTGAATCTGCCCGCCTTTCATCACCGCAATGCGGTCGGCCAATGTCAGCGCCTCGACCTGATCGTGGGTCACATAGATGATGGTGTTTTTCAACTGCTGGTGCAGGCGCTTGATTTCCACCCGCAGATCGGCACGCAGTTTGGCATCCAGATTGCTGAGCGGTTCGTCAAACAGAAACACATCGGCATCGCGCACCAGCGCCCGACCGATGGCGACACGCTGACGCTGACCGCCCGATAGGGCCGCGGGTTTGCGTTTCAGCAGCGGTTCGATCTGCAAAATCTCGGCCGCCCGCGCGACGCGCTTGGCGATCTCGTCCCGCGACATGCGGGCGTTTTTCAGACCAAAAGACAGGTTCCCCTCGACCGTCATCTGCGGATAGAGCGCATAAGACTGGAACACCATGCCGATACCCCGGTCCGAGGGTTCCTCCCATGTAACATTACGGTCTTTGATGAAGATCTGCCCGTCCGTGACCTCAAGCAGCCCGGCAATGCAGTTGAGCAGCGTGGACTTGCCGCAGCCGGATGAACCGAGCAGAACCAGAAACTCTCCGTCCTCGATATTCAGGTTCAGACCTTTGAGCACTTCGACCGCGCCGAAGCTGAGATCAAGATCGCGTATTTCGACAGAATGCATGGTTATCCTTTCACGGCACCGGCGGCGATACCGCGCACAAACAGCTTGCCTGAGACAAAGTAGATGATCAGCGGCACCAGCCCGGTCAGCAGGGTCGCGGCCATGTTGACGTTGTATTCCTTGACGCCCTGAACCGAGTTGACGATGTTGTTCAACTGCACCGTCATCGGGTAGGTTTCGGGCTTGGTATAGATCACTCCGAACAGGAAATCGTTCCAGATACCAGTGACTTGCAGGATTATCGCCACCACGAAGATCGGAAGAGACATGGGCAGCATGATGCGGAAATAGATGCTCCAGAACCCGGCCCCATCGACCCGCGCGGCCTTGTGCAGATCCTCGGGGATCGAGGCGAAATAGTTCCTAAACAGCAGGGTCAGGATCGGCATACCAAAGATGGTGTGCACCAGCACCAGCCCACCCAGATCGCCCATCAATCCGATCTCGCGCAGGATGATCACCAGCGGATACAGCATCGTCTGATAGGGTATGAATGCGCCCACGATCAGGATCGAAAAGAACACCTCGGACCCTTTGAACTTCCACCGCGCCAGGGCATAGCCGTTGATCGAAGCGATGGCGATGGACAGCACCACCGACGGGATCAGGATCTTGACCGAATTGCCGAACCCCCGGCTCAGCCCGTCACAGTTGATCCCGGTACAGGCCTGCGCCCAGGCCTTGACCCAAGGCTGGAAAGTGATTTCAAGCGGTGGGGAAAAGATGTTCCCTGTGCGGATTTCCGGCATGCCTTTCAGTGAGGTCACCACCATCACGTAAAGCGGCAGCAGGTAATAGACCGACACGACAATCAGCGTGCCATAGAGAAAGATGTTCGCCCGGCTGAAGCTGCGTTTGGGTTTGGGGCCACGGGGGCCATCCAGGCTGCGGGATGAGGTCAGATCAACCACGTTTGCGCCCTCCGAATTCAAGATAGGCCCAGGGGATCAGGATGATGGCCACCGAGACCAACATCATGGTCGAGGCCGCAAAGCCCTGCCCCAGGTTTTGCGCGCGGAACATGTACTGGATCACGTATTTCGCGGGCACTTCCGAGGCGATGCCGGGCCCCCCGTTGGTCAGCGCTACTACCAGATCATAAAGCTTGATGATGCCGCTTGCGATCAGCACCAGCGCGGTCACAAAAACCGGGCGCATCATCGGGATGATGACCACCACATAGGTTTTCACGGTGCCAATGCCGTCCACTCGGGCGGCTTTCCAGATGTCTTCGTCAATGCCGCGCAGACCCGCCAGCATGATCACCATGATCAGCCCGGTACCCTGCCACAGCCCCGCAATCAGGATGCCATACATCACGATGTCGGGGTCGTTCAGCGGGTTGAAGGTGAAGCTTTCCCACCCCAGGCTGCGCACCACGTGCTGAATGCCCAGATTGGGGTTCAAAATCCACTGCCAGGCCAGGCCCGTGACAATGAAGCTGAGCGCGAAGGGGTAAAGGAAGATCGTGCGAAACACGTTCTCACCCCGGATCTTGCGGTCCAGCAGGGCGGCCAGCGTAAAGCCGATGACTAAGGTAAAGACCAACGACAGGATACCGTAGAGCGCAAGGTTTTCCAGCGACACCAGCCAGCGGCGCGTGGTCCACAGTCGCTCATACTGCTCGAAGCCTACAAAATTGGTCTTCGGCAGCAGTTTCGACGAGGTAAAAGAATGCACCACCGTCCAGGCCGTTCCGCCCACGAACACGACCAGAGCGGTCAGGATCATGGGGATCGAAGCGATTTTGGCGGACAGGTTGCGAAACAGTGACACAGGCCGTTGCGCTTGCTTGCGCTCGGATGTGTCGATTGACGACAGATCTGACATGATAGTCCCTTGGCGCGGCTTAAACCTGCCCGAGATTACCTAATCCCGGACAGGCGCGCGAGTGGTGGCGCTTTACTCAGAGGACCGAATGATGTCGGCATAGCGCGCTTGCGCATCACCGGCAGACATATCGGTCGACCAGAACTCGGCCATCAGGTCTTCGATCTGGGTTTGCGTGTCGGGCGTCAGGTTCATTTCGCCCGATGGCAGGATGCCACCCGCCTTGAGGATATCCAGACCCTTCTGCATGCAATCATTGGCCGCAGACAGATCAACATCGCCACGCACCGGCAGCGACCCTTTTTTCAGGTTGAAGGCCACCTGCACATCCGGGGAAATCAGGGTCGAAGCCAGGGCCATCTGGGCCTCTTGCACCGCCGGATCATCAATCACAGGGAAATAGAACGCGTCGCCACCGGTATCCAGAATCTCATTGATCCCCAAACCGGGCAGGCAGGTATAGTCTTCACCGGCCACTTGCTCGGCGATCTGGAATTCGCCTTGCGCCCAATCGCCCATGATCTGCGCGCCGGCCTTGCCGGTGATCACCATATTTGTGGCCTGGTTCCAGTCCTGGACGTTTGAGTCGGCAGCCAGCTCACGTGCGGTTACAATCGCTTCAAACACCTTTTGGTATTCCTGGCCCATCGCCGCATCTGCATCGCGATCGACAACCACTTTGCGCCAGGCGTCAACACCTGCAATGGCGATAGCCAAGACGCCAAAGGCACCGTTCTGCTGCCAGCTTTGCTGCCCCATCGCCAGCGGAACAATCCCGGCCTCTTGCAGTTTCGGTGCGCTGGCGACGAATTCGTTCCAGTCGGCGGGGACATCCAGACCTGCTGCCTCATAGGCGTCATGGCTCAGCCAGATCCACTGCCAGGAATGGATATTGACCGGCACGCAATAGATGCGTCCTTCATAGGTGCATGCATCCAGCAGCGAGGACGGGTTCACAACATCCTTCCAGCCTTCTTTCTCTGCCAGCTCGGTCAGGTCGGTCAGCAAACCGGCCTCGATCAACTCTTCCGCCTGTCGACCATGGTTTAGCTGCGTGGCGCCCATCGGGTCACCGCCGATGATGCGGCTGATGATGATCGGACGCGCGGTGCCACCTGATCCGGCAATCGCGCCGTCGACCCAGTTGTGATCCGTATTGTCAGTAAAGGCTTTGGCAAACTCCGAGACCGCTGCGGCCTCGCCTCCTGATGTCCACCAATGCGTGACCTCAAGGTCCGCTGCATGGGCTGCTCCGGCCCCTGCAAGAAAAGTTCCAGCCATTATTTTCGCCAGGCGATTCATTGATTCCTCCCAAATCTAAATCGTTATAGATCGCTACTATAACGTTTTAGAAATTTCTTGCAACGGATTTACTTCCGGCCTTTCGCAGGTTAATTTCGTCTTTCAAAATAGGGCGAACGGCAGCTATCGAGCTGCCATAAAGCCCAACAAACTCCACCAAGGCGCACCAAGAGATGCCGGATTCGGACAAGCCCAGACCAACATTGCGCACCATCGCCGAGATTTCGGGGCTGGCGGTGCCCACTGTATCGCGGGCACTGAACGATGCGCCGGATATCGGGGTCGCGACCAAGGAAAAGGTACGCGCGATCGCGTCACAGATCGGATATGTCCCCAACAGAGCCGGATTGCGCTTGCGCACCGGCAAGACCAATGTGATCTCACTGGTCCTGTGCTCTGATCATGAGGTGACCGATCACACCGGGCAACTGGTCTCGTCAATTGCCGATGCGCTGCGCGATACGCGTTACCATCTGATTGTGACGCCCTATTTTCCCGGCGAAGACCCGATGAAGCCGGTCCGCTACATCCTCGAGACTGGATCGGCGGATGCGTTGATCCTGAACCGGATCGAAGTCGAAGACCCGCGCGTCGCCTATCTGCTGCGGCGTCAATTCCCCTTTGCCACTTACGGCCGGACGAAGTGGCGCGATCAGCACCCTTATTTCGACTTTGACAATGTCGCCTTCGGGCGGATCGCAGCGCAAGAGCTTGTCCGCAGCGGTCGTCGCCGCATTGCGATGCTGACCCCACCGCTGACCCAAAACTATGCACAGGACATGCTGAAAGGCGCGCGCGAAGCCATTGCGCAGACCGAGGCGCATTTCGAGGCGATCCCCGGATCATCGAGCGATGAAAGCGGCGAGGACATCAAAGAGCATATCAGGGATTTTCTGCTCAGACGGACCGATATCGACGGCATTATCGCTCCCTCCTCGACGGCGGCGATCTTTGCCAGCGTCGGGGCCGAAGGGGCTGGCAGGGTTCTGGGTCAGGATCTGGATATCTTCGCAAAAGAAGCGGTACCGTTCTTGCAGCACTTCCGGCACGCGATCAAAGTGGTGCGCGAGGATGTTCAAAATGCCGGCAGCTTTCTGGCCAAGGCAGCGATCCGCGCGATCGAGGCGCCGAACAAAGCACCCAGCCAAGACATTATTTCACCCAAGCAGTTCTGAGCCGAACAGCGCGTGACGCGCGTGTGCCCAGACTCAGCACAAAGACCAACAGGTCCCTCTGCCGCACCGGTGACTAGAGCGTCGCGGAAACCAGCGCCCCCCTGCCTGATCAAACAGAGCCGCGATCACTAAAATCACTGACACTCTGCGCCTCGCAAACTATTTAATCGTTGATATGGTCTAAATAATATAGTATTTCGTTTGGAACGTATAACAAAATGCGGCCGCCTTTGCGATGCGAAGCGCATATTCCGCCAAAACTGCTGGGAGGGGCTTTTGGCAAGCGTTACGCTTCAGGGGCTTTCGAAGGTCTACGATGGATCCGCCAAGCCTTCGCTGGATCACCTCGATCTTGAGATTTCAGATGGCGAGTTTCTTGTGCTCGTCGGCCCGTCCGGCTGCGGAAAATCTACCGCGCTCAAGCTGATCGGTGGACTGGAAGACCCCTCCGGGGGTGACGTCTATATCGGCGAACAACGCGTGACGGATTTTGAATCGCGCGACCGGGACATCGCGATGGTGTTCCAAAGCTATGCGCTCTATCCGCATATGTCGGTCTTCGACAATATCGCTTTTCCCCTTCAGATCGCCAAAGTTGACAAAGCCGAAATTTCCAAGCGTGTTCAAGCCGTTGCTGAAACACTGCATCTTAGCGCTTTTTTAAACCAGCGGCCGGGCCGCTTGTCGGGTGGCCAACGGCAACGGGTTGCGATGGGGCGGGCGATCATCCGCCAGCCTTCGGTGTTTCTCATGGACGAACCGCTGTCGAACCTCGACGCAAAACTGCGGGTCAAAATGCGTTCGGAAATCGCCCAGATTCAGCGACGTCTGGATGTGACCACCATCTACGTGACCCATGATCAGGTCGAAGCGATGACAATGGGTGACCGCGTGGCCATCATGCGTGAAGGCGTGCTGCAACAAGTGGCCACGCCTGATGACCTCTATCGAAAACCTGCCAATACATTTGTGGCAAGTTTCATTGGCTCACCCCCGATGAACCTGTTTCGGGCCAGCCTGAGCGGGACCGGCGACAAGCAGATAACACTTGGGGACCAGACCCTGACCATCGCCCCCGAAAGCATTGAAGCCTTTCCCGGAATCTCCGCACACACAGGTGATGTCATCCTTGGGATCCGCCCCGAAGATATAGAAGACGCGGATCTGTCCCCAGACACGCGCGCGGGCGACACGATCACAGCCGAAGTTGCACATCTCGAGTCGCTTGGCGCGGATCACATGGTTCATTTGGCCTTGGAGGCCGAGCAGGTCCATGTTGGTGATCAACCCCAGGATCAGGTCGAAACCCCGCTTGGGCCTACATCCGGCGGATTGTGTATCTGCCGCTTTTCACCGCGATCCAAAGCCCGTTCCGGCGACCGCGTCCGCGCGCGTATCGCCACAGATAACCTTCACTTCTTTGATCCGGCGACAGGAGGAGCGCTGAACCAGTGAAGTGACATCAAGACCAACTTGGAGGAGAAGAAAATGAAGAAACGTGTGTTCCGTTCCCTTGTCACAGCTGCCGGGTTGGCGTTCTGCGCGAACCAGACCCTGGCTGAAACGACCCTGACCATGTGGCATCAGCACCCTGAATGGAAATCGGCGGTCGAAGCCATTCTGGACAAATTCGAAGCCGCCCATCCCGACATCAAGATCGATCTCGAAGAGATCGCAGGCACCAACTACTCCGCCCGGCTGAACACAGCCCTTGCCGCAGGCGAAGCCCCTGATCTGTTTGGCCTACCCGCAGGGCCCGAGACGGTTGCCGCCGCCGAGGCAGGCTATATCACCGATCTGACAGGCAAGGTTGACGTTGCCAACCTGCGCGACGCGGCACGTGAAGCGATTGAAACCAATGGTCAGGTGTGGGGCGTTCCGATCCTGGGCGCCTATTCCGTGGGTCTTTATTACCACCGGGATGTCTTTGAAGAGAACGGATTGACGCCTCCGTCGACGCAGGCGGAGTTCATGGAGATGTGCACAACGCTCAAGGCCAAAGGCATCACGCCGATGGTTGTGCCAGCCTCTGACGGGATCGTGCCATCCTTCATGTATATGATGCTGACCTCTTCGGTCATGGGGGCAGATGGGTTTGCCGATCTGCGTGCCGGCAAGCGTAAATTCACAGACCCTGACATGGTCGATGCTGCCCGGTTCCTGCAAGAGATCGGGCAGAACTGTCTGCAACCTGGCGCTCTGTCGACACCCTATGTCGAAGGAAAGGCGCTGGCGGCGATGAAACGCGGCGCGATGATGCCCGGCGGCTCGGCCGACTATGTCGGATATAAAGAGATCAACCCCAATGTCGATCTCGGTGTCGTGCCGTTCCCCGCAGTTGGGGATAATGCGCCCTCGACCGTGACCGGTCTGGAATACATCTTTCTGGTCAACTCGGACGCCGAAGACAAAGACGCGGCCTACACATTCCTGAATTGGATGCTGTCGGAAGAGGCGCAGCAGATGGTGGTCGATACGATCACGATGACCACGCACAAAGACGTCACGCCCAGTGAAAACCGCATCCTGGATGAGTTCACCTCGGCGGCAAAGGTAAACGACGTTCGCGTATTCTATGAGCTGCCCGAAACCGGCAATGTCTGGTCCGTCGTTCAGCAAAACGTAGCGGCCCTGTTTTTGGGAGAGATGAGCCCAGAAGACTTTGCTCAGGCGGCTCAGGACGCCGTCAAAATTGCCAACTGACACCAAGACAGGATCGGTTGCGCCATTTGGTGCAGCCGATCCAGCAAGAGCGCACATGCAAAGCAATCCGAAAAACAGACGGTCATCCTACAGCCATCTCTGGTTTGTGTTACCAGGGCTGGCTTTCTTTTTGGCAGTCATGATCTTTCCGATCCTGTTTGCCTTTGGCCTGTCGATGACCGACTGGAGCGGGCTTGGCAATGATGTGTCGTTCATCGGATTGGCGAATTATACCGAAATTCTAGGCTATTGGCCCTATTACCGTGCAGCGTTACACAATGCGGCGATCTTTGTGGCGATCCTCGTGTTTCAGCACACAGTCGGGCTCTATATTGCGGTCCTATTGAACGAAAAACCGCGCTTTATGGAATTCTACCGCACGGTTCTGTTTCTTCCCGTCATTCTGTCGCTGGTGGCCACGGGGTTTGTCTGGACATTGATGCTGTCGCCCAATATCGGCCTGATCAATCCGGCGCTCAGATCGGTGGGGCTTGATTTTCTGGCGCTGCAATGGCTTTCGAATCCAACCTCAGCTTTGGGTGTCGTCATTGCTGTGACCGCGTGGAACTCGCTGGGTTGGGCGATCATTATCTACCTTGCAGGATTGCAGAACGTATCGGAAGAGCTGCGCCAGGCAGCCGCGATGGATGGGGCCAATACCCGTCAGATCTTTTGGCGCGTCACTTTCCCTCAGCTTTCTCCGGCATTCACGGCGCTCAGCGTCCTGACTTTCATCGGAACCTTTCGCACTTTCGATGTTGTCTATGTTCTGACCGGCCCGCTCGGGGCGCCGAACTTTTCGACCGATGTGCTGGGCACGCTCATCTATCGGACGGCTTTCGGCAGTTCATCCTTCTCCAGCGCTGAAATCCGCTTCGCATTTGGTGTCGCCATGGCGCTTTTGACCATGCTGGTCATGGCAGTGATCTGCCGTCTGATCCTCAAAGTCTTGCGCGCGCGGGAGATCGAGACATGAGTTCCACTGAACTGGTTCAACGTACAAGCGCCAAGTCACGGTTCCTTGTCACCTCGGCGCGAACTGCGGTTCTGATATTGGCCGCTGCCTGGGTAATCCTGCCGCTTTTGTTCATGGTCCTGGCCTCATTCAAGTCCGTGAGCGAGATCTTCATGGACCCGTTTGGTCTGCCATCATCATGGAGCTTCTCGAACTACAAACGCGCTTGGGATGAGGCGAACCTGTCTCTGACGTTGCCCAACACGATCATCGTGACCGGAACGGCTGTTGCCGCCTCCAGCTTTCTGTCGGCCATGGTTGCCTATGGCTTGTCTCGGAAAGAACGCAAGTTTTCGACCGGGCTTTACACATTGTTCGTGGCGGGCCTGCTGGTGCCTGTCCATGCGATCATTCTGCCGCTTTTTATTCTGCTCAAGACCGTCGGGCTTTTTGGTACGCTATTTGCATTGATCATCCCCTATACCGCCATGGGGCTGCCGCTGGGTGTGCTGGTGCTGACCCCGCTGGCCGCCAGCCTGCCACGTGACCTGATCCACGCGGCCCGCATGGATGGGGCGTCGGAATGGCAAGTGTTTCGGCGGGTCGTATTGCCGCTGTTGAAACCGGGCTTGCTGTCGGTCTCGATCCTGAACGGTGTCTGGATGTGGAACGAGTTTTTCATCCCTCTCATCATCGCCTTCGATCCCGAAGTTCAGACGATGCCGGTTGGTATCGTGTCTTTTGTAGGATCGTATTCGACCGAATGGGGGCTTGTATTTGCCTCGGTGGTTGTTTCGACCCTGCCGGTCGTCGTCACCTATTTCCTGATGACACGCCAGTTCCAATCCGGACTCACAGCCGGTGCGCTGAAAGGCTGATACCGGTCGCTAGATCTCGCCCGCATAGTGGCACAGCACATCCGCGCCAGCCACTGGTTTGGCCTTGGGTGTTTCGTTCCGACACAGCTCGGTTGCATGTGGGCATCGGGGGGCAAAACGGCAGCCCTTGTCGGGCACACCGCCATCCCCGACCGGCAAGCGACGCTTTGCTTTGTGACGCGCGCGCGGGTCGGGAATAGGCACCGCAGACAAAAGCGCTCGGGTGTAGGGATGTTTGGGGGCGCGGAACAAATCCTGGGTTGTCGACAGCTCGACAATCTCACCCAGATACATCACCGCGATCCGGTCACAGATATGTTCGACCACCGCCAGATCATGGGCGATGAAGATATAGGTCAGGGCAAACTGTTCTTGCAGGTCCTGCAACAGATTGAGCGTTTGCGCCTGAATAGACACATCCAGGGCCGAGACAGCTTCATCCGCGATGACCAATTCGGGCTTTGTCGCCAAGGCGCGCGCGATGCCCAACCTTTGACGCTGTCCGCCTGAAAAAGCATTGGGATAGCGCATCAGGAATTCCTTGCGCAGTCCGACCTCTTCCAGCAAACCGCCCACCCTGTCGGACAGCGCTTTACCGCTTAGACCTTCGGATTTGCGCAGGCATTGACCAACGATCTCAAGCACGCGCAAGCGGGGGTTCAGGGACGATTGCGGGTCTTGGAACACCATCCGCATATCTTGCCAGGCTTCGGTCAGGCGCGTGCGGTCGGCAGTGACCAAATCAAGCGAGTCCTTGCCCTTCCGGTGCAAAGTCATGCCCCCGTTTGTCGGGCTCAACACGCGCATGATACAGCGGCCCAGCGTGGTCTTTCCGCTACCGCTTTCGCCAACAATGCCAAAGGTCTCGCCCCGCTCAACATCGAACGACACGTTGTCGACGGCGCGCACGATATCTGTGGGCTTGCCAAAAAACCCACCGCCAATCGGGAAATGCTTGTCCAGATTGCGGACCTTCAGAATGGGGTCAGACATGTTTGGCACCCTCATCGTGAAGGAAACACGCAACCTCGCTGCCATCGCGCGGCACCAGAGGTGGGGTCTGCGCATCACACTTGCCCGCGATGACGTGGTTACACCGGGTTCGGAACGCACAGCCCGAGGGGCGCGCCAATGGATGTGGCACCATGCCTTGAATCGCAGGCAAACGCCTTTGCCGCGTCATGCCCATACGCGGGATTGAGGCCAGCAAAGCCTGTGTATAGGGGTGTTTCGGGTTCTCGAAGATCGAGTAGACGTCGCCCTTCTCGACAATCTGCCCCATATACATGACGGCCACATCCTCGGCCACTTCGGCCACCACGCCCAGGTCATGGGTGATCAGCATCACGCCCATCTTCAACTCGTCCTGCAACTCGGCGATCAGATCAAGAATCTGAACCTGGGTGGTCACGTCCAGCGCGGTGGTCGGCTCATCCGCGATCAGCAACCGAGGTTGGCACGACAGAGCCATTGCGATCATCGCCCGCTGACGCATGCCGCCGGACAGCTCGAACGGATAGGCCTCGAACCGTTCGGCAGGTTTGGGGATACCGACCTTGGCCAACATTTCGATTGCCAGCTCACGCGCCTCGGCCTTGGTCAGGTTTCGGTGCAGATGCAAGGTTTCGACAATCTGCTTGCCGATCTTCGTGATCGGACCCAGCGAGGACATCGGTTCCTGAAAGATCATCGCGATGTCACTGCCGCGAATATCGCGCAGCTCTTTCGATCCGGGCCGCGCCCGGGCCAGATCCACTGACCGCCCTTCGCGCCCGTGATAGGTGATACTGCCTGCGGTTATCTTGCCCGGCGCGTCAATGATCCGCAGGATCGACCGCGCCATGATCGATTTGCCACAACCGCTTTCGCCAAGAATACACAAGGTCCGATTGGCGAAGATGTCCAGGTCAACGCCTTCCACGGCCTTGACCACACCGTCATCGGTAAAGAAATGGGTCTTTAGCCCCCGTATCTCGACCAGCGGAGATCCTTCGGGCGGGGCGATGGACATATCAGTGGGCATGTGGATCTGCGGCATCGCGAAGGCCGTCCCCCAGGAAGTTCAACGCCAGAACGGCCACAACAATCATCGTGCCCGGCGCCAGCAGCAGCCAGGGGGCCTCGATAATCGTGCGGATATTCTGAGCCTCTTTCAGCAACGTCCCCCAGGACACGATGGGCGGTTGCAGCCCAATACCCAGAAAAGACAATGAGGTTTCAGCCAGGATCATCATCGGCACCGCAAGTGTGAGCGACGCGATGATATGGCTGGAAAAGCTGGGGATCATATGCTTGCGGATCACTTCCCAATCCGACAAGCCGTCCAACCGCGCGGCAACGATAAAATCTTCGCTGCGCAATGACAGAAACTTGCCGCGCACCTCGCGCGCAAGGCTTGTCCATCCGATCATCGACACGATGATAGTGACCACGAAATAGGTGCGAAGGGGCGGCCATCCCAATGGGATCGCAGCCGCAAGCCCCATCCAAAGAGGGATGGTCGGTATCGACCGCAGAAACTCGATCAAACGCTGGATGACATTGTCGACCCAGCCGCCGTAATAGCCCGACAAACCCCCAAGCGACACGCCGATGACCAGTGAAATCGCCACTCCGACAAGACCGATCGACATCGAGATCTTGGTGCCAATGATGATACGACTTAGGATATCGCGCCCCAATCTGTCGGCCCCAAGGAAATAGACAACATCATCAGGGTCTTTCGGGCCAAAGAAATGGGTGTTGGACGGGATCAGCCACAAAAGCTTATAGTCATAGCCTTCGACAAAGAAGCCAAGCGGGATGATCTTGCCCGGAACGTCAACATAGCTGCGCCGCATCGTCGATTGATCGACCTGCACCTTGCGCGCCTTGGCGTGAAGCTGAAACTCACGCGATCCGTCTTCGTTTTCCACAAAGAAATGAATGCCCTGCGGAGGTGCAAAGATGCCCCTACGGTTGGTGTCGTCCAAACGTTCGGGCGCAAAGAAATCCCCAAACAGCGCCAGCGCATAGATGAAACCGACCAGCCAGAGGCTGACATAGGCCACCCGGTGACGCCGGAACTTTCGCCACATCAGCGACCACGGCCCCAGCAGTTCGGGCACGGCAACATCCGCTTGCTTTGCGGCTTCGGATTGTGTGTCTGCCAAGCTCATTGATACCGTATCCTCGGGTCGATCCACGCCAGCAACAGATCCGAGATCAACGTGCCCAGCACCGTCAAGAGGCTGACGATCAGGATCAGAGATCCGGCAAGGTACATGTCCTGCACCAATAGTGCCCGCAGCAGCAGCGGGCCGGTGGTCGGCAGATTCATCACAACCGCAACAATGATTTCACCGGACACAAGCGTGGGAAGGATCCAGCCGATTGTTGAGACAAATGGATTAAGCGCGACGCGAACGGGGTAGCGCATCAGAAGCTGAAACTCGGACATGCCCTTGGCGCGTGCCGTTACCACATAGGGCCGATACAACTCATCCAGCAGATTGGCGCGCATGATACGGATAAGCGCCGCCGCACCCGACGTGCCAACCACAACAATGGGCATCCAGATATGTTTCAGCAGATCGACGAACTTGTCCCATGTCCAGGGCTCGCCGATATATTGTGGGCTGACAAGACCACCAACGCTTTGGCCGAAAAATTTGAAGGCCACATACATCATCACCAAAGCCAGCAGGAAATTCGGCACGGCCAGGCCGATGAACCCGAACAATGTGGCAGCGTAATCCCCAAAGGAATATTTCCGAACAGCAGAATAGATCCCGATGGGCAGCGCGACGATCCAGATGAACAGCAGCGTCAGGACCGAAATCCCAAAGGTCCAACCCAATCGATCCCAGATCAGATCATTGACCGGCACGTTCTTTTCAAACGAGATGCCAAAGTTCCAATCAAAAATGATCCCCGTGATCCACTTGTAATATTGGACATAGAACGGCTGACCCAGACCATATTGATCACGCAATGCCTGCGCCGTCGCCTCATCCAGCCCGCCTTGATCCGACAGTTCCGCCGCCAACGTATCCAGATAGTCCCCAGGAGGCAGCTGAATGATCAGAAAGGTGACCACCGAAACCAGAAAGACTGTCGGGATCATGTAGAGTATGCGGCGGTAAAGAAATCCCAGCACGATCCTTGGTTCCGTTTCAGGCGCGGTGCAGCGCAGTTATAACACGGGGTGAGCTAATGGAGGACACGCTCACCCCGCAGAAATCACGCCCGGATGGGCCGGACGCAATTATTGGCGTTTAGGGCAGGTTGGCGCCGCCTTCGAAATACACCTGCGAGGTATAGGGCGCAGGCGTCCACAGCTGACCGGCGATGGGCATCGGATCCACATAGTTGCGCACATTGTTGCGCACGATCCCAAAGGCCCCGTTTGATTGGATCAAACCAATGGTCAGCAGCTGCGAGTTCGCTTTTTCGATCAGCTCAAGCAAGGCCGCTTCCTGCGCTACCGGGTCACTGGTCGATGTCACACCGCGATAGATCTCGAACAGCTCTTTGATGTGCTCGGGTGGCTCGATCCCGGTATTCGGGTCTGTCCCCCAATCAGCCCATTTCGGGGCCCAGTAAACAGCACCTCCGCGCGGCAAATAGCAGAACGGGTTGACATAGGCATCAACCAGTCCACCGGGACAGTTCCAGATATAGGCGTCATGTTCGGCGGCTGACGCGATTTCCTGCAAACGCGACCGGTCAGAGGCACGGATCTGGAAATCAAGGCCAACATCCTTGGCATATCCCTGAAGCAGCTCGCCCACATCCGGGTATTGCCACCCAAAGACATCCGCGACCAGGAAGACCAGTGTAAACCGGTTGCCGTCGGGCCCCAGCCGGAAGCCATCCGCATCGCGTTGATCCAATCCGATACCGTCGAGCAGTTCGTTGGCCAGATCGGGATCAAACTCGGTATACCGTGTCGCCCAGTCTTCGTTATAGAACGGTGCGTTCGGGTGCGGTGCGGTTTGAACCGGTCGGCCAGCACCCAGATACACAAGATCGTTGATCTCTTGGCGATCCACCGCATGGCTCAGCGCCTGGCGGAACTCGAACGTGTTGACGATCTCGTTTTTCACCGGATCGGGGTTGTTGAGGTTCAACAGCAAGGCGGTCTGGCTGCCGGGAATGTCTCCGACCTGAAAGAAACCATACTGGCCACGATCTTTGTTATCGGTCAGAGCGGCAAGATTCACCGGGCGACCGATATGACGCGCCATATAGTCGATCTCACCGTTGAAGGCTTTCAACAGTATGGTCTCGGCGTCTTCAACCTGATCCCAGGTCAGGCCGTCGATATAGGGCAGTTGATTGCCTTCTTCATCGACCTTCCAGAAATAGGGGTTCCGTTCGGCCACAACACGGTCGACCGAGCCATAGGCGTTTTTCACCTTCCACGGATGCAATGTCGGGCGATCCGGGTTCTGCCAGAACAGAGGCGTATGCATCGGGCCCGCTTTAAGGTTGAACAGAGAAACCCAATCGGTCGCTGCCGGTTCGGCATCCACAAGCGCCTGAACATCGGGATTGTGGTCGATGTGGAACTGGCTCAGATAGTGTTTGGGATAGACTACGGGTGGGTAGCCGAACCCATAGGCCAGTGCCTGTAGGAAAAGACCGTTCGGTTCGTTGAATTTGAATTCAACCGTGTAATCCCCAAGCTTTGTGACCTGCACCGGACCGCTGGCATCAACGAAATTCGCGTGCTTCGACGGCGTCAGCCTTTCGTCCAGAAACACTTCATACCAGAACATGATATCGTCGGCGGTAAAGGGCTCACCATCCGACCAGCGCATGCCCGGGCGCAGTTCGAACGTATAGGTCGTGGCGTCATCCGAAACCGTCCAGCTTTTGGCGATATTGGGTTTCACCTCACTCCAATCGGGGCTCCAGCGCACCAAAAGCTCGGTTCCGATCTGGCGCAGAATGTTGTGCTGATCACCGCCCCCAAGGATCGCACGGCGCAGGGTGCCGCCATATTCGCCAATGCTGTCGAGCGTTTCCATCACCATCGGCTCATCGGGCATCCGCTCTTCAACCGGTGGCAACTCCCCCGCGGCCACTTTTTCGGCCAGCGCCGGCGCTTCTTGATAGGCCCAAGCCGGCAGCGTGCCCGCTGCGGTCAGGCAAAGCGCCGTAACCAAC
Organism: Ruegeria sp. HKCCA5839; assembly: GCF_013035585.1. NCBI lineage: Bacteria > Pseudomonadati > Pseudomonadota > Alphaproteobacteria > Rhodobacterales > Roseobacteraceae > Ruegeria > Ruegeria sp. HKCCA5839. Next base: position 251,833 of record NZ_WQIE01000002.1, on the reverse strand, counting down.
GGACGTAAATGTCCAAAATCCAAACTCATCTTTTCTCCTCCTCCTAATGCGTGTGTGTCACCAGTTGGTGACAGACCCATCGGGCCGCCACAGATGCGGCGGCTCGACATGTTCGGGTTTCGAGTTCCGAACCTTCTCTTCGTCCACCTCGACGCCAAGACCAGGTCGATCCGGCACTTTGTAGGTGATCCCTTCCAGCGGAACTTGAACCGGGAAAATCTCGGGGTCGTGAAAACCCAGGGACTCAGTCTGAGCCTGCCTGGTTTCGACCCAACTGAAATTTGCGACCGCTGCGGCCATATGAACCGTGGCCGCGGTGCAGACCGGGCCAAGCGGGTTGTGGGGCATCAGATCGACGTAATGTGCCTCGCACCAGCCCGCGACTTTCATCGCTTCGGTAAACCCACCAATATTGCAGATATCGAGCCGCATATATTGCGTCAGGCCGCCTTCGATATAGGGCAACGCCTCCCATTTCGAGGAAAACTCCTCACCGATGGCGAACGGAATATTCGTCATGCCACGCAACGTCCGATAAGCCTCTGGCGTCTGCGAGCGAATGGGCTCTTCCAGGAAATTCAAAGTACCCTGAGGCAGCCGGGCACAGAAATCAGCGGCCTCGGCCAGCGAAAGCCGGTGATGCATGTCGATGCCAATACAAAGCTCTGGACCAAACTCCTCGCGCAACGCGATCAATTCGTTTGCTGCGCGGTTCAGATTGCGCCTTGGGTCGAATTCACCATTCCCGTCGAACTCGCCAGTGTAGATGCGCAGACAATCCCAGCCAGCGTCCACCAGAACTCTGGCTTTGCCGAGCAGTTCCTCGACGTTTCGGCCCTGACAGCTTGGGAAGGTGGGGATTTCATCGCGCTGTTTACCACCCAGAAGCTGATACACAGGAACTCCAAGGCGTTTGCCCAGAATGTCATAAAGGGCGATGTCGATGGCAGACATTGCCGCCGTCAGAACGCGACCGCCTTCGAAATACTGGCTGCGATAGGTTTCCTGCCAAATGCGCCCGATCTGCCGTGAATCCTTGCCAACGAGAAACTCGGCAAAATGTTCGACAGCCGCCGCAACAGGGCCTTCACGACAGGAAAGACCCGATTCACCCCACCCGTACAAACCGTCCTCGGTCGTCACTTTGACCAAAAGCTGGTTACGGATCCCGACCCGGGCCAAAAGAGGTTCAATTGCGGCAATCTTAGTCATTCCATGTCCTTCTCAATGCCAGCCCACGCGTGGGGCTGCCGGAATCATGTCGTCTGGTCGTCTGTGGATCATGTCCATCAACTCATCGCGCAGCGGTCTGTGCGACGCATCGGACCATAGGTTGGTTGTCTCAGAGGGGTCGGTATCGAAATCGTAAAGCTCACCTGCACCGGTGCTCAGATCAACCGACATCCGGTGGCGACGCGTTCTGACGGTGCGCAGGTCCAGCGAAACACCACTGCGTTCCGCATCGACTTCCCATTCGCTCAAAGCAAAGTCACGGCGTTCCGCGCCGGTCATGACGGGCACCAGCGAACGCCCATTGTCTGCCGTCGCGTCGATTGCAGCCAGTTCTGCCAGTGTCGATCGCAGATCCAGGGTCGAGACCGGGTCGTCGATCACCCGTCCGCGCGGGACGCCGGGCCCCGCAATCACCAGAGGGACACGCAGCAACCCATCATAGAGCATCGGCCCTTTCAGCAAGAGCCCGTGATCCCCCAGCCATTCGCCATGGTCGCTGGCGAAAACAATAATGGTGTTTTCTAACGCGCCCGTGTCCTCAAGTGCTTTGACGATCCGACCGACCTGATGATCAACCGCCGAGATCATGCCGAAGTAAATCGCCGTGATCTGCCGCAATTCGGCCTCGTCCAACCGACCCATATCGCTCCAGTTTTTGCCACCTTCCGCATTTTCGCGCTCAACGTCGCCTGCAAGCCGGTGTTTCAAGAAAGCGCTGTGCCACCATGGGCGGCCCTCAAGATCTCGCGATCTGCTTTTGGCGATGACGACGTCCTGCGGGTCATACATCTGCGACCAAGGTTCCGAGGCCAGGAACGGCGGATGCGGGTCGGGGAATGAAATCCAGGAAAATATGGGCTTTTCACCCTTGTTCTCGATCAGATCCACAGCGCGGTCACCAATCCAGGTTGTGGATTGCCAGCGATCACCCAGAGGGGTTCGCCAGGCTTGTGGATGATCTGTAGCCGGCGGCGCCTGCTCTTTCGCACGCTGCCAACGCGCACGGCCAAGCCCGTCACCGTTCAGAAAGTTCTCGAAATGCAACGTATAGGGGGGATCGTTCCACGCGCAGTGATGATGCGGCCGCAGGGTTAGTTCAACAATTTGAAATCCGAAATACGGCCCGCACCAATCCGCCGGGAAATCTGCGGTCGACGTATAGCATTCTGGACGCCCGGTTGCGTCAAACGTCTCATTTGATGAAAAATGTGCCTTGCCGATGAAATGGGTCTGATACCCGGCGCGTGAAAACACGCCACCCATCCCGTCTTGCCCCAAAGCTTCATCCAGGTTGCGCCCGTTGTCGCGCACACCGTTCGAATAAGGCAGCTTGCCCGTCAGAATTGCCGCGCGCGCGGGCTGACACATTGGATTGGGCGTGATGCAGGTATTAAACCGTGTCCCGGTCTCTGCCAGACGATCAATATGCGGTGTTTTCACACCTCGCACACCATAGCCCATGCAATCGCCGCGATGCTGGTCCGTTGTAATCAGCAATACGTTCGGTTGGCCTTTTGGCATTACCCGACCTGCTTGCCGTGCTCAAAGAGCCCAAGGCTACCCACGACCGTCACTCCTCCCCAGTTCGTCGAATCGAATGCTAAAAACAATAATATGAAACATTACAAATCGTCGATGATTTTTTCGCAATAATCGACTTAAAATGCACAAAGGCAAAAGTCAGTCGGTCAAAGTTAGAGAATCCGCGGCGCGAGCCGTCACATCCGGGTACTCAGACCCGAGGTCACAGCCCCAAGGCGCGCATTTGCTGCGACATCTGCACAAACGACCCGTCCACATGGGTGCGGATCACCCGATCCGCCTGTTCCGGATCATTCTGACGAAACGCTTCGATCAGATCATCGTGCTCTTTCAGAATGTTCCGCAACCGCCCCTGACTGATGCGCAGAGGCGCAGCGTGAACGTTCAGCGCCGTGCGCAGTCGTTTCCACGTTTCAGCGGCAACGTCATTATAATGGTGCTGACAGATCACGCTGTGAAACTGCAAATCAAGCTTGCGGAATTTCAGCATGTTGCCGTCACCGCAGGTTCGAATTTTCTCTTGAATTTCGCTCAATCGCGCGACGTCCTCAGGGCGGGCATGCTCGGCGAACCAACTGACGAAGTAAGGCTCTAGCAGCTGAAGAACCTCAAAGATGTTCTGGATCGTGCTGGCATCAGCCAGTTTGATTGTAGCACCGCGATTGGGGTGGATCTCGACAAAGCCCTCGCCTTGCATCTGCCGCAACGTTTCGCGCACCGGGCTTGCACTGACACCAAACCGGTCTGCCAGTGCCGAGATTTTCAAACGCTGGCCGCCGACAAGCCTTCCACTGGAAATATCATCGAGTATTGCCTGGTAAAGCGTGGCCGTCTGTTCGTCGCCTGTTTTCAGCTCAATCGTCATACGCACTCCGCTTCATTAGTATTTGTGGCCCGATTTTCCGCAGGCATATACCATAAGGCACACCAACTTCAGTTCAAAACAGATTATCAGTGGTGTGAACCACAATATATACTAAATGAAAAAAATAATCGACGATTTTTTAGAAATGATGCTATTTTCGTGACGAGAGATTCGCAACCAGCGGATCCCAACGAGGAGGAAACCATGAAACAGCGCACGGCTTTGGCGGCTGCGAGTTCGATATTGGCAGTCACCGCATCAATGGCCTTTGGTCAATCTGTAACACTGGATGTCACCGCCTGGAAAGGCAACGAGGCAGAGCCTGCGGGTTTGGCCGAACTGATCGAGAAATTCGAATCGGAACACCCCGATATTGATGTCGAACTCAGCTACATTGGGCGTCTGGATACCGACACGATCATTCCGCCGCGCCTGCAGGGTGGAAATCCACCAGACGTCATGATGACTGATATGCCGCTGGTCGAGGTTTGGGGCAACGCCGGTCTGCTGGAAAACCTTGGTACAGATTCCGAATGGTATGGCCGTATTCCCGAAAGCCTGCAGGCGGCTCTGACCTTGAATGGCAACGCTTTCATCATGCCGCTCGAAGTTATTGGTATGGGCAATTTCGCCAATATGGACCTGTTGGCCCAGGCCGGTGTTGAGGAAATGCCCACAACATTGGACGAACTGAAATCAGCCTGCGGTGCGCTTGCGGATGAGGGGATCAACCCGATGATCTTTACGGGCGGCTTTCAGGCACCTCTCTTTCTGATCGCAAACGGGCTTGAGACAACAACCAACGCAGCCGCATCGCTTGGATCAGGTGACGCGAAATTTGCCGAAGACGCTGCATTCAACCAGGGGATCGATCTGATCCGCGATCTGATTGACGCCCGCTGTTTTGATCCGTCGCTGCAGGCGGGGCTGGATCCCTGGAGCACGGCGCTGACCGAATTTCAGGGTGGCAATTTTGCGATGATGCCGCAGGGCGCATGGAACATAGCGGCTTTCAAGCAGATCGACGGGCTGAACTTTGCGTTCGGACCTATCCCGACCTCGCAACCATCGGGCGTCGCGCTTGATCTGTTTGGCATCGGCTGGTCCATCGCGTCTGGCAGCGAAAACAAAGACGCTGCGCGCACTTTTGTGGACTGGTTTGCCCAGCCCGAGAACCTTCAGGTCATGCTGGATGCCGAATCCGCCTATTCGCCCTTTGACGACGGTGCCAGCGGCACCCCGGCCGAGGCCGCACCTTACGATGCGGCGCGCAGCGCAGGCGGTATCATCAATTATCCCTTTGCACTGTTGCAATGGCCCAAACCGTTGGAGGGTGAGATCTGGGACAGCCTGACCGGTTTCCTGCTTGACCCGTCAAAGCCAAGCGAAGACGTTCTGACACGTTGGGACGAGGCAGTTGAAGACGCGTTTTAACGCGTCTTCTCACTGGAACGAGGACAATGGTATCTAGAAGCTCTGCGGTGATGTTCACCCTGCCCGCTCTGATTGTTTTGAGCGTGTTCTTTGTCTATCCAATATTGCTCACGTTCCAGATGAGTTTCACCAACTTCACGGGCGTGGGCGTTTCGGAAAATATCGGTCTGAAGAACTATGAACGTATCATAGGCCGCAGCAGATACCCCGAGGCGCTTTGGGTGACCGTCAAGTTCACGGTCTTTGTGGTGTCTGTCCAAACCCTGGCTGGCTTGGTTCTGGCGGCCTTGCTGCACCGCTTGCCCGCCATCCGCAACTTTTCCCGCGCGGCCCTGTTCACACCGGCGATGATGTCCTTTGTTGTCGTCGGCTATGTCTGGCAATTCATCTATTCCCCGTTTTCGGGTGGCCTGAACTCGATGCTGAACATGCTGGGGCTGGATTGGCTGGCGCGGGGATGGCTGGGCGATCCGTCCACGGCGCTTTATGCGATCGCTGTGGCCCATGTCTGGATGTTCACCGGATACACCACGGCCATTTTTCTGGCAGGCTACGCCAATATCCCGCGCGACATTGACGAGGCCGCGCGGCTTGACAATGTCTCATCCTTTCAGCGGTTTCGATATCTTGAAATTCCACTTCTCGCGCCGGTGTTCACCATCAACATCATTCTATCGACCATCGGGACGCTGAAGACGTTCGAACTGCCGTTCATCATGACGCGGGGCGGGCCGGACGGGGCAACGCGAACCCTCAGTCTTGAGATCATCGAGCAGCTGTTCGGCAATTACCGTTTCGGCTTTGCCTCGGCACTGTCGGTTGTCATGCTGGTCATCGTGGTGGCTGTGGCGGTCATTCAAAACTGGTATCTTCGCCGCAAGGAGGAGCTGTGATGCTCCAACTTGCCAGAACCACCGGGCGGTTTGCCTTGAACGCTGCCATCATCGGCCTGGTCGTGGCGATGCTGCTGCCCGTTTTCTACATGATCGCGATGTCCTTTCGCACCGCGACCGAAATCGCTCAACAACCGCTTGCTTTGCCCACAAGCTTTGCCTGGTCGAACTATGCCAACGCGCTTGAGGCGATGAATTATCTGCGGTCGGTTTTGAACTCGGTCGGGATCACGGTTTCCGTCACGGTCATTGTGGCGCTTCTGGGATCGATGGCTGCTTTCCCGCTGGCACGCAATACAGGCCGGTATTCGCGGCTGTTCATCATGCTGGTGGCGCTTGGCCTGGCAACGCCGAATTTTGTGACGATCACACCAATCTATGTGATCTTTCGCGACCTCGGGCTGCTGGACACTTACATAGGCATCATCCTGGCCTTCACGGCGCTGAACCTGCCACTTGCGGTGTTCTTCTATGTCGGCTTCATCGCAGCGATCCCAAAAGAGCTGCTCGAAGCCGCCAAGCTTGACAATTGCAAAGACTGGCAGGTGTTCTGGTACGTCATTCGCCCCTTGTTAGGGCCTGCTACGGCCACGTTGTCGCTGTTTGTCATGCTGATGGTGTGGAATGATTTCACGTACCCGCTTCTGCTGCTGACCGACAAAGACAAGTTCACTGTGACCATCTCGGTCTATCGGTTTGTCGGCAATCAAAACGTGCAACCCGACATGCTGTTTCCTGCGGCCGTCCTGGGCTCGTTGCCTTTGCTGGTCATGTTCATCATCTTCCAAAGACGTATTGTTGCGGGTCTGACGGCAGGGGCGGTCAAATGAGCGGATCACTGGAAAATAAAGTCATCATCGTAACAGGGGCCGCTGCGGGCATCGGTTTGGGGATCCTAAAAGCCGTCATTGGCGCTGGCGCGCGTGCGACCGGTTTTGACATCTCATCCGACGGTTTGCGGCGGATCCGCTGCGCTGGTGCCGAAGCCATGCAGGTCGATGTCACCGACGCCCAGGCCCTGACCGAAGCCATTCAAGACGTCAGAGCGCGTGAGGGGCGGTTGGATGGGCTGGTCAGCAATGCGGGCATAACCGAAATGGCACCGTTCCTTGAGGCGGATATCGACCATTGGGACAAGCTTTACCGTGTAAACCAGCGCTCGGTTCTGGTGGGCTGTCGGGCCGCCGCGCGGATCATGGCAGAGGACGGCACCAAAGGGGCGCTGGTCAATATCGCCTCGGTCCATGCCGACGCAACGGATCACGGCTTCGAAGGCTACGCTGCCACCAAAGGTGCGATCGTCGCGGCCACCCGCGCCATGGCTTGGAGCCTTGGGCCACAAGGCATCCGCGCCAATTGCCTGTCACCGGGGCTTACTATGACCGAACGCGCGGCATCAGCCGCTGAAGACCCCGCAATCGACCAAATGTTTCGAAGCTGGCAAGCCAATGGCACGGTACCAACGCCCGACGACATGGGTGCGCTTGCGGTATTCCTGCTATCGGATGCCGCCTATGCCCTGAACGGCGCCAATATCGTCGCCGATCAGGCCACCTCGGCGCGTCTATTCGGTGTGGGTCGCTGACCCCAAGATGGCCTGACATCGACCCAAAGCCTCAAGAACCGCAGCACCGGTCTTGATACCGTCGATGAACCGAACGACCTCAAGGTTTTCGTTGGGCGCATGGTTGGCCTCATCCGCGTTGGCATAAGGAATGACGAAAGCATCCTTGCCCAGGATCTTGGTAAAGACATAATCAGGCAGTGAGCCGCCTACCGTAGGATAGATCAACGGCTCGACCCCACGTGCGGCAACAATCGCTTCGCGCAGAGGTTTGGCAAACGGGCTGTCGAGCGGGGTCTTTGACGGCAACATCCCATTGTGCCGCACAACCTCAACCTCGGGCGCGTGGCGTGCGACATGTGCCTCAATCCGTTCAAAGACATAATCCGGGGTCAACGGTTCGACCAGCCGGACATCGCATTTCGCAATGGCCTCATTTGGCAGCACCGTTTTACTGCCTGGACCGCCATACCCCCCGTGCATCCCGTTGATCGTCAGGGTTGGATGAAACATCAGCCGGTCCCAATAGGGGCGATCCACAGGACCATCCATATGGTCAAGCTTCAGATCCTCCATCACCGCCTGTTCGTCATTGGGCAAGCGCGCGATGGCGTCGCGTTCCAGATTGGTGGGCGGGATGACCGGCTCGGTCAGGCCTTCGACGGTGATGTTGCCTTCGGGGTCTTTCATCGTGGCCAGCAATTGCACCAGCGTCCAGATCGGATTGGGGACGACGCCACCGTAATTTCCCGAATGCACATCGCGCGCGGCCCCCTTGGCGACAAGATCAAACGAGGCCACGCCACGCACACCAAAGGTAATCACCGGTGCCCCGCTTTCGTGCAGAGGCCCATCAGAGGTCACCACGAGATCGACCTGCAAACGATCCCTGTTCTGGCGCACAAAATCAGCGATTTGCGGCGAACCGATCTCTTCCTCGCCTTCCAGCAAGAAGATGATGTTACAAGGTAAAGAGCCGTTCACCGCCAGATGCGTTTCGATGGCCAACAGCTGCGCGAAATGCTGACCTTTGTTGTCACCGATGCCGCGTGCCCAGATCCGGCCGTCGCGCAGTGTCGGCTCGAACGGAGGACTGATCCACGCATCCAACGGATCGGGCGGCTGCACATCGTAATGACCATAAAGAAGGACCGTCGGCTTTTGCGGGTCAACCTTCGCGTGCCCCAGCACAAACGGGTGCCCGGGTGTCTCGACAAGCCCTGCGTCAAACCCCAGACCTTCCAGATGCGCGACCAGCATGTTCGCCACATCCCGAATACCGATATCATGGGCCGAAATCGACGGATGCCGCACATATTCCATGACGCGTTCGACGAAGCTGTCGGCATTTTGGTCGATATGGTCAAACAGGGTTTGGGTCATGTGGTCTCTTTCGTCAGCAGCACTGCGCCCGAGGGATGAACCGTAGCCACCCAGCCCGGGGCAATGATGGCTGTGGTGTCCAGCTGAGTCAGAATGGCCGGGCCTTTGATCACCACCTCAGCGCCCAGCGCGGCGCGGTCATAGATCGGTGTTTCGACAACGCCCTCTGGCCAGACCACCTTTTGAAACTGCAAGGGTTCGGGCAGGTCGGTTTTCGCAAGCTTTGGGCTGTCCACCGGCTCTGTTTTGCCAATGGCCTCGATCCGCAATGTGACCAGTTCAATCGGGGCGTCCAGTATGAAGCCATACAACGCCGTATGTGCGTCGCGAAAGCGGGCCTCGGTCTCTTGCGCGGTGCTGCCCCAATCCACGGCGATCTCACCGCCCTGCCCGTGAAAGCGCATCAGCGCGCGCGCCTGAAGGCTTCGTTGATCAGGGGCGATACCTTCATGTTCCATCCAAGTGACGGCATCTTGGGTCAATTCGGACAGGATCTTGTCGCCAGCATCCTGATCAACAGGCCCCGGCATTGGCAGTGCGCGGGTAAATTCGGCCTTCATATCTGCGGCCAGCAAACCAGCGGCACACAGCAGCCCGGGGGCCGATGGGATCATGACCTGCCGAATGCCCAACAGTTCTGCCAAAGCGCAGCCATGTAAGGGACCCGCCCCGCCAAAGGGCACCAAAGTGAAGTCTCGCGGATCATGGCCCCGCTCGACCGAGACCGTGCGCACCGCGCCCACCATATTGTTGTTCATGATGGCCAGGATCCCGCGCGCCGCGTCTTCGGGCGTCAAACCCAGGGGGCGTGCGACGTTGTTGGTCACGGCGGCTTTGGCTGCGTCAACGTCGAGTGACATCGCACCACCGAGCAGCGCGTGGGGCAGGTTACCCAAAGTGACGTGCGCGTCGGTGACCGTCGCCTCGACCCCGCCATGACCATAGGCAGCAGGCCCCGGACGCGCACCAGCCGAATTGGGGCCGACCGACAGCGTGTTATTGGCGACTGCCGCGATCGACCCGCCACCTGCACCAATGGTCACCATATCCACCATCGGCAGAGAAAGCGGCCATTCGCCCACCTTGCCCTGCTGTGTCAGGTTTACTTGCCCGTCGCGGATCAGGCAGATATCGGCTGATGTGCCGCCGATATCCACTGTGATGATATCCTTGATCCCGCAGGATGCGGCTTCGTCAACGGCACCAACCACCCCTGCTGCGGGCCCTGACAGGGCCGTAAGCGCAGGCGCGGTTCGGATCGCCTCAGTCCCTGCAACACCGCCATTTGACTGCATCAGCAGCAAGGGTGAGCTGGCCTTGGCCTCAGCCAGCCGGTTTTCCAGCCGTGAGATATAGGTGGACACGCCGGGCATGACATTTGCGTTCAGAACAGTGGCCAAAGACCGCTCGAACTCGCGAACCACCGGAAGCACATCCGTGGAACAGGTGATCGCCACGTCGGGCAAAGCGGCGCGCAGCAGCCGTGCCACCTGCTTTTCGTGATCCGGGTTCGCATAGGCGTGCAGCAGGCAGATGGCGACAGCTTCGACCTGTTGGGCGCGCAGCTTTTCGACCAGAGCGGTGACGCTGGCCTCATCCAGTTCTTGCAACACATGACCGCCGGTGCCGATCCTCTCATCCACCTCGTGAATGCGGTCCGCCGGAACGGGTCGCGCGGGTTTGACCCAGGTGAACAGATTGGCATGGCGCGGAATGTCCTGCCGCCCGATCTCAAGCACGTGGCGAAAGCCGCGCGTGGTCACCAAAGCGGTGCGTGCGCCCTTGCCCTCAAGGATCATGTTGGTGGCAACGGTTGTGCCATGCAGCACGCCTGACAGCTCTTGCGCGCTGATGCCCGCCTGTTCCAGCACCATGTTCACACCGGTCATGAAGGCCTGCGAGGGGTCACTGGGCACCGAAGCGGTCTTGGCCCGCCAAACCGCGCCCGACACCCTGTCCATCAGCGAGATATCGGTGAAGGTCCCACCGATATCGACAGCAACGGCAAAAGAGGGGTCAAAGGACATATCAGACGAGGGCATCGACATACTCCTGTCGGTAAAAACGGCGCGTTTCTGGGCGTTTAGCCCGCAATGCGTTGGTGGCAGGGACGTCAATGGCATCCTCTGAGACAACAACGCCATATTCGGCCCGCGCAGCATCAGCAGTGACAAAACCGCTCAGGACATCCTGCAACACGGTTTCAGCAGGCCGGTCGAACGGGTGGCCGTAACCGCCCCCGCCGCCTGTTTCGATACGCAAGATATCCCCGCGTTTAAGCATATTGCCGTCCGAGAGCGGGTCGAGCCGCAGTTCCTGCGGTGTGCCGGGGTTCACAATGGCAATGCCATGCCGGCCGGATTTGCCGCCGTGAATGCCCCAGGGCGGGTTCTTGACGCTGTCGATGCGGATGGCGACCATGGTCTCTTCGGCAAGTATCTCATATTCGCGCACGATCCCGCAGCCGCCACGATACCGGCCCGCACCGCCAGAATCCGCTACGATCCCATAGCTGCGCATCGTGACCGGATAACCGGCCTCCAGAAACTCGACCGGATAGTTTTCCTGAGCAACAAAATAGACCGCATCAATCCCGTCCGCCGTTGCCCGCGCGCCATAGCCAACACCAATGCCATCGGCCAGCAAATAAGGCTCTAACGCGCCACTTTTGGTACGATATGTCCCGCGCATGATATTGACCACATAGGCTGAATTAGCGGCAGGTGCCTCTCCGCCACCGGCGTTGAGCAGGCCGCACATCGCTGAAATCATCCGCATGGCGGTAAGGCCGCGCAAACCCAGCGGGGCCGGGTATTCTGGTTGCAGGAAACTGCCCTTGCGAAACAGCACCTCGTCCAGCGCATTGGGGCCGCCCGCATTGCAGACCTGACTGGAATCGCCCCCCAAGTAAAACAGGCCCAGCGCCATGCCGGGCACTCCTTTGTTCATCAGGTAATTAACCGGGCCCGGCGCCTGATCATCACTGTCGCGCGCGTCAAAGGTAAAGCGGTCCTGGCCGTCTGCGCCTTTTTCCCGCGTCAGCGAAAACCGCATATGGAAAGGCCCGTTGCCATGTCCATCCGTGTCAATCGCATCGGTAAAGGAATGAGTTCCATAGTCGAAGGTCTCGGCCATCTTGTCGCGCACAAGGTTGCGGGTGCGCTCCAACAACTGCGCCAAAGCATCTTCGGTCACATCAGGGCCAAACCGGTCGAGAATCTCACCCACCCGGCGCACGCCCAGCTCGACGCTGGCCATAAGCGCCCGCATGTCGCCTTCGCTTTGGTCAGGATAGCGCGAGTTGCGGTGAAAGATGTCCAGAACCGCCTGATTGACCTGACCGGCCTCGATCATTTTGGTGACCGGGATCATCACACCTTCCTGGAAGATATCCGTGGCATCCGGGCTGATCGATCCTGGGCGCAGACCTCCGATATCAGCAAAATGCGCCCAGCTCATCACAAAGGCGCAAACGCGCCCGTCACGAAACACCGGGGCCAGCAAGACCTGATCATTGGAATGCGAGATGGCACCGTAAGAGCCATAGCAATCATTGTACCAATAGACATCACCCTCTTGCATAGTCTCCATCGGAAATTTCTCAAGCACGGGCCGTGTCATGTCGCCAAAGATCGGCACCATCGAGCCGACCGCCATCGTCCCGTTGCCGTCAAACAAAGCGGTATAGAAATCCTTTTTTTCGCGAATAAAGGCGGAAATGGCGGTGCGCTCGATCAGCGCTTCCATCTCGGATTGCGCGGCAGCAATCGCCCCGCGGATGATCTCAAGCGAGACCGGATCGCACAGCGCCTTTTCGCTGAGCCGTGACGGCTTGTTCATGGTCCTCTCCCGTATGATAGGCTGAAAACAGGGCCTAACAGGCCCTTCGCGCGCATTGGCGCAGATCTGGTATATGAGTCTGCCCGCGTCATTCTTCGGCGAAATGGCACGCGACGCGGCGTGTTCCGATGGGGCGCGGTAAGGGGATTTCTTCGGCGCAGCGTGCCTGCGCCCGGGGGCAACGATCCCGAAAAACACAGCCCGAAGGTGGATTGCGCGGATCGGGCGCGCCGCCACCGATGGGCAGGGGATCATGGCTTTGGTCAACATGGGGCGTAGGAACAGCAGCAACCAAGGCCTGGCTATAGGGATGCAGCGGCGCGTGCACAATGTCTTCGGTTGGCCCATCCTCCATGATCCTGCCAAGATACATGACGATTGTCCGGTCGCAGACATAACGCACCAGCGCCAGATCATGGCTGATATAGATCGCCGTCAGTCCCAGCCGGTCGCGTACATCGCGAAACACATTCAGAACACCGGCGCGCACGGATACATCCAGCATCGAGACCGGCTCATCCGCGACCACAAATTCAGGTTCTAGAATAAGCGCTCGGGCCATCACCACCCGTTGCAATTGCCCACCGGACAGCTGATGCGGAAAGCGTTCAAGAAACTGCGTTGGGTCACCCAGGCCCACAAGCTCCAGCACTTCGACGATGCGGCCTTGCCATTCCGCCTGTGGGATGCGGGCATTGGCCAAGGGCTCTTCCAGCGTCTTGCGGATCGAGTAACGCGGGTTCACAGCGTCAAACGGGTTCTGAAAGATCATCTGCGACCGGCTGCGGAACGCCTGCAACGCATCGCCCGTAAGATCCTTGATCTCTTGCCCGTCAAACTGTGCCGACCCGCCTGTGATCTCTTCCAGCCGGACGAGGATGCGCCCCATCGACGTTTTGCCGCAGCCCGATTCCCCCAGCAAACCGACGCTTTCGCCCTTGTTTAGGGTCAAATTCACGCCATCCACAGCCTTGACTGTCGCTGGCAGGCCAATCATCGCCGAAATCGCATTACCGATTTTGTAGTGAAGCTGGGCGTTCTCCATCTGAATCAGAGGTACGGTCATGCGACTGCCCCCCAGGTTGCCGGATCTTTGGCGGTTTCGCGCAGCACAGCAGCCTCACTGGCGCGGTGGCAGGCGACATGGTGATCAGGTGCAGCCTCGGTCAGCGCGGGTTCGGTGTTGCGGCACAGATCAGTGGCAAAGGGACAACGCGCGGCAAAACGACAGCCTTTGGGTGGATCAATCAAATCCGGAGGGCTGCCGGCGATAGGCGTCAAAACCCCCGTGCCTGCAGATTGCAGATCGGGGAACGCGTTCTTCAGGCCCATTGTGTAGGGGTGCAGCGGTTCGTTCAAAAGCGTTGCGGTATCGCAGTTTTCGACGACCTTGCCCGCATACATCACCACGGTCCGGTCGCAGATATAGGCCACCACGGAAATATCATGGGTCACCATGATGACAGACAGCCCCAATTCGCGCTGCAACCCGCGCAGTTGATCCAGGATCTGCCGCTGGATGATCACGTCCAGCGCGGTCACCGGTTCATCGGCGACAACCAGCTTGGGGTTCAGCGCCAAAGCCAGCGCAATCGCCGCGCGCTGACGCATCCCGCCCGAGAATTGATGCGGAAAGTCGCGCAAACGGCCGGGATCAATGCCCACCATTTCAAACAGCTCAACGGCGCGTGCCCGCGCCTGCGCCTTACGCATCCCGCCCCGGTCGCGCAGAACCTCGATGATCTGGTATTCCACGCGATAGACCGGATCGAGCGAGTTCATCGCGGATTGCGGGATAAAGGAAATGTCGCGCCAGCGCAGCGCGTTCATGTCGCGTTCGGACAAGGCCGCCAGATCCTGACCGTCGAACTGCATCGCTCCGCCATCAATCCGCGCGTTGTCGGCAATCACGCGGGTCAAAGCGCGGGCCATCGTTGTCTTACCGCACCCGGATTCACCGACAAGGCCAACGATGGCGCCCTGCAGCACGTCAAAAGATGCGCCGCTGACAGCGACAACGTCTTTTGACCCCACCTCATAGGCGATGGAAAGGTCGCGGATCGAAAGGAGTGTCTCGGCCATTTCAGCGACCTAGCTTGGGGAACAGCAGGTTTTCATACCCGCGTGAAATGAAGAACCCGGCGCTGACGACAAGGATGATCGCCAGACCCGGAGGGATGAACCAGTGATAGGCCTGCCGCGCTAACGCCTGGCTGGCAAACGCGTCCTGCAGCATAAAGCCCCAACTGATCGCATCCGGGTCGCCAAAACCAAGAAAGCTGATCGACGCTTCGGTCAGGATGGCCCAGCCAATGGCGATAGAGCCATAAAGAAAGCTGAGCGGCAGGATGTTGGGGGTGATATGGCGCAGGATGATCTTCAGATCGGATGAGCCAACAACGCGGGCAGCCTCGACATATCCGCGCGACCGAAGCGAGAGGACTTGTGACCGGATCACACGGCCCGTGTCGCGCCAAAGAACCAAAGCCATCGCAATAACCGTGTTCCAGATCGACGGTTCGGAAAAGGCCGAGATCACGATGACGAAGGGCAGAAACGGAATGCCAAACGCCACATCAGCCAAGCGCATCAAGACCGCATCGACATGGCCGCCGAAATAGCCCGCCAGCAGCCCCACGACCGAGCCGATAAAGGCCACCATGAAGGCCGCTGTGAACCCAACCAGCAAGGCCGACCGCGCACCCCAGACAATCTGCGAAAAGATATCGCGCCCAAGCGATGTGGTGCCCAGAATATGCCCCTCCTGTCCCGGCAAAAGGTCCGAGGCGAGGTCGTAATCAGCGGTATAGAGGATCTCGGTCGGGTCATAGGGCGCGATCAGCGGTGCAGCCAGTGCTGTTACGATAAACAGCGCATAGATAAGCAGCCCCGCCAACGCAAAAGGGTCGCCAACCGGCAGTTTGATGGCTTCGAAAATGCGCGCCACACCCGAAGACGCCTTGATCGTCGTATCAGGCATGAGAAATCCTTGGGTCCAGGAAGGTATAAAGCAGATCGGCGATTAGGTTCATGGTGATCACCACAATGGCGATCATCAAAAACGCCCCCTGCGCCAGAGGGTAGTCCGAAGCTGCAACGGCATTTACCAGCTCTCGGCCCAGACCCGGCCAAGAGAATACGCTTTCAACCACCACATTGCCCTGTAGCTGATAGCCGACCGCAATGGCAAAAGACGTCATCACCGGCAGCAACGCATTGCGCGCGCCATGACGGATCACCACAGCCGAGGGCGACAGACCTTTGATCTTGGCCATGGTGACGAAATCCTCTTTCATCACGTCCAGCATGTTCGACCGCATCAAAAGCAGCGGCAGGCCTTGCGAATAAATCGCCAGTGTCATCATCGGCAGAAACAGATGAGACAGGAAATTGGCAGAAGTATAAAGCTGCCAAAGGCTGTCATAGCTGGTGCCCGCCGAACGGGTTCCACCCGCGGGAAACCACCCAAGCGAGAACGAAAAGATCGCAAGCAAGACCATGCCCAGCCAGAACTCGGGCATGGCGCGGGTGGCCAGAACGGCGGGCAAGGCCGCGGCCTCGAACCGCGAGTTGCGCTTCCACGCCAGCCAGGCACCAGCGAGAATGCCGAAGGTATAGGCCACAATCAGGGATGAAAACGTCAGGATCAGCGTATTGGGCAGCAAAAGCAAAATACGCTCGGCCACAGGGGTGCGGTAGCGAAAGGAATCGCCAAGCTCACCCTGCAAAAGATTGCCCAGATAGGTGAAATATTGCTGCCAGAGAGGCTTATCCAGACCGAACTGACGAATAAGCGCCTCTTGCTGTTCGGCTGTGAAGGTCGGGTCGATATAGGCGGCCAGCGGATTGCCGGGCATCAGCCGAAACATCAAAAACAGGATCGTCACGACCGCCCAGAGCACAAGCAAAAGCTGCAGCGTTCGTATAAGGAAAGGCTTGAGGGTGCTCATCGCTGGTCCTGAGGGGCCCAATAAGGTCTAATGTTAAAACATGACGCGGCAGTTACCCGCCGCGCCATGCCGACAGGCGTTAGTCCGCGAGTGTTTCCGTCACACCGTCGGGATAAGTCAGCCGATCACCGATGCCGCCATAGCCAGCCTCTTCCAGGATCGCCTTGGCCACATCGCTGCCTGCTTCAAACCCGCTGACAACATCGCTCGCGTGCCAGTATTCCAGCGCAGGCGATACGACCGAGTTCGATGGGACCGCGAATTTCTTGAACGCCGCGTTGACGATTAGGCGCCGGTCCACCGCTGCGGATAGCGCTCGGCGGAATGCAGGATCGTTGAACGGTGGGCGGCGCAGGTTGAAGGCCACATAGCGGAAACCGATATCAACGGTTGAGACCACCTCGAGATCACCATCCTGTTCAGCCGCATCCAGCAGAACCTGCGGGTCGCCTTGGAAGTCGGTCAGGAAGTTCAACTCACCCGACCGCAGCATCCCAAGGGCGGCTTCGGCATTGGGCACAAGGCGCAGGATGAACCGTTCGGCCTTGGGCGCATTGAAATGGTCTGCATTGGCCTCAAGCACGATTTCCTCATTCGGCAGCCAGCGAACAAACTTATAGGCACCAGACCCGATGGGAATATCTTCCTGATAGCTTTCCGCATTCTCATCCTTGGTGGACAGATCCGCCAGAACTGGTTCCCACACATGTTTCGGGATGATGTTGATCTTGGCCAGGCTTGACGTCAGGAACGAGGCCGAAGGCGTATTCAGCGAAAAGACAATCGTGTTGTCCCCTTCGACGTCAACGCTGGCCACATTGCTGCCAAACGGTGCATACATCGGGGCCTCGCCGCCTGTGGTGGCCGCGTAGGAAAACACCACATCCTCGGCTGTGACCGGCTTGCCGTCATGGAAGGTCAAACCGTCGCGCAGCGTGATCGCAATGGTGGTGTCATCGCGCCATTCATAGCTTTCGGCAGCCCAAGGCTGCGGCAGACCATCAGGACCAACCCGGAACAGGCGGTCATAAATCAACTCGGTCAGCCAGTTGTCGGTCACGCCCGAGATATACAGCGGGTTCACCGCAATCACATTGTCCGAGCTGTTGACGATGATGTCCTTCTGGTCGCCGGTGGGTGTCAGCTCCAGCCAGGTCCAATAGCTGCGGATGCCGATGCCGGATTGATCCACGACGGTTGCAGGGTCAAACACGGTCTTATCAAAGGCAAAAGCCTGCTGCGGGTGAACCAGCATCATGTTGGGTTGATCGGCGTCCAGGATTTCCTGTGCTCGCAACACCAGTTTCTGACGCGCTTCGGGATCGACCGTCACACGCTGTTCTTCGACCAGAGCGTCATATTCGGGGTTTTCATATCCGATGAAGTTATACCCGTTCTCTGCCGTAGACGAATGGAACAGGTTGAAGATGATCTCATCCGGGTCCGACCGCTCGGGCCGTCCGGTCATCTGCCACGCAGTTACATCCCAATCGTCACGGTTATACCAGACAGCATCAGCCATCTGGGACCAAGGCATGACATTTACATTCACATCCAGCCCCAGCTTGCGCCATTCCTGCGCGATCAGCTGGATCGCCTGAAACTCGGCCGGTTGAGCGGCTTGCGGTCGGGTCAAAAGTTCGATGGTTCGGATTTGGTCCTGTGCGCTGGCGGTTGCTGCCCAGAGCGATGCTCCGACAGCTATCCCTGCAGCGGCCTTAACAAGAGTCTTCAAGGTCATTCTCCCGTTGGTTGGCCCACGGGCACGCGGGCTGTTTCGATAGTGACGGTCGATTATCCGCCGCCTATTGTGCAGTACCTTTCCCGTGGCCACCCATTGACGCCACCGCCATGGGATTCTTTTTGTTTTACTCACTGAAACAGGTTTGCTATCGTTCATTCAGTAAAACACAGATTCGATTAAAAGCAAGGGCGTCAAAGCAATCCATGTCGCAGGAAACTGTAGAAGCCGGAAATGACCGCAAATCCTATCGCATCGACGCCGTGGCACGCGCGTTGCGCGTGATGGAGGCGCTGGCCGAGACTCCCGGCATCGGCGCAACAGCTTTGGCCGACAAGCTTGGGCTGACGAAATCGATCGTGTTCCGCCTTTTGCAGACGCTGGAAGAAGATGGCTATGTTCAACGCGATGAAGAGCGCGCGATCTATTCGCTGGGGTATCGCGTGGCGCTTTTGGGTGAGCGCGTTGGGCGCGAAGGCGCGCTGTTACAAGTTGCCCGTCCGGTGATGGACGCGTTGCGCGATGACACGGGTGAAAACGTGAACCTCGTGATACGCGAGGCGACCGCCTCGGTTGCCATCGCAACACGCGAAGGGCTGCATAGTATAAGGCTATTTGCCCAACCAGGCAGGCGCGGACCGCTCCATGCTGGTGGCGCTTCGATGCTGCTGCTGGCCTATGCCGAACCCAGTATTCGCGACAGTGTTCTGGCCAGCAAGCTTGAACAATTCAGCCCCCACACCATCACCGACCCGGACAGGTTGCGCGAGGTTTTGCTGCTAATCCGGGCCAATGGGTACAACGTGGCGATCAATGATCTGGATGACGGAGCTTTTTCGATCGCAGCGCCGATCAAGAACAGTGCCGGTGAGATTATCGCAGGCCTGTCGGTGGCGGGCGCGTCGGTTCGGCTCGATGAGGTGCGGCGTGCAAGCTATATCGAAAAGGCGCTCACTGCCGCGAATGAGATCTCGGAAAAGCTGACATTGGGCTGATCCGGGCACGTGCTCAAGTTTTAGGCACTTTCCACTTTTTTTCACGCGCACCCCCCGGACGGGGGCCTTGCGCGGATTCAATTTGTCCGTCAGTGTTTTATTCAGCGCTACTGTGTTTCACTGAATAAAACATTGGAGATCCCCATGACCCCCGAAGAAACCGCATTGCTTGACCAGGTCGCGATTGATGAGCCTTGGGCTCTGGTCGAGAGTTTCGCAACATTCAAGCGCGAGCATCCGCACGACGTAAATCGCGGTATGGATGAGGTGGTCGAACGACTGACCAAACACGGGGTCGAAGTGAACGTACACGAACCCGAGCTTTTCCTGAGCTTACCCGGAGAGGCACGGGTCGAAGCACAAGGCGTGACCTATCGTGCCAAACCTCCGGCATTCAGCGCCAATGCGCCGGACGGTTTTAGTGGCCCGCTGGTCTATATCCGGGGCACCACGAATATGGACGAAGAGGATGCGTTCGAAAGCCAGCTTGAGGCCGGGCCCGAGATGGAAGCCCGTGTGCGCGGCAAAATTGTCCTGACCGAAGGCTTTGCCAGTCCCGCCATCATTTCTTTGATGGAAGGCTGCGGTGCCGTGGGCGTCATCGCCATCAATCCCGGCGTTGATATCCATTGGGGGATTTGCACCACGATCTGGGGGATCCCAAGTGCAAGTGACCTACATCGCAAGCCCGCAATCCCAGCAGCAGCGGTGAATATGGACAGCGGCAAGGCGCTGATCGAGATTGCCAAAGCCGGAGGTGAGGCCACGATCTTTACCGAGATGGAAGAGGGTTGGTTCACCTCGAAACTGCCCGAATTCACGATCACCGGCTCTGAAGAGCCAGACAAATACGTGCTGCTCCATGGCCATTTGGACAGCTGGGATGTGGGCGTCGGCGACAATGCCACGGGCGATGCGACCATGTTGGAAATCGCGCGCGTCCTCTGGGCCAATCGTGGCAAGCTGAGGCGCACGGTCAAGATCTGTTGGTGGCCCGGCCATTCGACCGGGCGATACGCCGGATCAACCTGGTATTCGGATACGTTTGCGCTGGACCTTGATGAAAACTGCGTCGCGCAGGTGAATTGCGACAGTCCCGGCTGCCGCTGGGCCACCGAGTTCATAAATGTCTCGGTCATGTCCGAAGCGCATGATTTCTTGGCGAAGGTCATCAAGGATGTCGCCGGCAAAACGCTGCAGTCCGAACGTCCACATCGCGCAGGGGACTATTCGTTCAACGATATCGGCATCTCCAGCTACTTGATGCTGTCCTCTGCCATGACCGACGCCCATCGGGAAGAGTTGGGATACTATGCGGTCGGCGGCTGCGGCATGAACATCGCGTGGCATACGGAAAACGATACGCTCGAGATTGCCGATAAGGACATTCTGCTGCGCGATATCAAAGTCTATCTACTGGCCGTCTTCCGCAACGCCAATGCGGGCATCCTGCCCATGGACTGGCGCGCCACGATGCACGAGTTTCAGGCGACCATCGCGGACTATCAGACGCAAGCGGCTGATCATTTTGACCTGTCCAGAACCTCAACAGCCATCGCCGCGCTGCTGGCCGACCTCGAGGCGTTTTATGAGCGCGCCCAAAGCGGGGCGATCCCGGAATCGGCGGCCAATCAGGTGATCCAGACCCTTGCGCGCATTCTGGTGCCTTTGAATTTCAACCGCACGGATCGGTTCCGCCATGATCCGGCCCTGACGATCCCACCTCTGCCCGCCCTGGAAGAGGCGACAAAGATCGCCACGCGCGAAGAAACGCTTCGCGGCTTTTCGCGCACTGAACTGACACGAGGGCAAAACCATGTGATCGCGGGCCTCAGACGCGCGCAGTGCTTGATCAACACGGTTGGCGCCTAAGGTGCCAATCTCACTGTATCAGGCTCGTTTTTCACTGATGGTGGCGATACCGAGAACCGAGAGGACTTTGGCCTCGATATGTTCGGCATTCATGCCCGCCACCGCATACATGTCGGCGGGGCTGGCCTGGTCAATGAAAACATCCGGTAACACCATCGAGCGATATTTCAACCCGCGATCAAAGACGCCCTCGTCGGCCAAAAGCTGCGCGACATGGCTGCCAAACCCACCCACGGCGCCCTCTTCTATGGTAATCAGCGCCTCGTGATCTTCGGCCAGATCAAGGATCAGGTCGCGGTCCAATGGTTTGGCAAATCGCGCGTCGGCGATGGTAGGCGTAATGCCACGGGCCGAAAGCGCCTCGGCGGCCTTCTGCACTTCTGACAGACGGGTGCCAAAAGACAGCAGCGCCACACGCGAGCCATATTGAATCATGCGCCCCTTGCCGATCTCCAGCACTTCGCCACGTTCGGGCAGATCAACACCAACGCCTTCGCCACGCGGATAGCGGAAGGCGATGGGCCCCGCGTCATGCGCCACGGCGGTGGCGACCATATGCATCAGTTCAGCCTCATCCGCGGCGGCCATCACAACCATGCCCGGCAGGTTGGCGAGGTAGGCAATGTCGAAAGAACCCGCATGGGTCGCCCCATCCGCACCCACCAGACCTGCACGGTCGATGGCAAAGCGGACAGGCAGGCGCTGAATGGCGACGTCATGAACCACCTGATCATAGCCACGTTGCAAAAAGGTCGAATAGATCGCACAAAACGGCTTCATCCCGCCAGCGGCCAGTGCAGCCGAAAACGTTACACCATGCTGCTCGGCAATGGCCACATCGAAACAGCGGGACGGATAGCGTTCGGCAAAGAGGTTCAGCCCGGTGCCATCGGGCATCGCGGCGGTGACCGCAACAATCTTGTCATCCCGCGCGGCTTCTTCGACCAGCGTCTTGCCAAAGACCGAAGTAAAGGACGGCGCGTTTGAAGGCGCCTTTTTCTGCTCACCCGTGACCACGTCGAACTTGGCCGTCGCGTGGCCCTTGTCACGCGCTTGCTCGGCAGGGGCGTATCCCTTACCTTTCTTGGTTAGCACATGGATCAGGATCGGCCCGGTCGCACGCGCTTTGACCGTACGCAGAACCGGCAGCAACTGGTCCATCTCATGCCCGTCAATGGGGCCGAGATAGGAAAAGCCCAGCTCTTCAAACAAGGTTCCGCCAACAGCCATGCCTTTCAGCATCTCTTTGGCGCGCTTGGCGCCTTCGCGGAAGGGTTCCGGCAGCAGCGACACCGCGCCTTTTGCGGCGGCTTTCAGATCATGGAACGGCTCTTCGGCATAGATCCGGGACAAATAGTTCGACAAGGCCCCCACCGGCGGCGCGATGCTCATCTCATTGTCGTTGAGGATCACGATCAGGCGTTTTTTCAGATGACCCGCGTTGTTCATCGCCTCAAAAGCCATGCCCGCCGACATCGAGCCGTCACCGATCACCGCAATCGCGTCGCCCAGCCCTTCGGGCGTGACACCGCCCAGATCCCGCGCCACGGCAAAGCCCAGCGCCGCGCTGATCGACGTGCTGGAATGCGCCGCACCGAACGGGTCATATGGGCTTTCGCTGCGTTTGGTGAACCCGCTTAGCCCGTCTTTCATCCGCAATGTTCGAATCCGATCACGGCGCTCGGTGAGGATCTTGTGCGGATAGCACTGATGGCCAACATCCCAGATGATCTTGTCACGCGGCGTGTCAAACACGGCGTGCAGCGCTGTGGTCAGCTCGACCACACCCAACCCGGCACCCAAATGTCCACCCGTGACCGACACGGCCGAGATCGTCTCGGCCCGCAATTCACTGGCAAGCTGATGCAGTTGCGCGTCTGAAAATTGCTTGAGGTCCGCAGGGCGGTTCACAAGGTCCAACAGGGGCGTATTCGGGCGGTCAGACATTTGGCATTCCTGGCTTAGCTGTCCCGGGCAATAACGAAGCGGGCAGCCTGCTTCAAGGTTTCTGCCTTGGGGCCATAGCTGTCCAGCGCGGCACAGGCCTGATCGACAAGCTCGGCAGCGCGAGACTTGGCCTCATCCAGACCCAATAGCGAAACAAAGGTTGCCTTGCCCGCGTCGGCATCTTTTTGCAGCCGCTTTCCTGCCTTTTCGGCATCTCCTTCTACATCCAAGATGTCATCAGCGATTTGAAAAGCAAGGCCAAGCGCCTGGGCATATTGGCGCAAGGGGGCCGGATCACTCTGGGCCAAGCGCGCACCCGCACAGGCCGACCATTCGATCAGCGCTCCGGTTTTGCCCGCTTGCAAGCGAGTGATCTGGTCCAAAGTCAAAGGCTCTGCCGCAGTCTCGGCCGCGATATCCAATGCCTGCCCCAGAACCATCCCCTGCGCACCGCTGGCTTTCGCCAGTGTTAGAGCCAATTCAGCGCGAATTTCAGCACCTCCGACCTCTGGTCGTGTGCAAACCTCAAACGCCAAGGTTTGCAGCGCGTCCCCTGCCAGCACAGCAATACCGTCATTCCATTTGACGTGCACCGTGGGGCGCCCACGGCGCAGGTCATCATCGTCCATGCAAGGCAGATCGTCATGCACCAAGGAATAGGCGTGCAAGGCTTCGATCCCGGTCGCAGGCCAGATCGCACGCGTGGCATCAACATCATGCAAACGCGCGCTTTCCAACACCAGAAACCCGCGCAACCGTTTGCCGCCTTGCGTGGCATACCCCATCGCACGTGTCACATCGATATCGTCCAGCGCACCCAGAACCAGATCGAACTGGGCCTGAATACGCGCGGCATCCTGCGCCAGAATTTCACGAAACATTTACTGACCTTCGACAGGCGTTGTCCCGGTGGGCTGACCATCCGCGTCCAGAGTGATCGCGGCCACTTTCTCCTCGGCGCGCTTCAACTCATCCTCGCAGCGTTTCTTCAGCGCCGCCCCACGTTCATAAAGGGCAATCGACTGATCCAGTGCCACGTCGCCGCGCTCCAACTGGCCCACAACGGCCTCAAGCTCTTTCATCGCTTGTTCAAACGTCATCTGATCAACGGGGGTCTCGGTCATCTTGCTGCCTTCATCAGTTCTTCCACATGGGCGCGTGTCGCTTCGGCCAATGCGTTCAGATCATACCCGCCTTCCAGAGTCGAGACGATACGTCCCTGACACAGCTCATTGGCGATCTTGCACAGCTGGGCTGTGATCCAGGCAAAATCACCGGTGGACCAGTTCAGATTGGCCAAAGGATCATCCTGATGCGCGTCAAAACCCGCCGAGATTATGATCAATTCAGGCTTGAACGCTCGCAAACGGGGAAAGGCCTGCGCCTCATAGGCAGCACGCATCTCACCACCACCTGTTCCGGGGGCCAAAGGGATGTTCAAAACAGTTTCAAAGGCACCGGTCTCATCGGGCCGGCCCGATCCGGGCCACAGCGGCATCTGCTGGCTGGTGATCACCAAAGCGCGCCGCTCATCCCACAGCAGATCCTGCGTGCCATTGCCGTGATGCACATCGAAATCCACCACCGCTACACGGTTCAACCCGTGATGATCCAACGCGTGCTTCGCCGCCAAAGCCGCATTGCCAAACAGACAAAACCCCATGGGCGTCTCGGATTCCGCATGGTGCCCCGGCGGGCGAATGGCACAAAACGCATTCGTCGCCTCGCCGCCCAGAACCAGATCAACCGCACGAACCGCCGCCCCTGCCGCGCGATAGGCCGCATCCAGCGAGCCGGGAGACATGAACGTATCGCCGTCAATCTGGGCATAGCCCTCGGTTGGGCGCGTTGATTGTATATCGCGAATATGGCTTTCGGGATGCACCCTCAGCAAATCATCATCCGCCGCCATCGGCGCTGTGACCCGCTTCAGCTCCAACCCCTCCAGCGCATGCAGCACGTGCTCCAACCGTGCCACTCGCTCGGGGTGACCCTCGGGCGTGACATGGTTCAGGCAATCGGCATGGGTCAAAAGCGCTGTGGTCATCGGGATCCCATCTTCATCTGGCTAAAAATATCCTCGCCGAAGGCAAAAATCGCCGCACAGCGGCACACTCAATCCGGCGCCAGCATATAGCCCGCGCCACGAACGGTCTGCAAATAACGGGGCTGTTTCGGGTCCTGCTCGATCTTGCGGCGCAATCGGGTGATTTGCACATCCACCGCCCGTTCCTGCGCCTGCCCTTTGTCGCGGCCCAGATCCTCGACCAGTTTCGCACGGCTGATCGCCTCACCCGGCTGGGCCGAGAAGATCTTCATCAACTGGCTTTCCGTTGCCGTCAGACGCACCGGGTCTTCGCCCTGCCACATCTCGCCCCGTTCGATGTCGTAACGGATCGGGCCCAGGTTCAGGATCTTTGCAATGGCCTCTTGCGCGGGTGCTTCCGGCATACGCCGAAGGATCGCATTGATCCGCAGCAACAACTCCTTAGGCTCAAACGGCTTCGCCAGATAATCATCCGCACCGGCCTCAAGCCCCGCAATCCGATGCTCGGTCTCGCCTTTGGCGGTCAGCAACAGGATCGGTGTGGCATTTGTTTCCCGCAAAGACCGCGTCAGGCTGACTCCGTCTTCGCCAGGCATCATGACGTCCAGAACAATCAGATCAAAATCCAGCCCCGACAAGACCCGCCGCGCATGTGCGGCATCCCGCGCTGACGTCACCAGAAACCCGCTGCGCACCAGAAATTTCTTGAGGAGGTCTCGGATCCGCTCATCATCGTCAATGATCAGCAGATGGGCGTCCTGTTCGCTCATGAAGTCGTATCCCGCAATTTCGTGTAGGCATGACGCATATCAGCATCCATCATCGCTTCAAGCACTTTGCGAAAGCCCGCCACCGCATCCGGGCCTGCATCCTTATAGGCTGCCCGCATTCTCGCACGTTGCGCATCTGACAATTTCGCCTCCAACGCCTTTCCTTGTTCTGTTAGAAATAGGTGGCGTTCGCGTTTGTCCACTGTTCCGACCCGGCTTTCGACCAAACCATCATCGATCAGACTGCGCAGGACCCGGTTCAAGGATTGCTTTGTCACACCCAAAATCGCCAACAGATTGTTCACCGTTGTGCCCGGCGCGCGGTTGATGAAATGGATTGCCCGGTGGTGGGCGCGGCCGTAGGCCATCTCGGTCAGAATGCGATCGGGATCGGCGGTAAAGCCGCGATATGCGAAGAACATCGCCTCAATGCCCTGACGCAGCTGCTCATCCGTCAGAAACAAAAGGCTTTCACCGCCAAAGGCTGATGAGGGCCGGGTATCAGACATGGTTTGCCTCGTAGGTTTTGCGCCTCAGCTTATGTCAGTGATATTGACATTCCAAGGGCGCAGCGGTATCGAATCGCAGTTTTTGAGCAACATTATGTCCGAAACGGACCTAAATGACGCAACAATCGGAAAACGTGCCGGTTCAGGAGGATAGCATGGCGGGATATGACGATCGTGACGGAACCATCTGGTTGGATGGCAAGCTGGTACCCTGGCGCGACGCCAATGTGCATATCCTGACCCACGCAATGCACTATGCCTCTTCCGTGTTCGAAGGAGAGCGCGCCTATAACGGCAAGATCTTCAAAAGCCGCGAGCATTCCGAGCGCCTGATTGCTTCGGCCGAGGCACTGGATATGCCGATGCCTTACACGGTGGACCAGATCGAAGCCGCAAAAGAAGAAGCTTTGAAAGCCAGCGGTTTGCAGGACGCCTATGTGCGTGCCCTGGTTTGGCGCGGTTCGGGTGAAGATATGGGGGTGGCGTCGGCCAAAAACCCGGTACGGATGGCGATCGCCGTTTGGCCCTGGGGCGCCTATTACGGCGACGCCAAATTCGAAGGGGCCAAGCTGGATATCGCGGAATGGAAGCGGCCCAGCCCTGAGACCATTCCGGTTCACGCCAAAGCAGCCGGGCTTTACATGATCTGCACCATCTCAAAGCACAAGGCCGAGGCCAAAGGCTGCTCGGACGCGTTGTTCATGGATTGGCGCGGTTACGTGGCCGAAGCAACCGGGGCCAACGTCTTTTTCGTGAAAGACGGCGAGGTTCACACCCCCTTGGCCGATTGTTTTCTGAACGGCATCACCCGCCAGACCGTGATCCAGATGCTGAAAGACAAAGGCATCACCGTACATGAACGCCGGATCAAACCCGAAGAAATGGCCGATTTCGAGCAATGCTGGTTGACCGGCACCGCGGCCGAGGTCACCCCTGTGGGCCAGATTGGGGAGTATACCTTCGAGGTCGGCGACCTGACCCGCGAGATCGCGGAAGATTACGAAAAACTGGTTCGGTCGTAACCTTACCAGCCCCCGCTTCGGCGGGGGTTTTTGATTCTGGGCAACGCGTATCTTGTCGTGCCGACAGCGCAGACCGCTGGACGCGTTATCCACAACTGTCATAAGATCATTGTGATACTTTCACGAAACTGAGCCCAATGTTTTACAAATGGCGGCTCTTTTCCGCTCGCCAACCGCGTGACCTGCACCAAGGTCCCAACCCAGGAGAGCCCTCATGACCAAACTCATTCGCCCCTCACGCCGGAGCTTTCTGGCCGGAAGCACAGCATTTGCTGCGTCTCTGGCCCTGCCCGCCATCAGCCGCGCCGCATCGCGTCCGGTCTTCACTCATGGTGTCCAGTCGGGCGACGTAGATACATCTTCGGGTATGATCTGGACCCGCACAGACCGCCCTGCCCGTGTGATGATGGAAGTCTCAACCACCGAAAGTTTTGCGGACGCGCGCCAATTGCCACCGATGGACGCCATCCCCAACAGCGATTTTGCCGTCAAGCGGCTGATCGACGGACTGCCTTCGGATCAGGACATCTTCTACCGTTTCGTGGCCGCTGACCTGAGCGATATCAACACCGTATCAGAGCCTATTGTGGGTCAATTCCGTACTGCCCCCACCTCGCGCCGCAATATCCGCTTTGCCTGGTCGGGCGACACCGCCGGTCAGGGCTGGGGCATCGACGACGATGGGATGCGCACCTATGCCACCATGGCGCAGCACCGCCCGGATTTCTTCATCCATTCGGGTGACACGATCTATGCCGACGGTCCAATGCAGGATGAGGTGGAAAAAGACGGGCAGGTGATCTGGAAGAACACAACCCTGATCGATGAAAAGCGCAAAGTGGCCGAAACGCTGGACGAATTCCGCGCGCAGTGGAAATACAACATGATGGACGACCATGTCCGCGCCATGAACGCTGTCTGCCCGACCTTCTTCCAATGGGATGACCATGAGGTCGTCAACAACTGGTCGGACGCCAAAGATCTGATCTCGGATGACCGCTATAGCGAAAAATCCGTTCACGTGCTGCAAGCCCGTGCCGGTCGTGCGTTCCACGAGATGACCCCGTTGCGGATCACCCCGGCTGAACCCGGTCGCGTGTATCGTAAGATTTCGTACGGGCCGATGCTGGATGTCTTCTTCCTAGACCTGCGCAGCTATCGTGGCCCGAACGGCCCGGCGATGGAGGATGAGATCACCGATCAATCGCGCATTCTGGGTGCCGAGCAACTGGCATGGCTCAAGCAGGAACTGGCATCGTCGCAGGCCACCTGGAAAGTGATCGCCTCTGACATGCCTATTGGCCTGATCGTCTGGGACAACTGGAAGGAGCAAGCCGGGGCCGAGGCGATCTCGAATGGTGATAGCGGCCCGGCCAAAGGGCGCGAGCTTGAGATCGCGGATCTGCTGCGCTTCATCAAGACCGCCGGCGTGACCAACACGGTTTGGTTCACGGCAGATGTTCACTATACCGCCGCGCACTACTATGACCCTAACAAGGCCCAATTTCAGGATTTTGAACCGTTCTGGGAGTTCGTCTCAGGCCCGCTGCACGCTGGTACTTTCGGTCCCAACAGCCTGGATGGCACCTTTGGGCCCGAGGTCATGTTCGTCAAAGCGCCGGAAGAGGGTCAGGGCGTGAACCTGCCACCCAGCGAGGGGCTGCAATTCTTTGGTCTGGTCGATATCGACGGAGCGACACAGCAGATGACCGTGCGTCTGATGGACCGCGCCGATACCGAGCTTTGGTCAGTAACGCTGGATCCGCAAGGCCGCGCATAAGCCAAAACAGAACATCACATGGAATGCCCCGGACGGCCCGGGGCATTTTCCGTTTAATAGTCCAGACCGCGCTGCGCTTTAATCCCGGCTTGAAAAGGGTGTTTCTCTTCGGTCATTTCGGTGACCAGATCCGCATAGTCGCGCAAGGCCTGCGGCGCATCCCGGCCCGTCAGCACCACGCTGGTCTTCTCCGAACGTGCCTCAAGCCCCTTTATGACATCCTCGACCGAAAGGTATTCGTATCGCAGCGCAATGTTGATCTCATCCAGCAACACCAAATCATACTCACCGCTGGCCATCAGATCGCAAGCCTTGCCAAAGGCGGCTGTGGCGGCGGCGATATCACGGTCGCGGTCCTGTGTGTCCCAGGTGAACCCTTCACCCATCGTGTGCCAGGTGACCAGATCACGCTCTTGGAAAAAGCGGCGCTCACCGGTTTTCCATTTTCCCTTGATGAACTGCACCACGGCAACTTTCTGACCCCAGCCCAATGCCCGGACCACAACCCCGAAGGCCGCCGAGGATTTGCCCTTGCCCTTGCCGGTATTGACCAGCACCAGCCCTCGACCCGGATCCACGGCCTCGGACACTTTCTTGCGGTGCTTGGCCTGCACCTTCTGCATCTTTTCCTTGTGATCCTGCGCGTCGCTCATCGGGAACCCTCATTCTCTGTTCGGGCCAACCTAGGTGAAGTTGGCGAAAGGTAAAGTCACGGTTTGTGATCGGTCAAAGAACGCGCCTTGCCACGTTCAAGCCCCAGCTGGTGTTCACGCCAGACGACCACGATGTTGCCCGCAATCACCAGCGCCGCCCCCAATAGGATGGCCATTGTCGGCAATTCGTCGAACCAGACATAGCCGATGAAAATCGCAAACAGCATCGTTGCATAGTCATAAGGGGCCAGCATCGAGGCCTGACCAAACCGATAGGATGAGGTGACCAGAATTTGCGCCACTCCGCCGATCAAGCCCATTGTGACCAATATCAGAGCCTGTTCTGGTGTCGGCATGACCCAGCCCCAAAAGGCGGTCAGGCTGGCCAGAAGACTGGCGGTCATCGAGAAGTAGAAGACGATCGCGGCGGGGTGGTCGACCTTGACCAATTGCCGGATATGGATCTGCACAAAGGCCCGCGCAACGGTCGCGGTCAGAACACAAAGCGCGCCGATGGTTGCCGCAGCCTCCATCTGGGTGCTGCCCAACCGGGGCCAGATCATGATCAGAACACCCAACAGACCAAGTGCAACAGCCCCGATGCGGATCATGCGAATGCGTTCACCCAGGATCACGGCTGCAAGAATCAGCGTAAAGATCGGAGTGGCATAGCCAATAGCGGTAACTTCCGGCAGCGGAAGCAGGCTCAGGCCGGTAAAGGTCAACCCCATCGCGCTGGTTCCCAGCACGCCGCGCCAAAAATGGCCCATAGGTTTCTTGACCACAAAGCCCTGCACCAACTCGCCGCGCCAGATCAGCCAGGCGATGATCACAGGAATGGCGAAAAGAGAGCGGAAAAAGACCAGCTCACCGGCTGGAAACTCGTCGGACAGCGCTTTGACCAGGGCAGACATCGCCGTGAACAAAAGCAAAGCGGCCAGTTTCAGCCCCACGGCAAGCATGGGTCGATGCGATGTTAAGGATTGTGCCATTGAGCGCGACCCTGCGCCTTTGCTGCGGAAAGATCAACGACGGGATTGTACCAATCAGCCGGTTTTCCAATTGTCTGGTAGAGGGTGTCCGACCTCTTGGGCCAGCACCTCCAAAAAGCCGCGCATCTGGGCCACCCGCTTGCGCGCCAGATCGCGTCCACCTTCGGTCAGCATGTCATCGGGAAGGTTGAGCAGTTTGACCTTCCAGTGATCAATGGCAAAGCTCAAATCGTCCAACGCGCGCTCCTGGGCAAAAGGGTCATCCTGATCATAAAGCGCACGGCCCAAAGCCCCGGACACAGCGAAACACCGGGCAATGCCAATGGCGCCCAGCGCGTCCAGCCGATCTGCATCACGCAGGATACGCGCCTCGGTCGAGCGCGGTGGAATATTTGCGGAAAAGCTATGCGCCTCGATCGCATGCTGGACGGCGCGAATCCGGTGATCGTCCAAGCCCAAATCCCTCAGAATAGGCTCTGAGACTTGCGCGGATTGGCGCGAGGCAAGATGCCGGTCGGGATCGTTTTTGGGCAGGTTTATCAGGTCGTGCAAATAGCATGCTGACAATAACACCAGCAGATCGGCCCGATCCTCCGCAATCGCCTGTGCATTGGTCCAGACCCGGTCCAGATGGGCCAGATCATGGGCGGGGTCCGTTTGCATCCGCTGCGCAACGATTGCGCGCAAACGCGAGTGAAGATCAGCCAATCTGACCACGGTTCTCGCCAATCTGACCACGATGCAGCAGTAAATGGTCCAGGATCACGCAGGCCATCATCGCCTCACCCACTGGTACAGCCCGGATGCCGACGCAGGGGTCGTGGCGACCTTTGGTGATGATCTCGGTCTCTTCGCCGGATTTGGTGATCGTCTTGCGGGTGGTCAGAATAGATGACGTCGGCTTGACCGCAAAGCGCACCACGATGTCCTGACCGGTCGAGATGCCGCCCAGAATGCCACCCGCGTGGTTCGAGCTGTATTGCGGGCCGTCTTGACCCATGAAGATCTCATCTGCATTGGCCTCACCGGTCAGTTCGGCGGCGGCCATACCCTCGCCGATTTCGACGCCTTTCACAGCGTTGATTGACATCATCGCGGCGGCCAGATCAGTGTCTAACTTGGCGTAAATCGGCGCGCCCAGCCCGGCGGGAACTCCGCGCGCCACCACTTCGATCACCGCGCCGACCGAGTTGCCGGATTTGCGCAGCTCGTCGAGATAGGTGGCCCAGTCCTCGGCGGCTGTCGCATCAGGCGTCCAGAACGGGTTCTGTTCGATCTGAGACCAGTCGAAATTCGAACGATCGATGCGGCGCGGACCCATCTGGACCATATAGCCGGTGATCTGCACATTGGGTGCGATCTGCTTGATCGCCTCGCGTGCCAACCCTCCGGCAGCGACGCGTGACGCGGTTTCACGGGCAGAGCTGCGCCCGCCCCCGCGATAATCGCGAACGCCGTATTTCTGCCAATAGGTGATATCGGCATGGCCGGGGCGGAACTTGTCCATGATTTCCCCGTAGTCCTTGGAGCGCTGGTCGGTGTTTTCGATCATCAGCTGCACCGGAGTGCCGGTGGTCTGGCCTTCGAACACCCCTGACAGGATTTTCACCTGATCGGGCTCACGCCGCTGGGTGGTGAACTTGTTCTGCCCCGGTTTGCGCTTGTCCAGCCAATGCTGGATCATAGCCTCATCGATCTCCACGCCCGGCGGACATCCATCGACGGTGGCCCCCAAAGCAGGACCGTGGCTTTCACCCCAGGTGGTGACGCGGAAAAGATGTCCAAAGCTGTTCATCGACATGAGGCAGTGCTCCTTTGCGCGCTGTGATTACCGGTGCGCGCCTTTGGCCTCAAGCAGATTCCGGTGAGAAGGGGGGGAGGGGGCCAGCCCCCTCTTGAGCTTGCAGCTCAATTCACCCCCGAGGTATTTGCAAACAGAAGAAGAGATCAGGCTGCTTTCAGGGCCTGCCGGGTTTTTGTGATGCTGAGTGCGGCTTGGGCGGCCTCGCGCCCTTTTTGCACAAAATGGTCGCGGTAGATGGCGTTGTGATGATCGGTTTCTTGATACTGGTGGGGCGTCAGTGAGACCGACAGGACCGGAATGCCGGTATCCAGGCCCGCGCGCATCAGGCCATCGACCACGGCCTGGGCGACAAAATCGTGGCGATAGATGCCGCCGTCCACCACAAAGGCGGCGCAGGCGATGGCACCGTATTGGCCGGTTTGGGCCAGATCGCGGGCCAGCAGCGGCATTTCAAACGCGCCAGGGACATCAAAGACATCGACCTGATCTGATGGGATGAGTTCCTGGAACCCCTCCAGCGCGCAGTCAACGATGTCGGAATGCCAATTGGCTTTGATGAAGGCGAAGCGGGTGTGTGTCATGTGGACCTCCTGAGTTTGGCGACACGTCACCCAAGGCGATCACGAGCAGACGCGCCGCATCACCGGCCCGTTTGCGCGTTCTCTTTCATCCGGACTTTCACCGTCGGCTCTGGCCTCTCACCAGATCTGCTGACACCCCGGTCTGGGGCCGCTCGCGGGCTGGCGGGTCATGGCCCGCATACCGCCGGTGGGGAATTTCACCCCGCCCTGAGAACGTCGCGACCTTGCCAAGGCGCGCGCGGTTCTGCAAGAGCATTTGGCAGGAGGATTGCCATGCACCCGAACCCTGCCTTTCGCAAAGAGACAGACGCGCGCAATATTGCCTTTGCCCGGACACGGGGGTTTGGCGTATTGGCGCTGTCGACCGAGGTGGCGCCGTTGTTGAGCCACGTGCCATTTCTACTTGCTGAGGATGGCACTTGGGCCGATCTGCATCTGGTGCGGTCCAATCCGATCGTTGGCGCGCTGAAACAGCCTTTGACAGCGCGAATCGCGGTGTCAGGGCCAAACAGCTATGTCTCGCCCGATTGGTACGGGGTCGTCGATCAGGTGCCCACCTGGAACTATGTCGCCGTGCATTTGACCGGCGTCTTGGAACGGCGGCCAACGGAAGAGCTGCGGGACGTTCTGGATCGGCAATCGGCCTTCTATGAGGATCGCCTGCGCCCGAAACCGCCTTGGGTGACCGCAAAGATGAACGAGGAAGCGCTGGCTCGCATGATGCGGATGATCGTGCCCTGCCGGTTCCGGGTTGACGATATTCAAGGCACATGGAAGCTGAACCAGAACAAACCCGATGAAGTGCGCCTGCGGGCAGCGGATCAGATTGGTGCCCATGGGTTTGGCTCTGAACTATCAGAGCTGCAAAACCTGATGCAGGCGGTGAAGGAAGGCGAAAATTGACGGGTTTCGTTTCCACACCGCTCTTGTAAGGTCGCGTGTATCAAGGAGAGCGCCGATGAAACTCTATCACAGCCACACCTCGCCCTATGTGCGCAAGGTCATGGTTTTGCTACATGAAACCAACCAGCTTGAGGATGTTGCGTTGGAAACGGTGGCCGGTACACCGATTACACCCGCGGCACCTTTGCTGGGCAAGGCTCCTTTGACCAAGGTTCCGGCGCTCGAGCGCCCGGATGGCCCCACCTTGTTCGACAGTCGGGTGATCTGCGCGTTTCTGGACGCGCGGGCTGGCGGGCAGTTCTATCCCGAGGGCGCGCACCGCTGGGATGTTTTGACGCTTGAAGCATTGGCGGATGGTATCTTGGATGCAGCCCTGCTGATGACCTATGAAGATCGGCTGCGCCCCGATGACAAGAAATGGGAGCCCTGGGTCGAATCGCAATGGGTTAAGATCGACCGGGCTTGTGCTGTCTTGAATCAGCGGTGGATGGCGCATCTGTCGGGGCCATTTGACATGGGTCACATCGCGGTTGCCTGTGCGCTAGGGTATCTGGACCTGCGACACGAGGCGCGAGGATGGCGGAACGGAAATGATGCCTTGGCAGCTTGGTATGAAACAATCAGCCAGCGCCCCAGCATGATGGCAACAGTTCCGCCGCGCTGATCGGTCAACCCTTCAAGATCTCTGCAAACCTGCAGTCCATCGCCGAATCAACTGCGCTCGATTCGTCGATGAACCAAAAGATGTGGGGGCGAAACACCAAAAAACACCGCCGCATGGTGACAAATTACACAGATGCGGCGTATTGCGCGTTTATGACCGCTGGACGAAATCTATTTGCGTCGATAGACAGCGCGTTTAAGACACCGCCTTTGTGCGGTGCGCGAGCTATTTGCCCGTTCGCGGGCGCCAGACAATCGGAGAAAACCTCGTGTCCCACGCAGAAGACCACGAAGGCACCCGCAGAGATTTCCTGTATTACGTCGCTGGCGGTGCAGGTGTCGTGACTGCCGGTGCAGCCGTATGGCCCCTGATCAACCAGATGAACCCGTCGGCAGATGTTCAGGCTCTGTCCTCGATCCGCACCGACGTGAGCGGGGTTGAGCCGGGCACACAGTTGACCGTTAAGTGGCTGGGCAAGCCCGTGTTTATCCGTCACCGCACCGGTGCCGAGATTGCCGAGGCGCAAAAGCAGGATGAAGAGGCTGTTGGTGATCTGCCGGACCCTCTGGCCCGGAACTTCAACCTGAACGCCGATGCTCCTGCGACCGACGCCAATCGCGTCATGCCGTCGCCCGAAGGGGAAGCGCCCGGAGCTTGGATCGTTCAGATGGGCGTGTGCACGCATCTGGGCTGTGTGCCCTTGGGTGATGCCGGAGATTTCGGCGGCTGGTTCTGCCCCTGCCACGGGTCGCACTATGACCTGGCGGGCCGGATCCGCAAAGGCCCCGCGCCCGAGAACCTGCCTGTTCCGCCTGCGGAATGGGTCGACAACACCACTATCAAACTCGGCTAAGGGAGACCCAACTGATGTCCGGAATTCCCCACGATCATTACGAGCCGAAAACAGGTGGCGAAAAGTGGCTGAACAGCCGTTTGCCCATCGTCGGCCTGATTTACGATACCATCATGATCCCCACCCCCAAGAACCTGAACTGGTGGTGGATCTGGGGCATCGTTCTGGCGTTCTGCCTGGCGTTGCAAATTGTCACCGGTATCGTGCTGGTGATGCACTATACGCCGCATGTTGATCTGGCCTTTGCCAGTGTCGAACACATCATGCGCAACGTGAATGGCGGCTATATGCTGCGCTACCTGCACCAGAACGGCGCGTCGCTGTTCTTTGTCGCGGTGTATATCCACATCTTCCGCGGCCTTTACTACGGCTCCTACAAAGCCCCGCGTGAGATCACCTGGATCATCGGGATGCTGATTTACCTGATGATGATGGGCACGGCCTTTATGGGTTACGTTCTGCCTTGGGGTCAGATGTCCTTCTGGGGTGCGACCGTGATCACCGGCCTGTTTGGCGCGATCCCGTTTGTGGGTGAGGCGATCCAGACCTGGCTGCTGGGCGGACCCGCCGTGGACAACGCCACGCTGAACCGCTTCTTCTCGCTGCACTACCTGCTGCCGTTTGTGATTGCGGCGCTGGTGATCGTGCATATCTGGGCCTTCCACACCACTGGCAACAACAACCCGACAGGTGTTGAAGTGCGTCGTGGATCGAAAGCCGAGGCCGAGAAAGACACCCTGCCGTTCTGGCCCTATTTCGTGATCAAAGACCTGTTCGCGCTGGCCGTGATCCTGGTTGTCTTCTGGGCAATTGTCGGCTTCATGCCGAACTATCTGGGCCACCCCGATAACTATATCGAGGCCAACCCGCTGGTGACACCGGCGCATATCGTACCCGAATGGTACTTCCTGCCCTTCTACGCGATCCTGCGCGCCTTTACCGGTGAGGTTTGGGTTGTGCAATTCGCCAGCTTCATCACCGGTGGCATCATCGACGCCAAGTTCTTTGGAGTTCTGGCGATGTTCGGTGCGATCCTGGCCATGGCGCTGGCGCCTTGGCTGGACACCTCGAATGTGCGCTCGGGTCAGTATCGTCCGATGTTCAAATGGTGGTTCTATCTGCTGATCATCGACTTCTTTGCCCTGATGTGGCTGGGTGCGATGCCCGCGGAAGAGCCTTATGCAACCTTCTCGCTGATCGCATCGGCCTATTGGTTCGCGTATTTCTTCGTAATCCTGCCCGTCTTGGGCGTGATCGAGAAACCGCTGCCGCAGCCCGAGACCATCGAAGACGACTTCAACGCGCATTATGGCAAGGCTGATGCCGAAGCCACGCCGGCCGAGTAAGAAGAGGGACCGGAAACATGTTCAAGAAACTTGCAATCGGCGCCGCGTTTGCTCTGGCTCTTTCACCTGCTGCTTCTTTCGCGGCAGGTGCCGAGGGGCATATCGAGGATTTCGACTTCTCGTTCGAAGGCCCCTTTGGCACTTGGGATCAGAACCAGCTGCAACGCGGACTTCAGATCTATACCGAGGTCTGCGCGGCTTGCCACGGCCTGCAATACGTGCCTTTGCGCGATCTGGAAGCGCTAGGTTACAGCGAAGAGCAGGTCATCGTCTATGCAGCGGACAACTTCGAAGTGTTCGATCCCGAACTGGACGATTTCCGCCCGGCGATTCCAACCGACCACTTCCCGGCGAACACTGCTGTTGGCGCACCCGACCTGAGTCTGATGGCCAAGGCGCGTGCCGGGTTCCACGGGCCTTATGGTCTGGGTATCAACCAGTTGGTCAAAGGCATGGGAGGTGCGGAATACATCGCATCGCTGCTGGATGGCTACACCGGCAAGGAAAAGGAAGAAGCAGGCACGATCCTGTACGAGAACACCGCATTCCCGGGCGGTTGGATCTCGATGGGGCCGCCGCTGTCGGATGAACAGGTCGAGTTTGCTGACGGCCACTCGAATTCGGTCGAACATATGTCCGAAGACGTAGCGGCTTTCCTGATGTGGGCGGCCGAGCCCAAGATGATGGATCGCAAGAATGCTGGTTTTGTCGGCGTTATCTTCCTGTCTGTCCTGTCGGTACTACTCTACCTGGTCAACAAGCGCATCTGGGCGCCGCATAAGGGCAAAGCCCGCAAGGACTAGGGTCACCCGAAGCAGAGAAATCGAAACCCCCGCACCTGAAGGCTGCGGGGGTTTCTTATTCTATAATGGTCCGAGGTTCGGCCCTCTTCTTGGTCTGCGACCAACTCACCCACCGGATATGTTGGCCCGATGAAGCGCCGATCAAGCAGTCAGTTGGGTTTCGTTCTGCCCGATGATCTTTGTTGTTACGATCTGTCCTTCGGGCTGGGGCTCTGCAAAACTGACTTCGGTGAATTGTTCCGTTCGACCCATATGGGGGTTTTCCATCAGGATGTGATGGGTTTTACCGATTTGACCGGCGAGATGCTTGGCGACCTGTTCCGTGCCAGCGGCGCGCAAGCGCGCGGCGCGGGACTTGATAGTTTTGCCATTCACCTGCTGCGGGATCCGCGCGGCGGGTGTACCCTCGCGTTTCGAATAGGGGAAGACATGCAGCCAGGTCAGGTTGCAGTCAGTGATCAGGCGCAGCGAGTTTTCGAAATGCGCCTCGGACTCGGTTGGGAAGCCCGCGATGATGTCCGCGCCAAAGGTCATTTCGGGACGCAGTTTGCGGGCCTCTTCGGTAAAGCGGATGGCATCATCGCGCAAGTGACGGCGTTTCATCCGTTTCAGGATCAGATCATCGCCATGCTGCAACGACAGGTGCAGATGCGGCATCAGGCGCGGCTCGGTTGCGATAGCCTGCATCAGGTTCTCATCCACTTCGATTGAGTCAATCGAGCTGATGCGCAGGCGCGGCAGATCCGGCACCAGTTTCAGGATGCGCATCACCAGATCGCCCAACTTTGGCTGCGCGGGCAGGTCTGAGCCCCAGGAGGTCAGGTCAACGCCAGTCAGAACCACCTCGTTATAGCCCTTGTCCACCAGTCGTTTGATCTGATCCACGACAACGCCCGCCGGGACGCTGCGCGAATTACCGCGACCGTAAGGGATTATGCAGAAGGTGCAGCGATGGTCACAACCGTTTTGAACCTGCACATAAGCGCGCGAGCGGGTGCCGAACCCATCAATCAAATGGCCTGCGGTTTCAGTGACGGACATGATGTCATCAACCTGCACGGCCTCGGTTTCGCCGATGAAATCCGCGGCGAGGCCCGTCCAGGTGTCTGGCTGCATCTTCTCGGTGTTGCCGATGACCGCGTCAACCTCGACCATGGCCGCAAAGGTTTCGGGTTCGGTTTGGGCGGCGCAGCCGGTCACGATCAGGCGTGCATCAGGGTTTTCGCGGCGCAGCTTGCGAATCTCCTGCCGCGCTTTGCGGACCGCTTCGGCGGTCACGGCGCAGGTGTTCACCACCACAGCGTTTGACAGACCGGCCTGCTGCGACAGCTCTTTCATCGCCTCGGTCTCATACGCGTTCAGGCGGCAGCCCAGGGTGGTGAATTTGGGCGCGTTCATCCCAACGACCTCAGGAACTCGGGCGTCAGGCTGCCGGAGAAGACATGGCGCGTCGGGCCCGTCATCCAGACACCATCCTCACGCCAGTCGACCCAGATAGAGCCGCCATCCAGTTCAATACGTACATTCCGCCCTGTCAGGCCGCGTCGGGCGGCAGCAACCGCCGTCGCGCAGGACGACGAGCCGGAGGCCAGAGTGATACCCACACCGCGTTCCCAAACACGCATACGGATATGGTCCGGCCCGATAATCTGCGCCACCTGAACATTGGTGCGCTCGGGGTAGAGCGGGTGATGTTCATAGCGCGCACCAAATTCGGCCAGCGGAATCGCCTCGGCGTCTTCGACAAAGAAGGTACAATGCGGATTGCCCATGCCGGTGGCGGTCGGCGCGCCCTCGATCGGTAGCTCTAGCGTATCCATCTGTTCGGCCAGCGGGATCTGCTGCCAGTCCAGCTGTGGCGCACCCATATTGACCGCTGTAAGCCCATCACCTGCGTCGCGCGCATAGAGCGTGCCCCGTTCGGTGGTGAGCGTCAGCTCGGATTTGCCACTTTCAGTCATCAGGAAGCGCGCGATGCAGCGCGTGGCATTGCCGCAGGCCGCCGAGGTTGACCCATCGGCGTTGAAAAAGACCAGATGCGCGTCCGCGTCACCGGGTTCGATCACAGCAAGCTGATCAAACCCGACGCCAAATTGCCGATGTCCGATTCCCTTGGCCAGCGCAGGCGTCACGCCAACCGGATGCGCGCGCGCATCAACGACAACAAAGTCGTTGCCCAGCCCGTGCATCTTCATGAACGGCAAATTGTTTTCCATAATTCCTTGCATGGCGGCCATATAACCCTGCCCGAGAACGGAATCCACCCTGCCACGCAGATTCCTGAAAAAAGGGGTTGACCCCCCCGCGCCACCTGCCTAATTAGGCCGCCTATCGGGACGCCTGACACAGCAATGAGTTGGGCGAAACGAGGCGCAAAAATGGGTCTTGAACCTGCACAGGGAAATACCTTAGAGAGCGCCACGGATCGCACAGATCCAAACAAGAGTGGGCCGTTAGCTCAGTTGGTAGAGCAACTGACTTTTAATCAGTGGGTCGCAGGTTCGAATCCTGCACGGCTCACCACTGTTTCTCCAAAGAGATCAATATGATGAAGGCCGACCGACGCGACGGCCTTTTTGTTCTAGTGCAAGGTTCTGCAAACTTTCTGCGACATTGCATGGCTACGAACGATCAAAATGGACATTTCGCGTTGCCATCATCTTCCGGCAGAGCGAATGGATCATAGTCGAAACGAAAAATGCAGTCTTCACTTACTGTGGCGCCAAGCCTTCGGTTTTCATCGCGGGTTATGACGACTAAATTCGCAGGAACATGTAGCCCGCAGACGATGTGTTCGCCTGATTTTTCGCACAAGCCGTGCAATGCAATTTCATGGTGAACTTCATAAGGCTCACCTTGGACGACATTGTCATCATAACGCCGTACAACGCCCAAGTGTTTGAGATACAGCAGCGGCTACCGAACGCGCGAGTCGGAACCGTGGATAAATTCCAAGGACAGGAAGCCCCCATCGCCATCTACTCCATGGCAACATCAAGCCATGCTGATGCTCCGCGCGGCATGGAGTTTCTCTACAGCGCCAACCGCTTCAACGTCGCCATCTCCCGCGCCCAATGCATTGCGATCCTGATCGCCTCACCCGATGTTTTCGAAGCCGAGTGCAAAACCCCAAGACAGATGCAACTTGCCAATGGGTTTTGCCGCTATCTGGAATGCGCTTCTCAGTTAGAGAAAGTTTGAATCGAATGAGAGAGATGTCGCTGACAGGGAGAAGACTCTAGATATCTGGTGCAAACAGCCAGCACGGGTGGCCAGTCATTAACTTCCGGCGGCTGAGCGACTACGTTAACAGACACAAAGTTATTTTCTCAACAACTCACTGACAATCGGCCGGCTTGAAGTGCTAAGGG
Organism: Ruegeria sp. HKCCA5839; assembly: GCF_013035585.1. Lineage (NCBI taxonomy): Bacteria > Pseudomonadati > Pseudomonadota > Alphaproteobacteria > Rhodobacterales > Roseobacteraceae > Ruegeria > Ruegeria sp. HKCCA5839. Next base: position 210,476 of record NZ_WQIE01000002.1, on the reverse strand, counting down.
GTGTAGTCTCACCGCTGGGCCAAATAGTGAAATTTAGTGGCTTCTCATAGACAGAGAACGAAAGGATTGTCCGCTGCGAATTTCTACACGCTGGCCGATGAATCCCGTTCTCGCCGATGCCTTTGGATGGCAATAGCCATTTTTTCTAAAGCGCTGGCTTTCTCGATCCAGTCTTCTTCGTCACTAGCTGATTTATAGAAGTTAGCCGCGCGAGTGACGATCTGAAGATTTCCGCTGATGTAACCTAGCGAGGAGTCAATACGATCTAGGCTTGGTAAAAGGTGCTTGTTCTCAGTCTTCTTGCGAAAGTCGTAGTGAGTAAGAGCGCATCTGTGACGTTGGCTCACAAACAACTTCCCAATTTCTTCTTCAAGTTCGTCCCGAGTTAAGTCTGTGTTTTTCTCTTTTACGGTGGCCAATACTGTTTGGCCGTTGGCATACTGGACCGTTTTCATCGCCGTGCCTGCCATGCGCTTGACCTCTTCTTCGAAGTCATCGGCTACTTTGCGAACAGTAGGGGTAACAATTTTCTCTCGGTATAGCTTTTTGAGGTGAGCTACCGGTTTGGGATGCCAGCCTGACTTTTGGGCTGCCTCCTTCCAGTCCTGACGATCTGTCCACTCGTCCAATGGCTCGTCGCAAAGCAGTGCTCGGAAGAAATCTGCATCGGTTTGAACCAGGTTTATGGTTGCCATGTTGATGGCCAAGTTTCTCGCTTTGGGATGGATATTGCTCAATGGGACTTCGTGGATCGAAGTCGACTGCCACCCGTCCTTCAGCTTGCGCTCAAAGAAGTAGCCGGCTTGGCCTTGCACTGACTCTTCGTCGCGCAAGTATTCGATCGGATGTTGATCGATCACCCCCCAATAAAGCTGATCCCGTTTGGCTTCCCAATGGAGGACCAAAGAGTCTGGTTCTAGGTCCAAGAAAGTGCGGATGTTCGCCGCCCAAATCCCCCACGCACTCGGCGGGGCTCCTGCATCTGGGTAGTTCTCGGACTTTACGAGCGCACCAGCAGCAGCGATTTGTGGTTGGTCGCCAGTTAAAACTGCATCGTAAAGACGAGCTTCTGTCTGAAATAGAAGGGCGCCTCGCTCCAGCGCCTCTTCTTCATACGCGGCCGACTTGCCAAGAGACATTTTATAGATTGGAGCGGTATCAATAATGGAGCGCAGAGCTTTAGTTCGGAGCATGAAGTCTATTTCTGTCTGTTTTCTTGGATCATAGCATCCGGGTCGACTACGCCCAAGCTTGGGCAAGGCGGCTTGCACAACAGTTTAAATGGCGGTGTTGGCTCCTCTGTCTCGCCATTTGGTTACGGCGTTTTCCGGCCCAGACGTTGCAGAATTCTAATGACTCTGCGACAGGCGAGCTAATTTTCTTTCTAGTTCCCAAGCGGTTGTTTGTAGGACCAAACTGATTTTTGATCATTTGCTCCGCATCCAACCCGCAAACTCACGGGCATCCTGAAACGCATTGCGGAGAACGGGAGTATGGCGTGGTCAACCTTCCATGCCGCGTAGCCGTGGGATTACAGGCATTACAGGCAAACCCACCCGTTTCATACTTTTAGCGAAAATTAGTTGGTTGGTTGGACGACACCCGGCCAACCAACCAACTAATTTTTCCGAAACAATCTCGGCGTCGCCATCAGCCTGTATTGCCTGCAACCCAGGCCTCAGAACGCACTATGCTCAACTTGCATCGCGCCTTGCGTTGTCTTTGTCCGAGGAAGTCCTTGAGCACATGTCCTTCGATCAACCAAGGCTTGCTGCTGGTATCAGCCGCAAGTCCGTTGTTCCCAATCCAGCGAATGACGGTCTGGCGATGACAGCCCAAAACGTCCGCCACCTCCCAGACTGTGTAGACAAGGTGCGATTTGACTTTGTGTGAGGGGAAGGACTTTGCCACTACACACCCTCCCCGGAAATCGGTCCGCATGTATTCTGGCAGACCTGCGCCTCCTCAAAGGCTTCGATCACGCCTTCATCGTATAAAACGCGCGCGCCGATCTTCAAAAACCTGGGGCCGTTTCCGAGCCAGCGCCACTGCTCCAGCGTCCGCGGCGACATGTGCCACCGCTCCGCCAGCTGATCTTGTGTCAACTTGGGCATATCAACCTCAATTGCTCACTGCGGCACGAGGAAATTCGGTCCGCTTCTGTTGAACAACGTGAGGGATCGGATCTCTAAAATCTGTGGCCGCCGCCAATAAAGGCGTGACACATGCCAGGGCTAAATCATTGATATTATGTGACTTGAATCAGAAAGGTGTGACCCATCCGCAAAATGCGTAACCTTGCCACCCAAATCGCAGGGAGTCAGCGGCTGCAAACGACCCGAAAGCTGACGTTAATCAAAAATGCTTGGAAGACGGCTTCGAGCCCATTGTTGACGTTCCTAAGGTAAGTTTCCTCGGTCATGCAGGGCGATGAGAACGCACTCACTGCGTGAACCCACACATCACAAGTGTGGTCAAAATCGGAAGCTAGCTTTAAACACTCGCTGCAAAATCTGTATGACCGCTAGACAATCTGATTGCCCAGAACACATTCGCCAATTGGCGCAAGTATCAAGCTCCGCGCATTCGAAGGCTATGGATGAGCTTGCGATCTTCCTTTGAATAATGCTTGCAAAGGTGCTCCGTTTGGATCGCACTGATTTTGTCGCTATGCAAAAATCCTTGCGAAACAAGTGTTAGAGTGGTCAGACTTACATAGTCACAAAGAGGAAAAGCCGTACCGAGACCGGTTAAATCAGAAGATGCCACAATTAAGCGTGGCCGCCCTCACAGGTGACATGACAGTTCCCGGCTCAAAGCCGAAAGCTGGATAGTTATGGGAGGAAAGACTTTGAAGAAATTGACCAACACACTTGCTGGCTCACTGATCGCATTCGCCGCTTCCATGGGTGCTGCGCAAGCCGACAAGCTGACATTCTACTGTTCGGCGCAGGAAGACTGGTGCCAGCTTATGGCGCGCAGCTTCGAGGACGCCACCGGCATTGACGTGAACATGACTCGCAAATCCTCTGGCGAGACCTTTGCGCAAATCCGTGCGGAAAGCTCAAACCCAAAAGGAGATGTCTGGTGGGGCGGCACGGGTGACCCGCACCTTCAAGCGGCCGAAGAAGGTTTAACTATGGAATATGTCTCGCCCATGCGTGACCAGTTGCATGACTGGGCAATTTCACAGGCCGAAAGTGCTGGCAACAAGACCATCGGTATCTATTCGGGTGCGTTGGGCTATGGCTACAACTCTGACCTCCTGGCGGCCAACAACCTGCCTGAACCCGCTTGCTGGAAGGACCTGCTCAAGCCGGAATATAAAGGGCACGTTCAGATGGCGAACCCGAATTCGTCCGGAACTGCCTACACGACGCTGGCGTCGATGGTGCAGATCTTTGGCGAGGACGAGGGCTTTGAGTTCATGAAAGGCCTTCACGCCAACATAAATCAGTACACCAAATCTGGTTCGGCGCCCATCAAGGCCGCGGGTCGTGGCGAGAACACGATCGGCATTGTCTTCATGCATGACGCCGTCAAGCAGGCGGTGTCAGGCTTCCCTGTAAAGGTTGTCGCCCCGTGCGAAGGCACTGGTTATGAGATCGGTTCGATGTCGATCATTGAAGGCGCTCGCAACGAAGAAGAAGCCAAAAAGTTCTACGACTGGGCGCTGAGTGCCGAAGCCCAGAACCTCGCACTTGAAGTCAATGCCTTCCAGGTCCCGTCCAACAAGGGTGCGCAAACATCTGAAAGCGCCCCGGATATGAGCCAGATCAAGCTGATCGACTACGACTTCAAAAAGTACGGCTCCTCTGATGAGCGTAAGCGTCTGCTGCAAAAGTGGGACGAAGACGTTTCGGTGCTGCCGCAGTAGGTGACTGACAAAGCGAAAACCAGGACCCACCCGGTGTTGATCTTCTGGATCATTGTCGGTTGGGCCGGCTACGTCCTGCTGCCATGGTACATGGTTGAGGATGGCCTTTGGTCATTTGAATGGCTCTTTAACGGCTATCCGTTTGACGAAGATTTTGCGCCCGCTCTATTTCTGATCGGGCGGGGTGAAAAGCTCTGGCTTGCACCCTTGCTGATCCCGCTGGCATTGCCAATTCTGGTGCTGGGGAAACCTAAATCTGATCCGATCTACGCTAAGATCCTGATTCTTGCCGGTGCACTGGGCTTTGGCTGGCTGATTGCGCAAGGCTTCGGGATCGGCATTCGCGGCTTCAACTTCGACTGGCTCAAGGCCCTCTTTGGTGAGCCGAAAATCCGACAGTTCGGCATGGGGTATGGAGCGATGCTCTGTGCGTCGGCTTTCCTGTTCCTGCTCACGCAGGGCATCGCGGCGCGCGGTGCAGTCAACGGCGATGTGTTTGTCGTCAGCGCCATCGGCGGCGTCATTACAATCGTCACCGCCTTCGTGTTCTTTCCAATTGCCAACATGCTGTTTTCGGCCTTTATGACCGAAGACGGCGCCTATTCGGTATCTGTTTTTGCCTCAAAATTTTTTGATTACCGTCTCTGGGGATTGGGGTGTTTTTGGGGTGCTAAATGCGGCGCCGCGTGGAACTCCCTCTTTTTGGCCATTCTCGTCGGCCTGATCACCACGGTTCTTGGACTTTGTTTTGCACTTGTGGTCACCAGGTCAGGGTTTCGGTTCAAGCGTGGGATGCGCGCGCTGACGGTTTTGCCAATCATCACGCCCCCCTTCGTAATCGGGCTGGCCTTGATCCTACTCTTCGGTTTATCCGGGTCGGTCACAGTCTTTTTCGCTGATCTTTTTGGCGTGCAACCGTCGCGGTGGCTCTATGGAATGCCGGGTGTCCTGATCGCCCAGACGCTGGCCTTCACCCCCATCGCATTTCTGGTGCTGATTGGTGTCGTCGAAGGCGTGTCGCCGTCGATGGAGGAAGCCGCCCAAACGCTGCGCGCCAATAGGTGGCAAACCTTCCAAACGGTGTCGCTGCCCCTGATGAGGCCCGGTCTGGCGAATGCCTTTCTGCTAGGCTTCATCGAAAGCATGGCCGACTTCGGCAACCCGCTTGTTCTAGGCGGTAATTTTGACGTTCTGTCGACCGAGATTTTCTTTGCCATCGTCGGCGCGCAATATGATCAGGGTCGGGCCGCCGTGCTGGCCATGGTACTGCTCTTCTTCACGCTGTCTGCCTTTTACGCGCAGCGCGCCTGGCTCGGTAAGAAAAGCTACACCACCGTTTCCGGCAAGGGGGACGCTGGCGTGCATCCGCTGATGCCCAATGGGCTGGCAATACCCGTGTTGGCCATCGCGTCCATCTGGGCGCTGTTTACAGCGGTTGTGTACGGCATGATCATTTACGGCAGCGTCGTTGAGCTTTGGGGCGTCAACAACACGCTCACCTTCAAACACTATGTCACCGCCTTCTCAGTGCGCTTTGAAGAGGAAGGCATCCGCTGGACGGGTGCCGCATGGGACAGTTTCTGGACCACCATCAGCATTGCGGCCATAGCGGCTCCGCTGACGGCAGCTGTAGGACTGGTGACCGCCTACTTGCTCACGCGCCAAAATTTCGCCGGAAAGAACGCCTTCGAATTCGGAACGATGCTGTCCTTCGCCATTCCCGGTACCGTCATCGGGGTCAGCTACATCCTGGCTTTCAACGTTCCCCCGATCGAAATCACAGGCACTGGTGTGATCCTCGTGATCAGCTTCATTTTCCGCAACATGCCCGTCGGCGTGCGTGCGGGCATTGCATCCATGTCGCAACTGGACAGTTCGCTTGATGAATCCTCGCTGACGCTGGGTGCAAACTCGTGGCAGACGTTCCGACGCGTGATCCTGCCCCTGCTTAAGCCCGCCATCCTAGCGGCACTCGTTTACAGTTTTGTCCGCGCGATGACCGCGATCTCGGCAGTCATTTTTCTGGTATCGGCCGAATACGACATGGCGACCAGCTACATCATCGGGCGCGTCGAGAACAATGACTACGGCCTTGCCATCGCCTATTCCACCACGCTGATCTTCGTGATGCTGGCAGCTGTAGGGCTTTTGCAATTCACCGTGGGCCGCGTGCAGATCGGACGGCGCACCCAGATCGGAGCGGAACGAACGACATGACGGATACCAACATTGCTAGTAAAGCCGCGCCGGTTCGGTTCGAAGGAGTGTCAAAAGTATTTGGCAAAGATGTCGTGGCCGTCGACAACATCGACCTGCATGTGGAAGCAGGTAAACTGGTGACGCTGCTGGGGCCATCGGGCTGCGGCAAAACAACGACGCTGCGCATGATTGCCGGTCTGGAGATGGCCAGCTCGGGCCGGATAGTGATTGGCGATCGCGACGTGACCAAGCTGCCCGCGACCGATCGCGATGTGTCTATGGTGTTTCAGTCTTACGCCCTGTTCCCACATATGAGCGTGCTAGAAAACGTGATGTACGGTTTGACATTCTCCGGCTTTGATAAGAGCGAGGCTAGATCGCGCGCGCTCAAAGGGTTGGAACTGGTGGGCCTCAAGGGCTTCGACAACCGTTTGCCTAGCGAACTGTCAGGAGGCCAGCAACAACGTGTTGCAGTCGCCCGCGCGCTGGTGCTGGAACCGCAGGTGCTGCTCTTTGACGAACCCCTGTCGAACCTCGATGCCAAACTGCGTCGACAGGTGCGCGAAGACATTCGCTCCATTCAGCGGGACCTCGGACTGACGGTTGTCTATGTAACCCACGATCAGGAGGAAGCGCTTGCCGTGTCGGACGAGATCGTCGTCATGCGTAACGCCGCCATCGCCCAGATCGGCACACCACGGCAACTCTATGACGCACCAATCGACCGCTTCGTGGCCGACTTCATCGGTGAAGCAAACCTGATCGAGTGCAAAATCGTCGAAGTCGATGGCGATCAGGCGACAATCGACATCGAAGGACACCGCCACAGCTTGCACTCTCGCGATTTGCCCGTGGGTCCGGCAACGCTGGCGGTGCGTCCGTCCCGCATCCTGATCGGATACGAAACCGGCATCCCGGCAAAAGTCTCCAAGGCTACCTATGTCGGCGTGCGCATGGAATACACGCTGACCGGCGCATTCGGACAGGTGTTTGCCGTGCAGGACGACGTGGATGACCCGTTGCAACCGGGCGCTGATGTCAAAATGGCCTTTGCAGACCGGGGACCGGTTTTGCTGCCGAAGGGCTAACATTGCCGAAACTCGTTATCATTTCGCACCCGGAAGTGGTCGTGAACCCAGAGATCGCAATCACCAAATGGGAACTGAGTGAGGTGGGCCGCACCCGGGCCGAAGCATTTGCAAATGCGCCGATCATGGCCTCGGTCAGCGCCATCTGGTCCAGCACCGAACGCAAGGCAGAACAGACAGCTGCGATCCTGGCCAAACCGCACGGCCTTGAGGTGAAGTTAAACCCGGCGCTGGGCGAAAATGACCGCAGTGCCACCGGTTTCCTGCCACCGCACCAGTTCGAAGCCGCCGCCGATGCTTTCTTCGCTGCACCCGACGTGAGCTTTCGCGGCTGGGAAACCGCGACAGATGCTCAGGCCCGGATTGTCGGGGCAGTCACGTCAATCATGGACGCGCACGATGGTGGTGATCTTGCCATCGTAACCCACGGCGCGGTTGGGACGCTGCTATGGTGTCATCTCTCCGGAGTGCGGATTGATCGCCAGCACGACCAGCCTGGGCAGGGGCATTTCTGGAGCGCTGATTTGGACACGCTGTGCTGTAGCCCCGGCTGGTGGGCTATCGCCTGACGAAAATCAGACGTGCCATGCCTTCTCGCAAATTGCTTTGAGATCATCAAAGATCTTTGGCGTACCGGCAATGACGCGGCCACCATCGCGGATCATTTCATTGGCGTCCTGTTCTTCGACGACACCACCGGCCTCTGCGATCAACAGCTGACCGGCAAGACAGTCCCACGCGTTCATATGCTCTTCGACGTACCCCAACAGCCGGCCTGCCGCGACATAGGCAAGCGACAGCGCGCCGCTTGCATTGCGATGATACATGGCCCCGCGTTCGATGATGGCAGAAATGATTGGGATCACCTTTGCCGCTTCGATGCGGTTCGAATATCCGACCGAGACGGTCCCGCTTGCCATATCGACGCCTGATGCGACCTGCATTGGCTGCCCGTTGAGCGTTGCTCCCGCCCCGCGCATGGCGGCAAAGGTCTCAGCCACGTTCGGCTCGTGAATGACACCGATTTGTGTTTGTCCCTCTGAAACAACCGCCAGAACGATCGTCCACGCCGGAATGCCGTTTACGAAGTTCGTGGTGCCGTCGATTGGGTCGATCACCCAGTCAAACCCGCTGGACCCTAATTTCGCAGCGTGTTCCTCTCCGAAGATTCCATCATCGGGATAGGCCTCGGATATTTTTTCGCGAACATACGTCTCGACATTCCGGTCGGCTTCGCTAACCCAATCCTGAGCACCCTTTGCATCCACCACCAGAGTGTCTCTATTGCCAAAATATCTTATAGCCAACGCGCCTGCTTCTTCAGCCACTTTGGTGGCGAACAAACTTCGATCAGAGATGCTTTGCACTCGATCCTCCTGCCGTTAAAATCTGTTTCTGATTATGAACAATAGGCGGTGCCGGGGGTCAGCACCACCAAGCAAGATTAAAACCCGTTTCGTCGATTTCTTCAGATACAAATTACGACAACGAAATGAAGTCCAAAACTAATGGTGGACAGCGGACCTATGACTGCTTCGTCCGCAGAGCGGTCTTTCGCTGCAACTTGCTTGAACTTCTACTTTGCGGACGAAGCGTACTTTCGCCACAACTGCACCAACGTCTGCTTTCAGCGCCAGACGCAGCAAGTTTGCGATTGGATATCAACCTAACTGGGTTGTGGCTTCACACAGGAATGAGCGACGCGGGGATGCTATTTTCGTCCTGTTACGACATTCACCGCGTCAGGATAGACAAGTCTATCTCCTACAACATATGCGTCGAGCTTTTCCGCGACCTCCTGGATCAAGGCATTTTGCGCCTCTTCTCCGAGTGCGAGAAACGCGCCTGCAATTGGCATAGACGCCAGATGCATGGGCACAAATTCGGGCGCAAGCGGAACATCGATCATCAGTTCTTGCCGGTGAACGGCCACATCCGAAAACCCTTGATCCGCGACCTGCTGTTTTAATTTTTCCGCTGTTGGCGTCTGCCGTTGAGCCCTTTGCTTTTCTGCAATCTCGGGGGAGATGTGGTGGGCAACAGCAGAGCATAGGGCTTCAGTGTAAGCGCTATGCCCATCCCAGATTGAGAAGGCCAGGCGCCCACCTGGAACCAGAAGCCGCAAGAACTCGCTTAGAGCTTTGGGCTTTTCCGGAAAGTAATGGTAGCCATGCTGCGAAAGAATGACATCGTAAGACCCTGAAGGCAGTCCGCTCCCGCATACATCGCTCTCAATCCATCGAATATCGAGATCAACAGCTAATTCTTGTGCCTTGGTGAGCATTGGCGCGTTGATGTCCAAACCATCGACTTGGCCGCTAGTTCCAACCTTTGACTTCGCCAGTCGGGTCGTCACACCTGTTCCGCAAGCAACATCTAAGACACGTTCCGAAGAACCTAGTGAAGCCTGTTCAACAAGCGCTTCAGCCCACCGGCCAAACCAAAGGGGCACCATGACTTCTTCGTAAATTTTGGGTCCGTTACCTGCCAATTGAAATGTCATGAAAAAACCTTTGTCGCTTTTTTTGTCGACGACAGCGTATGCGCGTCCCGTTTCTCAGGTCAAACCGCCTTTAATTGTGTAGTGTTCAGGCTTGTCGCTTAATCCGGACATTCATGCGCCGTGCAGCATCCGTCAAAATGGGCTCGATGCGGTCATTCGCAAAGTACTCGTGAGCATCTGCTTTGCGGGACAAAACAGCCGTTCGCGACATACGATGCATCGGTTAAGGCGGATGCGAAGTTTGGAGAAGCTCGTCGCCGTTCACTCCTCCGTCTCCAATCACTTCAACCAGGGGCGATCCCTTCCCAACCGAAACACCTTCAAGCTGTCAAGGCACCGCCGCTCTTGCCGAGTGGCGTGAACTTGGTGCGTTATAAGCGACATCTCTGTTGGCCTAGCTGAGACTTGTTCGAACCGGCCTCACAGTATCCATCGATATTCTTATTGATCCTTGTCAAGATTGGCGCGGGCAAGAAGTGGTACTGTCAATGGTAATTCAGGGGGGCTCATGGAAGAGTTGATCGAAATCGGAAGATCATTCGCCCAGGCCATGCGTGAGCGCAGGGGCCTTGCAAGTGTTGATGAAATGTATGCCGAAAACGCACAGTCGATAGAGGCAGTCGTGCCTCCGGTTCGACAATTCCGCGTTTCAAAGGGGCGAGAAGCCATCAAGGGAAAAAGAGAGGATTGGTTGGCATCGCATGAAATCCAAGAACTAGAAGTGGATGGCCCCTACGTCCACCCACCCAACCGCTTTGGAGTGCGCTTCAGAGCCGAAGTCGTTCAGAAGGCCACGGGTGAGCGTAAGACCCTGCGCGAGATCGCGGTGTATTCGGTGGCGGAAGGCAAGATTGTGCTGGAAGAGTTTTTCATGCTGCCGAAATAAGAAGAGCGACCAACAACCCTGTCTCTTCGTTGGTTTAATCCGTGCGCACGGCACTTGGGCGAATTGAAATTCCGGACGGAGGTCGGGAATGCAACACAAAACAGTGGCATATTATGTAGGAGTTGATGCTGACGACGCGTCGATTTTGGAATGCGCTGAAACTGCTCGTAACCACAACATTCACTTGAATTGCGTGTTGATCGCGGACTTACCCAACCTGCCCTACCTAAAGTATGGATCAAACAGGTTCGTTGAGGCGGGTCTTCCTTCAAACTGGTTGGATGTTCTTAACGGAAAAAATGCCGCCTTGAAGTCCCGCGCCACAGAAGTTGAAGCGCTTCTGGTAGGGCAAGGCGTATCTGCAAATGTAATTGCCTTTATGGGATCTGGAGCAGAGTTGAAGCATCTTGTGGCTGGCCAAGCCAATCGCTCTGATATCGCCTTTCTAGACGCTGAGTTGCGAAAAGACCCCAATTTGTTTCATAAGATCGCGTACGGAGTATTGTTCCATTCGCCGGTAGGCCTGATGATAAATGGAAATCCGTTTGCCCAACGCGACTGCATTTTTTTGGCATGGAATGATAGCCTGCCTGCGTCTAGGGTTGCGCATTTAGCTTTACCCATTCTTTTGGCGGCCCACGAAGTTGTGATTGGGTGTTTTGATTTGCCGTCGCCTGATGACGTAGAAGGTCAAGCGCCCGGAACCGACCTAGCTGGATGGCTCAGCCATCACGGTTGCACTGTGACCGTGTCGCAGTTTCGGTGCGGCGGGAATTCAATTGAACACTGCATTCAGGAACGCGCAAGAGAACTGGGGGCCGACCTCGTTGTTATGGGCGCTTACGGGCATTCCCATTTGCGTCAGTCGGTATTTGGGGGAACGACACAAGCAATGTTGGAGCAGACGAGGTTGCCAGTGCTGTTCGGGCACTGATGAAGAGAACTGGCGACTGTGATTTGCTGGGATAAGTAGCTCTATACGTTCATCGGTTAATACGGGAACAGCCAGTTGTTATTGGGTACTCGCTTGAGGTTGAAGCTGATTTATCGGACCGGTTCCACCAAGAAAATCTATCACAATTGACGTCAGTTCATCCCAGTCAGTAAACTCCCTTGCCCCTTCTCGTGGATCGATTTTTCGACCGAGCAATACGACGTGCCGAAGAATCTCCCTCTCAAAATACCCGTAGTTTCCGGGCCTCATCGCGCCTGCGACCAAAGCCGTCGCATTTGGTTCAAAACCTGTTCGAAGAAGCATTTCGTCAAGATAGTCGCGTGCTTCTTCTCGACCTGACGCGAACGCAGCTTTTAGACCGACGGAAAGCACGAGAGACTTTCGCTTCATTAAGGCATCTCTATTTGAAGCGACAAATGCTTCGAATGACTTGGGGTGCTTACGCTCGTGGACAGGGGCCAGGAGAATAACCTTGACCACATCGTCAAGTGAAACGTGGCTGGGCATTTCATCGGTATTGATCAGCTTTGCGTCGAAGCCGGCATTCTTCGCGAGATCGGTGATGAAGCGCGCAATCTTTGCTGTTTGGCCTTCGACCGTGGCGAAGGCGATAAGTAAGGTCATTCCGATCCTCCCAAAAATCGGTCTGAATAGATTGCTTATTATGAATAAGTGACGTGCGTTGCCCTTGATCTCCATCAAAGGCGTTTCATAGGGGCATATCTGGATCGTTGCGGTATGCTCATTCTGTCCACGCGGAGCATGTTTTTAAGGAAGTTCGTGACGGCGGCCGCTGCGTTCGGTCTGGCTGATGCTGAGGTTGCATGATTGCGCAAGATCAACGTCCTTGACCGCTTTTCCTGTCATAGTGTTGCGCGTGTGAAATCAGGCCAAAGGAGGAGGCTCAAAATGTTAGAAGACAAAAAGTCCCCGCAACTTTTCACTGGAATGCATCCGCTCTCTGAAAACTTTCGGCGTGAAATGGAAACCCTGATGTCGCGGTTTTTTGGGGAAGGATCACCCTTCCTGCCGATGGAAACGGCTGCGCAACGCACGGGTTTTCCGTCTCTTGACATGACGGGTGCGATTTCACCGGCAATCGATGTCCAAGAAACGGATTCTACGATTGTCCTGACGGCTGAATTGCCGGGGCTCGAAGAGGATGATGTGGAAATTGAAATCAAGAATCGCAGGCTAATCCTGCGCGGTCAGAAGAAGGTTGCGCATGATGAAACGGGCGATCTTCGTGTCAGCGAAAGAAGCTATGGCAGCTTTTCCAGAGCCATGTCGCTGCCAGACACTGTGGAAATCGACAAGATTTCAGCAACATTCGACAAAGGCGTTTTGCATATCGAAATGCCGAAGACTGAGCCGCAGGATCCAAGCCGCAAGATCAAGGTATCGTCGAAATAGACGGTTTGGTGGATCGATACAGTGCTTGAAAAGTCCAAAGTAGAGGGTCGATCGTGGATCGACCTTATTAGAGTGCGTCCTGATAAGTGTCTTTGGTTGAATCCGCGCATGCACCGCAAGTATCTGTACAAATGTGTTTTTTGCACATTCGTACCAGGCCATGGGTTTGGCGTTGAAGCGTGGTAGAATGCCCTCATGCGTTTGGGTAGGGGGCCACAATGCGAAAACCAGAAGAGAGTGGCATGACACCCTCAGGATATGCTGGTGAAGGTGAGGTACGGGCCTTTCTGGAGAGCCTGACCGGACCATCGCGCGGCTACGTGAACTGGCTGGTCGATAAAGCCCTGACCGTTTCTGTTGACGATGGCAGGGTGTTAAGCCTTCGACCTAAAGACGACCTGCCTCCGCATGTCAACGATATTGCCACCTTAAAGTGGGCTGACGACGGTTACACGATAACCGCGTCAGCAGGGCGCAATGTATGGGTGAACGGACAAAAAGCTTTATCGGCGTCTCTTAACCATGGCGACATGATCGAGTTCAGCGAAAAGGGCCCTATGTCTCGGTATAGGTTGTGCGATCACTCATTTCCCGCGTACCATACAGTCGAGGATATCCTCAGTGATGCATATGCTTACACCCGAACGAGCCGTCGACCTTTCGCCAAAAAGATGTTCGGTGCTCTGCGCGACAGCGGGCGGCGGCTTGCCTCTCAAACCACGATATTGTTCAGGATCACAGTTCTTGCGACGCTTCTTGTGATCGCGGGGTTTGGGTACCTGCTTTACCAGAACGACCGGCGCTTGGCGGATAGTATCGAACAGGAGTCCCGCAAGATCGAAGCGGTCGCGGTTTTGCTCGCTCAGACGCGAGAAGACGTACTTACGCCTGATGACTTTGCTTCATTGCGTGACGCTTTTGAGAACCAGGTCTTGTCGACTGAACAACGTCTTGGAACCTTGGAACAGCGGGCGGGAGCACCCACGCGCGTAATCGCTGCCTCGATTCAATCCGTCGCGTTCATTCAAGGGGCTTATGGGCTGCGCCACGTAGAAAGCGGGAAGATTTTGCGGCACGTGTTGGGACTGAACGGAGAAAACCTGAAGACCCCGTTTGGCCAGCCTTGGATCGAACCGGACGGGACAGGCGAACCTGCAGAATTTCAATTCACCGGAACGGGCTTTTTGATCGCTGGGGTGCCGTTGATGGCCACCAACCGCCATGTTGCGTTGCCGTGGACATCAGGGGATCGAGAGAAGGCGCTGAGAGACGCTGGTCTCGAGCCTGAGATGTTGAGGCTGCTGGCCTATTTGCCTGATCAAACGGAACCAATAGAGGCGCGTTTGGTTCGGTTCAGTGAAGCGGCAGACTTGGCGATTTTAGCAGTTGAACCAAGCCGTGTTCACGACCTCGGCATTCCGTTGGCGGATGCCACGTCGCGCGTCGGTGAAGAGCTTTACCTGTTGGGATATCCAACGGGCTTGAAAGCTTTGATTGCGCAGGCTGGTCCGGGCTTTCTGAAGGAACTGGAGGCAGAAGGAACGCTGAACTTTTGGTCGATCGCGTCCCGGCTTTCTACTCAAAGCAAGATTCACCCGCTAGCAAGCCGGGGGATCGTTGCACGGACAAGTGAGAGCGCCATCGTTTATGACGCCGAGACCACGACCGGTGGGAGCGGGGGGCCAGCATTGAATCGGCGGGGAGAGGTCGTTGCGATCAATGCTGCGATCCTGCCCGAGTTTGGTGGCTCAAACATCGGCGTCCCGGTTTCACATCTCAGAGCTCTGCTCAGAGAGGTTGAAAGCCAGTGATCATTCACTCGTTCGGAAGCGCGAGTTTTGAACAAAAAACACTGTGGTCAGTGGAACGATCACCGAGATCACGGCTACGGAGATCAGCAAGTATCCAAGTTGACTGTAGTCCGCGGTAGACGTGACCTCACCGGTCTCTGGATATGTGACGGCGCGTGTGACGACGTATATTTGGTTGAGGTATTTGGTGCTGAGGCTGCTCGCCGACAAAGCCATGTTTGTAAATGATGCCATCACCGCAAAAAAGGTCGCCTTCAACTGAACAGGGGCATTGCGTGCAATCCAGGCCAACATCGGGACCATGGCAATCTGTCCAAGCGGCGACTCAACAGCTGTATCAAGAATGGCAATGAACCTTGCGTCGACAACTCCGCCGGTATGCGCCGCCGTCCATTCGTGCACACCGTAGTAGAGGGCAAGGTTAGGCAGGGCGAGAACGCCCGCCGCAATCGTTAGCAATACCACCACATGCGCAATCGAGCGGTTGGCCATAAATGGTCGAAGGACGATTAACCCGAGCAGGGCCAGCATCGAAGTCAACAAAGCCAGAATTGCCAGGAATTGCTCATCGAACCCCAGTTCATCGATTTCAAACCAAGTCAGGCCTGGTCCCGGCAGAGGAACGGCACGAAATACAAAAATGATTGTCGCTGTCCCGATCAAGGCTTTGGCTTGGGCTGGTTCCAACTCCTTCAGCAGACGCGACATGAGGTAAAGGATCACCGTCAGGGAAATCGCGAAAACGGTCTCTTGCGCGAATTCGAAATCTGCGGTTCCCAGCACGATGCTGAGCACAACGAATGCAAGGCCGCCGAGCAATATGGACCATTTGACTTCGGTGGCTTCATCCGGCGTATGTGGCGGGTGGCCGCGCTTAATAAGCTGACGCTGGATAAAGCTGTGAAGAGCGACTCCACTAACGGACAACACCGGGATGGTCAGAGCTATCAGGTATACTTGGCCATAAAGCGCAAGGCGTTCGGATTCTTGCAGTTCTTCGGTTCCAGAGAAAATCCAGATGTTTACAGCCGCAACCGCCGCAAACCCGGAAATGATCGAAACTCTGCCCAAGGTCTGCATCGTTGTGTGCTGTGCACGAGTTTCTTCCGGCGAAAATGGTGCGCCGTTCTGGTCAACCTTTGGCACCGCCTCAACCGTCATGGCGTCGGCAACAACGTCCTGAATTGCATAGCCCGAAGGCGCCAAGAGCAAGGCAACAACATACCAGTCTTCCAGCGGCATGAAACTGGACATCTGCGCAGGTGCGGTCACGAGCCCGTACATGGTGAGCAAAGACAACGTGATCAAGGACGCGCCGAACAAGATCAGCAGGGACTTCCAGCGCCAAAACAGGTCCACGACATGACCAAGCGGCATTTTTAGTATCCATGGGATACCAGCCCAAAATGCTAGCCCTGCAACGAAAGAGGCGGATAAATCGAGGTAGTCTTTTAGGAAAAAAGCACCAACGACCGAGGTCAGGCCGGACACGCCGGCCGCAAAATAGACCATCAATGGCGGCAGATAGGACCATTGCAGCTGCTGAACCAGATCCACAAACGTTCTATGCCACCAGGCCGAAAGTTTTGATCCTACGGAAGTTTGGTCAGTCGTCATATGCCGTGGCAGCTCGTTGAGGCCTTTGAGTCGTTGTATCAGTTAGAGAAATCCAGATCCGAAAAGCAATGCACTGGTGATCACCCCAAGGATCGGTATCACAAGAGGAACGCGGAAGTGCTTTGCGGACTCGTCCGGCTTCATCTTCAGCAGGATCAGCGAAATATTGACCAGTACAAAGACGCCGAGAACGATCTGAGACGTGCGCTCTGCCAGAATACCAAGCGGTATAGTTTGGGTCAGCAAAACGATGATCGCCACTACCAGCAAAGTAGCGATAACTGGTGTCTGAGTTGCTTTTGGGACAATCGCCAGAACCTTCGGTAAATGGTTACGATCAGCTAGACGTTTCAGCAAGTTGCAGCGAACGTCCGAGTTGCGGACAAAGCTGACTATGTCTTTATGGCCGCTCCGGCTTGGCCTACACTGACAGGACCTCAGAAATGGAGATCTCGGAAAGGTTATGCCATGACACGCTTCAAAAGGAACTGGACGCGCGAAGGTCATATTTTTCGAAGCAGTTTTCTGGCCGTCGACGCGACGTTCTGACATGAGAGATACTGTATGCCCCTCACCAGAACTGGCCGCTATAGTGGCACGATGGATCAACGCCTACGGTCGGGGCGATGGGGAGACGGTGGCAAATCTTTTTTCTGATGACGCTGCTCTGTCATACTTTGGCTCAGCACACGGAGAAGCCTGGAAAGGCGATGCGCTGCGTCGCGGTATGGAGGAATACATCGGTGAGGTTCCACGGTTCAAGTGGCACCCAAAAGACCTGAGAGGATTTGAATGCGGATCACTCGGTTGGGTCGAATGGGAAGCAAGCATTGAGGGTATTGAAACAGGACAGATCGCGCACCTACGTTCTACGGTCATTCTGAAACTCGACAAAGGATCCTGGAAGATTGTGCACGTTCACAATTCCCTACCGGTCAATAACGTAGAGGGATTTGGGTACGAGGCCAGAGGCTTTGAGGAACTGCTCGATGCCGCCCTCTCTACACCCCACGAACTCGGCCAAAGTGGTATAGCGACCATTATGTTCACCGATATCGCGGACAGCACAAAAATCGCTGAGGCTATAGGCGATACGCTTTGGAGCGACGCCCTCGGAAGACATCTGCGACTTGTTGAAACGCAGATCGTCGGGAGTGGTGGACGTACGGTGAAATCACTGGGAGACGGGGTGATGTCGTCTTTTGCTTCCGCAAGGGCAGCATTGCTGGCGGCTCAAAATATTCAACAGGCGAACGCGGCGGAAACAAACGAGCCAAAGTTGCGGGTTCGCATCGGCTTGCATACCGGCGAAGTGATAACTTCTGATGCTGATCACTTCGGGACTGTTGTCAACAAAGCAGCACGTATAGCCGCCCTAGCAGCACCAAGTGACATCCGCGTCTCGGATGCCACACGGATCATGGTGGGCGGATCACAGGAGTTTCAGTTTGCCGAGCAAATGACTGTTCCACTTAAAGGTCTCGAAGGAGAGCATACAATTTTCAAACTCAACTGGCTTGAGATAAATTGAGACCGTAAGCATGAAAACAGAAATCCCAATGCAACGAATAATGTACTCGAGTGAAGTCCCAATCTAGACACCCAAAGCTTATGTTAACACGCAATTTAAAAGCCTAATCGGGAAGCCGGGTTGCAAAGCGGAGCGGCGCCAACATGACTTCTGAAAGCAAAATAACTTATCTTTCTGACAAAGACTTGGAAGGTTTTGGTATCCAACCTTCGGAAGTTGCCGACGCGATTGAATCTGCGCTGATAGCCAAGGCAAGTAAGCAGCTTCATACGTCCCCCAAGACAGCCATTTTGCCCGGGGATGGACGGTACGCAATGTCGACCTTGGCAGTAGGAGATGATGGTTTCATCGTGACCAAACAGGTAACGGTGTGTCCGAACAATCCGGCAAAAGGACTCCCTGCGATTAACGGCGCTATCATGGTAATGGACGGGCAAACCGGGGTTCTCCGGGCAGTCTTAGGGGCAAATTGGGTAACGGCTGTTAGAACAGCGGCACTGTCAGTCGTCGCCGCGCGTCGACTTGCTGATCCAAATGCTGAGACAGTGGCTTTTGTTGGGGCCGGCGTGCAAGCTCACTCCCATTTGGTTGCGTTTTCCGAGGTTTTCCCCTTGAAAAGCATTCGTGTGTTCGGACGTGGCAAAGCGAATGTCGACAAGCTTTGTCGCCGGGCTCGGGACATGGGCCTCGAGGCCCAAACAGCCGCCAATGCCAAGGACGCCTTGCGTGATGCCGATCTGGTAGTGACATCAATAACTTTGGACTATTCCATCGAACCTTTTCTAGATGCCCGATGGCTAAAGCCGACTGCCTTCGCCGCCATTACAGATGCCTGCATTCCGTGGCTTCCAGAGGGTATGACCGCTTTCAAAACTGTTATTGTTGACGACCGAAAACAGGAATCTGAAAACGACAAACCAATGCTTCCATATCAGCGAGTAACAGGGGACTTGACGGAAATTGTCTCGGGAGCAGTCGATACCACTTTGAGCGAGAATCCGGCTGCATTCGCTTTCAGAGGGATTTCTTTGGGAGATTACGCCACGGCGGTACTCGCAGTTCGTCGGGCCGCCGAGGTACGAGCTCGACAAAAGTAGGAATCTTTCGGCTTTCGGCTCCGCGCTGCCATTTTCTGCGATGAGCATGATTGACCGCTCGCAGCCCAAACCAGACATGCCACAGCAACACGCGAGACGGGAACTGCCGTTCTTTGCAGTCGCAAAGTCATTCATGGGAAATTCAAAAAGCGGCCATTCAGGTTCAGTATGACGATCTCGACGATCCCGCGGCCGCACCTATGTCACCGAAGCGCCCTGTAGAACGGTCAGTCCACTGTAGCGTCTGTTCAGCGAGGAAAAATCGACTTCACCTCAGTTTTAATAACGCCTAACAAAGCCTTAGATAGTACAGGAGTAGACATCAACGTTTACGGATAAGCGGAGGGCGTTGCAACTCACAAACACACCTTAATCTGTATTTCGAGCAGTGCGAAAAGCAATCATGGTTAAGTCATCCAAACGTTCTTCATTCGTACTATAATCTTGAAAAACGCTGTGAATAGCCGACAATAGATCTTCCGAACACGACCACTCTTCCTGTTCAAATACAGATACAATTCTTTGAAAACCAAAAGCTAAGCGTTTTTCTCCACCTAATTGGTCAATCAACCCATCAGTTGAAACAAAAAAATCTGTGATTTGATCTATTTGAACTTCGTGCTCCAAGAACTTTGGACCAATAGGAGTGTCCACATACCCAATGCTCAGCTTATCACCTCGGATTCTGTCAATGCCGATCTTGGATTTGACCAAAAGAGACATACGCGCACCTGCAAACGTCGCCACCCCTTTTGCTGAATCGATCTGGCAAATCGCGGCGTCCATGCCGTCGTTGGAAGTCCCGTTTGCAGTATCCTGATTTAGAAGTGCACGCGTCAAATCGCTCAACTTGGACAGTGCCAGCGACGGGCAAAGCGTTTCATTTTCGAAGTAAAGCCGCTCGAGTGTAGCGATTGCCAACATCGTCATGAAGCCTCCGGGAACGCCATGTCCAGTGCAATCAATTAAGGCGAGCGTCGTAATTGGGCCGTCCGTTTTGATCCAGTAGATATCCCCACCAACCAAATCGCGTGGTTCCCATATGACAGCGAAATCAGCAAAGGCGTCCTCGCACTGGCTTGTCGTAGGCAACAAACCCTGCTGAATTCGCGTGGCATAATTTACGCTTGCGACGATCTGATGGTGCGCCTCTCGGATTTCATTGACACGTTCAACCTCGCGGTCCAGCATTGAGTTATAGCTTTGAACTACCTTGCCAATTTCATCTTCCGACTCGTATGGGACAGTTCTAGGGTCATCGTATTGCTCGAACCTTTCGATGGCTTTCAACATTTGGCCTAGAGGTCTGTTGATAAGCCATAAAAATGCAGCAGCGCCTGCTAAGATGAGCGCAAATCCCCCGAGGATTCCAAGAAGGACCACAACACTTACTTCTGTCTTTAACTCATTGTTCAATATCTCCTGATCAATTCGGACCAACATCGTGGCTGGCCCTGCGGCCGTAGGAACAGAAACGACGATGTCTAGACCAGATTTATTTATCTTGTCGCATCCAATTGCAGGCCAGGAAACCAGTGTTTCCAAGCTTCGCTCTAACCTCTGTTCAGCGCAAATAACGTAAGGAAAACCCGAGTAGACGGCGAGCAGACTCGTTGCTTGTGCAAAATTCCCTACTTCAACCAATTCAGCCAACGGGCGCGCTATACGATTGGCAATCGTTGCAACCTCTGCGGCAACCTGATCCGATTGAGCTTTCTTTTTGAATTCATAGTAAAAAAGAAGCACAATGGCATTTAACACGCCTCCGAGCAGGAGGGTCGCCAGAATATGCTTCAGAAATATTCGGCGCTTCAAGAATGCCCAGAGTTTACGCACTAAATGCCTCTATAGTGTCCGGCATCTAGTTCCCGATGTTCTTCATCGCGGCCTGAAGAGCGCCACGATTGTTGACGATCATCTGTACAACTTTGTAGTCCCCGGAAACTTCACGCACTAGAAAGTCTGCGGTCACGGTGTCGCCATCTTCGGTTATCATTTCAGAGCAGACGAAGTAGTCATTTCCCGCAAGAAGAACCATGGGATGAACATTTGCAGGGTAAACGGTTTCAAACGCGTTGGTGGTCGTGTCCAGATACGTGTAAGAACCGTCGACCATGACCCCATCGACATGCGAAATCATGGCGGATTGGAGCTTTGCCTTAACCTCAGTTGGAATGTCGGCCGCTGTAGCCGGGTCGGACGATATTACTACGGCGACCACACACAATAGCCTAATCATATTAACCTCCCCACTAACAACACTGCACGATTGATACACTAAAAATGCATAAATGTGTATCTTATGATATTAAGACGTGAATTGAACTTGGTGCCACCCAAGCATGACCAAGGGGAACAGATGCTTGCAAGCGAAGTCTACGAACTACGCGCCAACCTGCGTCGACAAGGCGTTGTCTTTGCATACAGTGGGTATGTAACCGAAGGTATCCTCAGTGGTGTTGGCGATGCGTTAAAGCAGAAATTAGTGTCTGAAGATGCCGACACCAAAACTCTCCGAAGCGTTTTCGCTGTTTTCGTAGAGCAAATGCAGAACATCATCAGATATTCAGTCGAACGGCTACCAGCCGACGATGAGACCGAGGTACTGGATATAAGTTACGGCATCGTGACCATAGGAAACGAGGCCGACGGCTACGTCGTTCATGCGGGCAATCTGATCCTTTTGAGTGACGTAGACAACATGCGAAAACGACTTTCCGAACTACGCGCCATGAATCGTGAGGAACTTAGGGCTGCGTACAAAGGCCAACTCCGGTCAGAAACTGACGCCGTCAGCAATAGTGCAGGTATCGGGTTAATTGAAATTGCGCGCCGAGCGTCAAAGCCAATCGAGTTTGATTTTATGCGGATTGACGATCAGCACGCATTCTTCGCACTCAAAGCGACGGTTTAAGAGGGTACGAATGCAGAAAATTGATATCCCGGCAACAAACCGCACCCCGGCCGTGGCGTTCGATTTTGACGTTGGCCACCTCAAACTAATTGGGGAATCCTACCCTGAGGATGTTACGACATTTTACAACCCGTTGTTTGATGCCTTAAAAAGTTGGTTGTCGGATGGTTCAATATCCAAATGTCGTTTTGACTTTGAACTCATCTATTTCAATTCGTCCAGCGCCAAGGCCATCATGTTGATCATGGAGCTTTTGGATTCCGCGGCTGAGGCGGGAAAAAGTGTTGACGTTTACTGGTTTCACGACCCCGAAGACGAAACCATGGAAGAACTTGGGGAGGAGTTTGGGGAAGACCTGAAACATGCCAAGTTCACACTGGAAAAGTTGTTGGATCGATGACTATCGACGATCTCTTTGTTCGCGAGAATGAGGCTTTGGAAGTCGCGGAAGCAGCTTTAAACAGTGGACAATTTCCGAATGATGAAACACGCAAATCAATTGAAAACCTTGTCGGAGAATACAGAAAGCTGCTCAGAACCACACGGCGCATGATGCGACTAAGTGATCGTAACGAGCGGGAACTGAATGCATTAGCCGAAAAACAGCGCATCGCCGCCGAAGAAGTTACCCAAAAAAACCAAGAGCTTGAGGCATTGTCAGGAAAGCTTGCCAAATACTTATCGCCTCAAGTCTACAACTCGATCTTTTCCGGTCGCCAAGAAGTTAAACTCGCGAGTAAGCGAAAAAAGCTGACAGTGTTTTTCTCGGACGTCGCCGGCTTCACAGAGCTTACGGATCAGATGGAATCGGAAGATTTAACAGAACTCCTGAACAGCTACCTGACCGAAATGGCGGAAGTCGCTCTGAACCATGGTGCGACGATAGATAAGTTTATCGGCGACGCAATCCTTGTCTTCTTTGGAGATCCGGAGACTAAAGGGGTGCGGGAAGATGCTATGGCATGCGTGAGAATGGCAATTGCAATGCGAGACAAGTTGACAGAGTTGCGGGCAAAATGGAGCCGTCAAGGAATAAGGCAACATTTACAATGCCGTATAGGTATCAATACAGGCTTTTGTACGGTTGGGAATTTTGGAAGTGACGACCGAATGGATTACACCATTATCGGCGGCGCTGTGAACGTAGCATCAAGGTTGGAGCATCAGGCCGAGGAAGGAGAGATTTACATCTCGTACGAAACCTGGGCGCACGTGAACCACGAAATAGAGACCGAAGAAGTCGGTGCTATCCAAGTCAAAGGCGTGGCTCAACCTGTCATGACATACCGCGTCTTGGGTCAAAAGAAATCGAGACCGCGCGCAGAAAAAGTTGTATATGAAAATCCGAATTTTCAAATGTTGTTGGACCCGAGCTCGATGACACCAGAAGAACGCGCTGCAAGCTTAGAGATACTAAAGACGGCGCTTGCGTCACTCCGCAAAGACGAACACTGAGGTCTCGCAGCCAGTGTTTGAACGTGTCTCGGCAAATTCCCACGAATACTCAAGAGTTGTTCCATGCTGTGGACAAGGTCGGTTTTGTTCATAGATCTGAATTAGATGTAACCAGCCTCAAGGGTAGCTTCGCCCGCGAACTCAACGAAAGACCCAGAAAGACCTTGAATTACTTCTCACCCGCAGAGAAGTTCCAAGAGTGTGTTGCGGCGATCAGTTGAATCGGCAGCGCATTGATGTCATTCGGGCATTGCGCAGCATCGGTCAAAGTGGGCTCGGTGCGGTCATTCGCCGAAATGTCGCGAGCGACCGCTGTGCGGACAAAGCGGGCGCTAAAGTGCCTTAGAATAAGGAACTAAATCATCCATGCTCAATTGAAGAACCACTCGGCTTTTCGCCGTTTTTGACTGTTAATCCGAGATCGATCTCGGAGGCTGTTCCAAATGCTCAAGTATTGGTTTCAAGCTATGAAGATCGAAAATGTACGGCTTACTGGTAGCGAACATCGGCGTTTGCCGCCCTACAGTCAGTGATGGAGTTTGCCTACCTTGAACGGGGCTAAGCTCTCTTGGAACTGCTCGATGAACTCTAGCGTCACCAATGACGGTTGCTTCAAAATCGGACGCACAAGGGAAAGCGTATGTGACAAGACCGGTTTGAACGGTCGGTAGCTCAATCCGTTGTCTGCGTATTGGACGGCGTCCAACTCGCTGACCACGGAAATCCCAACACCCTTTACAGCTAATTCACAAGCCGCCGTGAACTGCCTGACTTCGATGTGGGAATTGAGTTTGACGTTGGCGCATTGAAACGCTTTTGAAAGTTTCCCAAAAAAGTCGCTGTCGCGCCTTGTGTGAATAACCTTGGCATTCGCAAGATCCGTAGGTGACACCTCGCAGAGTTCTTCCAATTCATGTCCGGTAGGAAACACGCAAACTGTGCGGACATCGATGTCTCTGCTTTCGACGGCCGGATGCCCGTTAAAACTATCTGTGATTCCGAAATCATATTGCTCACCGATCATCCACTCGAGAATGCGTTCCGGTCTGTCTGGTTCGATCGTCATTGTTACACCTGGCCGATGTTCTAAAAACTTGGCGATGACGTTGGGAAGGTGACTGGTGGCGAACCCAGGCAAACATGCGATGCGGATGTGTCCCGCCTTGCGTTGGGTTATGTCTTGGCTAACGACCGAGATCTGCTTCATCAACTCCAAAACACGCTCTACGCTGGGTTGCAGATAACGCGCCTCCTGCGAAGGCACTAAGCGACCTTCACGGCGATCAAAAAGTTGAAAGCCAAGCGATTTTTCCAGATCAGAAAGCAGTCGGCTGACCGCAGGCTGGCTTATCCCCAGATCCGTAGCTGCAGCAGTGACCGACCCATTTGTAGAAACTGCCATGAGCGCTTCCAATTGGCGGATCCTCAAAGTTTGACTCATGTTTTGAACCAGGTTCGTTGTTTGCTTTGCAAGTTTATAATGTAATGTTATTTTTTTCTCAAAAACTAAATGCTTGAATTATAAAATTGTGACGTTAACGTCGGGAAATCGTCATGTGTGCTGATTACGCGTTGCGGTCGGTATTCAACGAAGCATCAACAATGATGCATGGGAGGAATCATGAATAAGCAATTTCTCGGCGCTCTCGCCGTAACTACTGCGTTGTCCCCCGTGGCGGCGATTGCCCAAACTGAAGTTCAGTTCTGGCACGCCTTCACCGGCCGACTGGGTGAGCTTGTTAAAGCGCAGGTCGAAGAGTTCAACGCCAGCCAGGATGAGTTCGTCGTTGTCGAAAGCCACAAAGGCAATTACTCAGAAACTCTGAACGCAGGAATTGCGGCTTTCCGCGCCGGTGAGCAGCCCCACATTCTAATGGTTTTCGAAGTGGGCACTGCAACGATGATGTCGGCCGAAGGTGCAATCAAACCCGTCTATGAAGTGATGGCTGAAAGCGGTGCATCGTTTGATCCTGACGCGTACATTGGCGCTGTCAAAGGTTACTATACTACAACGGACGGCGAAATGCTCTCACTGCCTTTCAACTCGTCCACACCGGTGCTGTGGGTCAATCGCGATGCCTTCGAAGCGGCGGGTGTTGATCCGGACACAGACCTATCGACCTGGGAAAAGGTTGGCGACGTACTTGAGCAGCTTAAGGCTGGCGGCGAGGACTGCCCACTGGTGACAGCCTGGCAAAGCTGGATTCACCTCGAGAACCTGTCGGCCTATCACGACGTTCCGTTCGCTTCGCAGGACAACGGTTTTGCCGGTCTGGATACCGAGCTGATGTTGAACGGACCGGCGCAGGTCGCACACCTGACAGCAATGGGTGACTGGGCCAAGGATGGCAAGTTCATCTATACCGGGCGCAGAAACGAAGGTGGCGCAAATTTCCGGGCTGGTGAATGCGCGTTGTTCACCGAAAGCTCGGCTGGTTATGCCGGTATCAGCTCTGAAGCTGAGTTCGAGTTCGACGTACGCCCGCTACCCTATTGGGAGGCAGTCACCAGCGAGCCGCAGAACACCATTATCGGCGGCGCATCGCTTTGGGTAATGGAAGGTCACGATCCCGAGGAATACAAAGGCGTTGGCGAGTTCCTGAGTTTCCTTTCGTCGTCGGACGTTCAGGCTGCTTGGCACCAGAATACCGGTTATCTTCCGATCACGTCCGAAGCTGGTGAAGCTACTCGTGCTGCAGGTTTCTATGATGAAAACCCCGGCACCGACATCGCGGTGATCCAGATGACTGCGAAGGAACCAACCGCAAACTCAAAAGGTCTGCGTCTGGGATCGTTCGACCAGATTCGCGGCATCATCGACGAAGAGCTTGAGGCTGTCTGGTCCGGTGAAAAGACCGCTCAGGAAGCGATGGACAGCGCAAAAGAGCGCGGTGACGCACTGCTGCGCCGGTTCGAATCCGCCAATCAATAAGTCTTAGTTTGATGCGGGCCTGTTAAGGGCCCGCATTTTCTTTTTTCGGTGGAATATCAGGATGGAAAAACGCGTCACCTTCCGCGGCTGGCTTTTGCCATTGGCGCTGATCGCTCCTCAGGTCATCATTTCCGCCGTTTTCTTCTTTTACCCCGCAGGCCAGGCCGTTTGGCAGTCTCTGTTCATACCTGATCCCTTTGGGTTGTCGTCCCAATTCGTCGGGCTCGGCAATTTTGAGTTCCTGCTGAGTGATAAATTCTACCGCGCCTCTTTTGTGACTACGGCGGTGTTTTCAACGCTCGTAACGCTTTGCTCAATGATCCCCGCCTTGTTTCTGGCGGTCATTGCTGATCGTCTAGTCAAGGGATCGGGCGTTTACCGGACGCTGCTGATCTGGCCCTACGCCGTTGCCCCCGCTGTTGCAGGCGTGCTGTGGCTGTTCATGTTCAACACACGCGTCGGCGTCGTCTCGTGGTACCTCGGCCAACTCGGCTACGACTGGAACCACGTCCTGAACGGAACCGAGGCCATGGGGCTGGTTGTTGTCGCCTCGGCATGGGGGCGCATCAGCTATAACTTCCTGTTTTTCTTCGCGGCATTGCAGTCAGTTCCAAGGTCCGTGATTGAAGCCGCCGCGATCGACGGCGCGCGTTTCTGGCGCCGGTTCTTCACCATAGTGCTGCCGCTCTTGTCACCAACCGCGTTCTTCCTGCTGGTGGTCAATGTTGTCTACGCCTTCTTTGAAACCTTCGGCGTGATCCACACGATTACCGGTGGTGGACCACAACAGGCAACGACCATTCTGGTCTACAAGGTCTTCTCGGATGGGTTCGTGGGACAGGATCTGGGTTCGTCTTCGGCGCAATCGGTCATCCTGCTGATCGTCGTCGGCCTGCTGACAGTCATCCAGTTCAAATACGTTGAAAAGAGGGTGCACTACTGATGGCAGCCCAACAACACGGAATGGTCGAAAAACGCGGGATGGGGATCTGGCTGACCCACGCATTGATGATCCTTGGAGTGCTGATCATCTTTTTCCCGATCTGGCTGGCATTTGTTGCCTCCACCGTTACCCAGCCGGAAATCGTGTCACCGCCTATGCCGTTGGTGCCGGGTGACCAGTTCTGGGAAAACTACAAGGCCGCGCTGTTTTCTGGTGTGAATGTCCCGGTCGCTACAATGTTGTTCAACAGCCTCGTGATGGCCATTGGTATTGCGGTGGGCAAGATCGTGATCTCACTATTGTCAGCCTTTGCAATTGTCTATTTCCGGTTTCCCGGGCGGACGACGTTCTTTTGGCTGATCTTCCTGACCCTTATGCTCCCGGTCGAGGTGCGTATCGTTCCGACGTTCGAGGTTGTTGCCGGGTTCGGTATGCTCAACAGCTATTACGGATTGATCTTCCCTCTGATCGCTTCGGCCACGGCAACGTTCCTGTTCCGGCAGTTCTTTCTGACGATCCCGGATGAACTGGCCGAAGCTGCCCGCGTGGACGGGGCCCGTCCGATGCGGTTCTTCATCGATATCGTGGTGCCGATGAGCCGGACCAATATCGCGGCCTTGTTTGTGATCCTTTTCATCTATGGGTGGAACCAATATCTCTGGCCGCTTTTGATAACCACCGACCCTGAAATGAACACCATCGTGATGGGCATCAAACAGATGTTCCCGTCCGGCGATGATGTGGCCGAATGGCCGGTCATCATGGCCACATCCATTCTGGCGATGATCCCGCCGGTCATCGTGGTGGTGTCGATGCAAAAGCTCTTTGTCCGCGGCCTTGTCGATAGCGAGAAGTAAGAAATGGCAACAGTAACCCTAGAGAACGTCAAAAAGAGCTTTGGCCCAACGGACGTCATCCACGGCATCGATATCGATATTGCTGATGGTGAGTTCATCGTGATCGTTGGGCCTTCGGGCTGCGGCAAGTCCACGCTTTTGCGGATGGTTGCGGGCTTAGAAACCGTGACATCCGGTGAAGTCCGGATCGGAGAGGAACGGGCCAACGACAAAGAGCCGATGGATCGTGACATCGCGATGGTCTTCCAAAACTATGCGCTCTACCCACATATGTCTGTGCGACAGAACATGGGATATGGCCTGAAAATCGCCGGGTTGCCGAAGGTTCAGATTGATCAGAAAGTGACCGAGGCCGCCAAGCTGTTGCAGCTGGAACCCTTGCTGGATCGCAAACCCAGACAGTTGTCAGGCGGTCAGCGTCAGAGGGTGGCGATGGGTCGGGCTATTGTCCGCGAGCCAGCAGTTTTCCTGTTTGATGAGCCGCTCTCAAACCTTGATGCCAAGCTGCGGGTCCAGATGCGTCTGGAAATTCGCGAACTCCAAGAAAAGCTGGGGATCACGGCGCTCTATGTGACCCACGATCAGGTCGAGGCCATGACGATGGCCGACAGGATGATCGTGATGAATGGTGGCATTGCCGAGCAGATTGGAACGCCGTTGGAGGTTTACGAAACGCCCAGAACTCTGTTCGCGGCACAGTTCATTGGCAGTCCTGCGATGAATGTGTTTGACGCCTTGCGTGAAAACGGGACGATCAAGATCGGTGAAATTTCAGTCGGCCGATCTGCAGGTCCTGATACCGCGTTGAATCTGGGGATTCGCCCAGAGCACCTGCTGTTGGATGATAATGGTCCGCTGGAAGCAGCGATTCAGATGGCAGAACCGTTAGGGGCCAACACTCTGTTGCACGGTCAACTCGCGGGCGTCGGCGGAGCGATCACGATAAGCCTTCCAGGCGTCCATCCGATCGAAGGCAGGCATCCGAACATGCGGTTTTCGGTCGACCCAGAAAACATGCATCTGTTTGACCAATCAACCGGCGAAAGGCTGGACGGCTAATGGCGTTTCCTCAAGGCGAAGCCTTCCGTGGTGGAGAAAACCTGATCCGGGTCGTGGGCCATCGAGGGGCAAGAGGCGTTTTGCCGGAAAACAGCATGATTGGTTTTGATTTCTCGCTGTCTATCGGTGTCCCGCTTCTTGAGTTTGATGTTGTCCTTACGGCGGATGACGTGCCGGTCATAACCCATAATCATCGTCTACACGCCCCCAGCTTTCGCGGCGCGGATGGCCTGTTTCTGACCGGGGAGGAACCGAAGGTTTCGTCACTGACTTTCGAACAGTTACAGCAATTCGATATTGGGCGGTTAGACGGGCTTTCTGCCTATGGCCAACGCTTTCCAGACCAGGCCCAATTGGATGGCGTCCGTGTCCCAAGGCTGATGGACTTGCTAGATTTGGTAAGTGAACCAAAATATGGCGATGCCTATCTGATGCTCGAACTGAAGTCGGATCCTGACTTGGCCCATGATCCGCTTCATAGGGAGAACTTTGTCGGGCGAGTTCTACAGGAAGTTCGCGCCAAAGGTCTTTCGTCGCGCGCGGTGCTGCACAGTTTTGACTGGAACCTTCTGGAGGAATGTCAGAGACAAGCTCCTGATATGCCGTCTTCTTACCTTACACAGCTTCCAAATAGCGCGGATGATGTTGGGGAGGATTCCTCGAAAGCGGTTTGCCCTGACTTTCGTGGTCGTCGTGATGGAATTCCAAATTTGGTCAAGCAAGCTGGCGGCTCGCTTTGGTGCCCGTACTACGCGGATGTAACGGCTGAAAATGTGGCGCGCGCAAAAGATCTGGGCCTATGCGTTGCCGTTTGGACGGTCAATGAACACGAAGAAATAGACAGGATGATCGATCTGCGCGTGGATGCAATCGTATCTGACTACCCCGGCCGGGTTCAAAGGCATCTGTCGGATTTAGGCATGGGATGGCATGTCGGCAACCAGTGAATTCTTCGTAGCTAATTCGTGACGTTTTTTTGTGTTTCTGCCAGTCACAATCGGAAAGGATCGGTCACATCATCACTTTAACCTGCTGTGAAGGGCGAGAACCATAGTGGATCAGCGTACTAAACAAGTTGCAGCACTGCCTCTGCAATTGTTCGGCGGCCGCCTCAAGGTGCTCCTTATCACGTCGCGTGACACAGGGCGCTGGATCATGCCCAAGGGCTGGCCGATGGACGGCGAGCAAGACTGGCGCGCGGCGGAAATTGAAGCGTTGGAGGAGGCTGGTGTAGAAGGTACAATTTCACGCAAGCCGATCGGTGAGTTTGAGTACGCCAAGGTTTTTAACGACGGTACCAGTGTCCAAGTGAAAGCCACGGTCTACCCTCTCTACGTCGATAAGGTGAAGCGCCGGTGGAAGGAAAGGCACCAAAGAAAAAGGCATTGGTTCTCGCCGAAAGGGGCTGCGAAAGCACTCAAACAGCCAGAGCTAGAAGACTTGCTCTTAGACCTAAAAAACGACCCTAGAAAGAACAAATCAATTCGCGAGTTGCTACCTTGAACCGATGCGTCGCAGTTACGCCAGACTTAGGTCGATAGCCACTTTGCGCTGAAAAAAACGACTTAACCCTTTCATTCAGAAATTTTTTTAGGCTTGAAGCCAGCGGAAATCCGATATTATGGGATTAAGTGACGAACTTCGACACCTCAGTGCTCAACGAAGGTTGAATGTCCGCATCGCAACTCGATGATACCATCTTGAGGTTCGTTCAAGTCAAAAACTTCTTCTGAGGACAAGGTTAAGTAGATCCCTCGAAAGACGCGCAGGGTTAAGCCGTGGCCAACAACTATGACAGCCCCCTCAAAAGACTTGCCGGAATACCACACAGAAACCCGGCTATGTACGTCAGCATAAGACTCTCCGCCCGGTGCGGGACAGTTCCAGCGGTCAGCGCAACGCGCCTCCCATTCCTGGGGAAAACGTCTTTTGATCTCGTTTTCCGCCAAACCCTCCCATTGACCGAAACTGCATTCCATCAAACTGGATTCATACTCGATGGTTTCCGGGGGTAGGCCAAGTTCCTCGACGACTATGGAAGCTGTCTGTGCCGCTCGACCAAGTGGGCTTGAAATTACCTTCAGTGGGTGACGGCTGGATAGGCGGTGCTTTAGTCTTTTTGCACTCGCCACTGCCTGAGCGACCCCTCGCTTGGTCAAGGGCGAATTCTGCCGACCTTGACGTCGTTTTTGAAAATTCCATTCGGTTTCACCATGGCGAAGCAAGAAAATAGTAGGGCTGAGTTTTTGGTTCAAAACGTATCGAAGCCTTCCTGTACTGCAGCAAACCGAATTACCTGATTTCTCTTCCACTCAGTGCCAGTTTACACGAAGGCCCAGAATTCAATAGAAGCTTCAGACTTGTGCGATTAAGTCTATGGCGTAAGACAACGTGTTCATGTAACCCTCGCGTCAAGTGCTTTATCGCTGCACTTGGTCCGCTTTGGGCTCGAAGCGGAAGATTAACGGGAGATTCCGAAAGTCTGCTTGGGAGCGGCGAGCGGACGATCCCGCCCGCCAAAATTGTTAAAGATCGATACGTTCGGCAATACTAAGGGCGTCTTCAAGCTCGACGCCAAGGTAACGCACCGTACTGTCCACTTTGCTGTGACCGAGCAGAAGTTGAACGGCACGTAGGTTTCCAGTCTTTCTGTATATCAAAGCCGCTTTGGTGCGCCTAAGCGAATGCGTGCCGTAGCTGGACGGATCGAGACCAATCGCTGACACCCATTCCCGGACAAGCCTAGCGTATTGCCGGGTCGAAAGATGCGGCAAAGCATGCATACGACTTGGAAACAGATACCGTTGTCCATGCATGTATTGAAAAGCGACCCATTGCGACACGACTTCACGTGTATTCTCCGTCACTTCAAATTGCACTGGCTTCGCAGTTTTACGTTGAACAACGGATACCCGATCGCGAACAGAACTGCCGACGGCGAGATCGTTAACCCTCAGGCGGACAAGATCGCACCCGCGCAACTTGCTATCGATGGCAAGATTGAACAATGCTAGGTCTCTCAGCTTGTTTGCAAGTTCGAGCCGGGCGCGAATGGCCCAGACCTGCTTTGGCTGCAACGGCCGTTTTTGCCCGACTAGTCTGCCTTTGTTCCAAGGCGGACGACGCGTTGTGACAACTGGAAGTAGAGATTTGGACATCTTATGTCTCCGTCCATTCCCTTCCGTCCCAAACATCGACACTGTGCCGACAGCTGAAGTCTAATTGCCGCTCGCGTGTCTTCAGCACAGGAAATACTCAGGTTTCAGGAACTGCCATCGCTAATCTTTTTACCCATCACGTCCGCTGCCTGCCGCAACGGGTCGTCTGCAAGATGGGCGTAGCGTTGGGTTGTGGAGGGGTTTGTATGTCCAAGCAATCGACCGACTATAGGCAGACTCAGACCGCTGGAAACGAGATGCGACGCATGCGTATGCCGATTGTCGTGGATACGGTAATCTTTAAGACCTGCAGATGTGGTGACTGAGCTCCAAAATTTCTTCAGATCCTTGTACGGTTGGTCCGGAGAGCGTCCCGGAAACAACCAACGACTTTCAGGAGATGCCCCTGCTTTCATTGCAGCAAGCAAATCACAGGTTGCTGACGAAATCGGCAGGTGCTCTCGTCGCTTTTGCTTTGTGTGGTGCGACGGCTTTGTCCAAACTGCTCGATCCAAATCGAAGTCTTCCCATTTTGCCGTTAGGACCTCGCCGATCCGTGCACCTGTCAGGAGCTGCAGGCGAATAGCGTTCGCTGCAACCTGATTTGGATGCTCTGACAGAGCCACCAACAGCCTTTGCAGCTCATCGTCTGACAGCCAGCGGTCCCGCTTTTCCTCAGGGAACTTTTGTATGCCGCGCGCAGGATTGTCAGAACGCTGACCCCAGCGCACAGACAGTTCAAACATTTTCGACATGAGGGCCAGAGTGCGATTGGCTTGATAGTGCGTATCACGCATTTGATTGTGAAGCTTCTGAACATGCTGATGCGTCACTTCAATGACTTTAAGATCCCCAAGCTTGGGGAGAATGTATCTGTCCAGCATTGACCGATCATTCCGAACGCTACCGGGACGTTTCTTCGGTTCCGCATGTTCGGTCATGTATTGCGTGGCAAGTGAGTTCACCGTTGGTGAATGCCTTAGGCTTTGAGCATCGGCGACAGGATCTGCGCCACGTACCACGTCAGCAAGAAGCGCGCGTGCTATTTCGCGGGCGGCGCCTAAAGACAAGGTCGGCCCATATCGCCCAAGTGTCTTGCGTTTCGACCGACCGGTTTGTTTGTTGCTGTATTGAACTAAGAAGCTTTTGACGCCGGTCGTTTTCACGCGGAGTCCAAAACCCGGCAGACCGTCGTCCCAATAGATCGTGTCCCGGTTTGTTGCTGAAAGGCGATCGACACTTGATTTTGTTAATCTGACGTTGGGCATTTTGGTCTCGGACGGATTGGGTAAGCACAAGGTAAGCAAAGTGCGGAGAGTTGGGAAGCGTCTTATAGAAACCTCTGCACGCTAAAGCTTCTGTTATTTAAGAGAATATACTGCCCAATCGAACTAGCTATAATGCTATCGAAAATGGGATAATAAGACTTTTAATCAGTGGGTCGCAGGTTCGAATCCTGCACGGCTCACCACTGCAAAATCAATCACTTACAAGGTCTCTTGATTCTTGTCCGTGCCGCCCGAATTAGCGCTGGGGGACATATGGGGGACAAAGCGCGCTTTTTTGAGTCAAATCAGACCTCAGGAAGTCTTGCTGTATTCTCACCCGCCATACTCAGCCAAATGACAGATTATCCATCGTAAAGTGGTACGGGGTCACATCGGCGCGAATGACCAGCTTGACGGATTTATCGTCAGGGGAGGTTTGTGGCGTGAGGAGCATCTGTGTTTCTACATTTAGTCGGGTTAGAAGCTCATCGTCCTCCATAAGAACATAGAACGGGTCCTCGCCATCCCCTGGTGTCATGTTGTCTGAGACTTGATTAGCATCCGGCAACCTGAGGGCATCAACTAGTGTTTTGATGCGATTATCAATGTCACCGTGCTTGGTGACTGGACCCGGTGGATCACGTCTGAGAAAAAGAATGTCCAAAGTGCAATTCAGATACCAGTGCTTCCGCGTCAACGGAGTAAACCGAAAACCTGCCATCCTATGGGCTTCGGGAACTAGTTTTCTCATATCGTGACGCTCATCGCCTGCAGCAATTCTGGGTGTTGAGCTAGGCCGGCGATGGTTTTCCCTATCAAAATCACTCTGCGTTGTTTTCCACTCGCTCAGAAACTTGTTGGTTTGCCAGTGCCTTTTTAGTTGAGGGTGAAACTGCTTGCGAATGTTATGCAGCAACTCATAGCCCTTCTTCCCTCTCTTGTTCTGCAATGATGGCAAATCGCCTTCGTAGGTCAAAATTAACTTCATAAAACCGCTGAGCTCCTATGATAACGTCAGGCAAACGGTTTTCCCAAAACGTGCAAATAGCAACGGATAACTCAGTCATTTAGTTCCAAACGAAACAACCGGAACATTCCTGGACCGGCTTGGATGTCAGGTTTTGTCAGGTTCGCCCAACAAACGCCCCTGCGATGTGTGATTGAATTTCAACATTCTTCAACAGCGCTTCGGTGTGAAAGTTGTAGCATTGGGCGAGACAAACAACCTAAGACATCAGCAGCGAGATGAACGCTGGTGGGGGGAGTGTCAAAGGCTTGGCTGGAGCCAGCAAACGGCCAATAGGAGATGCACCTTGCAAGAGCAGATGAAAGAACATGTCCAAGAGGTCGCCAGCTTCGCTAAGGCTATGGCTCATCCAGGGCGACTGCAGATACTCTTAAGACTAATGGAAGGTGAGAAAAACGTTTCGGACCTCTGCAGAGACTTATCGATGCCTCAGGCGGGCTGCTCCCAACAACTTATCCGGCTTCGTCTTGAGGGCCTGGTTGCCGCGCGACGGGACGGCAGGGAAATCTACTACAGTATTTCCGACGATAGGGTCCGGAGATTGATTGTTGCGATCCAAGACATTTTGCGAAACGAAGAAAGGACGCAATAGGGAGGCAACGATTGCGACCGTTCGATGAAATACTAGCACTCAAAATGCTAGATGTGGTTGAGAAGCACTCGTTCCCGCTCACTCCAGACAAGGTTGAGGATCGTGCCAAGGCTTGTCTTGATAGACTGGTCGCGGAAGGATTAGCGACGCGCGATGCGCCCAGTTCAGGTGTAGGGGCAACATACCGAATTACAGAGGATGGCGTCTTGGCACTTCGGGAATACGAAAACGCCGTCATCTGGGACTAAACAACGACAGCAAAAAGGGGCTTTGTTGGGAGTATCCAGAGTGTAATCCATGCTTTGGAGTTAGATTTGCGCGCGCCGATTGACGACCAGCGCTAAGGGCTCTCTGCAGACCTTCGCTGCTCTCAGCGTGAGTGACGGCTAAGCGGACAAAGCGGCTGCTGTTTGTGAAACGCGGTCGCTCTTGACTGTCTGCGTTGCAAAGTCATTCAATACGTATTGGCCAAATGCGTGAGACGGGATGGTGAAGATGCCACGTGATACGAAATTAATCCTATGGCCCGACATTGGGTGTCAAAGATGTCGAATGGTGGCGACGTGTCGATGGCGCCAATTGGCGTGACATCAACGGCACCGGCACCGGCACCATGGATGACGCGTGGCATCCAGATCATCCAGTTTCACATTTCTTGGAATGATGCCCAGGCCTACGCAAAATGGGTCGGCGGTCGCTTGCCCACCGAGGCAGAGTGGGAACAAGCAGCCCGTGCCAGTGGCAATAAACGGCAACTTTGTCCGCATGCCGGTCGTTCAGCAGATTTCTGCGAACGTCCGCTGTCGTTCAAATTCAGACTTTCTCCATCATCATTGAAGTGATAGCGAGCGACACTTGGAAAAAGGGCGACTCGGTTTGAACGCTCCCTAGTTGACAGGGAAGACAGTGAAAAAATCTCGCGCTCGCAACACAACACGAGCGCGAACTTTTTATGTTTCTGCTTGAAGCAACAAGAGATCAAGTCTGCATCAGCATGACCGACGACTATCACGGGAAAATGCTGCGTTCGATCGACGCCGGTGTTAGCGGCCTTACAGGTTCAGCGCCAAAGGCAGACATGCGAATGTTCTGGGTCGGCTATGCGGTGCTGGTCGACGAGCAAAAGCGCCTTGTGGAAGAAACGGCAAAAGCGTCGCGGGATGCGATGCCGAAGGCCGATGCGGCAAGTTAATTTTCGGCCAACCCTGTCCTTACAGAGCCGCCCCTTGAGTCGGGCGGTTTCTTTTTGCTGGGGCCGGCTCTGAGCCCAAGGCAGGCTATCGGCTCTTCTCGCAAATAGAAAAAAGTGAATATAATGCGTTCAGGCCATTAACGGAGTACAAAGGGGTACCTAGTGGTGTTTGACATACTGGCGCATCGTGTCAATGAGACAGGACAAGGTGATTTGGTTGTTCAAAACACCACAACGCCAGCGATAATCAGCGGGACAACAATATCTTTTGACGGCGGGCAAACTTTTCAATCTTACACATACTTAGGTCAGGGCAACTATAGGGGCACCGGAGAGTCAGGTGAATTCATCAGAGTCGGTGGACAAGTTTACGCTTATGACACCTTGAACCCTACTGGCCCCATGAGGACAGGCAATTGGCAGATTACGGAGAGCGACCTCGATCCCGACAATCCGCCATGCTTCGTTAACGGAACGCTAATACAAACACCGCAAGGAGAAGTTCCCGTTGAAGATTTGAAAGAAGGGGACTTAGTTACGACCACATCTGGCTTCAACATGCCCATACTCTGGATCGGCAGTCGCCAAATCAGGCCTTCTATGCTTCTTCGCAACCCTTCACTGCAACCTGTAAAAATAGAAAGAAGAGTTCTCGGGAACGTCCGACCGCTACTTATTTCCCAACAGCACAGACTGTTGATTGCGGGATACAAGTCGGAATTACTTTTCGGTGAACCGGAAGTTTTGATCCCCGCCAAGGCGCTTATTGGGCTCCCGGGTGTTGGTTTGCAAAATTCCGGTTCGACATTCACTTACTACCATTTTTTGCTTGAAGGACACCAAGTGGTGTACGCAAACGGTGTTCCTTCAGAAAGCCTGTTCCTCGGGGACCAACTTGGTCGCAGCGTGTCTCGTGAGATTGAACTGCTGTTTCCCGACATTTTAGTTCAACTCAGAAGAGTCAAAGTAGCAAGACCTGTGGTTTCACGTCGAGAAGCTCAGGTCTTACTTTATTAATCAAGACATTCGCGAGCAGGTTTTCCAATGAACTGCCTCCTCCAAACGTGCTCCGTTGCTGTGATCGGTCGGCACACCCAGCGCGCGCAGCCGCCGCAGCGCCTTGTCCAGCCTCAGCCTGCGCACAGGCAAATCCAGCTGGAACAGCGACATGCCGCAGCCGATATCGTTCCCAGCCAGTTGCGGATAGATCCGGTTTGCCAGAACGGCACAACCGATCGGCCCGAATTTACCGGGATGCAGATCCGGGAACGCCGCGATTTTGCGCACGCCGGGCCAACCCGCGATGTCCTCAAGTTATTGTTCGGCCCGACCATCAATCCAGGCCGCAGATGTATAGAATTTCGTGATGATGCCGTCGCTGATCACAGCGGACGCGCGACCATCCAAGACAGAATTGCCCATAAGACAGTACCCAAAAACGTATGTAGAAACGCCAGCCAAACGCCAGCGATTGGGATCAAACCTGATCTGATTTCAGCTTAGGTATTGATCGGCCCCGAAAGGGCAAAATTGCGAATAAGCATATGGTTCCCTTTCTTTGCTAGGGGTTACGGTTTGGGTCCGATGGACCGATGTGAGACCGCCGTTTAGTTGGGAACGCCGATTCACTCAAAGGTTTTAGGCGCGCCCTGCAAAGCATGTGACCAAAAGTCACTCTACCGTGTCCTGGCGGGCACTCCTTGTCACGTGAAAACCCGGACCCTATTGGGCTTCAAGTGAACAGAAAGCTTGGGAATTGAGTTCGCGCCCGGTCCGAGGAAAAAGCCTGTTGGACCGGCTGTTCCACCCCATCAAGGCTGCATCCGCCGTAGAACTCCAAATTCTTCGCAAGCTCTTGCAACGCTACAGCCCCGCCATCCTGCTCGACAAAAGGCGCATGGGTGGACAGGTAGAAAGCGGGGCGTTGTTGTTGCAACCAGGGGCGCAGATGGGGCACCAGCGCAAATTCAGCGCCTTCCACATCCATCTTGACCAAGGAAACATCGCTCAGATCCACCGCTTTTTCAAACGTCTCCCATGACAGGCTCAGCGCCTCGGTGCCCTTGCTGGTGTCGCCAAGCACGGACGTCATGGAATCCCCCGGCTCGCCGCCCAGGCTCGCCATGCGCATCACCCCGGTTTCTCCCCAAAGCGCGGCCCCAAAGGCCGATACATTGGTGATCCCGTTCAGCTCGAGGTTCCAGATCAAATAGCGATAGGCAACGGGATCGGGCTCAAAACACCACACATGGCGCGCACGGCGCGCGGCATAGAGTACAGTGGCCCCGGCCCAGGCCCCAATGTCGACATAGTCGCGATCAGGCGACAAATACTTGTCCAGCACAGAAAACGTTTCGGGCTCCCAATCCCCGGCGGTCGCTTTGCGCCAGAATTTGGAGTGATAGGGATCCAGCCGGAACGGATCCCCATTGAGGCGGCCATTGTAATAGCCCCGTGCCCGATAAAACATCTTGCGCAACTTGATAAGCATGGCCGGCCTTTGCTGAGGTTTGGTCTTTGTTTGCAACTGCTTGTGACACAACTTGGCGCGCCACCCAAGGGCGCGTGGTTCAATCCAGCTTGAGCGACAGCAGCTGAAGCTCGGTATAGAGGTGATCCAGCTCTGGCCCGTTCAGGCTCTTGGATTTCACAAAGCGCGGTGCGGGCAGTTTGATACGCGTCGCATCGTCTGGGTCACCGCCGCAGAACCGCGCATCTGCCGAAAGCACCGCGTTGTCGGCTGGCAATAGGGCGTCTGCGATCTCTTGCCCGAAACGGGTCAGAAACCCTTCATGCGCGTCACGAATATAGAGCACATCCCACCACGGCTGATCCGCCCCTTTTTGCGTCACCGAAAAGATGGCGAAGCTTTCACCTTCGGGGTGACGCATCAACACCGGGCGCACCCCATAGGGCAGCAGATCCTGCATATATCGCGCCTCATGCGGCTGAAGATGCGGCATCAGATCCGCAGGATCGGTGATCACGTCCAACACCTCCGACCCGGCGCTGCGCCGCTGCCAGTCCCAGCGATAATCGTCCAACGAGGCAAATCCGCAGGCGCTTAGCGCCGCCATTGTGCGCGGATTGCTGGTGCTGGTCATGCTGGTATAGTGTCGATCCGGGTCCGCTGTGGCCCGGACCATCATCAGCAGCCCTGCACTGCCACGGTATTCCTTTTCCACATACCACGCGCACATATTTGTCAGGTTCAGCACCCCTTGCGGCAACATGCGTTGGGAGTGAACGGCCCCCAGATAGCCCACAATGCGCCCATCGGCCTCGGCCACATAGCCATAGTTGGGCTTGGGCATGTTCCAGTCATAATCAAAGATGCCGCGCCAGCGTTCCGGTGACAGTTTCGAGTTCATCTTGCCATGCAGCAGCGCCACTGCGGCCTCGGTATCCTCTTTTTCGGCGGGTCGGATGATCATGACGCAAAAACCTCGCTGGGTGCGGGAAACCGGACAGCCGGATGCGCCGTGAGGTGCCCCAAAAGCGTTTCGCAAAAATCCCAGGTGGCGGCGTCGTGATCGATATGATGAGTTAGCAGCCCGGTGGGTTCAGCCGCATCGGCAGAACCGGTCCGACGCGCGATCAAATGGTCGGTGAGGAACGATATGGATTTCGCCGTGCCGGTAAACCGGGCACCGCCTTTCCATTTGATTGGATCGCAATGGCTGTTGACCAAGCGCAGCCCCGGCGCGGCCTCTGCCGCCGGCCGCGCATCACACAAGGACAGCGCGGTATAGCCCAACGCCGGAAGTTCCGCGACAACGCTCGGGTCAATGCGGTTCCAAGGGGGCACCATGACAGGCAGAAACCGGTCAGGCCCAAACAGCTCCGCCAGGACCCGGCGGCCTTGTTGCAGCTCGTCCAAAACAGTCTCTAACTGTCTATGACGGCCCAATTCCCACGCCCCTTTGTCACCGCTGCCCTTGGCGTGGTTAATATGCGCATACCCGTGCTGCGCGACATAGGCAGTTGGATGGGCCAGAACCGTGTCGGCAAAGGCAACATCCGCAGTCGCCGGAATCGAGGCCAGAACAACAGGTGTGCCGGTCTTGGCCGACAGCGACAGCAGACGCGACAGCTGTGGACCGGGGCGCGAGGCATCATCATCGCGCCACCAGAACGTGGCGATGCGTCCTTGAGCGTGCCATTGATCCAGCTCGGCGTTGAGCGCGTCCCAGGCTTCTGTATGTGCTGCCTCGGTCGAATTTGGCATGTCGCTATCTTGCGTCACCATAAGCCCCATCGTTTGTCTCGCCCCATGTGCTATTACAACGGGTCGCGCGATGCCATTGCCAAACGCATGAACACCAAATTGCGAAGTGATTTTACCAGGATACCGACCAAGACTATCCTCGTCACAAGAGTTTCCTTCCCCTCTTTGCAGGGATAAGAGTTGAAAACCACAATTCCTGACCTGTCACCTGCGCGCTCATGATCCTTCACGACCAAACCACCCCGGACTTTCTGCACGATCTTTCGCGGATGTGGCAGCCCGGCACGCCCAGCTTTGCCCTTCTGCCGCAGCGGTTTGATCAGGACAGCGCTTGGATCGAAAGCTGCATGCAGGCGCTGCCCGAACCGCTGCGCACCGATCATGTCTTGCTGGCCACGTCAGGCTCAACCGGGGCGCCCAAGCTGCTTGTGGCCAGCAGACTACGTGCCGAAGCCATCGCCGTTGAGATCGGTCGGATGCAGGGCGTGGCCCCCGGGGATACGGCGATCATGACCCTGCCGCTCAGCTATTGTTTTTCTTTCGTAAACCAATGGGTGCTGGCACAGAAACAGAGTCTAAATAGGATCTTCGCACGGCTGTCCGACCCGGACCACTTCGCAAAGGTTCTTGGAGAAAGCGAACGGGGTTTGCTCTGCCTTGTAGCGGCCCAAGTGCCGTTGCTGAGCGCTTTGGGTGAAGTCAGCTTTCCAAAAATCAAGACCGTGGCATTTGCAGGCAGCCCGTTTCCCTGGGCGCAGTCCCACACCCTTGCCCGGCTGTTTCCCAACGCCCGTTTCTTTGACAATTACGGCTGCGCCGAAGCCATGCCGCGCCTGACCATCGCGGACGTCACCGCGCATGTGCAGGCCGATACCACGCCGCCTTTGGGTCAGCTTGGTACTCCCTTGACCGGGATCACCCTGCGCAGCTCTGACAGCGGTGAGCTGCAGTTCCATAGCCCCTACGCCGCGCTGGGCTCTGTCGCGCCCGAGGGCTATACTCCCTTTGCGCCAGATGGCTGGATCGCGACCGGAGACCGCGCTGAGCAGGATAGCTCGGGTGATTGGCAGCTTCTGGGGCGCACAAGCGAAGTGTTCAAGCGCCATGGAGAAAAGATCTCGCTGCTGCGGCTACGGGAAACCATTGAAACCGTATGGGATCAGGAATTCGTTCTGGCACCTGCAAAGGATCGCTCTGGCGAGCCCGGGGTGCAGCTGTTCCTGGCAGGGTCGGCGGATCGTGCCGCCGCACGCACGATCCTGCAAAGGTTTCGCGCGGCCCATCCGCGGGCACATTGGCCGCTGCAAATCATTCGCGTTGACAAGCTGCCACGGCTGAGCAATTCAAAAATCGATCTTCTGGCACTGGAAACGCTGCCGGATCAGGAAATCCTCTGGGATCAGCGCGTGTAAAAGGAACAGATCTTCATGACCAATCTCGAAAAGCTGCAGGATCTGCTTGAGGACGTGCTTTTGCTCGAAGACGGGCAGTTCTCGCTTGATCTGACGCGGGACGGGGTCGAGACGTGGGATTCGATGGCAACGGTTGCAGTGGCGATTGGGGTCGAAGAGGTGTTTGGTCATCACCCGACCGAAGAAGAAGCCATTGCGCTGGCCAGTGTCACGGACATTATCACCTTCCTGAAAGCCAAGGGTGTCGCCTTTGATTGACCTGCCCCCGCGCATCGCCCTGACGGATCTGCCCGATCTGCTGTCGGGTCGACGCGCGGTGATCACCGGCAGGGTGGCGGCAGCGCAGGATGTGCCCTCTTTGGCCGCGCTTCCCGTTGTCGAGACACCGGCCAAGACCCCCTCAGATACAGATCTACTGGTGGTGCTGGGCGGCGGTATGCGGCTGGACGCGGCCAAAGCGTGGCGCGGTCGCAACCGACCCGACTGCGCCTTGCTGGCTATCCCGACCCGGTTCGGCA
Source organism: Ruegeria sp. HKCCA5839 (assembly GCF_013035585.1). Lineage (NCBI taxonomy): Bacteria > Pseudomonadati > Pseudomonadota > Alphaproteobacteria > Rhodobacterales > Roseobacteraceae > Ruegeria > Ruegeria sp. HKCCA5839. The sequence continues at coordinate 167,944 of NZ_WQIE01000002.1, read as the reverse complement.
GCGGGGCCGAGGCAAATGATATCGCTGTTCTGGATGATCGCGGTGCCAAGACCATTCTGAAAGGCCCCGAGTTCCGGCCCGAATACCGCGCCTATCTGCCGGGTGTTTTGCAGACCCTGCCCGAGGACGCGCTTCTCTGGTCAAAAGGCGACGCGCTGACTCACGCTCTGGAAGGGCTTTTGTCCCCCCTGGCGACAGACGCGTTGCGCGCAGATCTTGCTGATGTACTACACACCATGCTGGGCCTGAGCGACCCCCGCGATGCCGAATGGTTCGAACCGTCTGCGCTGGCAAGTGCGGGTCAGGCGCAGGCCTCGGTTGGTCTGGTGCACGGGCTGGCACATGTGCTTGAGGCCCCCGCGCGGGCCCAACTGGCTGCAATGGGGCGAGAGGATCAGCTGGGTCACGCCCGCCTCTGTTCGGGCTTTCTGGCCCCGGTTCTGCGGTATAATCTCACCCGCTCAGACAAAGCGGCGGATCGCCTGAATACGGCGGGTATCGACCGCGATGCGGTGTTGGCGCAGGCCAATTCGATCTCGACCCCCGCGCTTGACCTGCCCCTGGATTGGCCCGATTTGATCGAGGCACATTGGAAATCCATCCTGCGCGACGTCTGCACCCGCACCAACGTCGCGACGGTGCGGCCCGGCACGCTGCCCGCGTTAATCGCTGAGGTCAGCGCGCAATGAACACGCTGCTCGACATGCCCGCCTATGGGCCACGCGACGATACAGCGTTCTTAGCCGAGATGAACCGGCTGACCCAATTTCACATCGACCATTGCCCGGAATACGCCCGGGTTTTCCCCGGTTTCACACCGGTCGCGCGCGTTGAGGATCTGCCCTTTCTGCATGTCTCGGCCTTCAAACACGTGTTGTTTCAAACCCAGGATGGGGCGATCCGCCATGAAAGGGTGCTGAACTCATCCGCCACATCGTCGAACCTCTCCAGCCAAATTGCGCTGGATCGGGACAGCACCGCGTTACAGGCCAAAAGCAGCCGGGCCATCCTGTCGGATTTCATTGGCGAGGCCGAGCAACCGCTGATCATCCTCGACGCGAAATCGGCACTTGTGCAGCGTGGCACGGTCAGTGCCCGAATCGCGGCGGGGCTTGCGCTGCGCCCGTTTGCGACGCGGCTGTATATCGGGCTGGCCTCGCAAGACCATGACAGTGCGGTCTTGTGGGATCACCTGCGCGATGCCCTGCACAGTAGCGATAGCGTTCTGGTTTATGGATTTACCTGGGTCTTGTGGCGCCTTTGGGCAGGCAGCGACATGCCCGCAGATCTGGCCGAACGCCTGCGTAATGTAAAAGTGACTTATGTGCACAGCGGCGGTTGGAAAAAGCTGGAATCCGAACGGGTTGCGCCCGCCGCTTTGAAAGACAAATTGCTTGGGATTTCAGGCCCCGGATCTCAGATCATTGACTACTACGGGCTGGTTGAACAAAACGGGTTGCTCTATCCCGAATGCGTGGCGGGGTGGCGCCATGTCCCGGTTTGGGCCGATGTGCTTGGGCGTGATCCGATCAGCCATGATGTGATCTATGACGCACCCGCTCAGCTTCAGTTGATGAACGTGACACCGCGCGGCGCGCCCTACCACAGCGTGCTGACCGAAGATCAGGGCGAAGTGCGCCGCGATCCCTGCCCCTGTGGCCGGTCCGGGCGTCGGTTCAAGCTGCTGGGGCGCTTGCCCAAGTCCGAGACGCGGGGATGCGCCAATGTCTGACACCTCCTCCGTCTACCACGGCTTTCGCGACGGCAACGGTGGCGTGGTTCAGGTTGCACTCCCCTTTGCGCTCGACGCTTTATGCGCCGAATATGACGAGGTGACAGCCCGCATGGCACGGCGTGCGGCCCCACCGGCATTCAGCCGCGACGAGTGGGGGTATCTTTTGGGTTTTATGCGCGGCTCAGCCCTGCGTGCGGTGTTCACCCAAGGTTTTGGGCCCGCATCCGACGAACTGGATTCAATGCCTGTGCGCATCGCCCGCCCGCGCGCACATGTTGCGATCTGGCTGCCCAATAATGTCAGCCTTCTGGGGCCGCTTACGACCACTCTGTGTCTTTTGACCGGCGCGCATGTTCGCGCCAAGGCCGGAACGGGTTCAGAGAACCTGACAGCGCATCTGCGAGATGAAATCCTGGAAAACGGGGCCGGGCCAATCCTGACACGGCTCTGGCAACAGAACCTGACCGTCGAACAGTTTGACCGCCACGACCCCAGAAATGCAGACTGGTCTTCTGCGGCTGATGCGCGGATCTTCTTTGGTTCTGACGCCGCTGCATTGTCGGTCGAATCTCTGCCACACAAGCCGGGCACACCCTTCTTTGCCTTTGCCGATCACAGCTCGCTGGTTTGGGCTGACCCCACAGCGCTTGATGACGCAGCGCTGACCACTTTGCTGCGTGTCTTCAGGATCTATGGCAAGGCTGGATGCACGTCGCCGCAAAGCCTTGTGCTGATCGACGCAGAGCCCAAAGACGCAATCGCTACCGCCAACCGGCTAAAGGATCTGAGCGATGCGCAGAAGGGTACAAACCCGCCCGTTCATATCGCATCTGACAGCTTCATGGCCGATCAGGTGGCCCGCGCCAATGGCTGGCATGCGGTGCGCACCGATAACGGGGATGCGGTATTCGTGGCCGGAGCGCCAGCATCCAAGGACTTGCCGGGGCTGATGAGCCTGAGCGTCATCGTACAGCCGCGCGAAGAGGCCCTCGCGACGTTGCCGGATGAAATACAAACGGTCGGGCATATCGCTGGTCCAGACAGGCTGCGAGATTGGGCGCTGTCCCTGACGGGCAGCCGGGCGTTGCGCTTTGTACCCGTGCAGCAGATGCATCATTTCGGTCCATTCTGGGACGGTCAGCCCTTCTGGCGCGGGCTTTTTCAGGATCTCGACATTCGTATCTGATCCCCAAAACCCCTATGTCCTAAGCATGAACCGTTCCGACAGTGGCAGGCTTGCTGCCCCCAAAGGGCGCGCGCGGGCGCCAAGGGTTCCGGCCTGAACATCGGGTCGGATCAAGCCAGAAAGAGGCATTTGGTCCAGCGCCGCGGATACGCGGGCCACGATCTTGTCGCGCAAAGTGTCCGGCATGTTGCCGTCGATCAGTATCGCGGGGAAATCGATGATCGAACACGCGCCCACAATCAACTGGGTCAAGGGTGGAATGGCATCCTCCAACCAGTCTTCGATCATCTCATGTTCGGCGGGTGACCACTCGGCGGCGACCTGAGACGACAGCTGCTCTTGTCCGGTACGGGCGAATAAGCGACGTTCCAGCCCGATCATCGAGGCCTTGTCGATAAGCTGCGAGGCCTCGCCTGTCTGGGACAGAATAGGAAAAGGCCCCACCGCACCTGCGTTGCCCGCGCGCCCGGCGTAGAGCGCGCCGTTCAACACCACACCTCCACCCACGAAATACCCGATATAGATATAGAGAAAATCGGGTGGGAGCTCGGACGTTCCAAAGGTGAGTTCGGCCCCGCAGGCGCTGGTTGCGTCATTCCCCAGGTACACGGGAAAATCGACAAGGGCATCGATTTCGGCGGCAAGGTCAAATCCCTTCCAGCCAACCATCTTTTGCGGCTCTATTCCGATGACATTCGCCCATTCCCATAGGAAATAGGGTGAGGCGACACCCATACCGGCGATGCGGGCTTGTTGTGCCGCAGGCAAGGTCGCACACAGCTCGGCGACCGCGTCTTTCACAAAGGCAAGCACCTCTTGCGGGGTCGGATAGGCATAGTCCTTGTGGATATGCGCCAGCTCTTGCCCAACAAAATTGACAAGGGTCAGTTCAGTGGACCTCCGCCCGACCTTTAGCCCCAGAAAATAAGCGCCATCTGGCGCCAATCGCATCGGGATCGAAGGTTGACCTACCTTGCCACGGATCTTTTCGCCCTTTTGCAGCAGCCCGTCTCGCTCCAGGGCACGCATGATAACCGACACGGTTTGAGCCGAAAGTCCGGTCTTTCGGGCCAGATCGGCCTTGGGCAGAGGTCCTTGGCGGCGCAGGATAGTCAGCACCAGACGCTCGTTCCGTTCACGCATGGCGATGTGATTCGAGCCCGAATTCTCAAATTTATCTACGTTTTCAGACAGTTTTAAATTCGGTCCATCCACGGCACGTTTTCCCTTCGGCACTAGAATGGCGGCAGGTCATATATCTCGTCAATACTAAATCAAGTTGATTTAATTATTGACCGCAGAGGCGAATCGCAATTACGATCCTGACAGCGCAACTCAATTGCGCGGGTGGGCCAAGCCTGCCCGATCTACTGGGAGGATATCATGAAGACATTACTGACAGCCGCTTTTGCGGCCACTGTGGCGTGGTCTGGCGCGGCGTTTGCAGAGACAAGCGTTTGCCTGATTACAAAGACCGACACGAACCCGTTTTTCGTGAAGATGCGCGAAGGCGCCGAGGCAAAAGCAGCTGAGCTGGGCATGACGCTCAAGTCTTTTGCAGGCAAGATCGACGGCGACCATGAAACTCAGGTTCAGGCGATCGAAACCTGTATCCTTGACGGAGCTTCGGGCATTCTGCTGACCGCTTCTGATACATCATCCATCGTTCCTGCCGTGAAACAGGCGCGCGATGCGGGGCTTTTGGTCATTGCTTTGGACACGCCCCTGTCTCCGATTGACGCTGCCGATGCGACCTTTGCCACTGACAACTTCCTGGCAGGTGAGCTGATCGGCAAATGGGCCGCTGGCACGATTGGCGATACATCTTCGGCCAAGATCGGCATGATGAATATCAACGTATCGCAGCCCACCGTAGGCGTTCTGCGCAATCAGGGTTTCCTCCAGGGCTTTGGCATCGACCTTGGTGATCCGGCCAAATGGGGCGATGAAACCGACGCGCGGATCGTGAACAACGAGGTGACAAACGCCAATGAAGAAGGTGGCCGCAAGTCGATGGAAAACTTGTTGACCATGGATGCAGGCACCAACGTTCTTTACACAATCAACGAACCGGCAGCCGCTGGTGCACATGAGACGCTGAAGGATTTCGGCAAAGTCGATGATGTGATCGTAGTATCCGTCGATGGCGGTTGTCCGGGCGTACAGGCCGTTGCCGATGGTGCGATTGGCGCGACCTCACAGCAATACCCGCTACTGATGGCATCTTTGGGTGTTGAGGCGGTGAAAGCCTGGGCCGATACGGGTGCGAAGCCTGAGAATACACCAGGCAAAGACTTCTTCGACACAGGTGTGGCCCTTGTCACCGATAACCCGGTCGACGGTGTTCCTTCGATCTCATCGGCTGAAGGGCTGGAGCTCTGCTGGGGCTGATCTGATCCCGAACACATCACGGAGGGCGCAGCCTGTGCCCTCCGTTCTGCCTCAGGCACCCAAAGCCTGAAACACCGCAATCCTGCATACGCGCCAAGGGGGGATCATGTCCGACAGCAAGGCAGAAAAGGAATTCGAATCGGGGCTGGTCGGCGCCGAAGACACGGTTGCCGAGTTTGAAGACACGCGGAAGGGCATCATCGGGCGCATTCAGCACTCTTTGCATGTCAATCCGGCTTTGGTGCCGCTGATCGTCCTTTTGGCCTCGGTCATCCTGTTCGGAATGCTGATTGGCCAACGGTTCTTTTCCCCCTTCGCCATGACGTTGATCCTGCAACAGGTGCAGATCGTCGGCATCGTGGCCGCAGCCCAAAGCCTGGTGATCCTGACCGCAGGCATCGACCTGAGCGTGGGTGCGATCATGGTGCTGTCGTCAGTTGTGATGGGTCAGTTTACCTTCCGCTATGGAATGCCGGTGGAGCTTGCCGTGCTGTGTGGCCTGTCTGTTGGTATGATCTGCGGGCTGATCAACGGTTGGTTGGTCGCCTATATGAAGCTGCCGCCCTTCATCGTGACCCTTGGTACTTGGCAGATCATTCTGGCGGCGAACTTCCTCTATTCCGCCAATGAAACCATCCGTAGCGCGGATATCGAAGAGGTGGCTCCTTTGCTGCAAATCTTCGGTACCAAGTTCAAAGTTGGAGATGCACAACTGACGCTGGGCGTGATCTTCATGCTCGCGCTGGTGTTCACGCTGGCCTATGCGCTGAAACAGACTGCCTGGGGAAGGCATGTTTACGCAGTGGGCGACGACCCGGATGCCGCTGAACTGGCCGGCGTAAACGTCAAGCGCACGCTGATTTCGGTCTATCTGCTGTCTGGTTTGATCTGCGCCTTTGCAGGCTGGGCCATGGTCGGACGCATCGGATCGATCTCGCCCACGGTCGGACAGTTGGCCAATATCGAAAGCATCACCGCCGTGGTGATCGGCGGCATATCGCTGTTCGGGGGGCGCGGCTCGATCCTGGGCGCGCTATTCGGAGCGCTAATCGTTGGCGTGTTCACCCTAGGGCTGCGCCTGCTTGGGGCCGACGCCCAATGGACCTTCCTTCTGATCGGCCTGCTTATCATTGCCGCCGTCGCCGTCGATCAATGGATCAGAAAGGTATCTGCATAATGGAACCGATCCTCAAAGCCCGAAACCTGGTCAAACGCTATGGGCGTGTCACCGCCTTGGATCATTGCGATTTTGAGCTTATGCCCGGTGAAATCTTAGGCGTGATCGGCGATAACGGGGCCGGTAAATCGACCCTAATCAAAGCCCTTTGCGGCGCCGTCATCCCTGATCAGGGCGAGGTGTTTCTGGATGGAACCAAAGTCGCGTTCTCATCCCCGATCGAAGCGCGCGAGCAAGGCATTGAAACCGTCTATCAGACCCTGGCCATGAGCCCTGCACTTTCGATTGCAGACAACATGTTCATGGGGCGCGAGTTGCGCAAACCTGGCATCATGGGCAAAGTCTTTGGCCAACTCGACAAAAAGAAGATGCAGGATTTCGCGCGCGAAAAACTCACCGAGTTGGGCCTGATGACGATCCAGAATATCAACCAAGCGGTTGAAACATTGTCGGGCGGGCAGCGGCAGGGCGTGGCTGTGGCACGCGCGGCTGCCTTTGGATCCAAGGTCATTATCCTGGACGAACCAACTGCGGCGCTCGGCGTCAAGGAAAGCCGCCGCGTGCTGGACCTGATCCAGGATGTCAAAGCGCGCGGTATCCCGATCATCCTGATCAGCCACAACATGCCTCATGTTTTCGAGGTCTGCGACCGCATCCATATCCACCGCCTTGGCAAGCGCCTGACTGTCATTGATCCGAAAGACCATGAAATGTCCGACGCCGTCGCTTATATGACCGGTGCGAAAAGGCCGGAAACAGCCGCTGCGTGACACCCATGGATCTCGAGGAACAGGTCAACCGCATTGTTGCATTGATTAAGCCGTCCAAGGTCAAAGACACACGCCAGTTGATCGCAATCGCCGGGCCACCCGCATCGGGCAAGTCCACGCTTGCCGAAAAGGTCCGCCAACGGCTTGAGCAAAACGGGATATCCTGCGGGCTGGTGCCCATGGACGGCTTTCATCTGGACAATGACACTCTGTCAAATCGCGGTCTTCTGGCCCGCAAAGGTGCACCTGAAACCTTTGATACCCAAGGGTTCAACGATCTTCTTTCGCGCGCATTACGAGAAGACGCAGTCGCCGTTCCGTTGTTTGATCGAAGCAGGGACTGCGTTGTTCAGAACGCCGCGCGCATCGACGCATCTCAAAGACACGTGGTCGTTGAGGGCAACTATCTCTTTCTAAAAGATCCAGCATGGCGCCCTTTGACCCAACACTGGTCTTTGAGCGTGTTTATTGAACCCAAGCTTGATCTGCTTAAAGAGCGACTGATAAACAGATGGCTCGATCATGGCTATCACCCAAACCAAGCGCTTGAAAAAGCAACTGAGAACGACCTTGTCAACGCAAGGCTTGTTCTTGAACAAAGCGACAGATCGGTGGTCGATCTGATCCTTTGAACGCTCTCCTTAAATTGGCCACCTGTGCGACAGTCAACACTTACGCTTGCAAGATTACCGACCATCAAGATACCAGATGCCATCGAATGTGCCGTTCCAACCATCAAAGAAATGATGCTCGATAGTGGTCACGTCGATCGCGCGCACGGCAAGCGTTGTTCGGCAAAAGCCCGCTGGTGTCTTCTCGGTGTCGGCAAGTCACAAATGGCACAGAGTTGCACAGGTCACACTCGATGTACTTTTGTGAGTTAGCGCGATTGGAACCATATGCTGTCGATCAAGCTATGCGCCAGCTTGTATCCAAACCGATGCGTAAACGGTCTTATTTCGAACGATCTCTCTTCATTCGTCGTCGGATTCGACCGATATAGATGAGACGAAGCAGTTTATGCGGATAGCGTATAGCCAATTGCAACATACTTCGCTCGTCTTCAAGCAGACTTGCAAAACGCCCTTCTTTCTTTAGCCACCTTGGGGCAATCGACTTGAATTTTTCTTCGAACGTGATCTCGTCAGAGTCAGCCGACCCGTTGGAATCTTTTGTCTGATTAGAATTAACTGACCGAATTCTTTCTGTCCGTACATACCGTTTCACAAATTGCTGACCAAAGAACCTTTCGATTACCTTCTCAGGCTGGTTTGAATATCTGCTGTAAACATCAGACCACTCGGCAACGCAGCGTGTTGCGTTTTGTGCGGAAAATCCTCCGCCATAGTACCTGCAGACAAACAGTTCAGCATGCTGAATTTGGTAACCCTTTGCATGCGCACGAAGCAGCAGATCGTGGTCCGCGACAATGCGTAGCTGAGTGTCAAAGGGTTCTTTCGCAAGCAACTCACGTTTGTAGAAGGTCGCCTGATGGCAGGGAAAACGACCGTGCCAGCCACCTTCTAAATTACCATCAGATAAACGTTTGGCGAGCTGATCCATTCCAGAAGCTCTTCGGAAATGATGAGCGCCGCCGGACACGTAGTCATGGTCACCATATAGAATATCGGGTTCTCTTTGCAGAAACTGTGAGACCTCTGTCAAAGTGTCCTGCTTGAAGAAGATGTCACCGGAATTCAGAAACACGACATATTCACCGGAAGCTTTTTCACACGCGGTATTCATCGCCGCGTACACACCCTCGTCAGGGCAAGACGCATAATAATCAAAGGCTTCTTTATACCGATTGAGATACTGGCGGCCAGGGTCAGACCAGCTGGACCCATCAAGAACGACCCATTCGACTTCTGTGTAATTCTGCGCGAGAACGCTTTCTGCTGTCTTGGCAAAGTCACTGTCAGGGTTAAGAACAATTGTGACGACCGAGATCTTCATTGACGAAGACCAGCTTGAATTGTCACTTGACGTTCAAACTCGGATCCGGGATCCGAGATGTTAGCGGTGTATCCCTGCGTGAGAACGTCTTCGAGCCGTTTCACGTCCTGCAGCCAATTCTTGCGACCGCGCGCTACGCTCTCGAGAATCCGGTCTGACATCTCCAAGAGACCATTTTCGGTCAGAGATGGAAGACTTTCTGAGCCATGGTTTTTTCCAAGCAAAAACCCGGTCTCTCCGTCCGAAATGTATTCGTTAAGCGTAGGTTTGTCCGGTCCAATGACAATTTGCCCGCTCGCCATTGCTTCAAGAAAGCTCATTCCAATACCTTCGGCTTCACGCGGTGCAAAATAGACTGCATGTTTACGCGCTTCTGCGATAGCCTGTGCTTTGCTGTCGAACCACTCGGAAAACGCAAGCTCGATCGCAGGCCCACTAGACGAAGCGGCGGCCAGCAATGTTGCTTTTCGCTCTTCGATCTCAGACGAAAAATCTCCGGCAAGATGTATTTGTAGTTTTTGGATCCCAAGAACGCGACATGCTTCGATTACAGTTTCTCCGTCATAACCTGAGCCCGGGCGACGTTCCCAAAAATATGCGGATAATTCTGCGTCAGATTGCCAGAGCCTTTTTTCAACCTCGGGATAATACCGAACCAGAACGCTATTGCAGCTTGCAGATTGAAGGATAGAGTGCATCCCAAAGCTGAACGAAACAAAAGTCGCCCTGGGAAATCTCTGCCAGAACTTTTCTTTCAATCGAGCAGAGCCATCAAACATCGGTACAATTACGAAATGCCCTGAAAAGTGATTGTAAAGCCGGCTTGCTGCCAATTCTGACTGCCAGAAAAAAAGAAAATCATATCTGTCATCAGGTATTGAAGAATAGTCAAACCCAAATGGATCTGCTGGATCAAAAAAGAAATTATCGACTTCAAATAATTCCGATACTATTTCTTGAAAAAATTTACTTGACCCTGTTTTTTCGTGAAATGTGTGTCCGATAAAGGCTGCGCGCTTTTTCATTTTCTCACTATTTCAATATCTTTGGCCAATTTCGCGCTTCTTGCGAGCAAATTTCGTCTACCTTCCTTATGGTTTTTTTGCTCAAAACGCGGCTGTCATAGCTCTTTGCAGCTTCACCATAGGTTGGCCTGTTGACAACGCGGTTTTGTGTCCAGAACCCTGTCAGCGCGTTATAGTCTTTGGGTCCCAGTGAAAGAAACCTGCTAATCTCTTCGACAACCTCTTCGGGCTTGTCTCTTAGATCGGGCTGATAGATTTCCATACGTTTCTCTTCGGGGATATGGTTTCGCATTCTGCGCCACGACTCCTGGCACTTAACCCAGCGGTTCGCTACCTCTAGCTCTTTTCCATCCAAAATATCTGGCCAGGTCGCGATGTTCGAGCGCACTGCTTCGCGGTGCCCTCTGTAAATATAGAAGAACCATGCTTCAGGGAACAACTCCATGAGTGCTGGTATTGCGTTCACTTGTTGAATACCGGGTGTTTTATCAATCCACTTTAGAGAATCTGCACCCAGCGCATCAATATATGTTTCATCAACTGCTTTGGCGATTGAAGAAAAAAGAGCAGCTTTGGGATTATCTTCTCGAACGATACAATTCGGGTTAACTCGATTGTCTCTGATGCGCAGTATTGCATCGGTAAAGAGGTACAAAAAATGCCCCTCCTTAGAGAACGGCGCGAACCCGTCCAAACAGCTTAATCCACTTGCCAGCCCAGTCGTTCCTGACCGAGGAAAGCCCAATACAAAGATAGGTCCGCATACTGATTTCAAGCCACTACTTTCCTCAACAGAGCCAAGTAAACTGTGTCTTGCAGGTGGAAAACTATTACCACCCGCAGAGATGGTTTCGGATAGATTGGTTTTGGCTCGAGTGCAATAGCTCACCACATCTAGGCTCGCCCATGTGCGTTGTCGCCTCAATACCGGTTGATCTTTTTGACGTGTGTGTCTGATCTCCGGTAAGGCACAGACCTTCTGAATGATGTTGACACTTCATTCCTACCCGCTCACGGGAGTGCTCGCAGTGATCAGAGCTTTTCGCACTCGGATTCTTGCGGTTGCCATCGACAATGAGATTTCGTGGGCCCGAACCGCAGCGGTAAAGCAGGTTCACACTGCGAAACAGGCGACGCGCCAACGACCAACGCATACGGACCCCAAGGCAAAGACACCACATAGTTTTGAAGATCACCTGGCGACCCCGGCAGGATTCGAACCTGCAACCTGCCCCTTAGGAGGGGGCTGCTCTATCCAGTTGAGCCACGGGGCCGCGCGTCGATGTCTGTAACCGGCTTTTTCGGCGATGTCATCGGCTTTGCTCGAGTATTGAACAGTTTGCCTTGTTTACGATAGCATCGGACAAAACAACGACGCAGGTCCTCCGGTGACAACAGACACAAAACGCCCGCTTACCCTTCGTGATGTTTCAGAAGCGTCCGGAGTATCCGAAATGACGGTCAGCCGGGTGTTGCGCAATCGAGGCGATGTGTCTGATGCCACGCGCACTCGGGTTCTGGCCGCGGCGAAAGAGTTGGGTTATGTGCCCAACAAGATTGCAGGTGCCTTGGCATCGAGCCGGGTGAACCTGGTTGCGGTTATCATTCCGTCGCTGTCGAATATGGTGTTTCCTGAGGTTCTGACCGGCATCAACCAGATTCTGGAAGATACCGAGCTACAACCCGTGGTCGGCGTCACCGATTATCTTCCTGAAAAAGAAGAGAAAGTTCTGTACGAGATGCTATCCTGGCGTCCGTCTGGGGTGATCATCGCGGGGCTGGAGCATACCGAGGCGTCGCGCGCCATGCTGGATGCGGCTGGTATTCCGGTGGTCGAGATCATGGATACAGATGGTAAGCCGGTGGATGCGATGGTTGGTATCTCGCACCGGCGCGCCGGGCGGGAAATGGCGCAGGCGATTCTGAAAGCCGGGTATCAGCATATCGGGTTCATGGGCACCAAGATGCCGCTGGATCACCGCGCCCGCAAGCGGTTTGAAGGCTTTACCGAAGTTCTGGGCAAGAACGGGATCGAAATCGAAGATCGCGAGTTCTATTCCGGCGGCTCGGCCCTGGCAAAAGGGCGAGAGATGACGCAATCCATGCTGGAACGCTCGCCTGATCTGGATTTTCTGTATTACTCGAACGACATGATCGGCGCGGGTGGGCTGTTGTATCTGCTGGAACAGGGTATTGATGTGCCCGGTCAGATTGGTCTGGCCGGGTTCAACAATGTCGAACTGTTGCAAGGGCTGCCGCGCAAGCTGGCCACAATGGATGCCTGCCGTCTGGAAATCGGGCGCAACGCGGCGCAGATCATCGCGGCACAGCTTGAGGATCCGGAGGCCGAGGTTGAAACCCGCGTGACCCTGACGCCCAAGATCAACTTTGGCGATACGTTGAAGCGGCGCTAGACGCTTGGCGCTACCGCGACTGGACAACCGGGCCGCACGGGCCCTTTTCATGCACCACCATGCGCTGGCCGAGCAACCCTCGGGCGGTGCCAAGGGTGCGGATCTGCTGGAAATGATCCACCGGTTGGGATTTGTTCAGCTGGACAGCATCAACACCGTCGCGCGCGCGCATGACATGATCTTGTTCTCGCGCCGCCCGTCCTACCGGCCAAAGAACCTAAAACGCCTGTACGAGAGCGACAAAGCGCTGTTCGAACACTGGACCCATGATGCCGCTGTCATTCCGATGGCGTTCTATCCGCATTGGCATTTACGGTTTCAGCGCGATGCACAAAAGCTTCGAGCGCGATGGAAAAACTGGCGTCGTGACGGGTATGAGGAACGCTTTCAGACCGTCTTGCGCCATATCCAAGACCACGGGCCCGTCTGTTCATCTGATGTCGGCAAGGATGAGGAAAAGACATCCGGTGGTTGGTGGGATTGGCACCCATCGAAAACCGCTCTGGAGTATCTGTGGCGGTCTGGCGCTCTGACCGTCGTGGGGCGGGTCGGGTTTCAAAAGCACTTTGACCTGACCGAACGAGTGATCGAACAGCATCTTTGTCCCGGTGTCTTGCCCTGTGATGCAGACCGAACGGTCGATTGGCTATGCAATGCGGCGCTGGATCGGCTTGGCTTTGCTACGTCAGGCGAGATCGCGGCCTTTTGGGACACGGTTACACCGGCTGAAGCGAAACTCTGGTGTGTTCAGGCTCTAACAAAGGGCGAAATTCAAGAGATCGAGGTTGAGTGCGCAGATGGTCGTCTGCGCAAATGCTTTACCAGACACAAGGCCGTGGCCACCGCGCAAGCGGTACCGACAGCGCCCGGGCGTATCCGCGTTCTCAGCCCCTTTGATCCGATGCTCAGGGATCGTCACAGGGCCGAGCGCCTGTTTGGCTTTTACTATCGCATTGAGGTGTTTGTGCCCGAAGCCAAGCGCACCTATGGCTATTACGTCTTTCCGCTTTTGGAAGGGGATCGCCTGATTGGGCGGATTGATATGAAAGCCCAGCGCGATGCTTCTGAACTGAGCATAAAAGCCGTATGGCCTGAACGGAAAATCCGCTGGTCTGACGCCCGCACCAAACGACTTGAGTCTGAGCTGGATCGGGTCCGGAGGTTTGCAGGCTTGGACAAGGTCGTATTTCAGGATGGCTGGTTACGGGACCCTGTTTAACGACATTTGAGGTTCGGCGGAACGCGTCCGCGACCCATTCGAAGCGCGAGATCAGCTTTCAAGCGTATTGAAATCACCCAGAAGATCCAGCAGCAATTCGTGTCGATCCGGGCCCAGCGCTTCGCGCACACGGTCAGCCTGCGCCAGGATTGCGGTCAGATTTGCTTCGATGACATTCAACCCCTTGCGGCTGATCTGGATCTTTTGCCGGCGCCGATCCTGCACGTCCGGGTGTCGGTCGATTAGACCTTTTTGTTCCAATTTACGCAGAATACGCGTCAGGCTTGGCAGCAAAAGACAGGCTTGTTCGGCAATTTGCGTGGGTTCCATCGGGCCTTGCTCGTTCAGAACGCGCAGGACACGCCATTGTTGCTCGGTTACACCCGCATCTGTCAGTGTTGCACGTATGGGACCCATCACCTTTTCCCGAGCACGCAGCAACGCGATCGGCAAGGATCGAGACGTCAGGGGCAGTTTACAGGCCATACGCGATTCTACATCACTCGGGGGTATCTTCAAAATCTCGAATTTGTGAAGAGAAGAAGCCCTAATTAGAGCCTATTTCGAGCGCATTTCAGCTGCGGCCTGTGCATATCCTCCAGACGCACCATCCACGAAATGAACGTGATCGTCGCGCATCGCAGACGGTACAAAGCAGGTCATCATTGCTTCGGTCTGGGCGTGCAGACCATAGGTGATTTTGCCTTCGGTTTTCGCGCGATCCAGCATCTGGGTGATCCGGGCCAAGGTTTCTGAATCGCAATCCAACGTCATCTTCAGACCGTCATCGAACTTACGGAAATCCGCGTTTTCGCTGACCATGCGTTGATACCGCACAGGCTCAAACGAACCCAGGCGGATTTTGAACTTAAACAACCCCCTGATCATCAGGTTTTCGAACAACAACCGCATCTTGTGGAGCTTTAAATTACGCCCAGCACGCGACACATGCGCGTCCAGCGTTACACCGGGCGGTGGCCACTTCATCGGCGGCCCCTGTTCGGCAACCGGATGTCCGGCACGTCTCAGACCTTCCGAGGCCGCAACGACGGACTGTGCCAGATCGGCAAAGTCGCTTTCGGTTGCTCTGTCTGTCGGCTGTATCACAACAGACACGATCTGTCCATTTTGCGCCGGACTGTTGGACCATCGGCACGACAGGCCAGTCAGGTCTGGCAGCGCATCGTCTTCGGCCGGTTGCACCCCGATTGTTCCAGCTTTCATCTGCTGCTCTGCCCAGGCCAGCCCACCCCCCGAAAACATGGCATAATCAACCCCGGAAGAGGGCGCATGACGCGCCACGCGCAAATCGCGCCCTGCAGATCGAATCTCGGTTACGGGAACCAGTGCCGCTCTTAGCGAAATACCGAATTCCTTTTGGGCCCAACTGCGCAATTTGGCCAATGTCTCGCGCGCGACCTCTGCATCAGAAGCAGGGATCGCAAACCCTGCACCATCGCCGCCAAACACGTAGGGAAACAGCTTTCCATCCATCGCATTGATCATGGCGGAAATCACGGCAGCCCCGACCATATTCACAACCTTATAGCGCCCGTTTGCGATCTCGCCGGTCGAGTTGACGATATCCGCGACACCCAGGACCCAATCGTCGGGCACAGGTGTAAAGGCCGCAGGGTTACTGAGACCCAGAAAGTCACGTGTCACGGGGACCGAGTCGTAAAAGTCTGAAATCGCGTTGGTCATGGGTCTCTCAACGGTGAGGTGTAAATGCTGAAAAAGCTAGAGCAATTGTGAATGTTGTCAGCCTCCGGCAGCAAACTGCACGCGCTTGTGCACGTTCCTCAGACATGCAAAGCATGCAGACAAGGAGGACAAAGATGCAGGCAGGTTTGATTGTATTATGTCTGGCTTACGTCCTCAGCCAGTTTTTTCGCGCGTTTCTGGCCGTTCTTACGGTGGATCTTGGCCGCGATATCGGCGCCACACCCGAGGATCTGGCTTTTGCCTCCGGGCTTTGGTTTCTGGTCTTTGCTGCTATGCAGATCCCGGTCGGATGGGCGCTTGACCGCGTTGGTCCCCGGCAAAGCTCGGCGGTTCTGCTCATGATCGGTGGTGCGGGGGGGGCAGCCTTGTTTGCCATGGCCAGCACACCGTTTCATGTCAGCCTTGCGATGGCCCTGATCGGGGTTGGATGCTCACCCGTCCTAATGGCCTCGTATTTCATCTTCGCCCGGGAATATCCTCCGGCAAAATTCGCCACGCTGGCAGCGGTTATGTTAGGAGTTGGCTCGGTCGGCAATCTGGTTGCCTCCTACCCGACCGCATTGGCAGTGGAGTGGATTGGCTGGCGCGGTACATTGACGGGGTTAGCTGTCATCTCGGCGATCATCGCCATCGCGATCTGGGCAACGGTGCGTGACCCCGAAAAGGTTGTGACCGAACATAAAGGCTCGCTGCTGGATTTGCTCAAGCAGCCCGTGCTTTGGACGATCTTGCCCTTGATGCTGGTCGCCTATGTGCCCTCTGCCGCGCTCCGAGGTCTGTGGATCGGGCCCTATTTGCGAGATGTATTCGCCCTCGATATCACCCAGATCGGTCAGGCCACTTTGGTCATGGGCGCCGCGATGATCGCGGGCACATTCGCCTATGGCCCGCTTGATCGCCTTTTACAGACCCGAAAATGGGTGATCTTTGGCGGCAACGCGCTGAGTGTCCTTGCCTTGGTGCTGCTGTGCCTCTGGATACAGAACGCTGTCTGGATTTCCATTGCGCTGGCCGCGGTCATCGGTTTCACCGGGGCGTCTTTCCCTGTCATCATGGCTCATGGTCGTGCATTCATCCCACCCCATCTGGTCGGGCGTGGTGTCACACTGCTGAACCTCTTTGGCATTGGCGGTGTGGGGATCGCCCAATTCGCAACCGGTCGCATCCATGCGGCAACGGTAGACATCAGCCCAACCGCACCCTACACAGCGATATTCGGCTTTTTCGCTGTCGCGCTGGCGATCGGCTGTTTGATATATCTGTTCAGCCGCGACAGCCTGGACTGATCATACTCAGGAGACCTGCGTGAAAGACCCGGTTGTCATTGCCCCCAATCTCAAGCGCAGACTGTCGGGCGTCACTGCAACGATTGCGCGGCTGGTGCCCCTCCAGGCGCAGTGGATCGACATCGCTGCCACCGGGCCCGGTCTGCCGGATGATATCCCGCATATCCCACTAAGCCGCCTGCCATTTCTGTCGCGCAAAACCCTGCGAGTTTGGCATGCCCGTCGCAATAACGAGATGCTGCTGGGCCTGATCCTGCGCGACGTCCTGCGATTGCGGCTCAAGCTGCTGTTCACCAGCGCCTCGCAACGGGCCCATACCGGCTATACCAAATGGCTGATCGGCAAGATGGACGCACTTGTGGCCACTTCGCGCAAAACCGCCGGGTATTTGGAGCGCGATGCTCAGGTCATCCTGCACGGCATCAACCTTCAAGACTTCACTCCGCCACAGGACAAAGCCGCGCTGCGTTCGCGGTTGGGTCTGCCGGATGGGCTTGTGCTGGGCTGCTATGGTCGCATCCGCCATCAGAAGGGCACGGACGCTTTCGTTGATACCATGATCGAGCTTTGTGGACGTTTCGATGATGTCTCGGGCATCGTGATGGGTCGCGCGACCGAAAAGCACACGGGCTTTCTGGCAGAGCTGAAAGACAAGGTCACCGCCGCAGGGCTTTCTGATCGTATCCTGTTCAAGCCCGAGGTCACAGTGGATCAGATCGCCGAATGGTATCAGGTGCTGGATCTGTTCATCGCCCCGCAACGCTGGGAAGGGTTCGGTCTGACTCCGCTTGAGGCCATGGCCTGCGGCGTGCCTGTGGTCGCGACCGATGTTGGCGCATTTTCCGAGATCGTAACAGACGTATCAGTGGGGCGCATAGTCGAACCCGGCAACATATCGGAAATGACCAACGCCACGGCAGAGATGCTGGAGAACCGCGATTCCCTTGCACTGTCCGGCCAGGCTTCCCGCGCCCATGTCGAAGAGAATTTCGACATCAATGGTGAAGCAAAAACGCTGGTGGCCCTCTATCAGACGCTGTTGGGCGAAAGAACCGGTTAAAATCGGCGTCAATTCGGCGAAATCCACACCGATTGCCCTTTTTTCTTTGCTGCAACGCGGCTATGAACGCGCGTCCTTAACTTTGGAGACATGAAATGGGCTATCGCGTCGTTGTCGCCGGCGCCACAGGCAATGTGGGCCGCGAAATGCTGAACATCCTGGCAGAACGCCAGTTCCCCGTCGATGAAATTGCCGTACTGGCAAGCCGTCGTTCGCTGGGAACAGAGGTGAGCTTTGGCGACAAGACACTGACGACCCAGGACATCGACACGTTTGACTTTACCGGCTGGGACATGGCGCTGTTTGCCATCGGCTCGGACGCAACCAAGACCTATGGCCCTAAAGCGGCTGCGGCGGGTTGCGTTGTGATCGATAACAGCTCGCTCTATCGCTATGACCCCGAAATTCCGTTGATCGTGCCCGAGTGCAACCCGCAAGCGATCCACAACTATAAGAACAAGAACATCATCGCCAACCCCAACTGCTCGACCGCGCAGATGGTTGTCGCACTGAAACCGCTGCATGACCGCGCCAAGATCAAGCGCGTGGTTGTGTCGACCTATCAGTCGGTTTCTGGTGCCGGTAAAGACGGGATGGATGAGCTGTGGGATCAGACCAAAGCCATCTACAACCCGACCACCGAAGTTGAACCCAAGAAGTTCCAGAAGCAGATCGCCTTCAACGTCATTCCGCAGATCGACGTCTTCATGGAAGACGGCTCGACCAAGGAAGAGTGGAAGATGGTGGTTGAGACCAAAAAGATCGTCGATCCGTCGATCAAGGTCACGGCCACCTGCGTCCGCGTGCCGGTCTTTGTGGGCCATTCTGAGGCCGTGAATATCGAGTTCGAGGAATTCTTGGACGAAGACGAAGCCCGCGACATCCTGCGCGAGGCCCCCGGCATCATGGTGATCGATAAGCGCGAAGACGGCGGTTATGTCTCGCCCATCGAAAGCGCAGGCGATTTCGCCACCTTCATCAGCCGCATCCGCCAGGATTCAACCATCGAAAACGGCCTGAACCTGTGGTGCGTCTCAGACAACCTGCGTAAAGGTGCTGCGCTGAATGCGGTACAGATCGCCGAACTTCTGGGCCGTGAGGTTCTGAAAAAGGGTTAAGGTTGATATTCTGCAACCCTCTTAAGCCGCTTCGCCTAGAAGCGGCTTTTTTGTTGGTCAGATTTGACCTTGGCATAGCAGCTCTAATGCAATTCTTGACAAACCCTTGGTGTCGCGTCACCTGACGGGTAAGGCAGACCATTCGGTTCCAAAAGCTCAATAACCCGCGTCATACAATCCAAGCGGGGCAATCGAGGCAGTATATGGCGGTTTTCACAGGCAATACCCGGTGGCATACCCTGCTTGTGGTTTTCTGCGTCTTGCTGATTGCGCTGGTGTTGGCCGGATTCACCGGGCGGTTTCTGAGTGTAGGAGACTCGCTGGCGATCTTGCGCCCGCAGGCCGGAGCGTTGCTTTTACTGTGCGCGCTTGCATTCGTGTTGCTTCGGTCGATACGTCTGGCCCTGGCTTCGGCTCTGTTCTCCGCGCTTGCTTTCGGCTCGATCCTTGGCGATCTCAGGGGGCCGTCCGGCGATTGCGATGACACCTGCCTGACGCTTTATCAAAAGAACCTGCTGCAAAAGGCCTGGCCGCGTTATTCTCTGGCCGATGACATCATCGCCTCAGATGCCGATATCGTCGCGCTGCAAGAGGTCTCGGCCCATAACCGCGAATACATGGCCAACATGTTCGCGTTTTTTCCAAACCGCGTATTTTGCCAGTTTCGCCCCGATCAGCACGTCGTTGTCCTGACGCAACTGCCTGTGGTCGAGGGGACCGAGTTCTGTACCGAGGGAAGTGGTTTGGCCGGGGTGAAAGTGATCGCACCAGACGGTCAGGAAATCTGGGCCGTGTCCGTACATCTGGACTGGCCCTTTCCCTTCGAACAATTCGAACAGACCAAAGAGGCGGTAGAGACCATCGCAGCCCTGGACGCGCCGGTTGTGATCGCCGGTGACTTCAACATGGTGCCTTGGGGCGCAAGCGTGCGCCGAATTGCCGAGGCCGCCGGGAACGAACTGTTCGGCACCATTGAGAACACCCATTACTTAGGGGGCACGTTCCTGCCCCTGTCGATTGACAATGTCCTACTGCCTGAAGGCACCCAGGGCACGATCGAGCTGCGCCCCTATATGGGTTCGGACCACTTGGGCAAACTCGCGCGCTTTAAGCTGAATTAGAGCCTTTTCGCGCCTTAACCCTGGCTTTCAACCATGGTTTTCAAGTTTTCCAAACCACGCTCATAATCGCCACCGACCCATCCATCCATCATGAGGCCCATCCAGCGCGACATCGGGTTGAGCCCCAGATCGGATTCGAAACCCCATGTCACGAGGGTTTCACTTCCTTCCGGCTGCAATTGAAACGAAGCCGTTGCTTTGCCCATCGGACCAAAATCCAGCGCGGTCTTGACCAGCTCGTTCTCGACGCTTTCGACGATCTCTTGCGAACCCGTGCCGACCTGAGGGTGTTCAGAGCTCCAGTTCAGAATGTTGCCCACGCCGGCCTCGGGGCCGCTATAGCTCAGTTGCGTTTCCGGGTCGCGTGACAACCAAGGTGACCATTTTTCCGTCTCTTGCATCGAGTTCACATACGGAAAGATCGCATCAGCAGGGGCGTTGATCGCTATGCTGCGCGACACTTCGGCCTTGCCGGGCAGCAAATAGGATATGCCCACAAGAGCCAGGATAAGAACCAAAAGAAAACCAAAAATTCGCTTAATCAGTCTCATGAAACCACTCCGAATCCGGTGTTATGCCGGGATGATACATGGACCGGGGGCGAATCCTACAGCCTAGACCGAGACAAAGGCCTTTTGCTGCGGGTCATAGCATTGCAAACCCCCTTCGCCGATATCGGTCCACAGACCATGCAGGCTCAGCTCACCCTCTTTCACCGCGTCCGCGACAAACGGGAAGGTCATCAGGTTTTCAAGTGAGGCGACGACGGCCTGACGCTCGAAGTTGCGGGCTTGTTCCTGAGGGTCTTCGATGTCCGAGACCAGATCGTATTTCGGCTTGAGGATATCCATCCAACGCCCCACAAAGCTTTCTTTCGCTTCCAGGTGCGGCGCATGGCCTTTGCACATGTCGATACAGCCCTGAATGCCGCCGCATTGCGAATGGCCCAACACGATCAGGTGCGACACTTTCAAAGCGGTCACAGCATATTCAATCGCAGCACTTGTACCGTGGTGATCCCCATCCGGAAGATAGGGCGGCACCAGATTGGCAATGTTGCGATGGATGAAAAAGTCGCCCTGATCCGCACCAAACATTGAGGTCACGTGCACCCGGCTGTCGCAGCACGAAATCACCATGGCACGCGGGCGCTGCCCTTCCGTTGCCAAACGTTTGTACCACCCCTGGTTTTCCGAAAAGGTTGTGGCTTTCCAGCCTTGATACCGCTTCGCCAGATAGGTCGGCAATGGTTTGGCAAATTCCATCTTGTCATCCTTGAACTTCGCACTAAGGGCCGCTGTAACCTGAATTCTCGCAAAATTCGAGACATTATCCGTATTCGCCGCAAGGTTTTGCAAACCCATTGCACTCAATATCGCCACTGTGCCGTGGGGGCATAAGACATTGGGGTGAATGTGGTGGAAAAGATTATCACACTTGAACAAAAGGAATCCGTACGCCTTGATCCGCATAGGCTAAAGGGGTTGTGCGCTCATCTGGGGGACACCAACGCGATTGATGTGCTGTGCCGCACCATCGAAGAGCTGGCCGTGCGGCTTTCCCATTGCGAGCGGTTTTGGCGGCAGCGCGACTGGACCGAGCTGCGCAAATGCGCGCGCTCGCTGGTCGCTATCGCCGACCAGGCTGGAATGACCGTGTTGGCCCGCGTTGCCAGCGACGTGGTACAAACGGTCGAAGCCGGGGATGCCGTGGGCACTGGGGCCACGCTCAATCGTCTGATCCGCGTGGGTGAAAAATCCCTGACAGCGGTTTGGGATCAACAGGACCTTTCTGTCTAACGGGGGTTGCCGATGCAGTGTGGGCGGCTAGTGTGAGCGCAGCACGAAACCAGCCGGATCCCCCATGCCCCTCACCTTCGCCCCCGCTTCAGACACGGCCATCGACCTTCATATCATTGCCCAATCGGAAATGGAGCGCTGGCTGGCCGACCAACCAGATCAAATCCGGATCTGGGTTGGCGCCAATGGGTTCTCAGGTGGTTTAGGGCAGGTTCTGTTGATACCGCGTGGCGATGGCGCGCCAAAATATGCGCTGGCCGGGTACGGAACAGCCGCAAGCCGGGCGCGCAAACGGTTCCCTCTGGCCGCTGCCGCTCAGGCCCTACCCGAAGGCACTTATCGGATTGCTTCGGGCCTGCCCACTGACGTCGCCGAGGTCGAGTGTCTGGGATGGTTGCTGACCGGTTATACCTTTGATCGGTATGCCGCCCAGTCGGCTGCTAATGCACGGCTGATTGCTCCGGATACGGTTGACTCAGACCTGATCGAAGCTTTGGCCGCAGCCGAGGGGCTGACCCGTGATCTGGTGAATACACCGGCAGCCGATATGGGGCCCGAGCAGTTGCAGAAGGCCGCCGAAGATCTGGCGCAAACCTTTGACGCAAGTTGCGGCGTGATCGCAGGTGAGGCTCTGATACAGCAGAATTTCCCGATGATTCACGCCGTCGGCCGTGCTGCGGATCAGGCGCCGCGCCTGATCGATATCCGCTGGGGCAATGCCGGTCCCAAGTTGACCTTGGTGGGCAAGGGTGTCTGTTTTGATACCGGCGGGCTGGATCTGAAACCGGCAGCAGCCATGGGGCTGATGAAGAAAGACATGGGCGGGGCGGCCAATGTTTTGGGGCTGGCGCGTATGATCATGTCGCTGAACCTGCCTGTGCAGCTTCGGGTGCTGATCCCGGCGGTTGAAAACGCGGTGGCCGGCGATGCCTTTCGCCCCGGCGATATCCTGACCGCGCGCAACGGGCTGACAGTTGAGATCAACAACACAGACGCCGAGGGCCGTCTGGTTCTGGCCGACGCGCTGACCCTGGCGTCCGAGGGTGACCCGGATCTGGTGATCTCAATGGCGACGCTGACCGGTGCGGCGCGTGTTGCGGTGGGCGCGGATCTGGCCCCGTTCTACACCGATGACGACGCTGCGGCCCAAGCCCTGAGCGATGCCGCAGCCAAGGCCGCTGACCCGGTTTGGCGGATGCCATTTCATACACCCTATGAATCCTTGATCGAGCCCGGGATTGCCGATCTGGACAATGCGCCCTCTGGCGGGTTTGCAGGTTCGATCACGGCAGCGCTGTTCCTGCGCCGCTTTGTGGGCGACTGTCGCTATATGCATTTCGACATCTATTCCTGGCAACGCAGCAAAGAACCCGGGCGCAGCAAAGGCGGATTGGGTCAGGGCCCCCGCGCGATACTGGCCGCCCTGCCGGAAATCCTGGACCTGTGATGGACAGGCGGCTTCTGCGTTCAAATGGCCGGGTCGCGCATAGCTCGCTGAAGGGTCAGGTTGAGGCCGAGCATTTCACCGAAGGCGAAGTGACGTATTTTCATCGCGTTGTAACCGACATTCTGGACGATCCCGAAGGCACACGGCAATGCCAGTTGCTGAGCGGCGAGGCCTTTGTTGTTCTGGACAAAACGCAGAAACACCTGTTCGGTTACCGCGAAAAAGATGGATATGTCGGGTGGGTGGACACCGATGTGGGACATGCAAAGTTCCATCCGACACATCGCGTCTGCGTGCCGCGCGCGGTCGCTTTGCAGCATCCAGATGTCACGAAAAACGCCAATGAACAGGTCCTGCCCTTTGGCTGTGGCGTGGAACACTGGCCTGAGCATGATGCGATGCCAAGCGCCTCAGGCTGGATGCCCATCAAACACCCTAGCCACATCACAACACCGCTTTATCTGCGCGACACGCAGTTGGCTCCGATCAACTGGCGCGCTTCTGACCCCGCGACCGTGGCCGAAAGCTTTCTGACCACGCCATATATCTATGGAGGCGACACGGCGCTGGGGATTGATTGCTCGGGCCTGATGCAAACCGCCTTCAACGCCTGTGGCCTTTCCTGCCCGCGCGACAGCGATATGCAATTAGCCTTCTTCGAACCTATCCAAAAAACCGATCTGCGCCGGGGCGATCTGGTGTTCTGGAAAGGTCATGTGGGCATGATGCTGGATCCGGGCACGCTATTGCACGCCAATGCATATCACATGGCCGTCGCCAACGAGCCTCTGGACCAAGCCATTGAGCGCATCGGTCAAAAAGAGTTCGGGGCAGTGATCGGTTTTGGCCGACACCCCAAGGTTTAGGCTCTAATCCAGGTCCACTGAGCGGATCAGCTTGCGCTCAAGCACGCGCAGAACGGCGGTCAGGTCATGGCCGCGCTTCAGGATACGACCGTCCATCCCCACCACCGAATACATCCCCTGACGCATGCGCAGGCGGGGGTGTTTCTCGACCCGATAGATCGGATGCTCTGCCGTGCGCCGAAAGATCGAGAATATTGCCACATCTTTGAGGTTGGATATCCCGTAATCCCGCCATTCCCCGGCGGCGACCATCCGGCCATATACGGAAAGGATCTGAGACATCTCTCGCCGGTCGAAAGCGACGGGCATCTGGGCCGGGCGTGAGGGAAACCGGCTGGGAGGCTGCATATTCATGACACAAGCCTTGCCGGAATTCACAAATGAATCAAGCCCGGCGGTAACAATTTGGGTGCAGGTGTCATCTGCGCCCGACCTGACGGCAAATCAGGATCACGGGCAGCAAACCGACAGCCAGAATGACCAATGACGGCACTGCCGCGCCCTCAAGCCGTTCGTCCGAGGCGAGACGATAGGCCTGCACCGCCAGCGTGTCGAAATTGAAAGGTCGCATGATCAGGGTCGCTGGCAGCTCTTTCATCACATCGACAAACACGATCAGCAAAGCGGTCAGAAGTGATGGCGTCAGGATCGGCAGGTGAACACGCCGCAGCGTGCCAATCGGCGATTGCCCAAGCGATCGGGCAGCAGCGTCCATATTGGCATGAACCGTGCTTTGACCACCTTCATACGCGCTGAGCGCGGCAGCCAGAAACCGCACCATATAGGCTCCGATCAGCAGCCAGATGGATCCGGTCACCAACAAGCCCGTCGACACATCAAAGGTCTTGCGCATCCAGGCGTCCAGCGCGTTGTCAAACCCGGCAAAGGGCACAATCAACCCCACCGCAATCACCCCGCCCGGTACCGCATAGCCCAGACGGGCAAGATAGGCGGCGGCAGAGGATCCTTTGCCCGGTCTGAGGCGTTGAAAGAACCCGATGGAAATGGCCGCCCCAACCGTGACCACGGCGGCAATACCAGCCAGCATCAAAGAGTTCTGGATGAACCCGATATAGCGCCGAGACAGCAAGTTCTGCTCGGACTCCAGCCCCATTTGCACCAGAATGATCACCGGCAGCACAAACCCCAGGAACACAGGTATCGCGCAGAGAAGAAACGCAAACGCTGCACCCCACCCCTTTAGGTGAGAGGCCGCGCCCGCCACGTGGCGTTTGCCTTGTTGGTAGTATTTCGCCTTACCGCGCTGCTGGCGTTCTGTCACCGCCATGATCAGCGCAAAAGCCAGCAAACACAGCGCCAGTTGCGCTGCTGCCGCGCGGTCTGCCAGCGAAAACCAGCTGGAATAAATCCCGGTGGCAAAGGTCTGAACGCCGAAATACGAAACGGTGCCAAAATCGGCGATAGTCTCCATCACCGCCAGCAGAACGCCTCCGGCAATGGCCGGTCGCGCCATCGGCAAAGACACCCGCCAGAACGCCGCCCACGGGCTGTTGCCCAAGGCCCGCGCGGCCAGAAACGCCCGGTCGCTTTGCTGCAAGAACGCGGCCCGCGCCAGCAGGTACACATAAGGGTAGAGAACCAGAACCAGCATCGCCGCTGCGCCCTCGGTCGAGCGGATTTCCGGGAACCAGTAGTCTCGCGGCCCCCAGCCGGTGACCTGACGCAGGGTTGATTGCACAATGCCCGGGTGATCCAGAATGAACGTATAGGCATAGGCCAGCACATAGGCGGGAAAGGCCAAGGGCAGGACCAGAGCGATTTCAAAGAAACGTACACCGGGAAACCGTGTCATCGTCACAAGCCACGCTGCGCCAACGCCGATTGAAAACGTGCCTATCGACACCAGAACAACCAGCACCGCCGTGGTCAGCGTATAGCCCGGCAACACCGTGCTGATCAGGTGTGAGACGGTATCTGTTCCGCCAGTGACCGCAGCAAGGGCAACAGCGACCATCGGCAGAAGACAGGCAGCAGCCACCGCATAGGCCACAAAGCCAAGCACGCGGGTGCCCAGCGCCCCGCGATTGCGGGTCCCGTTTTCTGAGTATTCGACTTCGGCCATGCGTCTTAGGCAGCCCCAATTCAGGTTGCTGCCTTTATTCGACGAAAACGGTCGGAAACACCAGTGGGGGCGCCAACAATTCTATGGCACCGTCACCCGTGCGCTATTCGTAAACGCGCTGATCTTCGATCACCAAACCGTCCTTGGGCAAGGATCCCGGGGCCACAACCTCGATCGCGCCTTTCAGTTTCAGCACTTCGGTGACCGATTTGGCATAGGCCATGTCATCACCACCGGGGCTTTCGATCTGTACCGTCATCGTGTCCATTTCGCCCTGACGCGCCGCGATGACGCGGGCTTTGACGATCTCGTCATGTTTGTCGACCAGCGCAGCCACCTGCTCGGGCCGCACGAACATGCCTTTGATCTTGGTGGTCTGATCCGCGCGTCCCATCCAGCCCTTGATGCGCAGATTGGTGCGCCCGCAGGGCGACTGCCCCGGCATCACGGCAGACAGATCGCCGGTTGCAAAACGGATGAGCGGATAGTCGGGGTTCAGCGAGGTGACGATCACCTCACCCACCTCACCCGGCGCGACCGGAGTGCCCGTGCCGGGGGTCACGATCTCGACAATGACATGCTCATCGATGATCATGCCCTCCATCGCAGGGCTTTCATAGGCCACGTTGCCCAGATCAGCGGTGGCATAGCATTGCAGGCATGAGATCCCACGATCCGCATATTCCTGACGCAGCGACGGGAACAGCGCGCCACCGCCCACGACGGCTTTTGAGAAGTTGAGCCCTACGCCCATCGCATCCGCCTTGTCCAAAATCACTTTCAGATAATCCGGTGTCCCGGCATAGGCGGTACAGGCGATGTCACGGGCGGCGGTAACCTGCAATTCCGTCTGACCTGTGCCCGCAGGCAGCACGGTGGCCCCGACCGCGCGCGCGCCGCTTTCAAAGATCATACCCGCAGGTGTCAGATGATAACCAAAGCAGTTCTGGACGATGTCCCCAGACCCTATGCCTGCCGCGTGCAGAAACCGCCCCATGCGCCACCAGTCATGGCTGATGCCACCGGGTTCATAAATCGGGCCCGGGCTTTGAAAGATATGCGCGACATTGGAGGTGAACACCCCGCCAAACGGAGGGTTTTCCGACTGCCACGCCGCCAGTTCCGACTTGCGCAGCACAGGCAGCTTGGCCAGATCATCCAGCGTTTCGACTGTGTGGTCCGTGATCCGGCAAGCGCCCGGAACGGAACTGGCCCGTTCGATCTGGTCTTTGACGCGCGTAAGTTGATCTGCCGCGCGTTCATCGGCAGAGCGGGTTTCCAATGCGTCGAAATAGGTCATTGCCATATCCTCCATCCGCTTACAGCCATCTCTTGCGGCGGCGGTACGAGCGCACGTCGCGAAAGCTTTTGCGGCCTTCATCCGACATGCCAAGGTAAAATTCTTTAACGTCCGGGTTTTCACGCAATTCAGCAGCTGGCCCATCCATCACAACGCGACCCGATTCCAGGATGTATCCGTAGTGCGCAAACCGCAGCGCCACGTTGGTGTTCTGTTCCGCCAGCAGGAAAGACACGCCTTCCTTTTCGTTCAGATCCTTCACGATGCCGAAAATCTCTTCAACCAATTGCGGCGCCAAACCCATCGAAGGTTCGTCCAGCAGAATGGTTTCGGGTCGTGACATCAGGGCGCGGCCCATGGCCACCATCTGCTGTTCCCCGCCCGAGGTATAGCCCGCCTGGCTTTTGCGCCGTTCTGCAAGGCGGGGGAAATAGCTATAGACCAGTTCCAGATCCTTCTGGATCGCGGTGGCCCCGTCTTTGCGCGTATAAGCGCCGGTCAGCAGGTTCTCTTCCACCGTCAGATGCTCGAAACAGTGACGGCCTTCCATCACCTGAATTACACCTTTTTCTACCAGAACAGCCGGATCGCTTTCATGAACGCTCTCGCCGCGATACTTGATCGAGCCTTTGGTGACTTCACCGCGTTCGGAATGCAAAAGGTTTGATACGGCTTTCAAGGTCGTTGTCTTGCCCGCACCATTGCCGCCCAAGAGCGCCGTGATACCGCCTTTGGGAACGGTCAGGCTGACGCCTTTCAACACGAGGATCACGTGGTTATAGATCACCTCGATATTGTTGACCTCAAGCAGGGTTTCCGCCTGCACGTCGGTGGTTTGTGCCGCATCAAGCATCAGCGCGTGTCCTTAAGCCTGCCCTGTTTGGGCCGATTGATAGGGGCGGCAGCTGCCCGCCGCCCCTGGGGTTTCATCAGTTGCAGCGTGTTTCGATGTTGTTCTCAGCCGCATAAGCTGCCGAGTCCTCTGCGATCAACGCGTTGATGACTTCGGCATCGGTTGGCTTGAAATCCTGGATCGAGTTCCAGGTTCCAGCTGCCGCATCCCACTGGACAACACCAACCAGACCGGGGCCACCGTGGTTTTCACAGGACACCGAGAACTCGGGGCCGAAACCTGCCATGCCCAAAGCTTCCATCTTGGCATTGGTCATCTCAAGCGCTTCCATCCCGTCGCGCATCATGGACGGGTCGATCTCGGCCGTGCCATGCATCTCCTGCGCGGTTTTCACGGCTTCAGCTGCCAGCATTGCAGCATAAAGACCACGGTTGTACTGCACCGAGCCCAGCTGATCTCCAGCACCCGCAGCCTTACCGGCATCAACGACGTATTTCTGAAGATCTTCATAAACCGGATAGTCCTTGCCCAGACCGGTAAAGGTCAGCGCCTTATAGCCGGTGGCCTTGTCACCTGCCGGTTCAACGTCGAATTCGGCACCCGACCACCAGACACCGATGAAGTTCTCCATCGGGAAGCGGATATTGGCGGCTTCCTGAACCGCGACCTGGTTCATTACGCCCCAGCCCCACATGATCACATAGTCAGGCTTTTCACGGCGGATTTGCAGCCACTGCGATTTCTGTTCCTGACCTGGGTGGTCAACAGGCAGCAGCGTCAGGTCATAGCCATGCTTTTCGGCCAGAGTTTCCAACGTGCGGATCGGTTCTTTGCCATAAGCCGAGTTATGATAGACCAGCGCAATTGTCTTGCCGCTCAGATCTCCACCGTTTTCGTCCAGCAGATAGTTGATCGCGCCCGATGCACCGTTCCAATAGTTGGCCGGATAGTTGAACACGTGGCTGAACACGTCGCCATTCGCCGCCGAAGTTCGGCCATACCCCATGGTGTGCAGCGGAATGCCATCTGCGGTCACTTTGGGGATGAGCTGATACGTGATCCCGGTCGACAGCGGCTGATAGACCAGCGCGCCCTCACCTTTGGTGGACTCATAACATTCCACACCTTTTTCGGTGTTATAACCGGTTTCGCACTCGATCACGCGGGCCGGAACACCGCCGATACCACCGTCACGTTCGTTCAGCAGAGTGAAATAATCGGCATAGCCATCCGCAAACGGAATACCGCCCGCCGCGTAAGGACCGGTGCGGTAGCTGAGCGAGGGGAACACAAGGTCGGCCATTGCCGGACCTGCGGCCATCAGCGCGCCCAGCGCCAGGGTTGCCATTTTCTTTTTCATCGGGTGTCTCCTCCCTTGATTGATCCGATGGTGAACACGGGCTTATGCCGCCCGTCTTGTCTTTGGGCCGGCCCCGTCAATGGGGGAACGGCCAGAGTCTGAGTTTCTCTTTCGCGACACGCCACAGCTGTGCCAGCCCGTGCGGTTCGAGGATCAGGAACATGATGATCATGGCGCCGACGATCACCAGGTTCAGATGCGCCACGATATCCGTCGGCCATCCAAGCAGATCGACCCCGATCAGTTTCAGAAGCACCGGCAACAGCACCAAGAACGCCGCCCCGGCGAAGGATCCAAAGATCGAACCCAGCCCGCCGATGATGATCATGAACAGCACCAGAAATGATTTCTGGATGCCAAACACTTCGCCCACTTCGACCGCGCCCAGATAGACCGCAAAGAACAACGCGCCCGAGATGCCCACAAAGAACGAGCTAACGGCAAAGGCAGTCAGTTTGGCCTTAAGCGGGTTCACTCCGATGATTTCAGCTGCGATATCCATATCGCGGATCGCCATCCAGGTCCGGCCGATGGTGCCCCGCGTCAGATTGCGCGCAATGATGGCACAGACAGTCAGGAACACCAGGCAGAACAGATAGGTCGCCCAGGCCGGCGCATTTGGGCCGGTGATGATAATGCCGAATACATCCCGCTCGGGCGCATTGATCTGACCCGAGGCGGAGTAGTTGTAGAACCACGGCACCCGGTTGAAGAGCCAAACAAGAAAGAACTGCGCCGCCAAGGTGGCAACCGCCAGATAGAACCCTTTGATCCGCAGGCTGGGAAGGCCGAACAACACGCCCACCAACGCCGTGATCCCGCCCGCAAGTATGACATGGATGAACATGCTGACATCGGGAAAGGCGGTCATCAGCTTGTAACAGGCATAAGCGCCTACAGCCATGAAGCCGCCGGTGCCAAGGCTGACCTGCCCGCAATACCCCACAAGAATATTCAACCCGATCGCGGCGATAGCATAGATCAGAAACGGCAGCAGCAGGGCATTGGCCCAATAGTCGTTGATTAGAAACGGAACGATCCCGAACGCGACCGCCAACACCACATAGTACCGATACCGGTCAAACTTGATCGGGAAAGTCTGACTGTCGGCGATGTAGGATGTTTTGAAATCCCCGGCCTCACGATAGAACATGTATTACTTTCCCCATTCCTGTTGCGCCCGGTTGCGGGCAGCAGCGTCCAGTTGATTGGACCCCTTGGCATATCCGCTCGCCTCCGAGGCGCGCACCAGTTTCATGTACGCCAGAACACCCATGATCAGCCCGGCAAAAGCCAAAATCGACGCAATTACCAACTGGCCCTGGGTCAGGTCATCGGATGTCAGCGCGATGTACCCAAAAGCCCAGAACCCGGCCCAAGCGACGACGTTGATGATGGCGATGAGTTTGGTCATGCCTACACTCTCTCGATGATCTTCTCGCCGAACAGACCCTGCGGTCGGAACACCAGGAAGATCAACGCCAGCACATAGGCAAACCAGTTCTCGGTCGCGCCGCCCAGCGCAGGGCCAAGAGCGAATTCGAACAGTTTCTCACCCACACCGATGATCAAACCGCCTACGATGGCTCCGGGGATCGAGGTGAACCCGCCCAGCATCAGAACCGGCAGCGCCTTGAGCGCGATCAGGCTCAGCGAGAACTGAACGCCTGATTTGGTGCCCCACATGATCCCCGCGACCAGGGCCACGAAACCCGCCACGGACCAGACCATGATCCAGATGAAGTTCAGCGAGATGCCCACCGACAGCGCCGCCTGATGGTCGTCGGCAACCGCGCGCATCGCGCGACCCTGCTTGGTGTATTGGCTAAAGGCCACCAGCGCGGCCACCAGCAGCGCCGCAATGATCGTCGCCACAATATCCAGATTGTCGATGAAGAACCCGTAGTCGAAGATCTGGAATGTCGTCTCGTCGATCCACAGGTTGATCCCCTGCGGCAGCCCCACATCCAGCGTCTTGATCTCGGACCCCCACATCAGGTCGGCCACGCCCTCAAGGAAAAACGCAAGCCCGATGGTCGCCATGAACAGAATGATCGGCTCCTGCCCCACCAGATGCCGCATGACAAAGCGCTGCACCGCCCAAGCCATCAACACCATCACCGCCATGGTCAGGAGGATCGCCAGCAATGCCGGCACGTTCCAGCCGAAATAATGCACATGAGTGCCGAAAATCGCATTGATCAGATGCGCAAACGGCACCTGCCCATTCATGATCCCAACCAGCGTCATCGCCGCAAACAGGGCCATAACCCCTTGGGCGTAATTGAAAATCCCCGACGCTTTGTAAATCAGCACAAAGCCGAGCGCGACCAGAGCATAAAGCACCCCGGCCATCAGACCGTTAAGGATCACCTCCATCGCGAAAATCAGTTGTTCAGGCATCAGCGCCTCCCCCAATTTCTGCCCGCACCTCAGTCATGGCTGACCCCCAGATAGGCGTCGATCACCTCTTGGTTGTTGCGCACCTCATCTGGCGTGCCATCCCCGATCTTGCGCCCGTAATCCATGACGACCACACGGTCGCTCAGATCCATCACCACGCCCATGTCATGTTCGATCAGCGCGATGGTCGTGCCGAACTCATCATTCACGTCCAGGATAAAGCGGCTCATGTCCTCTTTTTCCTCGACATTCATGCCGGCCATCGGCTCATCCAGCAGCAAGAGCTTGGGCTCAGCCGCCAGCGCCCGCGCCAGTTCGACCCGCTTCTTCAACCCATAAGGCAGACGCGACACCGGCGTCTTTCGGA
This sequence comes from Ruegeria sp. HKCCA5839, assembly GCF_013035585.1. Taxonomy (NCBI): domain Bacteria; kingdom Pseudomonadati; phylum Pseudomonadota; class Alphaproteobacteria; order Rhodobacterales; family Roseobacteraceae; genus Ruegeria; species Ruegeria sp. HKCCA5839. Next base: position 135,283 of record NZ_WQIE01000002.1, on the reverse strand, counting down.
TGTGCTGGATCTCCAGGAAATCGATGATCTTCTCGACCGCCTCGCGGTTTTCCGTCTCTTCGGCCTCGGCTTTTCCCTTCCACCAGGCCTGTTGCAGAATGTTGGTCTTCATAAAGCTCAGCCGCCCGGTCATGACATTGTCCAGAACACTCATGCCTTCGAACAAGGCGATGTTCTGGAAGGTCCGCGCAATACCCTGTTGCGCCACCTCAAACGGCCGCATCTGCGGGCGCTTTGCACCATGGAACCAAACCTCACCCTCCTGCGGGACATAAAATCCCGAGATCACGTTCAGCATCGAGGATTTGCCTGCCCCGTTCGGCCCGATGATGGCGCGGATCTCGCCTTCGCGAATGTCGAACGAGATATCCTTGATCGCCACCACACCGCCAAAGCGCAGGGTGATGTTCTTCATCTCCATCACCACACCACCGATCTTGCGGCCGTCTTCGGTGACATATCCTTCGGAATTATCCAGCATCAGCCCCTCCCGGCGATACGTAAAAACGGGACGGTGGGCGGGGCGATGACCGCAGGTCGAGCGGCGCGCGACGGCCCATCATTCCGCCGCAACCTTGTGCTGTGTCACGGCCACAACCGGCGCGTCGATGATCTGCAAGGTTGCCGAAATCGACCCCTTGCGCCCATCCTCATAGGTCACCTCGGTTGTCGTCGACACGCTCTCGGACCCGTCATAAAGCGCGTCAATGATGTCTTGGAACTTCTCTTCCACAAACCGACGGCGCACCTTGCGCGTCCGCGTCATCTCGCCGTCATCGGCGTCCAATTCCTTGTGCAACACGACAAAGCGATGCACCTGACAGCCCGACAGCATCTCATCCGCCGCGATGGACCGGTTGACCTCTTCGACATGCCCCTTGATCGTCTCTAACACACGCGGATGTGCCGTCAGTTCCTGATAGGACGCATAGGCTACATTGTTGCGCTCCGCCCAGTTGCCCACCGCTGTCAGGTCGATATTGATAAAGGCCACGCAGCGATCCTTGCCGTTGCCGAACAGAACAACCTCAAGAATATCGGGATAGAATTTCAGTTTGTTCTCGACATATTTCGGCGCAAACATCGACCCGTCGGCCATCTTACCGACATCCTTGGCGCGGTCGATGATCCGCAGATGGCCCGAGCTTTCCTCGATAAACCCTGCGTCCCCCGTGGCCACCCAGCCTTCGGCATCTTTGGTCGAGGCGGTCGATTCCGGGTTGTTGTAATATTCCACAAAAACCCCTGGTGACCGGTAATGGATCTCACCACTCTCATCGATCTTCAGTTCAACCGCGGGGGCGGGCACGCCGACCGTATCAGCGCGCACTTCGCCATCAGGTTGCTGCGTGATGAACACCGTAGCTTCGGTCTGCCCATACAGTTGCTTCAGATTGATCCCCAGTGAGCGGTAGAAATCAAAAATCTCGGGCCCAATCGCCTCACCCGCCGTATAGCCTACGCGAAAGCGGCCATAGCCCAGCGTATCCTTGAGTGGGCCGTAGACCAGCAGATTGCCCAGCGCGTATTTCAGGCGGTCACCAAAACCCACTGGTTTGCCATCCAATAGCAACCCGCCCACTTTCTTTGCATGTGCCATGAAGTGACGGAACATGCGCTGCTTCAGCTTGCCCGCATCTTCCATGCGGATCATCACATTGGTCAGCTGCGTCTCAAACACGCGCGGTGGCGCAAAGAAATAGGTCGGTCCGATCTCGCGCAAATCGGTCATCATCGTGTCGGCGCTTTCGGGGCAGTTCACACAGAAACCACACCAATAGGCTTGCCCGATGGAAAAGATGAAATCCCCCACCCAGGCCATCGGCAGGTAAGACAGGATGTCCTCATCGCGCGTCAGATGATCGAACTCAGCCGAGTTTTTCGCGCTCTCAATCACGTTCCGGTTCGACAGCACCACGCCCTTGGGCTTGCCGGTGGTGCCCGAGGTATAGAGCATCACGCAGGTATCGTCATAGGTGATCGCCGCAATACGCTGATCCAGTTCCGCGTCAAACCGCGCGTGACCGGCGCGGCCTTCGGCCATGATGTCATCGAGCGCGTTCATCTGGGAATGGTCGTATTTCCGCATCCCGCGCTTGTCGGTATAAAGGATATGCTTGACCTGATGCAGGGTCTCCTGGATCTCGATAACCTTGTCGACCTGCTCCTGATCGCCGCAAACCACGTATTTCGCGCCGCAATGCTCCAGAACATAGGCCATCTCTTCCGCGACCGAATCCTGATACAGAGGCACCGGCACAGCACCCACCATTTGAGCCGCGACCATCGACCAGTAATGCGCCGGACGGTTACGGCCTATGACGGCGATATGATCGCCTTGCGCAACGCCCAGTTCCAGAAATCCCAGCGCGATGGCGCGGATTTCCTCGGCCGCTTCTGCCCAGGTCCAGCATTGCCAGATCCCGAATTCCTTTTCCCGGTATGCCGGGGCATCCCCGAACTGGGTCGCATTGCGATGAAGCAGCGCCGGCAGGGATTGCATCCCTTCCGCGCCTGACTGCGTCTGAGCCAATCTTTCTCTCCTCCCCATCCGACCCCTCCCCGGGCCGGAAATGGCGGGCCGGATGATCGCCCGGTCGCCAGTGCTCCGATTAAGAAGCACCGGAAAGATCAGCGTCAAGTTTTGCCTGATGTTTTCTCAATTCTTACGAATTGTAACAAAGAGATGGAAAAAGTTCCGATAACTTCAATTTTGCGGTGGCATTCAGAAAACAGTTGATAAACAGTCGATTGGAGGATCCAAAGCACGATGCTATCTGGGTTCTTTTTTTGTTAGATTAGGTTTTCACATAACATTCGATGATCGGTGAACAAATGAAAATTAAAACAAAAAGTATCACATTCTTAACTTGGTTTATGGCCCTAATGCTCTCAGCTGTCGTAAGCAGTGGTGCTGCGGCGAAGGTGTTTGTGGTAATCGACGACACATTTGAGGTAACAACCCATGGCGCGCAGATAAAAGAGTTGGGAAACAACTGGCATCAACTTGTCACATTTCACAAAGTGGTAAAGGTCAAAAACAGAGCGTATGCCTGCGTTGGTTATCTGGGTAACGTTCCGAGAAAAGAGTTCCTGCAAAAGGCCAGAATTGTTTCGGGTAATACAGAAGTCAAAACACAACTAGGCGGAGCAACTTGGTTGGTGAACGAACCAAAGGTGATTTCTGAACGAAAACGCTCTAACGTAAGCTTGTTGGGGGCCGTAGCTGCACCAGCGGATATCAGCTTAGTTACTGGCTCAAAAGTCAAATGTCTTAAGGGGGTGAAATGGCAAGACAACTTCACCTCGGATCCGTCTAGGCTTGAAATCCCTGATAAAGTGTGGGTCGAACAATGAAAACCGGTATGCTGATTCAGTTAAACTCAGGGCTCACCATCAATCCCTCAAAGCCGGAACCAATGTAACATCCGCTTCGGGCATCAGACAGTCTCGCCGACCATTCGCCCAAACACCCCTTTCAACGCCTGCCTCGGCTACAAACTTTTCCCACTGCAAACTGGCCGAAACTAAGAAGAAATTCGATTAACCCACAATTCATCCACAAGAAAAACCTACCTTTTTCAATAGCTTATCCACAAGAAATTTGCGGAACTGCGACATTTTTTCTTGATCGACTCACAGCGAATTCATAGCGTTTCTATACCGCAGCCGAAGATCTCGATCAGAGGATGCGGACGCAAAGACCCCGGTTGCTTTCGGGCACTCATGGACGGATCATTGATTTAGCTTTGAGTGTAACGGGTAGCTGGATGCGGATCGGATCGCGTGGGGGTGAAAGCCTCGTGGCGAATGGGTTTGTGTAAGCCGGAAGGTTTCTTACCGTGTGGGTGCATCAGCGCCGTGACGGACGAGACAGAAGGCAGGGTTGAGCGAGGAGGATCTGGTCTTCGGATCGATGCTCCGGTGTCGAATGGTAACGTTCGAACACAAACTGGGCCTGCTGTCGCCCTCTGGGGGGATGATGAGGTTCAATAGGGCGCCAGAAAGTGCGGGCTTATGTCCAACTTTCTGGCGCCTTTTTACTTCCGGATGGCAACGCCATTGCTCTGCTAGATCGCGCGCATCTGTCTCACCGCTATAGCCAATCCCGCAAAATCGGTATCAGTGGCACATCCGCTGCGGGCATCGGATAGTTCCGCAGATCATTTGCCCGGACCCATTTCAGGGTCTGACCCTCTTTCGACTGCGGAATGCCCTCCCATTTGCGGCAGGCAAAGAGCGGCATCAGCAGGTGAAAATCGTCATAGCTGTGGCTGGCGAAGGTCAGAGGCGCGAGACAAGAGGTCCAGGTGTTGATGCCCAGCTCTTCCTCAAGCTCTCGGATCAGCGCGGCTTCGGGAGTTTCACCGGGTTCGATTTTGCCACCGGGGAATTCCCAGAGCCCCGCCATGGATTTGCCCTCGGGCCGTTGCGCCAGCAGGACGCGGCCCTCGATGTCGATCAAAGCCACGGCGGATACCAATACGGTTTTCATGACCGGTAGTCCGCGTTGATCTCGATATAACCATGTGTCAGGTCGCAGGTCCAAACAGTGGATGCTCCGTCACCGATCCCCAAATCGACCGCAATCACTAGATCCTGACCTTTCATATAGGCCGCGGCGTCTTCCTCGCGATAGTCGGGGCTGACCCAGCCTTTTTCGGCGACCAGAATGTCGCCAAACGAGATGCTCAGCAGATCCCGATCCGCGGCGGCCCCCGATTTACCGATGGCCATAACCACACGGCCCCAGTTCGGGTCTTCACCCGCGATGGCGGTCTTGACCAAAGGCGAGTTGGCGATCGCCAACCCGTGCACCTTGGCGTCCGAATCCGAGGCGGCTCCGGTCACGCGGATTTCCACAAACTTGGTCGCCCCTTCGCCGTCGCGCACCACCTGCTGTGCGAGATCCAGCATCACCGACTCCAAGGCCCGCGCGAAAGCCGGGTCCCCCGTCGCATCGACGCCCGAGGCCCCCGTTGCACAGAGCAGCAGGCTGTCCGAGGTCGAGGTATCGCTGTCCACCGTGATGCAATTGAACGTCCGATCCGCCTGCGCGCCCAACATCTCTTGCAGCGCTGATTGTTCGACCATTGCGTCGGTAAAGATATAAACCAGCATCGTCGCCATATCAGGCGCAATCATGCCGGACCCCTTGGCAATCCCCGCGATAGAGACTGTTTTTCCACCAATCTCAACCTGCGCCGAGGCACCTTTGGGAAAGGTGTCGGTGGTCATGATCGCCCGCGCCGCGTCTTCGATGGCGTGACGGCTGAGGCCGGATTTCAACGCCTCAAGCTGCGCGACGATCTTGTCATGAGGCAGCGGCTCGCCGATCACGCCCGTCGACGACGTAAAAACCCGTTCCACCGGAACACCGGTGGCCGTCGCGACCGCTTGCGTCAGTTCGGCCACCGACGTCTGGCCATAGTGGCCAGTAAAGGCATTGGCATTGCCCGAGTTCACCAGAATAGCCGCCGGTCCATCGCTGGGTCCGCCGATCTTGTCCTGGCAATCCAGCACGGGGGCTGCGCGGGTGGCCGAGCGCGTGAAGACACCCGCAACCGAAGTGCCCGGATCCAACACCGCCAACATGACATCAGTGCGACCCTGATACCGCACACCCGCCCCGACTGTGGCAAACCGCACGCCATCAATCGCGGGCAGATCGGGAAACCCCGCCGGTGCCAGCGGAGAGACCTTGGTGAAATTGGCCACGCGGATTACTCCTGAATCAGAGTCGTCTGACGGATGATCTCGGGGCCGACCCCTTCCAGTTCAGAGCGCTCGATCTGCGCTTGTTCTGTCAGCTCTGCGATCTTGGCCTGAATGGCTTCTTGCTGCAGAGTTTGGGCCAGCTCATTGCGCACGGCGTCCAACGCAGGCGCTTCGGATTTGCGCTTGTCATTCAGGATCACCAGGTGCCAGCCGAACTGGGTTTGCACCGGCTCCGAAACCTGGCCCTTTTCCAAGTCGATCACGGCTGCTTCGAACTCGGGTACCATGCGGCCTTTACCGAACCAGCCCAGCGCACCCCCATTCGGGCCCGAAGGGCCGGTCGAATGCTCGCGCGCCATCTCGGCAAAATCGGCGCCATCATCCAGCAGCGCCTTTACCTCTTGGGCCTTTTCTTCGGTCTCAACCAGAATATGGCTGGCATCATATTCGTCTTCACCCTCGAAATTGGCGAATTGAGCGTCATAAGCAGCCTGGATCGCCTCATCCGTGACCTCTGCGGTCGAGATTGCCTCGACCGTTTGCACCGCTTGCAGCGAACGGGCTTCATTTTCCAATGCCAGCTTGTTGCGGGTGGTCAGGCCTTCTTGTTCCTGACTGAGCAGTTGTTGCTGCACCAATTGTTCGATGATGAAGTCGAACAGCACCGCGTCTTCCAGTTGCTGATACTGCGGCGGCAACACCGCGACGCTGGCGATAACGTGACCCAGTGTGATCTCGTCTCCGTTCACATTTGCCACAACGGTGTCGGCATCCGGGGTGGTCTGCGCCGCCAGCGGCAGGGCGAACACAGCGGCCAGTGCCATCGACGAGAGAAAAGTGAGGCCTTTGGGCATGGAATCATCCTATTTCTTTGCCACGACAGGGCGCGGCGTTGACACTTTAGAACCTGCCGCTTACATCGCTTTGAAGCCTTGGACAGGGCCGCCTTTCACCCCCCGTATCTATGGGTTGCGCGCAAGGGGGGCAAGCCTGTCGAAACCAAGACAAGAATAGATCCGCTGGAGTGAACATGCTGGGACTCGGAACGCTCGCCAAAAAGGTGTTCGGAACACCGAACGACCGCAAGATCAAGGCGACCCGCCCGCTGATCGAAAAGATCAACGCGCTGGAGCCCGAGTTCGAGAAACTGTCCGACGATGGCCTGAAGGAAAAGACCGAAGAGCTGCGCAAACGCGCGCTGGATGGCGAAAGCCTGGATGACCTGCTGCCCGAGGCCTTTGCGAATGTGCGTGAAGGCGCGAAACGGGCGCTGGGTCTGCGCGCCTTTGATGTGCAGTTGATGGGCGGCACCTTCCTGCATCAGGGCAATATCTCGGAAATGAAAACCGGTGAGGGCAAAACCCTTGTCGCAACTTTTCCCGCCTATCTGAACGCGCTGACCGGCAAGGGTGTGCATGTGGTCACGGTGAACGAATACCTGGCCAAGCGCGACTCGGAATGGATGGGCAAGGTGTTCGCCGCAGTAGGCATGACCACCGGAGTGATCTGGTCGGGCCAACCCGATGCCGAGAAGAAGGCCGCTTATTCCTGCGATATCACCTATGCCACCAATAATGAGCTGGGCTTTGATTATCTGCGCGATAACATGAAGGCCAATCTGGATGACGTCTATCAGCTGCACCACAATTTCGCGATCGTGGATGAGGTAGACTCGATCCTGATCGATGAGGCGCGGACTCCGCTGATCATCTCGGGACCGTCCGAGGACCGGTCGGAACTTTATACCAAGATTGACGCTGTGATCCCATCCTTGCAGGACGATCATTTTACGCTGGACGAAAAGACGCGGAACGTGACCTTCACCGACGAAGGCAACGAGTTTCTGGAGCAGCAACTGCACGCTGCAGGTCTGCTGCCGGAAGACCACTCGCTCTATGATCCCGAAAGCACCACAGTGGTGCACCATGTCAATCAGGGCCTGCGTGCGCACAAACTGTTCCAGCGCGACAAGGACTATATCGTCCGGGATGGCAATGTCGTTCTGATCGACGAATTCACCGGCCGCATGATGCCGGGCCGCCGATTGTCCGAAGGCCTGCACCAAGCGCTTGAGGCCAAGGAAAACGTACAGATCCAACCCGAAAACGTGACCATGGCCAGCGTGACGTTCCAGAACTATTTCCGTCTCTATGACAAGCTGAGCGGCATGACAGGGACAGCCCTGACCGAGGCTGAGGAATTCCAGGAGATCTATGGGCTGGGCGTGGTCGAAGTGCCAACCAACAAGCCGATTGCCCGTGACGACCGGGACGATCAGGTCTATCGCACGGCTGCGGAAAAATACAACGCGATGATCGAGCAGACCAAAAAGGCCACCGAAAAAGGCCAGCCGGTTTTGTTGGGCACTACGTCGATTGAGAAATCAGAACTGCTGAGCCAGATGCTGACCAAAGAAGGCATCGAGCATAACGTTCTGAACGCCCGCCAGCACGAGCAAGAAGCACAGATCGTCGCTGACGCGGGCCGTTTGGGCGCGGTGACCATCGCCACCAACATGGCCGGGCGCGGCACCGATATTCAGTTGGGCGGCAATGTCGAGATGAAGGTGCTGCAAGCACTGGCCGAGAACCCCGAAGCAGACCCCAACGAGCTGCGCGCCGCGGAGGAGGCCAAACACGCCGAAGAAAAGCAAAAGGTTCTGGATGCCGGTGGTCTTTACGTGATGGCCTCGGAACGGCATGAAAGCCGCCGGATCGACAATCAGCTGCGCGGTCGTTCGGGCCGTCAGGGCGATCCGGGCAAGACGGTGTTCTACCTCAGCCTCGAAGACGACCTGATGCGCATCTTTGGTTCGGAACGGCTCGATAAGGTTCTGACCACGCTGGGCATGCAGGAAGGCGAGGCGATCATCCACCCCTGGGTGAACAAATCGCTGGAGCGCGCGCAATCCAAGGTCGAAGGTCGTAACTTCGACATGCGCAAAAACGTCCTGAAGTTTGACGATGTGATGAACGATCAGCGTAAGGTGATCTTCAGCCAACGGCGCGAGATCATGTCGTCTGACGATCTATCGGATATCGCGTCTGATATGCGCGAACAGGTTATTGACGACCTGATCGATGAATACATGCCTCCGAAATCCTATGCCGATCAGTGGGATGTCGACGGCCTGCACGAGGCCATCAAGGACAAACTGACCATTGATGCCCCGGTTCAAGAGTGGGCCGCCGAGGAGGGCGTGTACGACGAACAGATCCGCGAACATCTGGTCAAGGCCGCGAATGAGATGATGGCGCAGAAGGCATCCGCATTCGGCCCCGAAAACATGCGCAACATCGAAAAGCAGGTCCTGCTGCAGACCATCGACAGCAAATGGCGCGAACATCTGCTGACTTTGGAACATCTGCGTTCGGTTGTGGCGTTCCGTGGCTATGCCCAGCGTGATCCGTTGAACGAATACAAGAATGAAAGCTTCCAACTGTTCGAAGGCATGTTGGACAGCCTGCGCGAGACGGTGACGCAACAATTGTCGCGCGTGCGCCCTCTGACCGAGGAAGAACAGGCGCAGATGCTCGCGCAAATGGCCGCGCAACAGGCGCAGGTTCAGAAAACAGTGGATCAGGCAACCGATCAGGCCGAGGCCAAGGCCGAAGCGGCAGCCTCTGGCGATGCCCTGCCCGGGTTTGACGAAAACGACCCGTCAACCTGGGGGAACCCCTCGCGTAATGACCTGTGCCCCTGCGGATCGGGCAAAAAGTTCAAACATTGCCACGGTCGGTTGACGTAACGATAGTTTATCACATGGACACAATGACTCCGTTAGGTGGTCACAGTTCCGCCCTGATTGCTTAACAGAGTACGACTCGCTCCTTCAACTGGGGAGGGTGTTTTGTTTGTCGTAAGAAACTATGTGACCATGGGCGGGACCGTCGCGTGCGCCTTGGCCATTGGCTACTTGATGCAATACGGTCCGGCCGCGCAAAAAAATGCGATGTCAGGCCAGGATGAGGTGATTGTCGCCTCGAATGCGGCTGTCGATCTGACCGGTATCAAGCGCGTTGTGTTGACGGCCTCGACCTCAGCAGCAAACACCAGCTTTTCTGAATCTGGCACCTCTGAAAATACCAGCCGTTTTCAACCCAGGGTCGCTCAGAAATGCGCCCTGAGTGCCCGGGCCAAACCAGCTCCTGACGCCACCGCAACGCTTTCCATCAAAGCTCCGTGCCACGAAAACGCGACCCTCGAAATTCACCACAATGGTCTGATCTTCAATACCGTAACCAACGAAAAAGGGGCAGCGCGCCTGACCGTGCCGGTGATGGCTGAATACGCGATTTTTCTGATCTCGATGGGTGAGGATGGTGGAACCGTCGCAACCACCCATGTTCCCGAGGTTCGAAATTTCGATCGCGTCGCGCTGCAATGGACGGGCGATACCGCTTTGCAGCTTCACGCTTTGGAGTTCGGCGCTAGCTATGGCCAACCCGGCCATGTGTGGGCCAATCCAGAAGCAAGCGGTGCAGGCTCGATGGTTGGTTTGGGGCTGCGCGGATTGTCTGAATCACGAAATGTCGAGGTCTATTCCTTCCCGAAAAGCTCTACCTCTAGCGGCACCATAGAACTGAGCATCGAGGCCGAGGTGACCGCGTCGAACTGTAACAGCGAACTGGCCGTGCAGTCGCTGGAATTGCGTGATGCGCTGCTGACCACTCGTGACCTGTCGCTGACACTTCCGGACTGTTCGCAGGCCGGACAGTTTCTAGTGTTGAATAATCTGCTGCAAGATCTGACAATCGCCGCAAAATAAATCGCAGGCGGGTATCAAACTTTCATGACCTTTTTCCGTATGGCGGCGGCCGCGCTGATCTGGCTGTCCAATTCGGTGATCGCGCAGGCCCAGGACATCACCCTGACATCCCATGATGGCAAGGTCGAAGTCACCGGCAACCTGCTGTCCTATGACGGCGAATTCTACCGGGTCGCCACCCAGTTCGGAGAGCTGACTGTAGATGGCTCGGGCGTGACATGTGAGGGGCTGGCCTGCCCCAACCTGATCGACTTTGTGGCCGAAGTTCGGTTTTCAGGCTCGTCAGTCATGGCGGAAACCGTGTTGCCCGCCCTGATAAAGGGGTTCGCAGATCAAGAAGGGATGACCGCGACCCGTACCCAGCTGGATGACTCAACACTTCAGTTCGAGCTGTCAAAGCCAGATCGCAACGCCCCGATGGCACGGTTCAGCTTTCGCACTGGCACAACTGATGATGGCTTCGCCGATCTAATCGCGGACGAGACCGATGTGGTGCTGGCCCTGCGCGCCGTGCGTGACGCCGAAAACGAAGCCGCGCGTGCGGCTGGGCTGGGTGATCTGACCCAAACGCGCCGCTCTCGCATCGTTGCACTGGACGCGATGGTGCCGGTTGTTGCCGATGAAAACCCTTTCCGCCAGATCTCATTGGTTGACCTGGCCCGCATCCTGTCGGGCGAAGTACAGAACTGGCTCGATCTGGGCGGACCGGATGCGCCAATTGCGCTGCACGTGCCGGGTGCCGGTACGGGGTTGCGCCAGGTGATCGAAGACCAGCTTCTGAGCCCGGCAAAGCTGCAGCTGACCGACGCCATCATACCCCATGATCAAAATGCTGACCTGATCCGCGCCGTGACCCGTGACCCGTTTGCCATCGGTATCACCAGCCAGGCCGGAACCGGCGAGACACGCGCGCTGCCCCTTGCAGGTGGGTGCGGTCATGCGCTGGCCGCCACCCGGCAATCGATCAAGACCGAGGACTATCCTCTGACGTCACCCATGTTCCTGTACCTGCCCGCACGCCGCCTGCCCCGCATCGCGCGACAGTTTCTGGCCTTCTCGCAAAGCCCCGCCGCCCAGGACGTGATCCGGCAAGCGGGTTATGTGGATCAGGCACCCGAGATGCTTGGGGTTAGCGCACAGGGGGATCGCCTGGCCAATGCCATCGCCTCGGGCGGGGCCGAGGTTGGACTGGAAGAGTTACAACGCATGATCGCCGTTATGCGCCCATCCGACCGTCTGTCTCTGTCTTTCCGGTTCGAGCCCGGATCCTCGCGCCCGGATGCACAATCGCGGGCCAATATCCTGCAATTGGCACAGGCGCTGGAGGCCGGAACATTTGAAGGACATCAGCTGACATTTGTCGGGTTCAGCGATGGCAGCGGCGCCGCTGCTGCAAACGCCCGGATCGCCCAACTGCGCGCGCGCACCGTCCGCAACGCAGTGCTTGCCGCCGTTGAAACTGAAATCCCCGAAACGGTCGAACTGCTTGTCGATGGGTTCGGAGAAGCCATGCCCATGGCCTGCGACGACAGCGAATGGGGCCGCAAGGTCAACCGACGGGTCGAGATCTGGGTGCAATAATCCCGAGCTTCTTCTTGTCAAAAATACGGTGGGGGTGAATTGGCCCTTGGGCCAAGAGGGGGCAAAGCCCCCTAAAGATACCCCTGCGCCCGAAAGCTGAGTTCTGTCGATTTTCCAATGATCAGATGATCATGCAACGTCAGCCCCAGCGCTAGACAGGCATCCTGAATCCGGTTGGTCATGTCGATATCCGATTGCGACGGCGTCGGATCGCCAGAGGGATGATTATGCACCAGGATCAGGGCCGAGGCGTTCAGCTCCAGCGCGCGTTTCGCCACCTCGCGCGGGTAAACCGGCACGTGATCCACCGTGCCCTTGGCCTGTTCCTCATCCGCGATCAGAACGTTTTTGCGGTCCAGATAAAACACCCGGAACTGCTCGGTCTCACGATGGGCCATTGTGGTGTGGCAATAATCCAGCAGCGCATCCCAGCCCGAGATCACATGCCGCTGCATCACGCGCGCGCGGGCCATGCGATGCGCGCAGGCCTCAAGGATTTTCAGATCGGTGATCACGGAATCCCCGACACCTTTGATCTGGCGTAGTCGCTCTTCGGGCGCGGTCAGCACCCGGTTGAAATCTCCAAACGCATCCAGCAAAGCCCGCGCCAAAGGCTTCACATCCTGCCGCGGGATCGCGCGGAATAGCACCAGTTCCAGCAACTCATAATCCGGGATCGCAGCCGAGCCACCCGCCATGAACCGTTCGCGCAGCCGCTTGCGGTGATCTTTGATGTAGGAGGGTAACCGACCACCGGGCAGCGGCTGCGCCGGCGCTTCGTCTGTGTCAAACAACATGGGGGCTTCGGCGAATGCATCCTGTGTCATGCCCCGACACTGGCCCAGAATCGGTTTCCGAAACGTTAACGCGTCTCACCCGCCATCCGCGCCGTGGCGCGTCGGATAACCATATGCAGAAGGATGGAAAACACGCCCAGTGTCAGCATGGCTGCAAACATCAGATCCGTCTTGGCGCGACCATTGGCCAGTAACATCAGATACCCCAACCCTTTCGAGGACCCGACCCATTCGCCAATCACCGCCCCAATCGGCGCATAAACAGCGGCCAGACGCAAACCCGAAGCCAGCGACGGCAAGGCCGCCGGAATACGGATATGCCACAGCACCGAGCGTTTGCTGGCCTGCATCGTGCGCGCCAGATCCAGATACCCCGGAGGCGTCCGCATCAGACCGTCAAAAAAGGACGAAGTGATCGGGAAATAGATGATCAAAACCGCCATGGCGACCTTCGACCACAGGCCATAGCCCAGCCAAAGTGTCAGCAACGGTGCCAGTGCAAAAACGGGCAGCGCCTGAGTAAAGACCAACATCGGTTGCACCAGCACACGTGCGGCACGTGAATTGGCCAGTTGCAAGGCCGTGATCACACCCAAAAGCGTGCCACAGGCTAAACCGATGATAACCTCAATAGCCGTAATCCAGGTATGTTCCGCAATCAGCCACCGATTCTGCCACCAGGTTTCGGCAACCACGCCGGGCCCGGGCAGGATGAACTTTGGCAACCCGGTCACCCAGACAATACCTTGCCACAAGGCAAGCGCAAACACGGTCGCAGCAAGGGCGGACAGGTACTTCACGCCACCCCCTCCCGCAGCAGGCGCAAAAGAGCGCCTTGCGTCTCGAGCGTCTCAAGATCGTCCACATGGCGCGGCGCGGGCGCTTTTGGCGGGGCGCAGGGTGTCAGGCCGTGTTGCGTCATTACGGTGATCGACTGACCCAAACGCGCAGCCTCGGCCGGGTCATGCGTGACCAGCAACACCGTCCGGCCTTGCAACGCCTCGGCTGCCAGATCCTGCATATCCGCACGGGTCCGGGCATCGAGCGCTGAAAACGGCTCATCCAGCAAGACAAAGGGGCGGTCTTCCATCAAGGTCCGAGCCAGCGCCACACGTTGCCGTTGCCCGCCGGACAGTTCCGCCGGTTTTTTGGCCATATGATCCTGCAACCGCATCCGCTCGATCAACCGATCGCGGCGATCCAGATCGACCTTTTCGCCCCGCAGTCGCGCGCCCAAAGACACGTTCTGCGCCACTGTCGCCCAAGGCAGCAACAGGTCGTCCTGCGCCATATAGGCCACCCGATCGGCCACCGGTTTCCCATCACTTGCAGTGATCTGGCCTTGGAATGCTGCCCCGGTTTCAAGCCCGGCGATCAAGCGCAGAACAGTGGTTTTGCCAACACCCGATCCGCCCAGCAAACAGGTCCATGCCCCAGACGCAAGCGTCAGGGTCAGCGGCGCGAACAGCGTCGCGCCGTCAATGGTGGCTTTGCCGTTGATGGTCAGATCGGGCGCTTGTGTCACGGGTTCAGGCCCATCTGCCAGAAGTTCACCTCCAGTTCGGTCGCGGTGCGGAAGGTCTGGCACAGCCGGACCCAACGGGGTGAGGTTTCAAAATCCGCCCCAAGACGCCGTGTTAGAGCCTGATCCAGCAACGCTCCAACCGCCTGACACGCGCCTTGATACTCGCCACCGGCATAGGTGTTGATCCAATCGGCATAAGTATCAGATGTGGCCTCGGCCTTCAGCCGCGCGCCGATCTCACCATAGCCCATCACGCAAGGTACGAGCGCCGCCAACAGATCAAGCAGATCACCGCTATATCCGGCCTCAAGCACAAAACGGGTATAGGCCAGATTCTCGGCGCGCTCAGCGGTCGAGAACAGCTCCTCCTGCGATATCCCCGCAGCCTCGCAAACACCAATATGCAGCTGCATCTCTTCGGTGATCAGAGCGTTCACCGTGCCCACCGCCGCCAGCATCTCGGAATGCGTTTCCGACTTGACCACCGCCAGCGCCCAGGCGCGCGAGAAATGGATCAGGAACACATAATCCTGGCGCAAATAGTGCAGGAACGCCGCGCGCGGCAGCGTTCCGTCTTTTAGACCTTCGACAAAAGTGTGATGGGTATAGTCCCGCCACGGCCCCGGTACGGCGTCGCGCATCAATGCAAAGGCCTTGCCATATCCGCTCATTGCGCGGTCACGTCGATGGCGATGTCGCTGACCGGGTTCAGGCTGTCGATCATGCCGCTGTCTTTCAGAAACTGCTCGAACCGGGCATAGCGTCCGGCGTCAAACCCTGCGGGACGCAAAGCAAACCGGGGCAGAGTATCCACCCAGGCGCGTGCGTTCAGCTCATCCTGCAACTCGGGCGAAGTGGCGGCAAAGATCTCCCAGCTTTTTTCGGGGTTGTTGACGATGTATTGCGTCGCCTTCTCGGTCGCGGCCAGGAAACGCGCGATCATGTCTGCATCCATCGTGTCGGGATTGGCCACATAGATCAGTTCGTCATAAGACGGGATGCCTTCTTCTTCGATATAGAAACACCGACCCGCGACACCTTCGATATCCATCTGGTTCAGCTCAAAGTTCCGAAACGCACCGATTACTGCATCCACCTGATTGGTCATCAGGGACGGGGACAGCGAAAAGTTGACGTTGATCAACTCGATCTCATCCAACCCGATATCATGCTGGCTTAGCAAAGTGGTCAGGATCGCCTCTTCCACGCCTGCAACCGAAAACCCGATCTTTTTGCCGCGCAGATCCGCCAGCGATTTGATCGGCCCGTCTTCCAGCACCAGCAGACAGTTCAGCGGTGTCGCGACCAGAGTGCCCACGCGTTTCAAAGGCAGACCTTCATGGATCTGCAAGTGCAATTGCGGCTGATAGGATACCGCCAGATCGGCCTGCCCCGCGGCCACCAGACGCGGCGGAGCCGACGGGTCGGCGGGCGGCACGATCTCGACCTCAAGCCCTTCATCCGCGAAATAGCCGTTTTCCTGCGCCACGATGATGGGGCCATGGTCGGGGTTCACGAACCAGTCCAGCAAAACGGTCATCTTATCCTCGGCCCAGGCTGGCGCGGCGGCGAGCAGGGCAATCGCTGCAATCAGTTTCTTCATATCTTGCGGTTCCTTTTCATTCACGAGGTTGCGGCCGCAACGAGCACAATCTCGCCCGGCCAATCCGGTTGAATTTGTTCAGCAGCACGCCAGGCGCGCAGCCCGGTGGCGCAACAGAGTGCCAGTCTTCTGTCCGTGTTAGGCTCTATTTTATGAAGGTTTTCGGGCAGTACGCGCATTGCGTCGGGATGCGCGGGTATGGGCGCCTCTTCGATACTGCGGAGATCAACGATGTGATCCTGGGCGGTCAACTGCCCGGCTGAGAGAAAGCGGAAACAGCTGTCTGGCTCAGGTGCGGTGTCAAATCTGAATGACGTGCTGCGCAGGGTCCGACCATCAAACTGAACCATCTGTCCCAGGGGCGATGGATCAATCTGCAGGGTCAGGTTCAACGCCATCTGCGCCTGCATCGCACCAATACTGGCCACGACCGGCCCCAAAACGCCCGCTGTTGCGCAGCTGGCGCTGCTGTCCGGCGCGTCCGGGAATAGCGCACGGAGTGACGGCGCCCCGCCGCAAAACCCGCCCACATAACCGGAAAGCCCAAGAACCGAAGCCGAGATCAGAGGCTTATGCAACGCCAGACACGTATCCGAGAGGACATAGCTGGCGGCATAACTGTCTGCGCAATCCAACACCACATCCGCCTGCGCCACCATCGTCTGCGCGTTTTCGGCGGTCAATACCTGCGCAAGATCTGCGACCTCAATGTCACCGTTCAAGGCACGACAACGCGCGGCAGCTGCTTCGGCTTTGGAACGCCCCTGATCGGCCTCAGAAAACAAGGTCTGGCGATGCAGGTTCGACAGATCAACCGTATCGCCATCAACAATGGTGATCAGACCGACCCCTGCCCCCGCCAGCAAAGGCAAAGCCGGAGCCGCCAATCCACCCGCCCCAACAACCAGAACATGGGCCGCCGCAAGACGGGCCTGCCCGTCCGCCCCAACCTCGGGCAGCAACAGCTGGCGGGCATAACGGCTCATCTGGTTGCCTCGATCCATTGACGCACCCTAGCCTCGGGGTCGGTGTTCAGGGTGATGTCTGTGACAACCGAGACGATATCGGCACCGGCCTGCAAAACACCCGCGGCACGCTCGACGCTCATCCCACCGATACCCACCAAAGGAATCTCACCCACTCGGGCCTTCCACTCGGTCACACGCGGCAGCCCCTGCTGATGCCATTTCATCTTTTTCAGGATGGTCGGGTAAACAGGCCCCAGCGCCACATAGTCGGGATCCATCGCCAGCACGCGCTCCAGCTCGTCATCGTCATGCGTGGAAACGCCCAGTTTTAGACCCGCTTTTCGGATGGCGTCCAGATCTGCATCATCCAGATCTTCCTGTCCCAAATGGATCCAGTCACAGCCCAGTTCAATCGCTATCTGCCAATAGTCATTCACGACAAAGATAGCGCCGTGCTGACGGCAAAGATCACGCGAAAGGGCAATCTGCTCGCGCACCATATCGTCCGGTTGATCCTTGACCCGAAGCTGCACCAGCTTCACGCCAAGCGGTAGCATCCGCCGTAGCCAGTCCGAGTGGTCGAAGATCGGATAGAAACGATCCAGCGTCATGACAGGAACGCCTTTCCGATAACAGGGGTCGAGGCTTCGGCCATATCGCGCGCCTCGATCGGGTCGGCCTGATGGGCCAGTTGACCGGCATGGATGGCCTGCATCATGGCTTTGGCCATCAAAACCGGATCACCCGCGCGCGCTACGGCCGTGTTAAGCAATACGGCGTCATAGCCCAACTCCATAGCCTGCGCCGCGTGGCTGGGCAGGCCGATGCCCGCATCGATCACCAGCGGCACGTCAGGAAACTCCGCCCGCATCGCACGCAGGGCATATGCGTTGTTTAGACCACGCCCGGACCCAATGGGCGCGCCCCAGGGCATCAACACTTCGCACCCAGCGGCCAATAGACGTTCGCCCACTATCAAATCATCGGTTGTATAGGGAAAGACCTGAAACCCTTCGTCCGTTAGGATGCGCGCGGCCTCAACCAGTTGGAACACATCCGGTTGAAGACTGTCCGTGTGCCCGATCAGCTCCAGCTTGATCCATTTGGTATCAAACACCTCGCGCGCCATCTGCGCGGTGGTCACCGCCTCTTTTACCGTATGACACCCGGCTGTGTTAGGCAGGATCAGGACCCCAAGCTCTTGAATCATCTTCCAAAACGTCTGCCCAGCCCCAGATTCGCGCCGCAATGAAACCGTCGCCACCCCAGCGCCGCTTTCGCGAAAAGCCTGTTCCAAAATCGCAGGGCTGGGATATTGCGCCGTGCCCAGCATCAATGGGTTCGGCAGTTCCGTGCCGTAAAACCTCTTCATCCTCAGCCCCCCTGCATCGGTGCAACAACCTCAACCCGGTCGCCATCAACAAGCTTGTGCGTGATGCGCAGGCTGGAGGGCACGAAGTTTTCGTTCACCGCCGTGGCGACACGGCCCGAATATCCGCACTCGTCCAAAAGGTCCGACAGGGTTTCGGCCTGCACCTCGCGCACTTCGCCGTTAAGCACGATCTTCATCGACCATCTCCGAATGTTTGTTCTCAAGCGCCAGATCCGCCACGCCCTGCGCCAGGGCGGGTGCCAGAAGGTATCCGTGTCGATATAGCCCGTTGGCATAGATCCGACCGCCCCGGCGGCGGATGCGCGGTAGGTTGTCAGGGAAGGTGGGACGCAGATCGACACCGATTTCCAGCACCTCCGCCTCACCAAAACCGGGATTCAACGCATATGCCGCGCTGAGCAATTCCAGCATCGACCGCGCGGTGATCCTGTCACTGTCCTCGGACTCGATCATCGTCGCGCCCAGCATATACACCCCGTCCCCGCGCGGCACGATATAAAGCGGCATGCGCGGATGCAGCAGGCGGACAGGACGGGTGAGCGTAACCTCCCGGCAGCGGATCACCAGCATCTCGCCCTTTACGCCCCGCAGGTCTTTCAAACTCTCTCGTGCATGCAACCCGCGGCAATCGATAACATTGTCCAACGCCTCGGGCGCGGGATCCTTGTGAAATACGACCCCCTGTTTCTTCAGGGTGTGATAGAGGTCATGCAAGGCGCGGCGCGGATCAAGATGCGCTTCATCCGTAAAGAACAGGCCTTTGCCAAAACCATGAAGATCAGGCTCTAATTGGGCGATATCGTCGGTCATAACCTCTTGGAATCCATGTGTGCGGCGCGCGAAACGGCGCAAGTCCGGCAGATCACGAGCATTGGCCACGACCAGCGTGCCCAAGCGATCCACCTTGGTGCGTGCAGCCCACCACCCCAGCGCCTGTTGGCCCAAGCGCAAGACCGGCTCTTCCGCGTTTTCGAACTCACACCACGGCGCCAACATGCCCCCGGCCCACCAGGAACACCCATGCGGCCCCGGAGGGCCACCGGGGTCAAAAACCTGCACAGTCGCGCCGCGCGCTGCCAGCTCGCTGGCCACCGCCAGTCCGGCAACGCCTGCCCCTATGACCGACCAAACTGTCACGCAGACCAAACCTTGTGAAAGTGATGCACGGGTCCATGGCCCTGCCCAATCTTCAGATCATCCGCCGCCCGTATCGCCCCTTGTAGATACGCATGCGCCTCAGCAACTGCGACCTCAAGAGCAAGGCCTTTCGCCAAGCCCGCCGCTATCGCCGATGACAGCGTGCATCCGGTGCCATGAGTGTTCTTGGTTGCCTGACGCGGTGCTTTGAATGCACTCAGCGTGCCTGACGCGTCGATCATCAGATCGTTGCACATGTCTCCTGACCCGTGACCGCCCTTCATGAGCACTGCCTTCGCGCCAAGGGCACAGAGCGCGCGGCCCTGCGCAGTCATGTTTTCCAACGTGTGCGCCTCTGGCTGATCCAGCAAGCGTGCCGCTTCTGGCAAATTGGGGGTCAGAACAGTTGCGCACGGTAGCAGGGCGTCACGCAGAGTCTGAACGGCCTTGCCCGCCAGAAGGGCATCGCCCGATTTGGCGACCATTACCGGATCCAGTACGATTGGCCCCTCAAAGCCCGAAATCGCCTTGGCCACTGTGTGAATGATATCAGGCGTCGCCAACATACCGATCTTGATCGCGCGCACGTCAAGATCATCCAGAACCGCAGCAATCTGGGCCGAGATTACATCTAGCGGGATGCCATGCACTGCGGTCACTGCTTTGGTGTTCTGCGCGGTCACTGCGGTGATCACGCTGGCTCCGTAAACACCCAACGCAGACATGGCTTTCAGATCCGCTTGAATGCCGGCACCACCGCCGCTGTCCGACCCTGCGATTGTCAGCGCAATAGGCGCCATCCGAATGCTCCATCAATTCTGGGGCAACGGGTTTGGAAAACGTCTGTAGTGTTAAGACCGTTCCCTCCGCCGGTATTGCCCGGATCAGGTTCGATGGGTTGATGCGCCAGCACCTCTCAGCCCCTTGACCAGGGCACCCCAACGGTTGGCGCGGAACATCTCAGGCAAGGTAAAAAGAATCAAGAGGTTTTTGCGAGGCTCTGCCTCGCGCTCAGGGATATTTTCAGCCAGATGAAGAACGGATCCAGTCTTCTTCTGTTTGCAAATACCTCGGGGGAGTCGCCCGAAGGGCGGCGGGGGCAGCGCCCCCACCTGAAGGCCGTTCAGCCTTTCATGCCATCCCAGAAGGATTTGACAGACGAGAAAAAGCTTTTGGATTCCGGGTGGTTGTCTTCACCCAGATCGTCAAACTCTCGCAGCAGTTCTTTTTGACGGCTGGTCAGGTTCACCGGTGTTTCGACTGCCAATTCGATGAACATGTCACCCGTGCCGCCACCGCGCAGGGCGGGCATACCTTTGCCGCGCAGACGCATTTGGCGACCGGATTGGCTGCCGGCCGGGATCTGGATACGACCGCGCCCGCCATCAATTGTCGGCACTTCAATCGATCCGCCCAGCGCGGCTTTGGCCATGCTGACCGGCACCCGACAATAAAGGTTCACACTGTCACGTTCGAAGAGCTTGTGTTCCGTCACTTCGAGGAAGATATAAAGATCGCCCGGAGGGCCACCGCGCATACCAGCCTCGCCCTCGCCAGCCAGACGAATGCGCGTTCCTGTTTCGACACCTGCCGGAATATTTACCGACAAAGCCCGGTCTTTTTCGACCCGACCCGCACCCTGACAAGATTTGCAGGGGTTCTTGATGATCTGGCCCAGACCGGAACAGGTCGGACAGGTGCGTTCAACCGTGAAAAAGCCCTGTTGCGCACGGACTTTGCCCATGCCCGAACAGGTCGGGCAGGTGGTGGGCTCGGCACCGCCTTCAGCACCCGTGCCCTCACAGGCCGAACACGCAACAGCGGTCGGAACGTTGATAGTTTTCTGCAGGCCGGCAAAAGCCTCTTCCAGCGTCACGCGCAGGTTATAGCGCAGGTCCGAGCCGCGCGCCGCGCGACGTCCACCGCCGCCGCCACGCTGTCCGCCCATGAAGTCGCCGAACAGGTCGTCAAACACATCGGAAAACGCGCTCGAGAAGTCACCCTGGCCGAAACCGCCACCCGGGCGACCGCCGCCGCCCATACCGTTTTCAAACGCGGCATGACCAAAGCGGTCATAAGCCGCCTTTTTCTCGGCATCACGCAGGACGTCATAGGCCTCATTGGCCTCTTTGAACTGCGCCTCGGCGTCGGGATTGTCTTTGTTGCGGTCGGGATGCAATTCCTTGGCCTTCTTGCGAAAGCCTTTCTTGATCTCATCCGCCGAAGCGCCCTTGGACACGCCGAGCACGTCGTAATAGTCGCGTTTTGACATCAGTATTTCCTTCTGCCTCAACGTAAATGGGCCGGCCCGATGCCCGGACCGGCCCCGATTGGCCCGGTGACCCGTTAATTACGCTTGTCGTCGTCCAGATCTTCGAACTCGGCATCGACGATATCGTCATCGCCCGGTGCCGCATCTGCTGCCGCAGGTTCGTCCTCGGCCTCTTCCGACTGCGCCTTATAGATCGCTTCACCCAGTTTCATGGCCGCTTCGGTCACGTTCTGGATGCCGGCTTTGATCTTGTCGGCATTGTCTGTTTCCAGCTCATCCTTGAGCGCGGCAACAGCCAGTTCGATCGCTTCGACGGTCGACGGATCGACCTTGTCGCCATGATCCTCGATCGATTTCTCGGTCGCGTGGACAAGGCTTTCGGCCTGGTTCTTGGCTTCGACCAGCTCTTTGCGGGCCTTGTCTGCCTCGGCATTTTCCTCGGCGTCCTTGACCATCTTTTCGATGTCGTCATCCGACAGACCGCCAGAGGCCTGGATCGTGATCTTCTGCTCTTTGCCGGTGCCTTTGTCTTTGGCCGAAACCGAGACAATACCGTTGGCGTCGATGTCAAAAGTCACCTCGATCTGAGGCATACCGCGCGGTGCGGGCGGGATTTCTTCCAGGTTGAACTGACCCAGGATCTTGTTGTCCGCAGCCATTTCCCGCTCACCCTGGAACACCCGGATGGTTACGGCGTTCTGGTTGTCTTCGGCGGTCGAGAAGACCTGAGACTTTTTGGTCGGGATCGTGGTGTTTCGGTCGATCAGACGGGTGAACACGCCACCCAGTGTCTCGATGCCCAGAGACAGCGGGGTCACGTCCAGCAGAACCACGTCTTTGACGTCACCTTGCAGAACACCGGCCTGAATGGCGGCGCCCATGGCAACAACCTCATCCGGGTTCACACCCTTGTGCGGCTCTTTGCCGAAGAATTTGGTGACCTCTTCGATCACTTTCGGCATCCGGGTCATACCACCGACCAGAACAACCTCATCCACGTCGCCAGCCGACAGGCCCGCATCTTTCAGAGCAGCCTGGCAGGGTTTCATCGACTTCTTGATCAGATCCGAGACCAGCGATTCCAGTTTGGCACGGGTCAGTTTCATGACCATGTGCAGCGGCTGACCGTTCGAACCCATCGAGATGAACGGCTGGTTGATTTCGGTCTGCGAGGTCGAGCTGAGCTCGATCTTGGCTTTTTCAGCGGCTTCTTTCAGACGCTGCAGGGCCATCTTGTCCTGGCTCAGGTCAACGCCGTGTTCCTTTTTGAACTCATCCGCCAGATAGTTGACGATGCGCATGTCAAAGTCTTCACCGCCCAGGAAGGTGTCACCATTGGTCGACTTAACTTCGAACAGGCCGTCGTCGATTTCCAGGATGGTCACATCGAAAGTACCGCCACCAAGGTCATAGACAGCGATGGTTTGGGTTTCTTCCTTGTCCAGACCATAGGCCAGAGCAGCCGCTGTCGGTTCGTTGATGATCCGCAGCACTTCCAGACCGGCGATTTTACCGGCGTCTTTGGTGGCCTGACGCTGTGCGTCGTTGAAATAGGCCGGAACGGTGATGACCGCCTGCGTGACTTCCTCACCCAAATAGCTCTCGGCGGTTTCCTTCATCTTGCCCAGAGTGAAGGCCGAGATCTGGCTTGGGGAGTACTTTTCGCCGCGGGCTTCTACCCACGCGTCGCCATTGCCGCCATCAACGATGGAATACGGCACCATCTTCTTGTCTTTTTCGACTTCGGCATCATCCACACGACGACCGATCAAGCGCTTGACGCCAAAGATCGTGTTGTCGGGGTTGGTGACCGCCTGACGTTTTGCAGGCTGACCGACCAGTCGCTCATCTTCGGTGAAGGCGACAATCGAGGGCGTGGTCCGCGCCCCTTCGGCGTTTTCGATGACCTTCGGCTGCGAGCCGTCCATGATCGCAACGCAGGAGTTGGTGGTTCCGAGGTCAATCCCGATTACTTTTCCCATTCTTTCAATCCCTTTCTCTTCAAGGCGATGTCCCGAGGGCCGGACCCATTATGGCATCCTGTCCCCGATCTGATGTGCGCGACAGCACTACACCATCGCGCGTCTCGGCGTATATAAGGGCGCAAACAGGGGGCTGCAAGCGTTGTAAATCGCTGGTTTTCAGGATTCTGAGCCCTTTTTTGTCAAGGTTTTGGTAAGGATCGGGAAAACCGAATATGACTCAGCTGCTGTTGCGGGGTTTTGACATCCGAAAGGGCTATCTGGATGCGCACGCTCAGACAGCGCTGGTCGAGAGGCTGCGCCCGCTTCTTAAGGCCGCGCCTTTGTTCCATCCCACAACGCCTTCCGGCAAACACATGTCGGTTCGCATGACCTCGGCAGGCGCATTGGGGTGGGTGTCTGACAAGAGCGGGTACAGATATCAGGATCATCACCCCAAGGGCATGACGTGGCCGTCTATTCCGGACGCTATCCTGAACATTTGGTACGATATCACCAAGGCCGAACGCGCACCGGATTGCTGCCTGATCAACTACTATGGTGAGAACACGCGCATGGGTATGCATCAGGACAAGGATGAGGCCGATTTTTCCTGGCCGGTCCTGTCGATCTCGCTTGGTGACGATGCACTATTTCGGATTGGCAACACGTCGCGCGGCGGAAAGACCGAGTCGATCTGGCTGAGTTCTGGTGATGTCGTTGTGATGGGAGGGCCTGCGCGGCTGACCTATCACGGGATTGACCGGATCCGTTTTGGCTCATCCCGGTTGCTGCCCAAGGGCGGGCGCATCAACCTGACGCTACGCGTGGCGACCTAACGCCTTGCGTCCCAGCTTTTGGATACATGCTGGCGGGTATAGAACTCGGCCAGAAGACCAATCATCAGCAACACAATTCCAACCCAAAGCGCATATTCCCAGCTGGAATTTCGCGGATAGTAGTTTCGGAACACAAAGCCCCGGCACTGGTCGATGGCATGAAACAGCGGGTTCCAGGTGAACAGGCTCAGCATGAAACCGCCCAGCGCGTTGCCAACAAACATCTTGCCCGAGAACAGCATGTTCATACGGCGATAAACTTGGGTGAGAATACTGACTGTCCTTGGAAACCAAGGTGAGAGCGCCAAGAACACCACACCAACCGCACATCCGGTGAACCACGCCAACATCAGCATTGCGAACGCGCCGCCTGGGTTCTGGATATCCACCGGCCCAATAAGAACGACGTAAACAAGCAATATTACCAAAATTGACACAACCTGCGTGTAAAGCTGACCGAACGCAGCCGCCATAAGGACAACCGAAAAGTTCATTGGTGAATGCAGTGTCAGCGGATTGTTGGCCGTGCCAAGCCCGGCGACCGAGCCCACGGCCTTGATATGGGTCATGAACAAAAAGACGCCCGAGAGCAGAAAAAGAATGAAATCACCCCGGATTTTTGCGATCCGCGTACCCAGCAGCGACATGATCAGATAAAAAACGGTCACGATCACCAATATCTGCATAATGTTCATCAACACAGCCAGCACAGCATTGGAATGCTGAGACCGTATGTTTCGTACGATCGCATGAAACACCAATTCCATCGTGGTGAAGGCGCCGCCCAGAAGCGATTGGTTTCGCTCAAACTTGAACACGGGTTTTGGTCATCCTGCTGTTTGGCCAACAATCTGGCACGAAATTCTTGCTGTTCCGTTTCCGGGACATCATAAGTCCGTCAGGATTTTGGATCAACAAACCCCGTGAACGGAGCAATTTGTGACTTACGACGCGCTAATTCCTGTCATCAGACGTCTGGCTTTGGAAGCTGGCGACACAATTATGAAGATTTATGATGCGGATGATTTCGACGTCAAAGTCAAATCCGATGCCAGCCCCGTGACCGAGGCGGATGAGGCTGCCGATGCCCTGATCTCGGCCGGCTTACGCGCTACCTTCCCTGATATTCTACTGGTCACCGAAGAACAGGCTGCCTCGCATTCCGAAAAGGGCGACACATTCCTGATCGTCGATCCCCTGGACGGTACCAAAGAGTTCATCAACCGACGCGGTGATTTTACCGTTAATATCGCGCTGGTAGAAAACGGTGTACCGACGCGCGGCGTGGTTTATGCGCCTGCGAAAGGTCGAATGTTCTATACGCAGCCCGATGGTCAGGCGGTCGAAGAAACCGGTTCTCTGGACAAAGATGCTCCTGGCCCAGTCACCGCAATATCAGTGTCTAAACCGGACAATTCTTCCCTGATGATCGTCGCATCCAAATCGCACCGCGATCAGGCGACCGAAGACTACATCAACAAATATCAGGTCAAAGACAGCAAAAGCGCAGGCTCGTCCCTGAAATTTTGTCTGGTGGCGACGGGTGAGGCTGATCTTTATCCCCGCGTCGGTCGCACGATGGAGTGGGACACAGCTGCCGGTCATGCCGTTTTGGCAGGCGCCGGGGGCCAAGTTGTGCGCTTTGACGACCATACGCCGCTGAAATATGGCAAGGACGGCTATGCAAACCCGTTCTTTATTGCCTACGCTCCGGGTGTTGACCTGAAAGAGGCTTGATGTCTGTCCTGATTGCCATCCCTGCCCGCTATGCCTCGACCCGGTATCCGGGCAAACCTTTGGTGCCACTGACCGGTGCAAGCGGCGTGTCGATGACGCTGATCGAACGCTCATGGCGCGCCGCCTGTTCGGTATCGGGCGTGGACCGGGTGGTAGTGGCCACCGACGATGACCGCATTCGCGAGGTCTCGGAGGCATTCGGGGCCGAGGTTGTGATGACGTCCGAAAACTGCGCCAACGGCACCGAACGCTGCGCCGAGACCCATGTGGCCTTGGGTGGCGGATACGATATTGTGGTCAACCTGCAAGGCGACGCGCCGCTGACGCCCCATTGGTTCATCGAAGATCTGGTCAAAGGTTTGAATGCCGCGCCCGAGGCGGAAATCGCCACCCCGGTTCTGCGCTGTGACGGAGACGCGTTGAACGGGCTGTTGAATGACCGCAAGCACGGGCGCGTCGGCGGCACCACCGCAGTATTCGGCACCGATCACAGCGCGCTTTATTTCTCGAAAGAGGTGATCCCGTTCACCTCAGACACCTATGCGGGTACCGACGAAACACCCGTATTCCACCATGTTGGGGTCTATGCATACCGCCCCGATGCATTGGCCGCCTATCCCGGCTGGCCCACCGGCCCGTTGGAAACCCTGGAAGGGCTGGAACAGCTGCGATTCATGGAAAACGGGCGCAAGGTCTTGTGTGTCGAAGTTGAGGCCAAAGGCCGCCAGTTCTGGGAATTGAACAACCCGCAAGACGTGGCCAAGATCGAAGAGATGATGGCCACGATGGGGTTGGAATGACGCATATCCTTGTCACCGGTGGTGCAGGCTATATCGGCTCGCACGCATGCAAGGCGCTGGCGCAGGCGGGCTATGTGCCCGTCACCTATGACAACCTCAGCACCGGCTGGCAGGATGCGGTCAAATTCGGGCCCTTTGAACAGGGCGACCTGCGCGACAGGGCGCGGTTGGATGAGGTGTTTGCCAAATATCAGCCCCAGGCCGTGATGCATTTCGCCGCCCTCAGCCAGGTAGGCGAGGCGATGTCCGAGCCCGGGCGCTACTGGGCCAACAACGTCATGGGCTCGTTGACCCTGATCGAAGCCGCTGTGGCCGCCGATTGCCTGAACTTCGTGTTTTCATCGACCTGCGCCACCTATGGCGATCAGGATAATGTGGTTCTGGACGAAAACAGCGCGCAGCATCCGTTGAACGCCTATGGTGCCTCGAAGCGCGCGATTGAGGATATTCTGCGCGATTTCGGCGCCTCGCACGGGCTGAACCATGTGATCTTTCGCTATTTCAACGTGGCCGGCGCCGACCCCGACGGCGAGGTGGGCGAGTTTCACCGACCCGAGACGCACCTGATCCCGCTGATGTTGGATGCGATTGATGGCAAACGGGACGCGCTGACTGTATTTGGCACCGATTATGATACGCCGGACGGCACGTGCATCCGGGATTATGTGCATGTCTGCGATCTGGTGGACGCCCATGTGTTGGGGCTGGAATGGCTGAAATCCGGCAAGGGCTCTCGCGTGTTCAACCTTGGCACGGGTTCGGGGTTTTCGGTGATGGAGGTGATCGAGAAATCGCGGGCGGTGACCAACCGCGCCGTGCCCCATTCTATTGGAAACCGCCGCGCAGGCGATTGCACCCGGCTTGTATCCGGCTCTGACCGGGCAAGGGATGAGCTGGGATGGAACGCCAAAAGGTCAACGTTAGAGACGATGATCGCAGATGCCTGGCGCTGGCATCAAAACGGATCCTACGAAAAATGAGGGGCGAGTGACGGCGGCGAGCTGGATGCAGCTTTATCGGCTGCGCCTGCGGCGCAAACGCTTGCTCTGGCGGTCCTTTCGCAGTCGTCACGCGCTGACGAAACTGTCCAACCGCACCCGTCTGATCGCTCCGGATGCCATTTTGGCCTTTACCACCCTGCGCAACGAAATCACCCGTCTGCCCTGGTTTCTGCACCACTACCGGCGCTTGGGGGTCGATCATTTCCTGATGGTCGACAACCAAAGCGACGATGGCACCGCAGAATTCCTGATAGAACAGCCTGACGTATCCTTGTGGCAAACCTCGGCAAGCTATCGCGCGGCGCGGTTTGGTGTCGATTGGCTGACCTGGCTCCAGATGCGTTTTGCGCAGGACCATTGGGCCCTGACTGTGGATACGGACGAGTTGCTGACCTATGCCGGATCCGATAAGCATCCGCTGACCGATCTGACAAAGCTTTTACAGTCCCGGGGCCAGAACGCCTTTGGCACATTGATGTTGGATCTTTACCCCAAAGGGCCGCTGGGGCAGCAGAGATATGAGCCCGGCACCAATCCGACAGAAGTTCTGAACTGGTTTGACGCGGGCCCGTACCGCGCGCAAAGGCAAGAACCACTGGGCAATCTGTGGGTTCAGGGCGGTGTACGGGAACGGGCCTTCTTTACCGACAAGCCAGAGCGATCACCGACCCTGAACAAGATCCCGCTGATCCGGTGGCACCGTCATTATGCTTATGTAAATTCGACACATTCCGCCCTGCCGCGCGATTTGAACTTTGCCTATGATGGGCCCGGTGGCAAAGCTGCTTCCGGTGTGTTGCTGCACACCAAGTTTCTGCCGGAAGTCGTTGCAAAATCCAGCATCGAAAAGGCGCGACGGCAGCATTTCCACGACCCCGATCAATTTGCCCCCTACTATGACGGGATCAGCGACGCGCCCGATCTTTGGACCGGTCAGTCGACGCGGTTTGAAGGCGGCGCGCAGCTGCAAAACCTTGGTCTGATGTCCGAAATCGACTGGTCACTGCCCGCGGGGACGTAAACCGGTTTTAAACCCGTTGCCTCATAGGCTTGAAAAATGGCATAACACGGCAATTGCCCGGGTACTTTCAGGCCGTATCCAACATTGGGCATGCTCGCGTTTCAGAAAAGGTGGGGCAGTCGCGTGAGCCTTTTGGACTCCTATCGCATGAGATTGCGGCGCAAGCGCCGTTTGATCCGGTGTGTGCGCAAGCGGCGTGAACTCAAACCCCTCCGCAATGCGACCAAGTCGATCCGCCCCAATGACATCCTCCTGGTCTGTGTCGTGCGGAACGAAAAAATCCGGCTGCCGTATTTTTTGGATTATTACCGCCGGTTGGGTGTCGATCACTTTCTGTTTGTCGACAATGACAGCACAGACGGAACCGCCGAGTTTTTGACCAGTCAATCTGACGTTTCAACCTGGAGCACAACCGCCAGCTATCGCAAATCCACCTATGGGATCGATTGGTCGAACTATCTGCTGCGGAAATATGCGCATGGCCATTGGGTTCTGACGGTCGACCCGGATGAGTTCTTTGTCTATCCCTTCTGCGACAGCCGCCCGATCCGCGCCCTGACAGATTGGCTGCAGGGCACTGGTGTGCGCAGTTTTGGGACGATGCTGATCGACATGTACCCAAAAGGCCGGATCGAGGATGTACCCTATCGCGAGGGGCAAGATCCGTTTGAGATCGCCCAGTGGTTCGATTCTGGCAACTACATGATCACGCGGAACCCCACTTACGGCAATCTCTGGATTCAGGGCGGGGCGCGGGCGCGTGTGTTTTTTCAGGACACCCCAAAGAAAGCACCGGCGCTGAACAAGATCCCGCTGGTCAAATGGAACCGACGCTATGCCTATGTCAGTTCAACCCACTCGCTTTTGCCTCGCGGGTTGAACCAGGTCTACGAAGAGGCGGAGGGTGAAAAAACCTGTGGTGTTTTGTTGCACGCCAAGCTGATTGACACGTTGGGTGCCAAAACAAAGGAAGAGGTTGCACGCGGCGAACATTATCGCGGGTCCGGTGAATATCAGGCCTATGCTGATCAGCTCGACGCGCAGCCGGTATTCTGGAATGACTGGTCCGAGAAATATCTGAACTGGCGTCAACTTGAGATTTTGGGGCTGATGTCGAAAGGAAACTGGGCATGAGCAGCCTTGGCGTCGTCATGCTTGTGCATGCGGATCTGGATCGCGCAGAACAGATCGCGCGGCATTGGACCGCCTCGGGCTGCCCTGTCGTGATCCATGTGGACCGCAAAGTTCAAAACGATGTCTATTCGGCCTTTGCTACCGCCTGTGCCGACGATCCTCTGATCCGGTTTTCCAAGCGCCATATCTGCGAATGGGGAGGCTGGGGCATTGTTGCGGCTTCTCAAAGTGCAGCAGAACAATTGTTGGACAGTTTCCCGGATGTGCGGCACGTTTTCCTGTCATCGGGCGCCTGCTTGCCCCTGCGTCCGATCCCCGAGTTGATCGACTATCTGGCTGAACGCCCCCGCGTCGATTTCATCGAAAGCGCGACGACTGCGGACGTGACCTGGACGATCGGTGGGCTGGATCTGGAACGGTTTACGCTGCGCTTCCCGTTTTCCTGGCGCAAGCAGCGCAAACTCTTCGATTTTTATGTCAGGGTACAACGCTCATTGGGTGTGCGGCGCAAGATCCCCGAAGGGTTGGTGCCGCATATGGGTAGCCAATGGTGGTGCCTGACCCGGCAAACCCTGTCTGCGATCCTGCAAGACCCAAAGCGCAAAAGCTATGACAACTATTTCCGCCGCGTTTGGATCCCGGATGAAAGCTATTTTCAGACCCTGACACGGCTTTATTCAACGCATATCGAAAGCCGATCCCTGACGCTTTCGAAGTTTGACTATCAGGGGCGTCCACATGTGTTTTATGACGATCACCTGCAATTGCTGCGACGATCTGATTGTTTTGTGGCCCGTAAGATCTGGCCTCGGGCCGAGCGACTGTATCAGGCCTTTCTGACCGATCAGGCCAGCGCCATCAAACCGGCTGAGCCCAACCCCGGCAAAATTGATCGGCTATTTGCCAAGGCGGTCGACAGGCGCACCAAAGGCCGCGAGGGGCTTTATATGCAGGGTCGTTTCCCGCGACATCGAAAAGGCAGCGCGCTGACCGCATTTCCATACTCGGTCTTTCAGGGCTTTGCAGAATTGTTTGAAGATTTCGAACCTTGGTTGGCAAATACCACAAGCGCCTGCGTCCACGGGCATCTGTTCGATCCAACCGGCGCCAAGTTTGCAAGTAACGAAGCAACGACAACAGGAGGGCTCAGCTCCTGTGCTAATCTACGTGACTACAACCCCGAGGCGTTCTTATCGAACCTCATCTGGAACACGCGCGGCGAACGACAGTGTTTTCAGTTTGGCCCATTTGATACGCAAAAGATCTGCAGTTTTCTGGCACAGGACAAAAACGCTCAGATATCGGTAATTTCCGGCGCATGGGCATTGCCATTGTTTCGATCAAACTTGAATTTTGCGGATATCCGCGCTCGATCTGCGCGATTACAGCAGATCGAAAGCAAACAGCTACAGGCTTTGGCAACAGCGCGCAGCGGTTCAAGGATCCGGATCTGGTCGCTGGCGGAGTTCGTTGAATCTCCGATGGAGTACTTGCAGGTCGTGGTAGAGGAGATCGGAATAACCCAACCGAACCACCTTGCCGAAGCGCCAAAAATGGTCGAACTGACAGGGTTTGGTAAGTTCATGAAAAATTTGAAAAATCAGGGCATGCACCCGTATCTGGTTGGCGATTTCCCCGAAGACGACATCTTTGGATCCAGATCCAAAACCTACACAAAACCCTATCTTGTACAGTAGCCCGGTATGACGGACGCGTTCGACTATTTCATCGTATTGGCGGACATGCGCACCGGATCGAACCAGCTGGAATCCAACCTGAACGCGTTGGACGGTGTCACCTGTCATGGTGAGGCGTTCAACCCCTATTTCATTGGGCTGCCCAAACTGGATCATCTTCTGGGCTTTACCCTTGAGGAACGCGATCGTGATCCGCTGGCTTTTCTGGAAACGATCAAATCGACTCCCGGAGCGCTCAACGGGTTTCGCTTTTTCAGCACACATGACACCCGCGTGCTGACACCGGCCCTGGATGATCCGCGCTGCGCAAAGATCGTTCTGACACGCAACCCGTTGGACAGTTACGTGTCGTGGAAAATCGCCGTAGCGACCAAACAGTGGAAGCTGGTGAACATCAAACAGCGTCGGGAGGCCCAGATTGAATTTGACGCCGATGAGTTCTTTGAAGAGATGGAGCAGCGGCAAAGCTTTCAACTAACCGTGCTGAACCATTTGCAGAGAACCGGGCAAACGCCCTTTTACATCGGGTATGACGATCTCAACGATGTTGAGGTTCTTAACGGGCTGGCAAAGTGGCTCGGGGTATCCGCGCGGCTCGACTCTTCGCAGCAGCATCTAAAACGGCAGAATCCGACATCTGCTTTGGACAAAGTGACCAACCCAGACGCAATGGAACAGGCCGTCGCAAAGCTGGATCGCTTCAACCTGTACCAGGTTCCAAATTTTGAACCGCGTCGGGGCCCGTCTGTCCCTCGATACGTGGCAGCACCCAAATCCGCGTTGATGTATTTACCCGTGCGCGGCGGGCCAGAGGCCGAGGTTGCGAATTGGCTGGCCAATTTGGACGGTGCCGAAACAGGTGCGCTTCTGACAGAACGGGGTCAGAAACAGGTGCGGACTTGGATGAAAACCCATCCGGGCCATCGCAAGTTCACTGTACTGCGTCATCCGTTGGCACGTGCCCATGCGGTGTTTTGCACTCGGATTGTGAATACGGGGCCGGACGCCTATGTCGCGATCCGCAATATGCTGCGCAATCGCTACAAGCTGCCTCTTCCCGGCACTGTTACTCCGGAAAACTACTCGGTTGAACAGCACCGCGAGGCGTTTTCGGCGTTCTTGCGCATCATGCGCAACGTGTTGGCAGGACAAACACCAATTCGGGTCGACGGGTTATGGTGCAGCCAGGCGCAGACGCTGCAGGGCATTGCCGCGTTTACGTTGCCTGACATGATCCTGCGCGAGGATGAGATGAAAACCGTCCTGCCCGACCTTGCCCGGCAATTGGGTCATGCTACACCACCTGAACCCGAACACGCGCCAGCCGACAGCCCGTTCGCATTGTCGCAGATTTATAACGCCCAGCTAGAAACGCTGGCGGTCGAAGCCTACCAGCGCGACTATCAGATGTTTGGGTTTTCAGACTGGAAACCGCTTTAGGGTCGCAGCGTGATGATCGTCCCTTCGGTCACCATGGCATAGATCTCTTCGATCTCTTCATTGGTAACGGCGATGCATCCGGCGGTCCAATCCGGCGTCTTTTTCGCACGCCTAAGCTCGGACCGCAGGTTTGGCTGACCGTGGATGAAGATATCACCGCCGGGATCAACACCCGCGGCCTTGGCCTGTGCGATATCCTCGGAATTGGGGTACGAAATCCCCACAGAAAGATGATACCGGCTACGCGGATTTCGGCGGTCGATCAAATAGGTACCTTCCGGTGTCCGACCGTCACCCTTTTTGGTTTTGGTACCACTGGGCGCGAAACCCAGGTCCACATCATATTCACGAAGAATCTGTTGGTTGTGCAACAGATACAGCTTGCGCGCACCCTTGTTCACCACAAGCGATGTCACTTCGGGCCCGTTATATGACAAAAATTTTGGGCTGGCAGAGGCACAGGCTGACAAACTCAGCGTTGCCATTGCACCCAATCCAAATGCTCGACGATCCATGATCACTGCCTACTACTCGATTTTTTTTTCAGTATTATGCCAGAAAACGCCAAATTCGAAATCACTTTTTGATGTCAGCCTGGGTCTTCAGGCGCTGTTCGATACTTTCCAGCCGTTCCAATACTTCGTCGCGATACGCATCCGTCTTTACCTCATCCTCGGCATGGTGGGCGTCTTGCATCGAATTCACGATCAGACCCACCAGCAGGTTCACCACGGCAAAGGTTGTCACCATGATGAACGGCACAAAGAACAGCCATGCATAGGGGTAAACAGCCATAACCGGCCGCACGATTCCCATGGACCAGCTTTCCAGTGTCATGATCTGGAACAGCGTATAGGCCGAAAGCCCAAGATCTCCGAACCAATCGGGAAAGGTTTCCGAGAACAGCTTTGTTGAGATGACGGCACCGATATAGAACAAGATCGCCATCAACAAAAAGACGCTGGCCATCCCGGGTAACGCCGAGATGAACCCCTCGACCACGCGCCGCAATCGGGGTGCCACCGAGATGACGCGCAAAACCCGCAGGATTCGCAGCGCGCGCAGAACCGAAAGGCCACCCGCGCTTGGGACCAAGGCGATGCTGACGATTATGAAATCGAAAATGTTCCATCCGCTGGTAAAAAACCTGCGCCCGGTTGCAATCAGTTTCATGGCAATCTCGGCAACAAAGATCGCAAGGCAGATCTTGTCCAGTGTCACAATCAAGGGCCCCGCCACCTCCATCAGGGTCGGCGACGTTTCCATTCCAAGCAGAACTGCGTTGAAGATGATGACTGCGGTGATAAAGCGCCCAAAATTCGGGGATTCGATCAAGCTTAGCAGGCGTTCGGGCGCCATTGAGGATCTCCAGTCAGGGTTTTGGGTTCAAGGTAAAGCGCGCGGCAAGTTCGGTATGTGACGACCATCGAAATTGGTCCACCACTTGCACCCATTCAAGGGTGTAACCGGCCTCAACCAATGTTTTCGCATCGCGAGCGAATGTCACAGGGTTGCAGGACACATAAGCGATAATTGGACACGCGGCCTGTGCCAATTCGGCAATCTGCGCTTCGGCACCGGCGCGTGGCGGATCGAGGACAACCGCATCAAAGGATTTCAACTCATCCGGCATCAGCGGTCGGCGGAACAGGTCACGCGCCTCGGTCGTTACGCGTTTCAAGCCCTGCGCCTTGCGCCATCCCTGGTCCAGCGCTTGCACCATCGCTGTTTCGCCCTCAACCGCGTGCACTTCGGCATGTCGGGCCAAGGGCAGAGAAAATGTTCCGCTTCCTGCAAACAGGTCGATTATGCGTTTGGCCCCGTCGGTTGCCTGCATAACCGCCTGTAACAGAGCCTGTTCTCCATCTTTTGTGGCTTGCAGAAACGCGCCCGGAGGCGGCACGACACTGGCCGCACCAAAGCGCTGCGATGGCGCGTGACGCATGGCAATCACTTCACCATCCCAGCTGAGCCGAGCCAATCCGTGCTTTTCAGTTGCCTGGGCCAGCGCCAGTTCCAATGGGCCATCCAAAGGTTTGCCACCTGTGACCGATATATCGAGACCACCCTCGGACAGTGTCATCGTCACCGCCAAAACACCTTTACGGCTGCCGCCAATCATCGCCAAAGCTTCAGCTACCGGAATCGCAGCTGTTAGGTCTGGATCAAGCAACTGACAGTCGGTTATCTCGGTTATCGTGCCCGACGCGCGCCCGTAAAACCCAGCTAACGTGCCCCTTTTTGTCCGCCGCACCGCAATCGTCGCACGCCGGCGCGACTTTGGGGGCGAGGTATGGATTGCGCGCATGTTGGTCGAAATCCCCTGCGAGGCAAGCGCGTTGCGCACAATGTCGACCTTCCAATCCGCCACAAAATCATCCGAGGCGTGCTGCAACTGACAGCCGCCGCACGCTTTGTAGTGACGGCATGGCGCTTTCACACGGTCATCAGACGGGGTGAGAACCCGGATATCCTCCAGCGTGGTCCCGGATGGAACACCTGAGACCCCCTCACCCGGAAGGGTGCGCGGGGCATAGATCGGCCCGTCGGCGATGCCGTCACCCTGATGACCAAGGCGGAGAATGGTGAATTCCTGCGTCATGGCAGGCCTGATAATCGGCTTGCCCGGGTAAAAAAACCCTTATTCCGCAGCTTCGGTCTGAATAAATCCGCCAGATTGACGATGCCAGAACCGCGCATAGAGCCCGCCTTGTGCAAGCAACACATCATGCGGCCCGCTTTCCACGATGCGTCCCTGATCCAACACTATGATCCTGTCCATCTCGCTGAGCGTCGACAGACGGTGCGCAATCGCCAGAACGGTTTTACCTTCCATCACCCGCTGCAAGGCTGATTGGATCGAGGCCTCAACCTCGGAATCCAGCGCCGAAGTCGCCTCGTCCAGAACCAGAATAGGCGCGTCCTTCAGGATGGCACGCGCAAGCGCGATCCGCTGACGCTGACCGCCGCTTAGCTTGACGCCCCGTTCGCCCAAATGCGCGTCATAGCCGGTGCGGTCCTGACCATCCCTAAGGCTCTGGATGAACTCATGCGCTTCGGCCTTTTGTGCAGCAGAGATTAGCTGTTCTTCTGATGCATTGGGATTGCCGTAGAGGATATTGTCACGTGCCGAACGATTGAACATCGCCGTTTCTTGGGTGACCATACCGATCTGGCTGCGCAGACTGTCTTGTGTGACATGACCGATATCCTGATCATCGATCAGAATCGCGCCTTTTTCCCTGTCATAGAGCCTCAGAAGCAGCGACACGAGCGTTGACTTTCCCGCCCCCGACGCACCAACAATACCCAGCTTTTCACCGGGTGCGACCTTCAGGTTCAAGGCGCTGACACCTCCGATATCGCGCCCATAGGCAAAGGTGACATCGTCGAAACTAATGCCGCCGGCAGGAACGCTCAGGTCTTGCGCACCGGGTTTATCCACGACTCGGTCGCGCTTTGTCAGGGTGATCATACCGTTTTCGATTTCACCGACATTGGAATAGAGCCCCATCAGCACGAAACTGACCCAGCCCGTCATCTGCGCGATCCGGATAGACACAGCCCCGGCAGCCACGATGTCACCCGCCGTGGCATTGCCTGCTTGCCACAACCACAATGTAGCACCCAACAACAGCACCGGCAAAACACCGGCCAGAGCCATCAGAAAGAACCGGAAACTGGCCGACAGCTTACCGAAGGCCAGCATCTTCTCACGAAAATCGACCAGGGAATTCTGGGCGGCGTTTTCCTCGAACGACCCGTGGGCAAACAGTTTGACGGTTTTGATATTGGTGATCGTATCCACCACCTGCCCCGATACCATCGCCCGGGCACCCGCGCGCGCAGCGGACCGTTGCCGGATCCTTGGCAGATACCAACGTATCAACAGCGCATAGACCACTAGCCAGGCCATGAAAGGCAGAACAACAAGAGGATGAATCGACCCTAACAAAAGCAAAGAACCCACAAGCGACGCCATGGCAAACACAATCGCGCTGATGGTTTCCGACACGACCGATGCCAAGGCGTTTGAGGTCTGCATTTGCTTTTGCGCGATGCGTCCCGCGAAATCATCGTCGAAAAAGGTCACCGATTGGCCCAAGGTCCAGCGGTTCAAGCGGGCTAGAACCAATGTGGGGATATTGGGCATCAACATGTAGCCATTGGTAAAAGCCGAAATACCAAACAGGATCGGGCGCAGCAGCATGAAAAACGCGGCCACCCCGACGATCATCCAGATGTTGCTTGCGGTCAAAAAGCCCTCACGACCACCGGAAACGGCGAGATCGATCACAAGGCCCAGCATCCAGGCTGTGCCGGCCTCCAAAGCACCAGCCGCTGCCGAAAAGAACGCCGCGATAAAGATCATTGGCCAGGCACCGCTCAGGCACCAGCGGATAAACGCCCCCAGCGTTTGCGGCGGGGGCGTTTCTGTCTTTTTGAACGGGTCTATGAAATCCGAAAACCTCATTCAGCGGCCTCAGGGTTCATAAAGCCACCGGATTGCCGCGCCCAGAACTGCGCATAGAGCCCGCCCTGCGCCAACAGGTCTGCATGGGCGCCCTCCTCCACAATCCGTCCGCCATCCATGACCAAAATCCGATCCATCTGCGCGATCGTGCTCAGCCGGTGGGCAATCGCGATCACTGTCTTGCCTTGCATCATGCCGTAGAGCGTCTCCTGAATCGAGGCTTCGACCTCGGAATCTAGGGCAGATGTCGCCTCGTCCAACAACAGGATCGGCGCGTCCTTCAGGATCACCCGCGCCAGCGTCACCCGCTGCCGCTGACCTCCGCTGAGTTTCACACCGCGTTCGCCCACATGCGCATCATAACCGGTACGCCCCTGCGGATCTTGTAGATCCAAGATGAACTCATGCGCTTCGGCCTGTTTCGCAGCCTGGATTATCTGGTCTTCGGTGGCCTCGGGCCGACCATAAAGGATGTTGTCCCGCACCGAACGGTGCAGCAAGGCGCTGTCTTGCTGAACCATGCCGATCCGGCTGCGCAAACTGTCTTGCGTGACCGTTGCGATATCCTGGCCGTCTATCAGGATCGCCCCGCTCTCAACGTCGTAAAAGCGCAAAAGCAGCTTTACCAGGGTCGATTTCCCGGCCCCTGAACGCCCGATCAGTCCAATCTTTTCACCAGGCTGAATCGCAATATTCACATGATCCAGACCACCGGTCTTGCGCCCATAGTGATGCGAAAGATCACGGATTTCGATCCGCCCTTCGGTCAGCTGCAAAGGTTTGGCCGCAGGGGAGTCCAGCAGTTTGATAGGCTGCGCAATCGTCTCCATCCCCTCGGCCACAACGCCAAGCTGTCGGAAGAAACTGGTCAGCGCCCACATGATCCAACCGGTCATCGCGTTCAGCCGCAAGGTCAGCGCCGTGGCCGCCGCAACAACGCCCACAGAAGCACTGCCCTGCATCCACAGCGCAATCGCCCAGCCGACAACACCCACGATCAGCACCCCGTTCAACGTGACCAAAGCCGCATCCATGATGGTGAAGATACGCATCTCAACCTGAAAGGTGCGCCGCGTTTCCTCGATGGCTTCGCGTGCATAATCCAGCTCTTGATCCGCATGGGCAAACATCTTGACCGAATGAATGTTGGTATAGCTGTCCACAACGCGCCCGGTCACAGCCGATCGCGCGTCCGAGGCTGCCTTTGACGCAGGCCCAACCCGCTGGACCGTCCACCGCACCAAAACGGCGTAAAGACCAAGCCAGATCACGAGGGGCAACAGCAGCCTTGGGTCCGCCGCCATCAATAAGATCGCCGCACCTACCAGATAGGCCAGCGAAAACGAGATCGCGTCAAAGACCTGAAACACAGCCTCGCCCGCTGCGGGCGGTGTCTGCATGATCCGGTTGGCGATACGACCCGCAAAATCGTTTTCGAACCAGCCAACAGACTGACGCAAAACGTGCTTATGGGCGCGCCAACGGAAGATCGTGCCGATATTCGGCAGAATTGCATTGTTCAGCAGCAACACATCCACGATGTGCAACAAAGGCCGCAGCAACAGGACAAACACCGCCATCAACAGCAGTTCGGTCCCGTGGGCCTGCCAGACTTCGGCAGGTGGCCCCGACAGCAGGTCAACGACGCGACCCATGTAATAGATCAGGCCAACCTCGACCGCAGCCACAACAACCGAGATCAGCCCCGCCCAGAAAAAGACGCGGAAGAAAGGCCGAGTGTAATCCAGCATGAAGGGCCACAACCGCGTTGGCGGCGTATCCGTTTCTTCATAGGTGACAAAAGGGTCAACAAGGTTTTCGAAATAGCGAAACATGGAGAGTGCTCCAATTGAGCAAATAGACAGACATGCGAAAAAGATGGCGCAAGAACACCACCCTACGGGTCAAGTGTTCAGGGCCTTAGCCGAACGAGATCCCGTAATACATTCGCATTCCTCCCTCCAAGATTGAGACAGGCGCAGACTAGACACAAAAGATCTGATTTGTCATCCCCTTTTGAGACTTTATCTAACTCGCCAGCAATTCCTGGCGTGAAAGCGTAAAGCCCGAGGCGATCCAGCGGGCCTCCAGCTCGGCCAGTTTTTTGCCCAGCGCGGGCCCCGAGAAATCAGGGATCAAGTCTTTAGCTTTGATGGGAAAACTGGCTTTTGCACCTGCTTGCAGCTGGGTCTTGAACTGGTCGTCCCAGGGCTGCTCCAGAAAGGCGCAGCGCAGCAGGGTTTCATGCAAGCCACCTTCTGCACCATAGCGAAACCCAAGCTCGGCAATTCCCGCCGTTCCGGTAGATTCCTCTCGCATCCGGGCTTGCCGTTGAAGCTGCGCCTTGCTTAACCGAAGGGTCTGGGCCACGTCCGTCGAAGCGATGGCCGCCAACCGACGGATCGGATCCGGTGTGGCCCCGGCATCTTGTTCGAGTTTGATCAGAATCGGTAAAGCTCGGTCTTCGGCACCGGGCAGCAGATGCGTCA
Organism: Ruegeria sp. HKCCA5839; assembly: GCF_013035585.1. Lineage (NCBI taxonomy): Bacteria > Pseudomonadati > Pseudomonadota > Alphaproteobacteria > Rhodobacterales > Roseobacteraceae > Ruegeria > Ruegeria sp. HKCCA5839. The sequence goes on along the minus strand of NZ_WQIE01000002.1, from coordinate 94,928 downwards.
AAACACCGGTCTGACGCATGGTCGCAACGGACGGCCCCGGATCGGGTGCGCCAAGCAGTTTCAGCAGTTCGGCACCGACCCGCTCACGGGACAACCCGGCAAGCCCATCCAAATTCGAGGAAATAGCCGCGAGCGCATCCGGGTCGAACCCGGCTTCGGCATCGCCATACCACGCGTGAAACCGGAAAAACCGCAACGACCGCAGATAATCCTCGCGGATACGCGCCTGCGCGTCGCCGATAAAGCGAACATGGCGGGCCTGAAGGTCGGGCAACCCATTCAACGGGTCAAGGATCGTACCGTCTGGCTGCGCATAAAGCGCGTTCATAGTGAAATCCCGTCGCGCCGCGTCTTCTTCCACCTTGTCTGAAAAGGCCACAACCGCGCGGCGGCCATCGGTTTCGACGTCACGGCGAAACGTGGTGATTTCGTGCGGAAGGCCGTGGCTGACCACCGTGATCGTCCCATGCTCGATCCCCGTTGGGATCGCCTTTAGCCCGGCCTGTTCGGCCAGGGTCATCACCCGTTCGGGGCGTGCGTCGGTGGAAATGTCGATATCCGAGACTGGAACCCCCAGCAGTGCATTGCGCACGCAGCCGCCAACAAAGAGCGCCTGTGCCCCATCATCGGTGAGCGCGGCACAGACCTTTTGCGTGGCCTCAGCCGTGATCCAGTCTTCGGTGATCCGCTTCATTCATGTACCCGTGCTGCCAATCCACGCAAAATACGCGCTGTCGCGCCCCAAATATAATAGGGACCATAGGGGACGGCGAAATAATACCGTCTCTGCCCCCGCCAACGGCGCGACTCGATCACATAATTCGCCGGGTTCAGAATATGTGCAAGAGGCACTGAAAAGACTTCGTCCACTTCGCCGGGCTCTGGTACAGGTTTGAAGTCACTCTCCAGCACGGCCACAACGGGTGTCACGGTGAAGGCGGTCACTGTCTCATGTGTTGGCAAATGGCCCAGAACCTTTGGCAGGTCTAAGGGCAGTCCGATCTCTTCCCGCGCCTCGCGCAGGGCTGTAGCCGTAACATCGATGTCCCCTTCGTCCTTCTTGCCACCCGGAAACGCGATTTGCCCGGGATGGTGTTTCAAGGCCGAAGACCGTTTGGTCAGGATCAGTTGCGCTGCCCCGTTTGCAACGGAAACAGGCACTAACACACCCGCAGGACGCAATTTGCGCCCGGTGGGCAGAACGACATCGGGGTTCAGATCAAAGTCACTGGACCCCGAGCCGGTTCGGCCCAGTGCCGCCTGCAAAAGGGCAATCGTGTCAGCCACGGTCCGAATCTTCAGCCTCAAACCCAACGGTACTGGGGTCCAGCACATAATGAGCGCCGCAGAACTGGCAATCTGCAGTGACCTTGCCATCTTCGGTGGTCATCTTCTCGATATCCCGCGCCGAGTAGATCGACAGGCTTTGGCGCACGCGGTCTTCGGAGCAGGTACAGCCGAACTGCACTTGCTGCGCATCATAAACGCGCGGCTGTTCCTCGTGGAACAAACGCACCAGCAAGTCTGTTGGCGCAACCGAAGGGCCGATTAGTTCCAGATCTTCGACCGTATCCAGCAGGATATTGACCCGGCCCCAATTCTCGCCCTCTTCTCCATCAACCAGATCCGCCGCGGTAAGGATATCACCACTACCTTCTGCCGACGCCGCAAAGGGTGAGGCTTTGGGCATATGCTGAAGCATTACGCCTCCAGCCCGCCAATGTTCACCAACACCCGGTTTGGTAGATTTGCCAAAGCTCAACGAAAACCGCGTAGGCAATTGTTCGGACTGCGCGAAATACGCCTCGGCGCAGGCGCTGAGCGAACCGCCGGCCAGCGGAGTGATCCCCTGATAAGGCTGCGTGCCTTCGCCCTGGTCGATCATGATCGCGAAATAGCCCTCGCCCACCTGATCAAACGGGGCGCTGTTGGTCAGGCGATCACGGTCGAAACTGGCATATGCGCGGATTCTCGCGGGCTCGCCTTCCTCCTGCGGCGCGTAATAGTCGGTCGCAATCATGCGCACAGCCCCTTTGGACTGTACTTGCAGCGACAGCTTCCAACGCAGCGAAACGGTCTGGCCGATCAATGCGGTCAGCAGGGCCATCTCGGCCACCAGAGCCTCGACCACATCGGGATAGTCGTGCTGTTTCAGGATACCGTCCAACACACCATCCAGCCGCGCTACGCGGCCGCGCATGTCGGAAAGATCAAGTTGAAAGGGCAGGACGGTGTCGTCCCACGCGATTTTTGTTCCAAGAGACATGGGGTTTCCTTACACGCCACAGGTTGGCATACCGCCACCATATAGGTCGAAGACAGTCGGTTGAAAGGGGCCATACATGATCAGACGGTTCGGTGAAAGCCCTGATCCCCAGCGGAGATACACGCGCCGCCCTGGCGTCTATGCTTTGCTACCGCGGGGCCGGTCGGTGTTGGTGACCTGGTATGACGATGGCGAAAGACCGGAATTACAATTGCCCGGAGGTGGGGTTGATCCAGGGGAATCACCGATCACGGCCCTGCATCGCGAGGTTTACGAAGAAACCGGCTGGCTGATCGCGGCCCCCCGGCGCGTTGGCGCTTTTCGCCGCTTTACCTACATGCCCGAATACGACCTTTGGGCCGAAAAGCTCTGTACGATTTACACCGCTCGTCCCATCAGGCCCAAAGGCCCACCAACCGAAGAGTTCCACGAAGCCCGCTGGATGGACATTCCCGATGCGCTGGAACATTTGGGTAACCCCGGTGACCGCTTCTTTGCAGCACAAATTCTGAGGGTCAGCTAAGGCCCCTCATATTCAAAGAATACAGCCGAGACATCGTCATCCATACCATCACTTGGATGCCTCTTTTGGGTCAGGCGCCAGAACATATCATCAAGGAACTCAGCGCCGCCGCGTCCTTGGGCACAATCCAGCGCAAGGGATTCCAACCCGTCTTCATCCAGCAAGCTTCCGTCGGTCAGACGACATTCGGCAAAACCATCCGAATAGAGCAGCAACCGATCTCCGGGACGCATGTAGGTTTCGATCTGCTCAAATTGTGCATTCGGCAACAAGCCGATCGGCAGGCCGCCTTCCCCCAAAAACTCGGCTCTGCCATCCTGTCGCAACATCAGGGGATGGGGGTGACCGGCTTGAACCATCTTCAGGTGACCATTGCGCAAATCGACAACGGCATAGACCACCGTAAAATACTCTTCGATGCCGGTATCTGCCAGCAGCCGGGCATTCAAATTTTCGGCAACCTCTTCGGGAGGTAGCAGAGCGTAGAACTTGTCGTAATGTTTGACCATCGCGATGTTCTGATCGAAATACTTGCTGGATAGGTAGCCCCCCAGCCGCGCTGTCATCATCGCGGATGTGATGCCATGGCCCGACACATCGATGCTGTAAAAGCCGATGCGATTGGCGCTTGGGGAAAACATCCCCACCAAATCGCCTCCAATATGTCCGCAGGGTTTCAGCAGCAAGCTCAGTTGCGACTTTCCAAATCGCCGCGAAAGCTCGGGCACCAGCGACTCCTGAATTTTGCGCGCCTGCATCAGATCCTTGTCAATCGCATCATGCGCAACCTTCAGCTCGTCCAAGGCAGCTTCGATCATTGCATTTTTTTGCGACAATTCACGCTGCATGCCCAGAATGCGCGCACCCGCCGAAATACGCGCCCGCAGCTCATCCGCCTCAAGCGGTTTGATCAGAAAATCGTCAGCCCCTGCATCTAATCCACGCGCAACCTCCTGCTTTTCGCTTTTTGAGGTCAGCAATATGAAATAGCTGTATTGATGACTGTCCAGAGCGCGGAACTTCTCACAAAACTCCAACCCGCTCATGCCAGGCATCACCCAATCGCTCAGAACCAGATCCGGCAGATCTCTTTGACACAGTGTCAAAGCGTTTTCACCGCTGTCCGCTTCCAGAACAACAAACCCCCACTTCTTGAGGGAGGCCGCCAGAATACGGCGCTGCAGACGGCTGTCGTCCACAATCATGACCTTTTGAATCGCACCAAAGTTCGGCGAAACACCGGCTTCGGTTTGACTGGCTGGAAGCACCTGAGAATCCTTGATCAACACAAACGACATCAAACTAGGCGAACGAGCCTTAATATCTTGTGAAACGCACAACTTAACGCGGTGTTTACCCGCAAACGGTTATCACCCGCAGTAAGGCGGAGGTGCAGCATGATTCACTGGCCCAGGGTCAAACAATTGCGCGACGAGGTTGGCGCAGAAGAATTCGCCGAAGTTGTCGAGATTTTCTTGGACGAGGTGCAAGAAGCGATTGAACGACTGAACAAGGATAAAAACCGTACCCAGATCGAGCAGAACCTGCATTTCCTGAAAGGCAGCGCACTCAGCCTTGGGTTCAATCAGTTCTCCAAACTGTGTCAGGATGGCGAGCGGCGTGCGGCAGCCGGGGAAGCCGGACAGATTGATCTGGCTGAGATCTTAAAGACCTATGATCAGTCCAAATCGATCTTCCTGTCCGGCTTGGCTGAGCACCTGCACTAGATCACGAATTGCGCCAGGGTCTCGTCATCGGTGATATCGGTATAGGTAAACCCGGCGTCGTCAAGATGGGCAAACAGCCGGGCAAAATTCTCGGGCCTTCTGGTTTCGATCCCGATCAGGACCGAGCCAAAGTTGCGGGCTGATTTCTTCATATATTCGAACCGGGCGATGTCGTCTTCGGGGCCCAGAATGTTCAAAAACTCTTTCAACGCGCCCGGACGCTGCGGCAGGCGCAGAATGAAATACTTCTTCACCCCCGAATACCGCTGTGCACGTTCCTTGACCTCGGGCAGACGTTCAAAATCGAAATTCCCGCCCGAGGTGACGCAGACTATGGTTTTGCCCCGGATAAAGCTTTGGATATCGCCCAGCGCTTCAATGGCCAAAGCTCCGGCTGGCTCCAGAACAATCCCCTCGACATTCAGCATTTCGATCATCGTGGCACAAATACGATCTTCGGACAGAACCAGCACATCCGACAGATGCCGCGATTTGAGCAGCTCAAACGGTTGCGCGCCGATCCGGCCAACCGCTGCACCATCGACGAAATTGTTAACGTGATCCAGCGACACGGGATGCCCGGTGGCCAGAGCCGCGCGCAAGCAGGCTCCGCCGGCAGGTTCCACGAACAAGCAATGCGCGCGGTCTCCGAACCATGTCGCCACGCCCGCCGACATGCCGCCGCCGCCCACAGGCAGCAACAGATGGTCAGGCGCCTGGCCCAATTGCTCTTCAATCTCAACCGCCAAAGAGGCCTGGCCTTCAATCACATCCGCATCGTCGAACGGCGACAGGAAATGCCCGCCCTGCTGGGTGCACCACGCTTGCGCCGCGGCCAGAGTGTCGTCGAAATAGTCACCGGTCAGGTGGATCTCGATATTGTCGCCGCCAAAGATGCGCGTTTTCTGGATTTTCTGCTGCGGTGTGGTCACAGGCATGAAAATCACGCCCCGCACATCCAGATGCTTGCACATGAACGCCACACCTTGCGCGTGATTGCCTGCGCTGGCGCAAACGAACAGCTCTTGCCCCTGCTGCTTGCGCATTGCATTGAACGCGCCCCGGATCTTGTAGGACCGCACCGGGCTGAGGTCTTCGCGTTTCAGCCAGATATCAGCACCATACCGATCAGACAAATGCGCATTGCGCTGCAACGGCGTTGCTGGAAACACAGAGCGCATCGCCTGTTCGGCGGCACGGGCACGGGTCATGAAATCAGTCATGCCGGTTTCCCTGCCCGATCACCGCTGAAAGGGCAAGGAATACATATGTGTACGGGTGGTCAGCGTAGCTCGCGGTTTTCAACAATAAAACCGTAGAGCGCTGTCTATATGCTTATGCCCAGCATAAGCAGAAACCACTTAGCAACCATAAAATAGACAAAACCGCCAAAAATCGGCGCAAGCGGCGTCAGAAGCAGCAAGTTAGGAATTGCGGTAAGAACCCCTACACAAAGTGCCGAAACAAAGATTGGTCTAGAGAATTCTTTAGTTTTGCTCCACGAATCCGGAACTCTCATATATTCTCCGACCGCCGCAGCCGGAAGCACGAGTGAAAGTCTCATCGATACGTATGTGACGACGACACTAAGCAAAAAGCCAAAAAAACGTGCCGTCATCGGTCGACACATCGCCTCCGTTAAAAATGGCTGCAGGTATTATGAAAAGCAGAAGAGCAACAAAACAAAGCAGAATGCTCAACGGAATTATCCTGAGGAATGCTCCGGCATACGCCCACATTCGATCACTGTTCCAGACAGGCCATGCTAGATTCGGTTCGATGTTCTGAAGCACATAACGATGCCAACCTACGGCCACCCAAACAAGAGTGATCAAATAGAGTACTACGAGCGTCAGAATACCAAGTGCAAATGCACCCGATATCGATGAAACATTATCGGTATCCGTTTCTGTCAAAACTCCCGCCGGATACAAAGCAAGGAGATAGCAAGCCACGCCCAAAGCAAGAAACGGAAAGACACTTAACCTTAAAGCGACCGATATGTTGTCCAAGAGCATCAAAACGGCATGTTTAAAAATTCTATAGCCTAACAAACTCAAGCCCTTTCAACCAATCCTTGTTCACTATCTCCTCGTTTCACCCCAAATCCTTCCATACGTCAACGCACACAGCTTGCCCCTGCGTGCAAAACCCGTTAGGGGCCAGTCGATCTACGCATAAAGGGAAGTCAGATGTCCGCGCCCAAGAAAGTTGTTCTGGCCTATTCCGGTGGCCTTGATACCTCGATCATTCTGAAATGGTTGCAGACCGAGTATGGCTGTGAAGTTGTGACCTTCACCGCCGATCTGGGTCAGGGAGAAGAGCTTGAGCCCGCGCGCAAAAAGGCCGAGCTGCTGGGGATCAAGCCGGAAAACATCTATATTGAGGACATCCGCGAGGAATTCGTCCGCGATTTTGTCTTCCCGATGTTCCGCGCCAACGCGCAATATGAGGGGCTGTACCTGTTGGGTACGTCCATCGCGCGTCCCCTGATCTCAAAACGTCTGGTCGAGATTGCCGCCGAAACCGGCGCAGATGCGGTGGCCCATGGGGCGACCGGCAAGGGCAATGATCAGGTGCGGTTCGAACTGGCAGCCTATGCGCTGAACCCCGACATCAAAGTTATCGCACCGTGGCGTGAGTGGGACCTGTCCAGCCGGACCAAGCTGCTGGAATTTGCCGAGGCGAACCAGATCCCGATTGCCAAGGACAAACGCGGTGAGGCCCCGTTCTCGGTCGATGCCAACCTGCTGCACACCTCGTCCGAGGGCAAGGTTCTGGAAGACCCCGCGGATATGGCGCCCGATTATGTCTATCAGCGCACCGTCCACCCCGAGGACGCCCCGAACGAGCCCGAGTTCATCGAGATCGGCTTTGAAAAGGGCGACGCGATCAGCATCAATGGCGAGGCGATGAGCCCAGCGACGATCCTGACTAAGCTGAATGAATATGGCGGCAAACACGGCATTGGCCGTCTCGATCTGGTCGAAGGCCGGTTTGTGGGCATGAAATCGCGCGGTATCTATGAAACGCCGGGCGGCACCATCCTGCTGGAAGCCCATCGCGGGATCGAGTCGATCACCATGGACCGTGGCGCAATGCATCTGAAAGACCAGCTGATGCCGCAATATGCCGAGCTGATCTATAACGGTTTCTGGTACTCGCCCGAACGCGAGATGCTGCAAGCCGCCATCGACCGCTCGCAAGAACATGTCACCGGCACCGTTCGCGTGAAACTGTACAAAGGTCTCGCCTCAACCGTGGGCCGCTGGTCGGATCACTCGCTCTATTCCGAGGCGCATGTGACCTTTGAAGAAGACGCCGGGGCCTATGACCAGAAAGACGCGGCAGGCTTCATTCAGCTGAACGCGCTGCGCCTGAAACTGCTGGCGGCGCGCGACAAACGCCTGTCGAAATAAGCGCAACGCAAAGGCACCGGCATCTTTGCCTGTGCCTTTGCCGCCGTTCTGCTTTCGGGTCGTTCCGTTGAACGTCTGATAAACTCGTCTCACCACCCCGTGACAATCGATTTCAGGTGATTGCACGCGGCGCAATCTCGGGTCACCCTGATCTCAGAAGGAGACCTGACATGACCCGGATTGCTTACCTCGACTACGTCAAACCTGCCCTCTTGTTTACCCTGCTGACGCTGGCCGCGCTTCTGCGTGCGGCTCCTGCGCCGGCTGCCGGAACCGAAACGCTAACGGTTGCTGGCGGATGTTTCTGGTGCGTTGAATCAGATTTTGAATCGGTGCCCGGTGTGATCGAAGCCGTTTCGGGATTTACTGGCGGATCCGCAGCCAATCCGACATATGACCAGGTCAGCAAAGGAGGCACAGGTCATTACGAGGCAGTGCAGATCACCTTTGATCCGGCCCGTGTGTCACGTGAAACCCTGCTGAACATGTTCTTCCGCTCGGTCGACCCCACCGATGCAGGCGGTCAGTTCTGTGATCGTGGCGACAGCTATCGTACCGCAATATTCGTCTCTGATGCAGGCGAAAAAGCACTTGCGCAACAAGCCAAAGCCAACGCGCAGGCCGCGCTTGGGCAGACGGTTGTCACACCGATCCTGAACGAAAGCACGTTCTACCCCGCAGAGGCCTACCATCAGGATTACTACAAAGGCAAAAAGCTGGTCATCACCCGCTTTGGCCCCAAACGTCAGGCCAACGCCTACAAAGCCTATCGCAAAGCGTGCGGTCGTGACGCCCGTGTTCAACAATTGTGGGGCAGCGACGCACCTTTCGTCGGGTCCTAATCGAACCGCGCTTCCCGAACCTCTTTCAGATCGGGAATGACATCAGCAGTCCCGTGCCGCGTGACCATCAGGGCCGCGGCACGATTTGCTTGTTGGATTGCCTGTTCCATGGGCATTCCGCGATCCATCCCCGCCAGCACATAGCCCGTAAACGTATCCCCGGCGCCCGTTGTATCGACGGCCTGAACCTTATGGGCCGCGAAATCGACCGGCTCATGGTCTTTCTGGACATACCTGGCGCCCTTAGAACCCAAAGTCACAACCACATGTTCGACCGGCAGATCTGAAACCGTAAGTCCAGTTGCCGCTTGCAGCTGATCCGCCTCAACCTGATTCAGAATCAGAAAGTCCAGCATCGGCAACACCGCCTGGACCGCATCTGCATCAAAGGGCGCGGCTGCGTAACATACAGTCAGACCCAGATCGCGGCCCATTTTTGCAGCCTCAAGCTGTGCGTTGGTTTCGTTCTGCATGACCAGAACGTCTCCGGCCTCGGCCACCGAAAGGGCCTGACCCAGCTGCGCGTTGGAAATGGCGTGGTTGGCCCCTTGAAACAGGATGATGTTGTTCTCCCCCGCCTTGTCCACGGCGATAATGGCATGACCGGTCGGCACCTCAACCTCGGCAATGAAACGCGTATCAATTCCGTATTCAGTCAGCCTGTCCAAAGCCCAGCGCCCATCAGGCCCAACCGCCCCGATATGCGCCACCCGCGCTCCGGCCCGTGCGGCGGCCACCGACATATTGGCCCCTTTACCGCCCAGAAACCGGCTTAGCCCATCGGCGGCCAGCGTTTCACCCGCACCGGGAAGATGCGGCACGTCATAGACCATGTCTGCGTTGATCGAGCCGAGGTTCCAGATCGCCATGTCTTACCCAATATCGCAGGAGGCCAGAATGGCCATGTTCAGGATGTCATTAGCGGTCGAAACGGTCGAACAGATCTGAATGGGCTTGTCGACACCCGACAGGATCGGGCCGATCACGGTTGCGCCACCCATTTCCTGCATCAGCTTTGTCGAAATGCTGGCCGAATGGCGCGCGGGCACGATCAAGATATTGGCCGGACCGGTCAGGCGCGAGAACGGATAGCTGGCCTGCTGTTCAACGTTCAAAGCCACATCCACGGTCATTTCGCCTTCATATTCGAAATCCACGCCCCGCTGGTCCAGAACTGTTGGCGCACGATGCATCTTTTCCGCACGCTCGGACACCGGATAGCCGAAGGTCGAGAAACTGACAAAGGCCACTCGCGGCTCAAGCCCCATATGGCGGGCGACGGCAGCAGAGCGTTCGGCGATATTGGCCAGATCATTCTCATCCGGCCATTCATGCACAAGCGTGTCACCGATCAGGACAATCCGACCCTTATGCAACAAGGCCGTTACCCCAGCGGCCCCATGCGCGGCGTCGGCGTCAAACACATGATTGATGCGGTCCAAAACATGCGCCGACTTGCGAGTGGCCCCTGTTACCAGCCCATCACCATGGCCATGCGCCAGCATCAGGGATGAGAACACATGCCGGTCGCGGGCCGCCAGGCGGTGAATGTCTTTGTGGTCGAAACCTTTGCGTTGCAGTCGCTGGTACAAAAAGTCTTTGTAGGCATCGAGATGCAGGGTATTGGCCGCGTTCACCACCTCAAGCTCGCGCACAGCATCGCCCAAACCGGCCTCTTCCAGCTTCTCCTTCACGTCATCCTGTCGACCGACCACCAGAGCTTTGCCAAAACCCGAGCGCTGATACATCACAGCCGCACGCAATACGCGGGGATCGTCACCTTCGGCAAAGATCATCCGGCTTTGGGCCTGACGCGCCCGCGCGTTTAGACCGCGCAGGATGCTGGCGGTTGGATCCATCCGGGATTTCAAGCTCAGCTCATAGGCGTCCATATCGATGATCGGGCGTCGGGCTGCACCCGTGTCCATCCCGGCCTTGGCGACAGCGGGCGGGATCCGGTGGATCAAGCGCGGGTCGAACGGGGTGGGAATGATGTAATCGCGGCCAAAGGTCAGCGACTTGCCATAGGCCATGGCAACCTCATCCGGCACATCCTCGCGCGCCAGACGGGCCAGCGCATGCGCGCAGGCAATCTTCATCTCGTCATTGATGGCGCGGGCATGGATATCCAGCGCCCCTCGGAACAAGTAGGGAAAACCCAGAACGTTGTTCACCTGGTTGGGATAGTCGCTGCGCCCGGTGGCGACGATTGCATCCACGCGCACCTCATGGGCCTCTTCCGGCGTAATCTCGGGATCCGGGTTGGCCATGGCGAAGATCACCGGATTGTCCGCCATCGAAGCAACCATGTCCTGCGTCACGGCCCCTTTGACCGAGACGCCCAGGAACACGTCGGCATCCTTCATCGCGTCTTCTAGCGTGCGCAGATCCGTGGAAATCGCATGGGCTGACTTCCACTGGTTCATACCCTCCGTCCGACCCTGATAGATCACACCCTTGGTGTCACAGACGATGCAATTCTCGTGCCGCGCACCCATCGCCTTGAGCAGTTCGATACAGGCAATCCCCGCAGCGCCAGCTCCGTTCAGGACGATTTTCACGTCCTCGATCTTCTTGCCCGAAATATGCAGCGCATTGATCAGGCCCGCGGCACAGATCACTGCCGTGCCGTGCTGATCATCATGGAAGACAGGGATATCCATCTCTTCCTTCAGACGCTGTTCGATGATGAAACATTCGGGCGCCTTGATGTCTTCCAGGTTGATCCCGCCAAAGGTCGGCCCCATCAGGCGCACTGCGCGGCAGAACTCATCCGGGTCTTCGGTGTCCAGCTCGATATCAATCGAATTCACGTCAGCAAACCGCTTGAACAGAACCGATTTCCCTTCCATCACCGGCTTCGAGCCCAGCGCACCAAGGTTGCCAAGACCCAGAACCGCCGTCCCGTTCGAGATCACGGCGACCAGATTGCCCTTGTTGGTATAGTCATAAGCCGTCTCGGGCGCTTCGGCGATGGCCTCACACGGAACCGCCACGCCGGGGCTGTATGCCAAAGACAGATCGCGCTGCGTGGTCATGGGAACGGTGGCCTGCACCTCCCATTTGCCGGGGGTCGGGTCCAGGTGAAAGGCCAGCGCCTCTTCTTTGGTGATCTTCGCTTTGGGCATCTTTTCAGGTCGTTTCCATGAGTTCAGGGCTTACGCGTCATAACGCAGGCGAGGCTGCGCCTCAACGACATTGCGTTTTCGCCTTTCGTCGCACGAGGGGGATTTGTAAGGTCACGCCCGGAACACGCCAGAAGGGGGCCGCCTTGTCCACAGTCACGCCGATGATGGCGCAATACCTTGAGATCAAAGAGGCCCATTCCGACGCTCTGCTGTTTTATCGCATGGGCGACTTCTATGAGATGTTCTTTGACGATGCGGTCAACGCAGCCGAGGCGCTGGATATCGCGCTGACCAAGCGCGGCAAACACAACGGCACCGACATTCCGATGTGCGGTGTGCCGGTTCATGCTGCCGAAGGGTATTTGCTGACACTCATTCGCAAAGGCTTTCGCGTGGCAGTCTGCGAACAGATGGAAAGTCCGGCCGAGGCCAAGAAAAGAGGCTCTAAAGCAGTAGTAAAGCGCGATGTTGTGCGATTGGTGACCCCCGGCACACTGACCGAAGACGCATTGCTTGAGGCGCGCCGTCACAACTTTCTCGCCACCTATTCCGAGGTTCGGGATGAGGCCGCGCTGGCCTGGGCCGATATCTCGACCGGTGCGTTTCATGTCATGCCGCTGACCTCGGTGCGGCTCAGCCCCGAACTCGCCCGGCTGGCACCGTCCGAGTTGATCATTGCTGATGGATCCGCGCAGGCCTTGCAGGAACCCGCCCGCGACCTGGGCATCTCGCTGACCCCGATCGGCCGCGCCAGTTTCGACAGCACCGCCGCCGAAAAACGCATCTGTGCGCTGTTCAAAACTGGAGCACTGGACGCGTTTGGAAGCTTTACCCGTGCCGAGGTCTCGGCCATGGGGGCCCTGATCGACTATCTTGAGATCACGCAAAAGGGCAAACTGCCGCTTCTGCAACCTCCGACAAAGGAATCTGCAGACCGCGTGGTTCAGATCGACACCGCAACCCGGCGCAACCTTGAACTCACCCGATCTCTGTCTGGTGGTCGCGCCGGATCGCTCTTGTCCGTTGTTGACCGCACAGTGACACCCGGCGGTGCGCGACTGCTGGAACAACGGCTCTCAAGCCCCTCGCGCAGCCTTGATGTGATCCACGCCCGGCTGGATGCGGTGAGTTTTGCCGTCGAAGACAGCCTGATCACCTCAGATCTGCGCGAAGCTCTGCGCAAAACCCCGGATCTCGACCGCGCCCTGTCCCGCCTGTCGCTGGATCGCGGTGGGCCGCGCGATCTGGCGGCAATCCGCAATGGGTTGAATCAGGCCGCGACACTTGCCGATCTTTGCGCCTCCCAAGACCTGCCGGATTTGTTGAAATCAGCGGTGCAAAACCTTGTCGGGTTTAACAACCTTCTGCAGCTTTTAGATGACGCATTGGTTGCCGAACCCCCCTTGCTGGCCCGAGATGGTGGTTTCATCGCCACTGGCTTTGATGAAGAACTGGACGAAGCCCGCACCCTGCGCGACGAAGGCCGCTCGGTCATCGCCGGGTTCCAGCAGAAATATGCCGAACAGACCGGTATCGCCTCACTGAAGATCAAGCACAACAATGTGCTGGGCTATTTCATCGAAACTACAGCCACCCATGCCGAAAAGATGCTGAGCCCCCCGTTCAGCGAAACCTATATCCACCGCCAAACCACCGCCAATCAAGTGCGTTTTACCACGGTTGAACTGTCCGAGATCGAAACCCGCATCCTGAACGCTGGTAATCTGGCGCTGGAGATCGAAAAACGGCTCTGTCAAAGGCTTTCTGATGAGATTTTGAGTCTCGCCGCCCGCCTCAACCAAGCCGCCCGAGGCTTGGCGGAGCTTGACCTGACCACAGCGCTCGCCGATCTGGCGCGTGGCGAAAACTGGTGCCGCCCACAGGTCGACGCATCGCGCGCCTTCGACATTCAGGGTGGTCGTCACCCGGTTGTCGAACACGCCCTGCGTCACCAAAGCGGCGACGCGTTCATCGCGAATGACTGCGACCTCAGCGCGGAAGACGGCGCCGCGATCTGGCTTCTGACCGGCCCCAACATGGCTGGTAAATCCACGTTTCTACGCCAGAATGCCCTGATTGCGCTTCTGGCTCAGATGGGCAGCTATGTTCCCGCTGAACGCGCGCATATTGGTTTGGTTAGCCAGCTTTTCAGCCGTGTCGGCGCCTCCGACGATCTGGCCCGCGGTCGCTCGACCTTCATGGTCGAAATGGTCGAAACCGCAGCAATCCTGAATCAGGCCGATGCGCACGCCTTGGTCATCCTGGATGAAATCGGGCGCGGCACAGCCACCTATGACGGTCTGTCCATCGCCTGGGCCACGCTGGAACATCTGCACGCCGCCAACACCTGCCGCGCCCTGTTTGCCACGCATTATCACGAACTCACCGCTCTCGCCGGTAATCTCGAAGGTGTCGACAACGCCACCGTCGCGGTCAAGGAATGGGAAGGTGAGGTCATCTTCCTGCACGAGGTCCACAAAGGCGCCGCCGACCGGTCTTATGGCGTTCAGGTCGCACAGCTGGCCGGCCTGCCCGCCTCTGTCGTCGACCGCGCCCGCGTTGTCCTTGAGCAACTGGAAAAAACCGAACGTGAAGGCGGCAAACAAAAAGCGTTGATCGATGACCTCCCGCTCTTTTCGGCCGCTCCGCCGCCGCCACCTGCGCCCAAAAAAACGTCACCGGTCACAGACATGCTCAACGACATCCTGCCGGATGAGCTCAGCCCCCGCGAAGCGCTTGACCTGATCTACAAACTGAAAGAGGCGGCCAAATCCTGACCGACCCTTCTTCTGTTCAAAAATACCTCCGCCGGAGGCTTGGCCTCGCAGAGGCCAATCAACTTGCTGGTGTTGAAGACACCCCAACCTGCGCTGGTCGTAGCAAACGGTCGTGCAGCATGAACCCTTCGGCAGATACTTGAATGATGTCGCCAGCCTTAGTCCCCGGCACCGGAGCCTCAAACATCGCCTCATGCACGTTGGGATCAAACCGGTCACCGACTTCAGGCGTGATCACCTCGATCCCGTGTTTCTGGAACACATCCTTCAAGGCCCGCATGGTCAGTTCGACCCCTTCGATCAGACCCGCAGCGACTTCTCTCTGTTCATCTGTCGCGGCCTCCAGGGCGCGCTTCATATTGTCGTAAACCGGCAGCATATCGCGCGCCAGTTTTGACCCGCCATATTGTTCCGCATCGCGGCGCGCCTTGTCGCCGCGTTTGCGCGCGTTCTCGGCATCCGCCAAGGCACGCATGAACTTGTCTTTATAATCATCCCGCTCGGCACGCAGCTCATCCAGCTCCAGCGCTTCGTCGCTGATCTCAGCCATCTCATCCGCCAGCTCTTCCGCCTCGGCCGACATGATGTCATCCAGAAAATCTTCGTTCTTGGGTTCTGCCATCTCTTACCCTCTAGCTCCGGTCGGATATCAGCTTGCCGACCAGTTGCGCCGTATAATCCACGATTGGCACGATCCGCCCATAGTTCAGACGAGTGGGCCCGATGACCCCAACCGCACCAATTATCTTACGATCAGCGTTCATATATGGAGACACCACCAAAGAGGAACCCGAAAGTGAGAAAAGTTTGTTCTCAGAGCCGATAAAAATGCGCACACCTTCGCCATCCTCGGTCAATTCAAGGAATTCCGCGATGTCGCGCTTGCGTTCCAGATCATCAAACAGTGTGCGAATGCGGTCCAGTTCTTCGGCCTCACCCGATTCACCCAGAAGATTCGCCCGCCCGCGGACAATCAACCGGGCCGAGTCGGTGCCATCCCCTTCCCAGGCGGCCATGCCGCTCTCGACCATTTCCCGCGCCAAAACATCAATTTCCTGCTTGCGCGCGTCGATCTGGCTTTGCATTTGACGCCGCACATCGCCAAGTGTGCGCCCTTCGATCAACGCGTTCAGGAAATTCGCGGCTTCCCGCATCGAACTTGGCGTTTGCCCGGGCGGTGGTGTGAACAGGCGATTTTCAACGTGACCATCAGAAAAGACCAGAACCACCAAGGCGCGGTCATGACCCAATGAGACGAATTCGATATGTTTGATCTCAGCCTCATGCTTGGGCGTCAAAACCAGTGATGCGCCCTGTGTCACATTTGACAAAGCCGAACCTACACGGTCCAGCATGCCACCGACATCGCCAGCGTTAGAGCCTAATGTCTCATCCAGTTTCTGCCTGTCATCAGGCCCCAGATCGCCCACCTCAAGCAGCCCGTCGACAAACATACGCAACCCCTGCTGGGTCGGAATCCGGCCTGCACTGACATGCGGGCTGTCGAGCAGGCCCAGAAATTCCAGATCCTGCATCACATTGCGCACGGTCGCAGCACTGACTTTTTCTGACAGAGTGCGCGTCAACGTGCGGCTGCCCACCGGCTCACCACTGTCCAGATAGCTTTCGACAATCAACCGGAACACCTCACGGGACCGGTCATTCATCTCATCCAGAATTTTGCTCGCGTCGCTCATCGGCAATCTCCTGCTGGGTGGTCATTAAATAGCAGGCCATGGAAAGGTCAATCGGGGTTGCATCGTAACGCTGCAGGGCGGTATCCCCAACCCAGCAAACAAAGGAATTCCCATGCGACCCTCAGGACGTGATCTAAACGAAATGCGCGCCGTTTCAATCGAAACGGGTTTTACCAAACATGCCGAAGGGTCTTGCCTGATCAAGATGGGCGACACCCATGTGCTGTGCACCGCCACGATCGAGGAACGCGTACCGCCATTCATCAAGGGCTCGGGTCTGGGTTGGATTACCGCTGAATACGGTATGCTGCCCCGCGCAACCAACACCCGGATGCGGCGCGAGGCGGCTAGCGGCAAGCAAGGCGGCCGTACCGTAGAAATCCAGCGCCTTATTGGCCGTGCCCTGCGCGCCGGTGTCGACCGCGTGGCCCTGGGCGAGCGTCAGATCACCGTCGACTGTGACGTGATCCAGGCCGATGGCGGCACCCGCTGCGCCTCGATTACCGGGGGCTGGGTCGCACTGCGTCTGGCCGTGAACAAGCTGATGAAGGCGGGCGACGTGATCTCGGACCCGCTGGTTGATCCGGTGGCCGCCGTATCCTGTGGCATCTATGCGGGCCAGCCGGTGCTGGATCTTGACTATCCTGAAGACAGCGAGGCCGGCGTGGACGGCAATTTCATCATGACCGGGTCAGGCAAGCTGATCGAAGTACAGATGAGCGCTGAAGGCTCTGTCTTTAGCCGCACGCAGATGGATCAGTTGATGGATCTGGCGGAAAAAGGCGTCGGTGAGCTGGCCGCAGCCCAGAAAGCCGCGACCGCATGACCCGCAAGTTCGAGGGCGACCGCCTGCTGGTCGCCACGCACAACAAAGGCAAGCTGGAAGAGGTCGCGCACCTGCTGCAACCCTTCGGTGTGACCGTGGTGGGCGCGGCTGACATGAACCTGCCCGAACCGGAAGAGACCGAGGATACCTTTGTCGGCAACGCCCGGATCAAGGCTCATGCCGCATCCAAAGCCACGGGCCTACCCGCGCTTTCGGATGATTCCGGGATCACCATCGACGCGTTGGACGGTGCGCCCGGCGTCTATACCGCCGATTGGGCCGAAACCGGCAATGGTCGTGACTTCATGATGGCAATGACCCGCGCCCATACTGAGCTCGAGGCGAAAAACGCCCCTCACCCGCGCACCGCTCAGTTCCGCAGCACTTTGGTTCTGGCCTGGCCTGACGGGCATGACGAAGTGTTCGAAGGCGTTGCACCCGGCCATCTGGTCTGGCCCGTGCGCGGCGAAGGCGGGTTCGGCTATGATCCAATGTTTGTCCCCGAAGGCCACACAATTACCTTTGCGGAAATGGATCGCTGGGAAAAGAACAAGATCAGCCACCGGGGCCGCGCGGTGGAGATGTTCGTGAAAGGCTGCTTTGGCGGATGATTGGCGCAACGGGGGCTTTGGCCTGTATGTGCATTGGCCTTTTTGCGAGGCCAAATGCCCCTATTGCGATTTCAACAGCTATGTTTCAAGAAATATTGATCAAAAACAATGGCTTGACTGCTATCTAAGCGAATTGCGCCGCTCTGCCGGTGAAACACCCGATAGGGTCTTGAACACGATCTTTTTCGGCGGTGGCACACCGTCGCTGATGGCCCCCGAGACCGTCTCTGCCGTCATTGATACGGCGCGTGCGCTGTGGCGCCCCGCCAACAACATGGAAATCACGCTGGAAGCGAATCCCGGCTCGGTTGAGGCAGGCAGGTTCGCCGCCTATCGCGATGCAGGTGTGAACCGCATTTCCATGGGCGTTCAGGCGCTGAACGACGACGACCTGCGCCGGTTGGGCCGCATTCATACGGTCACCGAGGCGCGTGCCGCGTTCGACATAGCCCGATCTTGTTTTGACCGTGTCAGTTTCGACCTGATCTATGCGCGCCAACACCAAACTCTGGACGCGTGGCGCGCGGAATTGACCGAAGCGCTGTCGATGGCCGTCGATCACCTGTCGCTTTATCAGTTAACGATCGAACAAGGCACTGCCTTTGGAGATCGCTATGCGTTGGGCCAACTGCGCGGATTGCCCGAAGATGACAGCGCCGCCGATATGTATCTGGCCACGCAAGAGATCTGCGAAACTCACGGGCTGCCCGCCTATGAGGTGTCCAACCACGCAAGGCCCGGTGCCGAGTCGCAGCACAACCTGATCTATTGGCGCTATGGCGACTATGTCGGCATCGGTCCCGGTGCGCATGGGCGGATCACCTTAAATGGTCAGAAATTCGCAACCGAAACGCATCTTGCCCCTCAACGCTGGTTGGGTGCCGCAGCCAATGGCAATGGCGAGACAGTTCGTACCGAGGTGACACGTCAAGAACAGGCTCAAGAATACCTTATGATGGGTCTACGCATTGCAGAAGGACTAGATATAGAGAGATACTGCGCACTGTCCGGATGTTTTCTGCCCCAAGACAAGCTGGACCACCTTACCCAGATCGGCATGGTTCAGTGTCAAGATGGGCGCTTGATGGCCACGCCGGATGGGCGCGCTGTATTGAACGCGGTTATCCGAGAGCTGCTGGATTGACGGATGCATTATCTTTGGGCCGCACTTGGACTTTTCTGCGTTGCACTGGCGATGATCGGGGTGGTTCTACCGCTGCTGCCGACGGTACCCTTTCTGCTCTTGGCGGCATTCTTTTTTGCCAGATCCTCGACGCGGCTGCACACTTGGCTCATCACCCACAAAACCTTTGGCCCGATGATAGTGGACTGGCAGCAATCCGGCGCCATTCGCCCAGCTGCAAAAAAGGCGGCGACCCTGTCTGTCGCCGCCGTTTTCGGTTTTTCGGTTTTGCTATCTGTACCGACACATGTCCTGGTCATTCAGGCGATTACGTTAGCCGGAGTTATGATCTTTATCTGGACCAGGCCTAGCGGCTAAGCTTGGCGCACAGATCATCCAACTGATCCAGGTTTTCATAGGTCAGAACCACCTGCCCGCTTTCTCCACCAGCCTTATGGTTGATCGAAACCTTCATTGCCAATATAGCCGACAGATCTTTCTCAAGCGCGCGCGTATCCGCATCTTTTCCCGCATTCAGGTTTCGTGTGCGAGGGGTTACCTTCGGATCATTCGGTTGGTTCTGCTTTTTCACCAGATTTTCAGTCGCCCGAACAGATAATCCGTCTTTAACGATCTGTTTGGCAAGTTCGGACGCGTTTTCAGCCGTAACAAGCGCTCTTGCATGACCGGCAGACAATTTCCCGTCGACCACCAGTGCCTGCACATCCATAGGCAAGGACAGCAAACGCATCAGGTTTGCAATGTGGCTGCGGCTTTTGCCCAAAGCCTCGGACAGCTTCTCTTGCGTATGGCCAAACTTGTCCATCAACTGCCGATAACCCGCGGCCTCTTCCACCGCATTCAGATCGGCGCGCTGGATATTTTCGATAATGGCGACTTCCAGCACCTCGGTATCATCGAACTCGCGCACGATGACTGGAATTTCATGCAGCTGAGCCATTTGTGCCGCGCGCCAGCGGCGCTCACCCGCTACGATTTCATACTCGCTGTCGTTAATCGCACGCACGATCAAAGGTTGGATGATGCCCTTTTCTTTGATCGAAGCCGCCAGATCGTCCAATTGATCTTGCGAGAACGTCCGGCGCGGCTGATTGGGGTTCGCTTTCAGCTTTTCGATGGGTACATTCAGATCAGGACGGCGCGGCGTGGCAGATACGCGCCCTTCTCCTTCGGGCGTGACATCCGCCATCAGAGCGGACAATCCGCGACCCAATCCCCGGGGCTTGCTTTTCTTGGCGCTCATTTTGCCCTCCTGTCGACCGGTCAGGCCGCTGACTTGTTATTCTTGTGCATGACTTCCCGGGCCAAGTGCCGATACGCCATCGCGCCCAGAGAACCCGAATCGTACTGCAATACCGGCATCGCATAAGACGGTGCCTCACTGACCCGAACATTTCGGGGTATTTTGGTTTTAAATACCATCTCACCCAGATTGTCACGCGCGTCTTTTTCCACCTGGCGGGACAAGTTGTTGCGGTTGTCATACATGGTCAACACAACACCTTCGATTCTGAGGTCTGGATTCGCGGTCTGCCGAACCTCTCTTATTGTCAGCATCAACTGGGATAAACCTTCCAGCGCAAAGAACTCGCTTTGCAGCGGAACCAGAACAGAATGCGCAGCCACCATGGCGTTTACAGTCAACAAATTCAGCGAAGGCGGGCAGTCGATCAGGATAAAATCCAAGGAAAACGCGTCCACCGCAGTTTGCCTCAGTGCGTCATGTAAAAGATAGCTACGCTTCTCGTTCGAGATCAGTTCAATATCTGCTGAACTAAGATCCACCGTGGCCGGAACAACCAGAAGGTTGTCAATTTCCGTGTCCTGTACAACCGCTTTGAGTGGCGCATCGTCCAAAAGCAGATCATAGGTCGTCCAGTCCCGATCTTCTACGCCCAGCCCGGTGGACGCGTTGCCCTGGGGGTCAAGATCCACCACAAGAACTCGACAGCCAGCCTCGGCCAAACCGGCGGCCAAGTTGATCGCTGTTGTTGTCTTTCCCACCCCGCCTTTTTGATTTGCGACCGCGATGATCCGAGGTCCGTTCGGACGAGACAAATCAACCACGTGAGACTCCTGTGATTTTAAGGATAACGGCCTGGGGCTCAGTTATACTTTTAATCGGGTCAGCAGTGAATTTCCATTCTTCCTGAGCTTTTGAAAGCTCTTTTTTCCAGCTCGCGCCTTTCGGCAACAATGCGGTGCCCGATGCATGCAAGTGCCGGTTACAAAAGGACAGAAGAGTGTTCAGATCAGCCAAGGCCCGTGCAGACAGAATATCGGCGCTTAGCGGCTCAACTGCTTCTATGCGCTTCGACATCACGCGGCAATTTACACCAGTCTCGCGAATGACTGCGCGAAGAAAAGCGCTTTTTCGTTGATCGCTCTCGACCATGGTGAATTCGGTGTCGGGTGCGGTTTCCTTTGCCAGGATTGCACACACAATCCCCGGAAAACCGCCCCCACTACCCAAATCTACCCAAGTTTTACCCTGCGGTGCACAGCGGAATACTTGCACGGAATCCAGGATATGCCGTTCCCAAATCTGCGCAAGGCTTGCGCGGGACACCAGATTTATTCTCGGGTTCCATTGCTCCACGAGATTTACATAGGTTTTCAGGTGGTCGAGTGTTTCACGTGAAACATTCAGAGCATCAACTGCCTCCGAAGAAGGTTGGATCATGCTTTTCGAGCTTTCTGATCCCGACGCAGCTTCGCCAGAACCAATGTGATCGCAGCCGGGGTGACGCCTTCAACCCGACCAGCCTGCGCGATATTTGCTGGTTTTGCATTCGAAAGCTTCTGCTTCATCTCCGACGATAGGCCGTCCAGTGCGAAATAATCGAAGTCACGAGGGATAACATGGGTTTCATCTCGCTTCATAGCTTCGACATCTCTTTGCTGTCGCGCGATATAGTTGGCATAAAGCGCGTCGCGCTCGATCTGCCTCCGCGTTTCGGCATCAGTGCCTGCAAGCTCTGGCATAAGTGGCAGAACATCTTCAAAATTCACCTTCGGAAAAGCAAGGATAGCCATCCCGTCCCGTCGGTTTCCATCTTGATTGACGTCAATACCTGCGCTGCGAACCTCCTTCGGCGTGAATGTCCGCTCAGTCAAGGCTGCCTTTGCCTGAAGCAGCTTTTCCATTTTTCGCTCGAACAACGCCTGACGCGCTTGCCCGACACATCCGATGTCGCACCCAATCGGTGTCAGCCGTTGATCGGCGTTGTCCGCACGTAAGGAAAGACGAAACTCCGCACGCGAGGTGAACATCCGATAGGGTTCCGCCACGCCTCGCGTTGTGAGATCATCAATCATAACGCCGATATAGCTGTCGGATCGAGTGAAATGGATCGGATCCTTGCCTTGAACGGCCAACGCAGTATTCAATCCGGCGACCAATCCTTGCGCTGCTGCTTCCTCATATCCTGTAGTTCCGTTGATCTGACCCGCTAGATATAGGCCGGGAACCTCAGGCAAAGCCAATTCAGATGTCAGCACCCGAGGGTCAACATAGTCATATTCGATCGCATACCCTGGTTGCAAGATTTCCGCACTCTCCAGGCCTACGATTGACCGAACATATGCGTGTTGCACATCCTCCGGCAGCGACGTTGAAATACCATTCGGGTAAATCGTATGATCTCCGATGCCTTCCGGCTCCAAGAAGATTTGGTGTGATTCCTTATCCGCAAATCGGACGATCTTGTCTTCGATAGACGGGCAATAACGTGGACCCACTCCGTCGATATGACCCCCATACATTGCAGAACGTGAGAGGTTATCTTCTATAATCTGATGCGTTCGCGCGTTGGTATGTGTGATTCCACATGTGATTTGCGGTGCCACGACAGATTTTGACATAAATGAAAACAGAACAGGGTCCTCATCCCCATCCTGACGCTCAAGCACATCCCAATTGATTGTTCGACCATCTAGCCGCGGTGGCGTACCTGTTTTCAAACGCGCCATGGGAAGGTCAAACCCGTCCAACCGTTCCGCCAATTTTACAGAGGGACGGTCCCCCATACGGCCACCAGGCTTGGAAACGTCGCCGATATGGATCACGCCGCGAAGAAACGTTCCAGAGGTCAAAATTACAGCTTTTGCTGGGATCTCTGAACCGTCACTCAGAACAACACCAGAAACGCGATCCCCTGCCATGATCAAATCTATAACTTCGCCTTCAATGACAGTTAGATTTTCCTGACGACGCGTTTCGTCTTGCATTGCCGCACGATACAAAGCTCGGTCTGCCTGCGCGCGCGGTCCCTGAACCGCCGGCCCTTTTCGCCGGTTTAGCAGCCGGAACTGAATCCCGGCCCGGTCTGCGACGCGACCCATAACCCCATCCATCGCATCGATTTCACGCACAAGGTGGCCCTTGCCCAAACCTCCGATCGCCGGATTGCATGACATAACGCCGATGTCTTTCTCGGACAGGGTCACCAATGCAGTTCGCGCATTCATCCGAGCAGCCGCATGGGCAGCTTCACTTCCAGCGTGACCGGCTCCGATAACAACGATATCAAACTGTGAATGTTTCACGTGAAACACTCCTTACTTTCCAAGACAGAAGCTGGAGAAGATCTCATCCAGCAGTGTTTCGACATCTATGCGTCCGACCAGGTTTTCCAAGGCACGTATCGCGGTGCGTAATTCTTCAGCTGCAATATCATACATGTCGGGACCTGATTCCAGTACCCACTCTGCCTGCGTCAACGCATTGGATGCCTGGATCATCGCGATGCGATGTCTTTCACGGGTCGCAATACCATGACTAGTGGTTCGCTCCGCAAGCCTATACGATATATCGGAAACCAGCTGATCGATCCCCTGCCCTGTTTTCCCTGATACACCAGCAGTCCCTTCAGGACCGAGGTCTGCTTTCGGACGGACAATCACATCTTCAGGTTGAACGGGTATTCCCAGTGCTTCAACATCATCAGCCAGAAAAACGCGCAGATCAGCGGAATTTGCCCGCCGTCGCGCAAGGTCTATTCCCAGACCTTCGACATGATCATCCGTTTCCCGCAAACCTGCAGTATCGAGCAAAGTGACAGGCAAACCTGCCAGATCCATACGAACTTCGATGACATCCCGAGTGGTTCCGGCATATTCCGATGTTATCGCGGCCTCGCGACCTGCCAATGCGTTCAGCAAGGTCGACTTTCCCGCGTTTGGCAGGCCAATAATTGCCACCTCGAACCCGGTTCGCACACGTTCCGCGATTTGAACCCCTTTGGCTTCCTTGTCCAGGTCCTGCACTACACCCTGGATCAGATCCCGCACCTCAGGTGAAACGTCGGTCGGCACCTCTTCGTCAGCAAAGTCAATCACGGCTTCCAGTAAAGACGCAGCCCGGATCAGATCCCGTCGCCAACGCTCGACCAGATCGCCAAGCGCACCGGCCAATATGGTCTGGGCCTGCTTGCGTTGTGCTTCGGTCTCGGCATCGATCAGATCGGCCAGGCCTTCGACTTGGGTAAGATCCATGCGCCCGTTTTCCAACGCGCGGCGCGTGAATTCCCCGGGATCTGCCATGCGCAGATCATCCATGTCAGACAGACAGCGCAGAACCGCGTTCACCGTTGCTGTACTGCCATGGATTTGAAGCTCGGCCACATCTTCGCCGGTGAAACTGGACGGAGCCTGAAATGTCAACACGAGTCCATCGTCCAAACGCGTTCCATCTGGCGCGCGCAAGGTCCGCACGCGCATTCCGCGTTGAGGCAGATCACCACCAACCAGCGTTTTCGCAGCAGAATGGGCCAAAGGGCCAGAGAGGCGGATGACCGCCACCCCAGCTTTGCCTTGCGCGCTGGCCAAGGCGAATATCGTATCCATTCGAAGGCCTCGCGAGGGTTAAGACCTGTGTCAGGTATTCATCGAGTCGAAGAATTCCGAGTTTGTCTTGGTCTGTTTCAACTTCGCCAACAGGAACTCGATTGCGTCGGTTGTCCCCATCGGGTTGAGGATACGGCGCAGAACAAAGGTCTTGGCCAGATCACCCTTGTCGACCAACAGATCCTCTTTCCGGGTACCGGATTTGAGGATGTCGATGGCCGGGAACACACGCTTGTCGGCAATCTTACGATCCAGCACGATCTCCGAGTTACCCGTGCCTTTGAATTCTTCGAAGATCACTTCGTCCATCCGGCTGCCGGTATCGATCAGCGCAGTGGCGATGATGGTCAGCGATCCGCCCTCTTCGATATTCCGCGCAGCACCAAAGAACCGCTTGGGCCGTTGCAACGCGTTGGCGTCCACACCACCGGTCAGAACTTTACCTGACGACGGCACAACTGTGTTAAATGCCCTACCAAGTCTTGTGATCGAATCGAGAAGGATAACAACATCTCGTTTATGTTCGACCAAACGTTTGGCTTTTTCGATCACCATTTCCGATACGGCAACGTGGCGCGTCGCCGGTTCGTCGAAGGTCGAGGACACAACCTCACCCTTCACCGAGCGCTGCATATCGGTCACCTCTTCTGGGCGTTCGTCGATCAGCAGGACGATCAGGTAACACTCCGGGTGGTTCTGTTCGATCGAATGCGCGATGTTCTGCAGGATCACCGTTTTACCTGTCCGCGGAGGCGCCACGATCAGTGACCGCTGACCCTTCCCGATCGGCGCAACCAGGTCGATCACACGGGCGGATTTGTCCTTGATGGTGGGATCTTCGATCTCCATCTTCAGACGCTCCTCGGGGTATAAGGGCGTCAGGTTGTCGAACAGGATCTTGTGCTTTGCTTTTTCCGGGTCTTCAAAGTTGATCTTAGTGACCTTGGTCAGCGCAAAATAGCGTTCGTTCTCATCCGGCGCCTTGATCTCACCTTCGACCGTGTCACCGGTGCGCAGCGAATGCTGGCGGATCATATCAGGTGAGACATAGATATCGTCGGGACCGGGCAGATAATTCGCCTCGGGCGAGCGCAAAAAGCCGAACCCGTCTTGCAGAACCTCCAAAACGCCATCGCCACCAACGGTCCACCCCTCATCCGCGCGTTCGCGCAGAATTTGGAACATCATCTCGCCTTTCCGCATGGTCGAGGCGTTTTCGATCTCCAGCTCTTCGGCCATCGCCAGAAGGTCTTTGGGGCTTTTGGCCTTGAGGTCAGCCAGATTCAGGGCGTCAGTTGTCATAATATATACCTTCACCGCGAACTGCGCGGTACAAAGTGGAATTTCAGTACGGAAGATACACCGCCCGGACGGGCGAGTTGGCAATTACATAAGCGCGTCGAAGAGCAGAGTCAATTCGCCCCTCAGAACTTCAGAACGACCGCCAGAACGATCAAAACCATCAAAACGGTCGGGACCTCGTTCATCATGCGATACTGCCGCCCAGTGAGCGTATTTCGCCCCGCTACAAAGTCCTTGCGTCTAGCCATCAGCCAATGATGAAACCAGGTCATTGCGATCACCGCCACACCCTTGACCCAGGGCCAGGCAAAATCCCAGCCGACAATGCCCGGTGTGAACACCATGATCAGGCCACATATCCACGCCACGATGCTTGCCGGTCGCATGATCACACGCAGCAGCTTTTCTTCCATCTCAAAGAAAATCGGTTCTGCCCCGTCAACCGATTGTGCCTTTTCTACGTGATAGACAAACAGTCTGGGTAGATAGAACAATCCAGCCATCCAAGAGATCACGGCCATGATGTGCAGAGACTTTACCCAAGGGTATATGGTAAAAAGAAGGTCAGACATGATGCCCCTCGGTTCGTGATCAAACCCTCCCTAATAAAAAAATAAGAAAAGAAAAAGGATGATGGTTTTGTAGGGAGATCAATTTCCGTGGATTACTTTTTTACTCAGGGTTTTTCCCCAAGTGGATAGATATTTCCGCGGTCTGTACGATTCTGTGAAAATAAGAAAATATGTTTTTAAAACAACGTGTTAAGTATTAGTAGAACGACGCTCCTTGGGGATAAATCCTCGGATAAGGCAAGAAAAACAGGTTATCCTGCTGCGCAAACTTATCCTTGTCCCGAAGGTACAGAATTTGAACGACTCGCAGATGTTTTTTGCCAAACCGCAAGGCTTGCGTGTCAACCTGAAAACCATACAAAGCGTCCTTGAACACTTAACGACTTGTAAACGGGGTTTTCCACATGTCTGTCCCCATTGTCTTGGCTTCGGGCTCAACGATCCGGGCGCAAATGCTGCGCAACGCTGGTGTTGATTTCACGGTGCAGGTCGCCCGTGTCGATGAAGAAACGGCCAAGCAGGCTTTGCTGGCCGAAGGCGCGCCACCGCGTGACATCGCCGATACGCTGGCCGAGATGAAAGCCAGAAAGGTAAGTGAAAAAGCACCCGGTGCCATGGTTCTTGGGTGCGATCAGGTTTTGGATTTCGAAGGTGCTCTTCTTTCGAAACCCGAAACACCAGATGATGCGCTGGCACAGCTCAAAATGATGCGGGGCAAGCGGCACATGCTGTTATCCGCTGCGGTGATCTATCAGAATGGCGAACCCATCTGGCGGCATGTGGGTCAGGTTCGGCTGCGGATGCGTGCCAGCTCGGATGCATATCTGCGGGACTATGTCACTCGGAACTGGGACAGCATTCGCCAAGCCGTGGGCGCTTATAAGCTGGAAGAAGAAGGCGTTCGCCTTTTTGCTGCCATCGAAGGCGACTACTTTAATGTCCTGGGGCTGCCCTTGCTGGAACTGCTGAACTATCTGGCTGTGAAAGGTGTAATTGATCAATGACAGACCATCGAATTCCATTGGCCGGGGTCATCGGGCACCCTGTTGCGCATTCCCGCTCGCCCGCGCTGCAT
Source organism: Ruegeria sp. HKCCA5839 (assembly GCF_013035585.1). Lineage (NCBI taxonomy): Bacteria > Pseudomonadati > Pseudomonadota > Alphaproteobacteria > Rhodobacterales > Roseobacteraceae > Ruegeria > Ruegeria sp. HKCCA5839. The sequence continues at coordinate 67,172 of NZ_WQIE01000002.1, read as the reverse complement.
GGTCATTGGCTGCACAGGTTCGATCTGTCTGGGTATTACATCCCAATGGATGTCGCGCCCGCGGATCTGGAACGGGTGTTGCGCACTTTGCCTAAGGCTGGGTTTGTCGGGGCCAATGTGACCGTGCCGCATAAAGAGGCCGCGATGCGTTTGGCCGATCATGTGTCAGACCGCGCTTCGGTGATTGGAGCAGCAAATACGTTGGTCTTTCGCGAGGATGGATCCATCCATGCGGATAACACCGACGGCTATGGGTTCATGGCAAACCTGCGCGAGCGCGCACCGGATTGGAACCCAAAGGATGGCCCGGCAGTTGTCTTTGGTGCAGGCGGCGCATCCCGGGCGGTTCTGCACGCCCTGTCCGAGGCCGGGGTGCCCGAAATTCTATTGACCAACCGAACCCGCGCCCGGGCAGATCATCTGAAAGAAGAGTTTGGTCAGCGCATTCGTGTGGTGGATTGGGTACAGGCAGATACGGTATTGGAAAACGCAACGCTGGTGGTCAATACAACTTCGTTGGGGATGCAAGGTCAGCCTCAGCTGCGTGTTTCCTTGGAAGGCTTGCAACCCGGAACTGTCGTTACGGATTTGGTCTATGCACCCTTGCAGACGGAGCTTTTGAAAGCCGCAGACGCCGCTGGCTGCACAACCGTGGATGGCTTGGGTATGTTGTTACATCAGGCCGTTCCGGGATTTGAGCGCTGGTTCGGCGTCCGGCCACAGGTGGACGACGAATTGCGAGCTGCGGTTTTGGCATGAGTTTTGCCCTTGGTCTTACTGGCTCGATCGGCATGGGCAAAAGCACGACCGCCCAGATCTTTGTCGAGGAAGGCTGTGCGCTGTGGGATGCAGATGCGGCCGTACATAGACTCTATTCAAAGGGTGGCGCGGCAGTTGAGCCGATGCGCAATGCCTTCCCAACCGCTGTCAAAGACGGCATTGTGGACCGGGAAGTGCTGAAGCAAATCATCGCCAAGGACGCCAGCGCGCTGAAACAGATTGAAGCCATCGTGCACCCGTTGGTCGCCGCTGATCGGGCTGCGTTCCGCAAGGTCGCGACAGCCGATATCCTGGTGTTCGACATTCCCCTTCTGTTTGAAACAGGTGGTGACGCGTTGATGGATGCGGTGGCCTGTGTCTCGGTCTCACCCGAAGAACAGAAGCGCCGGGTTCTGACGCGGGGCACGATGACCGAAGCGCAGTTTGAACAGATCAGGGCCAAGCAGATGCCCAATGACGAAAAAGCCACGCGGTCAGATTTCGTGATCGTGACAGATACGCTGGACCATGCCCGCGCGCAGGTGCAGGATGTGGTCAAACAGATACGGGCGGGGCTGAACAATGCGTGAGATTGTACTGGATACCGAGACCACCGGGTTTGATCCCGAAAGCGGGGACCGGATTGTTGAGATCGGCGCGGTTGAGCTGTGGAACCATGTGGCCACCGGTGAAACCTATCACGTCTATATCAATCCCGAACGCGGTATGCCGGACGAGGCTTTTGGCATTCACGGTATAGGCCCTGACCTGCTGGAAACCCCACGCCCACCAGAGAAAGGTGAGGTGACGCTGAAGGATAAACCGGTCTTTGCCAAAGTTGGGCAAGGGTTTCGCGATTTTGTTGGGGATGCACGGCTGGTGATCCACAACGCGTCCTTCGACATGAAGTTTCTGAACGCCGAGCTGAAATGGATGGGTCTGCCCCCGATTCCGATGGATCAGGCGCTGGATACGCTTGCCATTGCGCGCAAGCGCTTCCCCGGCTCACCCGCGTCGCTGGACGCGCTGTGTCGCCGGTTCAATATCGACAATTCAAACCGCGTACTGCACGGCGCGTTGCTCGATTCCGAGATTCTGGCCGAGGTTTATCTGGAATTAATCGGGGGCCGGCAGCCGGATTTCGGGTTGTCCACTGCCGCATCTGCTGCGGGTGCCGGCGAAGACGCCTGGCGCCCTGCTCCGCGCGCAACGGCTCTGCCGTCTCGGATCACCAAGGAAGAACAAGCCGCACATCAGAAATTTGTGGAAGATTTGGGCGAAAACGCCCTGTGGACCCGCGCCTGATACTGATCAGACGCGGGACATCAGATTATGCGTCAGCTGTCTGGCCTTGTGCGGCCTGACGGCGCATCAACTCGTTGCGGTAGAGCGCAACAAAATCGATATTGTCCAAGTTCACCGGCGGGAAGCCACCGTCGCGTGTCACGTCGCTCACAATGCGGCGCAGGAACGGGAACAGCATACGCGGGCATTCGATCATCAGGAACGGGTGCAGTTGATCCTCTTGCACACCTTCCACGTGGAACAGGCCGCAATAATCCAGCTCCAGAACGAACAGAACATCCTCCAGACCTTTGGCTTTTGAGGTCAGGTTCAGCTTGATCGAAACTTCGAACTGATGGTCCTGAGGGCGTTTTTTGGCGTCCAGGTTCACCTGAACCGACATTTCGGGCTGAACTTCGCCCGACACACCTTTTTGCGCCATCACGTTTTCGAACGACATGTCGCGGACAAATTGGCCCAGAACACGCATCTGGACCTGAGGTGCGGCTTGCTGGGCCGCAGTGTTTTCTTTTGCGCCTTCTTCGGCCATGGAACTACTCCAAATTTGAAATTCGCCACTGCTTAGCAAGTTGGGCGCAGCACCTCAATGCTGGTGCGGGTCTTCAACCCATTTCGAAGGTTTTGCCGGTTTTTTTCCGGGCTGAACTTCGGAAAACTCACCGTCAATGACGTCGCCCTGATCAAAAGGATCACGATGTTGGTGGAACCCAGCACCGGTTCCCATCTGGAATTGTGTGATCGTGACCTTTGATTTCAGATATTTGAATACGGCCACACGAATCCCCGGGACCAGCAGGGCAAACCCAACAGCATCGGTGAAAAACCCGGGCGTCAACAGCAAGACACCCGACAGCAAGATCATGGCCCCATGGGCCAGCGGTTCGGTCGGGTCATCCAATTCGGCAAAGGATCGCTGAAGGTTGGCGATGGCCGTTCGGCCTTGTGTACGTACAAGAATCGTTCCCAAAACCGCTGTTAGAACAACGATGGCCAGTGTCGGCCACAGCCCAATCAGACCACCGACCTGAATGAACAGGGCGATCTCGATGATCGGAACCAACAAAAATGCCAAGAACAGATACATATACGTTATCCTTTAGATCAGGCCGGGCAGTGGACTTGCCAGCATCTGTCACCTACATAGTGGCAAGAGGCTGCGTATACAAAGTCGCTGTCTGAAAAGAGGATGAAATGAACGAACCGATGATCCAGTTGCTGGTCCTGGCCGGAATTGCCGTTTTCCTGATCCTGCGCCTCAAAAGCGTATTGGGGACGCGAGAAGGTTTTGAGAAACCACCCGTTCAACAGCAGCCTGATGCAAATACTGCGCGCCGTGACTTTGAAGTGATCGAAGGCGGCCCGGATCATGACATTACGGATCACGTTGACGAGGACAGCGAACAGGCGCAGACCTTTGCCGCGATGAAGCGGATCGAGCCTTCGTTTTCTGTCAGCGAATTCGTTCAGGGCGCACGCGGCGCCTATGAGATGATCGTGATGGGGTTCGAAAAGGGCAATCTGGACGAAATCCAGCCTTTCCTGTCGGAAGAGGTGTTCGACACCTTCGTATCGGTTGTGGCGTCGCGCGAAGATCAGGGTCTGACTATCGAGGCTGAATTTATTGGGGTGCGCGAAACCTCGGTTGCTGATGTGACCTTCGACAAGGAAACCAATCAGGCCGAGATCACCATGCGTTTTGTGGGTGAGCTGACCTCGGTTGTGCGCGATCGCGGTGGTGACATCATCGAAGGCAACCCGAACACCGTGAAACGCCAAAAGGACAGCTGGACCTTCGCCCGCGTAATGGGCTCGGACGATCCAAACTGGCTGCTTGTTGCCACGGACGCATGATTGCCCGGCTCCGGTCGCTTGTTTTGGTGGCTGCGATGACAGCCGCCAGCGCTGCCGGAGCAGAGGCGACGCGATCCATCCTGTCTTTTGATCAGCTAGAGGGCTGGGCCGAGGATGATCACGGCGCGGCCTTGTCGGTATTTCTAAACACATGCCGTGATCTGGATGACCAGGATTGGCAGGCTCTGTGCGGCGCGGCGCAAACCTATGGGCCCGAGGCGGCGCGGTCTTTCTTTGAGCTGTTTTTTCGCCCGGTTCTGGTCGAGGACGGAAACGATGGGTTGTTCACCGGGTATTTCGAGCCCGAGCTGGACGGATCGAAGGTCCCGACTGCCACCTATCGCTATCCATTATATAAAATGCCGCCCGAGGCGCGCGGCGTCGATAAATGGCTGAGCCGCCGCCAATTGCTGACCACTGATGTGATGCGAGGCCGTGGATTGGAAATTGCCTGGGTCGATGACCCGGTCGAGCTGTTCTTTTTGCAAATCCAGGGCTCGGGCCGGATCAAACTGCCAGATGGTGGCGCCTTGCGCGTGGGCTATGGCGGCGCGAATGGCCACCCCTACCGCTCGATCGGGGCCGAGTTGATCCGCCGAGGCGCGCTGGGCGCGCATGAGGTCAGCGCACAGATGATCCGGGCCTGGGTGCGCAAGAACCCCGAAGCCGGGGCCGAATTGCTGTTTCACAACCCGTCTTACGTGTTCTTTCGCGAGGTGAACCGGGTAGCGCCAGAGCTAGGGCCTTTGGGCGCGATGAACCGATCCGTGACAACGATGCGCAGTATCGCTGCTGATCCGGCCTATACGCCCTTGGGTGCGCCGGTCTGGGTCGAAAAGGACGGTAAAGATCCGATCCGGCGTTTGATGATCGCGCAGGATACCGGGTCTGCCATCAAAGGGGCGCAACGTGCCGATATCTTTTTTGGTACCGGCGACGAAGCGGGTAAAGCCGCCGGGCGTTTGAAAGACCCCGGGCGCATGGTGGTTCTGCTGCCGATCCAGCGGGCCTATGCCCTGTTACCGGATGAATTCTGATGACCCGGCGCAAGCTGACCGAAGACGAGATCGAGCTGTGGCGCAAGGTCGCCAAACAGGCCGACCGCCTGCATCCCGAACTGCCGCAATCGGTACATCCCACCCCTTTACCCAAGCCGAAACCGACCAAAGCGCCCAAAAGCCGGATCGAGGCTTTTGAGCTTGGCCAAAAGGCACCCGCCAAACCCGCCAAGCCTGTGTTGAAACCATCAATTACCGAAACGCTGCGCAATGGTCCGGTGCTCATGGACACAAAGGCGTTTGGTCGCATGAAGCGTGGTAAGCTGAAGCCCGAAGGCAAGCTCGACCTGCATGGGAGGCGCATGGACACGGCCCATCCGGTGCTGGTTCGGTTCATCCTTTCCGCGCAAGCACAAGGCAAACGGCTGGTTCTGGTGGTCACTGGGAAGGGCAAAGATCGGGACGAGCCGGGCCCGATTCCAACCCCGCGCGGCGTGTTGCGCAATCAGGTACCGCAATGGCTGTCGCTACCGCCACTGGCGCAGGCGGTGCTTCAAGTGACACCGGCTCATATCAGCCACGGCGGTGACGGGGCTTATTATGTGTATCTGCGGCGTAACCGTTAAAGCATGGGTGCAGCCTTTCGAACACCGACCCAGACGGACAGGCAGGACAGCACGAAATAGCCGCCGATCCAGATGAATTGCGTCTCAAGCGGGATACCGATGTCGATCAAGACTCCGGTCAGGCCCGGCCCGATGGCCGAGCCCAGAACCATCAGCGCTGTCGCCAAAGCTTTGATCGCGCCGATGTGTTTGGTGCCGTAGAACTCGGCCCAGAACGCTGCGGGCAACGTGCTGTTGGCCCCAACGGTGAGCGACAGAATGACAAGGCCCACCAAGGCCCCAATGATGGATCCGACGCTGCCCAAAAGAACAAAGCCCAGTGCCATGGGCAGCTGAAACCCGGGCATCATCCGCGCCGTGCCCCATCTGTCCAACGCCCAGCCCGACGCAAACATGGCCAGCATCGAAACGCCGGTATAGGCCGGAAACAGGGATACCAGTTGAAGATGGGTCCAGCCTTTGATTTCCGCCAAATGCACCTGGTGGAAGAAAAACGCGGTGACAAAGGCCGACGGCCCTAGCAAAGCAGGCGCCATCAGCCAGAACAACGGATGCGTCAAAGCTTGTTTGCGCGTCCAATGGCGGCCTTCCATCCCGGTCGAGGAATACGCTTCGGCCAGGCTCTGTGGCGTTCTTTCGTGTTGCAACAGGGTGTAGAGCAACGGGATGCCCAAAACTGTTGTGCCAGCCGCGATGACCCAAAGCACACGCCAGTCCAACACCGTCATGGCGGCGACGAAACTGACCGGCAGGATGATCTCTCCGGCGGCAAAGCCAAGCGTGGCGATCGACAAGGCCCGGCCGCGCGTTGCGGTGAACCAGCGCGCCATAGCGACCATGGCGATATGGGTGCTCATCCCCTGCCCGAACAGACGTAATAGAAAGATCACCAAAGGCAGAAGCAGTACCCATTGGTTCAGCGCCATCGCCAACGCAGCCAGCACCAGACCAATCAGAACCCATGGCCCCAGAACGCGGACGCGAAAAATATCGGTCAAAGCCCCTGCCCAGATCATCACCAGCGCCGAGGCCATCGTGCCCAGCGAATAGATGCCGCCCCAGGCCCCGTGGCTTAAGCCAAAGGTTGCGCGTATTTCACCTGCGAAAATCGAGATGAAAAAGGTCTGCCCAAAACACGATAGAAATGTCAGCAGGACTCCGGCGCCCAGCCAAGTGCGGTTTTGGACAAGGTATTGACGGAAGTCGAACGCACTCAAGGAGAGGTGACCTGGGTTGCGCCGGATTCGGTAAGCACGATTTCCGTTGCGCCCGAGGGATTTGTCAGACTTGGTGGCGCGAGCACGTCAATCGCAGGCCGGTCAGGCCCGAAAGTCGAGCTGACACGGCGCGCCGAGCTGAGCAGTGTCAGCAAAGCCGGAGACGTGGCCGCAACAAAATGGGACGATTCCGCATCGTTGCTGAAGGCCGTCGTATCGATGATCTTGATCGGGAACTCAGCCAGTGTTTCCGCGTCGGTGATATTCCCCAGCCGCTGGCCGTCAGACGTGCCACGCAGACGCGCCGACAGGCCCAGAACCTTATCTTTCTTAGAGACCATGACAACAAACGGGTCCGGCAGCGATTTGATGCTTTGCATCTGCGACCGGAACAGATCGACGTCCAGATCGGGGGAAATCAAAACGACACCTTCTATGTTGCGTTTCGACCAACCCGGTTCGCGCAGCTCTGCCTGGCGCATCATCTCCATCGTCAGAGCTCCGCCCATGGAATGCGCCATGACGATAACACGTTTCACACCCATGGCCTTGAGGCTGCGAATGGTGTTTTCCAGCCCATCGCGCGCAAACAACATGCTGTCCAGATCATAGGCGTAACCGGTGCCTCGGGCCTGACTGGGCCAGGAATAGATAAATGTGGTTCCGGGCACGCCTACATCATGGGTCAGCTGAGCGGCGCGAAACGCGGTCTCTGTTTGTGTTGCGTTATAGCCGTGAACAAACAGCACCACATCATCGACACCTTTCAAACGAGAGCGAAGGCCCTCAGGCCCCGAGAACTCGGTCACATCGGCGAGAACAAACTCTTTCTTCGGGTTTGGGTCGGCATACGAGAAGTCCAGCGTTCCAGCCGTATGGTTTGGCGGTATGGAAATCGTCATTTCGAGATAGCGAAGCGCCTCGGCGCGCCGGAACCCGTAAGAGCCATCCGGTTCGCGCGCACGCGTTGTTGAGGCAAACACCGTGGCCGGAGTGCCGAACCTGAGAGCTTCGGGTAAAGTCTCAGTAACCGAACGGTCAACGCAGGCGGTCAGTGTTGCACAGGTCAATAGTGCGAGCAAAGAACGGAACACAGGTCACCCCAAAAGCAAACTTGCGCTCACGCTATCGGATTCAGATGCGACGTCCAGTCAATGTCGACCGTTGGCCGGCAAAAACCAGCTTGATATTATTACAGAACGTAACGGCTGAGATCGGTTGATTTGGTCAATTCGCCCAGATTGTCGTCAACAAACTGCGCGTTCACAGTAACCTCTGCCCCGGCCTGATCAGGGGCTGTGAAGGACAGTTCTTCAAAAACACGCTCCATTACCGTGTAAAGCCGCCGCGCGCCGATGTTCTCAACGCTCTGATTCACATCCGCAGCGATGCGCGCCAATGCGGCGATGCCGTCATCGGTAAAGCTGACGGTGACCTGCTCGGTCCCCATCAGAGCGGTGTATTGGCGGGTCAGAGCGTTATCGGTCTCGGTCAGGATCCGCACGAAATCCTCTTCGGTCAGCGCCCGCAATTCCACGCGTATCGGCAAACGGCCTTGCAGTTCCGGCAACAGATCCGACGGTTTTGCGATGTGGAACGCGCCCGAGGCAATAAACAGGATATGGTCGGTCTTGACCGGGCCATGTTTCGTCGAAACCGTGGTGCCTTCGATCAAGGGCAGCAGATCCCGCTGCACGCCTTCGCGGCTGACATCGCCACCCCGCGCATCTGAACGGGCGCAGACTTTGTCAATCTCATCCAGGAAGACAATACCGTTCTGCTCGACCGAATCTAGGGCCGCGCGGTTAACCGTCTCGTCATCCAGCAGCTTGTCAGCCTCTTCCCCGATCAGCGCATCATAGCTTTCGGCGACAGTCATCCGTTTTTTCACGGTGCGACCGCCAAAGGCTTTGCCAAAAATGTCGCCCAGATTCATCATGCCCATCTGCCCCCCGGGCTGGCCTGGAATATCGAACATGGGCATCGGGTTTGAGGTATCCGAAAGCTCCAGCTCGATCTCGGTATCGTCCAGCTCTCCGGCTTTCAGCTTTTTGCGGAACATCTCGCGCGTGCCTTCGCGGGCATCTTCACCGGCAATGGCAGCGATCACCCGATCTTCGGCAGCCTGATGCGCCCGTGTTTTGACGTCCTCGCGCATGTATTCGCGGGTTTGTAGAATCGCCGCGTCGGCAAGATCGCGGACAATCTGTTCCACATCACGTCCGACATAGCCGACTTCGGTAAACTTGGTCGCTTCGACCTTGATGAATGGTGCACGCGCCAATTTGGCCAGACGGCGGCTGATCTCGGTCTTGCCAACGCCGGTGGGGCCGATCATCAGGATATTCTTGGGATAAACCTCGTCGCGGATGTCATCAGCCAGCTGCTTGCGCCGCCAACGGTTGCGCAGCGCCACGGCCACGGCGCGCTTGGCGTCTTTCTGTCCGATGATAAAGCGGTCCAGTTCCGAGACGATCTCGCGCGGGGTCAGGTCGGTCATACTAATCTATCCGTTTGTTTCGCAGCGGAACCTAATCATCGCCCCGGAAAACACAAGCCGGTCACTGAATGAGAGCAGGTTTTCACCAAAGCTGCAGAGCTTCGAGCGACCAAACTTTGTTGACCGAAACCGCATTCGCAAAAACAACAGCAGGCTCGGTCGCCTGAATTTGAGCAACGGGTCGATCCGATAGAGCCACCGACACAGTGTTAGCCACCTTTGTGTTCGTCTGTTAGACTTTGCACAAGGTATTGGAACCGGGGGCGAATTTATGACGAAAATTGCCAAGATCACATTGTTGTTCGTGGTTTTTGTCGATCTGATTGGGCAAGGGCTGGTCTTTCCGATCATCAACTCGCTGATCATGGAAACCAAATCAGGGTTCTTGCCTGAAAACACTCCTCAGGGCCAACGCCATTTCTATTACGGCCTGGTGATCGGCTGCTTTTTCCTGTCGTGGTTTCTGGGCGTTGTCTATGTCTCGAAAGTCTCGGATTCCATCGGACGCAAAAACGCATTGTTGGTCTGTCTGGGCGGTGCCCTTGCCGGATACGCCATCACCATTCTCGCGCTGTTCATGAACAGCCTGCTGCTGCTGATCATCGGGCGGTCGATCACCGGCTTTACCGCAGGCAACCAACCCATCGCACAGGCCGCAATGATCGACGGCAGCACGGACGCAGCCGACCGGGATCGCAACATGGGCTATATCGTGACCGGTGTCAGCTTTGGCCTGGTCGGCGGCCCGATCATCGGAGCGGTTTTGTCCGATGCCGCCCTGTTCGGCAGTTTTGCGACCTTGAAAACCCCGTTCTACGGCGCCTTTGTGCTGGTATTGATCGCAATCTTTTTGGTGATGACATTCTTCAAGGACACGCGGACCCAGCGCGAACCTTTTGTCTTCCGTCCGCGCGATATCACCGATAGCCTGATCGCCGTGCGGGGCCATCCCATGGTTCTGAAAATCCTGCCGGTCTATTCGTTCTTCATGATCGCAAATGTCACCTTCTATGTCTTTGTGGACAACTTCCTGACCAGCGCCTTTGGATATGGCGTGATCGGTGGCAGCATGGCGATGGTGGTGATCGGGTTTGCGCTGGCATTCTCGAGCACGTTCCTCGTCAAACCCGCGCAAGAGCGGTTCAGCAAACACGCAATCATTCATACCGCACTGATCGTGATGATCGTGTGCGGTCTGGCCTTCGCGTTCAGCCCCAGTGGCTTGATCAGCTATGTGCCGGTCTTTTTCTTCTATTTCCTGTTCGGTGTCGCCTATCCAACGATGCTGGGCCTGTTCTCCTCGAGCGTCAGCGAGGCAGATCAGGGCTGGGTCATGGGCGTGACCACTGCCGTCTTCTGTCTGGCAGGTGGCGTCATGTCATTGATCGGTGGCGGGTTGATGAGCATCGATATCCGCGTGCCCTATTACATCGTGGTGCTCGCCGCGATCTTTGGCCTGATCGGGATGCACCGCCGCTGGAAAGGGAAAGAGATCAAGGCGCTGTTAGCCTGATATCGTCTCAACCGTCAGATTGCCGTTGGTGTAAACGCAGATCTCTGCGGCAATTGCCATGGCCTCACGTGCCACCTGTTCGGCTGACTTGTCGCTGTCCATCATCGCGCGGGCCGCAGCGAGGGCAAAGTTACCACCCGAACCGATGGCCGCTACATTGTGCTCTGGCTCAAGAACATCCCCTGCCCCGGTAATCACCAGCAGGTCAGAGCCGTCCGTGACGATCAGCATCGCCTCAAGCTTTTGCAGGTACTTGTCGGTGCGCCAGTCCTTGGCCAGCTCGACCGAGGCGCGGGCCAGTTGGCCGGGTGTCGCCTCAAGCTTGGCCTCCAGTCGTTCCAGCAGGGTGAATGCATCAGCTGTCGACCCGGCAAACCCGGCAACCACTTCAAACCCGCCCGGCGACAGGCGGCGGACCTTGCGCGCCGTGCCCTTGATCACGGTCTGGCCCAGGCTGACCTGACCGTCACCGGCGATGACCACGTGGCCGTCTTTTTTGACACCGATGATCGTGGTGCCGTGCCAACCGGGAAAGTCGTTCTCTGCCATAAAAGCCTCCGTACTGTCTGCGCCCCTATATGGGCCGGGTAAGTGTTTGGTGCAACTGTTCTTAAATCGCCCAAAAGATATGCACGCAGTGCAATACGGGCCTGCTGGAGTAGCAATTGTAAGACTCGGCACGGGGTCCTACATGAGGCTCACAACCGACACAGGGTCGGCTGTTTCAACAGAATAGGAACGCGCAAATGGCCACTATCGCAAAAACCCATGCGCCGCTCGGAGCAGTCAACAACCTGCACGGAGCCGGCTTTTTCACCCAAGTTCTGACCAACATCCTGCGTTGGAATGATGAACGCAACACACGCAAAGCGCTGTCTGCTTTGACCGACGCTCAGCTGGACGACATCGGCTTGTCCCGTGAGGACGTCGCCAAGTTCTGAGCTTTTTCAGACAGAAGATAGAGATCAGCCGCTCCTATGGGCGGCTTTTTCTTTTTCAGCTTTGTTTGTATTTCCCGACCAGGCTGGGCACAAACGCCTCGATCGCGGCCGTGGCAATCACATGTTTGGCTCCTGTAGCCTCATCCGCGACATCCAAGCCGCCTAACACGGCGGTCACTTCGGCCCTGCCCCGCGGCAAATCGGCGGCCACTTGCGCACAATCGACCAGGTCCGGGTTTTGAACACCGATGGTCACGCAAACGCGCATCTCAGAATGGTCGATGCCCAGTTTCGAAAACAATGTGATCGAGGAATGGTGCAAAGCATCCTGAACCGCGCGCCGCGCCGCTTTGGTATAGTCTTGCCCATACAGATCATTGCCTGTGCCCATTTCCAGAATGATGCGCTGTTCACTCATGCCGCAGGCTCCATGTCGAAGGAAACGATCAGGGCTGCATTTGCGATGACCGTAAGTCCATCGCGCCCGGGTTTTTCGATGTCCAGACCGCCTTTGGTGACGGTGATATTGGGCTGGCCATAGGGGAAGATGGCGGGCAACGCACCTGTGTCCACCTGATCGGGCTGCTGCACGCCAATTTCGGCGTCGATGATCATCGCCTCTTTGGGAAAACCAAACAGTTCAGCCATATTGACCGAGTTGTGCCACAGCGCGTCTTTGATCGCCCGCACTGCTGCTTCGGTATAGTCCATGCGCCGCAACGACGTGCCCATCCCAAATTCCACAAGAACCCGCGTTTTTGCCATTGGTTGCTTTATCTCCGCACTAAAAAAGGCGCCCCGATATGAGGCGCCTTTTGGATCAACTGTTACCTCCAGTTCAGATGGATTCTTCGATCCAGCTTTGCAGCGCAGCTTTCGGAGCAGCGCCCGCGCGGTTCGACACCACCTCACCGTCTTTGAAAATGAACAGCGCCGGAATGCCGCGTACACCCATTGCAGCGGCAGAGTTTGGGTTGCTGTCCACGTCGACCTTGGCGATTTTCACCTTGTCGCCATACTCGGCTGCCAGCTCTTCCAGAGCGGGGCCGATCTGTTTACAGGGTCCGCACCATTCGGCCCAGAAATCGACGACCACAGGTACGGTCGCGTTTTTAACCTCGGCGTCGAAGGTGTCATCGGTTACGGCTACGGTCGACATCTCATGTCTCCTGAATGGGATTGGGTTGGGGACAGAACGTAGGTGCGCGGTTTTCCAAGGTCAAGGCATCTCCGACCTGGCCAGCGCATCGCTCACAGTCTCGTGTGGCAACCACATAAGCTGCGCGGTTCGAGTCCATAGGATTGCAGTTCGAATTGTGTGATCGGGATAGATCTGCGACAGCGCCGCAGCATAGGCCCCCATTTGCCGCAAATGACCTTCAGGGCAGGATTCATGGCGATCCGGGACCGTGGCGTTTGATTTGAAGTCGATCACCTGAACCTCTGACCCGGTTACGATCAGGCGGTCGATGATCCCGTGGATGCGGCGACCGTTGATTTCAGCCGTCACCGGGACTTCGGCCAGTGCATTCCCAGCAAAGACAAGCTCCAGATCAGGCGCGGTCAACACGTTTGAAACCTCGGACAACAGCTCTTGCCGCTCGGTCTGTGGCAGGTCCGGCAAAAGCTGCGCGCAGATCTGAGGCCAATCAGCCTGCTCTGCTGTCGGCAAATGCTCAAGCAACAGATGCACCTGCGTTCCGCGCAGTTTGGCAGCCTCTTCATCTTGGCCAGCATCTCCGGACAAAGCTTTTGCGCCACCTAGGTCCGAGGGGCTGAGTGTTTCTAGCGGTGCGATGGCTTTGACCGCGGGGCGCAGGAACAGATCGGGCAATGCTTCGGATGTTTCAGTCGCCGTTTCCACCGTCTTCAGCGGGGGACCATCCCAATCTCCATGCGACAAGCGCTGGATGTCCAATCCGGGAACTTGCGTTGCGCCAGCGCGCGCCATTGCTGCCTCTACTTGCTCATACCAGCTTGTACCATCTTTCCCGACATCGCCTGCTGCGGCCACGATCAACCACTTTTCGGCCCGTGTAAGAGCCACATAGAGCAATCGAAGGCGTTCGTTTTCCTCACGTTCCCGTGCCTCAGCCCGTGCCGCAGCGATCCGCGTCGGTGATTGGTCTGCAGGAACTTTCCAAAACGGCACATCGCCCGATACCATGATCTCGGCATCGCGCGGCGCTTGTCGTTTTCCGGTATCCGGCAGGATCACAATCGGGGCCTCAAGACCCTTAGAGCCATGAACGGTCATCACCCGGATCATGTTCCCGACGCCGCTCATCTGGCGTTTGATCTCAAGATCATCGGTCTGCATCCAGACCAGAAACCCGGTCAGGCTGGGGATATCCGTGCGTTCATAGGCCAAAGCCTGCGACAGCAGCGCGTTGATCCCGTCTTCGGCCTCGGCCCCCAACCGCCCAAGCAGTTTACGCCGCCCGTCATGACGGGTCAGGATGCGTTCGATCAGGTCATAGGGGCGCAAAAAGTCGATTTGACCGCGCAGATCGTTCAACACAGTCATGGTTTCGGGATATTCCTCCCCTCGCCGCCGCAGCGCGGCCCAAAGGAAGGTTTCCTCTCGTCGATGGGCCAGATCGAACAATTGCTGCTCGGACCAGCCAAACAACGGGGATTTCAGCACTGTCGCCAGTGACAGGCTGTCCTCGGGCGTGGCCAGAAAATTCAGCAGCGCGGCCAAATCCTTGACTGCCAGTTCTGCACCCACTTTCAGGCGGTCGGCCCCGGCAATCGGCAAACCGATGGTTTTGCAGGCCCGAATGATCTCGGCAAACAGGTCCGACCTGCGCTGCACAAGGATCAAGAAATCCCCCGGCTGCACCGCGCGCCGTACGAATGTGCCGGGGGCGTCGCCATCATCGGGGATCGTTTCTTTCTGGTCGATCATCGTTTTGATCGAGCACGCGACCTTTTCCGCCAATAGAACCGTATGGTGGCGCGCACTTGGACGGTCGACGGGATCTGTCCAGTCGCTATCCTCTTGGTCTTCGACCTTTTCGATCACCGGCCACAGGTCAACACGACCCGGCAAATCTGCCTTAAACGCCCGATGCAACGCATCCTTGTGAAACCCCGCCTCGGTCTGGTTTTCAAACAGGATATCGACCAGAGATAGGATCGCGCTGGAAGACCGGAAGGAGTATTCCAGCGTTAAATCCCACAATTTAGAGCCTGATTCAGCCAGTTTCCGCCCGAATTCCTGCTGCATCCGGTCAAAGGCCTGCGGATCGGCGCCCTGGAAGGAATAGATCGATTGCTTTTTGTCCCCGACCACAAAAATCGTGCGCTCAACGCCGGACCTGGCCCCTTCCCCGCTGGTGAATTCTTGCGCCAGTTTCTCGATCACGTCCCATTGGTCGGGGCTGGTGTCTTGCGCCTCATCCACCAGAATATGGTCGATGCCACCGTCCAGACGGTACAGTACCCATTCCGCGACCGCCGGATCGTTCAGCACCTGTCGCGCGCGCAGGATCAGATCGTCGAAGTCCAGCCAACCGCGCAATTGCTTGCGCCGCTCGTATTCCGGCAGGAACGCCGCTGCAAAACGGCGCAGAACATAGGTCTTGCGTGCAGCAGAAAAAGCGAGCTCCATTTCTCGCGCGCCTGCTACTCGTTCCATCAAACTGTGAAAACCAACAAGATTGGCACCCAATGCGGCTTGTGCATTCTTGGTAGGAACCGACTTTGTCTTAGCTTCTGGGCGATAGATTTTTTCTTTCTTGTACAGAAACAAAGAGTAGAGCTTTTCAACATCAGTTCTGGTTGGGTTTCTCCAGGATATGATCGACAGTTCATTCGCCAGATCAACCATAGTTTTGGACTGGGATCTGAGAACTTCGCTAACTGAAGAAATCAACTCCACCTCGCCGCCCAGAAAGACCTGATCCAGCAACGCCCGATCGTCGAACCCGTTGGGTAGATCGAACAGCGCCAGAATGTCGGGCCAATCCAGCTCATGGGCGAACAGGTTGCGTTTCTGGGTCACCGCAGCGGTCAGCCCGTCAAACCCGGTATCGGTGACAAACCGTGCGACATCTTCGATCAGGGCTGCGTGGTGGCCTTCGGCAAAATCCTCGATGATCTCTTCGCGCAACAACGCGGCCGCGCGGTCCTCCATCTCGGAAAACTGCGGGCTGACACCGGCCTCAAGCGGGAAACGCCGCAGCAGCGCGGCGCAGAAAGAGTGGATGGTTTGGATTTTCAGCCCACCCGGCGTCTCAATCGCGCGCGCAAACAGGGTTCTTGCCTGTGCAAGTCGCTGGGGATCGATCGCACCGGTCACACCCAGTTCGGTCAGTTGCGACGACAGCGCCCCGTCGTCCAGCATCGCCCATTCGCCCAACCGCTTGAACAGACGGTTCTGCATCTCGCTGGCGGCGGCTTTGGTGTAGGTCAGGCACAGAATGTGCTGCGGCTGCACCCCGTCCAACAACAGGCGCGCCACGCGGTCGGTCAGCACGCGGGTCTTGCCCGAGCCCGCATTGGCCGCCAACCAGGTCGAGGCATCAGGCCGCGCTGCCTGAACCTGCCGTTCGGTGGCTTCGTTGCGGGCGCTCATGTCAAATCCTCGGGATAAGTGTCCGAGGTTCGATCCCATTCACCGAACCGCGCAAGATGGTCATAGTCGCCAAAATCGCTGTCCTTATGCAGCATGCGGCGGGATGAAAAGCCTTGATCATGCTCTAAATAGGCGGAAATCAGTTGTTTTAGCTCGGCCAATACCTTATCGGCAGGTTCTTTATCAAAAGGCGCCGGGACCTCTTTGTAGGTTCCGCCCATGCCGATAAAGACCGCCTGAGCAACAGCTGTTGGATCGAACCCATCCAAACCGCCTTGCTCGGCCACGGCGGCCTCAATCAACAGCTGTTTGTCAAATTTCGACTGTTGGCTTTCGGTCGGTGGTGCGCCGGTTTTGTAATCGATGATCCGCATCGCGCCCCGACTGTTGATGTCGATCCTGTCGGCGCGTCCAACCAGCGTGAAGTCCAAAGGATTGAGCTTCAGATTCATCCGTGCCTCAAACGCGACCGGGCCGCCGTCGCTCCGACGCGCGGTTTCGGCGCGCAGGAAATCCTCGGCTATCCGTTCAAGACGAGCCAGCCACAATTTCCGCGCCGTGGGCCAGGCGACATGCGTATCCAACAGGTCTGAGGCACGTTTCAAGAAGTTCTCACGGCTCAGCAGCGCCGCATCAAAAACGCTGTCTTTAACGAAATGTTCCAGAATCTCATGAATGACGATGCCGCGCAGCAATGCGTCGGGCGCCTGCACCAAAGGATCCAAAGGCCGAAGCCGTAGCACATGTTTGGCGTAGATCGCGTAAGGGTCGCGGATCAGGCGTTTGATTTCCGTCACGCTCAGCTGTCGGGGGCGGGCTGCAACCGGGGGGCGGGGCGAGGGGCGCGGTGCGGGGTCAATCTCTGGCGCCTCTTCCAAGATTTCGGACCACCGCAGCCATGTTCGCCCACGCGCACGCATGTCTTCCAGCGCCTTGTCACCGTTTTGCGCGGGCAGCCCGCTGAGCAGGTTTGTCAGACGGTTCAACCAGCGCGAGGGAACAGTTTCGGCGTCGTCTGACCGCGCGGCGCGGGTCAGCCAGACCTCTGGCGCGCCGATGGCTTGCTGGAAATCATGGGCGGACAGGCCGATCCGACGTTCGGGCAGCAACAGACCGGCCTTATCGCGCATCTGTCGGTTCAACCACGGGTCGGGCGCTGGGGCTTCGGGCCAACTGCCCTCGTTCAACCCGCCCAGAATCAGCAGGTCAGCGCCGTGGACACGCGCTTCGAGCGTGCCCCAGATCATGATATGCGGATGTGGGGCGTCGCGGTCGCGAACTTCTTCTGCCGCCAGCAAAGCACCCAGAAGGTCGGCAAAGTCATGGGCAGTCATCGCGCCACCATGCTGCGCCTCATCTGACAAGCTGGTCAAAACCTTAAGCGCCTTTTGACCTGTGTTCTTGTCCCACAATGTACCGGTTTCTGCCGAAGGCCCGGCCGAGATCGCTTCTGCCAAAATGCGCAGGCGCGTTACCCATTCTGCCAGTAGGAGCGTGCCAGAGATATGCTGGTCGCAAAACTGATCCGCCACCCATTGCGCCCAGTCGCCCGCCTGTTCCTGCCGCGCGGCAAAGGCCAGCAGGCTTTCGCGATCCGGGAAGGGCGGACCGTTGCGGCGCAGGTCCAGTTCGAGGTCGCGGGTGTGCAACAGATGCGCTCCGCGCGCGTCACCGTCATGACAAAGCGGGTGTTTGAGCAAGGTCAACAGCGCCTCGGCATCCAGACGGCGGGCAAACAAGCCCGCCACATGGCGCAGAAACCGACCCGGGGGCGACAGCTGCAAGGGCAGGCCCGCGCTGTCATCGGGCAGGATATCCCACCGGTCCAACGCGGCGCTGACCTGACGGGTCAACATTCGGTCTGGCGTGATCAGCGCAGCGGTTTGACCATCTTCGGCGGCTTGACGCAGGCGCAGGGCAATGGCCAGGGCCTCGGCACGCGGCGATTGTGCCTCGACCAGGGTCATGGCGGATGTTGCGGTGTCCAGATCTTGCAGCTTTGGCCCTTCGGACATCCAGGCATCGGTGATCGGGGCAGGGCGAAGCGCCAGCGATACCAACCGGTTGCGCGCGACAGAAGGGGGTGCGTCCTCGGTCCAGCGCGCGATCTGATCTGAGGTCAGATCCAGCACCTGCATGATCTTGCGGAACCGGTATTGCGGGTGATCTTCGCCGGTCAGCGCCTCATCCAATTGATCCCAGACCGCTGCGGGCTGCTCGAAATCGAAGCCCGGCAGGATCAAAGCGCCTTGCGGCAGTTGCGCCACGGCCTGCATCAACATCAAGGTTGTGCCCCGAGACCCGGTTGACCCGGCCAGGATCACCGGGTGCTGTGGGGGAGCCTTGTGCCACCGTTCAATCAGGCTCTCGACAACCCGACGTTGCCGCGCTTGCGCATCCAGAGCGTTGTTATCGGTGGTCAAGAAATGATCCGCGATCCCGATAAAGGCCTGCGCGCGTGCCCAATGGCCCGACATGTCACTGACATCCAACTGCCGGATGGCATCCGCAGACACGCCTTCGCCCTGCATCTCATCAATCAGCGCGGCCAGGCTGTCTGACAGATCAAAGAGTGAGGACCGCGCGGCCAGATCGGGTTGCTGATCAAGCAGTTTCGAGATCAGTTGGGTCAGCTCCAACCGGCGGCGCAGCGCTGGAATGGCCGGGGGCAATTGCGCAAGATCGACGCTTTCCCCCAGATCGGTGACCAGCGACAGGCGCGGCAGCAGCGCCGGTGGCCCCTGATCAAACAGCTCGCGCACGCGTCGCGCCATACGTCTTGTGTTTACGATCACCTGCGCCCGGGCTAAATCTTCTGGCGGCAGCTTGGCCGTACGTGCACGCAGCCCTTCGACCAATGCGCGCGGGAAATCGACGCCCGGAGGCACCGCAAACACGCGCGCTTTGTCGGATGGGCTAAACATCTGCGATCAGGCTTTCGGCCAGAGCGATCCCTTCGGGGCGACCCACATCGCACCACCGACCGGGATATTTGACCGCGCGCAACCGGTCGCGCTGGTGCATCTGGTCCCATAGGCGGTTCAAGGAAAAGGCGGGCTCGTCAAACGCCTCAAGCCCATCGGTCTTGAGGATCTGAGCGCCTCCATAGACAACACCCGGCCCACGGGTAATCCGACCGTCGGGATCCAGGGTGAAATCGCCGGTGCCGCCATGGCCAAGGGTTTGTGCGATGGGGATGCACATCAACAGCGCGTCCATCTGATCAGGGTCCCACGCATCCCTCAGCAGGTGTAGCGGGTTTGGTCCGGCCCAGATCGCATCGGTGTTGAGCGTGTATACAGGATCGCAACCCAGAAAGGGCAGGGCGGCCCGCAGTCCACCACCGGTTTCCAGGATCATGGGCTCTTCCCGCGACAGCAAAACCCCCTTTGGTTCCAGATGGGCGGCAAGCTGATCCGCTTTGTAATGCAGGTTCGCGACTGTGCGGATCGGCTGAACCCCATCGACCAAGTTTAGGGCGTGATCAATGAGCGGACGCCCTGCAACCGGGATCAGCGGTTTGGGCCGATCCGCTGTCAAAGCACCCATCCGGGTGCCGAATCCAGCGGCAAAGAGCATGATGGCTTCGGGATCGGCGCTCATAGTGGTTTCAGTTTGGCCAGGTTTTGCGCAGTGGGCTGCGGTAGAGCCTTGCGCAGGATGTCGGCGACTGGGATCAGTGTGGGATGTTCCAGATTGCGCATCAAATGCGACCAGGTAATCGGGATCAGATCCACATAATGCGGCTTTCCATATTCGGTCGCCAGACGGGCAAAAACGCCCAAAATCCGCAGGTTGCGCTGTACGCCCAGAACCGCATAGGCGGTGCGGAAATCATGGCCGTCCATGCCTGATGCCGAGATATAGCGGTCGATCATGCGCATCTCAATCGCGGTCGAGACGGTTCGGCGGACATCCTGCAACAGAGACATCAGATCATAGGCCGGATGGCCCAGCATCGCGTTCTGGAAATCCAGTAACCCCACCCGCGCCACGCCGTCGCGCTCGGGCAGCCAGATGAGGTTCTCGGCATGGTAGTCGCGCTGTACCACGACCCGTTTTCCGCCGGTTTCGCGGTGCAAGATGTCGGCAAAGCGATGTTCAAACCGTGCCTTGGCGTCAGCTTCAAAACCGCCCGAAATGCCTTGCGCATATTTGGTAAAGCTCAACGCCGCTAATTCTGTCATTAAGGCAGGGTCGTAGCTGTCCAGGGACATGACCGGCTGTTTGTGCAGATGCACCAACACATCTGTTGCGGCCTCATAAAGGGGCGCTTCCAATGCCAGGTCTTTCTCAAGCACGCGGGCAAACAGATCATCGCCCAGGTCTTCAAGCAGAAGAAACCCGTACTGGCTGTCTTCCGCATAGATTTCCGGCGCGCTGAGTCCCACCGATCGGAGGTATTCATCCACCTTCACAAATGGGATCACATCCTCGCCCTTTTCGGGTGGCGCGTCCATAAGTACGGCTGTTTTGCCAGTGTTAGGGTCTGTCAGTCGCTCGTAACGGCGGTTCGAGGCGTCTCCGGCAAGGGGTTCGCGCTTTGCATTGGCCCATGGGGTTTGTGCAATCAGCGCTTCGGCCAGAATGGTTCGGTTGGTCATGGGATGAACTCGAGTTTGCGGGCCCATTTCGGGTCAGTCCATTTTAGGTTCAGATGCCGGATATCTTCGGCCTTTGTATCTGACCGAAAGCTGAGCGTCAGCGCCGAATTCGGGGTTGAATCACCCAGTTTCTCGGGCCATTCGATCAGGCAGATTGATGTTTCAAACGCGTCGATCAGGCCAAGCTCTTCAATTTCTTCGGGTGAACTGAGGCGATAGAGGTCCGAGTGCCAAACTTCACCCAAAGGCGTGTCATATACCTGCACCAGCGTAAAGGTTGGGGATGGCACATCTTCGGGGGTAACCATAAACGATTGGATCAACGCGCGGGCAAAATGGGTTTTGCCGCTGCCAATGGGGCCTTCCAGCAGCAGGGTGTCACCGGGTTTCAGAAACTGACCGATCTGAAGTGCTAGATCGCTCGTGTCTTCGGGTGATTTCAGCAGGATGGTCTTGGGCGCGGTCATGACGCCACAATGAACCTGTGCCAGACCGGCTGCAACCCGGTTCAGGCGCTGATTTTTTCAAGATCACGCTGTCGGATCCGCGCATTGGTGCGCGCAAAACAAATGATCGTGGCCCCGTTCTGCATCGGGCTGATGGTGCAGTTGACCTCTTCGCCTGTCCGCATTTGGAAATTGGCATTCCACTCGGCCCGGTTTTCGCGCGTTTCTATGAACTCGCGGATTTCGCCCAAGATGGGGGTTGCGGCACATTTTTCTTGCCAACTGCGCGTGACATCCAGGATTGTCGTCACCTCGAACCCCGTTTCGTCCAATTCGCCCCAAAGCTGGTGATAGGCATAGTTGGTGAAGGCCAGCGTTCCATCATCAGCAAATACCGCGACCCCATCGGCAAGCTTGTCCAGAATGGATTGAATCAGGTCCATTTCGGACCGGAACCTCCGGGTCAGAGTGATCTCGGCGGTGATGTCTTCGAACAGAAAGGCCACCGCCCCATCAGGATGGGGCCGACCACTGACCGAGTAGACCGAGCCCGAGGGCAGTGTCCAGGTTTCCTGGTAGTTGCCGTCCTGCGCCGCCTCAAGCAGGTCATTCATCTGCCGCCGCCAACTACGATAATTCTTTGGCTCTGGCATCATGTGCTGATCGCGCAGACGGTCGAAAAAGCTGGATAAGCTGGGGCGGCAGCTCAGGAAATCCGGGGGCAGGGTGGTCAGATCGATCAGGGCCGGATTGAACAGAGCCAACTGTCGGTTGCGATCAAAGATCGCCAACCCGATGGACAGCTGGGCAAATGTCTTGGTCATTGTCTGAACGAATTTCCGCTGCGTCGTCTCCGCCTCGACAATGGCGTTTATGTCGACCGCATAAAACAGATGACCCTGTTCATGCGCCACGCTGGTCAGATCGAGCCACAGCTTTGCGTTATGATCGGGTGTTTCAACACTAACCCGCGTTTTTCGCCCTGGCTTGAGGTCGACCCCTTCTTGGGCAAACAGCGGTTTGGTCAGATCGGTGTCTTGCCCGTTGATCTTTCGCGCCAGCCGAACATAAGCGGCGTTGCACCAACTGACCTGTTCCTGGTGGTCCAGCAGCCAGACCGGATAGGGCGCCATATCCATAGCCAACCGGATCGGGTCATTCACATCGCGGCGCACAGGCCCCGGTGCACCGGGAAGATCGCGCAGTCGCACACGAATAACCCCATCAATCCATTCGCAAAAAACCTCGCGGTCGATGGTGCAGTCAATGGCGGACACGACCAGGTTTCCGCGGCTGCGCACGATTTCAGGAACTTCGGGGAAAGCTGGAAAATCACGCCGCAGCAAGCGTCGAAGATCGTCCCAATTACTGACAGTTTCATACCCGGCAAGCGCAATATCAGAGTGGCCGATCAATCGGCTGCCTTCAAACAGAAACACGGGGTCGAACAGGGAATCCGAGGAAACCAGGCCAAAATCGTTGAACTTTGCCGGGCGACGGGGCCTGAGCCACTGCAACGCAAAACAGACGGCAAGGACACTGATAGCAGCCAGAAGGATCCAGTTGGCCATAACATTTCCATCTCAAATTCTTGCCGGCACTGTGCGCGCGAAATGGTTAACGACAGCTTAATTCAGATCTGGAACCGTTGGTTCTCACCGGAGGGAATCGGCGAGTCTCCCTGCTGTGCATCGATCAGCCGACGCGGCCATACGACTTTGACAATCGCACCTCTCCGGTCCTTCTTGTCAGTCAAATTCTGATAGGGATCCGCACCATTTGCGAATTTCAACTCGGCGCCGCTGCGCTCAAGCAAGGTCTTGGCGATAAACAGCCCCAGCCCCATGCCCTCGTATTCCGGTCGCTCCTTGCGGTCCGAGTCCGAGCGGCGCCTGCGCACAAAAGGATCGCCAATTCGGCCCATCATATGCGACGGATATCCCCGCCCGTCATCCATGATGTTCACCGAGATCCAGTTCGGGGTCCATTCCGCCTCAACCCACACGGTTGTGTTGGCAAAATCCACGGCGTTCTGGATCAGGTTGCGCAGCCCATGGATGATCTCGGGCTTTCGCAGGATCGACGGTTGCTGCACATCTCCGTTCTGGCCGGGCCCTTCGTCAAACTCGATCTGTTTACCACGATTCAGGTGCGGTTCGGCGGCCTCGTGAATCACGGTCGACAGCGGTGCCTGCCTCAGGTGCAGATCGTCCTTACCGGCGCGCCCCATATCGCGCAAAATGTCACGGCACCGATCGGCTTGTTCACGGATCAGGGCGGCGTCTTCCTTTAAGTCGGGTTTGTCATCCAATTCTTCGATCAATTCGGAACTGGCCAATTTGATCGTTGCCAATGGTGTTCCCAGCTCATGGGCAGCTGCTGCAACCACACCGCCCAGATCGGTAAGCTTCTGTTCGCGGGCAAGGGCCATATGGGTAGCGGACAGCGCCTCGGACATGGATTGAACTTCGGTGCTGACGCGGTGCGAATAAGCACCCAGAAAGACAATCGCGATGACAATTGCAGACCAGTTTCCAAACAACAGGATCTCTGGCATCTCAAGCACCAACCCCAGCTCGGTCCGCAAGGGCAGGTGAAACTGTGCCAGTAGCGTGCTGAGCACCACCGCCACCGCGCCCACAATCAGGGTCGAGCGTGTGCTCATGACGCTGGCCGAGATGGTCACGGGACCAACAAGCAACAGAGCAAACGGGTTGTTCAAACCACCGGTCAGATACAACAAAAAGGACAGCTGCAGCAGATCGAACAAGACCATCAGGAAGTTTTCGAACTCTGAAAGCCGCTTGTTCTCGGGAAACAGCATGATCGCGGTCAGATTGCCCAGCACCGACACACCGACTGCAAAGTAACACAGGCCCAGCTCCAGCTTTACGTGATAGGTTTGCTGCGCCACGGTGATGGCAGTGATCTGGCCAATGATCGCGACCCAGCGCAGCAAAATCAGCGTGCGCAGCCGGATCCAGCTGCTGCGTTCCTGTCCGCGCCAGAGGCTGGTATTGGAATTTGCCATGCGTCGATTATGTCCTGTTGCAGCGGCTGGGTAACTTGATAGGTGTCTCAGCCGAAACGATCAACAACCCCTTGACCCTGGTACCGCTCATGATCCGCCTCTACGCCATTCTCGCAACCGTTGTTCTGGCCATTGGCATCGGCGCAATGTGGCTGCTGACCAGTGGCACAGGGTCCGACGACAAATTCGCGCAATGCCGCACCAGCCAGATCGCCGGGGGTACCGCAGCCATTGGTGGCCCGTTCGAGCTGTTGAATGCCAAGGGCGAGACTGTCACCGACACCGATGTGATCACCGAGCCAACCCTTGTCTATTTCGGTTACACGTTCTGCCCCGATGTCTGCCCCTTCGACATGTCGCGCAACGTGGATGCGGCTACTCTGCTGAATGAGCGCGGCCAGTCGGTGACACCTTTGTTCATCTCAATTGATCCTGACCGGGACACGCCCGAAGTGGTGGGCGACTATGCGTTCAATCTGGGTGGCAAGACTGTGGCGTTGACAGGGACACCAGAACAGGTTGATGCAGCCAGCAAGGCCTATAAGACTTACTACAAAGCGCATGACAAAAGCGATGAGTACTATCTGGTCGATCATTCAACCTTCACCTACCTGGTGACACCACAAGAAGGCTTTGTCGAATTCTTTGACCGCAACGCCTCGGCCGAGCAGATGGCGGATCAAGTCGCATGTTTCATCGACAAGCTGTAACGCGGTTTGACCTTTGTCATGGCGCTGCTATTACTTTTAGCTAAGCCAAAGGCGTGAAATAGCGGAAAGAATACACATGGCGGACAGCGCGCAACTTGAAATCGGCCCCGACAAATCCCTGCTTTTGGTTGATGATGATGAGCCGTTTCTGCGGCGTCTGGCCAAGGCGATGGAAAAACGCGGGTTCGAGGTAGAAACCGCATCCTCGGTCGCGGCAGGACGTGCGATTTCCACTGCCCGCCCACCGGCCTATGCGGTTGTGGATTTGAGGCTTGAGGATGGCAACGGGCTGGATGTGGTCGAAGTGCTGCGCGAAAAACGCCCTGACAGCCGGGTTGTCGTTCTGACCGGTTATGGCGCGATTGCCACCGCCGTGGCCGCCGTCAAGATCGGCGCGACCGACTACCTGTCAAAACCCGCCGACGCCACCGACATCACCAACGCGCTTCTGGCCAAGGGCGACGAACTGCCCCCACCCCCCGAAAACCCCATGAGCGCCGACCGCGTGCGCTGGGAACACATTCAGCGCGTATATGAGCTGTGCGATCGCAACGTATCCGAGACGGCACGTCGCCTGAATATGCACCGTCGGACGTTACAGAGGATTCTGGCGAAGCGCAGCCCGCGGTGATGGTTGGCGAACTGGGTTTAATCTGAAGCAGAGGATACTCTCTGGGTCTGCTATGCGGACTTTGCAGCTATTCGCACCCAAGCACCTAATGACGACGTTAAGCCCCTTTGCAGCCATTGAATTGATGCCCGGCATCCGGCGCGAGGGCGGCAACCGGATATTCTTTGCAGACGCAAATTGGAGAGCCTTCCTTTCTGCTAAAGCGGTCCAGCAACCGTTTTTTTTTGGCTATGAGGCCTAAGACCACCCTAAAGTTCTACCCCAAACCCATCGCCACCAAGGGCAATAACACACCCGACATGGCTATCGACACACCCATCGGATAGCTGGCTTTTGGTCGCAATGCGAGCCAGCGGCATTCCGGAAATCCAATTATCGAGCGGGTTGTGATCACAAACACCATGCCCACGACCATGGACAGGGTGAAAGTATAAAAGAACAGCAAAAGAAAGTAGCTGGGCACAAACAATATCAGCGCGGCGATAGCCTTTACGTCGCCTCCACCCCACAGGCGCAGCGTGAAACCAATAAAACCAACGACAAATACGCCGACGCCGAAGGCCGCGCGGTATAACGTCTCGTGGAAGGATAGAAACACGGGCGTGGAGAGGACAAAAGCGGCGAGCATAGTCAGCACCAGCCTATTGGATATCTTGAGGTTCTTCAGGTCATTCCATGCCATTGCAGCCAAAAGCGGGGTGATGACGATCAAAGGGACGAACTGCGCGACTTCAGGCGACATTTTTGCTACTCGCAGTCGGCGATTGGCGCTTGACCATCGGGGTCAACAAATCATGGATCAATTCGGCTTGAGAGGATGTTTCTGTTTTGACGTAGATATTGCGAAGATGCGTACGCAGTGTCGAAATTGAAATCGACAACTCGGACAACAAGGCGTTGTTGTTCAGTCCCCGCGCCAGTAACAGGCAAACCCGATACTCCGAGCGACTCAGCCGACAAGGGTTGTCCATAGACAAAATGCTTTTTGGTTCTTTCTTGATAAGCTTTCGGCGTGTGTTCTTCAGCTTCGCTTCGGAAAACCGACCAAGAGATCTTTTCTTCCAGCAATCCGACAGAACAGGGCCCAGAACGCTCAGAATATCTACCAGAGCCGAAGAGACGGGGTGGTTAAAATGCAATTCCAGAAAGTCGGCGACACCATTTTGTCTTTCCAGCAAAATGGATACGGACTCGTAAAATCTGCGGAACTCATAGAACTCTGACAGATGTTCGTATTCGGAAAGGTCATCGAGCTTGCCGAACCAAGCCGACCCGAGTTTGGCCCGGCTCATGTTGTCGCCGCAGATCGCAGGCGCGATGCAGAAGTCGAAGCCGCTGAAACTGTCCGGCGTCTTGTGATTGGCGTCGTAGCTCAGCACTTTTGCCGAATTCTGATTGCCTTGCAGGTCGACCCGGCTGATTGCAACCACTTCGGCATCAATCGCGCGAGCCGTTTCACGCAATGCGTTTAGCAATGGAACTTTCCCCTGAGAGGCCTGGCAAAGGACCGCTACGACTTTAAGAAGTTCTGAAGCCGGTGCCATTGCATCTGGCGCGAAACGATGCGCCGAAAACATACCATTCATACCGTTTAACATTGACCGAAACCCGATCAACCCTTTCGACAAGCGCCCCCACCCGTCGATTGTGTCTCGATTTATTTGTGTGGCCGGACTCCACTTAACTGCTTAAAAGTTTAGCCATATCAGCCTAAGTCGAGCAAAAAAGTTCCGCGACAAGAGCTCTGTTTGTTCTCATTTTGGAAACACGGCCTGTTTGAATACGTTATTGCAGTGGAACTGAGCACGAATTCTACGCCCCAAAGCCCCGGAAGTATCGAATCATCGAAGGTGCGGCGGTGATGATTATCAGCGTCGGCAGCATCAGTGCAGCCAGAACGGCCGACATCTTTACTGGTAACTGATTTGCCAGCTCCTGCGCCCTGGTTTCGCGGGAATCCCGCATTTCCGATGCATAGGTGGTCAGGGCTTCGGACATGCTCGTTCCGTAGCGAATGGATTGCTGGACGACTGTGGCAAATGACTGGATTTCATCAACCCCTGTACGTCGCGCCATGTCAGACAGCGCGGTTGCGCGGGGACGCCCAGCCTGAATCTCGTGCTGTGTGTTCAGAAACTCAAATGCCAGATCAGGGGAGGCCAGCGCGAGTTCGTTTCCGACCCGGGTCATAGCTGCATCAAAGCCCAATCCGGAGTGAAGCGAAATCTGCAACAAGTCGAGGGCATTTGGAAACGCGTCGCGGATACGCTGCTGACGCTCCTTACGGCGATGCTTCAGCCAGGCTGCTGGCAGGAAATATCCGACGGCCGTCAGCACACCGATAAGCTGTATGGCGTTGGCTTTGCTGATGGATTCAAAAACACCTGTAATCGCACTGGGAACGGGAATGCCAGGAGTTCTTGAGGCAACAATAAGCAGACCTAGAATCATCGGCACGAAAATCCCAAGCCATACTCGCGTCAGCGTATAGATCCGCAGGGCATTCCGGCCGGTCAGCCCGGCCTGAATAAGCTGCTCCTCGATCTTGCGCCGCTCAGACTCTTTGCTCGGCAGCGCTGCTTTAAAAAGGCCTTTTGGGGTAGCAATGGTTTCCCGCAACAGTCCACGATCATTGCGGGCCCCATATCTTTGGGCACGCAGATTGGCGATGCGGACAGCCGCAGGATGGCGGCGGCTTAGTGCCGAGGTTACGGCAACGAATACCAGCAACACGCCAAGGCCAAAGATGGTCAGCAGAATTGTTTCGGCTGGAAGACCGAAACGCAACGACATGATTTCCAGCATATGTTCCATAAAACTGCCCTCAGATACGGAAATTGACGAGTTTGTGCAGGATGATTACGTTCGAGACCATCAGAACGACAACCAGCACAGCAAGTTTGATGAATGCGGGATCGTCACTGATATCGGTGTAATATCCCGGTGCGTTGATCGACATTACCCCCATGATCACCAGCGGAATGATCGACAGAAGAAACCCGGACAGGCGCCCTTCTGCGGAAATAGCCTTTATCCGCGCACGCAATGCAATGCGCCGTCTGACAACGGTGGCCAGAACGGACACGATCCGCTCCAGATCGCCACCTGTGCCGTGTTGGATTGCCATGCTTGCCGCCAGGTACTGTGCATCTTCCGAACCGACTCGGTCAGCAAAGTCCTGAACCGCGTCGGGCAATTCGTCGCCAAAACTGATCTGGTCGAAAATGATGCCGAACTCGGTCCCGATAGGGTCTTGCATCTCGTCCGCAACGGCTTTGATCGAGGTGTTGACCGGGTGGCCAATTTTCAGGCCTCGCGCCATTAGCTCTAGCGCATCGGGCAACTGACTGGTCAAAGCTTTTTGGCGTTCAGTCTGTCGCGATTTCACCACCAAAGCAGGCATAAGCACACCTATGATGAGTGCGATCGGGGCCGCCTGCCAGGGCGGCAGAAACATCATACCGACGGTTGCGATCGCCAAGGTGCCAAACAGGCAAAGCAGCACAAAATTCTTAGCTGAAACATGCAGTCCCGCCTGAACTAGTGTATCCGGCAAGTTCCCAAAAAACGGGATCTTCGCAAAAAACCCTGTCTGGGTCTCGGGAAGCAGCAAGGCGAGCCGATCTTCATCAGTAACGCCTTGCCGGACCATGCGCATTCGTCGGTTGCGGGCCTCGGCGTGGTTTTCACCGCGACGGGCAAAGTGGAACACACCGGTAATCAGCATGAACATTCCGACGAAGACGCAAGCCAGCGTCAGATAGTTAAGAAGTTCGGCTGTGTTAATACTGGTCATGCTTCAGCCTCCTGATACTCGGAAAGTCTCGGGTTCGAGATCGACGCCAGCAGCGGTGAGCATGTCATAGCATTTCGGGCGAATCCCGGTGGGAACAAACCGACCAAGCACCTCGCCGCTTTCCGCGCGGCCTTCCTTCTGGAACACGAAGATGTCTTGCATCGTGATGATCTCACCTTCCATCCCGGTTATTTCCGAAATGCTGGTGACGCGGCGCGACCCATCCGCCAACCGCGACAGATGCACAATAAAGTGCAGCCCCGACGCGATCTGGGATCGAATGGCTGCGGCGGGAAATTCGATACCCGTCATCGTGACCATCTGCTCCAAGCGGCCCAATGAATCGCGTGCCGAGTTCGCATGTACAGTCGTCATCGAGCCGTCATGCCCCGTGTTCATGGCCTGAAGCATGTCGAAGGTCTCCGCTCCGCGAACCTCACCGACAATAATCCTGTCGGGGCGCATACGCAGCGCGTTGCGCACCAGATCACGCTGAATGACCTGGCCGTCGCCAGACGGAGATGGCGGGCGTGTTTCCAGTCGCACAACGTGCTCCTGCTGGAGTTGCAGCTCTGCTGCGTCTTCAATGGTGACAACACGCTCGCCATGGTCGATATACGAAGACAGGGCGTTCAACATCGTTGTCTTCCCCGACCCCGTCCCGCCGGCGATCAGAACGTTCAGGCGCGCGTATACCAGCGCTTGCAGGAACCGCGCGGCGGCATCGTTCAGAGCCCCACTTGCGACCAGCTTTTCCATCGTCAGTTTTGACTGCGCGAATTTACGGATTGAAACGCTGGGGCCATCAATCGAACAGGGGCGGATGATTGCGTTGACACGGCTGCCATCTTCCAGCCGGGCATCCACCCAAGGCTGCCGTTCATCGACACGCCGCCCGATCTTGCTGACGATCTTGTCGATAACCCGCAGCAGGTGCTTTTCATCGCGGAACCGCACCGGCACGCGTTCCAGTAGACCCGAGCGTTCGACATAGACCGTCTGATAACCGTTAACCAGAATGTCATTGATCGTTGGATCGGCCAGCAACGGCTCCAATGGGCCAAAACCCAGAATTTCGTCCAGAAGTTCTTCGACGATGCGGTTGAAGTCTTCGGTATTCAGCGGCCTGCCAGTTTGGGACAGAGCACCTCCAACGACCCCGGCGACTTCGCGCCGTAGCACGTCCTTTTCCACCTTTTCTATCACGGAAAGGTTCAACCGTTCCAGCAAAGCCTCGTGCAACGTGCTTTTTAGCTCAAGCCAGTCTGCGAGTTCGGTATCTTCCGTTATAGTGTCTGGCTGAATGTCCTTGGCCATTTGATCAGCATGCTGGTTCAGCTGAATGACTTCGGCCTCATTGGTTCGCCCGGCGCGTGTAAACTTTTCAAACATCCCTTTGACTCCAATTAGGCTGCGTTGTTTTTGAGGTCGGTTTTGCTGACCATGGCTTCATTCATGATTTTCCGACCCATTGTGCGGATCGCCTTCGACAAGGCACAGCTGCCTGAGGCCTGCGATAGCAGTTGACCCCGATCTAGCGCCTGCTTTGCGTGGCGCGCGTCGCTTGGCAGCCAAAAGCCCAATTCGCGTTCCAGCGCCTTTTGGGCCTCGACATGTTGGCTTGACCGGAATGTCGGTTTTGTTTCCTGGCTTATGACGATCTCAACCGGAGGTTCGAGCCGCTCTTTTGAGAAGAATTCAATCAAACGGCAGGCTTGACGCACCGAAGAGACCGAGCTGTCGCCCACCATCAGCATCCGGTCGGACGCGGTCACAACTGCGCCCAGCCAATCGACAAGTACACGAGGCAGATCGATGACGACAAAGTCGAATTCCAAACGCAGAGTCTCGATCAACGCGCTGACCTGTTCGCGTGTCAGAACATCCAGAGGAATGAATTCCTCGGGCGCGCTCAAGACTTCCAAACCGGACGCATGTTGCACCAGAGATTGCTGAAGGAACGTCCGGTCCGGCATGACCCCATCCTGGGCCATTCTCAAAAGCCCGGAAGAAGGCTGCAAGTCCAAGGACGTCGCGACCGTGCCGAATTGCAAATCCAGATCTACGACGGCGACCTTGTTTCGCGTCTTTTTCCGGAAGATGCCGGAATACCCCTGCAACTGGTCGGCCAGGTTGATGGACAACGTCGACGCACCGATGCCACCACGGGCCGGGCATACGCTGATGATCTGTCCCAGCCGCTGCGGTTGCGGCGAGTAAATGGTCGGCAGCAAAGACTTGTCGACCGTCAGACGTTGAATCTGTTCGGCCAGTTCGTCCTGCCCGATGGGATAGGGCAGAATCTCATCCACACCCGATTTGTTCAGCGCACGCGCTTCGGTCAATGAGATGTCACCGTCGCTAAGTGCCAACAAGGTACCGCGCGAACCGGCGCTGCGACGAAGATCGCTGACAGTTTCCAGATCCAATTCGCCTGAAAAGCTGAACACCAGCAGGTCATTGTTACCCATCAGATCACAGGCGCGACCGTTTACCGAAGACAAGGTCCCGGAATGTGTCTCTAGCGAAAGATCGTCGAACCGGTCGACGGCCTGGGCGACTGAATTCTTAATCGCCTCATTGTCAGAGATTAGGGCTAATGATTTTTGCGTCATTCTTCAGCTCCCATGATTAGAAATTCAACCGTTGACTCCGCTGGCGAGGTCTTCACCAGGAAGGGTTGCGCTAAAGTCGGAAAATATTTTGAAGCCCGTTGTCGCGGTGGTCAGCGCATCGGTTTGTGGCGTTGAGCCGCCCAAAACCAGCGCTGCGATCGAACCCAACGGAGAGACGAACCGGAATGGAAGTTCTTCGATTGTCACCGTGACCATCGGTACATAAGGGCCACCCAGGAAATTCATTTCCGGGTCGAACTCGTAAGTGAACGTGACGTTGCTTTCGTCAAAAGTTGCGATGGGATCGTTGGGAACGGCAAACTGAAGCATGTTCCAGATGTCGGTCACGGTGGTCTGCGCCGCTGCATTCGCGGGCGCCGCTCCGGTGCATACGGTTGCGACCGGTTCAACACAAACGCCGGATGCGAAACTGCAATTGGTTCCGAACCGAGGGCCGGTGATATCGGTATAGGTGCCGCGGCTGTTGGTTGTTGGAACACCGCCACATGCGGGTGGCATCACTGCAGCCATCCGAGCGGCGACCTGTGCTGTTTTTTCGGCAGCCACATAGTGGAAGGCCAATCTGCCGAAGTCTATCAGGCCCAGGAAAATCAAAAGGAACAACGGCAGGACAAAGGCAAGCTCAGTGATCGTCGACCCATCTTCCTGACGGCCAAGTCGCGACATTTCGCGGGTTATCTTGTGAATGCGGCGGGTCATGGTCCAAACACCCGGCTGCGATCTGTGATCGTGGTTTGGATCTGCGTCGCTGTCGAGCCTCCGACCAGTTGGAACAGGGGCGTGAATGGCAGATTTGAAATCGTCAGTGACGCGGTCAGTACGGCTACCGGTGTGGGCGAAACGCGGTATTCACCTGCGTTGCCAACGCATTCGAGGGACAGAGAGTCTAGACCTACGGCAATGTCGGTGGTCGAAAGCGACGTCAAAGTGTTTGATACAGCGGCTTGAAAATCGCCGATAGCAGCGCTTGGCGAAGCAGTGCACAGGTCCGACGGGGCGATCCGGCCAACATAACGGGCAGTGTCCCGAACCCCCGTGATCGCATTTTGATAGGACCAGAAAATCCGTCCCCCTTCGACGATTAGCGCAAATGTCACTAACAGGATCGGCAAAAGGATCGCGAATTCGACCAACGCCGCGCCGGACTGGTCATTGCGGAACCGGTTGAGGGTCATTCTGATATGACGGGATGCACCAAACATGATCATTACTCGTAAAGCTGAACCAGATCGTGAACGATGCCGCCGACTCCGGCTCCGCCAACGCCGTCCGATACGGTCTGAATGACTTCACCATAGATGACCGCGTTGGCACCGGTGCTGCCGGATTCAGAGGGGCGGATCAGAAACATCTCTATGAAACTGGTGACCGGAATCGTACCCGATCCGCCGTTAAGCTCGTCTGCAAACGTTGCGCAATCGATACCGGCGACGGTGATGACACGGCGCGTAGGATCAGCACGACCGGTAGAAGGCGGTTGGCATGAAGGCATGCTGCTTTCAGCTTTACCACCGGCGTTCAGGATAGCTTCCAGAGCGGCCTGGTTGGTGACCTCAGCATTGTAGATGTCATAGCGGGTGCCACCAGTCGGGAACCATGACGGAATACCGGTTGGGACAGGGCCGCTGAAATCTGCGCCATAGTTGATCGTCAGGTATTCGTTAAGACCAGTAGTGAACACGCCGTTGCCGATACGAGGCGTCGGGCAAGTGCCGCTGGCAAAACAATCGTCAAGCGGCAGCCCAACGGTCGCGGCCGGATCAAGGATCCCGTTCGCATCATAAGTGGGCGACTGCTGGCTGGTGCAGTTGTTTCCGTTACCTGCTGTGATCCAACCGTCCAGGACATGCGGAGAAGAGGCGAAATTGTCGACGTCGTAGCGCGAGCCGTTGCGGAACTGCTTGGCGCTGGATTCAAACCGGTCGAAACGTGTGTTAAAGCCAGCCACCATGTTGCCCACGCTCAGACCCGGTCTGGTTTCAACGCCTCTTTGGCTGAAGCACATGGAAACAGCGCGCGATGCGGCCAGAGCACAAGAATCTTCCTGACCGTTTGGTGCAGGTTCGCAGGCACCAGACGTGTCGATGGCCAGAGTCTGATTAGAAGACAGAAAACCAAAATTTCCGGGCCCCCAATGGCCATTGCCGCCCTGACTTACCATCCTAACCAACTGGCCTTCGGTCAGATCGAGGCTAGGTTGCGGCAGGCAAATGAACATAGGGGTGATGTCGCAGGCCATCAGGGTGAACCCTGCCACAGCCTCGGCATTGACGCTCGAGAAGGGCTGCGCATTGCCCAACAAAGCCGCCGCTGCCGCTGCGAGCGGAGTACCGACCTCGTGCGTATCGACGGTCACCCGAACGAATGCAGCTTTCGGTCCGCTGGCCGGATCGGTCGAATCCAGCAGTTGCGCGGGTTGAGCGGGATCAGTCGCAGTTGTCGGCGGGTTTTCGTAAAACCGCAGCTGGTAATCCGTAGCGCCTGACAACAGCTGATCCTTGTTCCGAACGCCAAAGCTTTGACGGTCGCGGATCATGTTCGCAGCCGCATTTGTGGCGCGGGTGATTGAATCCGGGCGAGCATCGAGTTCCCCCGCAGCCGCAAGGGCAACATTGTCCGCAAAGCTCTGCAATTCCGACTGAGTGGTGGTCACCCGACCAATGTCGAATGCAAGGGCGGCCATTCCGATCATGACCGACAGGGCCACCGCGACAAAGACCAGGATCGCGCCGTCTTCGGAGCTACGGAATTGACGTATGAATTGCGCGAGGGACACGGTCGAAACCTTCCTTGGTCGATTCAGTTGATGACGGATTCTGTCACTTCGGTGCCGCGGCGGACCCGGATTATCGTTTTGCGCACCGGTTCTTTGATGTCCTGCGCAACAACCGGTTCATCAATCAGAAGATCGTTCAGCCGCGTCATGGTCAGCGCCTTGTCTTCTGTGTCATCAATGGACCGCAAGGTCAGGCTCAGCCGACCGGCACGCTGCGCCAGAGCAAGGCGCTGTACTTGATCCGGGGTAACAGCAACAGTGACCGTACGCGCAACAACGGGTTGGTCGGTCTGTTCGTCAGATTCCTGATCAACACCAATGACTCTGATGTTTTGCAAAATGGTGACGGCGTGCATGTCTCTTTTTTCGCCAGTGGTCATTACCACATCGACCCGATCACCCGGGGTGACAAAGCCTCCAACGGCGGTTTCGGCATCAACTTCAATGGCCATGGCGCGATGATCTGCACCCAGCGTCTGAACGATGGTGACCTTTTCACCAAAGTCGGAAACCTTGTTGTTCAGGATCAGTTCACCCTGAGCAATTGCGCGACGGGCGCGACGGGACGGCATGCTGGCCGCCGCAATCAGGTTGTCGTAATCTGTAAAGACGCCCACGGGTAAAGCACCACGGGGCCAGTCAATGGTCGTCAACGCGCCGGGCTCGATTTCTTCGCCAAACGAAATATCGCGCGATGCAACGACCACGCTCACCATCTCGCTCTCGGCCTCGACATTTGCGGACTGTGTATCGAATTGAATGTAATCCCGAGCGACGTAAACGGACCCTCCGGCTACGACAAGGCCCGTCAATGCTGTGAAAATGGCAGAGAGTCTCATCTGGTGCTCCTTCAGCTATTTCCTGGCGTTTATCGAATGAACCGATCTGAGCGGTTGCACTTTGCCAGCGGATCAAGAAAATATTCCGGGACGATAAGCACGCGGGGCTGAGCGCACCGCGTGCTTTGTCTTCGGTCAGTTCATTACATCAGGGTTTCAGCGTCTGTGAACTGAGCGTTAACGTCGTTGCCCAAAGCAGTCAGGGTAGCAACTGCAATCGCCGTGACGATTGTCAGAGCGACGCCATATTCCACAATGGTCGCGCCGTTTTCGTCACGTGCCATGGTCTTCATCATTACATAAAGCTTCAACATCATACTCTCCTAGTTAACTCACTAGTTACTCATGGATGCCGCCCAAATTCGCGGCGTTCTAACCCCCTCCATACCGACGGAGCCTTCCACAAGGTTAGGTCCCGCGTTCAGGGCGCCGCATCCTCCAAACCACGGAGAAATACACGCTTAGATTGAAAGATTTGGCGGTTTGGTCGATTCTTTGTCATGAAATCGCCTGATTCCTTACCGGAATCCGAATGCCTAGAATCGTGATTCTCTCCCAACTGACGGGTCGCCAATTCTGGAGCCAAGCTGCTTTGCTGCACAAATGGGCTGAAGGATTCACCTCATGAATGCAGCATGATAGCTAAGAGATACGACCAGTTGGGCCCGGACGAAGTAGAAGACCGGGAACTGGCCTTCGTGCAATGCCGCATTGAAAACACGAGGATTGCTCTCGATCTGGTTTGACACTGAGGTGGATTGGACACCGCTACCTTAAGGCAAGCGCGACCGTCGCTACAGTTTCAGCGAATCCGCATTCCAAGCGTGTTTGACCCTGAAGGTTTTGTCGGGTTGCCGCTGAGGCAAAACACGGGCTTCGTGGGTATTCACCTACGGCTGAATGGCTTGGACTGTGCAGTGCCTGATTTCTGTACCCTGTGCCGCCGTCAAGGAACGCTGAATGTGAATCTTCAATATCGTGGCGGGAAGCGGCCCGCCGCATCTTCTGATCGACTCAGCGCTTCACTATTTTTCTCTTGCGGCTCGCAGATGTGCGTGTGAAGGACAATCTTTTTGATCGGCAGCCCGAAGTTGATGCGACACGGTCCGACCTCGCTCACCTTTCGAACCTTGCGCGGTCTACGAATGCATTACATCTCGGTCAACTCAAAGAAGCAGGTTTCATCTCTCGGGCCTACGGGAGTTTCAAGCTTATAAAGCCACGCGAGATGCGAATGTCATTGATCGTTGGAGCTGACGCGGTTTCATGACTATTTCTATACAGACGCATTGGGTCTGCAGTCGGTCTTTCCAAAGTCTGCTTGCCCCCGCGTTGCGGTCATTGGGGTATCGCGCAGCATTGGCCAAGCTGGGCTCGAAGCGGTCGATTGACGTCGTTTCACATGCGCAGAACGGGTCAGCCGGACGTTCGTGCGGTACGCGGACAAAGCCGCCACAATAAATTAGCCGAAAACGGGTAATGATCGAATATTGAGTTTATGTGTCGGAATCACATCAAACCTTAACGAAATGGGACCAGCGTCCAGATAAAGTTTGATGGTTTAAGGTGGTCTTCCTAGCGTCGGAGGATGAGAATTTTTGTTCTCATTTACTTGAGGTTGTTCTTGACCACCATTCGAATTGCCCGAGAGGGATGTATGCGGAGGATCGTCTTAACCGTTAGTATGCTTGTTCTGTTGGCTGCCTGCGCTGTCTCAAGACCCTTAGAAGCGTCTCGTGAGCAATTTGCAGCCTCTTCTGCCTATGTTCCCGAGGGACCACCCAAGTTGACGCTATTCACAGTGATCAGCAACAATAGTGAAAGCGGCGGTCACACGGCACTCATGGTGAGCGGATCGCAGCAGGTCATCTTTGACCCCGCAGGCTCGTTCAAGCATTTTGATATAGTAGAGCGCGGTGACGTGCTCTACGGCATGACCCCCGCTTGGGTGGCTGCATATAAAAGCGCCCATGCGCGCAGCACTCATCATATCGTAAGCCAGGAGATTGTTGTTTCCCCCGCTCAGGCAGAACTCGCGCTGGAGTTGGTAACCAACAAGGGCTCTGTATTAGGGGCGTTCTGCGCGCGATCGACATCTTCAATACTACGGCAGATTCCTGGTTTTACGGATGTGGAAGTGACGTTTTTTCCTGTCAATCTGATGAAACAGATTGCCCGGAGGCCTGACGTTATAACGGATCGCTACTACGAAAACGATATTGGCGATGTATCCGATGGTATCGTTAGCCCGCAGGTGACACTGGTGCAGGCTAAGCAACAAGGCGAATGATCGTTTCTGGTTTCATTGAAAGAGCGAGCAGATTTGTCGCCAACGCAGAACTCGTTTTGTATCGTAGATTGAACACATCACGGACCTACCAGATGGAATGGTCAAGAAACGTTTTTCGGAGCTCAGAGCCGTTATTCGTGGAAATCAGGTCATCTAGAGAGAACTTATCAATACGTGATGCCGTGCCACATAAGCTTTCCTCACCTCGACCGGTGGCCGTAGCGTAATCCTCAATCCCTCCATCACCGCTTTATCTGGGCGGCCGAAAAACTTGGTCGCCTCGGCCTCGGAGAACCCGGCGATCTGGGTGGCTTCCATCCAGGCGCTGATCTTGTCAGCTTTCTTGATCTGACGTTTCACTGACTTTGGTACCTCGGCGGGCAGGCCAAAACGGATGTGGATGGCGGCGGCCAGGCGGTCGTCCAGTGCGCCATAGTCGGGGCCGACGGCGGATTTGACCGGTGAGATCATATCGCCGATCACATATTCGGGGGCGTCGTGTAACAAGGCCGCCAGCCGCCATTTAATCGGCGCGTTTGGTGCGATACGGCCAAACAGTTCTTCAACCAATAAGGAGTGTTCGGCCACGGAATAGGCAAAATCTCCGCCCGTTTGCCCGTTCCAACGGGCCACAAAGGCCAGGCCATGCGCGATATCTTCGATCTCGATATCCACCGGGGTTGGGTCCAGCAGATCCAGCCGGCGGCCCGATAACATTCGTTGCCACGCCCTGGGTTGTGTTGCCATTATACCATGCCCTTCAAGTGCCCCCGCGCGGATCGCGCAATTTTGTGCTAAGATTTACCTATTCGGATCACCCGCTGCCAACGATTTCTTGAGCTTTCGTGCTTTGAATCGATCCAAGGTGGTCCCGACATAGACATCAAGGGGGGCGCCAAGCCCTTCGTGGTGTGCCCCTCTCGAACCGTAAACGCGTATCGAAAGGAGCAAGTTATGTTTAAGCGTTTGTTTGGAATTGCCCTGGCCTTTGGAATGGCTGCCACAGCCCCGCCTGCCTTTGCACAGCAGAATTGCGCACAGCGGGATCAGGTGATCGCCAAGTTGCAGGACAGTTACTCGGAACAGCTGGCCTTTGGAGGATTGCAGAAATCGCGCGGGGCGCAATCGGTGATGGAGGTTTGGACCTCTGAGGAAACGGGAAGTTATACCGTTTTGGTGACCCACGCGAATGGGATCAGCTGCATTGTTTCGGTTGGCACCGATTTTTTCGAAGCCATACCCAAAATCAAGGTAGAAGGCACACCAAGCTGATATTGGCAACATAAGTTCCCGTTTCCGGCCATCTGCGTTGCCACGTCCCGAAAGGGATGCTAGGGGCAAACCGGATTAA
The DNA here is from genome assembly GCF_013035585.1 of Ruegeria sp. HKCCA5839. Classification (NCBI taxonomy): domain Bacteria; kingdom Pseudomonadati; phylum Pseudomonadota; class Alphaproteobacteria; order Rhodobacterales; family Roseobacteraceae; genus Ruegeria; species Ruegeria sp. HKCCA5839. The sequence continues at coordinate 27,770 of NZ_WQIE01000002.1, read as the reverse complement.
CCTTTACCGGAATGGAGTACCTGATGGCCGGGGACTATATCGTCAAAGACATTTCACTGGCCGAGTTCGGCCGTAAAGAACTTGATATCGCTGAAACCGAAATGCCGGGCCTGATGGCGTTGCGCGCAGAGTACGGTGAAAGCAAGCCTTTGTCAGGCGCGCGGATCGTTGGATCCCTGCACATGACCATCCAGACCGCTGTTCTGATTGAAACATTGGTCGCGCTGGGCGCGGATGTGCGCTGGGCGTCCTGTAACATCTTCTCAACCCAGGATCACGCAGCGGCTGCGATTGCAGCCGCAGGTATCCCGGTCTTTGCCATCAAGGGTCAGACGCTGGAAGAGCATTGGGATTATCTGGACAAATCCTTCCTGTTCGACGACGGCCCGAACATGATCCTGGACGATGGTGGCGACGCCACGCTCTATATCTTGCTGGGCGCACGGGCCGAGGCGGGTGAGGACATCATCCCTGTTCCGGGCTCGGAAGAGGAAGAGGTGATCAAGAAGCAGATCGCCAAGCGTATGGCTGCCAGCCCCGGTTGGTTCACCAAGATGCGCGACCAGATCCAGGGCGTGTCCGAAGAAACCACAACCGGTGTGAACCGTCTGTATCAGCTGGTGAAAGACGGCCATCTGCCGTTCCCGGCGATCAACGTGAATGACTCGGTGACCAAGTCGAAGTTCGACAACAAATACGGCTGTAAGGAATCGCTGGTCGACGGTATCCGCCGCGCCACCGACACGATGATGGCCGGTAAAGTTGCTGTGGTCTGCGGCTATGGAGACGTAGGCAAAGGCTCTGCCGCGTCGCTGCGCGGTGCCGGTGCCCGAGTGAAAGTGACCGAAGTGGACCCGATTTGTGCGCTGCAAGCTGCGATGGACGGGTTCGAGGTCACGCTGCTGGAGGATGAGGTCGACAGCGCCGATATCTTTATCACCACCACAGGCAACAAGGACGTGATCCGCATCGAGCATATGCGCGCGATGAAGGACATGGCCATCGTCGGCAACATTGGTCACTTCGACAACGAAATTCAGGTGGCTAGCCTGAAGAACCACAAATGGACCAACATCAAGGAGCAGGTGGACATGATCGAGATGCCTTCGGGCAACCGTATCATCCTGCTGTCCGAAGGCCGCCTGCTGAACCTGGGCAACGCCACAGGTCACCCGTCTTTTGTGATGTCGGCCTCGTTTACCAACCAGGTTCTGGCGCAGATCGAACTGTTCACCAAAGGCGATCAGTACGAAAACAAGGTCTATATCCTGCCCAAACATCTGGATGAAAAGGTTGCCCGCCTGCATCTGGACCGCATTGGTGTGAAACTGACCCAGATGGACAGCGATCAGGCGGCTTACATCGGTGTGAAGCCGGAAGGTCCGTACAAGCCGGAACACTACCGCTATTAAGCCTGTTCCAGCATGAATGAACGCCCAAGACGCCGCCGAATTCTGATTTTGGCGGCGTCTTTTGTTTTCCGACTTGCGGTTGTTGCCATCCTGTTGGGCGGCGGTGGATGGTGGCTGTTGGCGCATCCGGAAACGCCGGTGCCAGCCCATTGGAATCCGCTACGCCCTTTGTCGGTGACCGCGCCCGTCACGCCGATCACAAAGTACCAGTTGAACCGCGCGCTGGCGGATGAGGCGCAATGCCGAGCCTCGCTGTCGGACGCAGGCGTTGTGTTTGACGCGATGGAGGACCTGGTTGTTGATGAAAACTGCGGCATCTCAGGTCGAGGGTTGCTGTCAAATCTGATGACCTCACGCATTGCTCCGGTGGAAACCAGTTGTACCACCACCCTGCGCCTTACCATGTGGGAGCACCATGTGGTGCAACCTGCGGCGCGCGAGATTTTGGACACTGAAATCACGCGGCTGAGGCATTTGGGCAGCTATAACTGTCGTCGCATGCGTACCGCCCAGGGTGAAAACAGCGGATGGAGCAGCCATGCCCGAGCTGATGCGATCGATATCATTGGCGTGGACACTGCCGATGGGCGCAGTCTGACGCTGTTGCAAGACTGGCCCGGCGACACCCCGGAATCCGCATTTCTAAGGCGCATTTGGAAAGGGGGCTGCAGCTGGTTTCGCGTTGTTCTTGGCCCTGATTTCAACCGGTTGCATGCTGATCACTTCCACCTGCAGGGTCCGGGTTGGGGATATTGCAGATAGCCTATCCAGCAGGATTTTGCTTGAGTCTGTCCAAGGGGGAGGATTCGCGGATTTTTTTCCTTTTGGGAATTTCACGATCACGGATAGGCTTCGCGCCATCGGCGAAGACATCCGCCTAATTGGGATTAAGGAGACTGGGACATGGGCAAGCGCGACGAACTGATCGCAAAATACGCAGAAGATCTGAAAGACAAATGTGGGATGGACCCCGATATGGACCTGCTGACCAAGGTTACAATCGGTTGCGGTCCGGCGATCTATGACGCGGATGCGGCCACAGTTGCCGCCAGCCAGGACTCCGAGTTGGAAACGGTCAAGAACAACTTTCTGATCAAGAAACTTGGATTGGCAGATGGCCCCGAGTTGATGGAAGGCATCAACAAGGCGATGGAAACCTACGGCATGTCCGAGCGCAATAAATATCGCGCCGTTGTCTACTACATGCTCACCAAGCATTTCGGCAAAGAATCCGTCTACAGCTGATTTTCTGCTCGGTACTGGACGCCCGTCGTAATTCGGCGGGCGCTTTGCATTTGATTTGTAATTTAAAGACTTAGCCTTTGAAATTCTGCGCTCAAATGGGCTAGGTTCAGTTCGTGACCAGTACGGTCAGAACCAGATATTTCCATACGCGTGTGGTGAGTAGGGAGCACGCGGGGGTAGGGAAGGTTCTGATCCGTCAGGGCCTTCCCTTTCATTTACCGAAACTCGTTCACCAGCCGGGTGACGAATTGTTCGATGCTGCGGGACGGGTTGCGTGTGCGTCCTCCGCCCTGACCTTCCAGATAGACTTCGATATGCCCTGGCTGCGTCTTTGACGCTGCATTGGTGAAGTCGCGCGCGATTCCCCCCAGTGCTTCTGCAGCAAGCCCGGCCCGTTCGGCGTCAGCTTGATGATAGAACCGCACCTGTGTCTGTTTCACGGAATATCCGACCAGTGCGGACGCGACGATTTCGGCTTGTCCACCTTTGAGCGCGTCCAACGCGTCTGCGCTTATGTCCGATGACACTCCAGCAGGTACAAACACGGAAACCGCGACGTCAATGACGGGCTTTGGTGGTTCGGGAACAGACAAATCCGGACCTTGCTGGGAATCCTCGGTTGACGAATAGGCCGGTTCATCAATGGACATGACCAAGGCCTCTATCGCGGCTTGCATTTCGGGTTCCGGAATAACCGGTGTTGCAAGTTGCGGGAAGCCTTCAGGTGGCTGGTCCAGTTCCAAGTTTGGGGCCGGTAAAGTCGCGTCAGACTTTTCGACAGAAAGTGCGATCTCTGGAGTATCATCATCCAGCGGATCGACACCTGTAGCGGAAGGGTTCTTCGGTTCCAAAACCGAAGTCTGAATTGCGGAAACGTGGGCGATTGCAGCCGGTGATTCCACTACCGATTCTCGGGAATCGACCGCGCTAAGCTCTTGGGATTCGGCCCATCCCGCGATGAGTTTCGTTGCGGACCATTGCAGGAACGCACCGCACAAAACCGCACCCAAGACGATCAATGACATACGGTTGATCGCCCAAGTTTTCGCTTTTGTAGCGACCTGATCAGCATGGGCATATTTGTAGACAACACGTTCAAGCCGCGAGCTTCTGCGAGCGGGCGCAGACTGCTCTTCAAGCGGCTCGCTCAGGAATTCAGTTTTATTTTCAGAGGTTTGCGATACATCTGCCTGTGCCAAGGCTTCGGCGCGTTGTTGGCGCGCGATCTCTAACCGCGCCTCCCAGCTTTTGGAGGTCAGTTCGGCAACAATCTCTTCCGTTGCTTCAACGCTGTCTTGATCGTCAGACACAGGTTTACGCTTTCGAAATGACCAACACGCACTCGAACACCACAGAAAGATTCGCGGTCACGCAAACAAAAGCCCACAAACCCCCACCAGGCGTAGCTTGTGGAAACATAGCATTTTTAAGAGCTTTTGAGAAGAAATGCCCGGATCGGGCAGGTTGAAGTCAGTCTGGTTTGGTGTCACCCAGCGCGCAAACCACCTGCCATTCCTGATCAGTCACCGGTTGCACAGACAGCCGAGAGTTCTTGACCAGCACCATCTCGGCCAGCCGTTCATCTGCCTTGATCTGATCCAGGGTCACTGGCTTCTCAAAGGCGCGCACGGCCTTGATATCGACGCATTCCCAGCGGTCATCATCTGTGGTGCTGTCGGGATGCGCCTCGGCACAGACCTCAACGATGCCAACCACCGCTTTTTCCGTCTGAGAGTGATAAAAGAATCCTCGATCACCGACCGCCATCTGCCGCATGAAGTTGCGGGCCTGATAGTTGCGCACACCGTCCCATTCTTCGCCGGTCTCACCCTTGGCCACCTGCTGGTCCCAGCTCCAGGTTGATGGCTCGGATTTGAACAACCAATAGGCCATCAGCCAACGACCTTCTTCCAGGGGATCAACTCGACCGATTGGAACAATCCGGCTTTGGCATAGGGGTCATTGTCGGCCCAGGCCTGCGCGGCGGCCAGATCCGCGACGTCGAGAATGATCAAAGAGCCGATCATGGCGTCGCCGTCCAGCAACGGCCCGGCCTGCGAGACAACACCCGTTTCCTCGATATAGGCCAGGTGCGCCGCACGATTGTCCAGCCGGGTTTGCAGCGCGCCGTCTTTGTCGCGCGCGATCAGGGCGATCAGCATGTTATTCCTCCTTCAGGGGTCGATTGAGCAGCCATTGGATGGCTTCAGCGACACTGTATGCGCCACTGCTGAGTTCCGCCACAGTTGTCGTGATCGGCATGTCCAGACCTTCGGCTTTGGCGATCTCGGCCACGGCCTTGGCGGTGGCCACACCTTCGACGGTTGTGTTGATGTCAAACGCTTCGCCACGACCCAGCGCCAGACCAAAGCGGTAGTTCCGCGACAGCTCGGAAGAGCAGGTCAGAACCATGTCTCCCAACCCCGACAAACCCATCAGGGTTTCAACCCGCGCACCGCGTAAAAGCGCAAAACGCTGCATCTCGGCAAAACCACGGGTCATCAGGGCCGCGCGTGCGCTTTCACCCATTCCGTCGCCGATACAAGCGCCGCACCCGATGGCCATAACGTTCTTGAGTGCTCCACCCAGTTCGGCACCTACAGTGTCTGTTGTGCGATAAAGGCGCAGGTTAGCGGTGGTCAGTTCGGATTGCAGCGCTGTGCACAGAGCGTTATCGGCGCATGCGAGTGTCAGCGCAGTGGGCAATCCGCGGGCAATGTCATCGGCAAAGCTGGGGCCGGTCAAAAGCGCAGGACGCGCCGTCGGGATTGCGTCGGAAATCACCGCTATCGGTCCAAGCCCGGTCGATAGTTCTATCCCCTTACAGCAGGCGACTAGAGTTTTTTCGGCCAAAACCTGGGCATGATCCTGCAAAGCGGCGCGTAACCTCTGCATAGGGACCGAGACGAGCAGCGTATCGCTTTCAGCCGCAAAGGCGATGCCAGATGTCACGGTGATCCCGTCCGGCAACGTGACATCCGGAAGCCGCGCAGCGTTCTTGCGCCCGTCCTGCATCATCAGGGCGTGTTCGGGGTCGCGCGCCCACAAGGTCACCGGCCCATTCCGGGCCAGTGAAATCGCCAGAGCTGTACCAAACGCACCTGCGCCCAGAACCGACACGCTCATGCTTTGGCCCCCTTTTTGCCGCTGCCAAGCATCGCCGGGCTGGTCTGATCCAAAGGCCAACGCGGCCGCGCGGTCAGATCCAGACCGTCGCGTGCACCATTGCGAAATCGTTCAAGCCCCGCATAGGCGATCATGGCAGCGTTATCAGTACACAGCGCCAGTGGAGGTGCCGTAAATCGAGTGCCTTTTTCACTGCAAATAGTCTCTAACGCGTCGCGAATGGCCGAATTGGCCGCCACACCGCCCGCGACCGCAATCACTGGTTCAGTTGGGTCATACTCCAGATACAGATCAATCGCGCGCCTCGTTTTCTCGGCCAGAGTGTCCACGACCGCTTGCTGAAACCCGGCACAAAGATCGGCGCGGTCCTGACGGGTCAGGCCGCCCTTTTCCGCAACGATCTGATCACGCATCCGCAACAACGCCGTCTTCAGCCCTGAGAAAGACAGATCACAACCGGGCCTGTCCAGCAGCGGACGGGGAAAACGAAACCTCTTGGGATCGCCTGACCGTGCCTCGGCCTCGACCGAAGGCCCGCCGGGTTGTGGCAGGCCCAACAGGCGCGCGGTTTTGTCAAAGGCCTCTCCGGGCGCGTCGTCGATGGTGCCGCCCAGTCGGGTAAATTCCTCGGGACTATACGCAACCAGATATTGGCAGTGCCCGCCCGAGACCAATAACATCAGGTAAGGAAACGCGATCCCGTCGGTCAGACGCGGTGTCAGGGCGTGGCCTGCCAAATGGTTCACTCCGACCAAGGGCAGGCCGGTGGCTGCACTGATCCCCTTGGCGCACATAACGCCCGACATCACGCCGCCAATCAGGCCCGGGCCTGCGGTGACCGCAATGGCGTCCATATCCTGCAAGGACAGGCCCGCGGTCTCCAAGGCCTGTATCACGCAAGTGTCCAGCTTTTCGGCATGGGCCCGGGCCGCAATTTCGGGGACAACACCGCCAAAGGCGCTGTGTAGTTCGGTCTGCCCATAGACAATCGAAGACAGGATCTGCACCGGTTCACCGTCAGATTGGCGCACCACGGCGGCAGCGGTGTCATCGCAGCTGCTCTCCAATCCCAAAACGGTAAGTGTTTGCACCATCGGTCCAATCCGTTGCATCATGATTGCACAGCGGGGTATCACCCTGCGTGGACGCAAACAATCCTCAAGGCCAAGGCGCCAGACGTTGTATTTGTTGATGACCCGCCCTCGCGCCGCCTCAACCAGGTTTGTCGCGCAGCTTTCGACACGCACCCGGTCCCGCGTTACGGTCATTCATTCGCCTTTGTTGGAAATCCGACCCTTGAATGTTTCGGTGGATATTTCTGGCACGCAAGGGCTGATCTTTTCCTCGGCCAACGCGGTCAACGCAGCGGTGTCCCTTGGTATTCCGCGTCAGTTTCCGGCCTATTGCGTCGGGCCTTCAACCACGGCGACGGCCCAAGGTGCAGGCTGGAACGCAGTAATGGCCGGGTCTACAGCCGAGGAATTGGTGGCAAGCTTGCTGCAAGACCGCCCCGACAGCCCGCTTTTGCATCTGCGGGGCGAGCATACGCGTGGAAATATCGCCGAGCGTTTGACCGAGCTAGGTCTAACCACGCGCGAGGTACCAATTTATCAACAGCGCCTGCTGCCTCTGACGGTTGAGGCCATTGCGGCGTCACGGGGTCAGATGCCGATCATCGCCCCGATATTCTCACCCCGCACGGCGCGACAATTTGCCGATGTCTGGACGGGGACGGCCCCGCTATGGCTGGCAGCCATCAGCGAAGCGGCCGCCGAGCCGCTTTATTCATTGGACTATGCACGTTTGAAAATCGCAAAACAGCCGACACCCAAGAAAATGCAGAAAGCCGTTAAAAAGCTTGTGAAACATGCGATGCGGGTTGAGGGTGCGCCGGGGGCAGTCTAACTTGTTTCTGTCTGTAGTTCTGGTGTTTTGGGAATCGATAAGGGGAATTTGACAGTGGCCAGGAAAAAGAAATCCGATCAGGACCCTGTAGAAGACCCCAAGGTTGAGATCGATTCCTCCGAGGCTGATGCAGAGTCGACATCGGACGCTGAAAGCCTTGACGCAGACCAGCCAATAGAAGAAGCGACTTCCGAAGCCGAAGCCGAAGCCGAAGCCGAAGCCGAAGCCGAAGCCGAAGCCGAAGCCGAAGCCGAAGCCGAAGCCGAAGCCGAAGCGGCGGCTGAAGTGACCGAAGCAGCTCAGGTCGAAGAAAAGATCGTCGAACGCACGGTTGAAAAGCGGGGTGGGTTTGTTCCGGCGCTCCTTGGTGGTGCCGTGGCTGCTGCGGTTGGGCTTTGGGCCGGCAGCAGCGGGCTGATCTCATCAAGCGGAGCGGACAACTCCGAAGCATTGACGACGTTGGAAGCCAAGCTGACGGACCAAGCGACGCAGATCGAGAATTTGACCAAAGCCCTGGCTGACGGACCGGATACATCCGCTTTGACCGGCCAGATCACAGCGTTGAGCGACAAGCTTGCACCGATTGAAACCGATGTGGGTTCGGTAAAGTCCAGCCTCGAAGCGCTGAGTGGTCAGATCGACCCGCTTGCCGACCGCCTGGCCGAACTGGAAAAGCGCCCGATCACAGAAGGGGCCTCTGCGGAAGCTGTGGCGGCTTATGAGGCAGAGCTGAAGAAGCTTCAGGACTCGCTGGCTACCCAACGCGCTGAGGTTGAGAAAATGGTCTCGGACGCGCAAGCGCTTGAGGCAAAGGCTGCTGCCGAAGCGCGCGCGGCCACAAACACGGCCATTCTGACCCGACTGCAGGGGCGGTTGGACTCAGGCCAAAGCTACGAAGATCTTGTGACTGAGTTGCAGGCCGGTGGTCTGACTGTTCCGGATGCACTGACCACATCTGCCCAAAGCGGCGTAGCCACGTTGGCCGCGTTGCGGACATCGTTCGAACCCGCTGCACGTACTGCTCTGGCGAATGCGCGCGACGCGGACAAGGGCACCGGGCTCGTCGCGTTTCTGCAGCGCCAGACGGGGGCGCGATCTGTTACACCGCAGGACGGTGATGACCCGGATGCGATCCTGTCTCGTGCTCAGGCCGCTTTGGCGGGCGGCGATATCGAAACCGCACTGACCGAGCTCAAAGCCCTGCCGGATGCGGCAAAGGCTGCGCTGTCAGATTGGGAGAAAAACGCCCAGACCCGTCTATCCGCGCTGGATGCCGCGCAGGCGCTTGGCGCCAGCGTAAACTCGAATTGAAGGACCTGCCATGCTGTGGTCATTGTTAAAGATCCTTGTTTTTGTTGCGATTATCGGCCTTCTGGCTGTTGGCGCCGGGTTCCTTATGGAAACCAGCGGCGGGGTTCAGATCACCGTCGCGGGCACTGAATATACGCTCAGCCCGTTGCAATCGGTCATTGCGCTGGGCGTGTTGGTGGTTCTGGTCTGGTTGTTCTTCAAACTGCTCAGCCTGTTGATCGCCACATTGAAATTCCTCAACGGTGATGAAACCGCTTTGTCGCGCTATTTCGATCGCAACCGCGAGCAAAAGGGCTATCAAGCGCTGGCCGATGGGCTGATGGCATTAGCCTCGGGCGAAGGGCGTGCGGCCATGGCCAAAGCGAACCGCGCCGAAAAACTGCTGAACAAACCGGAACTGACCAACCTTCTGGTGGCGCAAGCAGCGGAAATGACCGGTGACACAAAAAAGGCGTCTGAAACCTATAAGAAACTGGTGACCAATAATGCGACGCGTTTTGTTGGTGTGCGCGGCATCATGAAACAGAAGCTGGCCGAAGGCGACGACGATACCGCCCGCAAACTGGCCGAGAAAGCTCTGTCCCTGAAACCGCGCCACGAGGAAACGCAGGACGTTCTGTTGAACCTGCAGACCAAGGCGCAGGATTGGGCGGGTGCGCGCTCGACCCTGACGGCAAAGCTAAAAGCAGGGTATTTGCCGCGCGATGTGTTCAAGCGACGCGATGCGGTCCTGGCCTTGTCCGAGGCCAAAGACCTGTTGGATGAAGATGCCACGCTTGAGCAGCAGGAACGCGCGATTGAGGCCAACCGCCTGTCGCCGGATCTGGTGCCAGCGGCTGCGATGGCCGCGCGCGCGCATATCAAAAAGGGCAAGGCCCGCGCCGCGACCAAGATCCTGAAAAAAGCATGGGAGGTTCAGCCGCATCCAGAGCTGGCCCATGCCTTTGCCGAGATCGAACCCGACGAAACCCCGCATCAGAGGATCAAGCGCTTTACCGCTCTGACCCGTGTGCATCCTGAAAATATGGAAACCCGTCTGATCCTGGCCGAGCTGAACATCGTCGCCGAAGACTTCCCCGAAGCGCGTCGCGCGCTGGGAGATGTGGTGGAAAACAAGGGTGATGCCCGCGCGTTCACCCTGATGGCCGCCATTGAACGGGGTGAGGGCGCATCGGATGCCGTTGTGCAGGGTTGGCTGGCCCGCGCCCTGAACGCGCCACGCGGTCCGCAATGGGTTTGCGACAATTGCCATGACATTCAGGCCGAATGGGCACCCGTCTGCCCGAATTGCGGCAGTTTCGATACGCTCAGCTGGCAAACACCGCAAACCCCCGAGATCGCCAGCGCGACCGGTGTTCACATGCTGCCGCTGATCGTTGGCGCGCTGGAGGACAAGACCGAAGCCGAGGAAACGGAAGAGGTTGACGACGCGATCGAGGTTGAGGCTGACCCGGTGGAAGAAACGGTCGAAGGTGCTGTCGAAGACAGCACCGAGCCAGCGGTTGAAAAACAGGCTTGATCAGACTCGTTTCCGGGCCTGATCACTCGTTCCGCGCACCTGTGTAAGTCCATCTGTAGCTTGGTGGGGTCGGTCCTTTGTTCCGGCCCCCTTGCTGCGATTGCTCCCAGGCATGGGCCAGAATCCCGACCGAGCGTGACAGGCAGAAAAGACCCCGGGCAAGCGGCGGGGCAAAGCCAAGTTCAGCATAGATGACAGCCGTGGCGCCGTCGATGTTCATGGGCACGGGTTTGCCCTTTCGACGCATCAGCTCGGCCTCGATATCCGTCGCGATCTTCATGAACCGACCATCGCAGGCCCCGTTGTCCATGGCGTCTTGAACCAGTGCCATCAACCGAGGCGCGCGCGGGTCGGTCGGGGTGTGAAACCGATGCCCGAAACCTGGTAGGATTTTCCCTTGGGTCGAGATCCATTCGTCCAGCGCGTCCCCCAGATCACCAGACCGCTCCTCGACGAAGTGATAGAGCGTGACGGCCTGCTCTCCGGCGCCACCGTGAACATCACCAAGCATATTCACCGCGCTGGCCATCGCATTGTTCAACGGCAGGCCGCAAGTGACAGCCATACGCGCAGTGGCAATGGACGGCGCTTGCGGCCCGTGATCCACAGCCGCAACCAAAGCCGCCTCGAACAGACGGGCCTGTGCTTGTGTCGGTTTGTCACCGCGCACCAGGAACCAGATCATTTCGGCAAAGCTGATATGGCCGATCAGATCCTGAATCGGCTCTCCGCGCAGTGCGATGCGTCCAGGTTCCATGTCGATGATGGAGGTTTGCCACCAGTCCGAGACGTCGCTCATAGGATCCCCTCTTGTTTCAAATCATCGATTTCGGCCTGTGTTAGGCCCAATTCAGACCAGATCGTCGTATTGTCGGCACCCAGATCCGGCGGTGCAGCTTCAGGCATGTTGCGCTGCCCGTCCATAACCACCGGACTGCCGGCAAGACGCATCTTTTCACCGTGAACCGAGACTGTGCCGATCATCCCGCGCCCGGCAAGTTGATCGTCATCCAGCGCATCAGGCACCGACAGGACCTGGCCCGCGGGTACGCCCAGCGCGTTCAACTCAGCCACCCAAGCTTCAGATGGCCGGGTACGCAGCATACCCTCCAACACGTCACGCAGTGCAACCCGGTTCGCCTTGCGGTCTTCACGGGTTGCGAAATCGGGATGGGTCAGCAGATCATCGCGACCCAGATGTGTCGCCAGTGCTTGCCATTGTTCATCGCGATTAGCAGCAATGTTGATCGGCTTGTCAGCGGTCGCAAACGTGCCGGAGGGGGCCGATGTTGTGTTTTCATTGCCATGCGCAGCCGGGCGCACACCTCCGACAAGATAGTTCGACACGACCCATCCCATCGTCGAGATCACTGCCTCGGACATGGCCACGTCCAGAAAAGTACCGCGCGGATTGGCATTCAGGGCAGAGCTGATCGCAAAAGCAGCGGTCAGCCCACCCACCGTATCGGCCAGAGGATAGCCCACACGGTAGGGCGCAGTATCCGGCGCGCCAGTGATCGACATGACACCGCTGATCCCCTGAACGATCTGATCATAGGCCGGATCATCTCGGCGCGGACCGTCCTGACCAAAGCCGCTGATGGCGCAATAGATCAGGCCGGGATTTTCTTTGCGCAGGACGTCATAGCCCAATTCCAACCGGTCCATGACGCCGGGCCTGAAGTTCTCGACCAGCACATCGGCTGTTTGAACTAGCCGCTTGAGCAGCGCTTTGCCTTTCTGGGCCTTTAGATCCAGGGTGACGGATTTCTTATTGGCGTTCTGGGCCAGAAAGCTGATGCCCATACCGGATTTGTTGCGCGCTGGATCGGCCCCCAATACACGCGCCAAGTCTCCTGCTCCGGGCCGTTCTACCTTGATGACTTCGGCCCCCATCAAGGCCAGTTGGTAACAACAATAGGGGCCTGCCAGCACATTGGTCAGGTCAAGAACCCGAACACCAGTAAGCGGATCAGTCGCCATCAGCCACACCAGCGGCACGCGCACGAGCTCGTCGTGCGCGGTAGCTGGGCAGAAGCACCAAGAGCACAGCAACCACAAGCAGGCCCAATGTCATGGGGCGTTCCCAGATAAACGCGATGCCATCATACAACTGCATGGATCTTGCAAAATTGTCCTCCATCATCCCGCCAAGGATGAAGCCGATAAGCAATGGCGCCAGCGGGTAATCGGCAAACTTCAATGCGGTGGCGCAGATTCCGAAACCGACAAGGATCAACAGCTCGGTCGCATTGTTCTGACCGATATAGGCACCCATCAGCGTGAAAAACAAAATGAACGGGATCAGATAGTTACGCGGGATCGCAAGAACCTTGGCGATATAAGGGATCAGCGGAAGATTCAGGATCAGCAAAACCAGGTTGCCAATGAACATCGACATGATGACCGCCCAGAAAATCTGCGGCTCGTCGATCATCAGGCGTGGGCCCGGTGTGACGTTCAGGGCAATCAATGCTCCTAAAAGGATAGCGGTTGTTCCTGAGCCCGGAATTCCCAAAGTCAGCAAAGGAACAAATGAGCCCGTGCAAGCGGCGTTGTTGGCCGTTTCGGGAGCTGCCAGACCTTTGATCGAGCCCTTGCCGAATTCTTCCTGCTCTTCCTTCGGTGCAATGTTGCGTTCGACAGCATAGCCAAGGAAGCTGGCGATTGTTGCGCCCGCTCCGGGTAGAACCCCGATAAAGAAACCCTGCACCGACTGGCGTCCGACAACAGGCGCAATGGCTTTTGCCTCGTCCTTGGTGATCCTAAGATCTTTGATCTCTCCCTCATCCCCTTTCAGATCTTTGGGTTTGAGGACAAGAAACAGCGCCTCTGGCAAGGCGAACATGGCCATCGCCAGGGTGATGAAACCAAAGCCTGACTGCAAGTCCATGATACCCATCGTAAAGCGGGGCAGATTGAACAAGGCGCCTTCGCCAACGGTGGCCATGATCAGACCCAGAATGGTCATGATTATTGCTTTGGCCACTTGGCCCGACCCAGCAAAAGCGGCAATCGCAGATAATCCGACAACCATCAGCGCGAAATATTCGGCCGAGTGAAACAACAGGGCGACTGAAGACAAGGCAGGTGCGAAGACCATCAAGAGAACAGCCCCCAACGTCCCGCCTGCGAAACTTGCGACCGCAGCAACGGTCAGAGCTTTGCCCGCCTTACCCTGACGCGCCATCGGATATCCGTCAAAACTGGAAGCGACGGTACCGGCAACCCCCGGTGCGTTCAGCAGGATGGACGACGTGGACCCGCCAAAGATGGCGCCGTAGTACACCCCTGCCAGCAAGATCAGAGCCGCCGAAGGGTCGCCCATCGAAATCGCCACAGGGATCATGATCGCAATGATCGACATCGGGCCCAGACCGGGCAGCATTCCGATGAACGTGCCGATGAGACACCCGGCAATAACCATAAGCAGGTTCTGAATGGAAAAAGCCGTCTGCAGGCCGATCAGAAGTCCTTCAAGCATGTCAACCTCCGAAAATGCCCGGCAAGGGGCGCATATAGATGCCAAGAACCTCTTGGACCAAATACCAGACAGCACCGGTTGCAATCAGCGCGACAGGCAACATGACATGCCACTTTCGCTCACCCAGAATGAACGAACCGAGTATCAGAAAGGCTGATGTCGAGATCAGGAAGCCGACCGGACGCAAGCAAAGCGCGTAAACAACCATAAGAACAAGCAGCGTGACAGCCTGACCCAGGTGGTAGTCAGCCAACCGGCGATAGTCGATTTCGGCCTCTTTCAACTCGCTTTTTTCAAAGCCCAGAAGGATGATCGTTGATGCAATGATACCGAGAACCGACAGCACTTTGGGGAAGGTGCTGGGCCAAATCGGATTTCGCTGCATGAAGGGAGGCAGAGCACCGTCCATGGTAAACCAAGCCGCGTACCCATATGTCAAACATATGCCCAGTAGAATGAGCGCGATCCAGCGATCCAGCGCCATGGTGTCCCCTCCCCGAAATTCTTGCGGCAGAGCGGAGATCCGCTCTGCCTGGTTGTTGTATTAGAGGAAGCCCAGCTTCTTCATCAGGTCGCTGATTTGCTTTTCCTGATCTTCAAGAAACGCCTCGAAGTCAGCGCCAGAGTTGTGGATGTTTACCCAGCCATTGCGCGAACGTACTTCTTCCCATTCGGGCGTATCGTACATCTTGGTAATGGCCTCTTGGTAGGCAACCAGCTTTTCTTCGGGCAGGCCCGGAGCAGCAAAGAAGCCACGCCAGTTGACGAAGGTGGTATCGATGCCCTGTTCCTTCATGGTCTGTGCATCTGGTGCCGCATCGACACGTTCGTCCGATGTTACGCCGATGATTTTGACTTCACCTTGGTTGGCCAGATCCACGGCTTCGGAGAAACCAGTCGACAGAGCGGCGATTTCACCCGATAGCAGGGCGGCCATTGCCTTACCACCTGCGTCGTAAGGGATGTATTTGACACCCAAAGCATCTTTTCCAGCCGCTTCCATCACCATGGCAGCAACCAGATGGTCCATACCGCCGGGCACAGAACCGCCACCGATGGCTGTTGCGCCGGGATCGGCATCATAGGCTGCCAGCAAATCCGCCATCGAGTTGATCGGGCTGTCTTTTCCGACAACGATGGCAGCGTAATCACCGATCGTGCCCGACACCAGCGTCAGGTCCCGGAAGTTGTGAGGGAAAACACCGGTCAGTGAGCGGATCACAATTGGTGTTGAATTCACCATCAAGGTACCGTGGTTGCTTTCTGCGTTTTCAATCAAAAAGCCGATAGCTTTACCGCCGCCGCCACCCGACATGTTTTCATAAGAAGCGGTGCCTACAAGGCCTGCGTTGGTCAATGCCTCACCGGTACCGCGTGCGGTGCCATCCCAGCCGCCACCGGCGCCACCTGGGATGAGAAAGTGGATGCTATCCACGACCTGGTGCCCGTCCGCCAGAGCGGGGCCACTTAGGCCAAATGCGGCCACAGCTGCGATTAGGGCCCGACGGCCCAGTTTCAATGTTGTCATGATGTCCTCCCATTTGACAATCGGCCGTTTGACGGCTCAGACTGTTGCGATCCTAAACATATGAACCTGACATCAACCTGTCACGGTCGCGAAGATTTCCTGAGGCTTATGAAATTTCTTCTTGTAGAAGATAATCTGGATCTGGCGAACGCCATCACGTCACGCATGCGATTGGATGGTCATGTCGTTGATCATGCAGCGAAATTAGACGATGCCACGGCTTATGCAGAAGTCGAGGAATATGATCTGATCCTACTGGACATCATGCTGCCTGATGGTGACGGAAGAGAGTTCCTGGCACGCCACCGCGCCAGTGATCTAGACACACCGGTCATCGTTTTGACCGCGCGAAGTCAGGTTTCAGATCGAATCGGGTCGCTCGATATGGGGGCAGATGACTACGTCACAAAACCCTTCGATCATGCCGAGCTTGAGGCGCGCTGTCGTGCGGTGTTGCGGCGGAAATCGGGTAATGCGAAATCCAGGATCGAAGTTGGAGGGATCGTTTTCGACCCGGTTGCCGGTCACTTTTCGGTCGGCGGTCGCGACATCTCGCTACGAAACCGCGAGTTAAGGCTGATGGAACTGTTCATAAATGCTCCGGGTCAGGTTTTTTCCAAGCAGAAACTGGCCGATAGGCTGTTCACCTATGATGACAATGTTTCTGACAACGCGATCGAAGTTTACGTCGGGCGGTTGCGAAAACACCTCGAAGCTTCGGACTTGAAGATAACGACCCTACGGGGGTTGGGCTACAGGTTGGATCATGACGGATAGCCCCACTGTCTCTGGGTCGCTAAGAAACCGCCTTGTTTTGACACTGATCGGTGGTGCGGCGATACTGGCAATCCTGCTATTTCTTGCAGTGCGCAGCTATGCAGCGCGTGTAGCCCAGCAAGGTCAGGATAATATTCTGAGTGCCTCTGTAGCTTCGATCCTCGACGCGGCCGCGATCCGGGATGGGCAACTTGAAATCGACATCCCTTATGCGGCGTTTTCAATGCTGACAACACCGTCGGACGATCGCGTGTTCTATGCCATCTATCAGGATGGCGCGTTCATTTCCGGATATGATGAGTTGCAAGTTGACGAACCAGTCGCACAGGCAAATTGGACGTTCCAATCGACGGAAATGCGGGGTGAAAGCATTCGCCAGGTGAATGCGGGGCGAACTTTGGTCGGGCTTGGAAAACAGACTCAGATCGAAGTGGCGCTTGGCCAAACCCAGGACGCGTTGTCCCAAACCATGGATCAGATTTCACGCAATGCCGCGTTTCTGGGAATTGGGTTCTTTCTGTTGGCTGCCTGCCTGTCCTTTTGGGTCGCGTCAACGACCATTGGTCAGCTGAATAAATTGACGACCTCGGTCACCCGCCGGGGGCCGCAGGACCTCAGCCCGTTTCGCAAGCCTGTCCCGCGTGAAATGGCACCGTTGGTGACCTCGTTGAATTCTTTGATGGGGCGGTTGGATCAGTCGCTTGGTCAGTCTGAAGACTTCATCGCCGAAGCAGCCCATCGCGTGCGTACGCCATTGGCGACTGTCAGGTCTTATGCCGAAGCGACGCTTCATCGTGTCGAACGCAAAGAGAATCGCGAAGCGTTGCGGGCCATGGTGCGCGCAATTGACGAAAGCTCTCGTGCGGCTGGGCAATTGCTGGACCACGCCATGATTACGTTTCGTGCCGATCATCTGGAGCGTGAAGACATCGACCTTGTTGTATTGACCAAGGATCTTGTCCAGCGGCTGACACCCATAGCGGAGATGAGAGAGCTCACGTTATCGCTGACCGGAGCGCGGTCTGTACCCTATTCCGGTGATCCGATCCTGTTGCAAAACGCGGTGCGGAATATGATCGATAATGCGTTGAAATACGCCCCTGTGGACAGCACGGTCGTCATAGACGTCAGGGCAGACCCAAATGTTCAGATTAAGGTCAGCGATGCTGGCCCTGGGTTTCCGTCAGAAGAAATCGACATGCTGACAAGACGATTTGAACGCGGGCAGAATGCGACCGGAACAATTGGTTCTGGATTGGGTTTGACCATCGCGCAAGACGTGGCCACCGCACATGGCGGCACATTGGAGTTGTCAAACAAGCCAGAGGGCGGCGCATGCGTTATCTTATCGCTGTAATCCTGCTTCTCTTGCCCCTTTGTGCGTCAGCCGATGATTGGGAAGAGCGTTTTGTGTTCAATGAGGGTGCCGAGGGGCCGCAATTGCGCGTTATTTCCAGCACCGACACCTTGCTTTTTGCTCCTTTTATCGAAGGATTTGTCGCAGAAAACCCCCTGATCAGTGTCGAATACCTGGTGACCGGCTCGGCGGATATCGACCGGCGGGTGCGGGCAAATCCCAGTGCATTCGATGTGATTATCTCAAGCGCAATGGACTTGCAGCTAAAGCTTGCAAATGACGGTTTTGCGCTTCGGCTGGAAGATGTGGAGGTTCCACCATGGACACAATGGCACCATAGCCTTTTCGCCTTTACCTCTGAACCCGCTACGATTGTTATCAATCGTTCTGCTTTCGAAGGACGCGCGTTACCTGAAACCCGTCAGGACTTGATCGAAGCGATGCGCGAACGGCCTGACATGTTTCGCGGCAAAATCGGAACATATGATGTTCGAGAATCGGGTTTGGGTTATCTATTTGCTACACAGGATTCTCGTGTCTCGGAAACCTATTGGCGCTTGATGGAAATCATGGGGGGTCTGCGAGTTAAGCTTTATTGCTGCTCGGGCGACATGATTTCAGATCTTGTGGAGGGTAAGATTCACGTCGCGTATAATGTGCTTGGCAGCTATGCGAGCGCGCAGGCCGAAGGGCAGGATGCCCTGGAAGTCATTCTGCCGTCAGATTTTCAAACAACCATGATGCGGACGGTGATGGTTTCCAGTGCGACCCAATCAGTTCAGGCCGCTCAGCAGTTCTTGCGGTATCTTGTTTCGGACAGACCAAATGAGTCCACCACTCAATCGCCCCTTCCTTTGCTGGTTGCGGAGGACACTGTGAGCGAACAGGAAACCATTGGTCTGAACCCTGCCCTGTTGACGTTTCTGGATAGCCTGAAGAGGAAAAAGTTCATCTCAGCCTGGGAAAACGCCGTCATTCAATAGTTGCGTGCCTTTGTCCTTGGCTCTCAGATTGTCGTGCTGTGATCGGTTTGCTAACGTCACGCTTGCGTCAGGGAGGAAGCGCAAACGCGATGCTGGATTATTCGCATAACGGCTGGCTTGTGGCGGCCTCGTTGGCGGTGGCGCTGATGGCCGGATTTACCGGCCTTTACCTGACCCATGGCGCCTCCAAGTTAGAGCCGCAACGGCGCAAGCTTGTGGTCGCATTGGCAGCGGTCATTCTGGGTGGCGGCATCTGGTCGATGCATTTTGTCGCCATGCTGGGCCTGCAATTGCCGATCCTGTTCTACTATGACGCGCTGATCACGCTGATATCGGCCTTGGTTGCGATCTTGATGGTTGGGTTGGCATTGCTTGTTCTGCATTTCCGGCCGCGCACGTCGCAGACGATTATTGGATCGGGGATCATTGTCGGGTTGGGCATTGTGGTGATGCACTATATCGGCATGGCCGGAATGCAGCTCTGCCGCCCTGTCTACAACTTGCTTGATGTCGCTTTGTCGACACTGGCCTCGGTGATCCTGTCTGTGGCGGCCATCTGGGTGGCATATGGCAATCGAACTCAGCGTAATATCTTGCTGGGGACGATCTGTTTCGGGTTGGCCGTGTTCTCGATGCATTTCGTGGCAACGGGACTGACCGATTTTGTCGCCACCGGCAGCGCGGGTGGGGCGGGTCCAGCGTTGGACAATCAGATTCTGGCAATGGGCGTTACGGTTTCGGTTTTTTTGATCTGCGGTGCCTTTCTGTTGACCGGTATTTCGTTCATCGAACCCAAAGAGCAGCCTAGCCTAGAACCCGTGCCGAAACCGGCGACCTTTCGCGCGGGTGTACCGTTTGAGCGGGAAGGGCAGACCTTTTTCACCGAACCTGCCAGTATTGCCGCCATCCGGGCCGAGGGGCACTACACCGTTCTCTACATGGGATCTGAAAAACTATTTTGTCCCTGGTCGATCACCGAGGCGGCGACCCGTTTGAAACCGGACGGGTTCCTGCGCGCGCATCGCAGTTATCTGGTCAATCCCAAACACGTCTCTAGCTTTGAGCGGCACAAGGACAATGGCACCTGCTATTTCGACGGGGTTGATGCGTTGGCCAAGGTGCCTGTCAGCCGATCACGCCTGACGGATATTCGCGAAGCGCTGGGCCTCTGATCGCAGCTCGTGCAGCTTATTCGCATTTCGTGAAACAAGCTGCGCGCCCGGTTTCTGCCTGCTGGATCGCCCACGCGCGTCATCCTTTCCTTGTTCCAGGTCCCCCAAGGCATATCGCTAGGACCCAGGGAGGAAAACATGATACCAGCCGGTTTTGAGTATCACCGGCCAGGCGACATCGCCTCGGCCATCGGCATTCTACAGGAACACGGAGATGAGGCGCGCGTGCTTGCGGGTGGGCACAGCCTGATCCCGATGATGAAGCTGCGCATGGCTGAGATGGGCCATCTGGTCGATTTGCAAGCCATTGAAGAACTGAAGGGCATCGAGGTCGGAGCCGACACGGTGTCATTGGGTTCGATGGTTACGCAGCATGAGTTGATCACCCATGACGGGCTGGCCTCGGCGATCCCGCTGATCCGCGAGGCCGCGTTGCAGATCGCCGATCCGCAGGTCCGCTATGTCGGCACTGTAGGGGGCAATGTGGCCAATGGTGATCCGGGCAACGACATGCCGGGGCTTATGCAATGCCTGAACGCCACGTTTGATCTCTCTGGCCCCGATGGCAATCGCAGCGTCGCGGCGCGCGACTTTTATGAGGCCGCATATTTCACTGCGCGTGAGGATGAAGAGATCCTGACCCGCATTCATATCCCCGTGCCTGGCGCAGGTGTCGGGCAGGCCTATGAAAAGCAAAAGCGCAAGATCGGAGATTATGCCACTGCCGCGGCTGCGGTGATGGTCGGCAATGGCACGGCCTCGGTCGCGATGACCAATCTTGCCGATACGCCGGTCTGGTCCGAGGGTGCCAGCACGGCGCTCGCAAGTGGCGATGTCGAGGGCTGCGTTGCCGCAATGCTCGACGCGATTGACCCGGTGGCTGACAATCGCGGTCCCGTCGAATTCAAGAAACACGTGGCCGCCGTGATGCTGCGCCGCGCCATCGACCGTGCGCAAAGCCGCGCGGGTTGAGGGGAGGAACAACAAATGTCGAAAATGCACGTCAAACTCACCGTGAACGGCAAGCCGGTCGAAGGTCTGGCCGAGCCGCGCACGTTGTTGATCCATTTCCTGCGGGAAGATCTGAAAATCACCGGGCCTCATATCGGCTGCGAAACCAGCCATTGCGGGGCTTGCACCGTGGATATCGACGGCAAGTCGGTCAAATCCTGCACCACTTTTGTGGCACAGGTGAACGGAGCCGATGTCACCACCGTCGAAGGCCTGACCAACGAGGACGGGAGCCTGGGTGTCATTCAGGAAATGTTCCGTGAACATCACGGGTTGCAATGTGGCTTTTGCACGCCGGGCATGATCACCCGCGCGCATCGCCTGCTGCAGGAAAACCCGAACCCGACCGAGGAAGACATCCGTTTTGGCATGGCCGGGAACCTTTGCCGCTGTACCGGCTATCAGAACATCGTCAAGGCGATCTCGGCCTCGGCGGATATGTTGAATGCTCAGAAGGAGGCCGCGGAATGAACGACCAGACCATGACCCCCGAAGAACGCGCCGCCAACCTCAAAGGCATGGGCAGTTCGCGCAAGCGCGTTGAAGATGTGCGGTTTACCCAGGGCAAAGGTAACTATGTAGATGACATCAAGCTGGACGGGATGTTGTTTGGCGACTTTGTCCGCTCGCCCTATGCCCATGCCCGCGTGGTGAGTGTAAATAAAGAGGCGGCGCTGGCGCTGCCCGGTGTGATCGCGGTGTTGACGGCCGAAGACCTGTCGCCGCTGGGCCTGCACTGGATGCCGACGCTGGCCGGTGACAAACAGATGGTGCTGGCCGATGGAAAAGTGCTGTTTCAGGGTCAGGAGGTCGCCTATGTCGTGGCCGAAGACCGTTATATCGCTGCGGATGCGGTGGAACTCGTCGAAGTCGAGTACGAGGAACTGCCGGTTCTGACCGACCCTTTCGAGGCGCTGAAATCGGATGTGGTCCTACGCGAAGACCTGGAAGGTCAGACCGAAGGCGCGCATGGCCCCCGAAAGCACCACAACCACATCTTTACCTGGGAACAGGGTGACAAAGACGCGACCGAGGCAGTTCTGGCCGAGGCCGACGTGGTGGCCGAAGAGATGGTCTATTACCACCGGACCCATCCGTGCCCGCTGGAAACCTGCGGCTGCGTGGCCAGTATGGACAAGGTGACCGGCAAGCTGACGCTTTACGGAACCTTTCAAGCGCCGCACGCGATCCGCACTGTTGTCTCGCTGATCTCGGGCGTGGCTGAACACAATATCCGTGTGATCAGCCCCGATATCGGCGGCGGGTTCGGCAATAAGGTGGGGGCCTATGCGGGCTATGTTTGCTCGGTTGTGGCTTCGATCGTCACCGGCAAGCCTGTGAAATGGGTTGAGGACCGGATGGAAAACCTGATGTCCACCGCCTTTGCCCGCGACTACTGGATGCAGGGCAAGATCGCGGCCACGAAGGACGGCAAGATCACCGGTTTGTGGTGCCATACCACGGCGGATCATGGCGGCTTTGACGCCTGTGCCGACCCGACCAAATTCCCGGCGGGGTTCATGAATATCTGCACCGGGTCCTACGACATCCCGACCGCTTATCTGGCTGTCGATGGGGTCTATACCAACAAGGCACCGGGCGGGGTAGCCTATCGCTGTTCCTTCCGGGTGACCGAGGCAGCCTATTTCATCGAACGCATGATCGAGGTACTGGCCATCAAGTTGAACATGGACGCGGCAGAGCTGCGCCGGATCAACTTCATCAAGGCCGATCAGTTCCCGTACCAATCTGCGCTGGGCTGGGAATATGACTCGGGCGATTACCACACGGCCTGGGACAAAGCGCTGAAAGCTGTGGACTATGACGGTCTGCGCGCCGAACAGGCGCAGCGGATCGAGGAGTTCAAAGCCGGTAAGACCCGTAAGCTGCTGGGGATTGGCCTGACGCATTTCACCGAAATCGTCGGGGCCGGGCCAGTTAAGAACTGCGATATCCTTGGGCTGGGCATGTTCGACAGCTGCGAAATCCGTATCCACCCAACCGGCTCTGCAATCGCGCGGTTGGGGACGATCAGCCAAGGTCAGGGCCATGCCACGACCTTCGCCCAGATCATCGCCAGCGAGATTGGCCTGCCCGCTGATGACATCACGCTGGAAGAGGGCGACACGGATACCGCGCCATACGGTCTTGGGACCTATGGGTCCCGGTCCACGCCTGTGGCGGGTGCGGCAACGGCGATGGCCGCGCGCAAGATCCGCGCCAAGGCGCAGATGATCGCGGCCTATCTGCTTGAGGTTCATGACGACGATGTCGAATGGGATGTGGATCGCTTTGCCGTCAAAGGCGCGCCCGAGCGGTTCAAGACCATGAAAGAGATCGCCTTTGCAGCCTATAACCAGGCCATCCCGGGGCTGGAACCAGGGTTGGAGGCTGTCAGCTATTACGACCCGCCGAATATGACCTATCCGTTCGGGGCCTATATCTGTGTCATGGAGATTGACGTGGATACCGGCGAGTGGGACGTCCAGCAGTTCTATGCACTGGATGATTGCGGCACGCGGATCAATCCGATGATCATCGAAGGGCAGGTGCATGGCGGTGTGACCGAAGCGTTGGCTATCGCGATGGGGCAAGAGATTGCCTATGACGAGATGGGCAATGTCAAAACCGGGACGTTGATGGACTTTTTCCTGCCAACAGCCTGGGAGACACCAAACTACACCACCGATCACACGGTAACGCCGTCGCCGCATCACCCGATCGGGGCCAAGGGCGTGGGTGAGAGTCCCAATGTGGGCGGTGTTCCCGCGTTCTCGAATGCTGTGCATGACGCGTTCCGGCCGTTTGGGTTGGTGCAAAGCCATATGCCGCATGATCATTGGCGGATCTGGAAGATCGCCAACGGGCTGGGGTTGCATGGGTGAATGGGTTCGGACCGGCTGGCGCCGGTCCGACCGGACGGAGGGGGTTCTACCCCCTCCGAACCTCCCCCGGGATATTTTTGGCCAGATGAAGATGGGATCCTGGTTGTGACTTTGATGGAAGTGCAAAACGGATTGGCCGAACAGGGCTATGTCGCTGACGATCGCTTGGCGATGGCGCTGCATCTGGCGCGGGCCTTGGGGCGGCCTTTGTTGCTTGAGGGGCCTGCGGGCGTCGGCAAGACCGAGGTGGCCAAGGCGATGGCGGCGTGGTCTGAAACACAGCTGATCCGGTTGCAATGCTACGAGGGGCTGGATGCCAGCCACGCCATCTATGAGTGGAATTATCAACGGCAGCTGCTGGCGATCCGGGCGCGCGAGGCGGATGGTGGTGTTGGGGAAGCGCAGTTGTTTTCTGATGAATACCTGCTGAAACGCCCTTTGTTAGAGGCTATCTCGCAAGACACATCTCCGGTTTTGCTGATTGATGAGATTGATCGGGCGGATGAGGAGTTTGAGGCTTATCTGCTGGAAATCCTCTCTGAGTATCAGATCACGATCCCTGAGCTGGGGACGATCAAAGCGCGGTCGCGGCCGGTGGTGATCCTGACCGCAAACGGCACGCGGGATCTGTCGGACGCATTGCGGCGTAGATGTTTGTACAGCTTTCTGGATTATCCATCGCGCGAGACGGAATTGGCGATCCTGCGGGCGCGGATGCCCGAGGTCGAGGGGCTGTTGGCACGGCAGATCGTCGGCGTTGTGCAGGCCCTGCGCAGCGAAGATTTGGAGAAAACGCCGGGCATAGCCGAGATGTTGGATTGGGCGGCGGCTCTGTCCGGATTGGGTGTCAACGATATGGCGCAATCGCGCGAGGCAGTGCAGGCTACTCTGGTCTGTCTGCTCAAGACGGCGGCGGACTATGACGCCGCCCCGCCCGAGGTGATGGACCGGCTGATCGGGAAGGTAGCGTGATGCAGGTGACGCGCTTTCCGGCTCGCGCGGCGGGTCTGGCCGACCGGATGGCGGGGTTTATCGCCCATCTGCGGATGAACGGGATGCGTGTGGGCCCGGCGGAAACCGGGGATGCGCTGGCGGCGTTGGCCGCGACCGAGGCAACCGATGCGGCGCAGGCGCGACAAGCCTTGTGCGTTTTGTTGGCCGGGGATGCCGAGGACTGGCGGCGGTTTGATGAACTGTTCGATGCTTATTGGTTCAATGCGGGCAAGCAACGGCAGGGCACGGTTCAGTCGTCTCATGTGCGGGTGCAATCGGCAAAGCCGATGATTTGGGAAGGATTGAACCAAGACACGGACAATACCCAGACGGGCTCTGATCAGGCGGCCACCATTCCCGATCCGGGTGATGGAGAAGGTGAAGGAACGAATGGGCGGTTGATGGCGACCCAAACAGCCAACCTGTCGCGCCGGGATCTGCGCGAGTTGATGGATGAACAGTCTCTGAAACAGGCGGAACAGGCGGCTATGGCGCTTGCGCGGGCGATGCGCGACCGCCGTTCGCGTCGGCGCAAACAGGCGCTGCGAGGTCCCGCTCTAGACATGCGGCGGATACAGCGGGCCAGTCTGGCGCGTGGAGGAGAGCCGTTGGACCTTTATCGCCGTGCGCGGCCGCCCCGTCCCATGCGGATTGTGGCGCTGTGCGATGTCAGCGGGTCGATGTCCGTTTATGCGCGGGTGTTTCTTGCTTTCCTCAAAGGGTTGATCGGTAGTGGAGCCGAGGCGGATGCCTATCTCTTCCACACACGGTTGATGCGGGTCACGGATGCTTTGCGCGACCATGACACGCTGCGCGCCGCTGGGCGGTTGTCGCTGATGGCCGAGGGGTTTGGTGGTGGCACCGATATCTCGGGCAGTCTGGACAGTTTTCTAAACGGCTATGGCGCGCGCGCTCTGAACGGGCGCACCATCGTTCTGATCCTGTCGGATGGCTATTGCAGTTCAGACCCCGAAGCGCTGGGCGCGGTTCTGGCGCGCATTCAGCGCAAGGCGCGACGGGTCGTCTGGCTCAACCCGCTGAAAGGATGGCAGAACTACGAACCCATAGCTGCGGCCATGCAGGCAGCGCTGCCTCATCTGGATGCCCATCTGCCGGCAAATACTCTGGACGCATTGGCCGCGCTTGAGCCTGAATTTCGGAAACTGTGAAGGAACTAGCCTATGCCCGGTTTTGACATTTTCGATACCATCGACACGCTGCGGGAAAAGGGTCAGGCTTTCTGCGTGGCTACGGTGTTGCGGACGGCGGATGCGACCTCGGCCAAAGCGGGGGCCAAAGCAGCGATCACGCGGGATGGCCAGATACTGGGGCATCTGGGTGGCGCTTGCGTGCAACGGGCGGTGCGGGTTTCGGCCCAGCAGGCGCTGGCAGAAGGCGCACCCCGGATGATCCGGGTGAAACCGTCAAGCAAGGTGGTGACCATGGCAGACCCGGATGATGTGCATATGTTCAACAGTGGCTGTCCGTCTGGCGGTACGGTCGATCTGCTGGTCGAGCCTTACCAGCACGCGCATCGGCTGGTCTTGTTTGGGGACACGCCGATCGCCAAGGCGCTGGCGGCTCATGCGGCGCTTGCCGGATTCAGGGTCTGTGTCGCGCAAGGCACCGAATGGTCCTCGGATTACCTCGCGTTTGACGCAGTGGACGTGGCCTCCCTGGGAATTGAAGCACGCGACTTCGTGGTCGTCGCGTCACAAGGCCATGCAGACGCTGCGGCATTGCAAACCGCCTTGGAATCTCCGGCGCGTCGGGTGTCGATGGTGGCAAGCCACCGCAAGGCAAAGGTTCTGGGCGACAAGCTGATCGCAAAGGGTATGGCCGCAGAGCGGGTTTCGCAACTGAAGGCGCCTGCCGGGTTGGACATTCGCGCGGTCGATCCACACGAAATCGCCTTGTCGATCCTCGCCGAGATCATCCGTTGGCGGAACACGGATAGCGAAAGGGAGGTGTCAGATGATGAAAAACTTGCTTGAATGGGTGCGCAAACTGTGGCCAGAACGCCCGGAACAATCTGCAGAAGACGCCACGCAAGAGGCACTTCGTGTCTATCCAAGATGCTGTTGAACAAAGGAAAGTCGAATGGAACTGAGTGACGAAATTCGGATCACCGCCCCGCGTGACGTTGTCTATGAAGCGCTGAACAACCCAGAGATATTGCGCGAGTGTATCCCAGGTTGTGAGGAACTCACACAATCCGAGCCCAATCATCTGGAAGCCAAGGTTGTTCTGAAAATCGGCCCGGTCAAAGCGAAATTCGCCGGTGAGGTCACGCTGGACACAACCAACGCGCCGGACGGGTTTTCTTTGATGGGCGAGGGCAAAGGTGGTGCGGCTGGGTTCGCCAAAGGCGGTGCAGACGTTACCCTGACCGAAGATGGTGACGAAACCATCCTCGCCTACACTGCGAAGGTCGATGTCGGCGGAAAGATCGCTCAACTCGGCAGCCGCTTGATTGCGGGAACGGCCAAAAAGCTGTCGGGCAAGTTCTTTACAAAGTTTGGTGAGATCGTGTCGGAACAGGCTGTTGGCTGACGGGGAATAGGGGTCGGTGCAGAATACCCTGCTGCGCTGTCACACGATGGCGCAGTATTCGAAATCAAAAAACGTAAGTTCTTGGGTTTGGGGATTAGGTGTCTAAGAGAGACAGCTAATTCCTGTTCCACCAGGTGTCATGGTTTTGTTTAGCGTAGCATCTTCAGTGACTTAACTATTCTACTGCATTCCACTCTTCCCCAGAATCTACTATTTATCGAGGGTGGATTGAGAGGTGGGTTAATGCCTCGTCCTTTGAGCAGGCACAGCGCATAATATCAAAGGAAGCAAGTTACACCACTTAAGGGATTTTGCGTTGGATGCATTCGAAAGCCGAAAGGCCGAACTCAAACGCGAGGGCAAGGCTGGGCGCTGGTAAACGTCAGGTACATCACGTTCAGAAAGGCAAAGACCCCCGAAGGGCGCAAACGTCAATCTCAGGGCGATTAGGCCTCACCGATCTGAGCGCATTCGCCTGATGGTACTGTCCCTATAACGGCAACGAATGC
>NZ_WQIE01000019.1:0-9386 GCF_013035585.1 Ruegeria sp. HKCCA5839 | reverse complement strand
AGTCTGATAGCAATGGTTTGGGTAGTGGAACGGGCAGAGTTTTTTCTCTGATACTCTCTATGTGAATCCTATACTGCTTTTCAAAGTAAACAGACCTTCAACTAGTTTTGTTGAACGTCAACTTTGTCCGCATTCCGGAAGTTGGCCCAATTTTGCCGAACGTCCGGCCCTGTTGAAAGCAGACATCGTACACAGAATGACCGATTTCGTGGACTTGAATGTCAGCTTAATGCCGAAAGCGGTCGCTACGTAATACTTGCGCAAGTTCCGCTTTGCGGACTTTCCGGACTCGTGCAGCCGCAGCGAGTGCGATCGGTGAAGTAAGCTAGTGGTCTTCGCGCCTGCGGCGACGCGAGTTCGCCAGCGCAGCGATTTTCCCCTGACGCGTCATTGGCCGGCGCCTTCAACCGCCGGATCCGTTGCCGTCATTCGCTGCGCCGGTGTGGAACTGGGAAGATGCGGACGAAGCTGGCTCCCATGCCGAAGCCCTCATCAGGGTCCACCAGTTTATTATCAATCGAAATTAGACTATCATGTCATGATTGGCAGGCAATTCCAGAGGCACCCGTAGCGTTCACGGGTGTTTCTCCTGCTCGCCCACGAGGATTTGCACATGATCGCGATGCCTCAAGAACGAAAACTCACGACCATACTGTCGGCAGATGTCGTCGGTTACAGCGCGATGATGAATCGTGATGAGAGCGGGACGCTCGCATCGTTGAAGGAACTGCGCCGGAATCTCATCGAACCCAAAATTGAACAATACCACGGACGAACCATAAAACTCATGGGCGATGGAACGCTTATGGAGTTTTCAAGCGTTTTCGACGCGGTCTGCTTTGCGGTGGATATTCAGCACAAGGTAGACGAATTCAATGCAAGCCGGGACGAGGAACCGATCCTGTACAGGATCGGCATCAATGTCGGCGACATTATCGTAGATGAAGAAGACATTTACGGAGACGGAGTGAATATTGCTGCCAGGCTTGAGGCTCTGTCCGATCCGGGTGGCATCTGTCTTTCGGGTTCCGTGATGGAGCACATCGCCGGAAAACTCGATCTCGACATTACGCCGCTTGGTGAACGACTGGTCAAGAATATCCCGACTCCAATTCTTATCTACAAAGTCGAGCGAAACGCGAAAGCGGCCAGCCTCTCGACGCCGATGCTGGAAGTGCAATCGCCACCCTCCAAGCGCCAGTTCACCCCTTGGATCGCGGCAGTCATTTTGGCCGTGCTATTCCTCACAGGTCTTGCCGTTTGGCAGCCTTGGAAACCCGAATTCGCCCGCGCGTCCGTTGACCGGATGGCCCTACCATTGCCAGACAAGCCGTCGCTTGTCGTTCTCCCATTCGAAGATTTCAGCGACAGCAAAGAAAACGAGTATTTTGCCGACGGAATGACAGAAGATCTCATCACCGATCTCTCCAAGATATCAGGTATCTTCGTCATCTCGCGCAATTCAAGTTGGACCTACAAGGACAAGGCCGTCAGGTCGCAGCAAGTAGCCGAGGAACTGGGCGTGCAGTACATACTGGAAGGCAGTGTCAGGCGGGCAGGAGATCAGGTCCGCGTGAACGCGCAGCTCATCGACGCGCTCGGGGGGCATCATATTTGGGCCGATCGTTATGACAGCCAGATTGAAGATGTCTTTGCCTTGCAGGACCAGGTTCTTCGGGAAATTACCACCGCTCTTGCCGTTCAGCTGACGGCGATTGAAGAAGGTGGATTGGAACGCGCGGAAACAGAGTCTCCGCTGGCATATGACGCTGTTCTGCGTGGCCTCGACCTTTTGCGACGTGACAACGAAGACGCTACCGCGGAAGCGATCTCTGCGTTCGAGAAAGCGATTGAACTCGATCCCGACTACTCGCGAGCCTATGCAGGGCTGGCTGCGGCGCACTGGCGTATTGTTCAAAGTGTTTGGTTCCTTGCCGCCGGAGGCGGCTTCGAACGCTCTTGGAGAGAGGTCTTGAAAAACATCGATAAAGCGATGGAGGCTCCCTCTGCGCTTGCCTATTCGCTAAAAGCGCAGATTCTCGTTGAACAAGGGCGTCACTCCGAGGCGTTTGACGAGTTGGACAAGGCGCTCGCTCTGTCACCGAGCGATCCGGATATACATGTTGCAAAGGCAAAAGTACTGAACGCCACCGGTCGGGCTGCCGAAGCGGAGGCTGCGCTGCGTTACGCGGTCCGATTTGACCCCTTGCAGACCACGCGCTACCTGCGTGAGTTGGGCGTCGCGCAACTTCATCAAAGGAAATACCGGGAAGCGGTAAGCACGATGCGGCGTGTCATTGCAAGGGAAAACGACAGTGCGCCGGATATCATGACCCTTGTTTCCGCTCTCGGCCATCTGAACGAAACAGATGAAGTGCCCGCCTTGATCGAAAAATACAACGAGATCGCGGTCCCTTCTTTTTATGACCCATTCACTGCACAGGAGAGTCTTCTGTGGTGGTACGGAGACATGTTTGGATACGACCCCGAATACAGGCAGCACCTTTTTGAGGGGTTGGTCAAAGCAGGGGTTCCGGAAGGTGCAGGGAGTGATCTGAAATGGTCGACGGTACGCGAACTCGTTTCTCAATCAGAGGGGCTCTATTCGGTCGAAGATGTTCGCATGATCTCAACAGAGGAAGCGCATGAACTTTGGAGGAATAACGCCGCGGTTTTCGTGGACGTTCGTGCCGAACTCGACTTCGATGCCGGTCATATCCCTGGCGCACACTTCCTGTCGTTGATGGTCGGACTTTCACGCGAAGCGTTGATGGAAATCGCGTCAAAAGACGACACGCTGATCTTCAGCTGCCATGGACCACACTGCCCTTATTCTGCATATGCCGCAGCTAAGGCGCAGCTTTGGGGCTTCGAGGAGCCCCGCTACTATCCCGGTGGGTTCCCCGCATGGCAGGAAGCGGGTTTGCCCACAGAAACCACTGAAAGTCAGCAATAACGACATTCATATGAAGGGTGAATTTCTTGTTTGGGTTCAGAGCCCGAATTAGCGGCGTCCGGCGTGAACGTCGCCTACCGATGGGCGAATGTCTCCGGATCGACAGAGACGGCTAAAGATCAAGAACTTCGCGCTCTTGACGAACGGCAGGTTTCATGCAGCCCGAACTCAGCGACCTGCCGCGGTGGCATTGAGCGGCTCAGAGCCCATAGCGACCGATGCTACGGTGGCCTTCAACGTCGGCGATGCGCAGATGCGGTCATGGCGTATCTGCTGAGAATTCGGCATTCCGGGTATTGAGAGCGGCTATTGTCGTATCTCGAAGACCTTGAGCTGAAGGAGAGACAGCCATGAATAATTATGTTGGCTTAGATGTGTCCCTGACCAATTGCCCAGATTGTGTGTTGCAAGAGGATGGCACGCGCGGTTTTGAGGGTGAGTGTTCGACTGACCCGGACGCGATCAGCGAGACGATTTATCTATATGCTGTCTGCGTTGAACGGTTCTTGCATGAGCCTGTGCCGCTCTCAATTTGGCTCTCACGCGAGTGCGATCGCCTTGCTGTGCCGGTGGTGTATCTTGAGCCCGAAGAGGACATTTCGCGGCAGTGGAACGGTTTGCGGATTGAGTTACTCTCCGTAAATAGAGAGCGTTCTATGACCCGCCATTTTGGAATGGATCAAAGGCCGATGATGCATTAACAATCAAACGGGGGCAGCCAGATGAGGCTGCTCATGATATATTTGCTGGCAGTTGGGTTTCGGGTTGCGGCTTTAGCTCCGTTTCATCCGTTGGCGCTACAAGACTCTGACTACGCAATCTCTCGTGCTTCGGCGAAATCGCGGGCATTACGGTGCCGGTGCTTGTTTTTGTATGGCTTGCATTTGCCTGGTTCATGAGTGGATCCCTCGCGGCGGTGCTCTCCACAGCTTATGGCCAAGCACTTGTTATCAAGGCAATGCTCTTTTTCGGGTTACTGAGCCTTGCTGCCTTTAACAAACTGAATTCGTCCCCGCGTTAGAATATGGTGGCTCAGACGCGGCGTCTAAGTTGCGCCGTTCAATCAAGATTGAGGGCTTTGTTGCCCTCTTGATACTTATTACGACAGCAACATGTTCTTCTGTAACGACTCCGCCTGTGAACCTTTATGAAGAGTAGACTTATGACATCGCTTTCACGTCGCTTATTTGTAACTGGTCTATCTGCGGTCGGAGCAGTTCCCTTGCTACCAATAAACAGCCATGCCAACGGAACTCAGTCGGTACTTCGAGCAACGACATCAACAGCGCAACTCACCCCTGAAGGGTATCCGCGAACGGATGTTTGGGCCTATGCCCAACAAGGTGCCGGATCAGTTCCAGGTCCTGCGATAAGGGTTAAGGCCGGCGAGCGGGTGTCGCGCACGTTGCTGAACGAACTGCCACAGCCTACAGCTGTACACTGGCACGGCATCCGTATCGACAATGCAATGGATGGTGCGGCTCCGCTCACCCAAGCACCTGTGCCAACTGGAGGCGAGTTTGATTACGATTTTGTCTGCCCCGACCCCGGAACATACTGGTATCACTCCCACAACCGGAGCCGAGAGCAGGTGGCACGCGGACTTGCAGGTCCATTGATCGTGGAAGACACCGAGCCCTGGCTGGGCCTGTCCGGCGCGGCAACTCGCGAATTGATCCTCGTGCTAGATGACTGGTTACTCAACGAAGATGGATCGATTGTAGAGGATAGATGGGACGATCTTCATGCAGCGGCTCATGCAGGACGGATGGGCAATACAGGGACAGTAAATGGACAGTCATACCCGGAGTTTGCGCTTCGCCCCGGGGAGCGTGTGCGCCTGAGGATGATCAACTTCGCAACCGACCGGATCATGCCAATTCGCCTGCCTGACCTATCCCCGACCCTGATCGCGCTGGACGGTCATCCCGTTGCACCGCGTAGCCTGGAAGTCTTGGAACTGGCGCCAGCGCAGCGGGCCGACATAGTCGTTGACGCACCGGCGACCTCTCCAGAAACGACCAGTCTCCTGGTCGACATTGGAAGAGGAAATCAAGTGGAGTTTGCCTCGTTCCGTATGGAGGGCAAACCGGTACAGCCCTCGGAAGAAAATGTCCGACCATTACCACCGTGGAAAACACTGCCAGAGGTTGATTTAGCATCTGCGCAAAACCAACCGCTGCTAATGAACGGTGGTGCCATGCGGGGTATTGATGAAGCCATTTATCAAGGCGAGACGATGGATTTCCGCGAACTGACATCTCGCGGCATGGCATGGGCATTCAATGGGGTCGCCCATGGTATGGAGGAACCATTGTTTGTGGCAAGGCTTGGTAGAACCGTGCGCATGGAGTTGGTCAATCGCTCAGCGTTCCCACACGGCATACATATCCACGGACATCATTTTACTGTCCTGTCACGCAACGGTGTTTCTGCCCCTTACAAAGACGTACGGGACACCGTTCTCATCCTTGCTGATGAAACTGTCGAGCTGGCTTTCGTCGCGGATAATCCTGGCAAATGGATGATCCACTGTCATATGTTGTCACATCAGGCGACTGGGATGATGGGTTGGTTCGAAGTCGCTTAATCATATGAACCCTAGGTCTACATCGCGGAAATTGAATAGTTCAGTGACGAATGTCCGCTCCGGGCTGGAACTGTCGAATGAACCTGCTGCATTTCGGCGGCAGGACAAACGCATCTGAGATCCTCTGCGAACCTATCACAGTTTGATGTTTGTAATACTTAGGTAAACATAGTTCCGTCCGCTTTATCCGCCCCTCATGCGTTAATGAATTTATCCGAGCGCAAAACAATGTCCGATTTCGACACGATTCCCGATGCTATCGGTTGAATTCGAATGAGTTGCACGGAAATTTCAGCCGCTAAGTGAAACTGACATGCAGTTCTTAATCGGAGGATTCATTGGGATTGTTGTTTTCGTTTTATTTTAGTGCATTCGAAGGTATGAATACCTTCAATGGTCACGTATTTTTGCTAGTTCAAGTATTTGCGCAGGTCAGCGATGGAAGGATCTCTTTCGAAGAAGAAACTGATCAGGCTGGCCAAGCAGATCAATGCGGGCGAGCGGATCAGCGCAGAAGTCGCTGCGCTGTTTCTGGATCACAGCTTTCCCGACAATACATCTTTCGGAAGATTCATGCTGCGGGTTGCAGCATGGATTTCTTTATTCTTCGCTTCCGTTCTGGTCATTTTTCCCGAGGTTGGTGAGAAACTGATCGAGATCCTGCCCGGCTTTTTTCTTCTTCCCGAACGGCTGGCCAAAGCGCTCGACTATCTATGGGGATTGGTTGGCAAACCGGTTAAGAAACAGCATCTTATGTACCACCTTCCAAACATTATTATTTACGCTTTTGGCGTTGCCGGGGTCCGGTTGCTTTGGCGGAAAATCCACAAGAACAACTGGAAAGATCAAGTAGAAGAGGCTCGAAAAAAATTTGAAACCGCAGTTGTCGAGGGAACGGGACGCTTTGACTTCGCACCAGGGTTTTCGTTTCTCTTTGCCGGCGACGGCGACCGGATCGCAAAAAGTCTGGTTTTGGATAATCCCACGCTCGGACCAACAATCTCTTCTGTACGTCCTAACTATTCGCCGCTATGGGGGCGCTTTTCGGCTCTAGATGGTGAAGACGGATTTGAAAAAGTTCTAGACCAGTTCAATGCAAAGGATGCGGGCGAATATGTTCTTTTCCCCGTCGTTGACGATCATTTGTTCCTACCGGGACCCGAGGAATACGACACTCCGCCTTATCGCGTCGAGATTGCTGTTCGACGAATCCGGGAATTTGAGAAATCGCAGGACTGGAAAAAAAAACGTATCCTCATTGTCGGAGATCGAGAACAAGCGAGCCGTTTTGTAACTGCCTCGGAAAACGGGATTGTCGAATCCGAGATCGATCGGGTCACGCTGAACTCAATTGCGCGGACATATGAGAATGTGACACTGGTCGACCCAACCGATGTGACTTTGCGAAAGATCATCGAAGTCGCCAATGGCAGGCAGATACTGTTTAGGGCATCAGTGCGAGGAGACGAAAAATACCGCGCGGCCTTCTATCATCGATTGGCTTTGCTTGGTTATAAACCTGCGCGTGAGGGCAGCCTTACCGTCGGTTACGATGTGACCGACCTGGAAACCGAACACCAGATTGTTGCTAAAGGTCATTCGGATTATTTGCCGGTCATACTGTCCCGAGAAGTGTTCGATCTGTTGTCCGAACGATATCTGTCTCAAGGTCAATTCATCTTCGTTCCTCAATTGATCAAGAAAGAGCTTCAAAAGCTGGTCGCAACCGACAAATTTGAATAGCGACAACCGCGGCCAATTTGCCATGCGCGCCCAACTGTTTTGTGCTTCTAGCTCGTTAGATCGCAACGGAGTTTGACCCCTATCGAAAGACTGAACTAAATGGACAGGTAATCAAGGCAATAAGCGTCTTAGAGGGTTACGCACAGGGGCTGCCAACATACATCATTTGTGTTAATGTGGAGCTTTCGTAGTTCGAAGCTGCGCTTGTCTTACTCTTGGGTCTCATTTCGACCAGAAATCCCGAACCGGAACATTGGCAGGCAAAGTCAACCTGTGGTTTTTCCCGCCCTCCAGCCACTCCCGGTACCGCGTCGAACCCAATTAAGACGGGGATTTAACCTAGTTTGATCGCATTACACGTTTGCTCTCAAGACCAACGGACAATGTACATCGGCAAAATTGCAACGTTATAGCGTAGTTGCTTATAGAGGTGATTTTAATCAGCTGCCCCGAGTCGATTACCATCAGATAAGATCAACGCGGGGCTGTAGGAAAATGCTAGGTAATCAAAGAGATGAACGCACTCAGTACGTGAAACATTCTGATATTCCGATCCTTGCCGATTTATGTATCCAAATTGGACATTAGATGGTTCCAACTGCTTCAAAAGTCGGAGCACGCAACGCGTCACTGTTTTTTGCCGAACGACCGTATTGAGTCCAACTCAGTCGCTTTTCAAATCAGCGCTCTTACAAGTGGCGGTTCAAAACGATATTGAGCTTACTGGTTGTTGTTGGACAGGAGCGGTCTCGACTTAGAACCGAAGACCGAAACCTACCGAAAAACCGGAAAATTCTTCAGCAACTACACCGTTGAGCATTAAACGTCCCGCTTGAACGGCCGGTAACCCGATCAAACGAGTATCAATCTCAAGTCCGATACCGGCCGTTGCTAGCCAATCGGTATCAAGAACGGTTGCACTGTCACCGTGATACAGCACAACGCCAGCATCCAGAACAAGTTGCGTTGGGAGTTCGAAGATTTTGACGTCTTCCAGCGGATAGCGATGACGTGAGAACAGGGTTGTTTGATTAGAACTCGCGCTTGCGTTCCCAGCCTGCGGCTCGTTGATCGGGTCAAACTCCAAGAAAGTTTGGCGGATGCGATATTCTGCCTGCCACCGTCCAATTTGTGCCTCTCTGAAAATGCTAAGCGAAGCCCCAATGCCGAATGCATTCAAATTTCCATCGATCAATTCGTTGGAGCTGGATCCCGCCCGCAACAATGGAAAGTCGCCAAGAATGGCATCAGCAGTTACTTGGCCAAGTGAGGCATGTCCGACCGGTCGGATCTTCCACTCATTAACCAATGGAAACTCCCAGCCGATGCCTACAGTTGCTGCCACACTGGACCAAGTTACATCCAACTCAGTACCGGAGGCGATCTCTGGGAAAAAGAGTACTGGATTATACTTTTGATAGGCAACAAGACCTTCTAAATACAGCCCGTTTCCAAACGGCTTGTAGCCTCCTCGCAGCTGCGTCGAGCGTAGACTCTTGGTACCTCCGGAAGCATCAAGAAATGAAAACGACGATAAAGTCTCGTTTGGGGTGGCAGCGATACTCAAGACAGACAAAGCCGCTCGTGCAGCAGCCTCGGAGGCATCAGGATTTACGCTTTGAGCAAGGGACGGATTTGTCGTATTTGCTGCCCAAAACGCAGCGAAGGCAAGGAACCGTCTCAACATATGAGCTTATTAACCAAAAGAAGGCAAAGCGATGTCTCGCAATCCTAGCATTTCTCGGACAAGAATGCCGCGCCTTTTTCGACATTTGTTTTGATTTTATTCAAATTGGTCCCGGTTATGAAGTTCTAAGAAAAACCGTTCCAGTTCTTTATTGGTTTATAAGCCAATTTCGCCGATCGATGGTGCCGGAAACAAACGACAGCTTTGTCCGCGAAGCCGGGCGTTGCCCTTGGAATCATCGCCGCATCTTGCCTGAACATCCGCATTTCCTTCAACCGTGCAGTGGAAGGGATGCGGCGGCGCAGCGGTTCGTTATGCTGCGACCGCGCGCAAAGATTTCGCGGTTGGTCCGCTCTGGGCTCGCTGCAGTCATCTGAGTCTTTCTGTCAGATGACCGCTTGTGAACGGAA
>NZ_WQIE01000018.1:0-14737 GCF_013035585.1 Ruegeria sp. HKCCA5839 | reverse complement strand
TGAGAACGGTGTCCCGTACGTCTTTGTAAGGGGCAGAAACACCGTTGCGTGACAGGACAGTAAAATGATGTCCGTGGATACCAGTAGCTTACTTCACCGATCGCACTCGCTGCGGCTGCACGAGTCCGGAAAGTCCGCATAGCGGTCAATCAATCTGGGAGAACATTGTGACCTGTTCGGCCGAAAGCAGGCGTTCAAACAATGTGTAGCGAATGGCGGCACGGAGCTGAATGCGTAAATGCGCCAGTTCCAACGCCCGCAGGCGACGCGACGATGTAGCCTTTGACCGACCTAGGGACAAGCGAGCTTTCCTGAAAATCAATTGCTCCAGCAAAAGTGCTATGTAATTTTTAAGTTTCAGCCTTGCACTTATTCTGGAGGAGCTACTCGGTGTTAAAAATTACCAAACCCAACGAAAACCGTGTTGATCTGGAACTAAGCGGCAGTCTGACAGCGGACGAGATGCGCGACGGGTTGGACGACCTTATCGCCAAATCCGAAGGCGTCGCCGATGGGCGGATGCTATATACGATAACTGACTTCCAGTTTCCGACACTGGCCGCACTTGGCGTTGAGACAACGCGTTTGCCTGGGCTCTTTGGTCTTGTGCGCAAGTTCAGCAAGTGCGCGGTACTCACAGATAAACAGTGGATCGGTAAGGTGGGTGAGTTCAAAGGATCACTGTTTGCTGGGATGGATGTAAAGGCGTTCGAGCTGACGGAATTCGAAGCAGCCGAAGCTTGGTTGGAGGAATAGGGGCGGCTAAGTCCGCATAGCGGTCACTGATGCACTGCGCAGCGAACGTCTGCATCGAGCCCAATGCAGCAGAAGCAGGGCCTAGCAAACGCTTTAGTGTGGTTCCGAAATTTGGCGAATTTCGTCGTGTCCAATTACGTGTTTGCAGTGCTGGAAAAAGGTATCGGCCAGTTCGTTTAGTCAGGCTATCAAAGTCGATTGGGTCACTAAGTTCGCTTGCGGGTTTCTGCCGGAAATCTTTGAAGCCATTAGTGCTTCCGATAAAAGTCCCGGATTTGTGGTAGGTTATTCAGCATTAACAAGAAATTTAGGGAGGAAAAATATGAAATACAGAACAAAATCTACAATATTGGCGGCCTTATTTGCTGCAACTGCTACAGCCGTTTGCGCACAAGATGAACCTCCTATGAACTTCCTGATTATTTGGGGAGATGACATAGGGTTTTGGAATATTAGTGCCTACAACCATGGCATGATGGGCTATCAGACACCCAACATCGACCGTATAGCCAAAGAAGGCGCCCTTTTTACTGATTGGTATGGAGAGCAGTCCTGTACGGCAGGTCGAGCGGCCTTCATAACTGGGCAATCCCCCATTCGTACGGGTCTAACTAAGGTCGGCCTTCCTGGCGCACCTGAGGGCATGCCCGTGGAAGATCCCACCATCGCCGGATTGCTGAAAAACCATGGATATATGACAGGCCAGTTTGGCAAAAACCATTTGGGTGATCGTGACGAGCACCTCCCCACCAATCACGGTTTTGATGAATTTTTTGGTAACCTCTACCACCTCAACGCCGAAGAAGAGCCTGAAAATCCTGATTATCCCAAGGATGAAACCTTTAGAGAGAATTTCGGCCCGCGTGGGGTAATCAAGTCAACTGCAGACGGTTCGATTGAGGACACCGGGCCGCTTACAAAAAAACGCATGGAAACCGTTGACGAAGAAGTCACGGCAAGTGCGTTGGACTTCATGGATAGAGCTGTTGAACAGAACAAGCCTTTCTTCCTTTGGTGGAATTCCACTCGCATGCACATTTTTACGCACCTGAAAGAAGAGTCCGACGGGGTGACAGGACTTGGAATTTATCCTGACGGCATGGTCGAGCATGATGGGCACGTCGGCGTTTTGCTTGATAAACTTGAGGAGCTTGGGATCGCCGAGAATACTGTCGTAATGTACTCGACCGACAACGGAGCGGAGACGTTTACATGGCCGGATGGCGGAACAACGCCCTTCCGAGGCGAGAAAAACACGCAATGGGAAGGCGGCTATCGTGTCCCAACGGTCATCAAGTGGCCGGGCGTCATCGAGCCAGGGTCGAAGATCAATGGCGTAGCATCGCACGCGGACATGTTGCCAACCATTATGGCTTCTGTTGGTGAGCCAGACATCAAAGAAAGGCTACTCGATGGTGGTGTTGAAGCCATCGGTCGCCAATACAAGGCACATCTGGACGGCTACAATCTTCTTCCGTCGTTCTCAGGTGAAACCGATGATTGGCCACGCAGTGAATTCATCTATTGGACTGACGATGGTAGTGTCGCTGCTTTGCGCTATGAACAGTACAAGGTGACATTCTTAAAACAGAACGCACATGGACTTGATGTTTGGCTCTCACCTTTCGAGGTGTTGCGCGCACCAATGCTTTCAAACTTACGCAGCGACCCGTTTGAAAGAGCCGAGGAAGAGAACGCTATGGGTTACCAGCGCTGGTTCCTTGAGCATATGTTCGCGATAGCTCCTGCTGCCGCCTATGTTGGACAATGGTTGCAAAGCTTCGAGGAGTTTCCGCCAAGGCAAAAACCCGGAAGCTTTAACCTCGATAACGTTATGGAGGAACTCACCAGCCGTGCAGGCAATCAATAGCTCTATCGGAACCCAGTAAGCTTGGTTCGTCAGCTTGAATTCAAAGACAGCTGTCTGTCGAACTTGGGCACATAAATCAGACCCTTGGGCTGAAAACTAGCGCAGTCCAAGGGAGAAGACGAACACCGGCTTTGTCCTTACTGCGGCCACTAATGCGCTGTGCAACGAAGACTGCTCAAACCCATTTTTTCGGATGCTGCGCCAGCTACGAATGACCTCTTCCGGGGTCGCAAAGATCTGAAATTTCTTGGAGCATCATCCGGTGGGTCGCGGCACGATGATGTCACGATCAGACAAGCGTTTGTTAGCCTCGTCTGCGAGTTCCTCAAATGTTGCCAGAACAATGCCCCTCATCCAGGCAAGTGCCGGATCCGCGTCCAATTCCGCATTCCAGATAACACGAATAACAAGATCGGGCATTGGTTCAGGCGGTTCAAAGACTTGCAGTTCGTCGCCGCCGCGGCCCTCCAACAAGATAAGAGCAACGAAGTTTCCCAACATGTTTGTTTCATTCAACGCCGACGCAATTCCCGACCAACTGGCCGCATGAAGCCCAATGCGGCGTTTCAGACCAAGATCTGTAAAGCGTGCTTCGACTGTATCGTGAATGGCGGCTGGAATGCGCACTACGACATGGGGCCAGCGCATCCAGCTTTCCAAACTCCAGTCGTTGGCCGCCGGATGACCCCGTCGGGCCATCACATAGCGTTTCATCGGTTTCAAGACTTTCGCTTTCAAGCCCTCGGGCAAGGGAAAATTCGCGTTTCCAAATGCGATGTCGACTTCGCCCCGTATGATCTGACTCATCGTTTCCTTGGAATAGGGTCGCCAGGCCAGTGCCGTATCCGGCGCGTCCGCCTGCATCCGCGAAACAACCCGAGAGGCGATGCAATCCAGTGCAGGACCTGCCACGCGGAACGTCCGCGTGCAGGTCGAGGGTTCGAAGGGCGCGGGCGCTTGCACGACGCGCTCGATTTTAGACAGGATCGGTCGAATCTCACGATAAAGCGACTCGGCCCGGGGGCTTGGCTTCATAATGCCACCGGTGCGCACCAGCAAAGGGTCTTCCAATTGATCGCGCAATCGACCGAGTGCATGGCTTACGGCAGAGGGTGTACGGCCAAGCTGTTCGGCGGCCCGGTTCACGCTGCCCTCTTCCATCAAGACGCGGAAGACCAGCAGCAGATTCAAGTCGAGGTTTTTAATCTGAATTTCGTTCATCTGGGCTGAGCATTATTCGCTGGATCGACACTATCTGCCACCATATTCACGAGAAAAGGTGTCTAAGCGCAACCCAACCTGAAGGATTTTCACGATGCCGCGTTCTTTCCCGAATTTCAAAAGGCTGCTGATCGACCGCGCACCGCGCCTGCTACTCGGCGGTATTTTTCTAGTCGGGGCGCTGGATGGCTTTGTCTTCATTTTCACAGACGCACACTTGATACACCCACCGACCACAGATGTCGGGCGTGCATTTGAAGCATCGCTCAAAGAGGCTGGATTTCTTTGGCCTTTGATGAAAAGCATCGAACTTATCGGTGCGCTTCTTCTTTTATCCAACCGGGCCCCGGCGCTTGGGTTAGCTCTGCTGGCACCGATCATGGCCGTTATCGTTCTGTTTCATGCGGTTCTCAACCCTGGAGGGCTCCCTCTCGCCCTGATCCTGATTGTTTGCGGAAGCCTCATCCTATGGGGCCAGCGCACAAGACTTGCGGCTCTATTAGAAGCAGGTACACCCGAGGCCCAAACCAGTCCCGTTCCAGCTGCCATCTGAAATCTTTCAACAAGGAGAACACGAATGCCCAGAGTTATTGCAATGCATGATGTGGATGATGTCGAACACTGGCTTTCATCCCCAAAGCGCGAGGAAATCTTCAAGGATGTTGTCTTCGATATGGTGACTTTCGTTCATTCGACAGAGCCCAACAAGGTTGGCCTGTCCGCCAACATTCCCGACCTAGACAAGTTCCTCGAGATCAACAACGGACCACTCGGCCAAGCGGCCATGAAGCATGATGGTGTCCACGCCGACACGATTGTGGTCATGATCGAAGCTTAGCGTCGTTCAATCATCAGACCCATAAATACCTCAAACCTGCCGTTCGCCTGAGCCAGAATAACGGCAGGTTTGTCCGCAGAGCAGCCGTTCAGTTTCACAGTCCCAAGGTCCGCTCTGCGGACAAAGCTGCCGTCCGAAAACATGCTTTTGGATAGCGAGACCTTTGGCTTGTTGATCCCAGCGGTGCATTATGGGTAGGCTTTTTATGAATTTACCTAGTGCAAAGTTTTGGGGGATCACGATGTTCAAACAAATTTCACTAGCACTACTGGCAGTTACCGTTTCTCCGAGCTTTGCTCTCGGTCAAGATATTGGGCCCGCAGAAGAAGACGTTTCGGGACCACCACAAAACTATTCTCCGTTCATCGAACGTACTGTTAAAAATCGTGGCCTCGCAGAGGGTCTTTATTGGGGTGACACCCACCTGCATACGATGTTTTCAACAGATGCCGGAATGATTGGAAATTCGCTCACGCCGGTGGAT
The DNA here is from genome assembly GCF_013035585.1 of Ruegeria sp. HKCCA5839. Lineage (NCBI taxonomy): Bacteria > Pseudomonadati > Pseudomonadota > Alphaproteobacteria > Rhodobacterales > Roseobacteraceae > Ruegeria > Ruegeria sp. HKCCA5839. The sequence continues at coordinate 9,568 of NZ_WQIE01000018.1, read as the reverse complement.
GCCTATCGGTTTGCCATGGGTGAAGAAGTGATCACTTCGTCAGGTCAGAGACTGCGTATTGACCGGCCTCTCGATTTCCTAGTGGTTTCTGACCACGCTGAAAATCTCGGCTTGCCAGTAATGCTTGAGGAGGCAAACAGAGATCTGCTCGCGACCGAATACGGACAGCGCTTGTATGACCTTGTGCAAGCCGGAGAAGGCTATGCGGCTTTCCAGCTTTGGGGCAACGACGGTGTGGCGCAGAACCGAGACATTATCGACAATCCTAAACTCGATCGTACTATTTGGGACCGGCAGATCGAACTGGCGGATCAGTATAACGACCCGGGAAATTTTACTGCGTTCATAGGGTTTGAATGGACGTCTATAAACAATCAGGAAACGCCATCCAACCTTCACCGTGTCGTGCTCTTCAAAGAGGATGGCCGCAAAGCCAGCCAAGTGACACCATTTTCCGCGTATGACAGCCCTGATCCGGAAGATTTGTGGGCCTACATGCAAGCCTACGAAGACCTGACTGGAGGCTCCGTCATGGCGATCCCTCACAATGGCAACCTGTCCAACGGTCTCATGTTTGCCACTGAGCGTTTGAACGGAGAACCGATTGACACTGCGTATGCGGAAACGCGCATGCGGTGGGAGCCAATAATCGAAGTGACGCAAATCAAAGGCGATGGAGAGGCTCACCCTGCGTTGTCACCTGACGATGAGTTCGCCGACTACGGCACCTGGGACAAAGGCGATATCGGTGGGTTTAAACCAAAACAACCTGAGATGCTGCCTTATGAGTATGCGCGGTCAGCGTTGCAGGTCGGCATGCAACAAGAACAGAAACTTGGCATCAATCCATTCAAATTTGGCCAGATTGGAGCCACCGACGCGCATACCGCAGTGTCCACGACACGGGATGACAACTTCTGGGGGAAGATGCCATCGTCTGAACCTTCACCTGATCGGTGGAAGCATTATGTGATCCAATCCTTTAATGGTGACGAAACGTTATCCACATTTGAATATGAGGCTCTCGCTTCCGGTCTCGCTGGAGTTTGGGCACGGGAGAATACGCGTTCAGCCATCTTTGATGCCATGCAGGCAAAAGAGGTATATGCTACTACAGGCACCCGCATAACGGTCCGTTTTTTTGGGGGGTGGGATTTCGAAGGCGAAGACGTATTCCGTCCAAATGTCGTCGACATCGGCTATTCCCGCGGAGTTCCCATGGGAGGAGATCTGCCGCCGCAGGGCGAGGCAACCGCTCCGGTGTTTATGCTCGGCGCACTAAAGGATGTGAGCGCGGCCAATCTGGATCGCGTGCAGATTATCAAAGGCTGGATTGACGCGGAAGGGTCAAGGCAGGAACGCATCTATGATGTTGCCGTCTCGGATGGACGCGAAATCGGCGAGGACGGGCGTGCTCGGCAACCGGTTGGGTCTACAGTGGACGAGGCTAACGCGACCTACATTAACTCCATCGGAACCGCCGAGCTGCGAGGTGTGTGGACTGACCCTGATTTTGATCCTGCTCTTCCAGCGTACTACTACGCACGCGTTCTCGAAATACCAACGCCAACCTGGCAGGCGTATGACGAGAAGTTTTATGGGATGAAGATGGACGCTGATGTTCCGCGTTCGCACCAAGAACGGGCATATACGTCACCTATTTGGTATACACCCGAGCAGTAGGAAGGCTAAAATGACTGACCGCATGCTGCTGCTCCTAGCAGCACTTGGCCTCGTGCCGATCGCACTATCTTACGGGCTCGTACCGTCTGTCACAGTAACATATTTGCTTGGCTTCCCAGTGGAAGGAACGAACCAAGCGCATGTTTTCCGAGCCATAATGGGGCTTTATCTGGCAAATGCCGTTTTTTGGCTGATCGCAGCAGGAAAGCCGGAGTTGCAGCGCCCCGCGCTCTGGGTGCTTTTTCTGTTTATGGTGGGCCTAGCTGCCGGGCGCGCGCTGAGCATCATGTTGGATGGCATGCCTGGGTTCGTTCTTTTGTTCTATCTTGTGGCCGAATTGGTATTCGGCGTGTTGGCCTTTGTTTCGTTGCGAAGAAATGATGAAATCACTTGAGGTTGTTATGACTGTAGTTCGAACCAAGCATCGCTCGCTCGCGGGAATATCTCTAATATTTGCTACCGCAATGATGGCGCAGGCGTCATCCGTGCAAGAAGCGGTGGACGAAAATATTACGTTGATTGAGGTCGCCATCGAGGAGGCTGGATTGGCTTCCATTGCCTCGATTGACCACGCTCGGCTCGCGGCTGCCGAAGGCGTAGAGATGCCGCCCTCGCGTGTTCAGATATTCTCGGACCCTGAAATCAACACACCCATTCTGAAAGAAAACATACGAGCGGGGCTCGACTTACCATTCCGCGTTCTGTCTTACGCACAGGATGGTACTGCTGAAGTCATTCACACAGGTTCGGATTTTTTGGAAGTCCGCCATGGGCTCAGAGACAAGTCCGCACTCGACACATTCTCTCAAAGACTAGGAGAAGTAACGCGAGAGGTCGACGGCGATGCAGCAACAACAGATGGGCTCAGCAGAGACTATGGTGTCATCGAGTTGACCTCTGCACTAAGTGTTGCCGAGGCGGTTGAAAATCTCACCAAGATCGTGATGGCCCAAGACGATACTGTCTGGTTTGGTGAAATTGACTTTACAGCAGAAGCTGCGACGCAAGGTACGGAATTACCCAAAGCGGTACTTTTACTTTTCGGTGGACCTGGACCGGGTGGTATCGCAATGGAGGACTTTCCGGCAATCGGCCTTGATGCATTTTGCCAAAAGTTGCTGGTTTATGCGGGCGATGACGGTGGCTCCGTCGTGATTTTCAATGATATTGCTGCCTTTGCCGAGCTTTATTATGGCTCATCAGCCAAACCGCATCACGCGCTGAACGAAAGGCTTACAGCAACTTTTCAAAAAGCACTTCAGTAGAGCGATACCGCACATCGCAAAAACGATGCAATTGCAGCATTGCGGAACTACGAGTTCTTTCAAAAACTGAGGTCCGCTTTGGGCTCATGGCAGTCATCTGAGTCTTTCAGTCAGATGACGGCTTAGGAACGGATAGCGGTCATTGTTGGTGGTCATTCCGAGAATTTTCGCTTGAAGGTCTGCATTGAACGGCAGCGGACGTTCCCTGAAATCTTCTGAACGGCGGAGTTGCGGACAAACCTGCCGTTCGTCACTTCATCGATGCGGACCAAATAAATCTGTCGTGGGAAAGCTTGGCCTTTCCAAAGCTTGAAGGCACCGATGGGTCTCGATTACGATCTAGCTGGGCCGGCTGCAAGCGTGAGATGCGAAAAGGTGAAGACGGCGTCTGACGGCCCCTCGGCGGCCATTTGGTCGACCTTGCTCCAGGCTTCGGTGATGTCGGGTCTGTGACCCGGCGCGACCCACCACAGAGCGTAACCGCGCGGGGAATCCTGATCGAACCACTCGGCGCGCCGATTTTAGAAGGCGCCGTGCGAGCCACGGTACACCAAGGCCTTAAGCGCCTCGGGCGGTTCCCAAACGGAAAAGGACGCGATGATGCGATCATCATCGAAGAGCGGCCAGCCTGCCGCCTCCGCTGGTGGTCGCTCGTCGCCGAAACGCCAGACAAAGCCGGAACTGTCCTCGGCTCTCGCGTTGACGCGCGGAACGGCCTCGGCAAAGGTAGTGATTTGCGGGTCGTCCACAGAGGCACGTAACATGCCCCAGCTGAAATGAGCGAGGTAGCGGATCGGTGTTGTCATTCCCGAGCCTATGCACGCGAGCCACGGACTCTACAATTGATCTTCGAGGCATTTGGAACACGGGCGTCGATGAGCTCATTCCGGACCTTGGTGCTGTTACAGCAAGTTCCTTGCCCCGCAGTTAGTTGATCGCGTAGAACGGTCCTGTCCGGACATTTGGCCTTCTGTCTTTATGTTGCGCCCGCAGTCGGAATAACTGCCATTCGCGGCACCAGCGAAACAAGACCAAGATTGAATTTATAGTCTGCCGTACGAAGTGTCCTTTTCATTCATCAACGACCGTGGCGCTTGCTAGACTGAACCGCGAAACAATGGCATGATTTTCCGCGTTGAAGGCAGGTGGATTTGATCATGAAACGTTTTTTCAAATGGCTTTTGGCTCTCGTCGTTCTCCTTGGTACTGTCGGTGGTGGCACAATCGCGTGGCTTAGTCGCGATACAGCGCCGACCCACGCTTCGCTTAAGTCGGCCGATCTGCCTCCCATCATTCCGGTTCGCGATTTCTTCGCCAATACAGGCGCTGAATGGGAACACCGGGTCTCTATTAAAGGAACCTACGTCGCCCGAAGGGCGGTACGGCTAACGAAAGAGGTGGTGATCCTAAGTGACGCGGCTCTAAAAAACGAGTTCGCTGTCTTCGAGAATGTGGATTATTACTTTTGGTCGAACGTTGTGGAAGAACTGCACGTCAGCATCGACGATCGTTTGTGGCGTGTGAACCCCTCGAATGCCGATAGAGAAAACTGGATGGACGTGACCCCTCGCGGCTTTCAGAGCTGGTTCATTGTGAACCAACCAGAAACATCCGAAGACCCGTGGATTGTCTCGTCGAGAGATCGCAATCCTGCTTTTGCGGATCTCTACAAAACGCGCTTGGATGGCGGCGGGAAAGAGCTGTTTATCGAAAACGAAGGACAGACGTTAGGTTGGGCCATTGGTCAGGACCACAAGCCTGTAATGCGGTTTGATCGCGCCGAGAAGAATAAGACCAAGGTTCTCGTATTTGACGATCCCGCGACCGAAGTCTGGCGCGAGTTATTCACCCTTGATGCATTTGAAACGTTCTGGGTGCATGAGGTTACCGTAGATCGCCTGTTTGCCTTCGCCAATTCGTCGCGCGGTCGGGACAAATCCGCTGTGGTGAAAGTCGACTTGCAGACCGGTGCAGAAGAGGTGTTGGCAGCAGACGAGCGGACCGATATCTTCCGCGTCGTGAACCTGTCCAATCACGATGGTCAGCTGGACTTGGCGTTGCCTCACAGAAAGGGCATGCCCCCTATTCCACTTTCGGAACAAGGAAAGACCCTGCGCCGCATTCTTGATTTATTTGGCAACGAAGTGATGATTGACGGCATCGTAAATTCGGGCGGCAGCCCGCACCTTTTGGCCTTCTTGTCGCCGGAAGCTAAGAACTATCAGAACATTCTTATCGATCTTGAAGCGGAACAAACCTCAGATTTGGGCGACTATATTTTCCGGCGCGATCACCTCGACAAGATTGCGCCAACAGAAGAAGTGTTCATTCCAGCTCGCGACGGTTTGGAGATCCCAGCATTGTTGGTTCGGCCATTGGGCGTCGACGACCCAGTACCAATGGTGCTTGAAGTGCATGGCGGTCCGGCTAGCCATGTCGAGTGGGAGTACAACAATTTTCGACAGTTCCTTGTGAATCGCGGATATGCCGTGCTTTCAGTAAATTTCCGCGGTTCAACGGGTTATGGCCGTGCATTTCAATCCGCCGCATTTGGACAGTTCGGTCGCGCGATGCAAACGGACCTCTACGATGCCGTCGCATGGGCGGTTGAAAATGGCATTGCCGACCCCGAAGCGGTTGCGATTAATGGTAGTTCCTATGGCGGCTACGCTTCGGCTATGGCAGCAACCGATCCTGACGGCCCATTTGCCGCGGCCATCATCGAACACGCGGTCTTGGACGTTGAATACCAGATGCGAAATAATCCCTTCGCTTGGGGCCTGAACACGTCCTACCTTGAGCGTTACTTCGGTAGCTTGAATAACCCTGACGATGTTGAAGACATGCGTGCTTTTTCACCGTCTAACCGCATCGATGGCTTACAAATTCCGGTGATGATCGTCGCAGGCAAACGAGACCGGATCGTCGGATTTGAACAATCTGAAGAATTTCTGCGCAAAGCCCGCGAAGCAGGTTTGGAACCGGAAGAGTTGATTTTCGAAGACGAGGGCCATGGGATTGACCGCTGGCAAAATTCAATCCGTCATGCCCGTCGTGTTGAAGAGTTTCTGACAGAACATCTTGGTGGTCGTTCCGGCGGATTTGACTATATCGAGATTGCGGTCGAAGTGTTGGACTAAGGCATCGGCTCATTCCAGACCTTGGATATGCGGTCGGAATGCTGTCGTCACACCCGATTTACAGTCATTCGCTGATGGGGCAGCGTCTTGACCAGACCGAACTCAAAGTTCGCGTGACAAAGCCACCAATCGGCAACTTCAGTCGCTACACTCAGTTTGTGTGACACCAATCACGCTGTATGAGTTCATAGGCGAGGACTGTCCAAGCATATACGTCGCAGGAATTGAAAACCCGGAAAAACAACCGACAGCGACCAAATCTGCCTACATATCCACTATTGCTTCAATTTGATTGCGCAATAGGGATCCGAGTTTTCGGGAAAACGTCTCAGAGAAGTGTCCAGTGTCTGCTTTAACTAAGAAACCTCCTATCTGCTGAGGGCAGATCAAATCAGAACTGCAGACCCAAAACGTTAAGTCTAGGAACGGTAAACCCGCATCAGCTGCCACAACCGCCTTCTTTTTTGCCAGCCGATGCTCGAAAAGGGTAGCTTTCGACGTCACACAGTCCGCCGGACCAGTAGGCCCCGTCACAAGGCAGTTTGCCCTGGGTGGGGATTCCACAATAACGATGGGCCATTTACCTCGACTGAGGACCCGATAAGACTTCTGAACCCCGGTGACTACTTCGTCGAAGGCGGCATCACCAGTCGCGCTGGAATTCAACCTGTCAAGCGCACTTATGGTCGAATCCGATGCGATAACTAGATCCGGACTAATCTGTTCAAGGATCGTGGGAATAGAACTTCTATGTCGCGCACAAGCTGAGTATTCATAGCTATCACTCCATTTGTGAACTGCCACGTCTGCTATCGGGCACTGGCCTACGGTTACGACGTGAATATCCCAATCCTCACCAAACGCCTGACGTACGCCGGGCAACAAGTGAATGGCCCAAGAATCGCCTAGGAGTACTAGTTTTCGCGATGCGTCGGGTGTTCCGTATCGACAAAACTGCTCTTCACTCCGACTGATGCTAAGGCATTTGTCTACCATCCACTCTTTAGGGAGGGCTTCTTTTCCGGGAGGCTGATTTCCCTCCGGCCAGCTTTTAGACTCGAGCGTGGTCCTCAACTCAGCTTTGATATCTGCTACAGACAAATATGAAAAACCCCCATCAAAACGTAATTCGTGATCCCTTTGAACGATCTGGTGCCCTACAGCGCTCGCGACTGTGAGCACGACCATCCCGGAGACCGCAAACCCGAAAACCGTCCGGATGCTGCCGGATTTCGGTGTTTTGTAGCGGATCGGATCTTCAACATACTTTTTCGTCAGCCATGCCAAAAGTAACGTAGCGATTACAAGCAGGATGCCATCCCATCCTGTATGATCGCGGCCAAACACCAATGGGAAAGCGATTATTAGTGGCCAGTGCCATAAATACCCTGAATAAGACAAATCACCGAGCAGCCTAACAACTCGTACCTCGCTCAACCGAGACCAAGAATAGACCTCATCCTGTCTACCAGCCCAAATCACAATTGCAGTACCAATCGTCGGCAGAAGAGCCGCAACGCCAGGAAAAGCGGTGGTGTCTGAGAATGTCACTGCCGCGACGACGATCCCAGCAACACCAATCCACGCTACGCCAGCAAACAGCCACTCTGCCCGAAAAACATTTCGGGGCGATCTAGGTAAAGCATGTAGGAGAGCACCAAGCGCAAACTCCCACGCCCGGGTTGCGGTTGAGAAGTATGCTATACCGGGCGATGTCGACGTCACATAGGCCGAATAGAAGAGCGAAATGAAGAATAAGGAAAGCACAAGGGTCAGGAATACTCTTTTTGTTGAGGACCCAGCACGCCCGTCACCGTGCTCTCGAGTATTCCGGCTGGATTTCACTAAGGCAAAAACCAGAGCCAGAGGCCATATTATATAAAACTGTTCTTCGACGGAGAGGGACCAGAAATGTTGGACCATAGTTGGGTCGTATTCGACCGCGAAGTAGCTAGCGGATTCCCAGGCAAGCAACCAATTCTGAACATAAAGCCCGCTTGCAGCAGCTTCTGTCAAAGTCTGTTTCCACAGTCCCTTTGGCAGAATAAGAAAGGTTAGGGCAACACAGGTAAAAAGCACGAGTAACGCTGCGGGTAGAAGACGCCTAATGCGGCGAACCCAGAACGTACGCAGATCGATCCTGGCAGTCTCTTGATACTCTCTAAGTAACAGTCCAGTAATCAGGAACCCCGAAATTACAAAAAAAACATCGACGCCAACATAGCCTCCGGGGATTGCGGAAGGCCAAACGTGAAACCCGACGACAAATAGCATTGCAATTGCTCGAAGTCCCTGAATTTCGGGTCGAAAACCGTTCGCGCTAGCCGATACACGCATTAGTCAATCCTTCGAGAGAGGTTGATTGAACTGCAAGCCTACCGAAAGGCGCTCTAGTGTTTGCTTTGACTGTGTCGTGTCGCTTATCACATGAGTCAAAGCCACCTCAACCACTGTCACATTGAGATGTTTTCGGGTGTAGAGGCGAACCAATCGCACTGTTCGTTTTTTGTTCGAAACAAACGTTCGACAGACTTGGTTGAATCGCCGATGCAATATTCCATCGGGAACCCTCAAGTGGTGTCTGAAACCTCGCAAGGCCGAAATGAGGATAGTTTAGCGCGCGAGAGGCCCCACTCAGAGAGCGACTGAAGCCGAGTAGACTAAGCTGGCTCGGCGTCACTCGCCACCGACGAGCCAGAAAAGTGAGTGCCTTACTAGTGGATTGCATGGGACCGGAAAGGTAAAACACTAGATCACAACGGCAAACTGCTTTTCGCAAGAGTAATCGGATTACTAGACTGCAAATTATGAACGTCAGCGCCTGATAAGCTTTTGAGCAGTCAGGCCACCGATAATTTTGGGCCCCCATGCAAATTCAGCTATTGGCGCAAACCGGCTGCGAAAGCTAACGCAATAAAGGCCAGCTTTGGGCTCAAGGCAGTCGTTTGCTGCGTAGTGCATCAATGACCGTTCTGCGGACAAACCTGCCGTTCGTCACTTCATCGATGCGGACCGAATAAATCTGTCGTGGGAAAGCTTGGCCTTTCCACGGCTTGAAGGCACCGATGGGTCTCGATTACGATCTAGCTGGGCCAGCTGCAAGCGTGAGTTGCGAAAAGGTGAAGACGGCGTCTGACGGCCCCTCGGCGGCCATTTGGTCGACCTTGCTCCAGGCTTCGGTGATGTCAGGTCTGTGACCCGGCACGACCCACCACAGAGCGTAACCGCGCGGGGAATCCTGATCGAACCACTCGGCGCGCCGATTGTAGAAGGCGCCGTGCGAGCCACGGTACACGAAGGCCTTAAGCGCCTCGGGCGTTTCCCAAATGGAAAAGGACGCGATGATGCGATCATCATCGAAGAGCGGCCAGCCTGCCGCCTCCGCTGGTGGTCGCTCGTCGCCGAAACGCCAGACAAAGCCGGAACTGTCCTCGGCTCTCGCGTTGACGCGCGGAACGGCCTCGGCAAAGGTAGTGATTT
>NZ_WQIE01000017.1:0-40787 GCF_013035585.1 Ruegeria sp. HKCCA5839 | reverse complement strand
CCGTCACACCGTCTCTCCAGTGGGTCCGCACAACCTCAGCTGCGCCGGTGAAGGGCGTTCTAAGTAATACTCAAAACTTCCGCAAGAAGAAAAATGGCTATTTTCACATTTTTTTCAAATTTATAATTTCACCATAAAAAACAATATCTTACATTCACCTGAGGTCACATAAGCCTTTGGTGCTGGCCCGTGCGCCCTATTCAGCAGCCGCAAACCCGAAATCAGCACTCGGTCCGAACACAATATATAGCCCAGGATACCCCCCACAGCACAAGAACCCAGAGCCACAAGTGATTCACCTTGGCCCAGAAACTGTTCTCAAAACCGCATCTGGTGGTTTCGGATTCTCTCCCCTGAGAACTTGCACTTTGGTCATTGATGGGGTCAGGTCGCTGCATGAAACAACAGGCCAGTACTGCAGGCACCCAATGACAGGCACAAAGACGTTCCCACGAATTCGATCCGTTGGCCTTGACGGAGCGCTGGTCACATTTGCAGATACTATGACAGAAGCCTCAAACCGGGCAGCGATTGCTTTTCGAAACGCAGTCGAAACGCTGAACTGGGACGGGGTTATCGAAACCTCGGCTTCGCTTGCATCAACTTATCTGCGGTTTGATCCGCAGGTCCTGCCACATGAAGACGTTCTGGAGCGTTTGAGACAGATGTTAGAGCGCCAGGACTGGTATGGCGCGCCTTTGCCAAAGGGCCGTAAGCTGTGGCATGTGCCCACTGTCTACGGAACCGATCTTGCTCCCCAATTGGATGAGGCGGCGGACGCCGCGGGTTTAAGCCCCGAAGAGGCTATTCACCGCCTAAGTCAATCGCGTGTACGCGTTTTGACTATCGGGTTTGCACCTGGGCAGCCCTATCTTGGCCCGCTGGGGCCAGAGTTCAACATCCCCCGGCAGAAAGAGCTGACCCCCATGGTACCGTGCGGTGCGCTGGTGCTGGCGATATCGCAATTTGTGCTGTTTGCGGGCCCAACGCCCACCGGATGGCGCCATGTGGGGCAGACCGGGTTTCAGTGCTTTCGCCCTGATCACGCCGACAGCTTTTCTTTGGCCCCCGGCGATGAGGTGGTTTTCACCTCTGTCACCCGCGACGAATACGACGCGCTGCAAACCGATGCCATGGGCGGTGCTGTGTTTGAAGAGATCACATCATGAGTTTGCGGGTGCACGCAATCGGCCCGGCCTGCACGGTACAGGATCTTGGACGCAGCGGATACCTTGATCGCGGTCTGTCCCGGTCCGGTGCTGCCGATGTTTTGGCTCTCTATGAGGGGGCCGCTTTGCTGGGTCAAAGCCCTGATCTGGCACAGCTAGAGATGGCCGGGCTGGGCGGCACGTTCGAGGCAACGCAAAGCCTGCGCTTTGCGCTGACCGGAGCACCCATGCAGGCCACAATCGACGGGGCGACGATTGCCTGGAACGCGTCGCATAGCCTTGAGCCTGGACAGACGCTTGTGATCGGCGCCGCCATACACGGCAATTATGGCTATCTTCATCTGGGTGGCGGGATCGATACGACGCCTTTTCTTGGCTCACGCTCGACCCATCTGACCGCCAATATCGGAGCAGCGATCCAAGCCGGTGACATTCTGCCAACGGGACCAGACAAAGGGGAAGCAGGTAAAAAGCTGCGGCCCGACAATCGGTTCTCGGGCGGTCTGTTGCGGATCGTCTCAAGCTTTCAGACTGAGCTGTTCGATCAATCCACTCTGGACCGGTTTACCGCAACGACTTTCCGACGCGGAGCCCGCGCCAACCGAATGGGCATGCAGCTGGAAAGCGACGGTGCGGGGTTTGCCGCCAAAGGTCAGCTGAACATCTTGTCCGAAGTGATCACGCCGGGAGACATACAGATGACCGGCACGGGTAACCCGTTCATCTTGTTGCCCGAGTGTCAGACCACCGGGGGCTATCCCCGAATTGCGACGGTCCTGCCCTGTGACATGCCGCGCGCGGTGCAAACACCGGCGGGTGCTGGGGTTCAGTTCGAGTTTGTGTCGCTCGATCAGGCTTTGGCGGCAGATGCAGCTTTCCGGTCGGAACTGATGCGCCTGCCCCGCCGGATCGAGGATCTTGTGCGCGACCCGCATGACATTCCAGATCTGTTGTCCTACCAATTGATCAGCGGAATGATCTCAGCCACAGAATAAGGAGTCTACCCATGCCCCGCGTCGATCTGAATGCCGATATGGGGGAAAGCTTTGGCCCTTGGAAGATGGGTGATGACGCCTCCCTTTTGAAGATTATCACATCAGCCAATATCGCCTGCGGGTTTCATGGTGGCGATTGGGACGTCATGGCCCAGACGATGGCTCTGGCGGCGGAAAACGATGTGGGGATCGGCGCGCATCCGGGGTTCCCGGATTTGCAAGGCTTTGGTCGCCGCCAAATGAAAGTGCCTCATGACAGCCTGCGCAATCTGGTGCGGTATCAACTGGGCGCGGCCATAGGAATGGCCAAGGCGGTCGGCACGCATGTCCGACATCTGAAACTGCATGGTGCACTGGCGAATATGTGTTCGGTCGATTTCGACATGGCGCGCGCCTGTTATCAGGGTGCATTGGACGTCGATCCCGACATCATCATCATGGTTCTTGCGGCCACCAAACAAGAAGAGGCCGTGCGGGAGCTTGGATGCAAATGGGTGGGCGAAATCTTTGCGGATCGGGCTTACAACGATGATGGCACACTGGTTGATCGCAGCCTACCCGGCGCCGTCATCCACGACCCTGATCTGGCCGGGCCGCGTATTCTGAATATGGTGAAAGAAGGTGCTATCATTACAGAAAGTGGCAAACGGCTTGAAACATCTATCGATACGATTTGTCTGCATGGCGATGGCCCTACGGCCGTTCAGATTGCGCGATCCGTGCGGGAAAACCTGATCAATGGCGGCGTTGAGGTGACCAAATTCACCCGATGATCAGGCAAACTTCATGGGCATTCACCAGATAGCTTAGTGTTGCCCCGGCGCGGCTTGGGTGCTTAGCATGCGGTGGCAGAAGATTTTCTTTTCCACCCCGCGCTGGCCGGGATCGGAATACGCAAGGAGCATTGCTTATGTCTTTTGATCTGATGTCTTATCAACCCCGGGGCGATAAGAAAAACTCGGACTTTTTCGCCGAATACCTGCCTAAGATCTACGAACGGCGCACCAGTTCGGGCTTAGCCGATCTGGTCGGCCCTATGAAGGCAATTGTCATGCAGGTCGAGCGCGACGCCTTGTTTGACACGCTGGTCGAGCTTTATGTGATGACCCCCTACCGCCACACGGCCAGCTATCTGGGCCAAACCCATAAATTCGCGATCCTGCATTCGCAGCCCCAATTTCCTGCGCTGATTGTCATGGCACCGCTCAGCGACGCGTTCGAGGATTTCATTTCGCGCGTCAATCGCATGTATCCGCTGGCACGCGGCACGCCGCAAACGCGGTATGTTGGCGAAATTTACGGTGCCAGCGATTTGGACACGTTAACCCGCACCCTCGAAGATCAAAATATCCGCTTTGAATACAGCGGCGAAACTGAAAACCCGTTTTATTCCGCGCAGGGTTTCCGCTTTACCACCCCATCGGATTTCACGTGCAATCGGATTGGCTACTCCAGTCTGGACTTCAACGACACTGACAGCCTTGGCCTGGGCGAACGCGTGTTGCTGAGCGATGAGGAACAAGCCCGGTTGGATCAGGCCGCAGGTTTTGGGCAAGACAGCAAGATCGCACCCCTGATGCTGGGCATCGACCATCTGGCAACACGCATTCTTGCCGGTGAACGAGAGGATGCCATTCTCGAGTTTCTGACGATGGTGCCCTATTACTTCTGGGGCGCATACAACATCTTTGACATGAACTCCTCGACCAATGTGAACCGCAACCCGACCGTGGATGATGACAAGAAATCACCCGCCAAAGTCTTCACAGCCAACAACACGCCGTCATTTGTAAACTCTTTCGCAAAGCTACCGATGCCTACCGAGGATTTCGTGCGCAATTTCGGACGTCGCCTGCACCACATGGCGGTCGAGATACAGGATGGCGACCACAATGCCGGGGAAAAGAACGTGGATTTCGTGGTCAACACGCTGAAGGACAAAGGCGTACCCTTTCTGGCCCATGTCGTGGGCGAGTGCAAAGACGATCCCAACCTGAAACAGATCTTCTCGAAACACTCGAAGAACACCCTATTGATCACCGAGTATATCGAGCGCTGCCACAAATATGATGGCTTCTTTACCAAGGACAATGTTGCCGCCCTGACCGCTGCGGCAGGTCAGGATGAGCAGTATCAGCATGGTCAGGTTTTCGACTGACAGCCCCTGAAAATGAAAAAGGCTGTGAACCGAGGTTCACAGCCAGTGCCCATGAGTGAGAATGTGCCGGCCCTTATGATGGGCCGATCATGAAACAGGTTACGTTGCGCGCTTGCAAGCGACGGCAGGCCAAGTCCGCCTGTTCGCGTGTCATCCCCTGGAAGGTAGCATCAAACCCGCGATTGCTTTGGTTCACCTTGCGCAAGGTGCCTTCCAGGGTCGTCATTTCGGTGAGCGCCGTTTTCAGCAAGACCTTCTCGGCCTCATACCGGGTCGTGTAACGGCCAACGTTCACGCCCCACAGATGCCCACCAGACGATGACAATCGAGTCACCACCTCTTGCTGCGGTTCAGGAATTTCGACCGGTTCGGCTGAGGCGACTTGCTCACCCTGAGGGCGCGGTGCCGGGCGTGGCGCGGTTGACCCTGCGGCCTCGGCAATGGCTTCCGCGATACCGTCCTGAATACGAGAACGTTTCTCGTCTACAGTTTCTGCGCCAGCCTCGGCTATCTGAACCCGCGGTCTGATGACGGGACGCAAGCTGGTTTGGGGGGCACCGGTTGCCCGCGCGACCTGAATATCACCCAACCCTGTGTTGCCCGCGTAGGCCGGACGTGCCGGTTTGCGGATGGGTGCGCGAGATGGTGCGCGCCGGAAACCCATATCGAGCAATTCCGCGACTTTTGCGTTTCGCGATGCCCCGGACTTGCCGCCAAACACAGTGGCAATAATCCGTTCATCCTTACGTTTTGCCGAAGCCACAAGATTGAAACCCGCCGCCCGCGTGTACCCGGTTTTGATCCCGTCCGCGCCTTTGTAAGCCGCCAGCAGGCGCCGGTTGGTATTCGGCACGGTTTTGATCCCGGCATGGGTCGATTGGCGTGAGAACAGGTTATAATACTGCGGGTAATCATACAGAAGATGCCGCCCCAGCGTGGTCATGTCACGTGCCGTAGACAAATGCCCGGCCTCGGTCAGACCATGCGCGTTTTTGAACGTGGTGCGGCTCATCCCCATCGCTTTTGCTGTCCGTGTCATCCGCCGAGCAAAGGCCGCCTCGGACCCGCTGAGCGCTATTCCGATCGCCGTGGCCGCATCATTCGCAGATTTCACGGCCGCAGCACGGATCAGATAGCGGAACGCAATCGTCTGCCCGGTCCGCAGTCCAAGCTTGGAGGGCGGCTCAGCCGCTGCAGCCTTGGTGATGCGTACGGGGGTGTCCAGAGTGATCTCGCCGTTCCGAACGGCCTCGAACGCGATATAAAGCGTCATCATCTTGGTCAGCGAGGCCGGGTGCAGTCGTGTATCGGCATTTCGCGAGTGCAGAACCTCTCCGGTTCGCGCATCGATTACCATTGCCGCGTAGGGTGCCGCCACCGCCTGAACGGGCGCGAACGCCATCAGCCAGACGAATGCTGTAAGGATAAAGCCCATCCGGGCCGGAACTGTCCGCCGAATCCGCACGATTTTTGCCTCTGTCTGCCTCGCGCCGCCGGGTTTTCCCGGTCAGCTCATTTATTTATTGTCTGTCAGGCTAACACAGAGTCCTCGCCAAATAAACCAAAACCCGCGCGTTTCGCCGATTCGTGAGCGGCCTCAAACGCCACTATATATGGTGTTTTTCCCCACTCTACCCACCACATTCGGATCCCCTCCAAGAACAAAGGAAACTTGTGAACAGTTTTTTCCCAACCTGCGACCAATGGGCCACATCACCCAAGCGACTGAACCAGTTCTGCAAGTCCGCTCAGGTCCTCAAGTGCCCGATATCGCGGATGCTCCGACGGTGTGTCAGCATGCTCGATATCCCACAACAGATCATGCGGGACATGAACACCCCAACTTCCGGCATCAAGCGAAGCAACAACATCCGACCGCATTGAATTTCCAACCATCATCGCGGCCGCCGGCCCATCCCCGTGTCTCTGGAAAACATCGCGGTAGGTTTGCGGCGTTTTTTCCGAAACGATTTCTACTGCGTCAAACAACTCGCCCAAGCCCGATTGAGCCAGCTTGCGTTCCTGATCCAGCAGATCACCCTTTGTCACCAAAACAACGTTATGAGTAGGTGCCACGGCCTCGACCGCCTCGCGCGCATGCGGCAACAGCTCGATCGGATGGGCCAACATCTCTTGCCCCGCTTCGATCAAAGAGCGAATGACGCGCGCAGGAACGCGGTCGTCCGTGACCTCAATCGCGGTTTCGATCATCGACAGGGTAAAGCCTTTAATCCCATAGCCATAGCGCTGGATGTTGCGCTTTTCAGCGTCCAGCAATCGTTCCATCAGGTGATCATGTTCGGCATAATCCTTCAGCAGTTCGGCAAAATGAGCCTGTGTCAGTTGAAAGAACCGTTCGTTGTGCCACAACGTGTCATCTGCATCGAAACCAATTGTTGTCACCTTCTGATCCATGCTGATTCCGTTCGGTTCCTCTTTTCTCTGACCACCTGCACGTTATATAAGCCCGGATACGAACCGAAGACTGAATCGGACCTATAAGATCAATGCGCGAAACTCCTTGGATGATGTCTGACAAATCGGACGACGATGGCGACACGTCGATCCTGGTCGAGTCGCGCCCGAAGACCAAGCGTCCACCATTGTATAAGGTATTGCTTTTGAACGACGATTATACTCCGATGGAGTTTGTTGTTCACGTGCTTGAACGGTTCTTTGGCATGACCCACGCACAAGCATTCGAGATTATGCTGACGGTTCACAAGAAGGGTGTGGCGGTCGTTGGTGTCTTTAGCCACGAGATTGCCGAGACCAAGGTGGGTCAGGTCATGGACTTTGCCCGGCGGCACCAACACCCCCTGCAATGCACCATGGAGCGTGAAGAGTAGGCGCAGCCGTCGCCAAACTCTTGTGTGGAAATATCGATGTCCTCCCGCCTCAGCTATGCATTGGAGTCTGGCCTTTCTCTATCACAACCGATCTCGGTGATCGGCGCGACGCCTGAACACAATCTGTCCGCTTTGCCTCGGGACACTCAGGTTGTTCAGCCGTTCAAGCCTTTTCACGACCGCTTTGCTGCAGCAGGTTTTGAAACCGTACCGAAAAGCGACGCGCCCTGTCAGGACGTGATCTTGATCCTGCCGCGCGCTAAGGCTCTGGCCCGTGCTTTGGTGCAACAGGCTTGCGCGCGCGCTGACGGCCAGGTGATCATAGACGGCGCCAAGACGGATGGCGTGGACAGCCTTCTGAAAGATATTCGCAAGCGTGTGGATGTTTCGGGGCCGGTCGCAAAGGCGCATGGCAAGATTTTCTGGTTCTCCACCGATAAAACCGCATTCGAAGACTGGACCGCCCCGGTATCGCAAGAGGTGCAGGGCTTTCGCACCGCGCCCGGTGTGTTTTCAGCAGACGGGATCGACCCGGCCTCGGCCCTTTTGGCCACCAATCTGCCCCAGAAACTGGGCGCGCGCGTCGCCGATCTGGGCGCGGGCTGGGGGTTTCTGTCTGCACAGATCGCACCGAATGCGGCAGTGACAACCCTGCATCTGGTCGAGGCTGACCACACCGCGCTGGACTGTGCGCGGATCAATGTGACCGATGCCAAGGCGCAGTTTCACTGGGCGGACGCGGTGACCTGGACGGCGCCCGACCCCGTTGACACCGTGGTTATGAACCCGCCCTTTCATACCTCGCGCAGTGCGGATCCCGGTCTTGGCCAGGGCTTTATCACC
Organism: Ruegeria sp. HKCCA5839; assembly: GCF_013035585.1. Classification (NCBI taxonomy): domain Bacteria; kingdom Pseudomonadati; phylum Pseudomonadota; class Alphaproteobacteria; order Rhodobacterales; family Roseobacteraceae; genus Ruegeria; species Ruegeria sp. HKCCA5839. Next base: position 32,773 of record NZ_WQIE01000017.1, on the reverse strand, counting down.
TCAGCCGCGCGGAACCTGACCCGCAGCGGCCAGCTGTGGATGGTCGCCAATCGTCATCTGCCTTACGAGGCCACGCTGAATGACGCGTTCATGCAGGTTGATGAGATCGCGGGTGACAATCGGTTCAAGGTCTTTCATGCCTCTCGCCCTCGGCGGTAAGCGCCGCTAACCTATTCCGCAACTCAGGAGGATTCGGATGTCCTTTTCCATAGCCGGCAAAACCGCGATTGTGACAGGTGGCGCCAATGGTATCGGTCTTGCCATCGGACGACACTTTGCGGATGCAGGCGCAAATGTCATGTTTGCCGATATGGACGAAAAACGCCTGAGCGAAGAGCTGGGCGACAAGGCCGAAGACGGCAATATCCGTTATTTCGCGGGCGACCTGCGCGAGAAACTGACGATCGCCAATTTGCTTTCGGCCACCCTGGATGAGTTCGATCAGGTCGACATTCTGGTCAACGGCGCTCGTCAGGTGATCCCGTCCGATCCGCTGGATACCGATGACGACTCGGTCCGCACTTTGCTCAACCAGAACCTGATGCCTGCCTTGCGGCTGAGCCAATTGGTTTCCAAACGCATGATAAAGCAAGCCGGCGACGACGGTGACAGCCCTGCAGGTTCGATCATCAACCTTTCGTCTATTGCCGCAAGACGCACGCATCCCGACCTGATGGCCTATTCCGTGTCAACCGCTGCGCTTGATCAAATGACCCGGTCGCTGGCCGTGGCGCTTGCCCCCAACCGGATCCGCGTCAATTCGATTGCGCTTGGCTCGGTCATGAGCGCATCGCTGCAATCGACCCTGAAGGAAAACCGCGATTTTCGCGATGACATTGAAAAACACACACCCCTGGCCCGTATCGCCGCCCCGAATGAGCTGACAGAGACAGCGCAATTCCTGGCCTCGGACGCGGCGGGCTTTATCACAGGTCAGATCCTGACCATTGACGGTGGGCGAACCCTGCTTGATCCTGTCGCAGCACCAGCACACTGAACCCCATGTTTGATACCGAAAAAGCCACAGCTTCTGGCTGGTTCCGCCAATTGCGCGATGACATCGTAGCCGCGTTTGAATCACTGGAAGACAACCACCACACCGGGCCGTTCTCTGATGCCGAACCGGGAAGGTTCGAAGTGAAGGAAACCAAGCGCCAATCAGAGGACGGATCGGATGCCGGTGGCGGGCTGATGTCGGTCATGCGTGGCGGTCGCGTGTTCGAGAAAGTCGGCGTCAATGTCTCGACCGTATTTGGCACCCTGGGCGATCGTGCCCAGAACGCGATGGCCGCGCGCAAGGGTATTCCCGGCATGAAAGACGACCCGCGCTTTTGGGCGTCGGGCATCAGTCTTGTGGCGCATATGCAAAACCCGCATGTGCCTGCGGTGCATATGAACACGCGCATGTTCTGGACGCCCCATGCCTGGTGGTTTGGCGGCGGGTCCGATCTGAATCCCTGTTTGGAATATGCCGACGACACCGCGCATTTCCACGCCACGCAAAAGGCACATCTGGATCCACATGGCACAGATCACTACCCTCGCCTGAAGGCTTGGGCGGATGAATATTTCTATATCCCCCACCGCAAGCGCGCGCGCGGCGTAGGCGGTATCTTCATGGATGACTATTGCACCGGTGATTGGCAGGCGGACTTTGCCCTGACACAAGACATCGGACGGGCCTTTTTACCTGCATTCGTTCCACTGGTCGAAAAGCGTCGCGCTCAAGATTTTGGCGAGGACGAAAAAGATACGCAACTGGTTCATCGCGGACTTTATGCCGAATACAATCTTGTCTACGACCGGGGGACCAAATTCGGGCTTGAAACGGGCCACGATCCCGACGCTGTTCTGATGAGCCTTCCGCCCCTTGCCAAATGGGTTTAGCGCTTAGAACCCAAAGTCGATGAAGTTGTCATAGCAGTACCCCTGCGCTGTTCCTGCGGACATATTGGCGCCAACGCGCTTTACCGTGACTGAATAGCTTTTGCCGGTATCGGCACCTTCTGGCGGTGTGAATGAAAACTGCACTGTCCGCGCGCCCTTGATATATTCACGGCTTATGTAAATGCGTTGGCTTGACTTGGTTCTGAGCGTTCTGATGGCATAGTCACCGATACCGCACCAATAGGCCACGGGTGCCGAGCTCCCAAATGTTTTGACCTCGTAAACCCCACCGTCCAGCGGTGTCACCTCGGTTCTGAACTGCGGTCTAACGCCGATACCAAATCCGACGGCAGCCGCAATTCCGGGCGTCAATCCAAGACACAATACCAATAACAGTCTAGAGACCCGCATAGAAAATCCTCGCTGTAAAATGGCCGCACGGATGCGGCTGTGCGACGCTGACACAACCTTAGCGCTTTCCAGCAGGTTTGCCATCGCTGTCTTTGAAGCACTGGCGCAGGAACTAGGTTGCAACGCGCCCGCCGACATCCTGGGGGGCCAAAGCCACCGTTTTGATCACTGCATGGCACGGCTGGCCCAGTTCTAAGCCCAAGGCCTCGACCGAACGCCGTGTTACCCGGGCCAAAACAACACCTGCGGGGGTCTTGACCGAGACAATTGCCCCTGGTCCCTCACCAGCACGCACCGCCTCGACCGTGCCCGAGAGGATGTTGAGCGCTGATAGCCCCTCGGGAGGTTTGTTGGACAGGATCACCTCTTGCGCCGGGATGCGGATGCGCAAATGCTCTCCAACCTGATGAGGAATGCGCGGCAGGAAAAGACGCGCGTCACCTGCGCGCAGTTCGGTGAGCCCGTCGGTGTGATGCTGCGCCACCTGCACCTGCAACACCGCCCCCACCGCGCGTACACCCGCAGGCGCCACAGACGGGTCCGCCAGCACGTCCGACGCAGGACCATGGCGCAAGACCTTGCCGTCTTGCAGTGCGACGACCGAGGTTGCCAGTCGCGCCACCTCGGCTGCGGAATGCGTGACATAGAGGATCGGCACCGAAACCTCGTCGCGCAGGCGTTCGAAATAGGGCAGGATCTCGGCCTTTCGGGCCTCATCCAACGCAGCCAGCGGCTCATCGGCAAGGATCAGGCGCGGGGCGGCCAACAGCGCCCGGCCAATGGCTACCCGCTGTTTTTCCCCGCCTGACAGCATCGCCGGACGGCGATTCAGGAGATGACCGATCCCCAGCATCTCGACCACGCGGTCCTGGCTTTCGCGCTGCGCCCCCCGAGGGGCAAACCAACGACCATAGGCCAGGTTCTGGCGCACGGTCAGGTGCGGGAACAAACGGCCTTCCTGAAAGATGTATCCAAGCCGCCTGCGATGGGTCGGCAACCAACTGCCCTGATCGGTATCGAACAAAACCCAATCGTCGACGGCCACGCGCCCGGCCTGTGGGCGCAAGAGCCCCGCCACCGCATTGATCACTGTGGTTTTACCCGCACCTGATCGCCCGAACAGAACCGTCACGCCCGGAGGGGCTTCAAACTCCAGATCCAGCGCGATGCCGGGCAATTGATGCTGCAATCGGACCGAAAGGCTCATGTCCCGGCCACCCGCCGCGCCACCCGGCGCCCCACATATTCCGAGAGCAGCAGCGCTGTCATCGCGACAATGACCGAAATGATCACCAGCCGCAGCGCCGCCGGTTCACCCCCTGGCACCTGTAAAAAGGAATAGACCGCGGAAGGCAGTGTCTGGGTCTGGCCGGGAATGTTCGACACGAAGGTAATGGTCGCGCCAAACTCTCCCATTGCTTTGGCAAAAGCCAGAATTGCGCCTGCAATGATGCCTGGCAGGATCAGCGGGAGCGTTACAGTGGCAAACACGAACATGCGCGAAGCCCCCAACGTCGCCCCGGCCTGTTCCAGTTTTGGATCCACCGCCTCGATCGACAGTCGAATGGCGCGCACCATCAAAGGAAAAGCCATGATCCCGGCGGCCAGAGCGGCCCCGGTCCACCTAAAGGCGACCACAATGCCGAACTCGGCCAGAAACCGCCCCAACGGGCCTTGGATACCAAAGGTCAACAACAGCAGATAGCCAGTGACAACAGGGGGCAGGATCAGCGGCAGATGCACCAATCCGTTCAACAGCTGCCGCCCCGGAAAACGCCAGCGAGCCAGCGCATAGGCGACAAAAATACCCAAAGGCAAGCTGACCAACGTGGCCCAGATCGACACCCGCAGAGACAAGCGCAGGGCTTCGAGCTCTGCAGGACCCAGCCACCCCATGGCTCAGCCCTGCGGCAGGGTAAAGCCCTGCGCCTCAAAAACCGCGCGCGCGGTATCTGTTTGCAAATAGGTCAGAAACGCAAAGGCTTGGGGGGCGGCGTCACGCGTCGCAGCTGCCGGATAGATGATCGGCGGATGGCTGTCAGACGGGAATACCCCGATCACTGAAACACGGCTCTCGGCCAAAGCATCTGACCCGTAAACAATGCCCAAGGGCGCGGCTCCGGTGGCTACCAGTGCCAGTGCCGCCCGAACGTTATCAGACTGGGCAATACGCCCCTCAACATCAGCCCAAAGCCCCAGTTCCTGCAGTGCCGATTTCCCGTAGATCCCTGCCGGAACGGCATCGACCAACGCCATCGCCAAAAAGCCACCGTCCAGCCGCGCATTCAGGTCCAGCGCAGCATCGATCTGGGCCTCTGCTTGCGCTGGCACCCCGATCAGCACCAGGTGATTGCCCAGAAGATCAACCCGGGTTGTCGCGTCTACCAGACCGTCCTGCACCAAAACGTCCATCCATTGCGCATTGGCCGAGATGAACAAATCCGCAGGAGCCCCCAACTGAATCTGACGGGCCAGAACCGAAGAAGCCGCATAAGAAACGGTTACCTCGCCCCCCGTTTTATCAGAGTAATCGGCAGCGATCTGATCCAATGCAGTTTTCAGACTGGCGGCCGCAAAGATCAAAACACCCTCAGCCGACGCCCGAACCGGCGCTGCCAGCACGACGCACAGCGCCATGACCATCAGCAGGCTGCGTCGGGCGACAGTCATATTTGAGCCTCCGGTTCAGAGGGTTGCGGTTCTCAACGGCATATCGGAGGCACCCGGGAACAAGCAAGGCCCTTTGCAGCCACCGATTGGCGCATATCGCCGACCTGACATGTCGCAATTGGGATTGATCCCGCGCTTTTTCCTGTCAAACCTACACCGAGCCAAAACAGGACCCGCCTCATGCTGCACCAGACCCCCGGCCTTATCGACGACATCCGCGCCCGTTTTGCCCACGTCGACAGCTGTCCGTTTCAAGGCCCCCGTATCTTTTTCGAAAATGCCGGTGGTGCGCTGACACTAAATTCGGTCACTGAAACCTCGGCCAAGTTTGCCGCGATCCCCGATAATCAGAGCCGTGACAATGTGGCCAGCCATGCGCTGGTGGAAATCATCAATACCGCAAAGGCGGATATGGCAACGTTCATGAACGCGCCAAGCGGGCAGTTTTTCATGGGCGAAAGCGGGACAGAGTTGCTGTTCCGCATGATCCGAACTGCCTGTGTCAACGCGCCGTCAGGCTCGAAAGTGATTGGCAGTTCAATCGAACACCCCGCCAGCCGTAGCGCTGCGCGTCGCTGGGCCGAGATTGCCGGGTTGGACTATGTCAACGTTCCACATGATGACGCGACGGGTATGGTCACGGCAGAGGCCTATGCGGAACAGATGACACCGGATGTGGCGGTGGCAACGATCCTGCATGGCTCTCCTGTGACCGGAATGGGTATGGAAGTCGCCGCCATCGCACACGCGATCCGCGCCGTCTCGCCTGATTGCTTCATCATCGTGGACGGCATCCAACATGCAGCTCACGGCCAGATCGATATCGCAAGCTATGACATCGATGGTTATGCCGTCTCACCCTACAAGGTGTTTTCCCGGCACGGTTTCGGAATTGCCTGGATCTCGGACCGGTTGACCGCCCTGCCCCATGACCAGCTCATCAACGCTCCGGCCTCGGGCTGGGAGTTTGGCACCCGCGACACCGGAGCCTATGCCACAATGTCGGATGTGGTCGCGTATTTCGACTGGTTGGGCGGCCGGGTCTCTGGCTCTGAAGATCGATCAGAACGCATTCGCGCGGCTGGCGCTGCGATCCATGCGTATGAAACACATCTGACGCACGCCATGATCAACGGCACCGGCAACCTTCCCGGTCTGCGCGAGATGGACCATGTCGCGATTCTGGCTGGCGCCGACAATCCGGCGCGCGAAGGCCTGGTTTCGATAACTGTAAAAGGCATGGCGTCGGCGGACGTGGTCACGAAACTGAACCAACTGGGTATTCGGACCCATACCCGAAAAGCCGACCATTACAGCGGCAATGTCCTCGACCCGTTGGGATTGCCCGATTGCATCCGAATCTCACTCTGCCATTACAACACTCAGCACGAAGTGGCTCAGCTGTTGGCGGCCATGAACGCCATAACTGATTGACGCCGAAAAATGATGCCGAATTCAGAAAGAAATTCCACGAAACCCTCTTGCGCCCACCGGAACCCTTAGCTAAATGACCCCTCACGGGTGATTAGCTCAGTTGGTAGAGCGCTTCGTTTACACCGAAGATGTCGGGAGTTCGAGTCTCTCATCACCCACCATCCTTACTTCGCGATGTATCAAGGTCTTACGCGACTAGCACCTTTTGCTGTGCTGCGCACGAAGCTGTGTCCGCTGCGCCTCCGCTGCACTTAGACAGAAAAGATGTCTCCAACACAGGAGATATGGGCCATGGCAACATTCGTAAAACGGCCTAGTGGAAAGTGGCAGGCGACTGTTCGGAAGGACGGGCTATCCCGATCCAAGTCATTTCTAAGGCGTGCTGATGCGACGAAGTGGGCTCGTGAGACGGAGTTGAGCGCGGAGAGAGGATTGCTCACCCCTGCCTTCAGCATTAACGCATCCGAGATGACACTTGGTGAGGTGCTAAGAAAATACCGTGATAACGTCACGAGCAAGAAACGGTGCGCGGACAATGAGAGCTGTGCAATTAACGGGTTCCTGCGCAAATGCTCCAAGCTAGCCGAAATGAAGGTCAGTAAGCTGCGATCCACTTACTTTGTCCACTATCGTGACCAGCGCATTAAATCCATGAAGGCGGCAACTGTAGTGAGGGAGTTGGGTTGGTTACAGCATGCCCTTGATGTCGCCTGTGAGGATTGGGGGCAGAACCTGCCACAGGGGAACCCAGTCAAGTCTGTCCGGCGGCCCAAGATCGACAACCGCCGAGAGAGGCGATTGCAGCAGGGAGAATGGCAGGCTTTGCTGGAAGCCGTGAACCAAGCCCGGTCTCCGCTGATGAAGCCATTGCTGACGCTTGCTTTGGCAACCGGGATGCGCCGAGGGGAATTGCTGACGATACAATGGAAGCATGTAGACCTTGAGCGTCGGACAGTGTTCTTGCCCCAAACCAAAAACGGTCGCGCCCGTACAGTGCCTCTCAGCCCGAATGCCGTTGCCGTTTTGATGGATCTGCCACGCGGGAACGACCGGTGTTTGCCCCTGTCTGGTAATTCTGTGCGATTAGCCTTTGAGCGCCTCAGGCAACGGGCAGGCGTGGTAGACCTTACATTTCATGACATTCGACACGAGGCGGTGTCCCGCTTTGTGGAAAGCGGATTATCGTTGGCGCAGGTCCAAATGATCAGCGAACATCGGGATTTGCGGATGCTGATGCGTTACACCCACCTGCAGACCGATGACATCGTGGCAAAGTTGGCAGCCGTCGAACAAGCGTAAATCGGCGTGATGCTGTGCAGGGTGGTCATAGTCTCTCAATGCGTCAGTTTTTGACCACCCTACTCCCTATCAAGCGACAACGCTGCTCTACTAGCCTTTTGGCTATCCCGTGGCTGGCTTTCTATCCCGCACATTTGGAAATGGCATTAACCCTTCCTCTTGTGAACACACAGGCGCTAACCCTCCGTCTTGTGAACTAACAAGCGTTACCACTCCCTCAGTTGAGCAAAACCCCTCCCTCAGTTGAGCATACAGGTTTCGCTTGGTCATTGTTGATCGGGTTGCTTAGACGACTTGGCCTTCCTTTACTCCAATGCGAGTGGAGTAAGTGGCAAGTAAGCACAAGTAAATAAACACTAAATAACGCTGACCTGTAAGCAAAGGTACTAAAAAGAGGGCATTTGATCCCTCTAGTTTATCCAATGCGTGTTCACCGGGATTTCCTCCCAGTCGCCCCAACGGGGCAGTTCCATTTGCTCGGTATCCACCAGAGCGTATTCCCCAAACTGGTCCAATGGACCGAACACAGGAGGCTTGAATGCCCCACATCACTATTGTCGACAAACCCTGTGGGTATGGCAAATCCACAGAAATCAACCGCAACTTCAAAAAGTCGGAAAAATACATAGCCGTTGTCCCGTATCTAAGTGAGGTGGAACGATTCATCAAAGGTGCCCGAACGGGTTCCGATTTCATTCTGACACAGCCTATTTGCAACGGCGGCAACAAACGCGATCACTGCGAAAAGTTGATCCGGGCGGGTAAGTCAATCGCTTGTACACATCAACTATTCTACCGGCTCGGAACTCTTGCAACCCAAGACACCGGCGTTGCGAGATGTACTGAGTTCGACAGCCACAGCAAACCGACCATCGAAGTCGATCACTTGCTTAGTGGATACAATCTCATCATCGACGAGGTCGTAAACCCCTTCGAGGTCGAACAGACTGTCCGAAAGGTTGACTTTGATGCAGTTTACCTCGGTCTTGGCATGGCAGAAGAGGAGCCTGACGGACGTATTGTTCCAACAGAAAAGTGGGATGAGCTATACCGCTTAGGGGACAAGACACTTAACCGATCACTATATGAAAAGGCCAAGTCTGGTGCACTTTATCGCATAAGCGAGAAGCTGTTAGTGCTCGCCATTCCCAAAGAACTCTTGCTCAAGCCCAAGTCCGTGACGATTTACACGTACCTTTCGGAAGGATCGGTGCTGCTGCAGTACCTGCAAAAACTGCGGAAAGACCACCCCGAATGCTTCACACTGGAGGTGGAGCGTCTGGATGCAGTAGATGAGGCAGCATGGCGAGAAGATGTTGCTAACGCGCTAACGGTTCTACCCATGCCAGAGATAGCGAACCAAAAGTGGACACATTGCGCACAGCTAAAGTCGATCAAAACGCATCGGGAGTGCTCTTCGATTGGTCAGAAGCTACGCAAGTTCAAAGACAGAGAACTGTATGGAGTAAACCTCAAAACCGTTATGCTGACGTGTGCACGTGACCTGTGGCATGGGGCAGCAACAGGCCAAAAACCAAAGGCAGGCAGGCTATCAAAGCATACACGGCTGTTCGGTCGCGCAATGAAGGAAGACGTGTACAACAAGGACACGGAGACCTTTGACGAGGAGTGGACCACAAACGGTGTCAGCTTTGTGCCCAACACTACACGCGGGACCAATGACCATATCGGGTGCACAACAGCAGTGTACCTATATGATCAACACCCCAACCCACAACTGTTGACCTTCCTACGCATGAAACGCGACAGCAAGGAGGCTCATAGGTTCTCGGATGCCTATGCGTTGACCGAACTGGTGCAGTGGCTGTTCCGGTCCGCAATACGTGTCGGTGGCCTAAACGGTACAGGACACACCCACACGCCAAGGCGTCGGGTAACGCTCTACATGCCATCTAAGAGAATGCGGAACCTACTGCTGAACTGGCTGCTGACGGGTCAGGTCAATAGTGGACCGGTCAATACAACAGGACAGAGACAGACTGAGTTGCTTGCCCGATTGGAGGGTCGTCAGGTGGCGGCAGTAGCTTAATGCCGTTTGATATAGCAGCGGAACAGACGTTCCTAACTCGTGAAGAGGCCGCCTTGCGCGGCCTTTCTCGTTTCTGGACTGGTCGACCATGTAAGTATGGGCACGTGTCCGAGCGGTATGTTAGCAATCGCCAGTGCGTGCAATGCAACGCCGAGAAAACGATGGAACGGGATCGACAGTATCGAGCAACCGATCCTTCTTACCGTATGTTCCGGTCAGTACTAAATCGATCTGGGCAAGTGCTGTTGGGTCGAGCTAAACCGTCTAACTCGGTCGGCTGCTCAAAGGAAACGCTAACGCGGCACATAGAGACCCAGTTCTCGGACGGCATGACATGGGCTCGGTACGGTCAGTGGGAAGTAGACCACATTGTCCCTCTCTCGGCTGCCCGATCTTTGGAGCACCTTGTCGAACTTTGCCACTACAGCAACCTGCAACCTCTTTGGAAGCGGGACAACCTAGCAAAGGGCGGGGCGTAAGCCTCGCCCGTGCGGGCCAGCATCTATCTTCTTTGCACAAGGCGGGTTTGCGAAATTTGTTCAGGCCGCACCTACAGCGAGTATTCAGGAAAAAAGGTACAGCCGACATTCCTTGAGTTTAGGCCGAACGTCAGTTCTGCGGACTTTGCAGCCATCCGCATATTTACTCCAAAGGACCGCAGTCAGCCCAAACCAGACATTCAGAGTCGGACTTTGCAAAGTCCGGCGGACGGAATAGGCGGACTTTCTTGCCTATTTGAAGATCATGCAAACTTCATTCAACTTGAGAACCGGTGTGGTAGCTTGGTCGAGTGAGTTCATGAGATCAGATCAGTCCAATTGGAGAACGACCATGCGTCATATCGAGTTATTTCGGATATTACCAAAAGCGACCATAGCCTTTGTGGCTTCAGTATCGATGGCCTGGGGATGCACTGGCATCATGTTGACAGGGCAGGATGGAAGCATCGTTCGCGCAAGGACCGCCGAATGGGGGCCGTTCGATCTTGAGACAAAGATCAACATTATTCCGCGAGGTTTCACTTATACCGCAGGCGAAATGCCAGATGGGCAAGACGGAGCAAACTGGACCGGCCGATTTGGAATGGTCGGTATCAGCATGTTGGATCATGGGGCTCCCGCAGATGGGATCAACGAAGCTGGGTTGACCGCCGGGTTGTTTTATCTGCCCGGCTTCACCGAGTATCAGGAGTACGACCCTGACCTTTCCGGCAACACGATTCCCGGCGATTTGCTCGCCAGCTATGTCCTTTCCCAATTTGAGACAGTTGAAGAGGCTGCCACAGGGTTGGCGAATGTCCGTGTCGTCGGGGTCGTGGATGAGACCTTAGGATTTCCATTCCCGTTTCATATGTTGGTTGCTGACCGGTTCGGCGGAAGGATCGTCGTCGAGTACATTGATGGTGACCTGACGGTTTTCGATGCCCCGCTTGGCGTGATCACCAATTCGCCAAACTACGATTGGCACATGACGAACCTAAACAACTATGTAAACCTGTCGGCTCTTGGGCTTCCCGAAGTTGAGGCAAGCGGCGTTACTTTCGCGCCCCTGGGCGCTGGGAGCGGTATGATAGGACTGCCAGGCGACTTCACACCCCCATCCCGGTTTGTCCGCGCAGTCGCCTTTTCCCAGACAGCGCGGGAGACGCAAGGTGGCTATGACACCGTACGCGAGGCATTCCGAATACTGGACAACTTCAACATTCCTGCCGATGCCGCTGAGGGCGCTCAAGACGATGTGCAGTCGGATGACCTACTTTACAGCGCAACACAGATCACAACCGCTGCGGACTCCCTGAACCTCGTTTACTACTATCACACGATGTACGACCGAACGGTGCACATGGTTGATATGAAGCAGATTGACTTCGGAGCTATGGGAGGCGAGATGATCGTCTTTGAAACCAGCGGTGATCGCGAACCAACGTTAATCGATGTGACCCCAACGAATTGACGTTTTACCACGTGGGCCGTGGCGGCATCACCGCTAGCTGCGGCCCAATAAAACTTCGGAATGGAGGGTTTACCGCTCCAGCGAGTTACCGGCGCTAGGCTCGAAGCCGCGTTCACCACTGTTCGCACTAGTGACTGGAGGCAGCCCAAACCGGACGTTCACAGTTAGACTTTGCAGTTTCCAAAACGCCAAAGAGCGAACTTTCGCACGAGGGCTACACCCGATACCAGTTTTCAACTTCTCGGGCGGCTTCTTCGGCTGTAAAAGTAGTCTCTACCTCTGCGATTGCGTACTTTACTTCGTCTGAGCTAGCACTGAGTTCTAAGACGTTCGCATCCAGATCATGGGCTGAACCGGCATTTGAATAAATCGTATCGACCCCAATTCTAATGGCGTTTCGATGTTGCAGTAGGTGCTCAAAAAACCGCAAATAAATCATCTCCTCGTACGGAGAATGACTGTCCGCTTCAGAGATCAAACCCAATTCTGCGGCCTTGGTACACGTCAAACGCCAAGCCAGTTCCATTGTCGATGGAGGCGCATCTCTGGCCTCATCAGGGTGTTTTGGGTTCGCAAACGTAGACCTTCGGATGGCTTCGAGTTTGGCGCGCAAACTCTTTGTAGGAACAGGATAGATGAAGGTGGTTGCCTCGGATGCTAAGGCTGGTTCAACCTGATCCGGCTGCGCCTGGATGAACTCGGAAAACCTGTTTCCGATGATAGGGACTTCACCGACAATCATGTCAGTGGGATCGGTAGTCTCTGTCAGCCATCGCGCTAGGGCTCTCCGGCCCCACAATCCGGCTGCCTTTCGGATCAACGGATGAGTTCCATCTGAAACATCTGGGTACTTTGCGAGTATGTCTTCGGTCTGAAACGCCGCGAGTCCTGTATCCCACCGCATGATATGTACGCGTCGTCCCAACGAGACCGAAATGGATATTTGCTGGCGCAACAGAAATGACTTTCCAGACGCTGGTAATCCAGTGAAGAAAACCATACGGCAACGACGTGCAGCGTCGGCGAGGTGTTTTCCAATCTCAGTGTCCGCAAAACTGTCGATAGAAATTGCGAATCTCCTAGTTCGGTGTCGGCAATAGGCTGGCGCGGCGAGCGTTCACCACCTCCAAGATTGTTGCCCAAGAAATCCGGCGATTTCACAGACGAATTGTCAACCTAAATTGCCCCAAAGTGAATTTTGCCTCTCAGTTACTCTCTTAACCACCTAATAACTCGCCGGTCTCAAAAATTGACCATTCCGCAGCACACGCTTCTTGACGAGCGTGCGTCCTTGACTCTTCACAGACTAGGAACGACAAGAGTGCATTGGTAAAAAATTACTCGCCGCCGCGATGCTGCCGGTTACGATAATCCAATGGCCTTCAGACTAATTGTAGCATGTGCCTCAGCATAGGAACGGGTTCCGCTGGGGTCTTCGCTATGAGCTCGTTCCTCGCAAGCATTTGCAACTGTCACCTGACGTGCTCCAGTCATCGCGTGACCCATGAAAGAAGGCGCAGTATGAACAACACATGGCTCTTAAATTGCGTGCTTGATGCCCGATAGATCAGGTCTCAGGCTCCGTGTCGACCATTCATTCATCGTGTTTGCTCGCTGCATTCTTTGTTTGATCCCGATACTTTTGGTGTTTCTCTCAGGAACGCAGCTTCCTGCTCAGGTCGCGGGCAATGCCGATGGGTCTGTTTGTGACGAAGGTTTCGAAAACAAGAACGGATCCTGCCAAAGAACAGACTTACCAGAAAACGCATTTTTGACGGGTAGCACCTATGGCAGCGGTTGGGAATGCAATCACGGTTTTCAGAATGTCGGAGAACTCTGTGAGGAAATAAGAGTTCCTGAAAATGCCTATCTTACATCAACAGGAGATCAGTGGGAGTGCAATCGGCTGTTCCAGCGTGTCGGAGAACTCTGTGAAGAAGTGATGGCACCTCAAAATGGATACGTCGAAACCCGGTTTGGCGTGCAGGAAATACACTGCAACTGGGGATTTCGTAAAGAGAACCAGGATTGTGTTGCGATAGATGTCCCGCGCAACGGCCGCCTGACTGACAAAAACAGCGCGGATGGTTGGGTGTGCATCAGAGGTTACAGCGCAGCGGATAGCGGCTGTGAGCCTGTGGCAGTTCCACAGCATGCATACCTCGCGCCTGAAACTTATTCCGGATGGAAATGCGAACGTGGTTTTCGCGCAAACCGGGACAAATGCGTTGCGATCCTTGTCCCTTCAAACGCTCATTTGAATCGAAGAGGTGATGGTTGGGAATGTAACCGGCCGTTCACGAGACAGAACGACCAGTGCACCGAAAATGCGCCGCGACAATAAGTTAGCGGAAACCAAAGTCGCCCGACAAATCCGGAAGGACTAAGCCGTGAACTATAACTCGATTAACGAAAACCTGGGTAAAAGTCTCAAAGCCGAAAAGGCGCGTCGCCGGTCCTATGGGATTAAGTTATCTATTGCGTCAGCAGTGTGCGTTGCAGCGATAATTACCGTGGTGTTTCTCTGATGCGCAAAAATGCCCCTCAAGTAACCCTTCACGGTTCAAAGATGTCAGCTCGTGGTCTGGAACAAAGAGCATTTCAGGATCGCAGTGTTCGTGAGTCGCGGAACGCTGACGTAGCAGGAGTGATTGAAGAAGAATTTGGAAAGTACTTGATTAAGGCCGGCATCCTGAGCGGTAACAGCGTTGCGCGCGCATTCCCCAAGCCACCGGCTAAAACGCAGGCAATGATTGCCGATGCAGTCGGCGAAACACCAGCATTGGCCATTGAAGCCTTAAAAGGAATTCTCGAAGAACGAGACAGGAAACGTAGCGGTCAACGACGTTTGGAAGGAAACTCCGGCACGCTCGTTCCCAGTGCAAGAGAATATGCAGAGGCATTGCGCCAGATCAGGCTCACCCCTGCGCAGGTCACAATGCTCAAAGCACTTACAATCGCAGGCAAGGAAGGTCTGACTATTGGTCACTTGTCTCAGGCAGCCTGTTACAAATCGCGCGAGGCCTGCATCAAGGTCTTCAAGAAAATCGGACTATTAATTGCTGAATATCTGGAACTCGAACTTCCCGAAGCCGGATCGGCACAGAATGATGGCGCCGCCCAGGTCCTGGCCTTTTCTCACATCGAAAGTGACGATGAGCCAGCAACTTGGATCATGCATCAGGAACTGCGCGACGCTGTTCGTTCGGTTCTATGACGTGCGTTCCAGCGCCTGCTTTTGAAGCGAAACCCGAACCGGAACAAGTGCACGAAAGGTTGCTCACGTAGCTTATGTTGGAGAAAAGACCATATCCGCTTGAATTGATCTATGTACCTGTGAAACGTGCAAAAACACTTGATCAGCAAAAAGTGCTGACGCTGGCCGAAGATATTCTGAAGAACGGCCAGAAGACCCCGATCCAGATACGCTCGGACAACAAGAGGTTCGTACTGATTGAAGGCCTTCACCGATTAGAGGCCATTCGCGCCCTAGGAGGTGATACCGTCGAAGCCTATCTGGTCCGCGCCAGACTACACTAAATACCTATTGGAATTGGCGTTCGACAAAGCCTCGGAAAATGTCAGCAGACGTTGACTTTTTTCATCCCAAAGATGCAACCGTGCGCAATGAAGGCTCTCAAATAAAGTAATACGCTGGCAATCTTCCAACTCAGAATGGTCACGCAAAACCTCGTTTAGCCGATAAAACGGTATGCGGCTGGCGAGATGGTGAACATGGTGCACACCAATGTTGCCAGAGAACCACCGCAGGATGCCTGGCAGGGCATAGTGAGAACTGCCATAGAACGCGGCGTTCTGAAGGTTCCAGCCCTCTTCCCGATCCCAAGTCGTGTGTTCGAACTGGTGTTGAATGTAGAAAAGCCAAATACCAATGGATGATGCGACAATCACGGTTGGCAGGAAAACACACGCCAACACCTCAAAGCCTCCGGCCCATAAAATCAGAGCCAATAACCCTGCAATTGCGGCGTTTGTTCCCATCGCACTTGCCCAATACAGCCAGCCCGACCGCATGAAGCCAACAGGTAAGCGGTATTGAATAAAGAACGTATAGATCGGCGCAACACCGAACAGGAAGACGGGGTTCCGGGTCAGACGATACGCGGCACGCCCGAACCAATTCCGTTTCAGGTATTCCTCAATGGTCAATGTAGGGATGTCACCCATACCACGCCGATCAAGGTTACCGGTTGAGGCATGGTGAATCGCATGGCTTTGCCGCCAAACGTCATAGGGAGTAACGGTAAGAACACCCAGAACCCGGCCGATCCAATTGCATGCGCGGCGACTTCTAAAGAAAGATCCATGACCACAATCATGCATGATGATGAAGATACGGACCAGAAATGCGGCATTCAGGATGGCCAGAAATATTGCGATCCAGACGCTGAATGACAACGCAAACCACGCTAGGGCCCATAGCGCGAATAAGGGGAAAACAGTGATCGCAAGTTCAAAAACACTGCGCTTCGCATCGGGCACACGGTACTGCGCGAGCACCCGCGTCCAGTCTTTAGGTTGCAACTTACTTGGTCTCCGACGGCTTATAGTCGCCCATTGTTCAAACGGGCACCCTTATGGGTGCCCGTGAAAGGTCAGGCGAGTGCCAGATTGGCGGCGCTTTCGCGTCCGTCACGGCCAGCTTCGACGTCGAAAGTAACTTTCTGACCGTCTTTCAATTCGCTAAGGCCGGAACGTTCAACTGCTGAGATATGCACGAACACGTCGCGCTTGCCATCTTCAGGCTCGATAAAGCCAAAACCTTTGGTTGAGTTGAACCATTTTACTGTGCCATTTGCCATGGTGGAAGTCTCCTAATACGTGCCGCCCGCATCATTGCGGCGACTCGGCGTGGTCGGTCTGAATCGAAAGACTGAACGCCGAATTGGGGAGACAGCAGGTCGAAAAAGAAAAACGTAAGCCTCGTGTATATGGACTTCGACTACGCACGATACAAGCCTTGATGCTTTGGCGGACAACAGAGAATTTGAGCCTGTCTGGCTTAGAACTAGGCAAGTAGAGGTGAAACCGTTGCTCTTCGATCCAAACTTGAAGGTGGCTTGGGTCAGCGGCACAGAAGACTAACGATCATTTTTGGGAAATTATCCTGCTGCATACGAGACAGCGATAAGCGTCCGTTTTGGTGCCTTGGCGAGACTTTGCAAAGTCCGCTTTCTGCGTATTGCTGATCTTCGTGCCCCAAGCACCACTGGTAACTTTGGGCTCGATGCTAAAGTTCGCCTGAATATCCTGAAAGGCCGCTATGCGGGACAGAGTTGCCGTCCGCCTGGATAGCCCGATTGTCCGGTGATGAATGCTGATGATCAAAATGCAACAAAGCACCCATGTTTCCATGGGCGCTTTGGTTAGTATGAAGGCTCTTACCGTGCCAGTTGGTAGCGCTTCATCGACATAGAAGATGCATCGATCATGCTCATAAACTTCTCAGCAGCCGGAGCAGAGGCAAAGCTGTCCATGGATGCTTGCGCTGCCTCCGCGCTTTCCCAATTGACGACAACCGCCCATTTGTCGTCTGCGAAGGCGGCTTGCCGGGAGATGAAGCCAGGCTGTTTACTGACGTACTCGTCCTCAATTGCCTTGTCGACCGGTTCGAACGCTTGAGCTGAAACACCCTCGGCAAGGTCCATTGTCACAATCTCGATTACACCAGCATCTTGAGCCATAGCCGCGCCTCCCAGCGTCATCATTAAGGTGATCAGGAACGCTTTCATATTGGCACCCGATCAAAACTTGCCGTTGTCATGAGCCATTTCCGCAGGGATATCGGCGATCACGTCCCAATGCTCAACGATCTTGCCGTCTTCGACGCGGAACAGATCATAGAACGCTGTTGGTTTGTCAGCGAACGTTCCCTCAGAGGCGGTGAAGACAAAGTTACCCTCGGCCACAACAATGTGGACATCCGTGTAGATCATCTGGATGCCTTGCTCGGCCATGCCAGCAAGAGCAGCACCTAAACCGTCCAGACCGTCAGCAATGTTGCTGTTGTGCTGGATGTAGGTCTCCGTGGACAGGAATTCGGTGATCCGGTCAACGTCGCCATCTTTCAGGATGGTGTTCACAAAGTCTGTGACCAGCGCTTTGTTCTCAGCGGTCTTGTCCAGATCTGTGATCTCAGTTGAACCATCGGTCTGAGTATGCCCCGAAGGATTTGGCGGTGTAATTTGGGTCAGGTTGTCCCAGTGCTCTGCAACCTTTCCGTCCTCGACGCGGAAAACATCGAACCCCACCAGAGTGTCAGCACCGAACGCCTGAGCGTTGTTGTAGGTCGTATGCAGGACAACCATGTTGCCTTCCGCGATCACCCGGTGGATATCCACCTCGATCCCGCTTTCTTTCAGACCAGGAATGAAGCCAAGGATCGGCGCAGCCCCCGTGGGGACGGCTGGGTTGTGCTGGATATAGTCCTTTGCCAGAAGCTGTTCGGCGGCAGTTGCGTCGAAGTTGACAAAAATGGCGGCTACGGCCTCCATTACGAGTTCTTTAGGTGTCATTGTTGTAGTCCTCTCTTGGTTTGATTTGACGACATTCACGCGGCGCAAGCCTGCACTGAGGTGATCGTGAATTCTGTGCCCCAGGGATCGACCTTCTGGCCGGGCGTGAGACTTGCGGGGTCAGCCAACAGCTCAACACTCGCGAGACCTGTGGTTTCGACAGAGCGCGGGCCTGCCCCCTTTGATTGCCAAGCATTCGCGGCAAGATGGTGATGGTAGCCACCGGACCCGAACCAGCGGGCTGAGGGCAGCTCAAATGTCTGAACCATACTCAGCTCGTCAGTAACGAACTTGGCTGCCTTGCTGACATCACCGACACGTAAATGAACGTGTCCGATGACTGTGCCTTGCGGTGCGCCTTGCCACTGTGTGGCATCCTCCGTTAGTGATTTCAGGTCGAGCGGGTGCGTTGTCATGTGGATGGTATTGCCTTGGCGTTTCCACGCTTCGCGAGGCAGATCACGATAGATTTCGATGCCGTTTCCTTCTGGATCGTTCAGATACAGCGCCTCGCTGACACCGTGGTGGGATGCGCCATCCAGGCGAACACCGCGCTCATCCGCGTAGATCAGCCATGCGCCGAGGTCTTGTTTGGACGGCAACAGAAATGCGGTGTGAAACAGCCCCGCCTCTTTGGGAAAGGGTTTGGCATTGCGGTCCTGGCGCAGCTCGATCAGCGTGCCGGCCTCGGTGCCGAGGCGGGCGCTTTCACCGTTGCGTTCGACTAGGCCAAGGCCGATCACGTCTTCATAAAAGGTTGCGGTCTTATCCAGATCGCGCACCGTCAGGGCGACCTGACCTATTGAGATGGGGGCGTCTGACGTTGCCATGTTCTTTTCTCCTGCGATTCAGCTTGAGAGGAACTTAGCGATGGTCTTTTCTCCATGAAATGGCGATAAGAGCGAGTGTGTATCGCACAAATGGAGACAATGCTATGGACCGGATCGACGGGATGCAGAGCTTCGTGGCTGTTGTGGAATCCGGTTCTTTTGCCGCCGCCGGACAACGGCTTGGCATTTCAAACAAGCTGGTCAGCAAACGTGTGGCCCAGCTCGAAAACATGGTTAGGCTGAATCTTCTCCATCGCACCACCAGGTCTATGTCGTTGACCCACGAGGGGGAGCGATATCTGGAAGGAGCGCGACGGGTGCTGGCTGAATTGGAGCAGTTGGAGACTGAGTTTGACGCTTCAGAGGGCTTGAAGGGCATCGTTCGTGTGGCGGCACCCCTTACCTATGGCGACACGGCGGTGGCTAAAGCAGCAAGCCGTTTCGTAGAGCAACACCCGGACGTCACAGTCGAATTGGACTTGTCGGATCATTATGCTGATCTGGCCAAGGGCGGTTTCGATATCGCAATACGGATCGGCGCGCTCAGCGACTCCAGTTTGGTCGTTCGCAAGCTCGGTGAAACGCATATGAAAGTCGTCGCGACTCCTTGCTACCTTGAAGAACATGGCACACCTTCACATCCTGCGGAACTCTCGGACCACATTTGCATTCGAGATGCGAACAACCCCGATCCAAACCGCTGGCCATTCCAGATCGAAGGGCAAACCGTGCAGGTGCCTGTCTCTGGCCCATTTCTGGCAAACAGTCCTCCCGCCTGCCTCGTACCGACGCGTGCCGGGAGCGGCATCTTCATATGCCCAGATGTGTTTTTGGGGGACGACCTTGAAACCGGACGTCTTGTGCAACTCTTTCCGGAGTTCCATTCCCGCACTTTGCCGATCCAAAGCGTGCAGTTACCTTCGGCCTTTCGAAAGCCGCGTGTAAGGGCCTTTGTGGAGTTTATGCGTGAAGAGATTCGGGCGTAGGTCGGCTCGAAAGTGGCCATTCGTGCAGTGTGCAGCATTTGGTAGGTATGGGCTCAAGTCAGTCATCTGAGTCGTTAAGTCAGATGACGGCTTAGGAACGGATAGCGGTCATTGTTGGTGGTCATTCCGAGAAATTTCGCCTGAACGTCTGCATTGAACGGCGCTGGACGTTCTTTGAAATCTGCTGAACGGCAGAGTTTCGGTCAAAGCAGACACGGGAAATAACAGACCGCGTTGCCTTGTTTGAATATCGCACTCGATCTGGCCACTCACTCGGATAAACCAAAATTCGTTGCTTTCTAGACAACGCCCGCACCAGTTTCGGCGGGCTAACCAAAACCTTGATGCTTGAGGCGAAGAGACAAAAAATGACGAATAAATGACCCCGCAAACTGCGGGGCCACAAAGGGTTTGACGAAAAGGCGACTCAACTTTTTTGAGGTTGAGCGACGGCCTAAGTTAGCTGGCAAGTGCAAGGTTGCATTTACGCCCTTCTTCCATAGCCTTCTTTGTACCGGTTAGGTCCACAATGAAATTTGCGGACTTCTTTGGAAATGCGATCAAAGTCTGTCCTTCGGCCACGGCAGTCGCCATATTCGCGTTCTTTACAACGATATAGCCACCAGAGTAGTCATCCGCTAGCTTCTTGCTTTTTATGCCTTTTGCGCGACCTTCATACACGAAGTCGTCAATTGCTATTTCTATTTTTTGACGGTTTTTGATGTCTATGTCAGCTTGCGTGAATACTCCCAAGTAACCGTGTTTTTGGTTTTTGGTTAGACCCATTTGCATGACGTTCCCGCTCTCGAAGACTTTTTCTATCAGGCATGTACCAGAGTCGTTGTCAGCATAAACCGTCCAGCCTTCAACCTCACTGTAAATCTCGAAGTTGTCGCTACTTGCCGGAACCGGGTCTTTGGCAGCGGCAACAGTTGCATATGCGGAGATTGCCGCGGCGGCAAAAATGGCAGCATATTTCATGTATTCCTCCCAATTAGATGATGCGTCGCGAAGCTACCTACGACGCAACAAAAGCAAATATTTCGATGTGAATTCATTTCAACGAGTGAAAGCGTCGTTTGCAAACAACTGCTCGAAAAGCACTGCGGAACGTCGGTGAACACCTATAGCCTGAACAACTCGCAAGCTCTTCTTTCAAAATACAAATCTTTTGTGGGAGTTTTGATCCAAACTCATGATGGCTTCGTACCTATCATACCCCTAACTGATACCCACGGTCGTCTCCCATCCCATGAACGACCGTGGGTTTTTTCGCCAGTTCCATTGGTTCGTGTCTGGAAATGACTAGGGGCTGCACCCAAAACAGAACTACAAAAGCTCGTCGCTGCATTTACAGAAGTATTTTCCATCTCGTGGATGCTTTTTGAGTAATTGTTTGGAATAGCTCCAAAAAAGTATCAACCAACATAAGCAACCATACAATTCTAAGAAGGTGCTCGGTTAACTCGCGACCAAAGCTCTCCATCTCGAGGGGTGTGCGCATTGCATGCTCCGACTTTTAAGCAGTTGGATCTATCAAATATCCAAATTGGATACATAAATAGAGCAAGCATCGAAATATCAGAATGTTTCCCGTAGTGAGTGCGGGCGTCATTTGATTACCTAGCACTTTCCTACAGCCCCGCGTTGATCCTATCCCAGGGTAATCGACGCGGGGCAACAGATAGAATCACCTCTACAAGCAAATAGTCTGCAACTTTGTCATTGTTCCAGTTCACTTTGTTTCTTGATCCTAAAAGAAAACGTATAAAGTGATCGAACTAGGTTAGCTTCCCGCCCTACTCGGGTTGGACGCGGTTACTCGTCGCATCCAACCTGAACTTAAATTTGTGAGCAATGCAGACGCCAACGGCTTGCTTTTGCAGACGACCATTCAAGTATGACCGGAATTCCTTTGGCGATAGTCAGAGGGTGCCAATCCCGTTACCTTCTTAAATGCGCGGCTGAAATTATTTGCGGTTTCGTATCCTAGCATGGAGGAGATACTGGAGACTGTCTCGCGCGTATCTGTAAGGAGTTCCTCGGCCCTTGCTACCCTGATATCGTTGACGATTTCGCGAAAACGAACCCCTTCGCTTGCTAACTTCCGTTGTAGTGTGCGAACGCCAAGATCGAGCGAACGCGCGGTGGCATCAATCGACATTTCCTCCCGATGAAGTTGTTGCCAAACCACCTCCTCGACTTGTCCTCTAAGTGTTTGAGGTGGGCCGCCCAATCGTTCGCGTGAAATATCTCCGACAGTTGTCGAGCCTCCGCTAAGTTTTTTGGGCGCGGCTTCGGAGCTCAAAGCCGAAGCTTCAAACTCAACCCCAAGGCGGGTGGCGTTCCAGATTACAGGACAAGCGTAAGTGTCTTCTGCCTCGACAAACCCAGGAACTTTCGGGAAGTCCAAGAGCACGGCCGATGGCTTCCAATCGTTTCCTAAATACGCGCGGAATATGCTCAGAAAAACCCCAACGGCCGAGAAACCGATGTCCGGATACGCGAAATGCGAGCGAAGTCCAAAACGATAACAGTAGCGCGCGCTAGTGCCCGAAGTTTCAAGCCACGCGCGATCCGTGGACGAATGAAATGGCATGACGGCAGAAGCTCGTATTAGCGCTGCCCCCAGCGTTGGAGCAGAAAGAACGTAACTCCCCCAGGCGCCGTAGTCAGCGACAGTGAGATACGGTGACCACAACAATCCGATGTTTTGTTGTCCCGTGGATCGTGCGGCTTCGTGCACAAAGGTCGCCAAGGCATGCTCCGAGATGTAACCGCCTCTTTCCTCAATGAAGTGAACAGGAAGATCGGCAGAGTCAAAAGCACGCAACAAGCGTCTTTCCCCAGCGGCCTCAAGCACAAACTGGGGCATCGCGCCCAAGGCCTTGGCCGAAATCATCGGTGGTAGGTTCAATCCGTCAACCCGCTTGTTCGCCCGCGTGTCGTGAAATGATACGCATCGGCTGAACGGATGTGCAAGCTTTCCCTAAACAGCAGGGAGCATTGCAATATGAAAATACTTCGGCCATTACACGGCGGTTTTTCGATGCATTTTTTGGGAATGGTGCTCGGCGCAGGTATTTCTGCTTCACCAGTTTTCTCCCAGTCCTTCAACGACACGGGCGACATCCTTGCACGATCAGCCGAGGTCGAGGACATCGAGTACAAGATTATGGTGCAGCGTGCCACCCAGACGGCCATTTGGGGAATGCCTGCCGCAGGTATGATCGATTTCCTCAAGGGCATTCGCCGCGACCTCGGTGGCGACTACAATGACATCATTTATCTCAACAAGCCGTTCGACTCCAAACATGGGTTTCTTACGGCCAACGATGTTACGGCCTATGCTTGGGCTTCAATGACCTCCGAACCCGGTCCCCTTGTCATTGAAGTGCCCGCTGCCACCGACAAGGTGAACTACTTCGGTACAATCGTGAATGCTTGGGATGTTCCTATTGTGGACGTAGGTCCCGATGGTTTCGATGAAGGTGTCGGCGGCAAGTACCTCATGCTACCCCCAGGCTACGAAGGGGAAATGTCGCTGGAGGAATTAACTGAAGCGGGATACCTTCCCTTTGAAACAGATACCTACGAATATGGTTTTTCGTTCCGGCCAAAACTGACGAATGGCGGAACGGACGCCGATGCGGCCGAGTACGCTCAGACGATCAAAGTGTACTACCTGTCCGAGGCCGACAATCCGCCACCCAACAACTATCTCGAAGCGTCAGAAGTGCCGTACGACTCGCTTCCATACTACAACGAGACATTCTTTCAGGACCTGAACGATTACGTTCAAAACAACCCGATCCGTCCACAAGACAAGGTTATGGTGAATTTTCTGAAAGATCTCGGGATCGAGAAGGGAAAGCCTTTCGAACCAAGTGAACTTCAAATGCAGGCAATGAACGAGGGATTGTTGCTCGCGTACGCCTCGATGCAGAACTACTTTGTGACGCCCGGGAAAGCCATGATCCCACTTTGGGTCGACGATAGCGGCGAGATGAGGAGCCAGTGGTTGATTTGGGATTTCGCGGATGGTCAACCCGAGGCTGGTTTCCCCTATGAGACTGAGACCGAAGTCCTTGTGGATGCGCGTGCGGGCGGCAGTTATTTCTGGATTACATACCTGCCGAAACAACTGGGCGGAGGTACATTTTATCTGACAGGCCTGCGCGACAGCGACGGGGAAATGTACGATCACAATCAGACCTATAAACTGAACGTCCCAGCGGATACACCTGCCGACGATTTCTGGTCCGTGATTGTTTATTCGATGGAGACCAAGAGCTTCATTCGGAACGTTGATCCTGTCGGTTTGTCCGAGCGCGACACTGATGCGATGCAGGCTAATGAAGACGGTTCTTACGACATCTTTTTTGGACCAGAAGCACCGGAAGGCATGGAAAGCAACTGGATACCAACCACAGAGCCGTACTTCCTTTTGTTTCGTCTATATGGGCCGCAAGACGGATGGCTGGAGAGTGGCTGGATGCTGGGCGATCTAGAAAAAGTAAACTGATCAAAACAAACAGTAATTCCCAATGGAGCGAACAATGAAAACAAAGTCTTTAGCTGTGCTGACTGCCCTGATACTCGCATCGCATTCTTCAGCCCAAGAATTCAAAGCCGACGTTCCTGAGAATGTTCTTACACCAGACAAGGTCGAGACCCAGACGCTTGGTGATCTGGAATTCTTCGATGGTATGCCATCACCTGAGACGGTGGAGAAAGTCTTCGACAACCTTGATCTGATCAGAGCAACGACGGCTTTCCTGGATGGCATGAAGATCGCTTCGCTTCGAGCTATGTTTCAGGGATACGAAGACTTGGGCGTCAATCCCAATGACGTCGTGATTGCAGAAGACCTGCTGGACGCGCGGTCCATCTGGCTGACGCCCAATACAACCACAATCTACATTGGTTCGAATGTCGATATCTCGGATGGCCCGATGGTGATTGAGGTTCCGGCAGGCCTGCTTGGGTTGCTTGATGACGCCGCGTTTGACTATGTGACGGATATCGGGGCGCTTGGCGCGGATAAGGGAGAAGGTGGCAAGTATCTACTTTTGCACAACGACGATGAAACGCCGGTGCCCGAGGGCTACTTCGAACTACGCACAAAGACATATGAGCACTGGTTGTTGCTAAGACGCTCGCCAGACGCAGACGGAGATACGGCTGGCCCTGTTGCCGAGATCAAGGCGGGTCTGAATATCTATCCGCTTAGTGAAGCGGACAATCCTCCCGCGGAAATTTTCCTGAATATCTCCGGTGTTCAACACAACACTGTTCACGCGAACAACGAAGACTTCTTTGAAGAGATCCACGTCGCACTCGAAAACAATCCAATTGGTGCGTTCAGTCCGGAAATTGTAGGAACGTTTGCTTCCATAGGGATCAGGAAGGGCGAGCCCTTCGAACCCGATGCCCGTATGCAGGCCATTTTCAAGGAGGCAGCAGCAATCGCAAACGCCACGGCGCGAGCGATCACGTATGCCTCGCGCGATCCGGGGGTTTTCTTTTATGAAGACCGGCAATGGAACTCACCGTTCCAACGCCAGAGCTATCTTTTTCTTGAGGACGGCGCGCGCATCCTCGATGATCGGTCGTACTTTTTCTATATGGCAACGGGCATAACGCCTGCGATGACCTCGCCACCGGTCGGGACGGGGTCTGTCTATGCGATGACAGCGCGAGACAGCAACGGACAGTACCTTGACGGCTCAAAAACCTATAAGGTAACGCTACCGGCGCCGGTTCCCGCCAAAAACTTTGCGTCGTTTATGTTGTATAGCGGACAGACTCGGTCAATCCTTGAAACTGACCAGCAATCCGGTGGTATCGACTCTAATAGACCGGGGATAAAACCTAATGAGGATGGGAGTACCAGCATCTATTTTGGTCCAGAAGCCCCAGAAGGTTGGGAGAACAACTGGGCGCAAACCATGCCCGGGCAAAGCTTCAACGTGATGATGCGCCTCTACGGCCCGCTCGAGCCTTGGTTCGACAAGACCTGGCGTCCCGGTGATCTGGAACTGGTAGAATAAAGCGACAACCGCGACTATCGGGCGACGCTACTTTTTGGCGTCGTCTGACATTTTTTCGGTGTCCGCTTCGGGCTCGAAGCAATCATTCGCCACCGATCGTACAAACGTCCGCTTCGGAACCGGACGAGAATTTGCCGCACATTTTTTTGGGAGGGTATCTAACCTAACTCTGTAGCCAATTGCCCCCATACCCCCCACGGCAGGTGGCGACCGCTGCGCCTCCGCTGCAAACGCGTTAATGCTCTTACTGAAATTCAGCGTCTAGGTAGGGGCAAAACACACTTGCGGCCTTGCTTTGCTTTGTCGATTGTGAGAGCGTCAAGTTACTGGCAACGCAAGACATCTTTCAATCGGGTGTCGGTGGCGGCAGTGGAAAACAGCACCTTGTTGCACGTGCGGATTGGGTTAGAGCGCTTCGTTTACACCGAAGATGTCGGGAGTTCGAGTCTCTCATCACCCACCATCCTTCCCCTTGATGTAAGAGTGTCGGGCCCGGTTCGCACCTTTTGTTGTGATGCGTGTGATTTTGTTGCAGCAGGAATCGAAAGGGAAAGACACCTCCAACAAATCAGACATACGCCAAATCCCAACTCGTACAGCGGCCTGCCTATCTTGATCAACCTGTGATCAGGTCGCTATTCCACGCGTGGAAACGTTCCAGAACATTTTGGGATGTGAGCTTCAGCAGCGCTGATCGGACTCTGTTTTCTTAGGGTAAGCCCCTGAAAGCTCAGCGCGAATAGAATCCATCACGAAGTTCTTGCCGCAGACGTAAACGCTCGGGGTATTCTTGCAGAAATTGTTCGGGGGGCTTGCCCTCCCAAACCTGCGCATAAACCCGCATCTTGTTGCCGCCATAGATCTTTGCAAGGTCTTCGTTTGAATAGCCGCGCGCCCAAAGGTCATCGGTAATCGCTGCAAGGATTTTGGCAAGTTCTCCATTACCGGTCGCCCCCTTGTTGAATGCATCGATCATGTAGCCGCCATCGTCGTACATGCTTGCGTTTGCAGTAGCGAACTGCACGACAAGTTCGGTTGAGAACATGTCATCCGTTGCGATTCCAACATGGTCAACACCCACAAGCTGCACATAATAGTCGATCATATCAGCGGCCTGCTTAGGTGAGATATCCTCGGGCCAGACACCGTCCATCATCCATTCTGTGAACGTAGGAGAAACGTAGCCACCGGACTTGGCCGCGCGCAGCGCCTCATCGTCGGGAATGGCCCGATAACACCCTTTTGGCGTCGCATTGGGCCCATTCGCGTACAACCCTGCAGGAACCGAGTGCGTGTAGACATAGGGCACCCCGGGGTAGTTCTCATCCATGTAGTCCATGGCGTCATTGGCCGTTTTCGAGCCCGTGTGGCTCAGGTCGAGTAAGATGCCGAAACGAACCATTTCGTCGATGACCGACTTTCCCCAAGGGGTCAAACCAATGTCGCGCCCGTTATAGGCCGCCAATTGCCCGGAACCCGTGCGGAAAATGTCATTGTAAGCCAGGATCATACTCTTGATCCCCATATCCTTGAGCAATGCCATCTTTTTGAGATCACCGTTCAGGATCGTGGCGGTTTGGCTGTTCCAGATGACCGCCGTCTTGCCCTGTATGTGGGCAGCCTCAATATCGCGGGTTTCATTCACGATCAGGTAGTTTTCCGGTTGCTGCGCCATCGCCGCGCGGAAGTGGTAGTGCTGTTCTAGCAGGGTTTCAAAAGACATATCTGCTGCGGCCAGAGTCATCTCATGCCCAGTGATACCGTTGTCCCGCGCACGCTCAAAATAGGTGTGAAGCTGGTCGTAGTCCGTCCAGCCTGTGCCGTAGGGGCTAGCCAACATGCCGAGGACGATCGTGTCCTGAACAAACTGCTTTGCCTCTTCTGATGCATCCCACGTCTTGCTCTCTTCACTCGCATGGAGCGCACCACCAAGGGTGATCGCGATAGCGCAGATGGCCAACAGAGTCTTCATGACAAAACCTCCTAAAGTGTTATTTGAACGTCCACTTGTAATCCACACTAGAAAACGATCCGCGTTCTTAGACCGAACAGCGTAACGCTATCCTGGGCGGGATTCAGCAGCGGGTCGGAAATGAACTGTACTGATGGTGTGATCTGCAGTCCGGGTGAGATTGAAAATCGGTAGAACGCTTCAAGCGTGAACTGATCTCTGTCGATACCTCTTGCCTCGGCCCAGTTCAGGCCCAGCCCGGCCAAATCGGTGTTGCGACCGTAGTAACCAAGACCGGCAGAAACGGATCGATCATAGAGCGCTGCGGTGCCCTTTGAGGCCCCGGCCCGGAAAAATGGCATCCATTTATTGTCAACAAACCATGCGGCGGAAACCGCAGCGCCGTAGTCTTCCGCTCGGCTGCCATCGTCGGCTGCATCCGCATGCCAAAGCGTCAGGTGGATATTGTCAAAATAGATACGATCGAAACCAGAGGTGTAGCCGAGCTCGAGCGATTTGAAGAGATTGCCGTCGCTAAACACATCAAAGTTTGGATCAGACGGGTCGGCGTTTGCGTCAGCAACACTCGCAACCGCGTAAAAGTTTTCGCTCAGCTTTAACCCACCAGCAATGCCCAGGCCCGGATTTGGGGCATTAAGTGTCGGGTTGGTATTGAAAGACAGGTTTTGGAACCCGCTGTAGGGGCTTACTAGCCCATAGATATCCACGAAATCTGTGACATCAATCTGGCCGACTTGCAGCGTCCACGAACCGTTCTCGGCCCGTTGGGTCCAGAACAGATTGGTCAGTAGCAATCCAGTATCGTTGAAGGCCGTCCCGGTAATCGAAAGGGCTCCACCATCCAGCCCAAGGAATTGCGGGGCAACATCCGTGTAGCTGTGCCGGTCTTCGATCTTGAATGTCAGGGAACCCCGCTCAGTTCCCTGCCAACTTCCGTAGAAACGCGCAATCCCGCTGGCTGCTTCGCCTGTTCCCAGATCAGCATCCGTGGTTTGGCCCAATGCAAGGTAGTCTATGTTGAACCGAAACCCGCCCTCAGCCAGGCGGTCTTTCCACTGAAACCAACCCGGTGCGATGTTGCGTGGAAAATCTGAACGGTATTGCGGATCGGTCAACCCGTCTCCGGGCTCTAGATCAGCTTCGACCGACGAGGGCCCGGATAGTCCCTGAGCCGACGCTGCACCAGCGAAGGCAATACTTAACGCGACAACGAGAAGCTTTATCATTCAGACGCCTTTGCCCCGCCGGTTTTGCGATTTCCCGCCGCCCGGATGCGATCAGCGGCACGCTGCTTCCATTCCAACCCGTCTGCTTCGGATTCCAAAGTTTCGACCCGCTCCGTCTCTAACTGGAACGTCGCATTCATGGGCATGAGGCCATCCACAACCATCATTTTCTGAACAGAAGGATCAATCGTCAGCCTGCCCGTCAGCCGAACGGGTTCGTGGACATAGCTGGGCGTCCAGTCCTCATTCAACCGCACACGGATCATTTGGTTGGGTGGAGGTGGCGGCAGGTGACTGCACATTCCTCGTTCTGGCACCAAATACGCCACAGGCCGACCGTCCGGATCACTTGGGGCAGGAATGGCAAAGCCCGCGAGTGTGACTGTTTGACCATCGAATTGTGGATTTCCGTGCGTTCCCGCTTTTCTTCGGCGTTCCGTCACGACCTCGCGCTGATCCAGAAGCCAGTCGACATCAATTCCATCAACTGCCAAGGCATCCTCAGTATCGGTCAACAGCGCTTGCCATTTTTGCCGTTCTTCTTCGCTGCCACGATCCCCCTGCAGCCTTCCGCGCAGTCGTACGACATACAGGAGATCGTCGAGCTGTTCCGGGCTGAGATCACGGTAAGGGTCTTCAAAAACCTGAGCGGATGGGTCTGGCAGGTCTGACCAGTCCAACGCAGCTCCAGGCGCTGCCATGGCAGCGTTACCGCACAAAACCAATCCTGCGAAGACTGCAGAGCAAAACCAATTTCGCATATGTGCTCTCCGACTGCTTTTTCTGATCACTCCAGTGTGTTTTTGTATATCACACCATCCTTCATGATCAGGCGGATCGTTTCGGGGCTATCTGGTCTCGGGTCGGCACCAAACCACTGATCACCCGTTCCAACGACCGAGAAGTCTTCAAGCGGGTTGCCGTCTATCAGCAGGATGTCGGCATAGGCGCCTTCCTCGATCACGCCGAGCTTTCCAGCGGTATAGGGGTTCATAAAGTCACCTGACAGAGCGACCACCTCGCCGCCCGTCGATGTCAGCGTAACCAACGACGTGTAGGGTCCGAAAAACTCATTGTTCAGGTGCTTCTCATAGGCAATCTGGATGTTGCAAGCCTCGACCGAACCAACACAGTCAGTCTGAAACCCTCGTTTGACTGGGCATTCCTTCATATTGTCGATGTAGCCTGCAAATGTGGCCGAGGCGGACTTTGCCTTAGCAAGGCTCGACGGGACATTTGCCACTGCCGGAATGTCTAGCAATCCAGGATCGAAGGCCGTCAGGTTGGTGGTAATGTATGCCCCTTTTTCATTCATGACTTGTGCAATTTCACAGTCAAACGAGAAGCCGTGTTCGATAGACATAACACCTGCATCAAGCGCACTCAGGATAGCTTCCTTGCGATAGGAATGCGCCATGACATAGCTGCCATACTCATTGGCCACTTGAACGGCGGCTCTGATTTCCTCGGGCGATCCAGCTAGCAATTGCCATGGGTCGAACGCCGAAACGACACCCCCAGATTGCATGAATTTCAACTGCGTCGCGCCCATGCGGAAATTGTTGCGGGCGAACTTGTAAACATCAGCCACACCACTGACTTCCTGCGCCATGTTCAGGCGGCTCATGTTGGTCTCTGAACCCGGTGGCGCAGTGAAATTCGCGAAGTCAGCGTGACCACCTCGCGTTCCTATAAATGCGCCAGATGGAAAGTAACGTGGGCCGTCAATCTGACCCGAGTCAATCGCGCGACGCAGCCCACCATTAGCCCCTCCTGCATCCCTGACTGTGGTAAAGCCCTGCATCAAATACATCTCGGCCATCCGCGCGCCATGAATGGCGAAGTCTTCCCAAGTTGTGTTCGCCTCCATCGATGGCAATGTCGGCCCCATCAGCATGAGGTGAGCGTGCAGTTCAATAAACCCGGGGGTCAGTGTCCGGCCCTCTCCGTCAATGACCGTGGCATTGGGGGCATCAATCGCATCGGTTGAAACGACCTTGATCAGATTGCCCTCGACCAATACGCTGGCGTTCTCGATACGCTGTTCATTTACGCCATCAAAAACATGCACGTTGGTAAACAGTGTTTGGGGTTCTTCCTGATCCTGAGCCAGCGCAGACGCTGCAAAAGAAAGACCCGCAGCGACGATAATCGTCGAGCAAAGGGACATTTGTAGAACAGACATAGGTACTCCCTTCATATTCGTGTTTTGAAAATTGTAGTCCGAAAAGCTTTGGATCGGTTGCCTGTTTTGAATTAGAATGTTCGAATGTGACCAAAAAAGTGGCCACCGGATAACCGAAGTTCAGACAAGGGTGACGAGCTTGCCGTTCAACTCTATCGCTCCAGAGCATAGCGAAGGTTTCATTCGTCTCTCTTTAGCGGCGCCATTTCTGCAATATCTCACCGACCGAGGGATCAGCCCGCAACCTGCCTTGGATCAGGTCGGCTTGCAGGCCGAACTGTTGTCTGACCCATCTGTGTTCGTGCACTCAGAGTTGGTATACGGCTTGGTGAATGCCTTCTCAGAAGTTTCGGGCGATCGATACCTTGGACTGAAGGTCGGTGAGACATTCGACCTAGAGGGATGGCCGCCGTTCGCTCAGGCCCTGCGATCAACAAACTCGCTGTTCGAGTTTTTTGCCCGTTTCGTGGGGCTTGTACCGCGAGAGTCTAATTCTGTGCGGCACAGCCTTGTCATCGAAGCAGACAAAGCGACGTATCGAATAGACAGGCAACAGGAGCCAGCTGTCCCACCCATACAGGTGACCGGCTTTGGCGCCGCAATCTATGTGCGCCTATTGCAGACCGTCGTCGGAAATTCTTGGGATGCTTCCCATGTGCGATGGGAAAGCAGATATATCAATGGTCTGCCGATCGGATACAAAGGTATCGAGGTTGGCCTGGGAACTGATCCAGGAATGCAAATCAGTTTTCCTGTGGAATGGCTGTATTTGCACCATGCCTCCGAAGGCTCTGCCAAGCCCATAAGCACGCCTCGACAGGATGAAGAAGTAACCGTGGTGGCCGCTTTACGATCTGTCCTGCGCGACAAATTGGATGAAACCGAATTGGGACCAGAGGTGGTGGCCGGATTGCTGGGCATACAAACGGATCGATTTCTGAAGGCGCTTCAGCAACACGGCACAACGCTGCCCCGCGAAATCAAACGGTTGCGCGTGGACCTCGCCAAAGAGCACCTCAAACAGAACCAGATGACAATTGCACAGATCGGACTGATGCTCGGCTATTCCGACAAGTCCCATTTCACCCGCTTTTTCCGAGGTCAAACCGGAATGACACCGACTAAGTTCCGTCTTGGTGGGTAAACAAATTGTTATGACTTGCTCTGGTTACACCTGCGAAAGATCGGGATGGCGCAGAACAACAAAAGCCGCCTTTCGGCGGCTTGTTCTGTGTCGCTGGTTGCGGGCGTAGGATTTGAGCCTCTGACCTTCAGGTTATG
>NZ_WQIE01000016.1:0-44150 GCF_013035585.1 Ruegeria sp. HKCCA5839 | reverse complement strand
CCGTCACACCGTCTCTCCAGTGGGTCCGCACAACCTCAGCTGCGCCGGTGAAGGGGTATTTACGGATTAGGTCTGTCAGCCGCAACCCCCATTTTGAAAAAACTTCAAAATAATTCGGGAGGTTTCTGAAACTTAACAAAAACAATATGTTAAGTTAACTTTTCCGCTGAAATGTCTGATTTGCCGATACAGAACACAGCAGCACCGAGCCCAAACCAAAGGCAAGGTCTGGATTCGGTGGGATTGCGGAGCTTCGGAGGGGAGTGTCTTCTTGTTCACGGACAGAGCCCTAACCGATCGCACTCAGCCCCACATGGTTTCAGCCTGAACAAACTCCGATGTAGAGATCTCGGACCACCTGACGCGACGTTCCCAGCCCGCCCGATTGTGTTTTTCACACAACCTATCAGAGTGGTTCCATACAGCTGCGACGCGTGACCGGCGTTACAGGGACTTCAGGGAGGATGGTATGGAATTTGACTATGTCATTGTAGGAGGAGGCTCTGCCGGGTCAGTTCTGGCGAACCGTCTGAGTGCGAACCCACGCATAAAAGTGTGTCTTCTGGAAGCCGGGGGATCAGGCGATAGCATTCTTGTGCGTATGCCAGCGGGGGTTGTCGCGATGCTGCCGGGACGCCCCAAGATCAACAATTGGGCCTTCGAAACGGTTCCACAACCCGGTTTGAACGGGCGCAAAGGATACCAGCCGCGCGGCAAGGCGCTCGGAGGATCCAGCGCGATCAATGCAATGCTGTATATTCGAGGGCAACGCCAGGATTATGACGGTTGGGCCAGCCAGGGTTGCACGGGTTGGGATTGGGACAGCGTTCTGCCTTACTTCAAAAGGGCTGAAAACAATGAACGCGGATCGGATGACGATCACGGAGGTGATGGTCCACTACAGGTTTCGGATCAAAAGGCAGAGCGCCCGATGTCGCGCGCCTTTGTCGAAGCGGCAACCCAATTGCAGCATCGGGAAACGCATGACTTCAACAGAGGCGACAATGAAGGGGCAGGCCTGTATCAGGTGACCCAGTTTCATGACACCGCCCGCAATGGCGAGCGATGCTCGGCCGCGGCGGCCTATTTGTTTCCGGTCATGAAGCGCGCGAACCTGAGTGTGATCACGGGCGCTTTTGCTCAGCGCGTCACCTTCAACGAACGGCGCGCAAACGGCGTGGTGTATCGCAAGAATGGAAAGGGCCCGGACATCTCGGTCACAGCCCGGCGCGAAGTCATACTATGCGGAGGCGCATTCAAGTCGCCGCAACTTTTGATGCTGTCGGGGATCGGCGACCCGAACACCCTGACCGCGCATGGGATCGATACGGTACATGCGCTACCTGGTGTTGGTCAGAACCTACAGGACCACTTGGATTTCATACTATCGTATAAAACCAGGGATACCGACAATTTCGGTATCGGGCTCACAGGAACTGCGAACCTGCTGCGCCATATTTGGCGTTGGCGGCAAAGCGGAAAGTCCATGGCCGCGACTCCTTTTGCCGAGGGCGCTGCCTTTCTGAAAACAAACCCCGATCTAGATCGACCAGATATCCAATTGCATTTTACCATCGCGCTGGTCGATGACCACGCTCGCAAATTGCATATGGGATACGGGTACAGTTGCCATGTCTGCAAGTTGCGACCCGAGAGCCGAGGAACAGTGACGCTTGGCAGCGCTGATCCGATGGCGGTGCCAGCGATCGATCCGCGATTTCTGTCCGACGCCCGAGATCTGGATACGCTGATCAAAGGCGCGCGCATGACCCGCGAGATCATGGAGGCCCCAGCGCTTGGCACGTACAAACATCGTGAGATGTTCGGGACCGAGACGGCGCAGACGGATGCCGACTGGGAACAACACATTCGCGCGCGGGCGGATACGATCTATCACCCAGTCGGCACCTGCAAAATGGGTACTGATGAAATGGCGGTTGTTGATCCGGCACTGCGCGTACGCGGCGTCAGCGGGTTACGCGTTGTCGATGCATCGGTGATGCCCACTCTGGTTTCGGGAAACACAAATGCCCCTACAATCATGATCGCGGAAAAGGCTGCCGATATGATCCTTGAGGATCAAGAAAACTCAACCGCACCTTAGAAGTTTCGACGATCAAAGTGGCCTATTTGGCCGTGCCTTTCTTGGCCTTGGGCTGACTATAAAGGTCCCAAACCTCATCGACCGTCACCATGTTGAATGGCGGTTTGCGCAGCCACGGCTTGTCTTCCCGGAAATGGCCGATCCCGGCAACGATGCCGCTGTTCAAAATCACTGGGTCTGGTGTTCTGCGATGTGTCATCCCGCGACGCGCGGTTACAAATGCCGTTGCCGAATCCCACGAGAAATACAGCTTGAGAACATTCAAAACATCGCGGCCCGGCGTCCGATCAAGGCGTTCGACCACATCTTTGGTTTTGGTGTCTTCAACATGCGCGATATAGTCGTCTTCGGACATCAGGAACATGTCGCGTAGTTCCGGAATAAGCGCACGGATGCGGCTTGAATGAGCAGCCCAGCCCCAACCTTGAAAACGCGTGAAATTCGGGTCGTGCTCGGGTTCGACCCCAAAATGATGGCCATAAACCGAATAGACGTTTGGGTTGTTCTTCACTTCGTCCAGAACGGCATCGAAAGCATCAATCGCGCCTTCTACCGGGAAGCAATCATCCTCAAGAACCAGAACACGGCTATAGCGAAGGCTCATCCAATCCAGCGAGTCCAGCATCAGCTTTTCTATGCCAACATGTGATCGCAGTGCATGAATTTCGGCAACGTCATAAGATTCTGCGATTTTAAGCGTTTCTTTGTTCACGCCGTCAAACTCACCGCGCCCCTGGGTGCCGTCGATCCAGACATGAACATCTGAAAGCCGACCCTGCAGCTTCAGGCTTTCAAGCACAGTTTGCAGATGTTTGGGCCGGTTATAGCCGATGACCATGATACCGGTCTTGCCCTGCTGCTCTACCGCTGCCACCTCTGGTGTCACGGGGGTGGCACCGCCCACATTGAGAAACCGGGGTGCCTGATGAAACACCGATGTTGTCCACCCCTCGGCGCTGACCGGACCTAAACCGGAAAAGTCGATCCGGCGATATCCGGCATCCTCAAGCATTTGCAAGGCCTGGCTGTAATAGGCCTGCTCGGCATCATCAAAGATGATGATCCCGTCTTTTTGCAGATACCGAAGCGCAGCCCAGGTTGACAAATTGCGTGCCATTCCATCGATGATCGCTACATCGAACGTGTCTTTTGGGTACTCCAGAATGTGCAGGCCGTAGGCTTGAAACGGTGTGTTCAATTGTCCCGTCAGGAAGGCGTTGTTACTTCGCTCAGGGTCCTGGAATGCGGGGGCTGCAGACAAATGCTCGGACGCCGTCTCGGAAAGGGCGGCGTTTTCCTCGACCACGTGCAATTCAGCTTTGCGGTCCAGTTGCTTTCTGAGATGTGCAATAAACCGAGGGTCGTGATCAACGCTGACAATACGGTTGACCCGCTTTGACCAGAACACCGTCGACTGCCCGCCACCATATTCGAACAGGCTGACATCTGACTTGATCTCTTTTTCCAAGAACTCAAGCGCGGGATAGGTGTAACGCGGAATAGGCTCGCCCATGCGCACCGACATCTTCCGCGTTGCGCTTTCGATCCATCCGCTTTTTCGAAGATACCCTTTGCGTAAACCCGCTTCCAATTCGGCCAAGGTTTTACCTTCGAAATAGACAGGAACCGCAGGTGTATCGCTCATTACTTTTTCCTTATGGCGCCCGACAAAACCGCTTTTGCAGTGTCTGCGCACCACGTATTCGGCAGGGTGTAACCCAATTCATTCGGTTACTTGTCAACGACGAAAACGTCAAATTTGCGCAGCGGGATTTCCCTTTTCCTTAAAATTCTCAAGGATGAAAAAACTCGCCTGAACACATTCCCTTTTCGCGACAAGACGATCCCGTGATCATTGGATGTTGACGGTATTCCCGAAAAGTACTTGTCGGCTGGAAGTGTCTTTCCCAGCGCACAGAGCAAGTAGACCTTAAGCTTGAAAACCGCATTTCGTTTTTTCAACTCGCAGGTTTCCGGCAAAAGCCCGTCTTCCACGCTGGTTGCACTATGCAATCTTAGATAAGTGGTGCGCCCAAGTGGCATGGCACCACCAACTATGGTTTTCCAACTCAACGGAAAGCGCGAAAACAGTGATCCACGGAAGACAACAGCACCTTCGCTGTTAAAAATCCGCCTCGTTGTGCCGAAATTGTCCAGATAGTCATGCCTGAGCGCCATCGAGATCGTGTTTCTGGGAATGCCTTCTGGCAACGAGTCAGCAAATCGTCCCTTGGTCCAAGCGGCGTTTATGGTGTCACGCATTTTGGAATAGTTGACATCGACACCAGATTGGCAACGCGGCAAAAGTGTTTTTTCGTACCAGTCCATTTGCGACCGGAACTCGTCAAAGTCGGTCACACCCAAGTTTTTGAACGCAAATCTTGGTTTTTGACCTTCGCGTCCGGCGGCCAGCTCGTCAACGATCGCGCTATTGTTCTCTGCCCCGGGGAAGCAAAAGTCCATAACCTTGCTCAATGTTGCTTTTGGGTCGAGCAACAAAGCTTCCTGCGACACCGGAAGAATTCGGTCGGGATGGCGATCCAGGCTTTCAATGGCTGCTTCGTTCATGACGCGCCAATACATCAACTGTTTGACCGCATAAGATGCTGCATGAAAAACGGAAGGATCAAGAAGGGCCTGAGACGGAAACCTGCGCGTATCCGAAGGATGGTATTCATCGCCGAAGAAACTGAACATCGGCAACACAGAGTTCACCACCGAACAGGGTTCGCGAAAAATGAAAACGAATTTTGCATTTGGCCAGCGCTTCAGAAAGTGATCGATCCGTCCATTGGCCTTGATGAATTTCACCAAAAAAGGTGTGTCATCCAGCGTCAAATCCGAGATGAACCGGTCAAGCGCCTCATGCTCGGCGCCTTTCAGGAACAATGGGGTTTGCGTGTGCGCATACATGCCCGGTACAGAGAGTTCGTCTGTGGTCGTAAACGCAGTGTCCAGATCATCTTGTTTGACACCCCACAAAAAGGGCTCGTACCGTATCTGGTGATCCTGCTGCATCGATTGATAAGCTTTGTGAAGGTAGTGGAACAAAGCGGTCGTGCCTGATCGTCCCACGCCGAAAATTACTACGCTGTTCGCCGATGCGTCCACGCCGTCACCTTTCACATTCATGCTTTTAGATGCACTCTGATCTCTCATTGCGACAATTGCTCCGCTTCTTCAATCGCCTTTTTCAAGTCGTTGCGTCGCTCCAATTCTCCTTGAAACCAATTGTAGGTTTTTGAGAAAGGATAAAGCTTTTGCGCGATTGACCGTCGTTCAAGGTAGCGCATCAAATGATTTTCGTCTGAGTATCCATAGGGCTCTACACTTGCAAGCCTTCTGTCCAGCGCGCGATAGGTAGCGCCGTTAAGATACGCGACGGCATTGAATTTCCAATCGGATAGGGGCGACGTGGTATCCAGAGGTTGATGCAGCAACCAGTCTCGGCGCGTGTATTGCGCCTGATGAGAAAACGCCATGCCCGTCGACATCAGGGCTTTGTGCGGCATGATCTTGTCTGATCCCATGGTGCAAGTATGCCCATAGACAATATCCGCATATCCAAGACATGACTTCACATCTTCGACCGCTTGATCATCAAAGAACGCATCGCCCGAGTTCATGAACACCACATATTCGCGGCTGCTCATTCGAGCTCCTTTGTTCATGGCGTCAAATATGCCGTTGTCGCGCTCTGACACGTGAATGTTGATGCGATCTTGGTTCTTTTTGATAAGTTCAACAGATCCGTCTGTTGATCCACCATCGACAACCACAAATTCAAAATTCTGGTCGGATTGACTGGCCACCGATTCAATGGTGCGCAACAGCCCGTTTCTGTTGTTGTAATTGATCGTCACCACGGAAAGCGATCTGTCTTGCTCACTTAACTCATCTGACGCAGCCACTTTGTCTCGAATACTCTGAGACAACAAACTACTTAACGCGGCTTCTCGCGCTAAGGAATCCGTGCTGGTGTGAAATAGAAACTGGCAGATATCCAGCGACTCTGAAGGGTCACGACAAACACGCCAGCCATGAACCAGGAAATCGTGAAGCGCATGCGAAGGCTTGGTTTTCCATTTGGAATCATAGGCTTTGAGATCAAAATACGCGTTTGGGTTCGACTTGGACGAGGCACCAGCTTTCATCCACCGATCAAGGATATCGGCCCGCCCGACTGCCCCGGGAATTCCCATTTTTTGCGCAACAAATTCATGGTCGAAATGTGCTGTATCCAGATAGAATGCTCGAAGCTCTTCAGGACCGGGTTCGTCAAAAGGGTTTTGCAACGTCATTAAGTCTGCCTTGTTCAATCCCGTGCAACTTCGATTGCCACGACCTGGTCACCCGGTATGCGGCGTCTACCTATGACGGGTCTGGAAAAAGATTTGAAGCCAGAACCTCAGAAAACCGGCAAAGGAACGCGAATTCATAGGCAGTTTGCCGCGAAACCTGCCTTTCGGCACAGGTCAACTAAGAGTATGGTCCCGCTGTCTCGGGCGCATCGCACCGAACCTCCACTGTGTAATCCAAAGGAATCAGCAATGATCACACTAAAAGACCCAAGTTTGTTGCGACAGGCCGCCCTTGTGGGTGCGCGATGGATTGAAGCTGATCCTGAAAAAGATCTCGCCGTTACCAACCCGGCAACCGGCGAACTGATCGGCCACGTCCCCAAACTGGGCGCGGATGAGACCGCCGAGGCCATAGCCGCCGCCGAAGAGGCCCGCCATGGCTGGGCCAAGCGCACCGCAAAAGAGCGGAGCCAGGTATTGCGCCGTTGGTATGAGCTGATGATGGAGAACCAAAGCGATCTGGGGGCCATCCTGACCGCGGAACAGGGCAAACCTCTGGCCGAGGCCACGGGCGAAATCGCCTATGGTGCAAGCTTTATCGAATGGTTTGCCGAAGAGGCCCGCCGCGCATATGGCGACGTCACACCGGGCCACGCGCCAGACAAACGCATATTGACGGTGAAACAGCCCATCGGTGTTGTTGCGGCCATCACGCCCTGGAACTTTCCCAACGCGATGATCACACGCAAAGCCGGCCCCGCGCTGGCGGCTGGTTGCGCTATGGTTCTGAAACCCGCCAGCCAAACGCCGTTTTCGGCCATCGCGCTGGCAGTTCTGGCCGAACGCGCCAGGCTGCCGGACGGTCTGTTCTCGGTCGTGACCGGATCCGCGCGCGCGATCGGGGGTGAGATGACCGGGAATGCCACTGTGCGCAAACTGACCTTTACCGGCTCGACCGAAATCGGCGCGCAGCTTTACGCGCAATGTGCCCCGACCATCAAGAAACTGGGTTTGGAGCTGGGAGGCAACGCACCCTTTATCGTGTTCGACGACGCAGATATCGACGCGGCGGTTGACGGTGCCGTCATCTCGAAGTTTCGCAACAATGGGCAAACCTGCGTTTGCGCCAACCGCATCTACGTGCAAAGCGGTGTCTATGACACGTTCGCCGAAAAGCTGGCCGCCAAGGTGGCGACCCTGCCCACGGGCAACGGGTTTGACGAAGGCATCGTGTTTGGCCCGCTGATCGATCAGGCCGCGGTTGAGAAAGTGACCGAGCATATCTCGGACGCGACCTCAAAAGGCGCTCAGGTCACGCTGGGTGGTCAACCGCATGAGCTGGGTGGCACGTTCTTCCAGCCCACAATCCTGACCGGTGTCACATCCGATATGGCCGTCGCGACCGAGGAAACCTTTGGCCCCGTCGCTCCACTCTTCAAGTTTGAGACAGAGAGCGAGGTTGTGGCGGCCGCCAACGACACCGATTTTGGCCTGGCGTCCTACTTTTATTCCCGCGATCTGGCGCGCGTCTGGCGTGTG
Source organism: Ruegeria sp. HKCCA5839 (assembly GCF_013035585.1). Lineage (NCBI taxonomy): Bacteria > Pseudomonadati > Pseudomonadota > Alphaproteobacteria > Rhodobacterales > Roseobacteraceae > Ruegeria > Ruegeria sp. HKCCA5839. Next base: position 36,206 of record NZ_WQIE01000016.1, on the reverse strand, counting down.
TCCGAGGGACTGGATTACGGGATGGTCGGCGTCAATACCGGCCTGATCTCAACAGCTGAGGCTCCATTTGGTGGCGTCAAACTGTCGGGTCTGGGCCGCGAAGGTTCGCGCTATGGTTTGGACGATTTCATGGAGATGAAATATATCTGCATGGGCGGCATCGACGCTGAATAAAGCAAACGCTTGGGGCGCTGGCTCAGTCTTGCATCAGCGCCTCAAGACCCAAACGGTAGTTGGGATAGCGCAGTTTGACACCCAGCTCTGATTTGATCCGGTCATTCTTCACACGCTTGTTTTCATTGTAAAAACTGCGCGCCATGGGTGTCAGATTGGCCTCATCATACGGAACCGCAGGTGGCAGCGGCAAACCTTGCAGCTGCGCCGCATATCCGATCACGTCCTGTGGTGGCACCGGCTCATCATCGCAGACATTATAGATCGCGCCCGGATTGGGCTGGGCCATCGAGGCCGCCAATACCTGCGCTATGTCATCCACATGGATGCGTGAAAACACCTGACCAGGTTTGATGATCCGGCGCAGACCACCCTTGCGCAGCTTCGAGAATGGCCCACGACCAGGGCCATAAATACCGGCCAGGCGAAAGATATGCAGAGGCAAAGCGGGGATTGAGGCCCATTGCTCCTCGGCCCGCAGGCGCCAACGTCCGCGTTCAGCCGTTGGCGTCGCAAGGGTCGTTTCGTCCACCCACCGCCCCTGGTGGTCACCGTATACAGCCGTCGTAGACAGATACCCCACCCATTCGAACTGGCGCGCGCGCGCAGAGATTGCATCCTGCAATTGCGCCAATACAGGATCGCCCTCTTTCGTCGGCGCGGTCGAGATCAGCAGATGCGTGACGCCATCGAAATTCACGTCATCGCCCGGCCACACCAACGGCTCGGCACACGCATCGCGGATGGCGTCTATCTGTTCCGGGTCACGTGACGTGCCAATCACGCGCCATCCCTGCGGCACCAGAACACGCGACAATGCCCGGGCGGAATAACCATGTCCGAATGAAAAGAGTGTCCCCGTCATGGCCCTTTGATGGGCTGCCAAGCGCCGGGATGCAAGAGCCTGATGGCCGCACTTGATTCGAATCCGAAGCTGCGGCTTGATGAAACCATGAGCGACAAGACACCGAACCTGCACTCGGCCTATGCCCTGAAATCGCCCGAAGATAACAAACGCCTCTATGCGGAATGGGCCGGTGACTATGATGACGGATTTGCGGCCTTCGAGGATTATCAGCTGCATATCCACACGGCGCGGGCCTTTGTGGCAGCCCATGGACAAGGCCCGGTGTTGGATGTCGGCGCAGGAACCGGGCTGTGCGGCGCGGTTTTGTCAGGACTGGGCGTCGGGCCCATTGATGCCGCCGATATCAGCGCCGAGATGTTGGCCGAAGCCATGCGCAAGGATGTATACCGCGACGCGATCGAGGCTGACCTGCATGTCGGTTTACCCGTACCGCGCGACAGCTATGCGGGCATTGTATCGTCTGGCACCTTCACGCACGGGCATCTTGGCCCCGATGTTTTGCCCGCTTTGTTGCGCGTCGCGCGACCCGGTGCTTTGTTTACGCTGTCGATCAACGCCAAGCACTATTCCTCGCTTGGTTTTGCTGACGCGCTTGCTGATCTGGCAGTGACTCAAATCACCACTCCGGCGCTGCAGACAGTTCGGATTTACGGAGACCTTGCGACCGGGCCGAACAAAGACGACGAAGCCTTAATTACCCTGTTCGAGAAACGTTAACGACCCTTCCAGACAGGATCGCGCTTTTCTGCAAAGGCACGCGCGCCTTCCAGATTGTCTTCCGAACCATAGAGGACATCCACGGTCGCCAATTGGCGTTTGGTGATCCGGTTCATCACGTCCTGGAATTTGGAATCCTCGGCCTCACGCACAATCTCTTTGATCGCCGCGTAGACCAGAGGGGGGCCGCTTGCCAATAGGCGCGCCAGCTCCCAGGCGCGGTCCATCAGCTGGTCGGCAGGAACGATTTCGTTCACCAGCCCCCAGCGATGCGCTTCCTCCGCATCGAACCAGCGACCGGTCAAAAGCAGCTCCATCGCGATATGGTAGGGGATACGTTTGGGCAGTTTGACACTTGCCGCATCGGCCACCGTACCGGACCGGATTTCCGGCAGGGCAAAAGTGGCGTGATCAGCTGCCACCAACATATCTGCACTCAGCGCCAGTTCCAGCCCGCCGCCACAGGCGATTCCGTTCACAGCCGCAATCACCGGTTTGTTCATATCGCGCAGCTCTTGCAGCCCGCCAAACCCACCAACGCCGTAGTCACCATCCACGGCGTCTCCATCCGCGGCGGCTTTCAGATCCCAACCGGGGCAAAAGAACTTTTCACCACCACCCGTAAGTATCGCAACGCGCAGCTCGGGGTCGTCTCGGAACTCGCGAAAGACCTCGCCCATGATCCGACTGGTCGCCAGATCAATGGCATTTGCCTTGGGCCGGTCCAGGGTGACTTCCAGAATGGCCCCATCGCGGCGGGTTTTGATCGGGTTCATGAACGTGCCTTTCGGATCAGCGCATCCACCGCAACCGCCCCGTGGGCCGTGCAGATCAGCGGGTTTATTTCAACTTCGCCGAGTGTGTCGGCATTGGCAATGACATAGCTTTGCACGGCCTCAATCGTGTCGAGAACAGCATTGAGTTCAGCAGCGGCTTTGCCGCGATACCCTTGCAGCAAAGGCGCGCAACGCAAGCTCATCAAAGCGCGGTGAATGGCCTCTCGCGATGCAGGGATCAAAAGCTGCGCAGTATCGCGCAGGATTTCGGTCAAAACACCGCCCGCACCCAAGGTCAGAACATAGCCGTGGGCAGGGTCGGGTGTGACACCGATCAGCAGCTCGGCCACAGCGGGTGGGGCCATTTCCTCGATCAGAACTTCGGGCGTTCCGATCGATGCCGCAACTGCCGACAGCTCTGCGCGAGAGACATTCAGATGCACCGCCCCGTGTTCGGATTTATGGGCCAGACCGACGCCTTTCACCGCAAACGGCGCGTTCAGCTTGTCCGCCGCGCCCAGCGCGTCCAAACGGGTGACAACATTTCGCGGCACGGGCAAGCCATGCTGTGACAGCTGCGCCTTTGCTTGCGCTTCGGTCAAAACCTGATCAGCGTTACGGTCCGACGGCAACAGAACCGGGTCAGCCAAAGCCGGAGGCGCCAAGGATGCGGCCTCTGCCGCCGCGAGCGCCTCATTCAGCCCTGCAAACGGCACGACACCGCCTGCCATCAGGCGGTGGGCAACATCTTCGGGCATCAACTCGGGCAGTGTTGCGGCAACGGCAAAGGGGCGACCGACGCGTTCGGCACAGTTCAAAGCGGCCTGCGTCGCACAATCCCAATCCTCGGCATTGGTGTGTGGATAGTCCACAATCGACAATGTTAGAGCCGTTTCAGGCCCCATCATCGCTGACCAGGCCCGGCTCATCGCTTCTGCATCGCGCCAGATATAGGTGTGGTAATCCAGCGGATTGGCGACGGCCACCATCGGCCCCAACGCCGTGCGCAGTTCTGTTTTTTGCGCTGCGGTCAGCGGCGGGAAATACACATGTCGCTGCTCGGCCATATCCGAGCCAAGGCTGGCCTCGCCACCCGAGCAGCTTATCATGCTCAGCCCGTTTCCATCCAACCCGCCGGTCACATGCAACAGCTTGAGCGTTTCCAGAAAACTCGGCACATCCTCCAGTCGCGCGATCCCCAGCCGATCCAGAAATGCCTGCGCGCCCGCGTCACTGCCAGCCAGTGAGGCTGTGTGCGAGATTGTGGCCGCCTGAGCGTGGCTCGACCGCCCCATCTTGAGCGCAACAACACGTACCCCGTGTGCCTGTGCCTTGGCGGCCAGTGCTTCCCATTTCCTCAGATCGCCAAAACCTTCGATATGGACCCCAATCGCGGTGATGCGGGGATCATCCAGCAGCGACGCCGCGATATCCGCCTGATGGGTTTGCGCCTGGTTGCCGCAAGTCAGCATGAAGGCCAGCGGCAGCGCCCGGCGCTGCATGGTCATGTTGATCGCGATGTTCGAACTTTGGGTGAGGATCGCGACGCCACGATCTACCGGCTGCATTCCATGCTGGTCCGGCCAGACGGCAATATGATCGAGCGCATTGACGAACCCATAGCAATTCGGCCCTAATATTGGCATTTCTGCCGCTGCGGCCACCAATTCCGCCTGCAAATCCGCCGAGGTTTCATCCTCGGCCTGTGCTTCGGTAAAGCCCGAGGCGAAACACACCGCCCCCCCCGCGCCCGCTTGGCTGAGCGCGGCAACAGCTTGAACGGTCGAATGACGGTTGATACCCACAAAAGCCACGTCCGGCGCATGAGGCAGATCCTCGATGGAAGCGAAAGCAGGTAAGCCGGCAATTGCATCCGCCTTGGGATGCACGGGCCAGATCTGACCGGTGAACCCAAACTTTTGCGCCTGCTCGATCACGGCACGACACCATGCGCCGCCACCGATCACGGCAAGGGTCTTGGGGGTAACGAGGCGGCTTAGCGCTGGCATGAAGACTCCTTAGGCGCCCAGCGCGCGCAATAGATCACGGCTTATGATATGGCGCTGAATCTCGCTGGTACCGTCCCAGATACGCTCGACCCGCGCGTCTCGCCAGAACCGTTCCAGCGGATAGTCGTCCATCAACCCCATTCCACCATGCACCTGAATCGCCGCATCCGTCACGCGGGCCAGCATCTCTGAGGCGTAAAGCTTGGCCGAGGCGATCTCACGGTTGGCGGGCAGCCCTTTGTCCAACCGGTCCGCCGCAGCCAGCGTCAACAGGTCGGCGGCATCGATCTCGGTGATCATATCGGCGATCTGGAACGAAACGCCTTGGAATTTGCCGATTTTCTGCCCGAACTGCTCGCGCGTGGCGGCATAATCCAACGCATAGTCAAAGGCCCGCCGCGCGCGCCCGACCGACATCGCGGCCACGGTGATGCGCGTGGCATAGAGCCAGGTGTTCATCACCTCGAACCCGCCGTCGACTTCACCCAGAACCTGCGTATCCGGCAAGCGGCAATCGTCGAAATCCAGCACCATGTTCTTGTAACCGCGATGGCTGACCGACTTGTACCCGTCGCGGATGGTAAACCCGGGCGTGCCGCGATCGACCAGAAAAGCCGTTATGCGCTTTTTTGGCCCTTTTGGCGTCTGATCTTCGCCGGTTGCGATAAAGACAATGATGAAATCTGCGTGCTCAGCACCCGAGATAAAATGTTTGGTCCCGTTCACGACCCAATCGCCACCATCCCGGACGGCCGCGCATTTCATTCCGCGCACATCCGAGCCCGCGCCCGGTTCGGTCATGGCAAGCGCATCCATCTTTTCGCCGCGCACCGCTGGCATCAGATAACGTTCGATCTGTTCCCCTTCGCAGGCCATCAGAATGTTCTGCGGTCTGCCGAAAAAGTGGTTCAGCGCCATGGAACCACGCCCCAATTCACGCTCAACCAAGGCAAATTCCAAGTGGTTCAGCCCAGCGCATCCGACACTTTCGGGGAAGTTGCAGGCATAGAAGCCCAGCTCAAGCGTCTTGCGCTTGATCTCATCCGCGATCTCTTTCGGCACCTCACCGCTACGTTCAACGAGGTCTTCATGAGGATAAATCTCGTTCTCGACAAAGCTGCGCACAGTCGAAGCGATCATTTCCTGCTCTTCTAACAGGCCGTATTGCATCATGGGCTCCCGTTTTTCGCTGGGGATAGAGTGAACCAGCTTGAGGTTAAGTTCATGCAGGATTAGGTATTGACCATGCAAGTTTGGTCGAAATCCTCTGCCGAGACGCGGCAAATCGGTGTTGTGCTGTTCGATGGCTTTTCCAACCACTGCCTTGCCAACACGGTTGAACCGATGCGCGCGGCCAACACCCTGTCTGGGCGGCAGCTTTATACTTGGCAATTTCTGGCGATGACGCCAGATCCGGTCACCTCATCCTCGGGGCTACAGGTTGCTCCGCAGGCGCGGTTACAGGACGCGTCGGGGGATATTCTGATGGTGATGCCGTCTTATGGGTTTCAGGATCTTGGGGGTTGGCGCACGCAGGCCAGCCTCAGGGCCGCCGCGCAGCGCTTTCCCACTCTGGCAGGGCTGGACACCGGCAGTTGGCTGTTGGCACAGGCCGGTCTACTGGATGGGTACCGGGCCACAATTCATTGGGAAGAGCTTACGGCCTTTACCGAACGTTTCCCGCAAATCGAAACTTGCCGCGAACGGTTTGTCATCGACCGAAACCGGATCACCTGTTCGGGCGCGATGGCGGCGTTTGATCTGATCCTGCATCTGATCGGGCAGGATCACGGCCAAGCGTTGGCGCTTGAGATCGCGCAAACCTTTATGACCCGCGAGTCCGCACGCTCTCATACGGCGCGGACAGGGCCGGTGAACAAAGCGCTGGCTGTGATGCAGGAGTATCTGGAGACGCCTTTGACCATCCCCGATCTGGCCAAGCGGGTCGGGCGGTCGCAGCGTGTGCTCGAGGCACGTATGAGGGCGGAATTGGGTGCAGGCCCCGCCCATGTCTATCGTCGCCTCCGCCTGAACCTGGCGCGCAAGCTGGTGACCGAGACCGACATGTCCATCGCCGAGATTGCCTTGCGTGCCGGGTACCAAGACCCGAGCGCCCTCACGCGCGCGTTTCGAACCGAGTTTGGCACCACCCCGCGCGCGATGCGCACCGCCTAGGTATACATCTGTTTCTTGAACGCCCGCGTCCGCACCGTCGCTTCGGCAGATCCGTCGTGAAAGGTGCCAAACCACTTGTCGAAGGGAATCTCTGAAGTGCCATAGTTGCACTCGAAATACCTGTGGTGAAGCTGGTGAAAGAAATCGCCAGCCTTGGCCGCGTCGGCCTCGCCCGCTTTCAGTTTTTCGAAACCTGAATGCGACAGGACCGGGCTGATCTGCTGGAAGTAGACGTGAAACAGAAGGTGCAAGGGATGGGATGGCACGATCAGGTGGATGAAATAGGTCGAGAAATACAGAAGGTTCTCGTACCAATGGTTCGAAATCCCTGACCACGGCCCGATATTGACGTTTCGGTGGTGCACGGCGTGCACATGCTTGTACAGCTTCGGGTGATGTTCCAGCCGGTGCACCCAATAGAAATGCAGGCCCGACCACATCGGAATGAACAGCATCCAGACCACAAACCAGACCGGCGCGGCGGCCCATGTGACCGTTGGAACATATCCATTGGCCATGGCCCAGAAGATCACCCACTGATACACGGTCGCGACGCTCATCGCGCTGCCCAGCGTCCACCAGATATTGTCCCAGACCTGATTGCTGAAGGTGAAATTGCCGTTCTTTCGCGTCAGGTCACGGCGGTCGAACTTTTTGTAGAGCCCCTGCCCCTTGCGCATATAAAGCCACCAATGCAGCGTTCCGGCCACAAGGATCTGAGGCACCATGTTCATCAGCCAGATGCGAAACATCCAGCCCGGTTCAAAGCTTTGCATCGCCTCAAGCGGCGGTAGAAACGCGAAATAAACGATCAGCGCGATGGACATGCACAAGGTCAGCGCTGTTATTTGCAACCACGCGCCCTTGTACCAGTTCAGGACTTCCATTGGGCGCGGCGGCCAACTGAACAACGGGTTCAACACTACAGGCCCTTCAGGCCGGTAGTTCCAGCGCGCGGCTTCCGCGTCGTGGCTTGCATCACTCATGGCAACTCCTCCCCTGCTGCCTGCTTAGCTGGCGTAATCTGATCCCTCAGCGTCCAGCAAAGCCTTGATTTCGCGCATATGAGCCTCGGCCTGTTCGGGATAGTCTTCCAGCTCTTGCGCCGTTTTTTCTGCGATCTCGTCCGACAGGATCCGAAGCTTTTGTCCGGTTTGCAGCGCGCGGATATATGTTTCTGCAGCCCGCTCGAAGTAAAAGAGCCTGTTAAAGGCATCCGCGACGTCACGTCCGATCACCAGAACTCCATGGTTGCCCATGATCATGACCTTCATTTTGGGGTCGGACAGCATCTGCGCACAGCGCTCGCCCTCACTTTCAAAGGCCAAGCCGCCAAAAGCGTCATCCACCACGTAACGGTTGTAGAAAGTGGCTGTATTCTGATCGATCGGCGGCAATGTACTGTCCGCCAAGCTGGCCAGAACGGTGGCAAAGATTGAATGCACATGCAGAACACAGCGCGCATGTGGGCAGTGGCGATGGATCGCGCCGTGCAGACCCCACGCTGTCGGATCCGGTGCGCCGGGTTGAGACATCACGTCAGGATCATTGGCATCCAGCAACATCAGATCAGACGCTTTGATCCGTCCAAAATGCATCTGGTTGGGGTTCATCAGGAACTGGGAGCCATCCTCGTTGACCGCCAGGCTATAGTGGTTGGCCACAGCCTCATGCATGTTCAGCCGCACGGTCCACCGGAACGCCGCAGCCATATCCACCCGTTCCGACCAATGGTCGATGTTGGTTCGCAGATTCGTCACGCTCATCTTCGGTCTCCGGTTTTTGCTGCCGCGTATTGAAAGCTTGCCCTATCATTCGGGTTCGGCCAACGAAAATCGGAGCAGAGTCATTCGGTGGCAGACCTTTTGAGGCCCGGCACGCCGTCGCCCATGCAACCTGTGACGGTTTCATGATACCGCTTTTGCAGGGGTTGCACCTTCCTGCACATTGGGGAAAGTTGGGCCATGGAATACACACCTTTCCCCAGTTGGCCCGACTCTGCCCCCAAACTCATTGCTGTCGCCGCAGGCCGCGAGGCCGCAGATACGGTGATCAAGGGTGGCATTTGGGTCAATGTGCACAGCCGCGAGGCGCTTCCGGATCATGACATTGCCATCGCCGCCGGTCGGATCGCCTTTGTGGGGCCCGACGCCACGCATTGCATCGGGCCCGACACGCAGATCATTGAGGCAAACGGGCGCTATATGATCCCGGGCCTGTGCGACGGGCATATGCATATCGAATCCGGGATGCTGACCCCGGCAGAGTTCGCCCGCGCTGTCATCCCGCATGGCACAACCAGTATGTTCACTGACCCGCATGAGATCGCCAATGTGCTGGGCCTGAATGGTGTGCGGATGATGCATGACGAGGCGCTGTTGCAACCGGTGAATATCTTCACCCAGATGCCGTCTTGCGCACCATCTGCGCCGGGCCTGGAAACCACCGGGTATGAGATCACACCCGAGGACGTGGCCGAGGCAATGAACTGGCCCGGTATTATCGGCCTGGGTGAGATGATGAACTTTCCCGGTGTGATCCACGGCGACCCCAAGATGCTGGCTGAGATTGCAGCCACGCAAAGGGCCGGCAAAACCGTGGGCGGTCATTATGCATCGCCTGATTTAGGGCCTGAATTTGCCGCTTACGTGGCTGGTGGCCCCGCCGATGATCACGAAGGCACCTGCGAGGCCGATGCCATCGCACGTGTGCGCCAGGGAATGCGGTCGATGATGCGATTGGGCTCGGCCTGGTATGATGTCGAAAGCCAGATCACGGCCATTACTGAAAAGGGGCTGGACCCGCGCAATTTCATCCTGTGCACTGATGATTGCCATTCCGGCACGCTGGTCAATGACGGCCATATGAACCGCGTCGTGCGCCACGCGATTGCCTGCGGCTGTGATCCTTTGATCGCCCTGCAAATGGCCACGATCAACACCGCCACCCATTTCGGGCTAGAGCGTGAGATCGGGTCGATCACGCCCGGGCGGCGCGCGGATATCATCCTCAGCGCGGATCTCACTGAACTGCCGATCGAAACCGTGATTGCGCGCGGTCAAATCGTGGCCCAGAATGGCGCAATCACCGTGGATTGCCCGCACTTGAACTGGCCCGACACCGCTCGCAATACAGTCCATCTGGGCCACGCGCTTGACGAAACGGATTTTGAGATCAAAGCCCCAGCCGGGGCCAATCGCGTTCGGGCCAATGTGATCGGGGTGGTTGAAAATCAGGCGCCCACCAAAGCGTTGAAGGCCGAGCTGCCGATTATCGGCGGGCTGGTCGAAGGCGAAGACGGCGTGTGCCAGATCGCACTGGTGGAGCGTCACCGTGCAACAGGGGGCGTTACAAACGCCTTTGTGTCCGGCTTTGGCTATCAGGGCAAAATGGCCATGGCCTCAACCGTTGCGCATGACAGCCACCATATGATCGTTGTTGGCACTGATCGCGCACAGATGGCCATGGCTGCGAACAGGCTGGCCGAGGTGGGCGGCGGCATCACCATTTTCCGCGACAGCGAAGAACTGGCGCTGGTCGAACTGCCTATCGCTGGCCTCATGTCCGACAGCCCTGCCGCTCAGGTCGCCGCAAAGGCCGAGCAGATGGTTGCCGCAATGCAGGCCTGCGGTTGCTCGCTCAACAACGCGTATATGCAACATTCTCTGCTGGCTCTGGTGGTGATCCCGGAACTACGGATATCAGACATCGGGCTAGTGGATGTGCGCACATTCGAAAAAATAGACCTCTTGGAACCTCTCTCATGACAACAATAAAAACACCTGAGACCCCTCAAGCCGAAGACTTCACCGATCCCAAAGCCGCTGTCGCGCGGCTGGAGGAGCTTTATGCAACGGCCACGCATTTCTTGTGCGATGCTTTTGCGCACGCTCTGCAACATGGCGCGCCTGCTGAGCGGATCAGAGCCTATTACCCGGAAATTCGCATCAAAACCCTGTCTTATGCGCAGGTCGACAGCCGGCTGAGTTTTGGTCACGTTTCCGAACCCGGCATTCACGCGACCACAGTGACCCGACCGGACCTGTTCCGCTCCTACCTGACGCAGCAGATCGCGTTGCTGATCAAGAACCACGCACAACCTGTGACAATCGGGCTGTCAGACACGCCAATCCCGGTGCATTTCGCCGTGGCCAACAATCCGAACCTTCATGTTCCGCATCAAGGGGCGGCGGGATTCACGCTGCGCGATGTATTCGATGTGCCCGACCTCACCACAACCAATGATGACATCGTTAATGGTGTCAGCGATCCGGATGATGAGGTTGGGTCACTGTCTCTGTTCACCGCCCAGCGTGTGGATTACTCGCTGGCCCGGCTGGCGCATTATACAGCGACGGATCCCAGCCATTTCCAGAATCATGTGCTGTTCACCAACTACCAGTTCTATGTCTCGGAATTCGAAGCCTACGCGCGTGAACAGCTTGCCGACCCTGACAGCGGCTATACCAGCTTTGTCTCGACCGGAAATGTCGAGATAACAACCAAGGATGCCGCGCTGGAGCAACCACTCAAGCTGCCGCAAATGCCGACCTATCACCTGAAACGCGCCGACGGATCGGGCATAACGCTAGTCAATATCGGGGTTGGGCCATCCAATGCAAAAACCGCCACTGACCATATCGCAGTTCTGCGGCCCCATGCTTGGCTGATGGTGGGCCATTGCGCCGGGCTGCGCAACACGCAGGCGCTGGGGGATTTCGTGCTGGCCCATGCCTATCTGCGCGACGACAAGGTGCTGGACGACGATCTGCCCGTCTGGGTTCCCATCCCGCCCTTGGCCGAGGTGCAAGTGGCGCTTGAACGCGCGGTGGCCGAGGTGACCAAGTTGGAAGGGTATGAGCTCAAGCGGATCATGCGCACGGGCACCGTTGCCTCGGTCGATAACCGCAATTGGGAGTTGCGGGACCAGTCGGGCCCTGTGCAACGGCTCAGCCAATCCCGCGCCATTGCGTTGGATATGGAAAGCGCCACGATCGCGGCAAATGGCTATCGCTTCCGTGTACCCTATGGCACTTTGCTCTGCGTTTCCGACAAGCCCCTGCATGGTGAGTTGAAGCTGCCGGGCATGGCCTCGGCCTTTTATACCACCCAGGTCAGCCGTCATCTGGCCATCGGAATCCGCGCGATGGAGCATCTGAGGGGCATGCCGCTTGAGCGTTTGCACAGCCGGAAATTGCGTTCCTTTGATGAAACCGCCTTTCTCTGAAGCAAAAAAGCAACGATTTCCCCATATTTTTAGGGTTTTCGGCGCTACTATTCGTTGTGTTCCCCTACAATATCCCGTTACAGTTACGCGGTGAGGCCCAAATTATCGGGCACGTTAAGGAGACCAAGAAATGGCAAAGCCTATGACAAAGACTCAGCTGGTTGCTGCTCTCGCTGAGGAAATGGGGACTGACAAGAAATCCGCCAACTCTGCGCTGGAGGCAATTACTGGCCTGATCACGCGCGAAGTATCCGCTGGCGGTGCAGTCACCCTGCCCGGCGTTGGCAAAATCTACTGCCGCGAGCGCCCCGAGCGCATGGTACGCAACCCTGCCACCGGCGAACAGTTCAAGAAAGAGGCCGACAAGGTGGTCAAAATGACCATCGCCAAGGCACTGAAAGACAGCGTGAACGGCTGATCCCAGCCGTCATCGTTAAATGATCAAGGGCCGCCGATTGGGGGCCCTTTTTCTTTGCTACGCGGAGATTGATTTTAAGGGTACACGGAGGTCTTTTTTTCATGGTCCGCTCTAAGCCCAGTGTGCTCAATGCAGCAGCCCGTGCGAGTGTCCGCCTCTGTGTCCTTTCAAGATTTCACGTCACCGGCGAACCGCGCGGCATTTTCTTTGGCAAAGGCACTTGCATCAGCACTTTCATCCCAGAACTGCGGGTTGGCTTTGGGTATGGTCAGAGCTTTTTGCACTGCAGGGCGCGCGTCGATCCGATCAAACCACGTCTGCAAATGAGGCAGGCCTTCCACGCTCGCACGTGCCCAGACATAGGCCCGCGCCCAAGGATAGGTCATCATATCAGCGATCGTGTATTCGCCTGCCGCCAGCCATTCGCGACCTTCGAGATGCGTGTCAAGAACTCCTAGCAACCGGCGGGATTCGTCCACGTACCGCTTTATCGAAAACGGCTCCTCATGCCCGTTCGGCGCGGCGATATGCTGAAAGTACATGGCTTGCCCCATCATGGGTCCAACGTGCCCGACCTGGAAAAACATCCATTGCATAACTTCCGAGCGCTTTGTCGGCTCTTTGGGAAGGAATTTGCCGTATTTCTCTGCAAGATGCCAAAGGATGGCGCCGCTTTCAAAAATGGCGCGATTCTCGTCGCGGTCAACAATAGTTGGGATTTTGCCGTTTGGGTTTAGCCTCAGATAGTCGGGAGTCTTTTGTTCCTGCTTTGAGAAATTCACAACCGTGAGGTCATAGGGCACTCCTGCCTCTTCCAAGAAAATGACAGGTTTGTAACCGTTCATCGTCGCGGCGGTGTAAAGGTGAACTGCGGGTTGGGTCATCTTAAGTCTCCATTTGCGACCACATCCAAAGGGGCTTGACCTAAACTGATTACAAGGTGAAGAAAATCAACTAGTATACTTTTTGTAACCTAGATCAGTGAAGTGGTTCGACGGATGGAAGCCCGCGTCAGACAGGACCAACGTGGTCGCAAGAGCGTCGATGACGCATGTACAACGCCATGCGCGATTGAACGCGGCATGAGGATCATCGGCGGGAAATGGACCGGTTCGATCCTGTGGCACCTCAAGGACGGACCCGTACGCTTTAATGATCTCTCGCGCATGATCGGCGGTGCCAGCAAGAAGATGATCACAGAAAGACTTCGTCAATTAGAGGCACAGGGATTGGTGCGCCGCGATGTCGTCGAAACCAAGCCGCTATCGGTCATTTACGAAGTGACAGACTTTGGGAGAACCGCGCTCGGGTTCCTCGATGAGCTTCGCAAATGGAGTGAGGGACTCCCCCACAATACTGATAAGGTAAATGGCTAAGTGAAAGTCGCCCAAAGCAATCATTCAATTCGGGAACGTGATTGTCTTTTTCGGCCCGCGTTGCTGACATTCGAGTAACCGAGCCTTGCAGACCAACCTCGTTTTCCTCGAAAACCCCGCCAGCCCAGAGAGATCAACCGCTTGCGAACCTGACGAATTTCAGAAACAGTCCCCGCAAACGGAAAAGAGGCCGAAAAATGGATCTGCGCGCCATTGCGATGGGGTTGGTTTTTGCCCTGATCTGGTCTTCGGCCTTTACGTCGGCGCGTATCATTGTGGCCGATGCGTCCCCGCTATTTTCTCTGGCTGTGCGGTTTTTGATTTCAGGGCTTCTGGGGGTGGCCATTGCCAGGATGATGGGCCAAAGCTGGCGTCTGACAAAAGGGCAATGGCGGGCAACGATTATTTTCGGGATTTGTCAGAATGCCCTTTATTTGGGTCTGAATTTCTATGCGATGCAAACGGTTCAGGCGTCGTTGGCGGCCATCATCGCCTCGACTATGCCGTTGCTGGTCGCGCTGGCCGGATGGTTGATCTTCAGCGAAAAGCTGCGGCCCCTTGGGATTGCCGGTTTGTTGGCCGGTTTCGCCGGGGTCGCGTTGATCATGGGCAGCCGGATCAGTGACGGGGTTGATCTGTTTGGCGTTGCGTTGTGTGGGTTGGGTGCTTTGGCGCTGGCTTCGGCGACTCTGGCGGTGCGCGGCGCCACCTCGGGTGGGAATTTCATGATGGTGGTGGGGTTGCAGATGTTGGTCGGTTCGGCCCTTTTGTTCGTCGCGGCCCCGATCTTTGAAACCATCTTCGTCAACCCGACGCTGCCGCTGGCCTTGGCCTTTGCCTATACCACGGTAATGCCGGGCCTGGTTGCGACGCTGATCTGGTTTCTGCTGTTGGACCGTATCGGCGCCGTCCGAGCCGCGACATTCCACTTTCTGAACCCCGTTTTTGGAGTGGCAGTCGCTTATGTTCTGCTGGGCGAACAGCTAAGACCGCTGGACGCATTGGGTGTACTGATCACCACATTGGGCATTCTGGCCGTGCAGCTTTCCCGTCAACCTGCCGGCCAACACCGAGCCTCTGCCTGAGGTTCGCAGTATCGGGACTGCGAGGCTGGTCGTAAATTGATTTTGATTTCCCAGCCCCCGCCCCCAAATTATAGAACATCAACCAAACGACCGGAGGTTCCATGTCCCGCTATACCAAAGACCCACAGGTCATTGCGTCCCTCTCACCCGAAGAGTTTCACGTCACCCAACGCAGTGGGACGGAACGGCCGGGTACGGGCAAGCTGTTGAACAACAAGGAACCGGGCATCTATGTGGACATCGTCTCGGGCGAGCCGCTCTTTGCTTCGACCCACAAATACGAATCCGGCTGCGGTTGGCCCAGTTTCACAAAGCCCATCGTCCACGAACATGTGGAAGAGTTTCGCGACACCACTCACGGCATGATCCGCACCGAGGTGCGGTCGAAACATGGGGACAGTCATTTGGGTCACGTCTTCCCGGATGGCCCTCGTGAACATGGTGGGCTACGCTATTGCATCAACTCCGCCTCGCTGCGGTTTATCCATCGCGATGAGATGGAGGCCGAGGGCTATGGCGAATTTCTGATCCATGTGGAGGATATCTGATGACCGAAGAACGCGCTGTTCTGGCCGGGGGCTGCTTTTGGGGGATGCAGGATCTGATCCGCAAGATGCCCGGCGTATTGCGCACGCGTGTCGGGTATACCGGCGGCGACGTGCCCAACGCCACCTATCGCAACCACGGCACCCATGCTGAAGGTATTGAGATCTGGTTCGATCCTGCACAGATCTCGTATCGGCGTCTGCTAGAGTTTTTCTTTCAGATCCACGACCCGACGACGGTCAACCGCCAGGGCAATGACCGGGGTCTCAGCTATCGGTCGGCCATCTACTATGTGGATGACGCCCAGAAAGAGACCGCGCTGGACACCATCGCCGATGTGAATGCCAGCGGTCTGTGGCCGGGCAAAGTGGTGACCGAGTTGGAGCCGGTCGGCGATTTCTGGGAGGCCGAGCCCGAGCATCAGGACTACCTGGAGCGTATCCCCAACGGATACACCTGCCATTTCATTCGGCCCGATTGGGTCTTGCCCAAACGCGTGGATGCGGCCGAGTAACCAACGCTTCAACCGGTGGCCACCCGAGGGCGGCCGCTGGCCTCGACCGTGATCAACGCCTCGACGAAAACGTCTTTGGCCTCGACCTTCGCGGTTCGGATATCGCGTTCGACGGTCACGCGGATGTCTTCGGCCCCGGCCTCGCGTACGGCCTGTTCAGCCTCGTTCCGTAATATGGCCTCGATCAGGTCCAATGCTTCGCGCTCATCTGCAAAATCCTGTGGCCCGTCTTCCAGATGGACGCGGTACCGCCCTTCGGCGGGTGAGGTGATGGTGCCGGACCGGCGCAGCGTCAACCGCCCGACCACTGCACCGATAGCATTGGCCACGCCTGCGTGTTCCGGCAAAATCATTTTGCACCGTAAGCGCGCGCCCACGGCGGGGTAATAGCTGAGGGCTGATGCCCCAAGCCCGACCACATCCACGTTCAGCGCAGTGTCGAGGGCTAAAAGCCCCCGGTGGCGCTCCAATCCGCATTGGGTCAGAACATGGCGGGCCAGTTCTTGCGGGTTGGAGCCAAAGGCGTCTGCTTCCTCTGCAAAAGCAGTCTCTAACAAGGTCAGAGCGGTTTGTTCCGTCAGCTGGTCGATGATTATCTGAGCCAATTGTTGCGGGGATGTCGCCAGCAGGTCACCCGATCCAACCCGTTTGCGTGCGATCAGCTCCAAAGCTTTAGTCGCAGCATCGCCATCCCACACATCCAGCCGCCCCAAAACATGGCTGGCATCTGACGGCGTGATGCCCGACACCTGAAGCAAGCCGCGATCGACCAACCGGTTCAGTGCAGCCCCCTCCATGCGGTTTTGCAACAATTTGCCTAGTGGCACGACAGCGTCACCCAAGCGGTCCAGCAACGCGGCTTCGCGCGCGCCGATACCCTGCGCGGACATGCCCGGCAGTTTTCGTGCAAACCGGGTATCATGCTCACCCACAGTGGTGGCCCGTAGCTGTTCGTCCAGCGCAGCATGCACCACCTCGGGTGCCTCAGTGGCCAGCAGTGAGACAGGCAGCACCCGGCGCGGCCCCAGAAAGACGCCACCGCTCAGCCCTTCAGCCGCGACATGCACTTGACTGTCACCGCCAAGACCATGGGTCCGCATCGCGACTGCCTCGACCATGGTGCGGAACCCACCAACCTGCGCGCCTGCAGGATCAATGGCGGGCTTTCCATCGCGGATCAAAGCCACATCCGTTGTTGTGCCGCCAATATCCGACACGATCGCGTTTTCCGCCCCCGTCAGCCAGCGCGCACCAACGATCGAGGCCGCAGGGCCGCTGAGGATGGTTTCAATCGGACGCGCGCGCGCCTGTTCCGCGCTCATCAAAGCGCCATCGCCGCGCACGACCATCATGGGCGCGGAAATTCCCAAGTCACGCAGCTGATCTTGAGCCCGCCCGATCAACCGGTCGATCATCCCAATCAACCGCGCATTCAACACCGCTGTCACCGCCCGTTTCGGGCCGTTCAGCTTGGCCGACAATTGGTGCGAACAGGTCACCGGAACCCCGGTCTGCGCGGCAATGATCCGGGCCGCTTCCAACTCATGGCTCGGGTTGCGCGTCGCAAACTGCCCCGCAACGGCGAAACCTGAAATGCCCTCATGGGACTTTAGAAAACGTTGCAAGGCGTCCACGTCCAGCGGCGCGGCCTCACCCCCTGCATGGTTATGGCCCCCGGTCAGAACCAGCGCCGGATCCCCTTTCAACGCTTCGCTCAGCCCGTGCTTCGCAAGATCACCGTCGCGAAACCCGATATAGATCAACGCAACCCGGCCGCCTTGTCCTTCCACCAGCGCATTGGTCGCCAAAGTGGTCGAGAGCGATGCCAAGGCGATCTGATCAGGCGCGACCTCAGCCGCCTCCAGAACTGCAGAAATCGCCTTGCCTACTCCAATCGCTAGGTCACTGCGCGTCGTCAGCGATTTGGCCGAGGCGATCACCTCTGTTTCATCCTGGATCAGAACCGCGTCCGTATAGGTCCCGCCGGTATCCACCCCCAAAGCCAAAGCCATCGGGTTCTCCTCTTACTTGCTTGGAATGGGTCTAGCGGTCCTGCGCGACACGTCCAGCCTGTTTGCGGCACTTATGTCAGTTGTTGCACAGCCCAACGCGCCGCGTCCGCCACCGTTGGCTCAGGGTCGTCGGTTAAGGCCATAGCCGATGGCAACAGATCAGGCAGCCCTGAATTGCCAATCGCATAAAGCACATTGCGCACAAACCGGTTGCGCCCAATCCGCTTGATGGGTGAGCCCGAAAACTTCGCCCGAAACGCGGTATCATCCAGCGCCGCCAGATCAGACAGGTTCGGCGCCATCAGATCCTCGCGCGCGGCATAGCGGATATCGCTGGCTGCCACCGCGAACTTGTTCCAGGGGCAAGCCGCTAGGCAATCATCGCAGCCATAGATGTGATTGCCCAGTTTTCCGCGCAACTCTTCGTCAACCGGGCCTTTGTGTTCAATCGTGAGATACGAGATACAGCGGCGCGCATCCAACTGGTAGGGCGCCGGAAACGCATCGGTTGGGCACACATCCAGACAAGCCCGGCAGGATCCACAATGATCCCTCTCCGCCTTATCCTCAGGCAGATCCAAAGTTGTAAAAACAGAGCCTAAAAAGACCCAATTCCCCAATTCTCGACTGACAAGGTTAGTGTGCTTGCCCTGCCATCCCAGCCCCGCCGCCTGGCCCAGCGCTTTCTCGGGCACAGGTGCTGTGTCCACAAACACTTTCACCTCACCACCGGCCTCGGCAATCAACCACCGCGCCAAACGCTTGAGGCGCTTTTTGACCAGATCGTGGTAATCTTTGTTTTGCGCATAGACCGAAATCGCCCCCTGCTGCGGGTGCTGCAATATCTCGGTCGGATCATGTTCAGGCGAATAGCTCTCGGCCAACATGATCACCGATTTCGCCTCAGGCCAAAGCGCCGCCGGGTTGCCGCGCCAATGGCTGCGCTCGGCCATCCAACCCATCTGACCGTGATATCCCGCGTCCAGAAAGGCCTGCAAACGCTCCGGCACATGGGGCACATCCCAGGGCCTGCAGATCCGACAGGCCACAAACCCCTCTGACAAGGCCTGCGCCACCAGCCGCTCTTTCAACTCGGGTCCGCTCTTCATCTGGCTGAACATATCCTCGCGGGGAAACGCGCCCCGGCGCGATGGAGGGCAGACGGCCCCCCTTTCGATTCCGCCCAATCAGAAATCCAGGTCAGCATAATGGGGCGGTGGCCGGAACCCGGGCACCTGATCCGCCAGGATCGAGCGAAAGGCCGGACGCGACTTGATTTTGGCATACCAATCCTTGACCGCCGAGCTCCGGTTCCAATCCACGTCCGAGATGTAATCTAGCGCCGAAAGGTGCGCAGCAGCGGCAA
Source organism: Ruegeria sp. HKCCA5839 (assembly GCF_013035585.1). Lineage (NCBI taxonomy): Bacteria > Pseudomonadati > Pseudomonadota > Alphaproteobacteria > Rhodobacterales > Roseobacteraceae > Ruegeria > Ruegeria sp. HKCCA5839. The sequence continues at coordinate 16,943 of NZ_WQIE01000016.1, read as the reverse complement.
AATCAGCCAATGTCATCTGATCGCCGGCCAGCCAGCGGCGGTGATCCAGCAGCCAGGCCATGTAGTCCAGATGGTACTTGATCGCCTTGGCCCCGGCTTTGACATTCTTGCTGTCAGGGTAGCCTTGCCCGGTGACCTTCTTGTTGACCCGTTCATAAAGCAGGTTCGCTGTCACTTCATGATGGAACTTATCATCGAACCAGCCCACAAGACGGCGGACTTCGAACCGCGCTTCGGGTGATTTGGGCATCAAGGGCGGCTCTGGCCGGGTCTCTTCGATGTACTCACAGATCGCGGTGCTTTCCGACATGATCTGCCCGTCCAATCGCAAAACCGGGACCTTGCCTGCCGGGTTGCGACGCAGGAAGTCGGGATCCTGTTCCCAATACCTCTCCTCGACCAGCTCGACCTCGATCTTTTTCTCGGCAAGCGATAACCGCACTTTTCGGCAATAAGGGGATAGGGGGACGTGAAACAGACGCGCCATGAAATTCCACTCGAAACCAGCTTTGACCCCACCAGCTTTAGCCGTTCAGGGGGCAGAGTTTCAATCCTCGAAACAATCCGCGCGACCATCTGCGCGGATGGTGGCCGCCCCGTCCATGATTGCAGCGGCACGTCTGCGGGTTCTGGCCGAGGGGTCGTTGACCGATCGGTTGCGCGGTGACGGCAGGATCGCAGCCAGGCGCGCAGCCTGTACCGGGGTCAGCTTATCGGCACTGGTTCCAAAATACTGCTGTGCCGCGGCCTCAACGCCAAACACGCCCTGCCCGGTCTCTGCCACGTTCAGATAGACCTCAAGAATACGCTCTTTGGTCCAGACCATCTCGACCACCGGCGTGATCGAGGTTTCAACCGCTTTGCGGACCCAGCTGCGCCCTTGCCAGAGGAAAACATTCTTGACCACTTGCTGCGATATGGTCGAGGCGCCCCGGCCGCCACCGTCTTCCAGCGCGTCGCGAATGGCTTCGACGTCAAAGCCCCAATGCAGACAGAAGTTCGCATCCTCTGCCGCCACAACCGACCGCGCCATGACCGGAGAGATCTCTTCAATCGGAACCCATTCCCGTTCGACCTTGCCCAACCTGCGCCATTCCGACCAGATCGTGTGGGTGACCGGCGGATTGACCACGGAAAACAGCAAAACCAGCGCAAGAACAAAGGCCGCAAAACCCAATGCGGCCATCACAATCCAACGCCGCAGCCGCGCAAACAGCGACCGGCCGGTTTTCGATTTTGATGCCTGCTTCTTTTTCCCACGCGCTTTGCGCGCTGCTTTCTTTGCCATGTTTTTTCTATACGTCGCGACTTGGCGATTTGGAACGGCCTAATTCGCGATCAACCGCGCCTCTCTTGAGCGAATGACTGGTCGAACAGTTTTGGAGTTGCCCAGCTCGGTCCGGCTTAATTCCGGAAATAATGCCAGTATTTCAGCCTGCGTCCGCCGTTCAGCCTGCGTCACAGCGTGCCCTGGGTAATAGCTTTCGTTCTTGGCACCATTTGCGAAGATGATTTCATGGCGATCAAACAAAAGATGGTAATAGTCGATCTCATCCACCGGAGCGCGCGTGACCGTATCGCCGTTTACCAAACAATGCGCTGCAATCAGAATTTCGGAATGACCATAGAAATACTGCGCGCGCCAGTCGTCGATTAACATGCGATGCTGCGGCGATACCAACAACGGGTGTGACAAGCCAAAGGTGCCTGCTGAAAACCTGACCGGCGCAAACGTGTCATTTGCCGCAACCGTTGTTTTTCCGGTCCACAACAACGGCTGCGCACCACGATCCAGAGTCATGACCAGATCACCGGGCTGCAAGTCTTCAACTCTGCGCTGACACTTCGGCGTTTCGATCAATGTCCCCGCAGTAAAACAGGGCGGCGCCAATTCGCCACCGGCAATGTCGACCGAACCAAAAGACCCACCGGTATCGCTGAAATCGGTAACAGACGAACTGACAAAGGTCCCTTGCTGCAGAAGCTGACCGTCGGTTGGCGTGAAAACCTCACGACCGTCGGCCAGATAAAACGTCACCCCTGTATAGGTCACCTGACCACCACCTGGCAGTTGGATCGTCACGATATCGTCGAAATAGGATGCCGTTATGTCCTGCCCATCGACGGAATCGTTATTCAATCGATTGATCAGACCGTTGTCATTCTGATCAACAATATCAAATTGCGAAACGGTCAGAGTCGACCCGACTACGGTACCGTTGGCACCGGGGTTTGCTGGGTCGAGCACAAAGAACTGATCTGTATACGTCGTAGGCATTCAGAATCCACTTCTGCCGGGGTATCACCAGGCATTCTATTGCGCGTTCCCGAAGAAACCGTGGCCAAAGCTAGGCGTTTTAGGTGTTGGATCGCAAGATTTGACACAAATTGGCGTCGAAAACGAAAAGACCTGCGTGGTTTCTGAGTCACGCAGGGCTTTGGAACGTGTTCGACAAGTGGGCCTACTCTGCTGGAACAGCCTCAGCTTCGTTGGTCAGCGGATGGCTGAGCTTGTTCAGCATTTCCTTGGGGCAGACCTGAATAAAGTTACCCTTTTCCACATCCCAGTGCTGCAATACGTCGGCTGCCTTGCGGCTGTGCGTTTCTGCCGCGTGACGTTCGACAAGCGATCTCAGCTGATCTTCCCAATGGTCCACCGTTACCGGGCAGGTCACCAGCGTTTCCAGATTCATCAACGCCTCTGCTTTGCCATCGGGGTCGTACAGGTAAGCCATGCCGCCGGTCATGCCAGCGCCAAAGTTGGCACCGATCTCACCCAGAATGACGGCCACGCCTCCGGTCATGTATTCACACCCGTTCGAGCCGCAGCCCTCAATCACCACCTTGGCGCCCGAGTTTCGTACCGCAAAGCGTTCACCCGCGCGGCCTGCGGCGAACAGGTGGCCGTCGGTGGCCCCGTAAAGGACCGTGTTGCCGATGATGGTGTTCTCATCCGCTTTCAAGGGGCTGATCTGTGGCGGGCGCACGACAATGGTGCCCCCCGACAGGCCCTTGCCGACATAGTCATTGGCGTCGCCCGAAACTTCAAGCTTGAGACCCGGTGCTGCAAACGCGCCCAAAGACTGACCGGCCGAGCCTTGCAGTTTCACATGCAGGTGATCGTCCTGGAACGTGTTCCGCATTCCAAAATTCTGCACGATATGGCTGGAGACGCGCGTACCCACCGTGCGGTGCGTGTTCTGCACCGCATAGGACAGCTGCATTTTCTCACCATCTTTCAGGAACCGGGCCGCGTCACGCACGATCTCGGCGTCCAGCGTATCGGGTACCGCGTTGCGCTCTTTTTCGCGGTCATAAACGATGTCATGTGCGCCATCGACAGTGATCAGCAACGGGTTGAGGTCCAGATCATCCAGATGCGCTGAACCCCGGCTGACCTGCGCCAGAAGGTCCGCGCGCCCGATGATCTCTTCAATGGACCGCGCGCCCAGGCTGGCCAGCAGCTCGCGCACTTCCTGCGCGTAGAAGGTGATCAGATTGACAACCTTGTCCGCATTGCCGGTGAATTTGGCCCGCAAGCTTTCGTCCTGCGTACAGACGCCAACCGGGCAGGTGTTCGACTGGCACTGACGCACCATGATACAGCCCATCGCGATCAGCGCGGCAGTGCCGATCCCGTATTCCTCGGCCCCCATCATCGCGGCCATGACGATGTCGCGCCCGGTGCGCAACCCGCCATCGGTGCGCAGGGTCACGCGGTCGCGCAGGTTGTTCATCGCCAGAACCTGATGCGCCTCGGTCAGGCCCATCTCCCATGGCAGACCGGCATATTTAATGCTGGTCGCGGGCGAGGCCCCGGTGCCGCCATTATGGCCCGAGATCAGGATCACGTCCGCCTTGGCCTTGGCCACACCGGCAGCAATCGTGCCCACGCCCGAGGACGCTACCAGTTTCACGGTCACCTTGCAGCGCGGATTGATCTGCTTGAGGTCATAGATCAGCTGCGCCAGATCCTCGATCGAATAGATATCGTGATGCGGCGGCGGAGAGATCAGCGTCACGCCCTTGGTCGAGTGACGCAGACGTGCGATCAGGTCGGTGACCTTCATGCCCGGCAGCTGACCACCCTCACCAGGTTTCGCCCCCTGGGCCACCTTGATCTCAAGTTCCTCACATTGGTTCAGGTACTCAGCCGTCACACCGAACCGGCCCGAGGCCACCTGTTTGATCTTGGCGGACGGGTTGTCGCCATTGGGCTCTGGCACAAAATGCGCCGGATCTTCACCGCCTTCGCCCGAGTCGGACTTGGCCCCGATCCGGTTCATCGCCACGTTCAGCGTTTTGTGGGCCTCTGGGCTCAATGCACCAAGGCTCATGCCCGGCGTGACAAAACGTTTGCGGATCGAGGTGATCGACTCGACCTCTTCAATCGGCACCGGCTTGCCCATTGGTTTGAAATCCATCAGATCACGCAGATGGATCGGCGGGTTCGATTGCATCTTGGCCGAATACTGCTTCCACAGCTCATATGAGGCTCTGTTACAGGCCATCTGCATCATATGCATCGAGGTCGCTTCCCACGCATGGGTCTCACCCGACTGGCGCGCCTTGTAGAAACCGCCGATGGGCAACACGTCCAATCCACTGTCCCAACCTTTGGCGTGAATCTCTTCAAGCTTGGTCTGGATCCCGGTAACACCGATGCCTGAAATACGGCTGGTCATGCCGGGGAAGTACTCAGCCACCATCGCACGGCTGAGGCCAACGGCCTCAAAGTTCAGACCACCGCGATAGGACGAAATCACCGAGATCCCCATCTTGGCCATGATCTTCAGCAGACCCTGGTCAATGGCTTCGCGATAACGCGCGACATTCTCGGTCAAAGTGCCATCCAGCAAGCCACGATCAATACGGTCGGCCAGCGAATCTTCGGCCAAATAAGCGTTTACAACGGTCGCACCGCAACCGATCAGGACGGCGAAATAGTGCGGATCAACACATTCCGCTGACCGCACGTTCAGCGAACAGAAGGTCCGCAGCCCCTGCCGCGTCAGATGCGAATGCACCGCGCTGGTCGCCAGGATCATCGGCATCGCCACGCGACCTTCGCCTGAGTTCATGTCCGACAGAACCAGATGCCCGGCGCCCGAGCGCACGGCCTCTTCTGCTTCGGCTCTAACACGGGCCAAGGCGGCGCTGAGCGCGCCTTGTCCAGGCTCGAAGCTACAGTCAATCTCTGCCAGTGGCGCGTCGAAGCTTTCGACGAGCTTGTCCCATTGCGCATTGCCGACAAAGGGGCTTTCCAGAACCACGATTTCGGTCTGACTGCTGTCTTCGTCCAACACGTTCTTGAGGTTGGCAAACCGCGTCTTCAGCGACATCACACGGTATTCGCGCAAACTGTCGATCGGCGGGTTGGTGACCTGGCTGAAATTCTGCCGGAAGAAATGGCTGAGCGGGCGGTATTGCTTGGACAGAACCGCCGAAGGGGTATCATCGCCCATAGAGGCCAGAGATTCTTTGCCATCTTCGGCCATCGGCGCCAGGATCTGCTCCAGTTCCTCAACCGAATACCCGGCTGCGATTTGCCGCTTGCGCAGCTCTGGGCCCGAGAAGATTGGGGTTTCGGTTACGCCTGCCAGCGATTCATCCAGATCGTTGATCTTGGCGACCCATTCACCAAACGGCAGCGCCCGGGCCAGTTTGTCCTTGATCTGCTTGTCGCGGTACAGCTTGCCCTTTTTCATGTCGACGGCCAGCATTTGACCGGGGCCAAGCGCGCCCTTTTCGACAACGCTGGATTCGTCAATGGGCACCATACCCGCCTCAGATCCAGCGATGACCAGCCCGTCACCAGTGACCACATAGCGCATCGGGCGCAGGCCGTTCCGGTCCAACCCGGCACATACCCAACGGCCATCGGTCATCGCCAAAGCCGCCGGACCATCCCACGGCTCCATCACCGAGTTGCAATAGGAATACATGTCCCGCCAGGCTTGCGGCAGTTCGACCGCCTGTTTGGACCAGCTTTCCGGCACCAGCATGGTTTTCGCCATGGGCGCGGAACGACCTGCACGCACCAAAACCTCAAAAACCGAGTCTAATGCGGCCGAATCCGACGATCCTCCGGCGATGATCGGCTTGATGTCTTCGGCATAGTCGCCAAAGGTGCCGCTGGCCATGCGGATTTCGTGGCTTTTCATCCAGTTGATGTTGCCCTTCAGCGTGTTGATCTCGCCGTTATGGGCCAACATGCGGAATGGTTGCGCCAGCCACCATTGCGGGAAGGTGTTTGTAGAATACCGCTGGTGATAAATGGCAAAGGCAGATTCGAACCGCTCGTCCATCAGGTCGGGATAGAATACCGCAACCTGCTCGGCCAGCATCATGCCCTTGTAGATGATCGACCGGCAGGACAGCGACGCCAGATACAGGCCCGAAATTCCCACCGCCGCCGCCGCTTTTTCGATACGGCGACGGATGACATACAGCTCGCGCTCGAATGTCTCTTCGTCCACACCTTTGGAGTTCGAGATCAGGATTTGTTCGATCTCGGGGCGGGTCGCGTTGGCCTTTTCACCCAGACAGGTCACATCAACCGGCACATGGCGCCATCCATAGATGTAGTAACCCATGCGCAGCACTTCGGTTTCAACAATCGTCCGACATTGCTCCTGCGCACCGAAATCGGTGCGCGGCAGAAAGACCTGACCGACCGCGATCAGCTGATCCAGCTTGGGCTCATGCCCGGTGCGACGGATCTGGTCGTAGAAAAACGAAACCGGGATCTGCACATGGATCCCTGCGCCGTCACCGGTTTTGCCATCCGCATCCACCGCGCCTCGGTGCCAAATCGCCTTGAGCGCATCAATGCCCGCGTCAACTACCTTGCGCGACGGCTTTCCATCGACGGACACAACAAGCCCGACGCCGCAGGACGAATGCTCTTCCTCCTCGGAATAGAGACCATTTTCCGCCATCCACTTGCGCTTGTTCTCTTCCGCCCGCACCCAATCGGCATCGTATTTGGTCATTGGCTGTCTCCTTCTTCCGAGGGGCATCGCTGCGTCGTCCCCGGGTTTGATCTGTGCTGGCGTCCGGCTGCGAACGCCGCCCCTTACAGAGCATGTTTTGATGAACTGCTGCGGGCCGTTATTCCGCCGCGACTGCCGCTTTCGCGTTGAACCGGTCGATGATTGCGTCAGCGCAGTCGCGCCCGTCACGGATGGCCCAGACCACCAGTGACGCACCGCGTACAATATCGCCGATGGCATAAACGCCGTCCATTTCGGTCGCGCCGGTTTGGAACGCCGCCTTGACGGTGCCCCAGCGGGTCACAGGCAGATCGGGCTGGCCGAACAAGGTGGGCAGGTCTTCAGGTTCAAAGCCCAGCGCCTTGATCACCAGATCAGCCTCTTCGACATAATCAGCGCCCTCGATCACTTCGGGGGCTTGGCGGCCCGAGGCATCGGGCTGACCCAAACGCATTTTCTGCACCATGACGCCCGAAACCTTGTCATCGCCGGTAAAGCCTTTGGGCGCGCTCAACCATTCAAAGATCACGCCTTCTTCTTCGGCGTTTTGCGTTTCGCGCTGTGAACCAGGCATGTTGGCACGGTCACGGCGATAAAGGCATTTGACCGAGGTCGCGCCCTGTCGAACCGAGGTCCGCACACAATCCATCGCGGTATCACCACCGCCAATCACCACGACCTTTTTGCCCGCTGCATTCAGGCGGCCATTGTCGAAGTCTTCAACATCGTCGCCAATGCTTTTGCGGTTTGAGGCCGTGAGGAAATCAATGGCTTTCTCAATCCCGTTCAACCCGCTGCCAGGCATTGAAAGGTCACGCGATTTATAGACACCCGTGGCGATGATCACAGCGTCATGTTTGCTGCGGATCTCTTGAAACTTGTCGGCATCGACGTCGCAGTTCAAAACAAACTCGACCCCGCCATCGGCCAGCAATTCGTTGCGCCGCTGAACCACGTCTTTTTCCAGTTTGAACCCCGGAATGCCATACATCAGCAATCCACCTGCGCGGTCGTAGCGGTCATAGACGGTCACCTGAATACCCGCGCGCCGCAACATGTCGGCCGCGGCAAGGCCACCGGGGCCGCCACCAATAATGCCAACGCTTTCGCCGCGCTCGACGCTCGGTGCCACGGGCTTCACCCAGCCTTTGTCCCAAGCGGTATCGGTGATGTATTTTTCAATCGTGCCAATGGTGACCGTACCATGCCCCGATTGCTCGATCACACAATTGCCTTCACACAGGCGATCCTGCGGGCAGATGCGGCCACAGATTTCCGGGAAGGTATTGGTGGCTTGGCTGGTCTCATACGCCTCTTCCAACCGACCGGTTGCAGTCAGGCGAAGCCAGTCAGGGATGTTGTTGTGCAAGGGGCAATGCGACTGACAATAAGGCACACCGCACTGGCTGCACCGGCTGGCCTGCTCAGCGGCCTTCTCGGCGGCATATTCCGCATAGATTTCGTCAAAGTCTTCTCGGCGGTCGTCTGCGGCACGCTTTTCCGGCATGTCGCGATCGATCTGCACAAACTTGAGCATCGGTTGCTTGGCCACGGGTCAGACTCCATGAATTGGCTTGGTCGCGCCTGTTTAGGGGATAGGGTAGAGGATGAAAAGTCAGTATTACTGACATAAATGACAAAATACCACCCCACACCGCCAATTTTCGGAAAAAATGTGCGGAAAATAGAACCGAATCGGACCTATTATGAGCTCTTCCCTTTCTGACGTCACAAGAATACCCATTGAACCCAAGTTTAGCGTTACAATTTCACGGCTGGGTTGATGAGTCTTTTTCAATTGATTCTCGTGGCGATCATTCAGGGGGTCACTGAATTTCTGCCAATTTCGTCATCGGGACATCTTATTCTTCTCCCCGGCCTGACCGGCTTGGACGATCAGGGGTTGGCGATCGACGTAGCCGTGCACGTTGGAACACTTGGGGCGGTGGTTCTGTATTTCTGGCAGGATGTAAAACAGGCTCTGATCGGAATACCGCAGATCTTATCGGGACGGATCACCTCTCCTCAGGCGCGTTTGGCGTTGTGCCTTGGGATTGCGACTATCCCAGTTGTACTTGTCGGTCTGGTCCTGCATGTCACAGGCTGGAACGAGGCGATGCGGTCGGTTGCCGTAATAGGCTGGGCAATGTTGGGCTTTGGTCTGGTCTTATACGTGATGGATCAGCGCGGTGCGCAGACCAAAACAGCCGCAGATTGGGGGATCCGTGATGCGGTTGTCATGGGTCTGTGGCAAGTTCTGGCACTGATCCCCGGCACGTCGCGATCCGGGATCACAATCACCGGCGCAAGGCAGCTGGGATATTCTCGCGAGGACGGCGCACGCATCGCCATGCTCATGTCGATCCCGACGATTCTGGCCTCGGGTGCGCTGCTGTCGGTCGATGTGATCCGTCAAGCGGATGCGCAATTGGCCAAGGACGGTGCTATCGCGGCCGCATTTGCGTTCATTGCTGCCTTGCTTGCTCTGACGCTCATGATGCGCCTGCTGCGCAGTATCAGCTTCACGCCCTATGTGATCTATCGGGTGATCGTGGGCATCATTCTGTTGGTGATCGCCTATAGCTGATCAGCTGCGCAGGTTCTGGGCCGAGTTCTGAATGTCATCGTATTGACCATTTGGACGGTACTTCCATAGGTATTCTGGCAAAACAGACTCAAGCGCCGTGGGGCGGATACCCAATTCGGCAAAGCCTTTTGCATCATCCGCCATAACATTGTCACGTGCCAGGTTTTTCAACTGATCACGTGTCAGGATATTGTTCGGGAACAGCTTGAAACTGACGAATTTGAGGATGTCCAGGACACCAGCCATGATACGCGCCGCAAAGAAGGGCACCGACAAGATCACCCGACGGCGATGGATCACATCCAACATTTGCTGCATCAGCGCGCGGAAGGTCGCAACTTCGGGCCCGCCCAACTCATAGGTACCGGGGGCAGCTTGTCCCAATACGCCTTTGACCGCCGCCTGAGCCACATCATCCACATAAACCGGCTGGAATCTGGTCTCGGCCCCCACCAAAGGCAGAAACGGACCCATCCGTGTCATGGCTGCAAACCGGTTAAAGAACTGGTCTTCGGGGCCAAAAATCACAGAAGGGCGCAGGATGATCGCGTTGGGCATATGGGCCAGAACTCCGGCCTCGCCTTCGGCTTTTGTGCGGGAATAGGCGCTGGCGGCGTCCGCATCGGCACCAATTGCCGACACATGCACCATCCGGGGAATGCCATTCGCCGCTGCCAATCGCGCGACACGTTCAGCGCCCTCGGCCTGCACGCTGTCGAATTCGTTTTTGCCCATCTCGCTCAGGATGCCCACGCAATTGACCACCGCGTCTGCTCCATGCATGGCCGCATCAACCGAGCCATCGTCGCGAATGTTGCACAAGACAGGTTCGACCTGCCCCACCGCACCATAGGGGCGCACAAACATCGCCTCGTTCGGTCGCCGCACAGCCACCCGAACGCGCCAGCCCTCGGCTGCCAGTCGACGCGTGATATACCGGCCGACAAATCCCGATCCACCGTATACCGTGACCAGTTTGGACATGATGGCGCTCCTGCTGTCTGGGTCCTGAATTGATGTAGCGTTCTCGCGTCGTGCAAACAAGCTGCAATTGCGTCGCGCTGACCCAGTTCAACAGTCTGTCAAACGCCGGTTCAAAAAACTTTCAAAAACTGCCTGAATCAGGTTGACGCCCCCGGCCACTCGGCTTAAACGCCCCTCCACGACACCTGCCCAGGTGGCGGAATTGGTAGACGCGCTAGCTTCAGGTGCTAGTGTCCGTATGGACGTGGAGGTTCGAGTCCTCTCCTGGGCACCACTTCTTCCGAAAAACATATCGCTGCCAAATGGTTAATGGATTTACCTTGACTTCCATCTGCCTTTGAATCAACCCAAGTCGGCGATCATACCGCCATTGGTCTTGTGTTCATATTGCATCGTACGGCCTAAGTAGTCGCAGGTTCGATTCCTATACGGGTCCCCACTGTTTCTCGTAAATAAAACAGTATCTTACGCAACATCCGGCCGACGCGAGCTTCGACCAAGACATCCTGTTTTTGCGCGCCTGGGGGACATATAGGGGACAAAGATCATATCTTTGGAGCGTTGTCAGAGCGAAAGGTGTTTGGGCGGCAAGCCAATGAAGATCGCTCGAATCCAGGTGGGTTGTCTGAATGCTCATTTTCGTAAACAAAACCGGCGCGCTTGCTGTCACCGGGAAAAGATGACCGCAAAACTCTTTTCGAGATTTCACTGCTATTCCACAAACTCCTCAATCAACTCCGGCCCGTCATCGTCGCGTCCAATGGGTGCAACCTTGTGGTAACGCATGCGCCCATCCCATTCGGTCCCGAGTTCTTGGGCTTCATCATGATCAATTTCGCCAGCCATCCACGGCACCAGCTTCTCATTTGTCAGGATGACCGGTGACCTGGCGTGGATGTGTTCTATTTGATGTAAAGCGGGACGGGTGAGGATTGTACAAGTATTCAGGCCGGATGAGAGGCGCGAGTAGAGGCCCGCGAAGTACATACAAGGGTCATTGGTATCTGCCTTGATAACCCAAGGCTGCTTGGCCCCTTTGGAACCTGTCCATTCATAGTAGAAACTGGCCGGGATAATGCACCGGCTGCTCTTCCAAGCGACCCGGAACGAACCCAGTTTATTCGCTGTTTCTATCTTCGCGTTGAATGTGGTCGGTTTCCACTGCTTTACGTCTTCCTTGAACCAGTGCGGGACAAGCCACCACCGGGCCGTTGAGCTTATCAAGCGGTCGTCTTGGATGAAGGCCATATCCAACATCTGAGTGGGCTTCACGTTCCAGCTCATCCTCAGGTCTTTGGCGTTCGGGTCCCGCTTTGTCGGGATCGGGACACCATTCACGATCCAGTTCTGAAGGGCATAGAGCTCTGCCCATGTCATATCAGGTCTGCCGAGTCGTCCGCACATTGGAGAAGCTTATCTGAAAGATGAAAGCGTTTGTGGGCCTTTTTCCGATCAGTTCCACGGGCATCGAATGAAAGGCCCAACCCAAAGCGGTCTTCATTAAGATTTGGTTAATCTCAAATCCTCGGGGGATTGAAACCTTGTACGATAAGCGCCCTGGGGCCACCTAGTCAGATAACTCATTGGTATCTTGAGAGGCATTCAAGATGAACAAAGTAACGTTAACATGTGCGATTGGCATTTCGCTGCTTGTGGCCGCATGCGGAGCACCGACCACGCCAACTCAGGCTCAGGTCCAGCATGACGCTCGCTGCGCTGCAGGGATCCTGGGTGGCGCTGCTCTTGGAGGGGTCGTTGGAAATCGCTTCGGTGGCGGATCGGGCAAGACATTAGCGACTGCAGCGGGTGCAGGCGTTGGGATGTATGCGGGACAATCAGTCTGCAACTAAAAGCTTGCAATCCGATCCACACACGGATTTCGGAAACGCCGGCCTACCGGGGCCAACCTTTGAATTCTCAGAATAACCAAATCTGTGTAACCCACTTCACTGACCAACGCGGTAGAATCAACGATATTGGGTTCAGTTAAAGAGTTAGCGCTCATGTTGAGTTTGGAGCGCGAGATTTTTTCACTGTCCTCCCTGTCAACTGGGGCGCGCTTAGTTAGAGCGCGCCCTTTTTCGTCCAGAACAGCACCTTTGCCCAGCCTTGCCCCAAGATCCCCTCGCCAACTTGAGACGCGCAAGTCTGTGCAGCTATGACGGGCTCCTAGATCTCTGAATAGCCCAGCCTTGAAAGGGCGCTGGCGACAGCCGGTTCTGTCGGATTCAAACTTCCTTCGCGCGCCCATTTTTTGATGCATACTTCCGTATCTCTGGGTCTCGCAAAATCACTATCTTTCGCCAAAATGACGATGGCAGCTTCACGCGGTGTAAGTCCCATCGCCTCACAGACCCCCATTGCATAGAGCTGGTCATCTCTTTCACTCACTACCAAAGATACCTTCATGGCCGAAAGCGCCATGTCTACACCGATTTCATAAACCATTGTTTTCAAAACCCTATTAACCCACTGACATGTAGTACAATGGATTTGGTGTTCGAAGCTTTGGTAACGATTAAGCGAAAATTACATCTTCTTCATCGGACGGCACGCTGCAAAGGAATGACTTGGGAGAAGTGTTCAGACTTCGCCAAGTTTTATGACGCTTATTGAGTAGCCGATTTCGAATGAGCGGATAAAACCGCCGTTCGATTCCTGCACTGATGCAATGGCATTGGCGGTACTTTGGGTTTTGGGAATTGTCATTGCACTACGGGAGGTGAGAATACGCCACAAAATGACCATTTAACGTTTCGATTGACCGAAATTCACAAGCGCAATTCATCACCGCGAACCATCTGCCAAGTAACAGCAGACTAAAGCGGTAATGAACCAAAAATGAAACATTTGGACCTGATCGTTCAGACATTGACGGAACAGCGTAAAACAGCAACCGGTGATGCGGAACTTATTTTTGATACCACATGGGCGTTGCGCGAGACTTTCGAAGCGGACGGCACTCCCCTGGAAGACGCTGTACGCATAGTTGCCCGTGTCCTATACGACCACACCTTATTGTCCTTTCGCACGGTCGATCAGCGGAAACCCGAACGGTAAACCTCGCACAGGTTTTTTGTCTTAGCCTTGATCGCAAAGTGAAGTGTTGCGGCGATCCATTGAGACCGCCGGACTAAAGGGCCATTCACGGTTACATGAAAATGGCGACAGCCATTGCGCCAAACCCGGCACCAGAAGTATGCGTAAATTTGGTATTCAGCGCGGTCTCGCCTTAAGATCAGGCACAAAGGATTTCGGCTTATTTTGCTGCTAGAGTGAAAGCGCCTAAAGATGGGCGTGAACAACTGACAGCGCGTGATTGAGAGTGTTCACTGCGAACTCTCGTTTATTGTCTGGATCATTCAGAGGCAAACCTGCGTCTTCCTGTTCTGCCTTGTCGCCCACTGGAAACTTATCGCCTTCCAATACTGTGCCCCAAACCTTTATATCCTTGAGTCCCATGGGGTCGACAGTCAATGGGTTGTTTTCCAGTATCGTGAAGTTCGCCCGCTTGCCGGGTTCGATGCTCCCAAGGTCCTGTTCAAGACGATGAGAATAAGCGGCGTTGATTGTCACCCCGCGCAAGGCCTGTTCGACCGGGACTGTTTGGTCCTGTCCCGCCACCCGACCGGAACTCGTCACGCGGTTCACGGCGCACCACATCAGGAACAATGGATCACCGGGTGCCATCGGCATATCTGAATGCAGTGACCAGGAAACACCCGCCCGATCCAGATCGCCAAGACGGACCATCTCATTGGCGCGTGCAGGACCAAGACCGGTTTTACTGTATTGATCCGCAAGTGCCGTAACGTAGTAGGGATTTGCGGAAACAATCGCACCCAGACGCTTGATACGATCGATCTGATCTGGCGCGCTCACAGCAAAGTGCACGATCACCGTTCTATGATCGAAACGCGGGTTTCTGCGCAAGTTTTTCTCTAAGGCGTTCAATACACGGTCCAACCCAGCATCGCCGTTGACGTGAACATGGACTTGGTATCCGGCGTCCCAATAGGTTTGAAATGCGCGCTCAAAGGCCGAAAGGTCCATCATCCATTCGCCGTGATAGTCGCCAAGCGGATCATCCCTGAGTTGGATGGCAAGGGAATAGATCGCACCGTCAGCAAATAGCTTGACGCTGCCTTGCGCCATGCTGGTCTTGCCACCATACCAATCGACCAAGGCTTCGGTCTGTTCGATCACCTCGACATCATTGTCAAATTTGGCAATCAGGCTTTTTCCATCCGGAATGAAGCTCCAACGAAACGGCATTGAGGGTGCCGAGAATATAGCGTTCACCGCGTCCTGAACCGGGCGCGCCAGAATACCGCCGGGCTCGTTGCCGTAGGTCACGCCTTTTGCATGCAGGTAATCGCGCATGGTCTCTAAACCGGAGCGGAACTTTTCAGGGGTTGCCACGTATGGCGCAATCAAAGGCAGAACCGCAAATAAGCCCTGTTCCCAGAAGTGTCCATTCTCGAAGCTGGACTGCATCTTTTCCGAGTCGGACCAGGCATCCATGACCTCTTGAGTAATACCTGCGATTTCCATGGCCGCTGAATTCAGAACGAATTCGTGACAGGACCTCGACCAAACAAAGATCGGGCGGTCACTGCTGATCTGGTCCAGATCATTCCTTGTCAGAGGACCATAGAATGCCGCGTGGTATCCCCACGTCATGACAGGTGTGTCAGGGGCTGCCTGAGCATTCGCAGCGTCTGACAACCGCGTCAAAAAGTCATCCTTGTCCACGACGGCGCGCGACAAACCTTGCGGCAGGTCCCAGTCCTCGATTGACAGAATGACGGAGGACAGGCTTAAACCGCCCAAAACTGGGTGATCATGCTGGGCGATAAAACCGGGAACGATGATGTAGTCTGCGAAGGTGTCATCAACGGTGAAGGGTTGCTCACCAATCGCCTCTTGTACTTGATCTATCGTGCCAGTCGCCAAAATCCGACCGTTCACAACGGCAACTGCTTCGGCGCTCGGAAGGTCAGGATCAAGTGTGACGATCTCGCGAGCCGTAAAAATTGTGACTTCATCAAGATCCAGTATCGCTCCGCCAAGATCGGTCAGCGTGCCTTCTTGTCCGAACAATGTACTCGGAGTAGCGAGGATCGTTGTGCTTGTCAGAAAGGATCTTATAAATGCGCGTCTGGACGTGTTTCCCATGGTGAATGCCTCTCCTTTATGCGCTGAGTAACGCAAAAGACTCAGATGTTTTCAATGCAAGTTGCCGAAAGATGCTGGTAAGCCGCGCCACAAGCCCGGCTACTCGAAGCATTGTTGACTTGGCTCCTTTTGAGTTGCATCTCCTAATGGAGACTAAAAGAAGCGTTTCGCCCGTCTCCGCAGAGCCGGCTTCGGGCTCGAAGCGGTCGTTGGTCAACGCATGCGCACCGGTCCGTATTTCTTAGGTATTCGCTCTGGATTGCGCCAATACCTGCCTTCTTCTTTCCCCGCATAGTTTGTCTGAAAGAACCGTTGGCTCGCGTGTTTAGTGGTCATTCCTTTCCGTCATTGCGAAATGAGGACAGATAGAGGCCGTAATCTTTTTTGTCCTGACAGCTGTCTAAGCTTGACTTGTCCAGAGCGTGATTGATTGAGCCGATTTCAGCACTACATTCATGGTACCCCACTCACTGACGGCCCGCGTTGTCTCTGTCCCCTCCAGAAAGCGCGACAACGCGGGTTTACTAGCTGAGATAGGTGACGGACTTGCGGCGTGGCTTGTTCTGCGACCCCGCACTAGGGTATCTCAATAATAAAGGATCGAGAGATTCCTTTGGTGTCGTTCCAGCCAACGGTCCGCCCTCCACCCCCATTTTTGATCCAAAGAGCGGCAACATCTTCTCCGCCATCATGGTTATTGGGTTCGCTACGCGTCCACCGATTTAGGGTATAGCTTTCACCAGAATCCCATACCCAACCCCCCGAAGGTTCACGAGCGCCTTTCGACTGATACAGTCCGATACTGGGCCCGTGGCGGTGTTCGGGATCATCCGAAGTCCACAATCGGCTGTCGCTCTGAGCAAGCTTCATAACGAAGTCGTATTCTGCCGCCGAGGTTATTGACGCAAGGGTACCGCCACTACGCCGCGCAAGGGCACGCGCCTCCGCCAATGAGTGAGACGACCAGGTCAGCACAACAACATACAGCCTTCCGTCGAAGTTTCCAACGACGAGGTCTTTACCGGGAAACACTCTGCGCACACGGGATAGCCGACTGTCAGGTGAAGCTTTTGCAATGATGCTTTCCGTTGCGTTTGTTCCGCTGTCTACTGAACCTGTTGTCCTTTGCCGCGACGCCAAAGAAAGCAGCATCTCATATGTATTTTCATTGAGATATCCTGTCTGAGACAAACCGTTTG
>NZ_WQIE01000015.1:0-54561 GCF_013035585.1 Ruegeria sp. HKCCA5839 | reverse complement strand
GACAAGTATTTGCCAGGAGCATGAAGTGACGTCGCCAATGTCCGAATAGTCCGCAGAGCGGACATACTTCGCGATTTTGCGGACGTCTGCCTCGAGCCCATTTTGTCCGATGCCGCGCGGCGCATGAATGTTCGGTACTACATATTTAATCGATGGTCAGGCGATAAATCCCAGCTCTTTGTCGGTGGCTGTCGCTACATATTTTTCCCTTGAGGGCATGGGTCTCGATTGCCAAGGCGGTTCGAAGGTGAAACTTGAAACTCTGCAACCGTCAGGTACGGCGCCGTTTCCAGCCCCGAGCGCGTAATAGGATTTCAAATCGGCTGAGTAGCCAAGCATTGCAAACACCATGGACGAATCTTTAAAACCGGCTCCCAACTTCGAGGCGAAGGCCACGGTCGAAGGAAGAACCAGTCTGTCGGGCACGTCCAGTTTGGCTACGTAAGACACCGCGGACATCACCGTCGATGTTGCCCGCTCTATTCGATTTCTATGATGAGGGATCTTATGCCGGTCTGAATGTCGTTCCATTGAGGTGATGGAGGTGTCCTCCCCGCGCGAGCACGATATGGTTCGTTGTTATAGAACGTTGCCCGGTGTTCACGATCAGCATAGTTGTCGAGGTTGTTCGGCATCCAGTTCGTATAATTCAATGGTTCACCCGTCACCCATCTCCACCCGCCTGCCGGTTCTCGGGAACCGGGGGGCTGGTACAAACCGATATGTGGGCCCACTGCCTCCGATAGCCGTGTCCCTACGTTGGTTTGCCTCCAGAATCGGTCATCCTCGGAGATCAGATTGAAGACGAAGCTGTTTTCCGCCGGCGAGGTCAGAGTCACTAAGTGGCCGCCCGCTGCTTCGGACAGGGCGAGCGCATCGTCCCAGCTTATGTTCTCCCAGATCAGGGCGGCGATATAGACCCGTCCATCGAAAAAACCGTAGACGAGGTCTTTGCCGCTCAGTACGCGGACAGCGGCGAGCAGGCGTTCATCGGTCTCGATAAGCGCAAGCTGTTGCAGGTCATATTTGCGCGCGTCTTTGGACGCATAAATGACCCGATCACTCTCTTCAGGGGCTGTCAAGGGGACCCCCAGGGCCTCGGCCGTGCCGCGCGTAACTACTCCGGTCGACGGAAGTTTGGCTGCCGCCTGAAAATCCGCGATCGCCCGCCGCGTCTGCTGGCCGATCACGCCATCCTCCGATCCGGCGTTGTAACCGCGCTCATTCAGCGCCGCCTGCACAATTCGCGCATCCTCGGTCGAGAGCCCCAGAGTGCGCTCGGCCGAGGCTGCTGCCTCGCGCGAGACCGTCACCCGGCCACTATCGGTAACCTCGCTTCCTGGTGCCTGGGCTAGCAACTGGGCCGTCAGTTCTTCGCGCGCCGCCAGCGCCAATTCGCTCAACGATCCTTTCGGGAAGCGCTTCAGGTAAATGTCCCAAGCCCTTTCGGTATTGATAGCCATCGCGGCCTCGAATATCGCCTCCTCCTGCGCCGACGCGATCACCGCGCCCTGACCGTCTTCGCCGAGGTTGAGATAGACCTCCAACGCCAGGTCGTTCGTGACCGTCGGCACTTGGTTGTTCTCAGTGTCGGCCTTGACGTCGCGGATCACACGCTTCATCAATGTCAGGATCTCCACGTTCTCAGTGGGAAGGTGCCGGGCCAAAGCTTCTGTAAATGGTGAGTTGCCCGAGGTGCCGTCATATGCCACTTGTCCGGGCGAAGCTGCGAACATCAGCATCGAGCCCTGGAAGCGGCCTGTCATCGGCGCCAGACCGCGCGTCGTGAGAGCCCGCGTCGGCGAGTAATTCTTTGTGTAAAAGTCGGTTGCGAGTGGGTTGTCGCGACAGGCGTCTATGAAGACGAGCGCAGCTCTGCTTTTTTCTTCAAGCATCTTGACGATCCGGTCTAACGGCAGCGCTTCGCTCTGCACGTCGAAGGCGCTTTGCAGAGCAGCGTCGGTGCCCAAAAGGTAGTTTCGCCCCTCGAACTGCATCCCGTGTCCAGCGTAGTAGAAGAGCGTTAGTTCGGCGCCTTCGGTCTCGTTGAGGAAAGCCGAGAATTCTGCGGCCAGCTCAGACCTTTTGAGGTCAGTCGCGAGTGTGACCTCAAAACCCAACCTGCCCAACGTCTCCGCAACGAGGCGAGCATCGCTCACCGGGTTCGCAAGTGGGAGCGCGTTGGCGTAGTCCGCGTTGCCGACGACAAATGCCGTCCGCTTCTCAGCAAGAGCGGGAAGTGCCCCAAATACCAGAACACAAACAAGAACAAATTTATGAAGCACCGCTACCTCACTTCTATCTGATTGTTGCCACCTGTCTCGGAGCGCTAACCAAGAAAGAACGATACCCCAAGCGTCGGATCTCTATCCGCTGAGAACTTATCATTTCCAAAAGAAGCATGGTTAACCAAACGGCCCCAGTTGACAGGGAGGACATACAAAATCTCGCGCGCTCGCAACTCAACACGAGCACTAACTCTTCTAATAAACCCAATTACATTGATTCTGTCATGTGGGTCAGCGAAGCGGGTCACACAACCAATCTGTCGGCATAGAATTCGTCAGATTTGACAGAGACTAGCTTCTAGCGGACCATGTTCTTGTGAGCGCATGCATTTCGCGCCGCATTTTTTGTTGGAGTTACTATGAGCGTTCTTTACGGTATTTTGTTTTCTCTTTTCACTGCAGCGGTGGTCATCGCGGGCGACCTGCTCATAAAGGTTGCTGCAGATGGCGCGCGGGCGATTACGTCACCACCTATGATTGCGGGCATCCTACTTTATGCCTTTTCAGCCATCCTTTGGTATTTTGCGATGCGCCATGTGTCTCTTGGGCAAGCGGCTGTGGCTTACTCGATGTTGTCGTTGATAGTTCTTTGCGGCCTGGGCTGGGCTTTCTTCGGCGAAACAATCGGATATCGCGAAGTTGCGGGCATAGGATGCGCCTGTCTTGCAATGCTCCTGATGATGCGGGTTGCGTGAAAACGCCTTCGAATTCGCACCAAAGTTTGAGACCGCCATAGAGGCCATGATGGAAATGCACCAAGCAATCGGGTCGGTGCATTTCGCAATCAAATGTGCCTAAGACGGGTTATCCCTCGGTTTCAAAGTCAACGTGGATATGATTGCCGTCAAAGTCGCTCAGATTGACCTGAACAAGCGCTATTCCCGGTACTGGATCAATTGTGTGGGCAATGCCAAGCTTTCTGAGTTTGCTAACAAATTCGTCCAGGCCCGTTGCTTTGAAAGCAAAGTGTTCCAGAGAAGGGTTCCCACCTGCAACAGGATCCTCACTCACCCCAACCAAATGCACGAACGCAGTGTCATTCAAATACAGCCAGGCGCCGGGGAAGTTGAAATCCGGTCGTTTCCCCGGATAGAGACCTAACACTTGTCCATACCAATCAACCATCTCTTCAAGGTTGGCTGTGCGTACATTTACGTGGTCGAAAGCTGTCAGTGTCATTATTAGTTCCTAGAAAGTCGCTCGAACAAAATATACATGAAACCCCTTTCAGGATTTAGCCAATACCAAACAACACAATTGGCAGTGGCATTTTCGCCAATGAATTGTGTGCCTTGGATTGGATGAAAAGCGCTGCGAAACAGCCAGGAATATCGGTTTCGTCAAACAAACACGAACAGCCTACACTCATTGGAACTAGATGACACCTAGGTTTCGGAGCACTATTCAGACGACCAATACTGCGAAGAATACGGACAGGCGTATAACATGATCAGGAGAACCGCCATTACTCGTATTGTACAATCAGAGACAGAAAGTCTTCGTCGCTTGTTACAACTGTGTGGTGACCCTTTCCGTGCTTGTCTTCCATATGCCAAACGTCGCCTGGACCAATATCCTTGAAGTCGCCATCGCTCGCGGTCACTCGTACCGCACCAGAAAGACAAATGAGCTTTTGAGCGACGGGTGTAGGATGAACTGGTTCATCCCAGCCTTTCTTGAGCCTCAAAAACATGGTTTGCGTAACCGCCTCGGGCTTTGAAATTTCGATTGCTTTCGCAGGAGGCGCGAATGTTTGCTCTTCAAGTTCAACTTCAATTTCTTCCCAATGGCTTTCGCCTTGGGCGTCTGAGTACAACTTTTTGAATTTCACTTTTTTGCCCTTCTTATTTGAACAGCCCAAGTCAACATAAGACATTGTGACGAAAAGCAGCAAAACTCAAATTGGGCTCGGAAGCAGACATCGAAACAGTCTAATCGAATAACTGCTTTGTGACATGGCCAGTCGGTTCCCTATCAATAGATTAACTTCTTTAGTTCCTTGTCGGCGCGGATATCGGCTTCGGCCTGTTCAGTGTTTTTTTGGGGTTCCTGCTGTGAACGTTCCAATGTGGCGGCAATCTGAATCTTCACCCTTTCGAAAGATGTCAAAGCGACCCGCTTGAAGTTTCCAGCGCCTAAGAAAGTGCCATTTTTGTAGAATTGAGACATGCTTGCCTTCCTTTTAATCTGAGCAATAGGTTTTCTTTATTCGCGTCTGGGATGTTGGGGGTGTCTCAAATGAGACTGCCTTAAATTGCCTCGCTCACTCTGCCCCGCTTCGGCGGGGCCTTTTCTACGTGGTTCCTTGGTGAAGCGGTTTGCTTCTCCTTGGCATGCCCTTAAGGGATTGATGTCATTCGGGTGCGTGGGCTACCCAATGCTGCCCGTTAGTTGCTTGAGGGCGCGAGCCATGCGAGTTTGCTCATTCACAGCCCTGCGACTATCTTCGGCCTCCCGGCTTCGCATCCCGTGCTTATAGGCAGGGTTAGCGTTCCCTGACCCATGCCCCCCGCCTGCGCCGTGCATTCGACACACCATCCAGCCACGTACAGCAGGGTTATTGCACGGAAGACCGGTGCGCTTGGACTTCGCCGTACATCGGGGGGCCCCATGCGCCCTTTGCATAGGGTTGGTGTCAACTTTCATTTCTTACCTCCCCCTGTTTCAACGTTGCCGACGATTGCCTGACCGCCTTCTTTGACCTCGACGCGTTCGACACGGACGGTTTGATCTGCCTTGGATCTATATCGTTTCAAGGTTTCAACCTGGCTCGTGAAGGTCCGAGCAAGTTTATTGAGCGCTCGTTCCGCCGAATCTTGCTGTTGCAAGGTTTCGACGTGATTGAGCCTGCGTGCCATCATCATCGTCGCCTGATGGATCGCGCCCATTTGTATTGCCAGCATAGCTTCGATCTCGTCCTGTGGCTTAACCCCAGCTACAACGGACATCACAAAGTTGGATGCGGTTTCAGAGACAGAGCTTCCTTGCTTTCCAAGGACTGCAACTTGATCCATAATGCCTTCGAAGAACCGATAATCGACAGTTCCCAATTCGTGCATCGCCAAAGCGCAGGCCGACGTAGGGTTCTTTTCCTTGTGACCAACAGTCAGGCTTCTCGTTTCTTCATCGAAGTCTAACTCGATGTCCGGAGCTCGGACGTGCGATCTCTTTCGTTCCTTCAAATCTGCAATCGCGTTGGTCTCCAACTCTGTGAGCTCGGAGCCCTTTGTCTCCAGATCTTTGCCAGTGTCTTTCTCTGTCTTGATCATGTCCGCCTCGCGTAACAGGGAGTGGTTAGTATTAGTGTTCCGTTTCAGAACCGACGGACCGGCGAGAAACCGGCCTGATCCGCCGACCAATGCGGATGAAGGCCGGACCGCACATGCGGTGACGCCATTGAGCCAGCTTCTCGCGGTTTCCTAGCAATTGCATTTCAGGGTCTTCTGGAAAATAGACCCGGTCGTCATTGAAGACGTTTGCCATCGTTGAAATCCTCTTGGATCAGTTGCGATGGCTCCCAATTATGGGCAGCTTTCCCGAAGTGTCACCAGACGTTTTCTTGCGCTTAAGCGGCTTCCCGAAGTGAGAAAATGCTTAAGCGTTTTTCCTGAACACCGCTTCATACCTTGATTTGAAAGGCTCTTCTGAACGCAACGCCGTTCCATAGTTCGCATGAGTTTTTCGCGATTTTGGGAAGTCCAGTTGATTCTCAACTGACTTTTCCAAGGCTTGCTCGATTATTCGTTCTTCGCTGATCAAACCAACCGCGCCAGATAGTTGCTCGATTTCTTGCATCAGCAGTTCCAAGTTCTGAAGTCTGCGATCTCGGGATGCACGTGCCCCGGCTTCACCAGCCTTTTTTCGGGTGTTTGCCGCCAGAAATGCTGCAGCTTCAGTGCCTCCTGAGATAGCCTCAATTTCCTTGGTTACATAGCCCGCTGTAAAGTCGTCGTTTGTCACGAACTGCGACAAGAATAGTTTCGCTGATAGACTAGCCAGAGACGAGTCAGGGAAGTGATTTAGACAAAACTCAAACTGTGCAACTGCTGACCAATTTTCACCGAAGGTATTTCTCATCCAAGCAACATGATCGTCGCCCAACCAATCGAGGACACTTGGTAGAGTACTGTAGTCCTTTTTTGATATGACCCCCGCTTCGGCTAGCGCTTCGTAACAAACAAAATGAACTGCGTCGTGATCGAAAGATCCAAACATATATGACAGCATAGCGGCGGGGTCTAAGCCTCCAGTTCCAACTATTTCTTTAATTCTCTTAGGAAAGCCAAAGTGGTCTCCGTAGGTCATCCCAACCGGCATAGAAGCTACAGCAGCCTCCGCTGCTTCCTCTGTTGCGAAATAGCTTAAACCCACGACCTCTTTGTCTAGTCCTGTCCTAGACGTTATCCAAACTTTCCAAACGGTGTCTCCGTCCCTTGTTTCGCTGAAATCATCGGTAAAGGTGTTTCGAAGAGAGACTAGAGACGGCCCTGGGACCGCACCCACCACGACGGGGGATGCCTTGTGGCGTATAACCTCTGTAAACCGATTAGGTTTTGTCCATTTGTTATGCGTCATCAAATCATATCCATCTAAATTGCTAACTCGAAACAGACTTGCACCACCGCTCGATCAAATCGCGGCGGCGTTCCAACAAATCCGACCGCGCATAGGCGCGCTCCACGTCAGACCCAACCTGATGGGCCAAGGCCGCCTCTGCCAGCTCGCGCGGTGCCCTTGCAGCCTCCGCCGCCCAATCCCGAAACGAACTGCGAAAGCCATGCACGGTGACGCCATCCTGCCGCATCCGGCGCAGCAACATTAGCATGGACATGTTTGACAGGGGCTGATGCCGCTTTTGCCCCTCGAACACATAGTCAGAGGCCAGCGCACGCAGCGGTTCCAGAATGGCCAGCATTTCGTCGGTGAGAGGCACGCGATGGACCTGCCCGCCTTTCATGCGCTCCGCAGGTATGGTCCACAGGCGCGCATCGACATCGACCTCTGGCCATTTCATCTCCAACACTTCCGAGGTTCGGCAGGCGGTCAAAATGGTGAACTGCAGCGCCTTGGCGGCCATGGCCGAGCGGGT
Source organism: Ruegeria sp. HKCCA5839 (assembly GCF_013035585.1). NCBI lineage: Bacteria > Pseudomonadati > Pseudomonadota > Alphaproteobacteria > Rhodobacterales > Roseobacteraceae > Ruegeria > Ruegeria sp. HKCCA5839. The sequence continues at coordinate 47,184 of NZ_WQIE01000015.1, read as the reverse complement.
CTGCAAATCGGCATAAAACGCAGGCAACTCTTGCCACGGCATCGCGTCATGGTGCTGAACCTTCGCTTTGACGGTGGGCAGCACCTTGCCTTCGCGGATCGCGGTCACCGGGTTCTCGCCCGAACGAAAACCCTTGGATTTTGCCACATCGAGCACCGTCTTGATCCGCTGAGACAGTCGCTTTGCGGTCTCGTGTTTCTCGGTCCAGATTGGCGACAGGCACATCAGCACTTCGGGCTGATCAATGCTGTCTACGGGCATACGGCCGATCTTGGGGAACGCATAGTCGCGCAAGGTGTTGAGCCACTGCTGTCCATGCTTGGCATTCTTCCATGTGGGCAGGCGTTCAATGTGGACCTGTCGACTAAGTTCTTCGAACGTCGGTATTTCTCGATGTGCGTTGAAACGCGGGTTCAACCCGGCTTTCGCCATTCGCCGGTATTCGAGGGCTCTTTCCCGCGCCTGGTTCAATGTGACCACATCCGCGCCACCCAAACCGAAATCCGTGCGCAGCGGTGCGCCCTTGCGGTTCTTCTGTCCCTTGACTGTTACGCGCACGATCCAGCGCCGTGCACCTGATGGATCAACAACAAGGTACAAGCCAGAACCGTCGCCATGCCGACCTGGGCCGAGATTCTCTACCAGTTTCTTTGTCAGCTTCCCGCTGAGCGCAGCCATGAAAATACCACAAAATATACCACTCAATGAAAGTATACTGGTGTGATCGGGTAAAATCCAACGAAACCCGCCAACGCGGCTACGGCCATAAAACACTGAGGTTTAAGCAAGCTAGTGTGTCGAACCAAAATTTTGGAAAATCACCAAGTGGCGGACCGAGGAGGATTCGAACCCCCGACCCCTTGATTCGTAGTCAAGTACTCTATCCAGCTGAGCTATCGGTCCGCGTTGGTGAGGCGCTATGTAGACCCGGGATTTGATACGTGCAAGTCGATTCTTCAAAAATTGCTCAAAAAGTCCCGTCGCTCTTTGGAAGCTTGATTTCGAAGGTGGTTCCCTCAGACCCCGTCTGTTTCAGGAACAGCTCTCCACCGTGACCGCGCACCAGTTCCTGCGAGATCGCAAGACCAAGACCTGAGCCGCCCTTGCGCACGCTGCCCTGGAATGCCGTAAACAGATTTTCCTGTGCTTTGGGTGGCAGCCCCGGACCTGTATCGCTGATTTCGATGCACCAGCAATTATCAGTCTCAACGGCGCTGATGGTAACTGTGCCTGGCTTGTTCGAAGCAACCAACGCCTGACGGGCATTGCGGACCAGGTTCAAGATCACGCGGTAGAGCTGTTCGGGATCAGCACGGACCACCAGATCACCCGGCACTTGGCTCTCGATCTCAACCTCGGTACCGTCGATGGCCATTTGTTCACTGGCAACCACATCTCCGGTGATAGTTTGCAACTCGATCATGGTCAGGGTTGGTGCCGGTTCTTCGGCACGACCAAAGGCGAGTGTGCTTTCGCACAAGGACACGGCGCGGGTGATCGAGTTGACCAACTTGGGCGCCAGGCGCGCCACCAGCGGATCGTCGCTGGACTCTATTCGGTCTGTAAAGAGCTGCGCGGAGGTCAGGATATTGCGCAGATCGTGGCTGACCTTGGCCACTGCCCCGCCCAGTTGAGCCAGGCGCTCGCGCTGTTTCAGGGCCTGTGTCAGATCCGTTTGCAAGGTCTTCAGCGCCTCTTCGGCTTCGCGCAGTTCAGACACTTTCGAGTTGGGAGAAATGATGCCTCGGGCATCTTCGGGCGCGCTGGCATAGCGCTGCATATACCCGACCACCCCTTTGATGGGTCGTACAAGAAGGATACGAACTGCGAGAAATAACAATGAGGCGGTGATAATCGAGATGACAAAGGACAGCCCCAAAATGCGCAACCCGTAATCTGTCATCGCCATCCGCAGCGGATCGGTTTCCATCGTCACTTCGATCAGCAGGCCGGCATCTTTCACCGGTGCACCGATGACGCGAATGACTTCGTTGCCCGGGGTGAATAGTCGGCTTGTCGCGTCGCGGATCAATACCCAAGGGCTGGCATCGCGTAGGTCATAGGTGTCGGCAACCTGATCCGGGATTGGCGACGACAACATCAGTTGCCGCACCTCGTCCCGGCGGAGCACGACGTTGAAGACGCCCGCGTTCGCCAGCAGTTCCGCTTCGAGGTCATCGGCCAGCATGTCATCGGCCAGCAGCGCTAGCGAGGCGATTTGGGCCCGTTCCAGCCGGTTAAGCAGAAAGTCTTCGCGGAATCGCGCAATTGAAGGCACGAAGATCATGATCTCGGCCAACATGACGAAGACCGTAGTCAGTATCAGGAACCGGCCGGACAGCGAGTTCATTTGCGCTCCTTCATTGGGTCACGGTATCCAGCGTTGGACGAACCTAACCACGCGTTTTACCGTCTCATTTTCGAACAGCCTCGGCGAGAAATAGGCACCCGCTACGCGTTTGTTAAGCTCGCCTATCGTCGGATAAGGCGAAACCATCGCCGCAACCTGCCCCATTTTCAGGCGGTTCGCCAAGGCCAAAGACCACAGATTGATCAATTCACCAGCCTGATGCCCAACGATTGTCGCGCCAACCGGACGACCTTTGACAACCATGACCTTGATGAACCCGGTAGTCTTTCGCTCGGCGATGGCCCGATCGTTGTGGTGATAGTCAAACCGGGCAATCTCGACCGCATCCCCATGCGTTTCGCGCGCCTGAGCTTCGGTCAGTCCGACTTGCGCCAGTTCAGGGGCCGTATAGGTGGCCCAAGGAATATGTGCGGTTTTCGCCTTGGACGGCATACCGAACAGAGCGGATCGGATTATGATCCCCGCATGATACCCTGCGACGTGCGTGAATTGCAGGCCTCCGGCCACGTCACCAATCGCATAGACCTTGCGATTGGTCGTGCGGAGCGCATCGTCTACCTTGATTCCGGTACGTGTGGTTTCGATTCCAGCGGCTTCGAGTTTCAAGCGGTCGGTATTCGACTTGCGACCAACCGCCAGCAACAAATGCGAACCCGCATAGATCTGGCCGTTCTCAGTAACAACTTCCACCGCCCCAGCTTGGCCACGGATCTGCGCCACCATCTGGTTTTCTTCAATAGCCACGCCTTCGCTGCGCAACGCGTCCAGCACTATGGCGGCAGCCTCAGGGTCATCCTTGCCCAGCGCCTTTTGGCCCTCGATGACTGTCACTTTGCAGCCAAGGCGAATGTGGGCCTGCGCCATCTCCATACCGATGGGGCCGCCGCCGATGATCAACAGATGCTCGGGCTTTTCGCGCAGCTCAAATATGTCCTCGTTGGTATAGAACCGCACCTGGTCCAAGCCGGGCATGGGCGGCACCAGAGGAGAAGATCCGGTGGAAATCACAATGCGGCGCGCGGTGATACGTGTATCACCGGCCTCGACCTGTGTCGGGGAGACAAAGCTGCCATATTCGCGGATCACCTTAACGCCGAACCCTTCGAACCGTTCCTGGCTGTCCATAGGCTCGATCTGAGAAATCACGTCATGCACATGGTCCTTCGCCGCGGCATAGTCGATCTGAGGCGTCACACTGGCGATTCCCAAAGGAGCCGAATGTGCCTGCCCATAGGCTGCTTTGGCGCTGGCGATCAGAGCTTTAGACGGGACACAGCCAAAGTTAAGGCAATCGCCACCCATCTTGTGACCTTCAAGCAGGACGACATCCGCGCCCATCTGGCTGGCACCGGCAGCAACAGACAGCCCTCCTGACCCGGCTCCGATCACCAGGATATCTGTTTTCAAATCTTTCATGGATCAGACGTCCTTTTGTCGGCGCAGATATTTGATGGCGATCGGCAAAGCAGCCAATACACACAAACCGATAATCGGACCAATCACAAACGGTTCCCAGAGAAGCGACAAATCAGGCGTATCTCCGCGGTCGAAGACACCGCCAAGCCCTACGCCGATCCAAGTATAGACGATTCCACCGGGGATGATGCCCAGCGCAGTGGTGATCAGGAAATTGCGGAACTTCACTCCGACAAGGGCCGGGACCAGATTGGCGACAAAGAACGGTACGACCGGGACGAGACGCAGCAGGAACAGAACCGAGACTTCGTTCTCGCGCAGACCGTCTTTCAGCTTGCCGACGGTCCCTTCTGATGTCTCCAGCTTGGCGGTCAACGTCTCTCCCAGCCCCCAACGCGCCGCCAAGAATATCGCAGAGGCACCGATAGTGGCCGCCACAACGTTGAACACTGTGCCGAACATCAGGCCGAACAGGAACCCCCCCGTCATCGATGCAACGGCTGCCCCGGGCAGAGAAAAGGCGACGATCACGATGTAGATGCCCACAAAGGCTGCAGCCATGGCCCAGTAATTCGCGTCGCGCCACGCCAACAGCGCCTCGCGATTGTCGCGCAGGGTCTCAAACGACAGGTAATCACCTAGGGTAAAGAACCCCGCCAAGGCGACCGCCAGGATCACCAATAATGGAATATGACGTCCAATCCCGCTGCGGGTTGGCTGAGTAGTTTCGCTCATCTAACAGTCCACAATGTCTGCTTCATCTTGCACCCAAGATGAGTTACATCATGCCGGTACAACAGGTCCCTCACGTTGCCTTGATGATTATCGCACAGAATGTGAGGGTTTCGGGTCTCAAAGCGGGATTTTGAAATCTTTTTTCTGTTTCGGTTACAGAATTGTTGCAAAACGGGCGAATTCGGCGGCCATAGGGTTTGACTTACCCTGCGCTTGTCAGTAGAGGACGGGCTTCGAACACCACGGGCAGGCGAATCCGCGCCGCACCCGACCGCATAGATTGGAGACGGAGCGATGAAACGCACCTATCAGCCTTCGAACCTGGTTCGCAAACGCCGCCACGGTTTCCGCGCGCGCATGGCCACCAAGGCCGGCCGCAAGATCCTGAACGCGCGCCGCGCTCGCGGCCGCAAGTCGCTGAGCGCGTAAACCGCTCACTTCACAGGTTATGAACATGACGCCGCCGGAGGCCCCTGAGGATGGTACGAACCAGCCCGGGGATACGCCCCCGGCGGCGTCCGTTTGCGCGGCTGAATCATTGACCGTTCTGAAAAATCGCTCTGATTTTCTGAAAGCTGCGCGGGCAAAACGACAAGGCACCTCTTCGATGATGGTGCAGGCGCGCAAACGCGCGTCAGACGAAGCCGAAGGCATTCGCGTAGGTTTCACCTGTTCCAAGAAGGTCGGCAATGCCGTTGCCCGTAACCGCGCCAAACGTCGTCTGCGCGAGGCGGCTCGGGCCGTGTTGCCTGTCCACGGCAAAGACGGCTGGGATTATGTTTTGATCGGTCGTGCTCAGGTCACCGCCGCGCGCCCATTCGAGGCTTTGCAGGACGACCTGCGCTACGCCTTACGCAAGCTGCATGGGGGCGGCCAGTGACGCTGTTTGCACGCCTTCTGGCTCTGCCCATTCATGCCTATCGCCTGATCTTCAGCCCCTGGGTAGGCTTCAATTGCCGCTATCAGCCCACGTGCTCTGCCTACGCGTTGGAGGCGTTGGAAAAGAATGGTGCCATCAAGGGCGCATGGCTGGCTGCGCGCCGCATCGGTCGTTGCCACCCTTGGGGTGGGGACGGGTATGATCCTGTTCCCAAAGACGACTAACCCCTGCCCTTGCCCGGTGCGTCCATCTGCGATAGGCCCAGCCCATGTTTGACAATGCTGACGATATCCATCCGCTCTTCGCGGGCGCGCCCTCGACCACCGAGTTCAAGAAACTGCGCAAACGCATTGTGCGCCAGACGCGCGAGGCGATCGAGCAGTATGGGATGATAAAACCGTCCGCGCATGACAAAGACGCCAAACCGCCGAAATGGCTGGTTTGTCTATCGGGTGGGAAAGACAGCTACACCCTGTTGGCGGTGCTCTACGAGTTGAAATGGCGCGGTTTGCTGCCGGTGGACCTGTTGGCCTGCAATCTGGATCAGGGACAGCCCGGCTTTCCGGCGACGGTTCTGCCTGACTTCCTTCAACGCATGCAGGTGCCACACCGGATCGAGTATCAAGACACGTATTCCGTGGTTGTCGACAAAGTCCCGCAAGGCCGAACCTATTGCGCGCTGTGTTCGCGCCTGCGTCGCGGCAACCTGTACAGGATTGCCCGCGAAGAAGGATGTACCGCCGTTGTCCTGGGGCATCATCGCGATGACATCCTCGAGACCTTTTTCATGAACCTGTTTCACGGAGGTCGGCTGGCCACGATGCCGCCCAAACTGGTGAATGAGGAAGGCGATCTGTTTGTTTTCCGCCCACTCGCGCATGTGGCCGAGGCTGATTGTGAAAAATTTGCCAAAGCGATGAATTACCCGATCATCCCATGCGACCTGTGTGGCAGCCAGGACGGGTTGCAGCGCCAACAAGTCAAACAGATTCTCGATCAGTGGGAAAAGAACAGCCCCGGTCGTCGTCAAGTTATGTTCCGAGCGTTAACAAATGCCCGGCCCTCACATCTGTTAGACCCAAAACTGTTCGATTTCGAAAGCCTTTCGTTAAAGTCCGAAGAAAACGACGAAAATTCAGAAGAAATTCCGCGCCTGCGTTAACGACTGACTCAGATTGGCTTTCTAACTTCGGTTTGTGCGATCCCGCAAAAGACGAAGGCCGAGAGAAGAATGCCGAAACGAGTTCCTGTTGAACGTCTAGTTGAAACGCTGCGCGCTGTTATGACAGGGCCACCTGCGCTGGCCTTTGTTCCGGCGATCTGCCTGGCAGCTTTCTGGCTTGGCGGTGAAATGGCGCTGCTGCTGGTCGCATTGGGTGCTCCATGCGTTTTTGTTGCGTTTGGGTCTTTGAAAGAACACTCCATCACCACGACCGCAAAAGGTGCAAAACCCAGTGGTGCAGTGACGAATGATGTCTTCTTTCAAGAGTTGCAGGCGCTTCACGAAGCAACGCGCAAGACCGGGCATTCGGCGGCGTGCATCGCTGTGGCGCTGGACGGTTACGAGGACATTTTGGATCTACACGGCCAGACAGCAGCAGATTTTGTCTCGCTACAGTTTGGCGACCGCATCCACTCGGTCATTCGCAATCAGGATTTTGTCACGCAGGTCCAGCAGAACAAGTTTCTTATCGGGCTGCAGCCTTCGCCACATCTGGATCTTGAGGCCTGTATCCAGATGTCCGGGCGCATCCAAAGCACAATCGAAGAGCCGGTATTGATCAACGGGGCAAGCGTTTATTTGTCGTGTTCCATCGGGTTTTGTCTCGACACCACTCTGTTCGACGGCGAAGCAGAGGCATGGGTTGAGGCTGCCAATGCTGCGTTGAGCGAGGCGCAGCGCAACGGGCCTTCGACCATTAGAGCCTATTCTGCGGATACGCGTCGACGCTCTCTGGTGCGGGCCAATCTGCGCAAGGAATTCGAAGCTGCGCTTGACAACGGACAGATCCGCCCGTGGTTTCAGCCTCAGGTTTCCACAGAAACCGGAGATATTTCAGGATTCGAAGCGCTGGCCCGGTGGGAACACCCAGAAAAGGGCATTATGGGTCCGCAAGTATTTCTGCCCTTTGCCGAGCAAGCTGCACTGATGGAGCGGCTGGGGCAGGTCATGCGCCACCATGCCTTTGCAGCCATGCAAACCTGGGCGCAGGCCGGTTTTGTTGTACCCCGCGTCGCTGTAAACTTCTCGTCCGATGAATTGCGTGACCCTGGTCTGGTTGATCGGCTGAAATGGGAACTGGACCAATTCGACCTGACACCCGACAGGCTGGTGGTCGAAGTGCTGGAAACCGTGTTCTCGCGGCGGCCCGATGACGTCATTACACGCAATGTAACCAGTATGGCCAACTTGGGGTGCTGTATCGATCTTGGTGACTTTGGCACCGGTCATGCGTCCATCGCATCCATCAAACGCTTTGATGTGTCCCGTATCAAAATTGACCGATCTTTTGTCGCCAAGGTTGACCAGGACCCCGGCCAGCAACAATTGGTCAGTGCCATCCTGACCATGGCAGAGCGTCTGAACCTTGAAACACTGGCCGAAGGTGTCGAAACCCCGGGCGAACATGCTCTGATGGCGCAATTGGGCAGTGATCATGTCCAGGGCTTTGGCATCGGCAAACCGATGCCGATCGAAAAGACCCTGGATTGGATCAAAAACCATCGGGCGCGCATGAAAGACGCGCCAAAAATCGGACGGAAAACCGGCTGAGCCGGAAAATCCGTCTGACAGATCCAACCTTCCATGCAAATATGGGCCGATTCCACTTGACCTTTGGGGCTGCACTCTGTTGAACCCTCCGGTGTCTTTCACTGCTCAAGGTGGCTGTCCCAGATGGACGAACAGAATAAGAATCTCATCCTCGCAACCGCGCTCAGCTTTCTGGTGATCCTCGTGTGGTTCGTTCTGTTCCCTCCACCGGAACCGGCAACGACGACCGAGCAAACGGAAATCAGCGCCGTTGACGACACCGGGGTTCAAACGCCCAGCGCAAGCGACACCGTGGCCGAGGCCACAGCCGCGCCGGAAGAAACACTGCCAGAAGAGCAGGCCCCCCGCGTCGAAATTGACACGCCGCGTTTGAAAGGCAGCCTTTCGCTGTCCGGTGGACGCATCGATGAGCTGTTTCTGAAAGACTACAAGGTCTCGATCGAAGAGGGTGCACCAATCGTTGAGCTGCTGTCTCCGGTCGGCTCTGACTCGGCCTATTACGCGCTTTACGGCTGGGCCCCGGGCGCGGGTCTGACAGGCACAGATGTACCAGGCCCCAACACGCTCTGGACGCTGGAACAGGGCGACGCTCTGGGTGTCGACAGCCCGATCACGCTTGTCTGGGCCAACGGCAATGGCCTGACCTTCCGCCGCACCATCTCGGTAGACGAAAACTATATGTTCTCGGTCACGCAATCGGTCGAAAACGCCACCGAAGCCGAGGTAGGCATGGCCCCCTACGGCATTCTGGCGCGCCACGGCATTGGCGAAGATGGCGATCTGCCCGGCCTCAAGAACTTCTTCATCCTGCATGAAGGCGTCATGGTCATGGCTGACGGGGTTCTGGATGAGATCGACTATGGTGATGTCCGCGATTTCGACATCGACCCCAATGAGCGCGCGCAGGCCGAAGTTTACCAGGTCAAAGAAGGCGGCTGGGTCGGCTTTACCGATCACTATTGGATGACAACCTTGATCCCGGCCGAAGGCGCCACGTTCAAGGCCGCAGCGAAATACGATTCCCGCCGCAAGATCTATCAAACCGAAACCGTGCTGCCGACGCTGACCGTTGCACCGGGCACCACCGAAGAGGTGACGACACGGTTGTTCGCCGGAGCCAAGGAATGGGACGCTATCCGCGAATACCAGGCTGAAGGCGTGCAGAAATTCATCGACAGCATCGACTGGGGTTGGTTCTACTTCCTGACCAAGCCGATTTTCTGGCTGCTGCACAATATCAACCTGCTGATCGGCAATATGGGCTGGTCGATCATTGGCCTGACCTTGATCATCAAGGCGATCCTGTTCCCGTTGGCGTTCAAATCCTATGTCTCGATGGCGAAGATGAAAGAGCTTCAGCCTCAGATGGAGGCATTGAAGGAGTCCGCTGGCGACGACCGCCAGAAGATGCAGCAGGGCATGATGGAGCTGTATAAGAAGGAAAAGGTGAACCCCGCCGCCGGGTGTCTGCCAATCCTGCTGCAGATCCCGATCTTCTTCTCGCTCTATAAGGTGATCTTTGTCACGATCGAACTGCGCCAGGCCCCGTGGTTTGGCCCGTTCCAAGACCTCAGCGCACCTGACCCAACGTCGATCTTCAACTTCTTCGGCCTGTTGCCCTGGGCCGCGCCCCAGCCCGAAAGCCTGATGGCGCTGGTCTTTATCGGGATCCTGCCGCTGTTGCTGGGGATTTCGATGTGGCTGCAGCAAAAGCTGAACCCGGCACCAACCGATCCGACTCAGGCGATGATCTTTGCCTGGATGCCTTGGGTCTTCATGTTCATGCTGGGCGGTTTCGCCAGTGGTCTGGTGGTCTACTGGATCGCGAACAACACCATCACATTTACCCAGCAATATTTGATTATGCGCAGCCAGGGTTACAAACCGGATGTGTTCGGCAACATCAAATCCGGGTTCAAGCGAAGCCCGAAAACCGGGGATAAATGAGCAGCACCGCCACCACCTTTAGGCGGCGCGCCGACCATGAGCGTCTCAGCAAGACCCCCGGGCAAACCATGCCCGGGGATCGTGTTTGGGGCACCATGTGTCGTGTTCACGTTTGTGACGGAGTGCACATAGAATGACCCCTCTCCCCTTTCCGCTGGCCGAAGATCCCGACGCTCTTGCGTTGGATCATGGGCGCAAACTGTTCGCGGGACCGTCGGAATTTGTCAAAGGCGTGGTCGCGATGACCGGTTTGCCCGCTCCGGACAGGTTGGAGGTTTGCTTTGCAGGTCGCTCGAACGTGGGCAAATCCAGTCTGATCAATGCGCTGACGGGCACCAAAGGGCTGGCGCGCGCGTCGAACACGCCGGGCCGCACGCAAGAGATCAACTTTTTCACCCAAGGCCCCGAGCTCTATCTGGTGGACCTTCCCGGCTATGGCTATGCCAACGCGCCTGTGAAGGTGGTTGAGAAGTGGCAGCGGCTGCTCAAGCAGTATCTCAGTGGCCGTCAGACGCTACGCCGTGCCTTTGTTTTGATTGATGCGCGCCATGGGGTGAAACCTGTCGACGACGAGATCATGAAGCTGTTGGACACCAGCGCCGTCACCTTTCAATGCGTGATGACCAAGGCCGACAAGGTCAAGGAAAAGGATCGTGCGAAGGTTCTGGATCAAGTGCGTGCCGCGCTGTCCAAACACCCAGCGGCTTATCCTGAAATCGTTTTGACCTCTTCAGAAAAAGGGGATGGCATCCCCACCCTGCGTTCGATCATCGCACATCTGGAATAGCTTGCCCCTTGGCAGCCCGGCCTAAAGGTCCTAACAGGGAGCGCCAAAGGGACAAGCCATGAAGACACGAGACATGAATCGGGACTGGATCGCCACTGCCGCAACTCTGAACAGCGCGTTGCCGTATTTGCAGCGCTATGACGACGCCATCGTTGTCATCAAGCTGGGTGGCCACGCAATGGGCAGCGATGAAGCGATGGAGAGCTTTGCCCGTGACGTGGTTCTGATGCGCCAGGTCGGCGTGAACCCGGTGGTGGTTCATGGCGGCGGGCCCATGATCAACGCGATGCTGGACCAGTTGAACATCCAGTCCGAGTTCGTGAACGGCAAACGCGTGACTGACAAGTCCACTGTTGAGGTGGTCGAGATGGTTCTGTCCGGCCTCGTGAACAAGCGCATCGTGCAAGCGATCAACGATCAAGGTGGCATGGCGGTCGGCCTGTCGGGCAAGGACGCCAATCTGATGATCTGTGATCAGGCGGACCCGTCTTTGGGTTTTGTCGGCGCACCCTCTGAGATGAACCCGAAGGTCCTGCATGACCTGTTCTCGCATGACATGATCCCGGTGATCGCACCTCTGGGTGCAGGTCGCAATGGTGAGACGTTTAACGTCAATGGCGATACGGCGGCGGGGGCAATCGCCTCGGCGCTGAAAGCCGACCGCCTGCTGTTGCTGACAGATGTGTCCGGAGTCAAGAACGCGGGTGGAGAAGTTGTGACCGAGCTGAAAGCGGGTCAGATCCGCGAGATGACCATGGATGGCACCATTGCAGGGGGTATGATCCCCAAGACCGAAACCGCGCTGGATGCGCTGCACAGCGGCGTGCGGGCGGTGGTCATACTGGATGGGCGCGCGCCCAATGCCGTGCTGCTGGAACTGTTTACCGAGCACGGTGCGGGCTCACTGATCCGGCCCGATTGAGCGAACAGCGGAGGAGACATGACCGAGCGCCCCTCTGCCATAACCTATGAGATTGTCGAAGAAACCGCGCGTCAGGCAGGCCTGATCGTAATGGGTGCGCTGCACCCGCGTGTGACAGTCGCCAAGCAGTTGGACAGCGGGACCTTGATTCTTTTGGGTGCGGGGCCGGGCTTCTGGCCGGTTCTGAAGGCTGCACCGGAATGGCGAGGCCGTGACCCGGTGGATCAGTGGTCGCTGCGTGTGATTGGTCAGATGGCGCAGCAATTAGGTGCTCAGGCGCATTTTCCCTTTGGTGGTCCCCCCTATGCGCCCTTCATAGATTGGGCTTTGAAATCCGGGAGGACATTCAGCAGCCCGGTCGGGGCTTTGGTGCACGACACGGTTGGAATGATGATCTCATTCCGCGGAGCGCTGCAATTTGCGGACGAGATTGCGATCCCGCCGGCCTCGGCAGGTTCACCCTGTATCGCATGCCCTGCGCCATGTACCCAAGCCTGCCCGGTCGGTGCGTTAAATGACCAAAGCTTCTATGATGTCGAGGCCTGCCATGCGCATTTATCCACCCCTGAGGGCCAGACCTGCATGACCGGCGGATGTCTCGCCCGCCTTTCCTGCCCGCTCAGCGGGGGCGCAGGGCGCGATCCCGAACAATCCGCGCACCACATGCGGGCGTTTCACCCCTCATGAGCCGCGTTCTGATCCTAACACGGCATGCTAAATCCAGCTGGGATGACCCATTGCTGGACGACCATGACCGCCCTTTGAACAAGCGCGGGCGCAAATCGGCCCCAGCCATCGGCGCATGGCTGCGCGCGCAAGGCTGGCTGCCCGATGAGGTGCTGAGCTCCTCTGCAACCCGTACCCGCGAAACATGGGATCGGATGGGCTTGCAGGCAATCAGCAAGCGGTTCACCCGCGCGCTTTACCTGGCCGAACCCGAGGATATGCTCGCCGAACTGACGACCGCCAGCGGAGGCACCGTGCTGATGCTGGGCCATAACCCCGGCATTTCAGAATTCGCCAGCCGTATAGTGGCCCAAGCGCCGAGACATCCGAGGTTCCACGATTATCCAACCGGTGCCACTACAGTGATCCGCTTTGCTCTAACCGACTGGACGCAGATCAGTTGGCACAGCGGTACCGTGCTGGATTTCGCCGTCCCGCGCGAATTGCTGGAATGAAAAAAGGCGGGGCCAAACCCCGCCTTTTCTCTGAGATCGTCCTGTATCAGTGGCCCAGGATTTGGCTGAGGAACAGCTTGGTGCGTTCGCTCTGTGGATTGTTGAAGAACTCTTCAGGTTCGTTCTGTTCCACGATCTGACCGGCATCCATAAAGATCACGCGGTTGGCAACCTGGCGCGCAAAGCCCATCTCGTGGGTAACACACAGCATGGTCATGCCTTCCTCGGCCAGTTCGATCATGGTGTCGAGCACCTCTTTGATCATCTCGGGGTCAAGCGCCGAGGTCGGCTCATCGAACAACATGATCCGCGGCATCATGCAGAGCGAGCGGGCAATCGCCACACGCTGCTGCTGACCACCCGAAAGCTGGCCGGGATACTTCAACGCCTGATCCGGGATTTTCACCTTTTCCAGGAAATGCATCGCGCGCTCTTCGGCCTCTTTCTTGGGCGTCTTGCGCACCCAGATCGGAGCCAGCGTGCAGTTTTCCAGAATGGTCAGGTGCGGGAACAGGTTGAAGTGCTGGAACACCATGCCAACTTCCGACCGGATCTTGTCGATGTTTTTCAGGTCATTCGACAGCTCGGTTCCGTCCACCACGATGGTGCCCTGCTGGTGCTCTTCCAGCGCGTTCAGGCAGCGGATCAGGGTCGATTTGCCCGACCCCGACGGCCCCGCAATCACGATCCGCTCACCGCGGTTTACAGTCAGATTGATATCCCGCAGCACGTGGAACGATCCGTACCACTTGTTCATGCCGTTGATTTCGATGGCGACCTCGTCGCTCACCTGCATCTTGGAGCGGTCGATTTCGCGTTCTATTGCAAGTTCAGACATGTGTTGAACTCCTTAACGATGATCGGTGGCAAGGCGACGCTCGAGCCACTGTGAATATTGAGAGATGCCATAGCAGACGACGAAGAACAGAAGCGCGGCGAAGCCAAAAAGCTCCCAATAGATGCCCTGCCATTCGGTTGACGCCAGGATGGGTCCACGGATCATGCCCACCAGGTCGAACATCGAGATGACCGAAACCAGTGTGGTATCCTTGAACAGGCCAACGGCCACGTTCACGATACCCGGGATCGAGATCTTCAACGCTTGCGGCAGGATGATCAGACGCATTGCCTGCGGGTAATCAAGCCCAAGACTGTCTGCTGCCTCATACTGACCCCGCGGAAGCGCAGCCAGACCGCCTCGGATCACCTCAGCGATATAGGCGGCCGAGAACATGGTGATCATGATCACAACGCGCAGGAACAGGTCGACCGTGCTGTCGGGCGGGAAGAAGTAGGACAGCATCACCGAAGCCACGAACAACAGCGTGATCAAAGGCACGCCCCGGATGAATTCGATGAAGATCACACAGACCCACTTGATCAACGGCATGTCGGACTGACGGCCCAGCGCGAGGGCGATGCCCAGCGGAACCGACAACGAAACACAGGTGACACCCAGCATCATGTTCAACATGAAGCCACCCAAATCACGGCTGGGCACCGGGGAAAGCACGGCGTTCTCAGATGCGCCTTCGGGGATCAATGCTCCACCAAGGTTCCAGACGACCAAGGCCGCGATGATGGCGCCAAAGAACCCCGCTGCAAAGCTGTTCTTGCCCAGCTTCTGAAAGACAAAACCAGCAGCGACGCAGCCGATCAGCGCGACCAGCGGAACAAGAATTGTCCCACCCCAGATCAGCCAGAAGGCCACAAAGGGATACAGCGCTGTAATGATCAGCAGTTTCCGTGGCAGGTCGAAGAACAGGACCGGTGCAATGGCAACCAACATCAGCACAAAGGCCAAGTTTGGGCGCCAATAGGCGTCAGTTGGATACTTGAAGCCATAGATCAACTGCGGCCAACGCTCGGTTAGAACCGCAAAACAGGCCCCTGTCTTGCCCGCCAGAATCTCGCGGCATTCCGCCAGCGAGTTGGCATTCCAGACCCCATTCAGAATCCACGGCAATGTGTTCTTCAGAACAAAGTAGATCAGGATCAGCGAGATCACTGTCAGGATCGTGTTGCCGACGCCCGAGAACAAGTTCTCGCGCATCCACTTGACCACACCGACCTCATTTGCCGGGGGCGGTGACGGAGGGATAGTGCCTTCGGCCACAAAGGCGATCGGATTTGTTGTTTGATCGGCCATGGCTCAGCGCTCCTTCAACTTGACGGATGCGTTGTAGATATTCATCACCATCGAGATCAGCAGCGAGGCTGTCAGATAGAACAGCATCAGCAGCAGAACACATTCGATCGCACGACCGGTTTGGTTCAGCGTGATACCACCCAATGTCGCGGTGATGTCGGCATAGCCCACGGCAATCGCCAGCGACGAGTTCTTGGTGATGTTAAGATATTGCGAGATCAACGGCGGGATGATGACCCTTAGCGCTTGCGGCAGGATTACAAGGTTCATAATCCGACCTTGGCGCAGGCCCAACGCGGCCGCAGCCTCGGTCTGACCTTTCGAGATTGCCTGGATACCAGCTCGCACGTTTTCCGCAATGAACGCGCCTGTATAGATCGACAAAGCGAACCAAAGCGCGATCAGGGGTGCACCGATTTGAAGACCACCACGCAGATTGAAGCGGTTGGCCAGTGGATCAGGCAGGTCCCATGACAGTCCTAACAAGAATAGAACAACGATTAGCGGTACGAGCCAAATCGCAGCGTTCAACAGCAGCGTATTCGGTCTGATCCCCGTTTTCTCTTGCTTTATTTGGGCGTTTTTATTCACAACCCGCGTCGAGAAATAGGACGCGACCAAGACGCCAATCACAAGCAACCAGTTCGCAATTCCGCCAAATCCACCGGTAAAGTAAGGAAACGGTACGTATATTCCTCGGTTGGTAAAGGCAAACAGTCCGAGTGTCATTCCACGCTCGGCATCCTCACCCAAATAGGCCCTTGGTGCAGGCATCGAAGCGGTAATGATAAAGAAGATGATGAGGATCCAGATCAGAACGGGAATGTTCCGAAAGATCTCAACATAAAACGCCATCAGTTTTGAGATGAGCCAGTTTTTGGACAAGCGCAGAACACCAGCGATCACCCCAAACAAGGTTGCCGTGATACAGGCCAGAAAGGCCACCAACAACGTGTTCAGAATGCCGACAACAGCCGCGCGCCCGTGCGATGCTTGGCTATCATATTCAATCAGGCGCTGGTTGATGTCGTAACCAGACGGGTCGCCAAGAAATGAATAGGAAATGTTCAGGCCAGCGGCCCGGAGGTTCTGGATCAGGTTGTTGCCAAGATACCAGATGCTCAGCGCGATAACGATCGCCGCAATCACCTGAAATGTCAGAGAGCGATAGCGGGTGTCGTTTATGAGCATAGACAACCGAAAGTCAGCTTTCGGTGGGTCAGTCATAGTTGACATGATTTGGAGTCCCCGTGCTTATCGGGTGCGTTTCAACCGGCGAGGTTTTCCTCGCTCTCGAGCGACCCGTAGCATTTGTTATGAAAGAGGGCGCAGGTTACCCTGCGCCCTCTCCTGTCGAAATTTTAGCGGAACGGCGGCGAGTAGAGCAGACCACCTTCGGTCCACTGGGCGTTCAGCCCGCGTGCCAGACCGATCGGAGTTTCTTCACCGATGTTCTTGGCGAACACTTCGCCATAGTTACCGTCCACTTTGATCGCGCGGGCGGCCCAGTCAGCGTCCAGACCCAGCATCTCGCCCAGAGTACCTTCGGTACCCAGCAGGCGGTTGACTTCCGGGTTGTCCGTACCAGCGGCCATCTCGTCGATATTAGCCGAGGTGACACCCAGCTCTTCCGCCGAGATCAGCGCGTTCAGAGTCCAGCGGACAACATCACCCCACTCGTGATCGCCGTGGCGGACCAGCGGGCCCAGAGGCTCTTTCGAGATGATTTCGGGCAGCAGAACGTGATCACCAGGGTTCTCGAACGAGGCGCGAGTCGCGGCCAGGCCCGAAGCGTCTGTGGTGTATACGTCACAAGCGCCAGCCAGGTACTGCTGCTGTGCTTCTGCGTTGGTTTCGATCGGAACCGGCTCGTAGCTAATGTTGTTGGCACGGAAGAAATCGGCCAGGTTCAGCTCGGTGGTGGTACCGGTTTGGATACAAACGGTTGCGCCGTCCAGTTCCTTGGCCGAGCTTACGCCCAGCTCTTTGGGAACCATAAAGCCCTGGCCGTCGTAGTAGTTCACGCCAACGAATTCGAACTTGAGGTCTACGTCGCGGCTGAATGTCCATGTGGTGTTACGCGCCAGCATGTCGATCTCGCCCGAGGCCAGTGCGGTAAAGCGAGTTTTACCGGTGGTCGGAACAAATTCAACTGCACTTGCGTCACCCAAAACGGCTGCTGCAACCGCGCGGCACAGCGATACGTCAAAGCCCTGCCATTCGCCATTCGCGTCGGGCGAAGCAAAGCCGACCAGACCAGTGGTCACACCGCAGTTCAGCTTGCCGCGTGCTTTGACGTCGTCAACAGTTCCCGCCGCAGCTGCACCAGCAGCCAGACCGGCAATTGTCGCCGCGCCCAAGATTACGGATTTTTTCATTTTTACCTCTTCCTGATTTGCCATCCCCTGCAGGGACGTTTCTGTCCGGCACTCCCCTGCCGGAAAGGTTACCCAACGGGTGTCTCCCCTTAAGTGGCCTGAGTTTGGGCGCATTCATCAACAAACGTCAAGTGCCGGAACAGTGAAATCGATGGATCAAAGCCCAACCGGGCGACTCTGGCAGTGAAAAATTAAGCGCAAAGGATCAGTTCGATAGATCAAAGAAGTGTTTTGCATGCAGAAACGCAACGCGCTTCACTTCTGCCGCTGCCGCAGCCTCTTCATCATGACCCCATTGCTCGATCTGCCACAATTCGTCCAGACGCGAGATTTCCCAGATTGCATCGGGACTTCGCCAGTTCATCGCAGTGGCGAACCCCAAAACCAAAGAGCCAGACAGGCTGACCAGATCATGAAACGCGGCCAGTTGGAACGCGTCAAACGCATGTACACGTTGGGTTAACCGGGCAACAGCCTCGGATGGTTGAGGTTGGTGCAAAACACCGTCAACCGGTGAAAGCCGCGCATCCAGAGCCTCGGCTGCCCAATCCAGCGCGGGGTCCCATTGTGAGGCCTGGCGGTGGCGCAGCTCTTGCGGATGCGTCGCACGATAGCAAAGCAGATCCGAATCGCCATAGCCCGCCAACATGTCTGCGACTTCTGCGTGTTGATGAGTCACCTTGTCGATGGCTGCGTTGGCGGATCGCGTGACAGGCATGGTGACCGGATCAATCTCTTTCTCCTGCGCATCCCATTCCAGTGCAACCGCTTTGGCCATGGCTTGGGTCGGCAGGATCAAACCCGCTTTGGCAGGCGTCTTGACCCGCCGCCCATCCAGCTCAACAGTGAAACCACCTTCGGCCTCGACCACGGCGCTTTGCTTCCAAAAGCGTTTTGGTTTCCAGTCGCTCATCTTACTTGTCCCAAAGCTGTGCCAACGCAGGGCTAAGCTGCGCAAAGTCGTCTATTACCGCTGTGGCCGAGTTCAGAGCGGACACGTCGTGATACCCCCAACTGACACCGATAGAAGCAATCCCAGCCGCTGCCGCCATATCCATATCAAAGCGCGTGTCCCCGATCATAACGGCATTTCGTTCCGCGACACCGGTTTCTGAAAGGGCGGTTTGGATCATGGAGGGGTGCGGCTTGGAAGGGTGGTGATCCGCCACCTGCCGGGTGATGAAAAACCGCTCCAACCCGTGCGCTTCGACGAGCGCGTCCAACCCACGTTGCGATTTCCCGGTCGCGACACCCAACAATGTCTCGGGCTGTGCGTGCAACTCTTCCAGAACGTCGCGCGCTCCGGGATAAAGCGGTGAGCTTGCCGCCCCCTTCGCCAAGCGTTGAGTGTGGTACGCTTGCTTGTATTCTTCAACCAACCGAACCTGCGCAGCCTCTGATTGCTGCGGCGCCAAGTTCTGCATCGCTTGTGGCAGAGACAAGCCAACGATGGACAAGATCGCATCACGCGATGGCGCATCAAGCGACAAAGCCGAGAAACTGGCCGTCATGGCCGAAACGATACTGCCCTGGCTATCGACCAGAGTGCCGTCCACATCGAATAGAACCAAACGCAAAGGGTTGCTCATTGCAGCGACTCAAAGGGATCATCTGCGGCCAGATCTTCGGTCCAGCCCAAAGTGTCCCAGCTGTCTTTCATATGCGGCGGCAGGCTGGCCGTGATTGTCACGGCTTTGCGGGTCACCGGATGTTCGAAAGACAGGCGACGCGCGTGCAGATGCAGCTTTTTGCTGATGATTCCGCCCAGTTGCGCACCCCAGCCATCCCCCAGGTTTTCCTGACCTGACCCACCATATTTCCCATCGCCGATAATCGGATGCCCAATTGCGGCCATATGGGCCCGCAACTGGTGGGTACGGCCCGTGATGGGCTCCATCGCGACCCAGGCGGCACGGCCAGCGACACGGTAGAGCGTGGCGTAAAGCGTATGCGCCCGCTTGGCACCTTGGGTCTGATCGACATCGTTCAGATGCACGGCGATCATCTTTTCGCCTTCGCCCTGCGCACCATGGCCTGAGGCCTTGACCAGACCGGTTTTGATCTCACCCAGATAAGGGGTCGGCACGCCGGCAACCAACGCCCAATAAATCTTGCGCGTGTTGCGGTGACGGAAAGCCGCCGTCAGACCTTTGGCCGCATCCCGCGTGCGCGCCATCAGCAAGACGCCCGATGTGTCTTTGTCCAGCCGATGAACAAGGCGCGGGTTTTCGTCATAGCCAAAACGCAAGGCCTCGGACAAGCTATCCACATGACGAGTTTGACCACTGCCGCCCTGCACCGGCAACCCATGCGGTTTGTTCAAGGCCAGAACGTGGTCATCGCGATAGATCACGCAGGATTGGATCATCTTGGCATCCGCATCCGAAATCTGACGCCGCACCTCGGCCGGTTTGTGATCCGCGTCCGGCAAGGGCGGCACCCGTACCGCCTGCCCCACCTCAAGCCGGGTCGAAGCCTTGACCCGCCCGCCATCGACGCGCAGCTCGCCTTTACGGCACATCTTTTCGATGCGGCCCTGGCTCACATGCGGAAACAGACGCCGCAGCCACCGGTCCAACCGCTGGTCGCCGTCGCCCTCTGCCACGGTGATGATCTGTACGCCACTCATGTCGATTTCCTCTGACCCGCGCAGTCGATCCGCACGCGGTTCAAGCCTTTAGCTGCCTTTGAAAACATCCGCGTCTGTCGCGCGCGGGACCGGAAGAGTCAAGGCAGTACGCATCCGGGCCGCCAACTCACCCATTGCGTTGAGTTCTGAGCTTGGAAAAATAGTCCAAACGCTTCTTCAACTCACGCTCGAACCCGCGCTCAACCGGTTGGTACAGGCTGGGCCGCTCCATGTCTTCGGGGAAGTAGTTCTGCCCGGAAAACCCGTCTTCGGCATCATGGTCATAGGCATAGCCCGCCCCATATCCCTGATCTTTCATCAAAGATGTCGGTGCATTCAGGATATGTTTCGGCGGCGGCGCGCTGCCCGATTGCTTGGCCAAACGCATGGCCGCCTTATAGCCCACATAGGCCCCGTTAGATTTCGGCGCCAAAGCCAGATAGACAACCGCCTGCGCCAGTGCCAGCTCGCCTTCGGGGCTGCCCAGTCGCTCATAGGTCTCCCACGCGTGCAGGCAAAGCGATTGGGCTTGAGGATCGGCTAGCCCGATATCCTCGACGGCCATGCGCGTGATCCGCCGCGCCAGGTATCGCGGGTCTTCACCACCTGTCAGCATCCGCGCAAACCAATAAAGCGCCGCGTCCGGGTCTGATCCCCGTACCGATTTATGCAAGGCCGAGATCAGATTGTAATGCTCATCGCCTGACTTGTCGTATTTCGCCGCGCGCCGCATCAGTCGCGTGGCCAGCGCATCAGGGTCCAAGGGTGCCTCGACCGTCCAAGCCGAGACCTGTTCGATCAGGTTCAAAAGCGCACGACCATCTCCGTCAGCCATCTCTTGCAATGCTTCGCGTGCGGGGCCGGTCAGCGGCAGTTCGCGCGACAGTTCTGTTTCGGCGCGCTGGGTCAGGCGTTCCAGATCCGCAAGGCTGAGCCGTTCCAGAACCAGCACCTGCGCCCGGCTCAGAACCGCGGCGTTTAACTCAAAAGACGGGTTCTCGGTCGTGGCGCCCACCAGAAGGATGGTGCCGTCCTCCATATGCGGCAGAAACCCGTCCTGCTGCGCCTTGTTGAAACGGTGGATTTCATCGACGAACAGCAAAGTGCCCTGCCCGTTCTGACGTCGGATTTTGGCGGCCTCAAAGACCTTTTTCAGATCCGGCACACCGGTAAAGATCGCGCTGATCTGCACGAAATGCAGATCGGTTTCGCGAGCCAGCAAGCGCGCGATAGTCGTCTTGCCCACCCCGGGCGGGCCCCAGAAGATCAAGCTGGAGAGGCTGCCCGAGGCCAGCATCACCCCTAAAGGCGCGTCCGGGCCCAAGACCTGTTCCTGCCCGATCACCTCAGCCAGTGTCTGCGGGCGCAACCTGTCGGCCAGTGGGCGATGCGGGTCTGCCGCCGGGGGCGTTTCGCCAGTGTCGAACAGATCGCTCATCGCTCTACAATCGGAACCTCAGGGAAACCGCGCGATTGCCGCGCTGGATGTCCATCTGAACGCGCCGCCCGGGATTGGTAAGCGCATCGACCACATCCACCGGGCGCACAACAATCGTTCCGTTAATCGCGCTCACCACATCACCGGGACGCAAACCTGCCCGCGCCCCGAATGAGCCGGGATCAATGACGGCCACGCCCTCTTGCGACAGTGAAAGGCCCAAACGCGTGATCAGCGCCGGATTGACCCGTGCCACAACCAAACCCGGCAGAACGGTGCCACCGTCTAATGTCGTCTCCTCCGACGCGGGTGTTTCAGGGGCGGGGATCAGGGCCACTTCGATCTCTTGTCGGTCCGCACCTTTCAGCCGGGTCAGAACCGAGGTCCCGCCAACGCCCGCGATGGACATGCGGAACTTCATCTCGGCGGGAGAATTGACCTCTTTGCCGTCCACATGGGTGATCACATCCCCAACGGACAAACCCGCCTCGGCCAGCGGGCTAAGCGCATGCAGATCCGAGATGACAACACCTTCGGGCACAGCCAGACCAAGCGACTCCGCGATATCCGCACTCATGTGCTGGCCTGCCATCCCTGCCCAAGGGCTGATGAACCGCTCGTTCCCGGCGCGGGCCTGATCCAGATACTCGGCCACCAGATTGGCCGGGATAGCAAAACCGATCCCGTTCGAGCCGCCCGAGCGTGTCAGGATCGATGTATTGATCCCGATCAGATCTCCGTTCACATCGATCAACGCCCCACCCGAATTGCCCGGGTTGATCGGCGCGTCGGTCTGGATGAAATAACCACGCGCATTGCCCGTCGCCGTCCCGGTACGTGCCAGACCCGAGATGATCCCCGACGAAACCGTCTGCCCAACGCCAAATGGGTTGCCGATCGCAAGCGCAAGCTCGCCCACCGCAACCTGATCGGAATCGCGCAAGGTCAGAAACGGCAGGTCTTCAGCCTCGGCTAGTCGCAGAATTGCGATATCGCTTTCCCGGTCCCCCAAGACAACCTCGGCCGAATACTCTCGGCGATCTGTGGTCACAACGCGTATCTCAGTCGCCGCGCCGACCACGTGATAGTTGGAAACCACATAGCCATCGTCAGACAGGATCACCCCGGACCCCAGTGAGTTCTGCACACGCGGCTGCGGCGCGCCAAAGCCATCGCCGAAAAAGTCGCGAAAGAACGGATCCGCAAACAGCGGATTGGCCCGCCCCTGCCGGACGATCTTGGCATAGATATTTACCACGGCCGGAGCAGCCTGTTTCACCACTGGGGCAAAGCCAAGACTGATTTCCGTTTGTGACTGCGGAACGCGAGTCTCAGCCCAGATCGGCACGGTTTGGAGAAGGAACAGCCAAATTAGCAAAGTGCGAAACATTTCGCCTCCGGTCGACAACAATAGAGCATATGTAAAGGCTGACAAAATTTGCAAGCTATCGCCATGATAGGCTTGCAAGCTCACAATAGGAAACGAAGGTCATCCCCCGAACATGCGCGATAAGAAGCCTTTCTTTTTCGGTGCAGCTACCCGGAAAACGCGACTAGCATCTTCGGGGTCCAGAAACGCGTCGTGCCTGAAATCGATTTCGCTTGCCGCCAATTCGAGCGGGATCTCGAAGACATGATCAACATCTTCACCGTCCTCATGTTGATTGGCAAAGTGGTGGTCTTTGAGTTCCTCGAAATTCGCGGGAAGAGGACCATCAGTCGTTAGGTCAAATATGTCGTCTCCGTCACCTCGATGAGAAACGCACCAGATTTTCTTACCTTTGCTCCAGAATTCAGCCGAACACCACATCACCGTTTCATTTACATGACAAACATAGGTATCAAAGTTCTGAGAAAGGCTCGAGATTCCTGTTTCTTTTTCGCCAAGAAATTCCTCGTTCTCCGACCAGAAAATCGTCCATCCGCTGTTTTTCAACGTGGCCAACCACCAATCGCCATAGGGTATCTCTGACACGCTTTCAGCAATTGTCACCTCCAGCACGTCTGCGATTTTCTCGGCAGGAGCCTTGCTCGCCAGATAGCAAATTCGGAACCCCATTCGGTTTAGCCCTTTGATAAGTTTTCAGCGAAAATTAGCCATGAAAGGGTTGAGGGGCAATCAGATCAGCATCAACTCAATACACATACCACATTCGACAAAAAAACCCGCCCTGACGGACGGGTTTCGTACTTGCGGAGCCAACCGTCTTATTCGTCAGCAGCCTCTTCGGCGGCAACACGGGCCTTGTCGGCGGCGCCTTTGGCATCCAGGTCGCGGTCCACGAATTCGATGATCGCCATCGGAGCCATATCGCCATAACGGAAGCCAGCTTTCAGGATACGGACATAACCGCCCTGACGCTCGGCATAGCGGGGGCCCAGAACCTCGAACAGCTTCGCGACGTCCTTGTCTTCTTTCAGCTGCGATGCGGCCTGACGACGGGCGTGCAGGTCGCCGCGTTTGCCCAGGGTGATCAGCTTTTCAACGATCGGGCGCAGTTCTTTGGCCTTGGGCAGAGTTGTTTTGATCTGCTCATGTTCAATGAGCGAGCCAGCCATGTTTGCAAACAGAGCTTTGCGGTGCTCGTGCGTGCGGTTCAGGCGGCGGTAACCACGGGCGTGACGCATTTTCTAATTCCTTCTTTCGCGTTTTGCTTTGTCTGGCCGGCGATGCGTGTCACCGGCTCTCCTTGGGGCGGAACTGCCCATATGATCCCCGGCAAGCCCGGGCATTTGGGAAGACGCGTTTAGAACGCGTCTTCGAATTTCTTGGCCAGATCTTCGATGTTGTCAGGCGGCCAATCCTCGACATCCATGCCGAGGTGCAGACCCATTCCGGACAGCACTTCCTTGATCTCGTTCAGCGACTTGCGGCCGAAGTTCGGGGTGCGCAGCATCTCGGCTTCGGTCTTCTGGATCAGATCGCCAATGTATACGATGTTGTCGTTCTTCAGGCAGTTCGCAGAACGAACCGACAGTTCAAGCTCATCCACTTTCTTCAGCAGCAGCGGGTTGAACTCCAGACCATCATCTTCGTCCTGGCGGCCAGCCGCTTCGGGCTCGTCGAAGTTGACGAAGATCGACAGCTGATCCTGCAGGATACGAGCGGCAAAGGCCAGCGCATCTTCGGGCGTGATCGAACCATCGGTTTCGATCTTCAGGGTCAGCTTGTCATAGTCCAGAACCTGACCTTCACGGGTCGGTTGAACGTCATAAGCAACCTTTTTGACCGGCGAATAGATCGCGTCGATCGGGATCAGGCCGATGGGCGCGTCTTCGGGCTTGTTCTTCTCGGCCGAGACATACCCCTTGCCGGTGTTGACGGTCAGTTCCATGAACAGATCAGCACCATCATCCAAGTGGCAGATGACGTGATCGCGGTTCAGAACCTCGATGCCTGCGCTTTCGCTGATGTCACCGGCGGTGACAATCGCCGGACCCTTGGCATTGATCGACAGGCGCTTGGGGCCTTCGACTTCCATGCGCAGGGCAACCTGCTTGAGGTTCAGGATGATGTCGGTGACGTCTTCACGCACACCGGCAACGCTTGAAAACTCGTGCAGCACGTTGTCGATCTGAACGCTGGTGATGGCCGCACCTTGCAGCGAGCTCATCAGAACGCGGCGCAGCGCGTTGCCCAAAGTCAGACCAAAGCCACGTTCCAGCGGTTCAGCGACCAAGGTCGCCTGACGCGCAGGGTCGTTGCCCGGCTTGCCTTCCAACTGGGTCGGCTTGATTAATTCTGCCCAATTCTTGTGGATCATGTAATCCCTCCATTCCTGTCCGCGCCCCATGACCAACAAGGTGCAGACGCCCGAGGTTTAAAATGACGTGCTGGGGCCGTGCGAAAACGCGGGCCCCAGCTCAATTCAAAATCGCTTAGACGCGGCGGCGCTTCGGCGGGCGGCAGCCATTGTGGGCAATCGGCGTCACGTCACGGATCGACGTGATGTTGAAGCCAACAGCAGCCAGCGCACGCAGGGCCGATTCACGACCCGAACCGGGGCCTTGAACTTCGACTTCCAGCGTCTTGACGCCATGTTCCTGCGCCTTCTTGCCTGCGTCTTCTGCAGCCATCTGAGCGGCGTAAGGTGTCGATTTCCGCGACCCTTTGAAGCCCATGGTACCAGCAGACGACCACGAGATCGCGTTGCCCTGTACGTCCGAGATCAGGATCTTGGTGTTGTTGAAGGTCGAGTTCACATGGGCCACGCCCGATGCGATGTTCTTGCGCTCTTTGCGCTTAACGCGAGTCTTGTCACGTGCCATCGGTCAGACCCTCCCTTATTTCTTCTTACCGGCAATGGCCTTTGCGGGGCCTTTGCGGGTACGAGCATTGGTGTGGGTGCGCTGACCGCGAACCGGCAGGTTACGGCGGTGACGCAGACCGCGATAGCAGCCCAGATCCATCAGGCGCTTGACGTTCATCTGAACTTCACGACGCAGATCACCTTCAACGGTGAAGTTTTCGTCGATGTATTCGCGGATTTTCAGTACTTCGGCGTCCGACAGCTCGTTGACGCGACGATGCGCTTCAATGCCCACGGCTTCGCAGATCGCTTTCGCCGAGGTGTTGCCGATACCGGTGATATATGTGAGGGCGATAGGTACCCGCTTTGCAGTCGGGATGTTTACGCCGGCAATACGTGCCACGTGTCACTTTCCTTTTCGTTGCGGTTCCGTAACTCCAGAACCTTTTTTCACAACGCTTTACCGTGGCAGTGTCGCCAGAGGGTTCAGCATTATTCGAGGTGGTCGGGGCAAACGGGGCGAATCCCGCCTGCGGTCTTGATTCCCATTGGGGATGGGGGTCGATATGGGCTTTTGAACGTGTCGTCAAGCCCATATTCAGAACAAGCTGGGTTAGGCGTCCAACACGCCTGCGATCGCGCCCTGAACCTCTTCGATCTCGCCCAAGCCATCAACCCAAGACAGATTGCCCTTGGCGTGGTAGTAGCCGATCAACATCGAGGTCTTTTTATAGTATTCCATCAGACGGGTCTTGAGGCTTTCCTCATTGTCGTCTGCGCGGCGTTTGAAGTCATTCTCTTTGCCGCAGTTGGTGCATTTGCCATCCGCCGGGATCGGTTTGGTGATGTCATTATAGACCTCACCACAACCACCACAGGTCGACCGCGCCGTGATCCGTGCGACCAGCGCATCGTCATTGACCTCCATCGCGATCACGGCATCCAGTTTTTCACCGGTGCTGTCCAGCAGATCACCCAAAGCGTCCGCCTGCGCCAATGTGCGCGGGAAGCCGTCAAAGATGAACCCGCCCTTTGCGCCCTGCTCCAGCTTTTCTCGGATCAGGCCGATGACGATCTCGTCAGTGACCAACTCGCCCTTGGCCATCACTTCGGCCACGCGGTTGCCCATTTCAGTGCCGCTGTCCTTGGCCTCGCGCAACATATCGCCAGTGCTCAGTTGCACCATTCCGCGGGTTTCAACCAGATGACGCGCTTGCGTCCCTTTACCTGCCCCCGGGGGGCCGAGAAGAATGATGTTCATCGACGCGCCGGAGCCTTCTTACCGCGTTTTTTACCCTTGCCGCGCAGTTGGGACTTTTCGATCAGCCCCTCGTATTGGTGCGCCAGCAGGTGGCTTTGGACCTGTTGGATCGTGTCCATGGTGACCGAGACGATAATCAGAACCGAAGTACCGCCGAAATAGAACGGAATGGCAAACTGGCCCCGCAGGATCTCGGGCAACAGACAGACAGCCGCCAGATAAGCCGAGCCCAAAACCAGCACCCGGTTGACCACGTATTCCAGATACTCCGAGGTTTTCTTGCCGGGGCGAATACCGGGGACAAAACCGTTTTGCTTTTTCAGGTTGTCCGCCACGTCATCCGGTTTGAAGGCCACGTTGAACGTATAGAAATACGCAAAGAACACGATCATCGAGGCAAAGAACAGCAGGTAAAGCGGCTGTCCGGGGCCGAAATTGGCGAGCAACCAGGACATCACCGGCCCATTGGTGGCCCCTGATGAAAACGTCGAGATCGTCACAGGCAGCAACAGGAGCGAGCTTGCAAAGATCGCCGGGATCACGCCCGCAGGGTTCACTTTGACCGGCAGATGGCTTGATCCGCCCTCATAGACCTTCATACCGGCCTGACGGCGCGGATACTGAATATGGATCTTGCGCAAGGCGCGCTCCATGAACACCACAAAGGTAATGACGGCGATAACCATGATGATCACGCCCACGATCACGGCGGGGCTGATCGCACCGCTGCGACCGCTTGCAAAGAACTGCGCCAGCGCAGCCGGAACCTCGGCGATGATGCCAACAAAGATGATTAGCGAGATGCCGTTGCCGATACCGCGCGCGGTGATCTGCTCACCAAGCCACATCAGGAACATGGTCCCGCCGACCAGCGTGATCATGGTCGACATACGGAAATACAGGCCCGGATCGGTGGCCAGATCACCCGATTCCAGCGATACCGCAAGCCCATAGGCCTGCACGGTGGCCAATGCCACGGTGCCGAAACGGGTGTATTGGTTGATCTTCTTACGGCCCTGTTCGCCCTCTTTCTTGAGCTGTTCAAGCGCCGGTACCATCGATGTCAGCAGCTGCACGATGATCGAGGCCGAGATATAGGGCATGATCCCAAGGGCGAAGATACCCATCCGCCCCAGCGCCCCACCGGTGAACATCGAAACCATGCCGCCGATGCCTTGCCCCGCTTGTTCCATGAACTCGCGCAGCGCTTGCCCGTCAATCCCCGGCACCGGAATAAAGGTGCCCAGGCGATAGACGATCAGCAAACCCAGCGTGAACAGGATGCGGTTGCGCAGATCGGTGGCTTTGCCCAAAGCAGCCCAGCTTGTGTTGGCTGCCATTTGTTCTGCTGCTGATACCATAAATCGGTCTCTCTTATGAAAACACCGCCCGGAACCGTTTTCCGGCTCGGGCGGCGTCTGGGAAAACTTAGTGCTCTATGTAAGCAGGTCTCGGCCCGCTCACAAGCGCTTACTCTGCCGCAGCAGCTTTTGTGACCGTCAATGATCCGCCCGCTTTTTCGACTGCCTCGACGGCAGATTTCGAAGCACCGGTCACTTCCAGGTTCACTTTGGCGCTGATTTCGCCTTTGGCCAGAACGCGGACACCATCCAGTTTGCGACGCACCAGGCCCGAAGCAACCAAAGCGTCTTCAGTGATCGCTGCTTTGGCGTCGAGCTTGCCGGCGTCGATGAATTTCTGGATCAGGCCCAGGTTGATAACGGCAAATTCCTTGCGGTTCGGCTTGTTAAAGCCACGCTTGGGCAAGCGCTGGTACAAAGGCATCTGGCCGCCTTCATAGCCGTTGATGGCCACACCCGAGCGGGATTTCTGACCTTTGATACCACGGCCACCCATCTTACCCTTGCCGGAACCGGGGCCTCGACCGACGCGAGTGCGTTTGGGTGCGGCGCCAGGATTGTCGCGCAATTCGTTCAGTTTCATTTCGCTTCTCCTAAGCCGGATGTGACCCCCGAAGCGTGATGGGTCAAACACGGCATTTCTTGATTTTGATTCTCGTGGAGCAAAATCCACCGGAGCGCTCTACAGCGTTGCGACTTTCGATGCAAGTTCCGATCTTAGGCTACAGGCAATCGGTCAAGACCCATGCGCAAAAATCGGCGCTTCTCTGGGATCGATCCCATGCTTTGCAACCAACTGTCCGACAAGGCTGTTCGGGTCAGGTATGCCGCCGTACTTGTTGGATAAAATCGACCGCATCCGTCTGCCATAAAAGTGAATGGAAACGGTGTCCTCTTTCATAAACGCTGACAGGTCCGCACCTGGACGCGCCAATGCCCTGCGCCGCGAGAAATTCACAGGATAAAACACGTGTTCGGGCAAAGCGTGTTCGATTTCTTTCGTCTTCGTAAGCGCCCATGTGATCGCCTTGGGACCCCAGGCACCCCAGTAGACCTCAGGCACGTTGATGGGTTCGCCTTTTCCCTGCGCCTCTTGCAGCGGTATCCGGATACGTTTCGGGGTCCAAGGCGGAATAAGATAGGGATCTTGGGTGTAGGTATTAAGCAAACCCAAGGCTTCGCTATCGCGCGGCATCGCAAGCACCCCAATCGCAACCTCACCTTCGAGGTAGCCATAATAGTGACCGTTAGGCGTTGAAAATGGCTTCACGCAATAGGCATCGGTATCCGCCCAGATCAGATCGGGTTCCTGCACCAACATACGATATCGAAACTTGTCAGAATGCGGTGCCGGGCTTCCGGTTCGGCCATGCGTTATAAACTCGCTGTCGGGAAGAATGGTTCTGGCGTCGCGACGCTCAACCCCGTCTGGGATGTGCGTCACATCTCCGTAGGTATAGAGGCATACATGCTGTCCGGCATCCAAGAACGATTTGATGCAAAGCTGCTCAAGAAAGCTAAGGGGGCCATCGACCCATAACATTCCAATCTGGTATTCCCGCACGCTGCCGACTTTCTGCACTTGATCCGCAAAGGAGTTTCGCGGCCTGAACCAGCAGTAAGCAATTTTGCCGTCGCTGCGCAACGATCAGATTGTGAAGCAGGAGACAGGCCGTGCTTTTGATGCTGCAAAACAAAAGAGGCGCCGGGATGCCGACGCCTCTTGGTGAGTGTGTGGTTGGGATGTTACGCGCAGTATGCGTGATCGCGCGCGATATCCGCGATGTCGCAACGACGCACGCCGATATCGTTGAGCTCACGATCGCTCAGGCTCTGCAGTTCGTGGAAGGTGCGGTTGTATTCCGCCGACCGTGCGCGGGCTTCTTTTACGCGCTCGACCAGTGCTGCAAACCGGGCGCTCAGGCCAAATCCGTTATGTGTCAGTGTAGCTGTATGTGCCATATTTCTATTCCTTTCTGTACCGAGGCGTATTCCCCGGGCGTTTCCATTTGTTCCTTTTGGGACAGGGCTCAGATAGGAGTGTTTGGCAGCGCTAACAACACAGGTTTCGGTCTAGCCGTTATGCGTTTTGGGTATGGCACGAGGCCAGTATTGATCAGTCTTCGTTGCTACTTTTGGCAACGGCACGGCCGCCTGAATTATTATGCAAACTCGGCTTTACGTGCGTCACTGCAACAGTGAAAAGCAATTTTTCAATGGGGTTTTCATGAACCAAATGTTCAGAAAAAAGAACTGAATGCGTGTGTCCCGACCATTGCTTAGATCCCTCGTCGGCGATGGTGATTAATTCCATCTATGGGTGCGGTCCGGGAAGCAAACGAACTGTTCACTAGTCGAACATGCGCTCGCCCTGTTCGTCAATCACCTGTTTCGCCTTGGCGATGCTGACGCTTTCGGCCTGATCCCGACTTTCAAAGACATCTGCCCGGATCATTGTATGGGTCTTGCGATCTCCGTCGATGCTCTTTTCAATACGCGCCATCAGGCGGAACTTGTTGCCCTCGGCCATCAAGTCGGGGAAAATCTCGAACTCTTTGTACAAAACCGGCTCGGGCTTGGACTTTTCTGCGCCACCGAAGAGTTTAGACAATAGAGACATCGGGCCGCTCCTTTTAGCGTTGCGTAGGTCAGAGACTAGCGCCGATCGGTGGGTTGGTGAAGCGTGTTGTACACTCTTGTTGAAGGGTTCCTGAACCAAAAAGCGCTTTCATTGATTGGTCAAAACCTTGGTATTGGCAGCGACGATCCAAACCCTTGAAAAAACTATGGTGAACAAGGGCCCTTAACTCAACTCGATCTGACGCCAACACAGGTTCTGCCTCAATCCACCTGAGCTCTATGCAAACAGATAAACAAAAAACGCCCCCGACGTCGTCGAGAGCGTTTCAAGTTCTACAAAGAATTCGCGTTTAGCCGCGTTCTTCGATGATCTCGACCAGATGCGGGATCTTGTTGACCATACCGCGGACCGAAGGGGTGTCCTCCAGTTCGCGGGTTTTGTGCATCTTGTTCAGGCCCAGACCGATCAGGGTTGCGCGCTGTTCGGCGGGGCGGCGGATCGGGGAACCGATCTGCTTGACGACGATGGTTTTAGCCATGGTTCGCTCTCCTTACGCTTCAGCTTCGGCGGCAGCCGGTGCTTCGTCCCGCTTGGGCAGGATGTCAGCAACTTTCTTGCCACGACGCGCGGCGACTGAACGGGGGCTCTGCTCTTTTTGCAGGCCGTTCATGGTGGCGCGGATCATGTTATAGGGGTTCTGTGAGCCCAGCGACTTGGACACAACGTCCTTGACGCCCAGCATTTCGAACACAGCACGCATCGGACCACCGGCGATGATACCAGTACCTTCAGGTGCGGTGCGCATGACCACTTTACCGGCGCCGTGACGGCCCTCGATGTCGTGGTGCAGGGTACGACCTTCGCGCAGCTGCACGCGGATCATCTGACGCTTGGCCTGTTCAGTGGCCTTGCGGATCGCCTCGGGTACTTCTTTCGCTTTACCCTTGCCAAAGCCCACACGGCCTTTCTGATCGCCGACAACCACCAGAGCGGCGAAGCCAAAGCGCTTACCACCTTTTACGGTTTTCGACACACGGTTGATGGCGACCAGACGGTCGGCAAATTCCGGTGCTTCCTCACGGTCGCGGCCACGGCCCCGACGGTTTTCACGTTCTGCCATTTGGCATCCCTTTTCTCATGTGGCGCTCTCGGCGCCGTTTGCTTCAATCCAAGTGAGCCCCGACTGTCGCCGAGGCCCCCGGATCATCGGGGCGGATCGAAACCCGCCCGCAATCTTTGATATCGCGCATCTTGATCCGAAAACCGGTACCCAGTTTTCGGGATGCGCTTGGTCTTAGATCTTAAGACCACCTTCACGCGCGGCGTCGGCGACTGCCTTCACCTTGCCGTGGAACAGGAAGCCCCCACGATCGAAATAGGCCTCTTCGACGCCAGCCTTCTTGGCACGCTCTGCGATGGCCGCGCCCACTTTGGTGGCCGCTTCGATGTTGTTCTTGCCAACAACGCCCAGATCCTTTTCCAGGGTCGAGGCCGAGGCCAGGGTCACACCGCGCACATCGTCGATCAGCTGAACAGAGATGTTCTTGTTCGAGCGGTGGATCGACAGGCGCACTCGGCCTGCATTGACCTTGCGAAGTTTGTTCCGAACGCGCAGGCGGCGCTTCAGAAACAGGGTTCTTTTGCTGTTTGCCATTTTCTGCGTCCTTACTTCTTCTTGCCTTCCTTGCGGAAGATGAACTCGCCCTTATAGCGGATGCCCTTGCCTTTATACGGCTCGGGACGGCGCCACTCGCGGATTTTGGCCGCGGTTTCGCCCACCAGCTGCTGGTCGATGCCTTCCACAACGATTTCGGTCTGCTTCGGCGCGGTGATGGTGACACCTTCCGGAGCAGTGAAATCAACGTCGTGGCTGTAACCCAGGTTCAGCTTCAGGGTATTGCCCTGCATCTGCGCCCGGTAACCAACACCCTGAATCTCCAGCTCTTTTTTGAAGCCAGTCGTCACGCCGGTCACCAGATTGGCAACCATAGTGCGGCTCATGCCCCATTGCTGGCGGGCACGCTTTGACATGCCACGGGGGTCGATCTTGACCACGTTGTCTTCAACCGACAGCGTCACGTCGTCGGTGGCGGTAAAGCTACGGGTGCCTTTCGGACCCTTCACTTCGATGGTCTGACCCGACACAGAGGCGGTAACGCCGCTGGGCAGCTCGACCGGTTTTTTACCAATACGAGACATTGCAGACCTCCTTAGAAGACGGTGCAGAGCACTTCGCCGCCAACATTGTTGGAGCGCGCGTTTGCGTCCGACATCACACCTTTCGGAGTGCTGACAATCGACACGCCCAGACCCTGACGGACCTGCGGGATGTCATTGACGCCCATGTAGACGCGACGACCGGGCTTGGAAACCCGCTTCAGCTCGCGAATAACAGGGGTGCCTTCGTAGTATTTCAGGCTGATTTCAATGGCCGGATGACCGTTTTCACCGGTCGTCTTTTCATAGCCACGGATGTAGCCTTCGTCCGCCAGCACGTCCAGAACCCAACCGCGCAGCTTGGATGCCGGGGTGGATACGGTGGACTTGCCGCGCATTTGCGCGTTGCGGATACGGGTGAGCATATCGCCGATAGGATCATTCATATCTATGTCTCCCTTACCAGCTCGATTTCACCATGCCGGGGATCTGACCAGCAGAACCCAGCTCGCGCAGCGCGATACGGCTGACCTTGAGCTTACGATAGTAAGCGTGGGGACGACCGGTCAGCTGACAACGGTTGTGCAGACGGGTAGCCGAGCTGTTGCGCGGCAGTTTCGCCAGTTTCAGACGCGCTTTGAAACGCTCTTCCATCGGCTTGCTCTCGTCATTCGCGATTTCTTTCAGCTCGGCACGCTTTGCGGCATATTTGGCCACCAGGCGTTCGCGCTTCTTCTCGCGTTCGATCATTGCTTTTTTAGCCATGTCTTAATCCTCCGGGCGCTTACGCGTTGAACGGCATGTTGAACGCTTTCAACAGGCTTTTCGCTTCAGCGTCGGTTTTCGCTGTGGTGGCAATTACGATATCCAGGCCCCAGACCTCATCGACCTTGTCGAAGTCGATCTCGGGGAACACGATGTGCTCTTTCATGCCCATGGCAAAGTTGCCACGACCATCGAACGAGGGTTTCACACCGCGGAAGTCACGCACGCGCGGCAGCGCGATGGTGATCAGACGATCCAGGAATTCATACATCCGGTCACCGCGGAGGGTCACTTTGGCACCCAGCGGCATGTCTTCACGGACGCGGAAACCCGCAATCGATTTCTTCGCCTTGGTTGCAACCGCCTGCTGACCTGCAATCGCGGTCAGATCTTCGACAGCAGCTTTTGCTTTCTTCGAGTCCTTAACGGCCTCGGCACCACAACCGATGTTCAGAACGATTTTCTCCAGCTTGGGCAGCTGCATGTCGTTCTTATAGCCGAACTCTTCTTTCAGAGCGGCGCGGATGGTTTCAGCGTACTGAGCTTTCAGACGCGGGGTATAGTTTGCGGTATCAAGCATCGATCACGTCCCCCGTGGTCTTGGCAAAACGTACCTTCTTGTCACCTTCCATACGGAAGCCAACGCGGGTTGCTTTGCCGTTTGCGTCCAGCAGAGCCAGGTTTGACAAGTCAATCGGGTTTGCCTGAGGCAGACGACCGCCTTGCGAATTCTGGGTCTGGCGGGTGTGGCGGATGGCGATGTTGATGCCATCGACAACAGCTTTACCGGCTTTTGGGTCAACCGAGGAAATGGTTCCCTCTTTGCCCTTGTCCTTGCCAGCCAGTACGACGACCTTGTCGCCTTTGCGGAGTTTAGCAGCCATGATTACAGCACCTCCGGAGCCAGCGAGATGATTTTCATGAAGTTCTTGCCGCGCAGTTCACGCACAACGGGGCCAAAGATACGGGTACCGATCGGCTCGTTGTTGTTGTTCAGGATGACGGCGGCGTTGCGATCGAAACGGATCGCGGTGCCGTCTTCGCGACGGACTTCCTTGGCGGTGCGCACGACGACGGCCTTGCGGACGTCCCCTTTTTTCACGCGGCCGCGCGGGATGGCTTCCTTCACCGAGACGACAATGATGTCGCCAACGGAGGCGTATTTACGCTTGGAACCACCCAGGACCTTGATGCACTGAACTCGGCGAGCGCCAGAGTTGTCAGCGACATCCAGATTGGTCTGCATCTGGATCATTTGGTTTCTCCCGACCTGTGGGGGCTGTTCTGTTTAGATCCCCCAGGGTTTCGACAAATGAAAAGTCCTGGGGGCTTACGCCTCCAGAACTTCCCAACGTTTCGTCTTCGATTTCGGTGCGCATTCGATGATGCGAACGGTGTCACCGACCTTGAAGGCGTTCTTTTCATCGTGAGCCCGGTATTTCTTGGACTTCCGGATGGTTTTCTTCAGAACCGGATGCG
Source organism: Ruegeria sp. HKCCA5839 (assembly GCF_013035585.1). Lineage (NCBI taxonomy): Bacteria > Pseudomonadati > Pseudomonadota > Alphaproteobacteria > Rhodobacterales > Roseobacteraceae > Ruegeria > Ruegeria sp. HKCCA5839. The sequence continues at coordinate 11,724 of NZ_WQIE01000015.1, read as the reverse complement.
TAAAGCGGCGCTCGACGGATACGGTTACGGTCTGTTCGTTGGCGTCGCTGGTCACGGTGCCTTGCAGGATACGCTTGGGCATCTGATTACTCCTCGGATGCCGCAGCAGCGGCCTTTTCGTTCAGAATGGTTTTGACACGGGCAGCATTGCGGCGGGCCGCTTTGATGCCGGCTGTGTTTTCCAGCTGACCGGTTGCCTGTTGAAAGCGCAGGTTAAAGCTTTCTTTCTTCAGGTTGGCCAGTTCCTCGCGGAGCTGGTCCGGGGTCTTGTCACGCAGTTCTTGGGCGTTCATCGCCTTTTTCCTTTGCTCAAAACACCAGAAGGCCCCGTTACAGGGTCACCTTGGACCTGGTGGATGAATGATAGACATACGAATCGCCCGACATAGCCGGGAGACCGCAAGATGCCGCCGTATAAGGGTTAAGAGGGTGGGTGGCAAGAGGAAGTTTGGGGAAACCGAATGTCCTGAAACCCATCTCCGGTTCAAGAAGGCTTACAAGCGTCCAACACCTGCAAGAACACAAAAAATGTGCCGCCGATTGTCCCTGCCCCAACTAACAACTCAAGCGTAGTTACGTTGCCAGAGCCCCGCAGTCCGATAAGTACCATTATGCTCTCACGAAAGTTCCAGCCTGTTCGATGTGAAATCAATACAAACAGCACCAATACCCCAACCCAGAACACCGGTGTCGCAGCTTCCATTGATTGCCTGATACAAGGATTAATCCCACTTGTAGTTAAAGCTGACACTGATCCGCTCGTCCTCGGCCATGTTCATCGGCACCTCATGCCGCAGCCAGCTTTCCCACAGCAAGACGTCGCCGACCTGCGGCTTCATATAGATGAACGACTGCAAATCCCGCCGCCCGCCTTTGATCCGCGTCGGCGCGGCCATCATGCGACCTGAGCGGGGGTCCTCCAGTTTCAATGCACTCGCCCCTTCGGGCATCGCCACATAGGTCGTGCCCGAGATCACGCTGTGCGGGTGGATATGGCTGGAATGCATCCCGCCTTCGGGCAAGATATTGATCCACAGGTCCTCCAGCTTCAGCGCGCCCTCGCCCAGATCGAATTCCAGATCTTTCGCAAAGGCTGCGACATGCTGATCCAGAACTGAAACCAGATCCGCAAAGATCGGAAACCGCCAGGGCAAATCGGTCAACGAGGCATAGCTGGTATAGCCGGGATAGCCGTTTTCCTCGCACCACTCCTGCCCGGCTTCATCGTCCTCGGCAATGACAAGGCACGAATTTTCCAACTCCTCGGCGTCGATCTTCGGATCGAACTCGGACAGGGCTGCACGGTAAAGACGGGTAACGAAGAGCGATTCAATCTGGGCCATGGGCCCGCTTTATATCAGCCGCGCGCCCTTGGCGATGGGTGTTTTGCGAGGCTCTGCCTCGCGCTCCGGGATATTTTTAACCAGATGAAGAACGGATCCTGTCTTCTTCTGTTCAAAAATATCTCGGGGGAGGCGCGGCTTGCCGCGGTGGGGGCAGCGCCCCCCAAAAAGTAGACCCCCGCCGGTTTCCCGACGGGGGTCAATCTTGTCACGAACAAGGCCTGAGCCCCAGATCGCTTACCAGTCTTCGCGGACCACAACGCGGGTCTTGACCGGCAGTTTCATCGCAGCCAGGCGCAGGGCCTCGCGGGCGATGTCGTCATTGACGCCGTCGATCTCGAACATCACGCGACCGGGCTTGACCTTGCAAACCCAGCGGTCAACCGAACCTTTACCTTTACCCATCCGCACTTCGATCGGCTTGGCCGTGACCGGAGTGTCAGGGAAAATGCGGATCCAGACGCGGCCCTGACGCTTCATGTGACGCGTCATGGCACGACGTGCAGCTTCGATCTGACGCGCAGTGACGCGCTCGGGCTGCAGAGCTTTCAGACCGTAAGTGCCAAAGTTCAGATCAGAGCCGCCCTTGGCTTCGCCCTTGATCCGGCCTTTGTGCATCTTGCGGAATTTAGTACGCTTTGGTTGAAGCATATCTTTCCCTCCTTAGCGACGACCGCCACCAGCACCACGAGGTGCAGGGCCGTCCTGGAGTTCCTGTGCTTTACGGTCACGTGCCTGCGGATCGTGCTCCATGATCTCACCTTTGAAGATCCAGACCTTGATCCCGATGATCCCGTAGGGGGTCATCGCTTCGGCATGTGCGTAATCGATGTCAGCACGCAGAGTGTGCAGAGGCACGCGGCCTTCGCGATACCACTCGGTCCGTGCGATTTCGGCGCCGCCCAGACGACCAGCGACGTTCACCCGGATCCCCAGGGCGCCCATGCGCATGGCATTCTGAACCGAACGCTTCATTGCGCGACGGAACGAAACGCGACGCTCCAGCTGCTGAGCGATGGACTCGGCAACCAGCTGCGCGTCAAGCTCGGGCTTGCGCACTTCGACGATGTTCAGGTGCAGCTCGCTGTCGGTCATGCGAGCAAGCTTTTTGCGCAGCACTTCGATGTCTGCACCTTTCTTGCCGATGATGACACCGGGACGCGCTGTGTGAATCGTGACGCGGCACTTCTTGTGCGGACGTTCAATGATCACACGGGCAACACCGGCCTGCTTGCACTCTTTGTTGATGAACTCACGGATCTTGAGGTCTTCCAGCAGAAGATCACCGTAGTCCTTGGTGTCGGCGTACCAGCGGCTATCCCAGGTGCGGTTGACCTGCAGGCGCATGCCGATCGGATTGACTTTATGACCCATTAGGCTTGCTCCTCAACTTGACGCACCTTGATGGTGATCTCCGAGAACGGCTTTTTCAGCGCACCAAAACGGCCACGAGCCCGCGGACGACCGCGTTTCATGACCAGGTTCTTGCCAACCCAGGCTTCGGCGACGATCAGTTCGTCGACATCCAGGTTGTGGTTGTTCTCGGCGTTGGCGATTGCGGATTGCAGGCACTTCTTGACGTCCTGCGCGATACGCTTGTTGCTGAAAGTCAGGTCGGTCAGGGCCTTCTCGACTTTCTTGCCGCGGATCATCTGCGCCACCAGGTTCAGTTTCTGCGGGCTGGTGCGAAGCATGCGGGTTTTCGCCATTGCTTCGTTTTCAGCCACGCGGCGGGGGTTCTTTTCCTTGCCCATGACTTACTTCCGCTTCGCTTTTTTGTCTGCGGCGTGGCCATAATAGGTGCGGGTCGGCGAGTATTCACCGAACTTCTGACCGATCATGTCTTCCGAGACGTTGACGGGAATGTGCTTCTGGCCGTTGTACACACCAAAAGTCAGACCCACGAACTGGGGCAGAATGGTGGAACGACGCGACCAGATTTTGATGACTTCGTTACGGCCCGACTCGCGCGCTGCTTCGGCTTTTTTCAGCACGTAAGCATCGACGAAAGGACCCTTCCAAACAGAGCGAGACATAGATTAACGTCCCTTCTTCTTGGCGTGCCGCGAGCGGATGATCAGCTTCTGGGACGCTTTGTTCTTGTTGCGGGTACGCTTACCCTTGGTGTCCTTACCCCACGGAGTAACCGGCGTACGGCCACCCGAGGTCCGACCTTCACCACCACCGTGCGGGTGATCGATCGGGTTCATTGCAACACCACGAACCGACGGACGCACGCCCTTGTGGCGCATACGACCGGCTTTACCGAGGTTCTGGTTGCTGTTGTCGGGGTTGGACACGGCACCAACGGTGGCCATGCATTCCTGACGGACCATGCGCAGCTCGCCCGAGCTCAGACGGATCTGAGCGTAGCCGCCATCGCGACCAACGAACTGAGCGTAAGTACCTGCCGCACGCGCGATCTGACCGCCTTTGCCAGGCTTCATCTCGATGTTGTGGACGATGGTACCGATGGGCATGCCCGAGAACGGCATTGCGTTGCCCGGCTTGATATCGGCCTTTGCCGACGCGATGACCTTGTCACCAACAGCCAGACGCTGAGGCGCCAGGATATAGGCCTGCTCGCCGTCTTCGTATTTTACCAGTGCGATGAATGCGGTCCGGTTCGGGTCATATTCGATCCGCTCGACGGTTGCCGCGACATCCATTTTGTTCCGTTTGAAGTCAACGATCCGGTAGAGACGCTTTGCGCCACCGCCGCGGCGGCGTGAAGTGATCCGTCCGGTGTTGTTCCGGCCGCCCGATTTGGTCAAACCCTCTGTAAGAGATTTGACCGGACGTCCTTTCCAAAGCTCCGAACGGTCGATCAGCACCAGCCCGCGCTGGCCCGGCGTCGTCGGCTTGTACGACTTGAGTGCCATGCTTTCTGTCTTCCGTTTAGCAAGTGCAGGGGATTTCCCCGCTATGTGATAGGCCCCCGTAGGTGCCCGAAGTGAAGGGCCCCGAAGGTCCCCGGTTACAAATATCAGAGGCCCCGGAACGAATCCGAGGCCGCAAGATTGGGAGCGTTTAGCAGTGTTGGGGGTGGGTGTCTATAGGTGCACTAGGACATTTGACAACAAAGCACGCCGAAACTCACCAACACTAAGCTCTCGGCAACTTTTCTTCAGCAGTCGATATAAAGCTGTCGATCGGACCAGAAATTTTGGAGTTTATTATCTTCTCGGAATTCTCAGCCGCGAACTCTGCTAGCCAGTGTTTTACTTCAAATTTAACACTCTCATTCCAAGGCTTTCCTGCCTCCTTAAACAAACGCTCAATAAAGTTGGACCATTTTTGTTTGACCTTACCCTTCGGCTTCCTTTTAGGATCTACGCCAAATTCAGCCAGGAACGCGCTTGAATAAACAGACTTATCATAAAGATCTTCTAGCTCGGCTTCATCGAGATGTGGAACGGAACATAAATTTACATCTCGCAACTTGAGCACTTTGTCATCAAGCGCTCTTTTAGTGGCAGATTGCCCAGCGCTGTCGTCATCTAAGAAGCACTGTACTAGGCAGGCGCCTGCGCGGTAAAATGATGCCTTCTGGCGTAGTCCGCTCGCACTACCTAGATGATCGAAAGTCACCGTGCCGGCCTCTAGAGCTTTTTGCAGAATTGGGCTCCGGTTGAAAAGAACTTGTTTCAGAACCTTTGCATCGTCGGTACCTTCTACTAAGAGAACCAATCTTGCGTTTTCCAGATTGTCTGAGAATCGAACTCCAAGTGCTTCCCTTATCTCTCCGACGTGAGATGCGGGTGCCGCCTTGCTAGCTTTTACAATAATCGTATTTCTGAGGTCGTGCGGGTTAACAAATAGTGGAGAGTGGCTGGTAAGAACCACTTGGTTTTTCCGAGCAAGAGTTTCAATCACTGATCGAAGTTCATGAACCGCTCTTGGGTGCAAATGAGATTCTGGCTCCTCAATCGCAATTACAGTGCTCACATCCTCTTCGTTTTGTTCCGAACCATGACGCATCAAAGCAAGCGCTACTAGGCTTTGCACACCATCCCCTTTGCGGTGCAACTTGGTCAAATTACCATCGTCGACAATGATTTCAACGTCACGTCGAAGCGATTGGAAACGAGACTCGCTTCTGCTTTTCAACTCGACGGATTTAACGCCCGGAAGAAAGTTTGAAACTGTTGTCTGAATGGTGTTTGCAAGCTCGTCGAAAACTGGCTGCTGCAACTCTTCAATCTTCCTGACAGCGCCTGCGTACTCAGGGTCACTTTCCAATCGATAAAGCTCCCGCTCGACTAGTCGAGAAATGACTTTGGTGGCAGATTGCGCCGTGCGTATTGCAGGAATGTACTCAAACCTGATCCGTTGAGATACAAAGTCCGCTATTCTTGTACTCTTTTTCGTTAGGGTAGCTTGACCTCTACCGGGTTTTCTTACGGATACGTCAAATGTACGCTGACCAAAGGCGATCATTAGCGGAAGCGTTCCATTAAGATTGCTCTTTATTTCATCTTTGAACTCTGCAGTTTCAGCCTCATCGAGTTCAAATTCTAACGTAATGTTCGTGGTGCTTGCAGCAGTCGCTCGACCCTGCTTGCCAACCGGAAAATCCGTCTCCCAATCATATCCAATCCGGCCGTGGCGCCGAATTACCGCTCCTGACGGGCTTTTTATCACCCTTCCGTCGACAGTCCTCCTCACTTGTCGATGCCATTCCACGAGAGCGTTCATAGCAAGCGTTAGTGCATGGAGAATGTTGGACTTCCCTTCATTATTCGCACCGACCAAAAGAGAATAGTCTGAAAGAGGAATTTTTCGTGCCGTTGTAATAGAGCGATAATTTTCGACCGAAAACGAAACTAGCTTCACAAATTTCTTCCTTAGGTTGACTTGATCAGATTCTAAGTCATCGTCGAAAATAAAAAAACCCCCGCTCTCGCGGGGGCCTTTATTTCTCTCCACAAACGTGATCCGATCAGAGACCGGTGCTCACGTCGATGGTGTTGCCCTCTTCCAGGGTCACATATGCTTTCTTGACGTCTTTCCGACGGCCCAGCTGGCCGCGGAACCGCTTGACTTTGCCTTTGGTCACGGTGGTGTTCACCGCTTTGACCTTTACACCAAACAGCGCCTCAACGGCCTCTTTGATCTGCGGCTTGTTGCTGTCGATCGCCACTTCAAAGACAACCGCGCCGTTTTCGGACGCCATGGTCGACTTTTCGGTGATGACCGGCTTGCGGATCACGTCGTAATGTTCTGCCTTCGCGCTCATTTCAGACGAGCCTCCAGTGCTTCGACAGCCGCTTTGGTGAGCACCAGGGTGTCACGCTTGAGGATGTCATAGACGTTTGCGCCCATCGACGGCAGGATATCCAGACCTTCGATGTTCTTGGACGCTTTCAGGAACCCTTCGTTCACGGTCGCGCCGTCGATGACCAGAGCGCGTTTCCAGCCCAGGTTTGCAACCTGTTTGGCCAGAGCGGCGGTCTTGCCTTCGGCTTCGGCGTTCTCGATCACAACCAGCTCACCTGCTTTGGCTTTGGCCGACAGAGCGTGGCGCAGGCCAAGCTTGCGGAACTTTTTCGGCAGGTCGTGGCCGTGCGAACGTGGGGTCGGGCCCTTGTAGATACCACCCTTGCGGAAGATCGGCGCGTTGCGGTCACCATGGCGTGCGCCACCGGTGCCCTTCTGGCGATAGATCTTCTTGGTCGAGTAGCTGGTTTCCGAGCGGGTCTTGACCTTGTGGGTGCCGGCCTGCGCGTTGTTGCGCTGCCAACGGACCACACGGTGCAGGATGTCCGCGCGCGGCTCGAGCCCGAACAGTTCGGCGTTCAGCTCGATGTTGCCGGCTTTGCCGCCGTCCAGTTTGATTACATCAAGTTTCATGCTTCACCACCTTCCGCGGGTGCTTCTTCCGCAGGAGCTTCGGTTGCCTCAGATACGGCCGACTTCACAGCAGCCGGGAAAGGCAAGCCTTCCGGTGCTTTCTTCTTGACGGCGTCCTTGACGGTGACCCAGCCCGATTTCGGTCCGGGAACGGCGCCTTTGATGAAGACCAGACCACGGTCGGCGTCGGTTTTTACGACCTCGAGGTTCTGGGTGGTGACACGGGCGGCACCCATGTGACCGGCCATCTTCTTGCCTTTGAACACCTTGCCCGGGTCCTGACACTGACCGGTCGAACCGTGCGAACGGTGGCTGATCGAAACACCGTGCGAGGCGCGCAGACCACCAAAGTTCCAGCGCTTCATCGCACCGGCAAAGCCTTTACCGATCGAGGTGCCCGAAACGTCAACCTTCTGACCTTCCAGGAAGTGTTCTGCCGAAATCTCGGCGCCCACATCGATCAGGCCATCTTCGGAGACGCGGAACTCGGCCAGCTTACGCTTGGGCTCGACCTTGGCAGCGGCATAGTGACCGCGCATGGCTTTCGAGGTGCGTTTTGCCTTGGCAGCACCAGCGCCCAGCTGAACGGCGGTGTAGCCGTCTTTGTCAGCGGTCCGCTGTGCAACAACCTGCAGGTTGTCCAGGTGAAGAACGGTCACAGGGATCTGCTTGCCGTCTTCCATGAACAGGCGGGTCATGCCAACTTTTTTTGCGATAATACCAGAGCGCATAATCTATACCCTCCGATCTTACGACTGCAGCTTGATCTCGACATCCACACCAGCAGCGAGGTCGAGCTTCATCAGCGCGTCAACGGTCTGGGGGGTCGGATCAACGATGTCGAGCAGACGCTTGTGCGTACGGATCTCGAACTGGTCGCGGGATTTCTTGTCAACGTGAGGGCCACGGAGAACCGTGAACTTCTCAATCTTGTTCGGCAGCGGGATTGGGCCGCGCACGTTCGCGCCGGTCCGCTTGGCAGTGTTGACGATCTCTTGCGTGCTGGCATCCAGAACGCGATAGTCAAATGCCTTCAGCCGAATACGGATATTTTGGCTTTGCATAGATACAGCCTTTTATCAGGCGTTGAGGTTGAGAGGAGGACAGACGCGCATCGCCAACCCTCATCGAACCCAAAAGGCGGGAATCACCCCGCCTTGACGTTCTTATTGAGAACTCGCGCGTATTAGTGGGGTTGGTGGGGTTTGGCAAGGGGTTTAACGAGTTTTCGCAGAGTATGAACCTCAGTCGATAACTTAGTGCTCAAATCTGTCGTTAGCTTCGATGCAGAAATCGCCTGAATCGCCCGAACAATCCTCCGGTAGTGTCACTTTTGTCATGGACTTCCTTTGCAAGCTGTTCCCAATTTGACGTTTCACCGGGCAATCGTTTCACCGAGGTAATCTCATTCCCGGCATCGTCATATCGTTTCATCTGGCGTGAAACTTCTTGTTTCAAAAATTCAGCCATGCTTGACCATCGGGCCCCAATCAAATCGTGGTCCTTATTGATGAGTTCGACTTCGCCAGCGCTGGTTAAATAGAGTTGGCCTTGAGAATACCATTCACCATTCATGGACCCTATTCCAAAATGACCTTCCGGGACGTAATCCGGCCTTAGGTAATACGCATTCTGATACCTTAAGCTAATCGGTTGCCCGATAACGTCGTCTAACGCTCTTGCATATTGACCTCCGGTTGCACCAAAAAGAGTGATTCCCATAATGCTCGCACCATTATATTCTCTTAGGAAGTCTGCGTATTGGGTTGGCAGATGTCTGTCACTTTCTTCTTCTGCCTGTGCAAGCTGATCGCCAATCAATCCAGCATAGAAGCGGCAAAGATATGCCTGCGGGGCGACCGTAGGTGTATGGCCAGTCGCAAACGAACCATGCTCGCCTTCAAAAAAACCCAGTTTGTCCCAACGCCCACGAATTGCCGCAGTAAGGTGCGCGAGCGCTTCCGAAATGTTTGGTTCTTTAGTCATTTACACACCTCAATCCGGTCGTGGAGGAACAATCTTCACAAGGAAGCGCTACTCACAGAACTATTAGGTTTCAATACACAAGAAGGTTGCATCTTAGAAACATAAGAAAAGGCCGCCCCCTTTCTGGGACGGCCTTCTTTAGTTCAACGGTGTGGGCTCTCATTGCTCTTTCAGAGCAACTGCCGCCCACCAGTCGGCAGAGCCGCCTTACTCGATAATCTTCGACACGACGCCCGCGCCGACGGTGCGGCCGCCTTCGCGGATGGCGAAGCGGAGGCCGTTTTTCATTGCGATGGCCGCGATCATCTCGACGGTGTAGCCAACGTTATCGCCCGGCCTAACCATTACTGCGTCGTTTCGCTTCCCTGACACCAACAGGCTAGTTCTCAACAAGCCACGGCTCTTCGACCTTCATGCCCTGATATACCGCGTGCAGGAAAAGATGAGCGATCACAGGGTCATTTGAAAATGGCGAGAATTGCAGATTTCCTTCTCTGATATCGCCTTCAGCTTCATAGATCACTTCGTCGCCCTTGATGGTCACACGTACTTCAAGTTCCGCCAACGTCTCTGGATCGACCGCCGTGGGATCGTCTGACAGGATCACAAAATCCGCGACCTTTCCAACTTCGATAGAACCCTTCGCATCTTCCTCGAAATGCTGCCAGGCGGGCCAGATTGTCATGGCTTTCAAGGCAGTCATGACATCAACCCTTTGATGCGGGCCCAAAATGTCGCCGGACCGGGTGCGCCGGGTGACCGTCGCGGCAAGGACACGCATGCTGTCTGGAAAAGCCACCGGAGCATCATGGTGCGTGCCGAAGATCATATCGCGCTCGCGCAGCCAACCGGTCGGCGAGATGTTGTCGGCATTCACTGGCCCAACCGTGTGATCCCGATGCCAGTCGCCCCAATAAAACGTATGCATTGGGAAAAGCGATGGAAAAACCCCGAGCCGTTTGAAGCTAGCGACCTGATCCTCTCTTAGAAACTGCCCGTGAACCAGAACCGGACGGTTGCCGGGGTCGCCATACTTGATCTGCGCTTCTTCGAGGGCTGCGATAAGCATATCAGACGCACCCTCACCGTTGGAATGAACAATAATTTGGAACCCGTTTTCGTAGCACCAGTTCACTGCGTCCTGGAGTTGTTCCATAGTGATGGCAGCGTATCCCGCATACCCGGCAGCATAGTTCCCGACCGGGTCGTAATAGGGTCGGTCCCGTAACGCTGTGAACCCCTGTGGCGAACCGTCAATTGTAAGCTTACAGCCACCGACCCGAACCCGGTTGTCATAGTTCATGGAAGTGTTGGCACCAATATATTCCCTGGCTTCGAGAACATCCGGGAACGCTACGACGTCGATGGGAAGCCCGTCTTCGGCAGCGACTTTCCTTAGAACCTCGACAATTTCACCAGAGGATCGACCTTCTTGCCCGGTTGTGTATCCAAATTTCGCCCAAAGCTTTGTGCCCGCTTTGGCAAATTCTGCCAGTCCATCCTCACCCAAATTTCCTAACATGGGCACAAGGACGGAAAAGAATGCGTATTCTTCCAGAACGCCGTTTGGCTCACCGCTTTCGTCCCGCTGAATCACGCCCCCCGCGGGAGCCTCTGAAGCAGCTGTGATGCCCGCCAGTTCCAAGGCTTTTGAGTTTGCAACACCCAAGTGCCCGGACTGGTGAACGATTACGACAGGCAAATCCTCAGACACTTTGTCCAGTTCTTCCCGTGTCGGGTGGCGCAGTTCCTTTAGTTGAGCATTGTCATAGCCAAACCCAATGATCATTTTCACTTGTTCAACAGCCTGCGCATTCTCTTCGGCCCATGCTGAAAGAGTGGATTGCAGACTGGCTATATCAACAACCTCGCCATCGGGCGGTGAAAGAAGGTTCGCAGAGAGAGCCTGCAAGCCTCCCATGACGACATGACCGTGGCTGTCGACGAAACCCGGAAGCATCGCGCGGCCATCCAAATCATAGGTTTCGGTCTTGTCCCCTTGGTGGGTCGACACATCAGAAAGTGACCCCACCGCTAGAATGCGCCCATCCTTGACGGCAACTGCTTCGGCTGAAGGTGCCGTGTCATTCATCGTAACGATTGGACCCCCGAGATAGATCCTGTCCGCGATTTGTTGTGATGACACTGGGGAAGAAAAGCTAATAATTGCGGTGACTGCGGTGACAAAACAAAGTGAACGAGCCGAGAAACACATCTTGTGACCTCTTTCTAATTGCTACGTCTAAATACGGAAGAGGTTAGCATCTCAGTCGGCTTGAGCAAAAAAGAAAAAGGCCGCCCCGGTTTGGGACGGCCTTCTTTAGTTTAACCGAGTTGCTCCCGGCAGATTTTCCTATGGAAAATCGCCTGCCGCAACCAGGCGCGGCAAGCGCGCCTTACTCGATGATTTTCGACACAACGCCGGCGCCGACGGTGCGGCCGCCTTCGCGGATGGCGAAGCGGAGGCCGTTTTCCATTGCGATGGGCGCGATCAGCTCAACGCCGAACGACACGTTGTCGCCGGGCATGACCATCTCGGTGC
>NZ_WQIE01000014.1:0-61837 GCF_013035585.1 Ruegeria sp. HKCCA5839 | reverse complement strand
CAATCCCATGCATCTGCAAAACCTTCACAAATGCTTCTTCGGTCGTCATCTTCATGGCTACTGTCCTTTCAATATCCAAGAGCGGTCGCATAACGCTCGGAGGGAGTTCGCGGGGCCAGACAGCCCCTGAGGTCGATGGGTAATCTAAAGAGTTCAGGAAGCCCGCGCGCGGTCTTCCAAGATCATATCGCTGGCCTTTTCGCCAATCATGATGGCGGGGGCGTTGGTATTGCCACTGACAATCTCGGGCATGATCGAACAATCGGCCACGCGCAGGCCACGAATGCCATGCACACGCAGGCGGCTGTCGACCACCGTGTTCTCACCCTCACCCATCTTGCAGGTTCCGGTCGGGTGATAGATCGACGAGGAATAGTTCCGCGCCCAATCCAGCGTGCCTTCATAATCGTCCATATCCAGATCTTTGGTTGGACGGAATTCTTCCGAGATCTTCGAGGCCAACGGATCGCAACGGGCGATCTTACGGGCGATTTTCACCCCTTCGACTACAGTGCGGCAATCCAGCTCTGTCGACAGGTAGTTGGGGTGGATTTTCACATGTTTGCGCGGGTCGCTTCCATCCAGTCGCAATTCGCCACGGCTTTCGGGGCGCAGCTGGCAGACCGACATGGTAAAGGCCGAGAACGGGTGAACCCCTTCGCCCGGGCTGTCGGCCGACCAGGGTTGAACGTGGAACTGAATATCGGGCGTATCCACATGCGGGCCGGTCTTCATGAAACCCACCGCGAGGCTGGCGGCCATGGTCATCGGGCCCGCACGGAACATGGCGTATTTCGCGGCGATCTTGGCCTGATTGAACAGGCTGCGTACTTCGTCGTTCAGCGTGGGTTCGTTACATTTGAATACAAGACGGGCCTGCAGGTGATCCTGCATGTTCTTTCCGACCGCGGGCATGTCGGCCACTACGTCGATGCCGTTTTCCTTGAGGTGCTCGGCTTCACCAATACCCGACAGCATCAGGATATGCGGCGATCCAAGCGCGCCCGAAGACAAGATGACCTCGCGATTGCTGGTCACTGTGTGCTCGCGCCCTGCCTTATCCAGATAGGTCACACCGGTCGCGCGCCCGTCGGCCACGTTCACGCGTTTGACCTGCGCATTGGTGATGATGTTGAGGTTCGGACGCTTGCGAGCCGGGTTCAGGAAGGCCACGGCAGAGCTGCACCGGCGGCCATTGCGCGTGGTCAGCTGGAAATAGCCCACACCTTCCTGCGCTTTGCCATTGTAGTCGGGGTTGAACGGATAGCCTGCCGTCTGCGCGGCGGCGACCCAGGCGTCACAAATCGGGCGTTGCAGGCGCATGTTCGATACCGACAACTCACCCTCGGTGCCGTGGAACTCGTCCGCGCCACGCTCCTGCTGTTCCGAACGCTTGAACAGGGGCAGAACGTCATCCCAGCCCCAGCCTTCATTGCCCATCTGACGCCAGCGGTCATAGTCCTCGGCCTGACCGCGCACATAGAGAAGACCGTTTAGCGAAGACGAGCCACCAAGCACCTTGCCGCGCGGCCAATCGATGGACCGGCCATTCAATCCCGGATCGGGTTCCGTGCGATAGCACCAATCCACGGTCGGGTTATGCATGGTTTTGAAATAGCCCACCGGAACGTGGATCCAGGGGTTCCAGTCACGCGGACCGGCCTCGATCAAGACAACCTTGTTCGCCGGGTCTTTGCTGAGGCGATTCGCCAAAACACAGCCAGCCGAGCCCCCACCGACGACAATGTAATCAGCTTGATTTGACTGCATCTTTTGTTCCTCCCTTGGATTTTGACTTGATCCAGAACAACTTTCGCTTGCCTCATTGGGAATAACTGACTAAAAATGATACTGCAAGTCTCATAAATTTCATTTTCTGCGCAGGAGGAGGTGCACATGAAAGTTTCGGAGAACCTAAAAGGGATATCGCGTCGCGACTTTTTTAGGGTTGCAGGTCGGTATGGAATGAGCTCGACGCTGCTGGCTGCGGGTGGATTTGGCGGCGCGATGAGCCTGGCAAATCTGGCGCAAGCGGCTGAATCGACTTACGAAAAACGCTTTTCGAAAGAGCCGAAGTTCACACTGAAGTTCGGTGCCTCGGGTTTCAACACGCGCAACCTGTTGATCGAACGTGCGGGTGCGATCGAATTTGCCCGTGACTTGGAAGAACGCACCGACGGTGAGATTCGGATCGAGTTCATCGGTGACAACCAGATCTGTGGTCAGTTGAGCTGCGTCGAAAAGACTCAGCAGGGGATTGTCGATATCTATGCTGCCTCGACCCAAAACTCGGCCGGTGGCGCGCCTTATCTGAACGTTCTGGACTATGCCTATATGTTCCCGAGCCGTGCGGCGCAGTATTACTTCTTCTATCACCCGGCGAGCCAGCGCATCCTGCGTGAGCCGCTTGAAAAGCGTCACGGACTGAAGTTCCTGTTCACACATTGTGAACTGCGCGGCCTGCAGATGGGCTCGAACTTTGCGGACAAACCCACCGTGACCAAGCTGGAAGATCTGTTTGGCACCAAGAACCGCGTCACAGGCACTCAGCTGGGCCGGATCGCGATGCAGCTGCTCAACCTGAACCCGGTTCCGGTGGCCTGGGAAGAAACCCTGGACGCTCTGAAAACCGGTCTGATCGACGGTGCGGAAACATGGGCATCTGCGGTGGCCTATGCCAACATGGCGCCTGTGGTCTCGCAGTCTGTAGACCTCAAGTTCTTCTGCGGCACCGAGCATACATCGATGTCGGCAGAAGTCTTCGACAGCCTGGGCGGTGAACTTCAGGACGCTGTCATGGAGTCCTCGTACTTCACGCAGGCCCTGATCCAAGGTGCAAACGAAGCCGCGCTTCTGAACACCGTTGGGTTCTCGGATCCGCAACTGCCCAACACGATCTTCGCCGAAAACGGCGTACGCCCGGCCTTCCTGCCGGATGACCAGATCAAGCTGGCTGAAGAAATGTGTGCCCCCAACTACAACCCAGAGCCTTGGGCGCAGTGGCGCGAGCGGCTGAACAACTGGGCCGGTGGCATTGACACCTATCAAGAGATCTACGACATCGCGCGTGAGATCCCGGCAGACATGCTGCCAGAAAACGTCGAACCCCGCCGCTGGTGGAAAGGCGAAGCCTAATCTAAACTCAATACGAACCGGCCCAAACGGGCCGGTTCCATTAAACACCGACTGGGAGGACGGGGTTCATGTCTTTTTGGGCAGACGTCGGCGCTATCTTCAGCGCGCTACTCACCTTCGATTCATTCGAAATTCAATCCGCACTGGAATCCAACGCGACATGGGTCGTTGGTGCAGTGGTATCGGCAATAGGTGGGTACCTCATCATGCTGATCTACCGCAAAGTTCCTTTTGTAGAACGCCACTTCGAGCGTTCGGTTATGGTTTATTCGTATCTCGCCATCGCCCTGATCATTTTCTGGGGTGTGATCGATCGTTTTGTGTTCAATGATCAAGAGCCATGGTCAACGACCATTCCTCCTCTGCTCTTCATGGTTATGGCCTGGTTTGGCGCATCCTATAATGTCCGGCTGCGCACCCATCTGAGCTTTAGCGAATTTCGCAGCGCCATGCCGCGCGCAGGTCAGTTGGCCTGCCTGATCCTGGACGCTGTTCTTTGGTATGTTTTTGCGGTCATCGTGATCGTAACAACCATCCGTCTGGTCGCCTTGTCCGCGTCGAACTTTCAGATCGTTCTTGGAACGGACAACATCATGCAATGGTGGTTCCTGCTGGCCGCGCCGTTGTCGTTTTTCCTAATGGTTGGACGCGTGTTCCAAAACCTCGCCGACGACCTGAGAAACTGGAAAACCGGTGAGCCGTTGATCAAACAAGCAATGATTGGGGCAGACTAATGGCTGACGGAACCTGGGTTACACTAATTTCGCTGGGCGTTACGTTCCTGTTTATGCTGGGCGTCCCCGTTTTGCTGGTTATCGGCTATTGGGTTATCGGCTGTTCCTTTGTTCTGGGTCTGACCCTGGATAATATGGGCGCCGAGCTGCTGAACGTCTTCAACAAGGGCTTTGCCCTTCTGGCGATGCCGCTCTTCATCCTGACCGGTGACCTGATCAACAAATCGGGCATCGCGCGCAGGCTCAGTGACTTTGCCTATGCCTGTCTGGGCTGGATACGCGGCGGGCTTGCCATGGCGTCGCTGGGCGCCTGTGGCCTGTTTGCCGCGATCTCGGGCTCGAACTCGGCCACCACGGCCACAATCGGGTCGATGCTTCACCCCGAGATGGTCAAGGGCGGTTATGACGAACGGTTCAGTGCTGCCACCGCTGCCGCGGGTGGTACTGTCGGGATCATCATCCCACCGTCGATCATCTTCATCGTCTACGGCTTTTTGATGAACCTGCCGATCTCGGAACTGTTTGTGGCGGGTATCCTGCCCGGCGCCTTGATGGTCTTTGGCATGCAGTTCGCCTGCTGGGTCATCTGCCGCATGAATGGCTGGGGCTATCTGATCCCGCTGCAACTGAACCGGGTTCTCAAGACCGCTTTCGGCGCGTGGCTGGGCTTTTTCGCCATCGGCCTGGTGCTGTGGGGCATCTATACCGGTAAGTTCTCACCGACCGAGGCTGCGGGTGTGACCGTTGGCTTCTGTGTCATCGCGGGTCTTGTCAGCTATCCGATCAACAAGATCATGGGTGCGCGCGACGATGTTCCGCCGACCGAGAAGAGCTTTGCCGAGATGCTGGTTGTCGAAGGCTTCACCATCCCCGAGATCCCCTCGGTTGTGATCCGCTCCGCTCAGATCACCGGCATTCTGGCCCCGTTGATCGCGATTTCGGTGGTGATGCAGCAAATCCTGTCGCTTCTGGGCGCGCAGGAAACCATCGGGAACTTTGTGACCTCGATGGGTGGCTATCACGCGGTGCTGTTCACCTCGATGGTCATCGTCTTCTTCTCGGGCATGGTGCTGGAAAGCTTGCCGGTCACGATCATCCTGGCACCGATTCTGGCACCCATTGCGGCATCGGTTGGCATTGATCCGATCCACTTCTCGGTGATCTTCCTGGTGGGGGCTTCTATCGGGTTCATCACACCGCCATACGGGCTCAACCTCTATGTGGCATCGGGTGTGACGGGCGTGCCCTACTTCCGATTGCTGCGCTATACGGTTCCCTATCTGGCGGCGCTGCTGTCGGTGTGGATCCTGATCTCGCTGGTCCCGCAGCTAGCCTTAGCGCTGCTGCCCGGCAACTAAACCGCAGGTGGGCGGATTGTGTGTAAGCAAACACAATCCGCCCCCTTACACGTAAAGGTATTGGTCAAGGTAAGTTAAAGCCCCTCGACAACTCTGGCTCGGTCTGGATAGATCGACCCGGAACCGAACCGGAGGCAGACAAGGACTATGGCAAAAGACGAAGAGAAGAAGGAAGGCATTCCAACAAACTTGCGTCTTCTGCTTGTTCTTGAGGCCATGGCAAAGGCCGGGGTTCCGCTAACTCCGACGGAAGTCAACCAGGACATCGGCCTGCCCAAACCAACAATTCACCGTTTGTTTCATACGCTGGAAAGCGAAGGTTTCATCCAACGTGAGATCGACGGTCGAGCCTATTCGCCCGGTCAACGCTTGCGCAGGATGTCGACGGGTATCTTATCGTCGCTGCGCATTCGAACCGCCCGTGTCGCTGTGCTGACCATGTTGGCCGAAGAAATTGGCGAGACCTGCAACATCGCCATCCCTGACCGGGACGAGATGATCTATCTTGATCGGATCGAAACCAAATGGCCGTTGCGCATTCAGCTGCCGGTCGGAACACGCGTGCCCTTTTATTGTACCGCATCAGGCAAGATGTACCTCAGCACGCTCGATCAGCGCCATCTGCGCAGCTATGTCGCCACCACGCCACTTGAGCCGCGCACGCAGGCCACGTTTTCGGAATCGCAAGCGTTGCTGGAAGATATCGAACGGATCCGGAAAAACGGTTACGCAACCGATAACGGTGAGTTCATGGAAGACATGATCGCGGTTGCTGTGCCCATCTTGGATCACCATGGGCGCTTGGTTTCCACACTTTCCTTTCATGCCCCCGAACAAAGATTGTCGATGAAAGAAGCTGTCACACATGTCGAAAAACTCATGTCTGCTGCCAAACAGTTATCTGCTCTGCTGACGGTTTGAAGGCACAGATTGCGATCCGAAAACGTTTTTTTCCAAAACAAAGCAGCACAGACCAGGTAACCAAGCCGTTACATTCGCCAAGTATTCGTTTCATTTGCAACGAAATGAGTGTACGAAGCCCTCATTCAAATCCACAAGATTGCGCAGGCCTCAGCGTCTGCCGGTTCCCGAACCGCACGCAAGGCAGGACAACAGATGACCGATATCACCATCACACGCATTAACCGCTTCCCGATCAAAGGGCTCAGCGCAGAACGGCTTGAGTCTGTTCAACTTACCGCAGGAGACGGCATTCCCGGTGACCGTCTGTATGGGTTTGCACGCCATAACTCGGGTTTTGACCCACAAAACCCCAAGCCGTTGCCAAAAGATCGTTTCGTTGTCCTGCTGAAGGAAGCCGCATTGGCCGGTCTTGATACGCAGTTCAACTCGAACACTCAGCAGTTGGAAATCAATTCTGGTCAGAAAATTTCGTCTTTCGATATGCAGACTCAGGACGGTCGCATCGCGGCAGCGACGTTTCTTTTTGACGAACTGCAACTCAGCGACCCCGAGCCGCCGGTTTTCGTGTCCTCTGCCCCTCATCGCTTTACCGACGTTTCGGTTGTATCGCCTGTGATGATGAACGCGATTTCAGTCGTTAACATCGCATCGGTCAAAGAACTGGGCAAACGCCTGGGAACAGAGCTGAACCCAGCCCGTTTTCGCGCGAATATCGAAATCGACGGCCTGGACCCGTTTGAAGAACTAGAAGCAGTCGGTGCGTCTTTCAAATTCGGCGACGCGACCTTGCGACTGATTTCGCGCACAAAACGATGCGCTGCAACCGAAGTGAACCCCGAAACCGCAGAGCGTGATCTTAAACTTCCATATCTTTTGCGCAAGGAACTTGGGCATATGGACATGGGTGTTTACGTCGAAGTGGTTTCGGGCGGAACCATCCATCAGGGTGACACGGGCCAGTTGGTGCTCTGAAAGCGCGACAACATCAGTGTTCCGCTTGATCGTCGCATTCAACTGCCCACGAGGCAGCGAATGGCCGATATGTTTCGATGATGACGCTCTATAGGTTACGGTTCAGGGCAGCCTCGGACCTGAGCCGTTCTTTTGCAAAATCAATAAAGGATCGGACTTTCGCAGCAGCGCGGCGTCCTTCGATATGAACAAGATGTATCGGAAGAGGATCGGGCTCGAAATCTTCGAGCACCGTCTTTAGCTGCCCGCACTCAAGTTCGGGACCGACTTGGTAGGACAAAAGGCGGCTGAGCCCCCAACCGCGCTTAATGACCGAGATACTGCCAGCGACACTGCTTACGACCAGTCTTGGATGCAAGCGCACGGAGTGCTGCATTTCTGTCCCAAAGCGCCATTCAGTTACAGGGCTCACCGGAGAAGCTGACACAACCTGATGCTCACGTAGGTCTTCGGGCGTTTGCGGCACGCCACATCTGTCGAAATACGACGGAGCACCGCAGACAACGCGCCTGACATGCCCGACACGAACAGCCGACAAACCAGACGATGGCAATTGCCCAAGCCGAACAGCGATGTCGAACCCTTCTTCGACCATGTTGACGATGCGATCTACCATCAGAACTTCGACCGAAACATCAGGGTAAGTATCTAGAAAATCTGTCAGAATAGGTGTGACATAGATCCGTCCAAGTTCGTTTGAACAAGTAATGCGCAAAAGGCCCAAAGGATTTGAGGCCGCACCCGACGCCGCATCATCCGCTGCTTGCAACTGCGCCAAAACATTTCGAGCGTCTTCCAAGTAGGCCTTGCCAATATCCGTCAATCGCACCCGACGTGTCGTGCGCGTGAACAGGCGCACACCCAAACGTTCTTCCAAAGCGTTTACGCCACGGGTCGTCGATGGTGCGCTTAGGCCTACGACACGCGCACCACCCGCAAAGCTTTCTGCTTCGGCAACAGCTACAAAAACCTCAAGAGACCGTATTCGATCCATAGTCCACTAAACCCTCTTATTATTATCGTTTTACAAAATAATATATTTCCTTGGAAGGCTATTACGTCGTTTCGTAGTTTTAACTATTTCTCTGGGCAGATGATGAAAGCCGAAACAGCACTTTTCGAAGGACTTGAAATGACCAGTGAACCCCCTCGTCACCCACTACCTCCTTTCACCGCCGAAACCGCGCGCGAGAAAGTAAGACTGGCTGAAGACGGCTGGAACGGCCGCGATCCCGCAAAGGTCGCGCTCGCCTATACGCCGGATACCAAATGGCGCAACCGGGCGGAGTTTCCTCAGGGCCGCGAAGAGGTCGAGGCCTTCCTGACACGAAAGTGGAACAAGGAACTGGACTATCGCCTGATCAAAGAGCTTTGGGCGCATTCCGACAACCGGATCGCTGTCAGATATGCCTACGAATACCACGACGACAGCGGCAACTGGTTCCGTGCCTACGGTAATGAAAACTGGGAGTTCGACAAAGACGGATATATGGCCCACCGCCACGCTTCCATCAACGAACTGCCGATCAAAGAGCAAGAGAGAAAGTTCTTTTGGCCGCTGGGCCGCCGCCCTGACGACCACCCTGGCCTGAGCGATCTCGGACTTTAGTCGCCGGCAAACGGCAATAAACTGAAAAGGAAGTGAAATGACTTCTCCCATCAAACTTTACCGCAACCCAAAATCTGGCCACTGCCACCGTGTGGAACTTATGCTGGCCCTGCTGGGACTTTCCTATGAGACAATCGATCTCGACATGGCCAACGGAGCCCACAAAGCACCGGACTATCTGAAAATCAGCCCGTTTGGATTGGTGCCCGCGATTGATGACAACGGCCACACCATGGCCGATAGCAACGCGATCCTTGTCTACCTGGTGCAAACCTATGCCGCTGGGTCTGACTGGATGCCCACAGACGCAAAAGAAGCAGCCGAGGTTCAACGCTGGCTGACCATCGCGGCGGACAACATCTATTCAGGCCCTTGCGCTGCCCGACTGGTCAAGGTCTTTGGCGTACCGCTTGATCATGATGCCTCGGTCGCCAAATCGCACGACCTGTTCAAGATCATGGACACGCATCTGGACGGCCGCGACTGGTTGGCAACTGACACAATCACAATCGCGGATGTGGCAGCCTATAGCTATATCGCCCATGCACCAGAGGGCGGTGTCGATTTGGCTCCCTACCCAAATATTCGCGCCTGGCTGAACCGGGTGGAAAGCCAAGACAAATTCGTCCCGATGGCTGCGTCACCGATCCCGGAACTGGCCTAAGCACGATGGGCGTCGGCCAATCTCTCCACCCGACGCCCAACGCCCTCTTAACCCTGAAAGGTCCGTCATGTTGAAATCAACCGACACCAACCCCTTTCATACCGGCGAATTAAAGGCCCAAAAACGGGCCGGAGTCGGTGATGTTGCCAAATGGGCCGCGGGTTTCATTCGGGACTATATGCCTCAACAACATCGGGATTTCTTTGAGCAACTGCCCTTTTTCGTCATCGCTGGTGGCGACCAAAACGGGCGGACATGGGTCACCCTGATCGACGGTCCCGAAAACTTCATCCGATCCCCTGATCCGCGCCGAATTACCCTTGCAACCGAGTTGGACGAAACAGACCCCCTCGCATCCAGCTTTGCGCAAGGAGCAAATATCGGCGCGGTCGGGATCGAGCTTGCGACCCGCCGCCGCAACCGGTTCAGCGGATATGTTCAGCGGTCCAAGGCGGGCTATACGATCGACATCCATCAGTCGTTCGGCAATTGCCCGCAATACATTCACGAACGCGTCTGGGAACGTGTCGAGAAAACCGCCGCGCTCGTTGCCAAGCAGTCAACCGATCTGAACGATGAACAGATCGCACTGATTGGTCGGTCGGATACGATGTTCATCGGGTCAGGCTATATGGCGGGCGAGGATGCGCCTTCGCGCGGCTATGACGCCTCACATCGCGGTGGTATCCCCGGTTTTGTGCATGTGATCGACGGCACGCATCTGCAGATCCCCGACTATCCGGGCAACAACTTTTTCAACACCATCGGCAATCTGACAAATGACCCGCATATCGGATTGGTCTTTGTCGATTTCGATACTGGCGGCCTGCTGCATATCTCGGGCCGCGCGACAATTGGTTGGGACGGGCGCAACGCACATGACCCGGATGCGCTCCGGACCATCGATGTTGAAATCGACGCTGTGCTCGACCGCCCTGCGGCATTGTCTCTGCGCTGGGGAAAGCAAGACCATCTGCCGCGGCGGTTGAAACTGGTCAAACGTGTCAAGGAAACAGATCAGATTACATCATTCTATCTGGCTCCGGTTGATGACCGCCCCCTGGACAGCTTTGAGGCGGGCCAGAACCTGCCCATCGAAGTGCAGATTCCCGGCCAAAAAGGCACGTCAACGCGAAACTACTCACTGTCCGGCCCTTCGACCGTGCGCGATTTCTATCGGCTGAGCATCAAGCGAGAAGAGCTGGGGCTGGTGTCACGCTTCCTTCATGACGCCACCGCCGAGGGCGCCTATCTTGAGGCGCATAAACCCTCGGGCGACTTTGTTATCCCTTGCAGCAATTGCCCGCTGGTCTTGGTCAGCGCCGGGGTCGGCCTGACACCGATGCTGTCCATGCTCTATGCGTCCGCAGGCGATACGCGC
The DNA here is from genome assembly GCF_013035585.1 of Ruegeria sp. HKCCA5839. Taxonomy (NCBI): domain Bacteria; kingdom Pseudomonadati; phylum Pseudomonadota; class Alphaproteobacteria; order Rhodobacterales; family Roseobacteraceae; genus Ruegeria; species Ruegeria sp. HKCCA5839. Next base: position 51,060 of record NZ_WQIE01000014.1, on the reverse strand, counting down.
CCGGTCTGGTATGTCCACGGCACCCGCAACAAACAAAGCCATGCGCTGCGCGATGAGGTGGATGCGCTTGAAGCACAACATGACAATGTGCTGCGCCAGGTTCATTATAGCCGCCCGGGCCCGGATGATGTTCTGGGCTCTGACTACGATGTCGAGGGGCGGGTTACGGCCGAAGGCTTGATCGGTTTGAACGCGGGGCCTGATGCCCACTACATGCTCTGCGGTCCTGCGGCGTTTCTGGCGGATATCCGCAACGGGCTTGAAGCGCTGGGGGTCGCGCCCGAGCATATTCATTTCGAAACATTTGGCCCCGGCAGTTGATGATCTCAGTCATGCGAACCCTGTTGTTGCTCCTGACACTTCTGGCCGCTCCTGCCTCGGCGCAGGATTTGCAAGGAAATGATACCGCCAGCAATTGGGTGAATACCCATTACAGCCCGTTTGGTATCTGGAAGTCGATCTGTGACGAAAGACCCGAAGACGGCCAATTAAATCAGCGCTGCTATATCCGTTGGGTCGACGTTTTTTCAGGGCGTCCGCATTTTGGCGGTCAATTTGTCTTTATCACACCGCAGGAACAGGGTTACGAGGTCGAGTTCGGGATCGAACCCGGCACGCTCTTTGCCCCCAACGGGTTCAGGATCGAACGAGACGAAACGGTCGTTTGGCGCACCCTCTGGCCGGGTTGTTTGACAGGTCTGGGATACCGGTTCGATGGGCGCGGGGCAGATACGATCATCGCCCAGATGCAAAAGGGCGGCGCGTTCCTCTTTGACTTTCGCGATGGGCGGGGCGTGTCACGGTCTTTGAACTGGCCGCTTCAGGGGTTCCCAGACGCCTGGGCCGATTTCCAAACCCAGGCGCGCGCTCGTGGATTGATCGACTGACTAACACAAATTGCGGAAAATCTGGGCTCGAAAAATCAGGCCCCCATCACCCGCAGCACCAGTTTGGCAACCGGACCATACGGCGGATAAAGCAGCTTGGTACCGGTCAGATGCCCGATCCCCCTTTGCTCAAACACCGATTTTGAATGGCTGAACGTATCAAAGCCTTCCTTGCCGTGATACGCACCCATCCCACTGGCCCCGACCCCGCCAAAAGCCAGGTCCTCCTGGATGTATTGCAACAACGCCTCGTTTACGCCCAGCGAACCTGAATGGGTTTCACGCATGACGCGCCGCCGGGTCAGTTCATCCCCACTGAAGCAATACAAAGACAGCGGACGATCCTGCCCATTGATCACCTCCAGCGCATCGTCCAGCTTGTCGTAGCCGACCACTGGAAGGATCGGGCCAAAGATCTCTTCCTGCATCAAAGCGCAATCTGGTGGCGCATTCAGAACCACGGTCAGTGGGAACTTATAGGTTCCATCCACCACACTTTCTGTGATCCCGTTGGGTTGCAGAATGGTCGCACCCTTTTCTTCAGCCTCTTGCAGCAGCTCACGTATCCGCCGAAAGAACCGTTCCGAAATGATGGCGGTATAGTCGTAATCGAGGATCGAATTGTAGAACGACTTGAAATTGCGCAACACTTCGCGGGCAAACACTTCTTCCTGGCCGCGCGGGACCAGCGCATAATCCGGCGCGATACAGGTCTGCCCGGCGTTGAAGGATTTGCCCCACGTGATCCGCTTGGCAGCCTCATGAACCGAATAGTCCGGCGCGACGATGGCGGGGCTTTTCCCGCCCAGCTCAAGCGTGACAGGGGTCAGGTTCGGGGCCGCCGCCGCAGCAATCAGCCTGCCCACGCGCGTTGACCCCGTAAACAGCAGATGATCGAAAGGCAGCGCTGCAAATTCAGGCGCGCCCGAACGGTCGCCCAATACTACCTTGACCACGTCAGGCTCAAAGGTTTCGCTGAGTATATTCGACAGATACTGCGCCAGGTTCGGGGTTTCCTCGGACGGCCAGATCATCGCCCGGTTGCCAGCCGCCAGCGCCGCCACCAAAGGGGCGATCGCAAGGTGCAGCGGGTAATTCCAGGGTGACATGATCCCCACCACGCCTTTGGGCTGCGGCAAAGCATAGCATTTGGCCGGAAGCGACCAGAACGAGGTGTGACGCTTTTGTTTACGCATCCACCTGCGCAGGTTCTTCTCGGCATAGTGAATGGCACCGTGGCAACCCAAGATCTCGGCAATCAGGGTTTCTGACCGCGCGCGACAGCCAAAATCCTTTTCAATCGCCGAGATCAAACCCTCTTTGTGCTGACCCAGTACTTGCGCCAACAGGTGCAGGCGCTGCAACCGCGTGGCAAGGCTGGGATAAGGCTCAGCCGCATAGGCTGCTTTCTGAGCATCAAAGATCGCGCGAATATCTGTCATTGGTGTTCTCCCTTGCCAAATCGGATATCGCAGCACGCCGACGCTTGGCCCAAACTTAAGTTTGGGTATCTTTCCAGCGGGGGCGCTTAGGGTGACCACAAGTGAAACCGGGAGGACCTGATGATCAAGATCACGCTTGTGGATGCCGACAAAGCCACACATGAACTGGAAGTGGCAGCGGGCAGCACTTTGATGGAAGCCGCACGCAACAACATGATCCGCGGGATTGACGCCGATTGCGGTGGGGCTGCGGCCTGCGGAACCTGCGCGATGTCGTTTTCGTCAGACTGGCAGCACATATTGCAAGGCCGCTCGGAAGAAGAAGACGATATGCTGGAATTCTCGGTCGCCGAACCGGAAAAATGCCGCCTGACCTGTCAGATTATTCTGACCGAAGAGATGAACGGCCTTCACGCAACGGTCGAAACCGAACAGGGCTGAGCGCTAGATCAGTCCGTGTTTGCGGGCTTTGGCCAGCGCCCCAATTCGGTTTTTTACACCCAGCTTCTGAAAGACGTTGTGTAGATGCCATTTCACAGTGGCCACTGACAGAACCAGATGCGCGGCCAGTTGCGCATTTGTCATGCCGCTTTCGATCAGCTGAAGCAGTTCAATCTCCCGATTGGTGAGCTCTTCTGCGACCCACAGATCGTCGTCTTTTTCTGAGGGATCGGCTTCGGCGCGTGTTTCGGGATCCATGCGCTGAAGGAGTTTGAACGGCCCCGACTGAGCGATCAGTTCACTGTCAGTACCGGCAGCCCGTCTAAGCTCGACAATTTTTTGCAGGACAGGGCGCGCAAAATCGGCAAATTCCAGAAACGGCGCGACAAGACCCAAACGATGGGCCTGATCTGCTGCACGGGACAATTCGCGCGCGGCTTCGGTGTGACGGTCAGATTCCGACAGCCCATGGGATTTCAGGATCGCAAAGCACAGCAATTCGTCTTGGGGCCATTTGGATTTCAGTCGCCGCTCCAGATCTTCGAGGATTTGCAGCGCGTCGGCAAAACGCCCCTCGGCCAGAGCCAGCTCGGCCCGGATCCGCTTTTGCCAAACCGCAATCACATCATGTGACCCCTTGAACCGTGTCTGCCAACTGCCGTCGAAAACACCCCATTGTGTGGCCAAACGATGCGCTTCGGCCGCGTTTCCACGCCGCGCCAGGAAAGAAATCTGCATACCCAAAGTAACAAAGGCCAGCCCCGGCAACCCGTTGCGCAAGCCCAGAGACTGCCCGCGCTCCAGCACTTCCATCACACGAGCGTCCTGACCTTCCAGCGCTGCCAGACCCGCGCGTACCTTATGTGAAATCAATAGCGGTTCCAGCGGGCCATAAGTGGCACTGAACCCGGTCCCCAGCGCAAGTTCGTCTTTGGCAGTCGACAGGTCACCCTGCAAATAGGCCAGATTTGCAGACAGCATATGCACCATCAGCCCAAGCAAGGTGTTTTCGCCTTCCTGAACCGCATCCGAAAGCGCGCGCCGCAAAGACTCATGCGCGGCGGTCAGATTGCCCGTCCGGCAGTGCACCATAACATCGATACAATCGGCCCAAAGCCAGACATAGCGCAGCCCGGCCCGCATCCCCAGAACGCGTCCATCCATCGCTTCTCGCAGGGCGATATCGGGGTTCTGCGCTGCCATCTGGCAATAGGCAGCGATGTTGCACAAGATCCCAAGCACCCCGGCCTCGCATCCGGGCCAGCGTTTGCGCGTATCCTTGATCTTGGCCAGTGCCGCATCCCGGTCATCCTGCGCCGCCAAGGCCAGCGCTTCAACCGTCTCGGCATAGGCGAGAATGTCGTGAAACTCTGCCTCTGACGAAATGCGATCCTTGACCTGCCGCACAATCGCCAGCGCCTGAGAGGTTGAATGGGTGAACGCCAAAGAGAAAGCGTAATCCAGCATCATCGCGGGGTAGGCGTTGTGATAGGATGCTGGCAATGCCTCGATCCACCGGATCAGCATCGTGTTATCCCCCTGCTGACGCGCGATCCGCGGCGCGCTTTCACTAATCAGCCGTGCGGCCTCGTCGAAATCGCGAATGTCGAGCAGGTAATGGATCGCCTCGTCCAGATAGCCAAATTCCAGACACCATTCGCTGGCACGGCGATAGATGTCAGCTTTCTGAAAGGTGGGATCCTGCTGCGCTGTTTCAGTGAGGAATTCAGCAAACAGATGGTGATAGCGAAACCAGGTGGCGTCTTCGTCCAGCGCAATGATGAAAAGACCGGTGTCGATCAACCATTGAACAATCTTTCGGTTGCCCTGCTGATCGCGCACATATTCGCACATCGGAACACTGAAACGGCGCAGAGGCGCAGTGCTGAGCAGAAAGTCCCGTACGTCATCGGGCAGGTTCTCCATGACGTTGTCATAAAGATACCGAGCGACCCGTTCCTTCGACCCCCGGAACCTGGCCGGGATCTGCCCAATCCTCTTTCGGGACGCCACGATCGACGCCGTGGCGATTTGCAGACCCGCCGCCCAGCCCTCGGTCGATTTCATGATGTTCGACACATCCGACGGCAGCAAAGACTGATCCAGAGACTTTTCGAAAAACCGTTCCGCCTCGATCTGCGAAAACTTCATCTGCGCCGCGTCGATCACCACCAAACGGCCTTCCATTTCCCGGCGCTGAATCTCAAGCCTCGGGGTCGCGCGGGCCGCGATATATGCCCGCAGATCGGTCGATGCCGAATCCAGAAACCGACCAAAACCACGTAGCAACACCGGCGAGTCGATACAGTGGAAATCGTCGAAAAACAGCGCAGTGGGAACGTTGACACGGGCGGCGGCACGGCTGAGAAGTTCGAACGCGCGATCCAGATCTTCGGGATCGGTCATGCTGGTCTGCTGAAACAGCTCTGCCGCATCGATGACACCGGCCTCGGTCAGCAAGCGAACGAAATAGGCCAGGAAAACGGCGGGCCGGTTGTCCAAGCCATCCAAACCCAACCATCCGACCCGCTGCCCCTGCGAGGCGGTTTCGTCGAAAAGCTGACGCATCAAAGTGGACTTGCCGTAGCCGGTCGCAGCCACAAACAACGCCGATTCCGATTGCTCGGCCGCAAATCGCGCGACAAACCTCTCGCGTGAGATGTTCGATTTGGTCAGTTTCGGCGACTGCAGCTTCGTCTCGATCAGGATGGTCACATCCTGATGGTCTGGCGTGTCATCCATATCTCTCTCCCTGCGCGCACAATAGAGCCAAGGCGCAAGGCGCGGCAATCACCTAACCGAAAGTTTGGGGTCAAGGTTGGATTTGGCACCTAACCTTCAACAACTGACAAGAACGGGGAGGATTACATGTCAGATCAATTGCACGCCAACCGGCTGATCAAACACGGAATTTTAGTGATGATCATCGGGCTTATCTGCGGATTCGGCCTGACGTTTTCGATTCTGGGCCAAATCAGCCTGTCACCAATCCCTCTTGTCATCGACTATCAGATGCCCGGCACCACAGCCGCGTGGGCGCGCATGCATACGGGCTGTTTGATGAACGGGATCATGCTGCTGGCTGTGGCCGCTCTGTATCCGCGCTTTGTCCTGACCACACGACAAGAGGCCGGAATTTCCAAAGGTCTGGTCTTTGTGGCCTGGGCAAATGTGCTGTTCTACATTTTTGGCGCCTTCTCACCCAACCGCGGCCTGGCGCTGTCGGAAACCCCGGCAGGGGGCGCGAACTGGGCGTCGTTCATCGCCTATATCCCGGCCGTGATCGCGGCGGTCTTGCTGCTGATCATCCTGGCCCGCCTGCTCATGGCCCTGCCCAGTAAACGCGACCTGTAACCAATCGAATGGAGGAGACGATGAAGATCACCGACGAACATCCGATGGACAATATCAAGGTCCGCACGTTGAAGTTCGACACCACAGAAATGGACTCGCCCGTTTGGAGCAAATCCTGCCCTGAATTCGCGATTTTCATCAATGCGCTTGGTGTCCACGTGCCCTATTTCGAGCGCTACCTGATCGCGGCGTTGGGTAAGGCAAAGCCCAAGATCACCGATGACAAGCTGCGCAGCGATGTGTCGGACATCATCGGCCAAGAGGCGCACCACGCCAAGAACTTTATCGCGTTCAACAAGTATCTTTCGGAATGCTACCCCAAGGTGGATGCGCTGGACAAACATGCCAAACAGGATTTCGCCAACATGGCGCGCAAGGACGACTTGCGCCGTCTGGTCGGTTTTACAGCAGGGTATGAGACATTCACCTTTCTGGCTGGCATGATCATCCTGGACAATTACGAAAAGTGGATGCACGACGCCAATCCGGTAGTGCGCGCCCTTTGGGTCTGGCACCAGGTCGAAGAGGTTGAGCACGGCGCCGTGGCCTTTGAAGCCTATCAGCATCTTTATGGGGAAGATGAATGGTACCGCCGTCGCATGGTGGCCGAGGCGCTGTGGCATATCGTCAAGGAAACCTGCAAGGCCTATTTCCACATGTGCAAGGTCGAGGGGTATTTCAAATCCATCCGCGGCACCTGGAAAAGCGTCAGTTTCCTGACCAAGACCATGGCGGAAATGGCCTGGCTGGCCCTACCAGTGTTGAAACGGAACTACACCCCCCGCAACCATCCGCTTGTGAACCAGCGCAAGAACCCCGTGGGGTTTGCATGGCGCAACTGGGAAGATGATGGCGGCGAGGTCTTGTCGATCGATCACCGCCAGATGGCACAAATTCTTATGTATGAGATGCCCGAATGAACCTGTTTGCAAAGAACAGGACTGACCGGCCAAAGGAACAAAAAATGCTTGGAAAAATGATGATGCAGCAGCTGACCATCGGCGCTGCAATTGAGCACGCGGAACGCTGTCACGCTGCCACCGAAGTGGTGGGGGTCGAGACTGACGGCTCGAAAACCAAAAGCAACTGGGGCACCGTGGCACGCCGCGCCCGACAGTTGGGCAGCGCTTTGACCAAGGCCGGACTGGCCCAAGGGGACAGGGTCGCAACCATCGCCTGGAACAACCTGCGCCATCTCGAGATCTATTTCGGCAGTTCTGGTGCAGGGTTCGTCTGCCACACGATCAACCCGCGTCTGTTCCCCGATCAGTTGGAATATATCGTCGCCCACGCGCAGGATCGCATCCTGTTCATCGACGAAACCTTTGTTCCCATCGTCGCTGGCATGGGCGAACGGTTGAGCGTCGTAGAACGCGTCATCATCCTGGCACCCAAATCTGACGCTTTGGCCGCACAATTGCCCAATGCCGAGTTCTTTGACGACTTCCTGGCCACTGGAGACACCGATTTTGACTGGCCCGAAATCGATGAGACCAGCACCTCGAGCCTGTGTTACACCTCGGGCACCACGGGCAACCCCAAAGGCGTTGCCTATACCCACCGCAGCACCATGCTGCATTCGATGGCTCTGATGGCCGCTGATGGCATGGGGCTGGGCGCGTCCGAGGCGGTTCTGACCGTGGTTCCCATGTTTCATGTCAACGCCTGGGGCATCCCCTATGCGGCGGCGATGGCGGGCTGCAAACTGATCTTGCCCGGGCCAAAACTGGACGGGTCCAGCCTGTTGTCATTGATCCTGGAAGAACGCGCTACCTTTGCCGCTGGCGTGCCGACCATTTGGGCCGGGTTGTTGCAGGCCCTGGCCGAAAACACGCCCGATGACCTGCCGTTGAAACGCACTGTCGTCGGCGGCTCGGCCTGCCCGCCGTCGATGATGGATGCCTTCCGGGATGTGTTCGGGGTTGAGGTGATCCATGCCTGGGGCATGACCGAAACCAGCCCGCTTGGGGTGATCAATCATCTGACAAATGCGCAGCTTGCGTTGACCAGCCGACAGCAGAACAAGATTCGCGTTTCCCAGGGGCGGCCCCCCTTTGGTGTTCAGCTCAGAGTGTTGAACGAGGATGGCAGCGAAGCCAGCACGGGTGGCGGCGCCACAGGCATCTTGCAAATCAAAGGTCACTGGATCGTCGAGCAGTATTTTGCAACCGATACCCCGGCCACGCAGGACGGATGGTTCGATACCGGAGATATCGCAAGTATCGACGCGGATGGGTTTGTCACCATTTTGGATAGGTCCAAGGACCTGATCAAATCGGGTGGCGAATGGATCTCGTCGGTCGAATTGGAAAACATCGCAATGGCGCATCCGAAAATTGCCGATGCCGCCGCCATTGCGGTGCCGCACCCCAAATGGGATGAACGACCGGTCATTCTGGTCAAATTGGTGGATGGGGCCGAGCTCAGCGAGGCTGCGGTTCTGGAAATGTATGGGCACAAGATCGCGAAATGGCAAATCCCGGATCGTGCAATCTTTGTCGACGAAATCCCGCGCAACGCAACCGGCAAGATCGTCAAGACCAAGCTTCGCGAGACTTACGCAAAAGACGTCACATTGGCCTAATGCAAATTGACAAAGGGCGGGTAAGAACCCGCCCTTTCACATTCTCTAGCGGCGCGCCAGATGGACCCCCGCTATCGTACAGCGGACCGAGCCGCCCGCCATTTCAATGGTCGGGATCGGCAGCGGGACAAGCGCCGCACTTTTTTCAATGATTGCCTTTTGGCTGTCGGTCAGCGCATCAAATGCCGTTTGCGAGAGGGCCAGAATGCGCCCGTTTTTCCCCTGAAGTTCAATCGCGTTGCCGGCAAAGGCTTCGATCTGATCATGGCTCAGATCAATCACCTCTCGACCGGGCTGGGCAAGACGATCAACAACTTCCTGGCGGCGCTTTTCATCAGTGATCATCTCGGCCCCGATCAAGGCATAGTCGGTTCCGATGCACATCAGCACATTGGTATGATACACCGGCACGCCCCGCCGATCGGTCGCGGCAAAGGCCATGGGTTCATAGTTGAAATGGGTGCAAAACCGTTCCAGCAAGATCGGGCTGGTCCGGTCGGATTCAACCGCATAGGCCACGCGATCTGCGTGGTCGATCACCATCGCGCCAGTGCCTTCGAGGAACAGGTTGTCCTGCTCCAGCCCTGAATAGTCGATGATGTCCTGAACACGGTATTCCTGTTTGAGCAACTCGATCACATCCGTGCGCCGCTCCAACCGCCGGTTTGGCGCTTTCATCGGATAAACAGCCACGTGACCACCCGCATGGGTCGAAAACCAATTGTTCGGGAACACGCAATCCGGCGTGCGAGGGTCTTCGCCTTCGAACACATGCACATGCACACCATGCTGACGCAAGATTTCGGCCGAGCGCGTCGCCTCATCATAGGCTTGCTGCGCGATATCCCCATCGGCTGGCGGGTTGGCCTGAAACACGTTGTCACCTGTCTGCGTATTCACCGAGAAATGGTGCGGACGGATCATGATCACCGAAGACGGTGCCTGAATGCTGGGTTTTTCCATTGAATAGCCTCTCGCCTGATCACGCCGAACGCAACAGCATACCGAACAGATCGCGAGGATCGTCGGGGTCGGCCAGCATATCCAGATCCTGGAAGTAATCCGTGCCTTTGATGCGATCACGAATGAAGCGCAGGGCCGAGAAGTCTTCAATCGCAAAGCCCACGCCATCAAACAGGGTGATCTGACGATCACCGGTCCTGCCGGGCTTGGCGCCGGTGATAACTTCCCACATTTCGGTCACTGCAAAGCTTTCGGGCATCTGCTGAATCTCGCCCTCAACCCGTGTCTGCGGCGGGTATTCGACAAAGACGTCCGAGCGTTCAAGGATGTCCTTGTGCAGCTCGGTCTTGCCCGGGCAGTCGCCTCCGATTGCATTGATATGCACGCCAGCGCCAACCATGTTGTCCGTCAGGATGGTCGCATTCTGCTTGTCAGCGGTGCAGGTCGTGATGATCTGAGCGCCCTCAATGGCCTCTTCGGGCGTGTTGCACGCGATGATGTTGAACCCGCGCCCAGTCAAATTGCGCACCAGTTTTTCAGTGGCTTTCGGATCCACATCATAAAGGCGCAAGGTGTCGATACCGCAAAGCACTTTCATCGCCGTGGCCTGAAACTCGGACTGGGCCCCATTTCCGATCATTGCCATGCAAGTCGCACCTTTGGGTGCCAAATGCTTGGCCACCATCGCCGAGGCCGCGGCAGTGCGCAGCGCGGTCAGGATGGTCATCTCGGTCAGCAGGACCGGGTAGCCAGTATAGACATCCGCCAACAGGCCAAACGCCGTGACCGTTTGCAGCCCTTCCTTGGTGTTCTTGGGATGCCCGTTGACATATTTGAACCCATAGGCCTCACCATCCGAGGTCGGCATCAGCTCGATCACGCCGACATCCGAATGGCTGGCGACGCGGGGGGTCTTGTCGAACTTTTCCCACCGGCGGAAATCGTCTTCGATATAGGCGGCAAGCCCTTCCAGCATCGCCTCGATGCCGACGCTATGCACAAGCCGCATCATGTTTTCGACGCTGACAAAGGGAACAAATGCAAGTTCAGAGGGGGATGGCTTTGTCATGAGGCACCTTCGATTCTTCGTTTTTGACAGTATCTCCTGTTAGAATTTCAGAATAAATGAGCTAATTGTTAGATGATAGGATCACCCGATATACAAAATGCGCACCCCAATTTGACAGAAAGCCAAGAATGACACGACCTGGTCAAAGCAAACATATCTATGACGATCTTGACCGACAGCTGATTGCGTTGCTGCGGCGCGATGGCCGCGCGCCGGTGTCAAAACTGGCTGATCTGCTTGGCGTGACCCGCGCCACGGTGCAAAGCCGGATGGACAAGCTGTTGGACACCGGTGCGCTGCTGGGCTTTACCGCGCGCGTGCGCGAGGACTACGAAGAGGACTATATCCGTGCGATCATGATGATCGAGGTTGTCGGGAAATCCACCAGCCAGGTCATTCGCGCGTTGCGCGGGATGCCCGAGCTGTTTGCACTGCATACGACAAATGGTAACTGGGATCTTGTGGCCGAGGTGCGCGTGGCCAAGCTGCACGATTTCGACCGCGTGCTGCGCGAGGTCAGGATGATCGACGGCGTTTCAAACAGCGAAACAAGCCTCCTTCTGTCCAGCGTGTGACGCAGCTGGCTATTGCTGCTGTTTTTCCCGAATCCGAATCGCTTTTGCAGCCGCACGGTGCTGTTGACCTGCGCCCGACCAGTTGAGTTGCTTATTCTTTACGCACAAGCCGCGCTGGCTTTGGGGCGGTGATCCGGCTGAACCACGCCCATTAAACATTATTAAATCAGAGACTTAAGGCAAAACAGCGGTGAAAGACCCGGAAGTTTGGCGCTAGTTTCTGTAGCGTCGGCCCGTGTATTTTTTTTTGAAATGTCAATTAGGTCTTTTCAACATGTCAGAACGAAAAGGATGAAATTTTCATGTATGATCCCAGCTCACCTCTTTTGCGTTCCGGCTCGGAAGACGGGGCGCCCCCGGCACCCGAGGCCAAGGCACGGTTCGCTGAAGACCGGCTTTTGGATGCGGTGATCTGGTGTGAAATCCGGCCAGGCGAAATTCTGACCGAAGCAGACGCGATGGAGCGGTTCGGGCTGACCCGAGCGGCGGCACGGGCCGGGCTGACGCGTCTGGGATATGACAATTGGGCTTTGCCACAACCCCGCACCGGTTGGCTGATCCTGCCGGTCACCGGCGCGCTGATCGGTCAGGTTCTTGAAGCGCGCCGGATCGCTGAACCTATGCTCTCAACCGCGCGTCTGGATGTGCAGGCGCGGGCCGAGTTGAAGAATATTGCCGATGTGATCGAAGCGCTTCACCCTCGGGATGAAGCCGCTGCCATCGCTTCGTTCCGGCACTATGTCGACCGGATCGATGGGTTGTTGCTGGGCGCCATCAATCCATTTACCGCCCGCCATCTTCGAAAGCTCTGGCATCATACCGCACGCATCACCCGGTTTCTCGAAGATGAATCCGACAGCACCATTTTTCGCCGCGATGACATCAATGCCTTGGTCAAAGCGGTCCTTTCCGAAGACGCCGACGCCGTGGCTGCGGCCCGGCTTTCCCTCATTGACGCGCAAGAGGCCTTCTTCCTTCGCCAACTCCTGAAAAGCGAGGCTCCTCTCACCCCCGGCAGCGGGGTCATTGCGCGCAGCAAACAAACAGCTGCCCCCAACAGGAGACCCTCATGACTTCAACCTTCAAAGGACTAATGACCGGTGTGGCACTGGCTGTTTTTGCCCTGCCAGCCTTTGCGCGTGACATTACAATCGATCTGGCGGGCGAGCCGTCGTCGCTGGATCCCCATCTGCAGTGGAACCCCGACAGCTATTACGACTATCGCAATGTGTTCGACAATGTGGTCACCCGCAACAACGCAGGTGAAATTGTCCCCCAACTCGCCACCGAATGGGAACAGGTCAGCGATACCGAGCTGGTTTTGACCATTCGCGACGATGTCACCTTTCACGATGGTGAGCCGTTGGAGCCGTCCGACGTGGTCTATTCGGTTCTTCGGATCACCAACCCCGATTTCGCCTCGCCACAGCTGGGGCAATTCAACCAGATCATCGGGGCCGAAGTCGTTGATGGCAACAAGGTCAAGCTGACCACCGATGGCCCCTACCCGGCCCTGATGGCGCAGCTTGTCAAACTGTCAGTTGTGCCCGAGCATGTTGTCGAAGCGGTGGCAATGAGGCGTTCAACGCGTCCCCGCTGGGCTCGGGCCCTTACACGTTCGAAGAGTGGGATCGCGGCGTGTCGGTCACACTGGCGCGTAATGATGCCTATTGGGGCGAGGCCGGACCCTTTGACAAGGCCATCTTCCGCGCGGTTCCCGATGCAGCCACACGGGTGGCTGACCTTCAGGCAGGCACCGCTGATCTTGTTGTCAGCATCGATGCCGATGCGGGCGCGCAGCTGGCCTCGAACCCCGATGTCAAGGTTCTGTCTGCCCCGACCGAGCGTGTGGGCTATGTCGGTCTGAACCTCGACAAACCGCCGTTCAACAATCTTGAGATGCGCAAAGCGGCCAGCCTTGCGATTGACCGTCTGGGCATCACCGAAGGATTGCTACAAGCCGGTGAGGTGCCGATGGCGCAAATGGCAAGCCCGGCGCATTTCGGCTATAACCCTGATCTGCCACTGTTCGAATACGATCCGGACATGGCGCGCGAGATCGTTGCGGCCAATGCCGATCTGGCCCAGACACCTGCCACGCTTGCAACAGCGCCTGTCTTTGATCAGCGCATCGTGCAGGCGGTTCAGCAGATGTTGAACGATGTGGGGTTCAATGTGTCGATCTCGATGACCGATATGCCGACCTATCTGGGCATCGTGCGCTCCGAGCCGGCAGAGAACAGCGAACTTAGCTTTGGCCGTTGGTCCTGTGCGTGTCAGGACGCGGATGGAATCGCCTATCCGACCCTGCATTCCGACAGCGCCTGGAGCCGGGTAAACGTGCCCGAACTGGATGAATTGCTGGAAAAGGCCCGCGTATCGTTGGACCCGGCCGTGCGTCAGGATGCCTATAACAAAGTGTCCCAGATAGTGCGCGACAACTATTACCTGCTGCCAATGTATCAGGCTGCCGTGCTTTATGGTGCAACCGCCGATCTGGAATTCGAGCCAACGGCCAACGAAAGCATGTTCCTCAACCGCATGAGCATCGCTGAATAATGATGCGCTTTGCTTTGCATCGCAGCGGGCAGGCTTTGATCGCGGCCTTTGGTGTGGTGACGCTGGTGTTCTTTATCCAGCGTCTCACCGGAGACCCCGTGACCTTGCTGCTGCCCGAAACCGCGACGCAGGCAGATATCGAGGCCATGCGCAGCGCGCTTGGCCTCGACCGCCCGATCTGGGTTCAATACTTCACCTTTCTGGGTGACATGGTGCGGCTGGATCTGGGCCGCTCGTTCGTTCAGAACGCGCCGGTCTGGGACATTCTCGCCAGCCGCATTCCGCAGACGTTGCAACTGGCCGGAGGGGCTTTGTTCGTTGCTCTGGTCATCGGCTTGCCGCTGGGGCTGCTGATGGCGCTGAAGCGGGGCAGCCGCGTGTCGCGTTACAGCATGGGGCTGGTTCTGGCCTGCCAATCGCTGCCGACATTCTGGTCTGGCATCATGCTGATCCTGGTGTTCGGCGTGCAGTTGCGTTGGCTGCCGTCCTCGGGCACCGGTACATTGGCGCATCTGATCATGCCGTCAATTGCCCTGGGCCTGCTGTCGCTGGCGACCTTTGCCCGGATTGCCCGCGCCTCGGTCGTTGATGAATTGGGCAAGGACTATGTGCGCTCGGCCCGCGCGCGCGGTGTAGGCACCGGACGGCTGGTCCGGCGACACCTGCTGCGCAATGCGCTGATCCCGGTCATCTCGATCACCGCGCTGGAAGTGTCACAACTGCTGGCGGGTGCAGTCATCGTGGAGACGGTTTTTGCCTGGCCCGGACTTGGGCAGTTGACCGTCCAATCCATCGCCGCCCGCGATTTCGTTGTCGTGCAAGCGGTTGTTCTGTTGGGCGCCTTTGTCACCATCGGGGCCAATCTTGCGGCAGACATACTCTATTCCGTGGTTGATCCCCGGGTAAAACTGAGAGGCACCACATGAACGCACGACCCTATCTGACCTGGTGGCCTGCCTGGCTTTTGGCTGCGCTTGTGCTGTGCGCCTTGTTTGCGCCCGCGCTCGCACCCCTTGACCCGGATCGGCAGGACCTTCTGGGGCGGCTGAAACCACCCGGACACGAAGGCCGTAATGCCGCAACCTTCTGGCTGGGCACGGATGAGCTTGGCCGCGACATCCTGAGCCGTGTCATCCATGGCGCGCGGGTTTCCATCGCGGTGGCGGTGCTGTCAGTGCTGCTGTCGGGCGTTGTCGGTGTGGCTGTAGGTATGACCGCAGGCTATCTGCGCGGCTGGGTCGAAGCGGTGCTGATGCGCCTCGTCGACATCTTCCTGTCGATCCCGGCCATCTTGCTCGCCATCATCATGGTCGCGGTTCTGGGTCCGGGATTTTTCAACGTGATCCTGGTGCTCGCCCTCACCCGCTGGCCGCGTTATGCGCGGGTGGCCTATGGTCAGACCCTGGCCATTGCCGAGCGCCCCTATGTTCGTTTGGCCCGCGCGATGGGCGCCACAACACCGCGCGTTCTGGCGCTGCACATCCTGCCCAACATCATCGGCCCGCTTCTGGTGGTCGCGACGCTTGAATTTGGACTGATGGTCCTGTTCGAGGCCGGACTGTCCTTTCTGGGCCTGGGTGTGCAACCGCCCACCGCAAGCTGGGGCGCGATGCTGTCAACCGGGCGCAACTATGTGGCAACCGCCTGGTGGATCGCAACCTTCCCCGGGCTGGCCCTGTTTTTGCTGGTCCTCAGCGCCAATCTGATCGGCGACCGGGTCAGCGACCAAATTGGAAAAGGACGTTAGAAATGGATTTCGGAGCCGAGTTTGACGGCCAAAAAGTAGTGGTCACCGGGGCCGCAGGGATCATGGGCCGCGCGTTGGCACAAAGCTTTGCCGATGCCGGGGCCGAGGTCTGTTCGGCTGACCTAAGCACCGAAGGTTTGAGCGGTTTTGCCGTCGCCGCTGACCTGACCACCGATGCCGGCACCGAAACGCTGTTGGACGCGGTGGCCGCGCGCTGGGGCGCGCCGGATGTGGTGATCAACAATGCTGCCATCTATCCCTCGTCCTTCCTGCTGGACATGCAGGTTTCCGACTGGGATCAGATCATGGCGTTGAACCTGCGCGCGCCTTTTGTGTTGATGCGCGGCTTTGCGCTGCAAATGATCCAGCAGGGCAAAGGCGGTGCTTTCATCAATATCTCATCTGGTGCGGCACGCAAAATGCGGCGCACGGCGGTGACCTATTGCATGTCGAAAACCGCGCTGGACCGGATGACCAAGGGCTTTGCGCTTGAGCTGGCCGAATACGGGATCCGCGTGAACTGTCTGGAGCCGGGCTTTGCCGCGGGCTCGGCAGTGTCCGAGCTGAGCCAGGAACATATCGACCGCGTCATGGCCGCGATCCCGCTGGGGGCAGAGACGCGAAGCGAAGATATCGGGCAGGCTGCGCTCTACCTGGCCTCATCGGCGGCCAAGAATATCACCGGCACCTCGCTGGCCGTTGATGGCGGCAATTCCGCCGGAACCATGGATGTTTACCAAGCCAAAAAGAGCGCGCTGTGAACTGGAACCCAACCCCATATCCCTGGCCCGATGACTATCGCGCCGCCGCATGTTTCACGGTGGATGTCGACGCCACCTCACCCTGGCAGTGGCAGCATCGCGATAAGATCCCAAGCGGCATCGCGGCGTTTGAGCACCGGCAATACGGCATGCGGCAAGGGCTGGCGCGTATGGTCGCCATGCTGGACCGTCTGAACATCCCCGGCAGCTTTTTCGTGCCCGGCATCGTCGCCAAGGACAACCCCGACCTGCTGCCCGGCCTGATCGAACGCGGTCATGAAATCGGGCTGCACGGGTTTTATCACGAGATCGTATCCGAGATCTCGGACGCGCAGTTCACCGACGCGCTTGAGGCCTCGATCGAGCTGTTTGTCGCGCAGACCGGTGCGCGCCCTGCCGGGTTCCGCTCACCCGCCTGGGAAATGACGCCCCATATGCTGTCGGAATTGCGGCGACACGGATTGTGGGATTCCAGCCTGATGGGTCACGATCTGCCCTACCAGATTGACGGGGTCACCGAATTGCCGGTGCGCTGGGACAATGATGATGCCATCTTTTTCAAGTTTCTGGGCGCAGGTGACCGCCCGCCACGCTCGGAAGCCGAGATCTGTGCCCGCTGGACCAATGAGGCCCGGGCCCAGATCCGCGACGGTGGTCTGTTCATGCTGACTGTTCATGACTGGATCTCGGGCCGCGCGGCGCGGGTCGAATTGCTGTCGGATCTGTTCGAGCCTTTATGCGCGGATGAGGCCGTCTGGATCACCACCTGTGGCGAGATCGCCCGACATCACCAAACGGTGGGCGGGCTGGAGGTTACTTCGCAAACGGTGACACCGATCAATGAAAGGACAGGCCATGAGTGACGCCCGGACCCAAGCGGCAGGTCACAAAACCGGCCCGCTCTGGGATGTCAGCAAACCGGCCGTACAAAGCGCGGGCGGCATCGTCGCGGCGCAACATTTCGAGGCCGCGCAGGCTGGGGCAGATGTGCTGGCTGCCGGAGGCAACGCAATGGATGCTGCCGTGGTCGCGGCCTGCGTATTGTCGGTGGTCGAACCCTGGCTTTCGGGGCTGGGTGGTGGCGGGTTCCTGCTGCACGCCAGCGCCGCGGGTCAGATCGAAGCGCTGGATTTCAACCTGCGCGCGCCGCGTGGCATTTCCGTATCCGACTATCCGCTGACCGGTGGAGAAGGGGGCGACTGGTTCAACTGGCCCTCGGTCGAAGGTGATCGCAATCTGATCGGGCCCCATTCCATCTGCGTGCCCGGCGCGGTTGCCGGGCTGGCCGAAGCTTTGTCGCGCCATGGCAGCCTCAGCTGGGCCGAGGCGCTGGCCCCGGCAATTGCCGTCGCCGAACGTGGAATGCGGGTGGACTGGTTTGCAAAACTGGCCTTTGCCATCGACACACCTGGCCTGTCCAGCAACGCGGCGGCGGCTGCGGTTTTTCTGGATCCCGCCCGACTGAAACATGATGCAGAGGATCCCACCGTGCAAGTGCTGCCCCTGCCCAAGAAGGCCGCGATGCTGCGCGCTTTGGCCAAACACGGTGCGCGGGACTTCTATGAAGGCGCGGTGGCAGCCCAACTGCTGACGGACCTTTCCGACATTGGCGCTAAACTTACGGCAGAGGATCTGAGCAGCTATGCGCCGCAATGGTCTGCGCCCGCAACGCTGGCCTATCGTGACCGGGTGGTGCACACAATGCCGGGCCTGTCCGGTGGGGCCTCACTTCTGTCGGCCCTGTCCAAACTTGAACCACAGACCCTGTCCACGCTCGGCGATGTTGATCTGGCGGTGGCCTATGCTGATGCTATCCGGTCGGCCTATGAAGACCGGTTGACACAGATGGGTCACGCGGCGGCAGGTGGGGATTGCACCAGCCATGTCTCGGTGGTGGATGCGGCGGGCAATATGGTGTCGCTGACCAACACGCTGCTGTCGCGGTTCGGGTCCAAAGTGGTGGCCCCCGGGCTGGAATTGCTGATGAATAACGGCATGATGTGGTTTGATCCACGCCCGGGTCAGCCCAACTCTATCGCGCCGGGGGCACGGCCTCTGGCCAATATGACACCGGTGATCACCACCCGCGACGGTGTCCCCGACAACGCCATCGGGGCTGCCGGAGGGCGGCAGATCTTCCCCGCAGTGCTCCAGATCCTGTCGCAGATGATTGACCGCGGGCTAACGGCCCAAGCCGCGCTGCATCATCCCCGGATTGATGCCAGCACGCCCACCATTCTGGTCAACCGTCGCGCCGCGGCCGATACCGCCACGGCCATTTCGGCGCGGCACCCGGTGCAGATCACCGAAGACTCGCTCTATCCCGTGCAATTCGCCATCCCCTCGCTGGTGCAGCGAGGCGCGGGTGGTGCGGCCAATGCGGGCGCGGTTCATCCGACCTCTCCCTGGACCGCAGCGGTGGCCGCGTCATGAGCTTGCTGCGCGTTCAGGATTTGGCCATCACGGCGGGCGATCTTTCACTGGTTGATGGCGTCACGCTGGACGTCAATCCGGGTGAGGTTGTGGCGCTGGTTGGCGAAAGCGGATCTGGCAAATCCCTGACCGCGCTTTCGATCATGGGGCTGCTGGCCGAGGGGTTGGAACGCCAAGAGGGCCAGATTGTTTTTGACGGCAAAGACCTTGCGGCGATGCCCGACGCTCAGTTGCAAGACCTGCGTGGCGCCGATCTGGCGATGATCTTTCAGGAACCTGTCTCATCGCTCAACCCGTTGCTGAGTGTTGGTGAACAGGTCGCCGAAAGCCTGATCGTGCATGGCCGGGCCAACCCCGACACCGCGCGAGAAAGTGCAATCGACATGCTGGCGCGGGTTGGCATCCCGGATCCCGCCCGCCGCGCACAGCAACTGCCGACCGAATTGTCCGGTGGAATGTGCCAGCGCGTCATGATCGCCGCTGCTCTGATCTCGCAGCCGCGCCTGCTGATCGCGGATGAGCCGACAACGGCTCTGGACGTCACCATTCAGGCGCAGATTCTTGCACTGATGGGGAAGCTGGCCGCCGAGGCCGGAACCGCCATCCTTCTGATCACCCATGATATGGGGGTGGTGGCCGAACTGGCGGATCGCGTCTGCGTCATGTATGGTGGACGGGTTGTCGAACAGGGCCCGGTCACGCAATTGTTTGCAACCCCGCTACACCCCTATACGCGTATGCTGTTGCAGACGATCCCGCGTCTGGATGATCCACCCAAACGCGAGCTCTTTGCCATTCGCGGCAATGTGCCCAGCCCGCGCGACTGGCCCGAAGGCTGCCGCTTTCGCAACCGGTGTGATCGCGCGTCCGATGCCTGCCGCACACGTCCCGAACTTGACGGCACCATCCGCCGCGTCGCCTGTTTCCACCCGGCCGAGGTCCCCGCATGAGCCTGTTGCAGATCGAAGATCTTCGGGTCCATTTCCCTGTCCGCACCGGTCGGTTCGGTGGCGGTCGCGGTACAGTGCGCGCGGTCGACGGGGTTTCGCTGACCATCGAAGCCAATGAAACACTGGCCGTTGTGGGCGAGTCGGGATGCGGCAAATCCACCACCGGCAACGCGGTTCTGGGGCTCGCCCCGGTGACCGAGGGGCGCATCCTGTTTGAAGGACAGGATCTTGCCAGTCTGGATGCCGCCGCGCGCCAGAATGTCTGGCGTGAGATGCAGGTGGTTTTTCAGGACCCGGTCAGCGCCCTGAATCCGCGACGCACGATTGCACAGTCCATTGCCGAACCTCTGGTCATCCATGGCTGGGCCAAGCCCGACATCGCGGCGCGCGTTGACGAACTTATGGCGCTGGTCGGTCTGAACCCGGATCAACGCGACCGGCGTCCAGGCGCTTTGTCGGGTGGGCAGCGGCAACGCGTCGTAATCGCACGGGCACTGGCGCTGAACCCCAAGCTGGTCATCTGCGACGAGCCGGTCAGCGCGCTGGACGTCTCAATCCAGAGCCAGATCCTTAACCTGTTGATGCGATTGCAGCGGGAATTGGGACTTAGCTATCTGTTTATCGCCCATGACCTGAGCGTGGTGCGCCACATCGCCGATCGGGTGGCCGTGATGTATCTGGGTGTGGTGGTCGAGGAAGGCCCCGCCAGCGCGGTTTTTGCAAACCCGGTCCACCCCTATACCCAAGCCCTTTTGTCCGCCATCCCGCTGCCGGATCCCACGTTGCGTGACCGCAAAAAGCGCATCGTTCTGGAAGGCGATCTCCCCTCGCCTCTGGATCCGCCAGCGGGATGCCCGTTCGTGACGCGTTGCCCGCTGGCCGAAGCGGCCTGCTCTGATACGCGCCCCGGTCTGGACCTGGCGGCGCCCGGCCACAAGGTCCGATGCCCTGTTCGGTTGCGCGCAGCGGATCAGCCCTGATCAGGTCGACAGCTGCGCGCGGCAGTTGGGCACAAATGTCACCCTTGGTGATGCCAATCGCTGTGATCCTGCGCTAAGCTGACACAATGCCCAATGCCAAGCCGCCACATCCGCAAGACTATTTCCCGCCCTTCGGGGGCCTGAAATCTTTCTACGAGGTTGCCCTGACCGGCAGCGCGGTGGCCGCTGCTGCGCGGCTGAACGTGTCGCCTTCGTCCATCAGCCATCAACTCAAATCGCTTGAGGCCGAGCTTGGCGTGCGGTTGATCGCAAACCGGCGTGGGCGGCTGTTTCTGACACCGGATGGCAGCCAGTTCTTTGACCGGATCAAAGGCCCGATGTCCGAGATCCTGCGCGCGACCGAGGCAATCCGTTCGATGCCCGGACGCAAACGCATCTCGTTGACACTGACACCGTCATTTGCGGCCGGATGGTTGCTGCCACGCTTGGCCGATCTGGAACGCAAGCACCCCGATCTTGAGGTCAATCTGGTCACCACGACCCGTGTGGTCGATCTGGAGCGCGAGAATGTCGATCTGGCCATTCGCCGGGGCACCGGGGACTGGCCCGACACCATCGCGCAGCCTTTGCTGGGCGAGACGATCATACCCGTCATGTCCCGCGCGTTGGCAAACCAGCTGAACGGCGCGCCCTTGTACGAGGTTCTGAAAACGCAGCGCATTCTGGTCAACACAACCGTCGATGGTGAGTGGGACAGGTGGTGCGCCGCCCGTGGGCTGGATCTGCCCACCGCCAATCAACGCTATGGGCTTGAGACATACGAGCTGACAATCCAAGGTGCGCAAGATGGGCTGGGGATCGCGCTGGGGCGACGCCCTTTGGTGGATCCGCTGCTGGATATGGGTGGTCTGGTTGCCCCGTTCGATGTCGCTGACGCCGACAATATGGCCTATTTCATTGTGCGTCCCAACACGCCGATGCGATCTGATCTAAAGCGGTTTCACGACTGGTTGATGAAACAAAGCAGTTGAATTTTTTTCAACTCCTGCTGAGATTTTTGCACTTCGATCTGTGGGCCCAACGCGGTTACCTTCAGGGCACGGATCACAGGAGCAAGTGACAATGCAAAGCGACGATCTTCCAAGACATGGCCCGCTGACGGGTGTTCGGGTTGTGGATCTGACAGCCGTGGTTTCGGGTCCGATGTGCACCATGATCCTGGCCGACCAGGGCGCTGATGTGATCAAGATCGAGCGCGCCGATGGCGATTTCACCCGCCATGTCGCCACCCGGCGCGGCGGGCATTCGGCCTCATACCTCAACAACAACCGCAACAAACGCTCGGTCGTTGCGGATTTGAAGAACCCCGACGACATCGCGATGATCAAGCAGCTGGTCAAGGATGCGGATGTGTTCATCCAGAACTTCCGCCCCGGTGTAATGGACCGGCTGGGCCTGAGCTATGAGGTGCTGAGCGCGATCAACCCGCGCCTGGTCTACATGTCGATTTCGGGCTTTGGCTTTGATGGGCCGCTGTCGGGCAAACCTGTTTATGACCCACTGATCCAGGCGCTGTCGGCGCTGACCACCGTGCAGGCAGGCAGCGATGAAGAACGCCCACGCCTGGTGCGCACCATTCTGCCCGACAAGCTGACCGCCGTGCAGGCCAGCCAGGCCGTCACCGCCGCCCTGTTCGCGCGCGAACGCACCGGCAAGGGCCAAAAGGTCACCTTGTCGATGCTAGACACGGTTGCGGCCTTCCTCTGGGCCTCGGATATGAACGGGCATACTTTTGTCGGTGACGAGATGGAGAAAGAAGAGAGCCAGTCTTTCCACGATCTGATCTATGAGGTGAAAGGCGGCTATCTCAGCATCTCGATCATGCAGAACAAGCATTGGGAGGCTCTGGCCCATGCGACCGGTCGGCCCGACATCCTTGAGGATGAGCGGTTCAAGACCACCGAACTGCGCGACATCAACCGCGATGCACGTTTGGATCTGACCCAAACCATCGTGCGCGAGGTGGATCGTGACACGCTGCTGGCTGCGCTGGAACAGGCGGGCGTGCCCTGTGCCCCGGTTTTGACCCGCCGCGAGATGCGACAGCACCCGCAACTGCAGGCCAATGGCACCATCGTCGAATATGACCACCCCTCAGCGGGCCGCCTGCGCCAGACCCGCCCGGCGGCTATGTTCCACGGCACACCCGCAACCGATCTGCGCCCTGCGCCGGAACTGGGTGAACATTCCGACGAAATCCGCGCCTTGGCTGGCCGCTCTGATCTGGCGGATGCTTCATGATCGATTTCTACTATTCCCCCACCCCCAACGGCTGGAAGGTTGCGATCATGCTGGCCGAAACGGGGCTGGAGCATCGGACCGTTCTGATGAACCTGCGCGCAGGCGACCAGCTGACCCCCGCCTTCCGCGCCATCAGCCCCAACGCCAAGATGCCCGCCATCGTGGATCATGACACCCCGGATGGCCCGCAAACCGTGTTCGAAAGTGGCGCAATCCTGCTGTATCTGGCCGAGCGCACCGGCCAATTCGGCCCCCAGTCCCCGACCGAGCGTATCGCGTTCAACGAATGGCTGTTCTGGCAGGCCGCCAATCAGGGCCCGATGGGCGGGCAGCTCAGCCATTTTGTCAATTACAGCCCGAAGGGCGAAACCTATTCCCACAATCGGTACAAGGGCGAGTTTGAGCGCGCGCTAGCTGTGATGGAAACCTGGCTGGACGGGCAAGACTATATGCTGGGGCGCTATTCGATTGTCGACATGATGTGTTTTCCCTGGGCGTTTATCGCCAAGCCCTTGGGCGTGTCGCTGGACAATTTCCCGAATGTCGCCGCCTGGCGCCAGCGGATCAAGACGCGCCCGGCGGTGATCGACGCCATCAACCTGCACAAAGACGCCCAGTTTTCCGGCAAAGCCACTGCCGAACAGAACGCCACCCTGTTCAACCAATCCGCCGCGCATCTGATGCAAGGCCAAGAAAAGACCAACTGAAAGAAGAAAAACCACCACCAACACGGAGAGAACAATGCCCAAGATCGAAGGAAGCTGCCTGTGCGGCCAGGTCACCTATAGCTCAAGCGCCGAAGAACCGGCGATGATGGTCGTCTGCCATTGTCCCGATTGCCAAAAGCAAAGCGGATGTGGCTATTCCACCAATGTGCTGGTTCCCACCGCTTCAATCTCATTTTCGGGTGAAAGCCGCAGACAGTATGTGGTGAATGGCGCATCGGGCCTGCCTGTGACACGGAATTTCTGCAGCAATTGCGGCTCGCCCCTGACCACGGAGATGCCAGCCTTTGATCATCTGGCCGCCGTCAAAGCTGGGACGTTGACGGACAGCAGCTGGGTGAAACCAACCACCGAAATCTGGTGCGATTCATCGCAACCCTGGAGTAAGCTGACAGACGACATGGCAAAGGCGCCCGCAAACCCGGGCTGAGTTTTGCCTGACCAAGCGGCCCCTGTGCCAAGGAGCAAACGCAATGAAAATAGCCGCGGTACAGGCCGCCCCGGTTTTCCTTGATCCGCAAGCCAGCACCGACAAGCTGATCAGTTTGTTGCGTGCGGCTGCGGCGCAGGGGGCCGAACTGGTAGTGTTTCCCGAAGTGTTCCTGTCGGGTTACCCCGTCTGGCTGCGCGCGCCCGAAGTGGCCCACAATGATGAGCTGTTGCGGATCGGCCATCTGGCCTATCTTAAATCGGCAATCACCACCGACGGGCCCGAAATTGCAGCCATTTGCGCCGAGGCAACGGCCTTGGGCGTAGCTGTTATGACCGGGATTGTCGAACGCGCGGGCTCGGGTGGGTCGGTCTATGCCACGCTGGTCACCATTCTGCCCGACAAGGGTGTGGTGAACGCCCATCGCAAGCTGAAACCTACCTTCCATGAGCGGCTGCTCTGGGCCGATGGCGATGGCCACGGGCTGGCGGTGCAGGAATGGAAAGGCGTCAGGATCGGCGGTCTGAACTGTTATGAGAACTGGCAGCCCCTGGCCCGTCAGGCGCTGTATCAGCAGGGCGAACAGCTGCATATCGCCACCTGGCCCGGTGATCTGGACGTCACCGATCATATCACCCAGTTCATCGCGATGGAGGGCCGGGTCTATGTCGTCTCGGTCTCGGGCTTGCTGCGCAGCGCGGATATCCCCGAAAGCTTCCCGTTGCGGAAATATGTTACCGAAGGGCGCGACCTGATCAACGATGGCGGCAGTATGATCGCCGCTCCGGGCGGGGCGCTGCTGGCCGGGCCAGCGGTCGGAGAAGAGGTCACCCTGTTTGCCGAGATCGATCTGGATGCGGTGACATCGGCCCGGCTCAAGCTGGACCCGGCAGGCCATTACAGCCGCCGGGATATTCTGAGCCTGTCGCATAACCGCCAGAGGCTGGACTAGAGCCAGGCCCTAGCCGTGGTCTTCGTCCAGATCAAAGATCGGATCCAGTACCAGAACTAGTCGGGTTTCGCCGGTTCCAGCGATAGGGGGCGAACGGTGTTTCAAATCCGAGACCGGGTTTTCAGGCCAAAGCGTGCCGCGCATGACCATCGGGGATCCGGTGGGCACGGTGGCGATATCGCGCGGTTCAGCCCCCCCTTGCGCAAACCCGTATTGCGTTCCGGTGCCGCGATAGGTGCAAATCAGCCGTGCCTTGATCGCATCAATATGAAACTTGCGACACGCGTTGGTGGTGATCACCCCCAGGCGCAGCCGCAGATAAGACGCCCGCATTATGGCGGCGAAGCGTTGCGACAGATCAGCAATGTCGCCGATCAGCCAATCGCGCTCGACACAGGGCGCCATCGTGGAACCGTCGCAAAGATACGACACCGCCTGCGGGATCGCGTCGGGGCGGAGCACGGAGCGGGTCGCGGGCAGTTGGCACGGGTCCAGCCCGTCGATCCAGGCCTGAAAACCTTTTGGCAACGGGCGATCCCAGATCGCCGCTGCGCACTGCGGCTCTTGGATAGCGGCCAAGCCGTCAGCCGCCTTGGCAAAATGCACGGCTTCTGAATGGTTCTTGATCTCGGCATATGCAACGCTCATGCTGCTTCCCCTTCGCGGCGCCAGCCGGGAAACGGATCAGGCAGATCCAAAGGCAGCGCGTCTGGGTTGGCCGCCACATCTGCGGGCACCAGACAGTCATCCAACCGCGCCTTCAGCACGGGCCAGTCGATGCCCGAACCGATGAACACGATCTCTTGCCGCCGGTCGCCCCAGGGCTCGGCCCAATGTGCCTGCATATAGGCCCGTGCGCCGTCGTGGTCAGGCCAACGTTCTTTCGGGACCGACGCCCACCAGGTGCCCAAAGGTTTGACCGAAGACAGCGCCCCGGCCATTGAGAACTCGGCCACCCAATTGGGGCGGGTGGCCAGCCAGAAATGCCCCTTGGCCCGGATCACGCCCGGCAGGTCACCGTTCAGCACCTCAAGGATCTTTTCGGGCTCAAAGGGCTGCCGCGCCCGGTAGACAAAGCTTGCCACGCCATATTCCTCGGTTTCGGGCACGTGATCGGCAAACCCATAAAGCTCTTTCGCCCACATCGGATGCTCATGCGCCTTTTCAAAATCGAACATACCCGTGTCCAGGATCGCCCCGGCAGCCACATCCGAGTGGTTGGTCTCGATGATCCGGGCATCGGCGTTCAGGCTGCGGATGATCTTGCGCGCCGCATCCGTGCGCTCGGGCCCGGCATCCTCGACCTTGTTCAGGATCACCACATCGGCAAATTCGATCTGTTCCACCAACAGATCGACCAGAGTGCGATTGTCCTCGTCGCCCATGGTTTCACCGCGATCCTTCAGGAAATCGTGGCTGGAATAGTCCTGTAGAAGGTTCACCGCATCAACGACCGTAACCATCGTGTCCAGCCGCGACACGTCCGAGAGGCTTTCGCCAAGCTCATCTCGAAAATCAAAGGTTGCGGCCACGGGCAAGGGTTCCGATATCCCGGTGGATTCAATCAGCAGGTAATCAAACCTCCCCTCATCGGCCAGCCGCCGCACCTCTTGCAGCAGATCGTCGCGCAGGGTGCAGCAGATACAGCCATTCGACATCTCGACCAGCGTCTCATCGGTGCGGCTCAGCTCGGTATCCGCGCGCACCAGATCGGCATCGATGTTGACCTCGGACATATCATTGACGATCACCGCCACCCGACGTCCTTCGCGGTTGTTGAGAACGCGGTTCAGCAATGTGGTCTTCCCCGCACCAAGGAACCCGGACAGGACAGTGACGGGCAGTCTGGTATCAGTCATTAAGAGGTAACTCCGTTAGAAATTGAGTGAGGGACGATGGGGGCCAGCGCGGGCAGAGACAGGATCGAGGGTTTGGCCGGGATGCGTGGAATATCTTACTCTAAATCTTATGTGATATCATAACGTTTCTAAAACGGCGAAGTGAAACTGTCCAGTCCCTTAGCGCTCTAATCCAATGGTGCCGCCTGTTATGCCCCGCGCCGCAGGTTCAGACCCAGCAGGCTGAAACAGGCGAAGATCACCGCTGCAACGCACACGATCGAGGGCCCCGCTGGCGTGTCGAACACATAAGCGGCCCGCAGGCCCGCAACCGCAGAGAACGCCCCGATGGCCGCGGCAATCAGAGCCATCGATTCCGGTGAACGCGCCAGGCTGCGCGCGGCAGCGGCGGGGATGATCAGCAGAGCTGCGATCAGCAACACGCCCACGACCTTGATCGCCACGGCAACCGTCACGGCCAGAGACAGGGTCAGGATCAATTGCTCTCGCTTGGGGTTAAAGCCACTGGCATAGGCCAGTTCTTCATTCAGGGTGGCTGTCAACAGGTGCGACCACCGCCAGGCCAGCAGCGCCATGACAAGCGCGGCTCCGCCCCAGATCACCACAAGATCAGACCGCGACACCGCAAGGATATCGCCAAAAAGATAGGCCATCAGATCAATGCGTACGCCCGACAGGAACGACACCGCAACCAACCCAAAGGCAAGCGCGGAATGCGCGAGAACACCCAACAGCGTGTCCATCGCATAGCCCCGCCCCGACAACAGTGTCACCGTCAAAGCCATGATCAGCGCAACCGCCAAAGCGCCTGCAAAGATCGACATTTGAAAGGTCAGCGACAGCGCCACACCCAAAATGGCCGCATGCGCCGTGGCGTCTCCGAAATAGGCCATGCGGCGCCACACGACGAAACAGCCCAGCGGAGCTGCGGCAAAGGCAACGCCAACCCCTGCAAGGGTGGCCCGTGTCATGAAATCATCAAGCATCATTCAGCCGCTTCATGGTGGTGGTCGTGATCATGGTCATGGTCGTGCCGATAGAGCGCCAGCGCGCCACCCGTACCCGTTCCGAACAGCGCGCGGTATTCCGGTGCCGAGGCCACCACGGCGGGCGAGCCCTGACAGCAGACATGGCCATTGAGGCAGATCACGCGATCTGACGCGCTCATGACCACGTGCAATTCGTGGCTGATCATCAGGATGGCACAACCTGTTTCGCGACGCACCTCTTCGATCTGGCGATAAAACGCGGCAGATCCGGGTTGATCCAGTCCTTGCGTGGCTTCGTCCAACAACAAAACCTCGGGCTGGTTGATCAGCGACCGGGCCAGCATCACGCGCTGGAATTGCCCGCCCGACAATTGTGACATCTGCCGCTGCAGCAAGTCAGGCACGCCTGCGGCCTCAAGCGCCGCAGCACATTCGTTCCGCGACACCCGGTCGGTCAGACGCATGAACCGCTCGACCGAGATGGGCAGCGTGGGATCAATATGCAGTTTCTGCGGCACATAACCGATCTTCAATCCAGGCTTCAGCGCCACCTGCCCCGCAGAAGGTTTGGTCGCCCCGATTATCGCGCGCAACAAGCTTGTCTTGCCCGACCCGTTCGGGCCTACGATCGTGACGATCTCACCCGGTTCGATGGTCATCTCGACATGACTCAGGACCGTATTGGCGCCATATCGGACGCTGAGGTTTTCGACCTTGATCAGGCTCATTCTTAAGCCTTTTCAGTGCAGTCGGGGCACAGGCCTTCGGCCTCGACAACCGTGCGTTCGATCTCGAACCCGGCGGCGCGCGCGGCGGCACCCAATGCGCCTTTGGCCGGGGCTGACTGTGCCTCGGCCACCGCATCGCATTTTCGACAAATCATGAACGCAGGCGAATGCGTGGCCCCGGGATGGGAACAGGCCACAAAGGCATTCAGACGTTCGACCTTGTGGACAAACCCGTTCTGCACCAGAAAGTCGAGCGCGCGATAGGCCACCGGCGGTTGCGAGCCGAAGCCTTCTTCGCGCAGCCGGTCAAGAATCGCATAGGCCCCAAGGGCGCGATGCTCTTGCAGCAACATCTCAAGCACCTTGCGCCGCACATCGGTCAGGCGCAGCCCATCTTGCTTGCATCGTGCTTCTGCCGACGCCAGCGCGGTCGCGACACAGGCCTTGTGATCATGCGCCTGAAAACCCACCGGCGCGGTGTCTTCGGCTGGAACAGAGGGGGAGTCACTTGTCATGTTATTTCATATCATGTATGTCGCTCATAATGTTATAAAATCACACAGAGGGTCCGATGTCCAGAAAGCTTCTTCCACTATCGATTACCGCAGCACTCATGGGTGGAACGGCCCTAGCCGAGGTCCCGAACGTTGCGGTCGACATCGCCCCTGTGCATTCGCTGGTGGCGCGTGTCATGGATGGAGTTGGCACCCCGGATCTGGTCATCCCACCCGGGGCATCGCCGCATGAATACAACCTGCGCCCATCCGAGGCCGCAGCTCTGCAACAGGCCGACCTGGTCTTCTGGATGGGTGACGATCTGACACCTTGGCTTGAGGATGCAATCGAGACGCTCGCAGAGGGTGCCAGCGTGACAAGCCTTCTCGATGCGGATGGTACGGTTTTGCTGGAGTTCCGCGAAAATGCTCTGTTCGAGGCCCATGACCACGGAGACCATGAGGATCACGACGATCATGGTCATGACGACCACGACGACCATGACGATCACGGTGATGAGCACGCGCATGATGAAGATCACGGACATGACGATCACGATCACGAAGAGCACGTAGAAGACAAAGACCATGACCACCATGATCATGAAGATGAAGCGGCGCATGGCGACGAGCATCACGACCATGATCATGAGGAACACGCTGAGCATGACGATCACGATGGGCATGACGATCATGCTGAACATGATCATCACGACCACGGCGAACATGATCCACATGCCTGGCTGTCACCGGCAAATGCCGAAACATGGCTGAACGTGATCGCGGCACAGCTATCGGCGGCCGATCCGGATAACGCCGGAACCTATTTTGCCAATGCGGCTGCGGCGCGCGAAGAAATGGCTGCGCTGTCTGCCGAGGTCGCGCAGACATTGGACCCGGTACGCGGTGGTAGCTTTATCGTGTTCCACGACGCCTATCAGTATTTTGAGGACGCGTTCGATTTTCCCGCTGCTGGTGCCATTTCGATCGGCGATGCCTCTGACCCCAGCCCTGCCCGCATTGCCGAGATTCAGGCGCGCATCCGGGATGAAGGTGTGGATTGCGTATTGGCCGAACCCCAATTCAACACCGGTATCGTAGCAACAGTCCTCGACGGAACCGAAGCTCGCACAAGCGTAATCGACCCGCAGGGCGCAGCTCTTACACCGGGACCAGACCTTTACCCGCAGCTGATCAGGGCCATGGCAGCGTCGCTTTCAGAGTGTCTGCCACAATAATGCGTCGGGTGAGACAGCAAAACCGGATGTCTCACCCACACCCTCTACAAGTCAGCGCAATTCTCGGCCGAGTACTTGTCTCTTGGCAAATATCTCAACCGCAACTTTTGAAGCAGCGGTGATATAGGGGGCATCCGACAAAACACTGTCCCAGTCGACCGCACCGTGAACAGCAAGGGCGTGTCGCAAGGGTTGGCCGGACGCCAGAGCGTCTTTGACAATGCGCGACGCCTTCCCCCGGCCCATCGTTTCCGCCAATGCAAATACTGCAGCCTCGGCATGAACAGCAGGCTCAGAACCCACTCTGTCACGCATCGACGTCGCGTCGACCTCAAGCCCCTGCAGCAGCGCGATGCCATGGGCCAACGCTGCTCCGGCGGTTTCAAACAGAAGTGGCATGAGCAACCATTCGACGGGCCAATTCGCACCATCGCGTTCTTCCAAATGAACGGCGCTGGCAGCCAAACCGGCCTGATATCCCGTTGCAACCGGCACAAGTGATTGAAGCATCTCAGCAAGCACCGGATTGGACTTGTGCGGCATCGTCGAAGACGCGCCATTTTGCGCAAGCCGCAACTCGGAAATCTCACCACGCGTGGCAATGCTGACATCGCGCCCGATCTTTCCAATGGCGCTCACAACCTGCATCAACCAGGCCGACAGTTTCTGAACACCGCTTCGATCGGTGTGCCATGGCGGACCATCACTCACGTTCAATTGTGCGGCCATCGCACGGGCCACATCGTCACCTGAACCGCCAAACGCTGATCGACTGCCAGAAGCGCCGCCCAGCTGTATGCGCAGCGCCCCGGCTCTGAGCTCGCTCAGATCCGCCTCGGCGCTGACCAAAGGCTGCGCCCATTGCGCGGCGCGTAGGCCGAAGGTGATTGGTGTCGCCAGTTGCCCGCGTGTCCGCGCCAACATAAGGGTCTTGTCGTGAGTCTGAGAGAGATCCTGCAACAAGTCGACCAAATCGGTCAACAAATCGGCCAGATCATCCAACGCTGCCTGCGCACAAAGACAGAAAGCGGTATCAACAATATCCTGACTTGTGGCCCCAAAGTGCAAAAAGTCGCCCGTCTCGTCAGAAAGCTGGTTGCGCAACGCAGACAGAAGTGCTGGAACCGGAACCCCTGCTTGTGCGACCCCAATCGTCAGATCCTCGGCAACGGAACCCGGCAGTTTCAACGCAGATATTTCGGCAGCCGCAGCGTTCGGAACAAACCCAAGCGAGGCCTGTGCCTGTGCCAAAGCCACCTCGACTCGCAGCATCGCTTCGGCAACAGCACCATCACCGAAATGCGCACGTGTCGGCCCGTGCCCAAAAATCGGGGCAGTCAAAGCATTCAGAGCACCTGTCATCGGATCAGGCCGCTACGGGCCGAAGGCCCAGAATGTCTCGGGCCTGGCGCCAAGTTGCCACAGGACGCTCGTGTTTCTCGCAAATCTCGATTGTGCGCTCTACCAAAGCGGCATTTGACGGAGCCAATGTCTCCCGATCAAGCCGAACGTTGTCCTCCAGCCCGGTCCTCGCATGCCCTCCTGCCGAGATCGCCCAGTCGTTCAGCGTGATTTGATGACGCCCGATTCCTGCCGCACACCACGGTGCGTCCGAGCCGAACAATCGGTGCACTGTTTGCACATAGAAATCGAAAGCAAGGCGGTCGACCGGCATTGCGTTCTTTACCCCCATAACAAATTGTACATACGGGGTGCCAAGCAGCTCTTGGGCGTCAGCCATTTCCTTGGCTCTGAAGATATGGCTCAGGTCAAAGGCTTCAATCTCGGGCTTGACCTCATAGGTCCGCATCTCTGAGGCGAGCCATGCAACCAGATCAGGCGGGTTCTCGTAAACGCGGGTCGGAAAGTTGTTCGACCCAACCGTGAGCGATGCCATGTCTGGCCGTAATGGCAACATCCCACCGCGTGCCTGCCCAGCACCGGACCTGCCACCCGTCGACATTTGAACGATCATGCCAGGGCAGTGTTTCTTCAGACCATCTTGTAACGCTGCAAACTTGTCCGGGTCTGATGTGGGGGTCTCATCGTCATTGCGAACATGGAGATGTGCGATCGAGGCCCCCGCTTCAAACGCCTCCTGAGTACTTTCGATCTGCTCCGAGACCGAAATGGGAACAGCGGGGTTGTCGGACTTGCGCGGCACCGAACCGGTGATGGCAACACAAATGATACAAGGTTTTGGCTGGCTTGCGGTCATCATGTAGTTTCCTGTTTGTGCCGAACCGTATCGCATCGGGTTCGAACGGAAACCAAACGTAGCCGGTTTTTTCTAAACATCAAAAAAGACCGTCTCATTGTCGCCCTGAAGTCGAATATCGAAACGATAGGTTGGCAAATCCCCAAGTACATCCCGATCAGCGATAAGAGTGGCGCGGCGGCTCTCCCACTCAATCAGATTGAGCACGGGGTCGATGGTATTTGCTTCGGCCTCGTCAGCAAAATACATCCTTGTGTTCAGACCGACATTGATACCCCGCGCGACAATCCAAAGGTTGAGATGGGGCGCCTGCGGAGCGCCAGCGCTGCCAGCGGTCTTGCCTGGCTTCACGGTCTCGAAGGTCCATTCACCGGTTTCGAAATCGGTAATGACGCGACCCCAGCCGCGAAACCCGTCCTCAACCGGTCCACCACCACCGGGATGCGCATATACCCCGTCGGCATTGGCCTGCCAGACCTCAAGCATCGCATCCTTGATGGGGGCCCCCGTCCCGTCGATGATAACGCCGGTGACCCGAATACGCTCGCCTTTGGCATTCGGTCCACAGATGTCATGACCCAGTTCTTGCCGGTAAATATCAAACCCCGCCGCGCCGGGCGAAAGGCCGATATGGACATAGGGACCCGCCGTCTGCGATGCGGTTTCGCTGAGATACTTAAGCGCCTGTACCATGTCAGTTCCCCTCGGGACGGTTTTCGAACAAGGTCGAACGGCGACCGCGCAGAATAATGTCGAACTTATAAGCAACGCTATCCAGCGGAATTGTGGCGTTCAGGTCCAGCCTGGCCACAAGCTGCTCAATCGCGTTTTGATCCGGGATCGTCTGCACGATGGGGCAGAGCGGTATCAAAGGATCGCCTTCGAAATAGCATTGCGTAATCAGCCGCTGTGCAAAACCCGATCCAAAGATCGAGACATGTATATGCGCGGGCCGCCAGTTGTTTGCATGATTGCGCCACGGATAAGCGCCCGGCTTTACAGTGCGGAAAAAGAAATACCCGTTGTCATCGGTCAATGTCCGTCCACAACCGCCGAAGTTGGGATCAATGGGCGCAAGGTAAGTGTCTTTCTTGTGCCTATAGCGCCCGCCCGCATTTGCTTGCCAAATCTCGACCAGCGTGTTCGGAACAGGCCGCGCGTTTTCGTCCAATACGTGACCGTGAAGAATAATACGTTCACCAATAGGGCTTTGGCCCGGCGCGGCATAGTTGGTCAGAAGATCGTTATCGCCAGCGTCAATATCATCGGCGCCAAATACCGGCCCGGTCTGTTCTGATATCGTGCTCTGCAGAGACACCAGTGCCAAACGCGGGCTGCGCGTCACCGAAGACTTGTATCCGGGTGACAGCGACACAGGATGAATATCTCGGTTTCGCGGATAGAACTCGCCTGGCTTCGTCATGATGGCTCCTCCATCTCGGCATAGGTTTGCTTGGCGATTTTGATGGCGTGATTGGCTTTGGGTACACCCGCATAGATGGCGACATGCAAGAAAGCCTGCATAACGTCGTCTTTGGACGCCCCGGTGTTGGCAGTGGCGCGGATATGCATGGGAATTTCCTCGAAATTCCCCATCGCTGCCAACAGGGCGAGTGTCAGCATCGAGCGGTCGCGTTGGCTGATCGTGGTATCAGACCAGACGGTCCCCCAAGCACCTTCGGTGATCAAGCTCTGGAACGGCGCGTCGAATTCAGTTTTCTCCATTTCGGCGCGCTCAACATGTGCTTTGCCCAAAACAGATCTTCGCGTTCGCATTCCTAGCTGGTAACGATCTGCCATTGATGTGCTCCTTTTATGAGCCCTGCCTCAAGACAGCAGAGGTGTCAGGTGTCTGGCCACTCACACAAAAACAGTTTTCCAACGCGCTTAAAAGACAGAATATCGGGCCACACCAGCTTGTTCGACCAGCGCTGCCCATTTTGAGAGATCACGGCAGAAAGGATTTCAGCTGTCTGTTTGGCTTAACTCACCCCAAAGGTGGTCAGGCACCACAACCCCCCGATCACGAGCCTCGCGACGTGCCTGCAAGCGGCGTATGCCCGGCAGTCTTGCACCGTCCTGTGCTTCGATCTGACCGGCCAGAGCCGCAAGCTGTGCTGCGAAAGGCGCGCCGTTGACGCACCCTGGGTCAATCGCGATGATGAACTGACCCACGCCCGGAGGCGCGCCCTCAGCCTCGAAAAACGAACTGGCCTGCGCGCTGGTATTTGCTCCTGTCAGGGTCGCGGCGAGTATTTCGACGATCAGCGCCAGGGCCGATCCCTTTGCATCACCCATGGGCAGCATCATGCCCGAAAGTGCGGCGTCCGGGTCGGTTGTGGGGTTGCCGTCAGCATCCAGCGCCCAGCCTTCGGGGATCGGCTCGCCCTTTTTCTTGGCCGCCATCACCTTGCCGCGCGCGATCTTTGACAGTGACAGATCAATGACCAGTGGCGCGCCCTCACCTTGCGGGGCGGCAAAGGCTATGGGATTTGTTCCAAACAAGGCCGCGTTGCCACCCCAGGGCGCCATGGCCTTGGGTGTATTCGCCACCATCAGCGCAACCAGCCCGTTCTCAGCAAGCCGTTCCACATGCGCGCCCAATTGGCCGCAATGATGCGAACGGGTAATCGCCGCAGCCGCAATGCCGGTGGTCTTGCTTAGCTTGGTCAACTCGTCGACGGCCAGATCGATGGCGGGATAGGCAAAGCCAAACCCGGCATCCACCCGCAAGACAGCAGGGCCCGCGGCCGAAACCGTTGGACAGGCCGCACCTGCAACCTTGCCCGACCTCGCCTGTGCTGCATAGGAGGCAACGCGCGAGAATCCGTGCCCGGCCTGGCCGTCAACCTCTGCTGCGACCAGTGCTTTGGCGACCGAGCGCGCGTTTCGCTCGGACACGAAATTGGCGACCAGCGCCTTGGTTACCAGATCCTCGGCCTCTTCGATCTTCAATCTGTGTTCCAGAACAAATCTCCTGTCCTTGCGCGCTTGCCCCGCCCCAAACGTGAAAAATCCCAGCCCGAGTGTCCACCGGGCTGGGCCTGTCCTGTGCGGTGCAACCGATCCTATGCCGAGCGATAGAGCTTGGTCATGGAAAACTCGCGATGTCCCAACGCTTCGGCAGCGGTGTGGCGGCCATTGGCGGTGCGGCGGATCATCTCAATCAGCGCGTCGCCGGCCTCTTCAATGGTCATTTCACGAGTCAGAATACCGGTCACATCCAGATCGATATGTTCGCCCATGGTGCGCAGGGTACGCGGGTTGCCCGAGATCTTGATCACCGGAACGATTGGATTGCCGACAACATTGCCCTGCCCCGTCGGGAAGGTGTGGATCACCGCACCGCCAGCAGCCATCAGAGTCACACATTCTGCCGCTGCGGATGAACTGTCCATGAAGTACAGACCCGGCCCTTTTTCAGGTGCTTCTGCGGGACCAATAGCGTCGATATAGGTCGAAGTCCGCCCGATCTTTTCCAAATTGCCCAGGGCTTTTTCCTCGATGGTCGTCAACCCGCCCAAAATGTTGCCTTTGGTGGGCTGGCTGTCTGACAGATCGTCGGTCTGGTGTGCAAAAATGACATCGTCAGTATAGGCCTGCCAGATCTGCTTGAACTTGGCTGCCGCTTCGGGAGTGGCGGCGCGTTTCTCGCAGATATGCTCGGCCCCGGTGATCTCGGATGTTTCACCAAAGAACCCGGTCAGGCCATGGGGCAGCAGCTTGTCATACATGTTGCCCACAGTCGGGCAGGATGACAGGCCGGTCGTCGTGTCGCTTTCACCGCATTTGGTTGAAACCCACAGCTCGTTGATCGGGCAGGGTTCTTTTTGCAGCTCGGTTGCCCAATGGACGTATTCCTTGGCCTTCCAGCTGGCCTGGCGAATGGTCTCAAAGTCGCCCTTTTGCTCGATCGAGAAACCTTCGACCGGTTTGCCGGTCTTGGCGATGCCGTCGACGATCACCTTGGTCCATTCCGGCTCGATCCCGATGACCACCACGGCAGCCACATTGGGGTTGGCCCCGGTGCCGATGATCGTACGGAAATGCAGGTCTAGGTCTTCGCCAAATTGCAAACGGCCATAGGCATGCGGGATCGCCAATGTGCCCTTGACGTTGTTGGCCACCGCTTCGCAAGCCGCGTTGGAAATATCGTCAACCGGCAGGATCAGCACATGGTTGCGAACACCAACGCGCCCGTTTTCGCGGCGCCATGCGTTCACTGTTACGTTCGAGAAATCCAAAGCCATGATCTTACCACCGTTTCGTTTTGCAATTGTGGGTGTGGACATGATCGCCCACGCCAGCAGATCCGACCATACGCCCGATATCTTCACCGTATTTGATCACGGTATCGCCTTCGCTCAGCGGCTTCAGCGCAACCTTGTGGCCGATGGGGATGTCGCTGTTGGCGGTCAGTTTGAAATCGGAATTGTCATGCGTCACCACGCAGAGCATTTCCGTTCCTGCGGTCAAGCCTTCCACCACAACCACGCCGACATTGTCCTCGTGATCATGGACCAGCAATTGCGGTATCGCCATGTCCGTTTTTCCTTTTGCAAAATTCCAAATCTGGTCGTACTTATATGTTTACTCTTATATAAGAGTCAATATAGCTCATTGAACAGACACATGCGCATCTGATAGGAAGACAGACCGAGGAAAACCGATGACAACACCGCTCTATCAGTCTGTTTACAATGAGATAATCGCGCGGGTCGCTGATGGCCGGTATCCGCCCGGCACGATGCTGCCAAGCGAGTTTGATATCGCGGCCGAGCTGGGTGTCAGCCAGGGCACCGCACGCAAGGCGCTGAGTGAGCTGGAGGCAAAGGGAATCGTCAAACGCCGTCAGGGGCGTGGCACATTCGTGGCGCTGCGCACCCCCGAAAACTCGCTGTTTCACTTTTTTCGCATGCGTGACGGGGCAGGCAATCAGGTCGCGCCGACGCTGGGCTCGGAAACTGTATCGCGCCGCGCCGCCACCCCGGCCGAGCGCCACAGCCTGTTTGGCGCCCCGCAAGAGGTGTTTCAGATCGACCGGGTGCGGAATTTCAACGACAAGCCCCTGTGTCTGGAAACCTGTGTGGTGTCCACTGATCTGTTCCCGGGGCTTTTGGAACGCGCGCCCCTGCCCAACACGCTTTATGTGCTGTTTCAACAGGCCTATTCCTGCATTGTCATTTCCGCCAAAGACGATCTGAGCGCGGGCCTTGCGGACAAGGCCACCGCCAAAGCTTTGGGTTTGCGCACCGGCACCCCAGTTCTGATTGGCAAACGCGAAGGCAAGGATTTGCTGGGCCGTGTTGTCGAATTGCGCACCAGTCGGTTTGTCACCGACGACGTGACTTATTCCGTCAGTCTGGATTCCCTTTGAGCCCCGATGGCGGTCACAAATGGTGGCTTTACTTGCCGTCTCGCGTAACGGCACACTGGCAGCATAGGGATGTCACCGGGTGCAAGGAAAAAGGCGAGGGTCATGAACACGAAACGCAATCTTGTTGTCGGCGCTCTGGTTGCCGACGCGGCCTCATTGGGGTTGCATTGGCTTTATGATCAGCCACGGATCGCGCAATTGGCGCAGGGTGAACCCGAATTCCGCGCCACCACCGCGCAGGACTTCGAAGGGGTCCCGTCGTATTTCGCCCACCCTCTGAAACAACAAGGCGACCTGACCCAATATGGGGAACAAGCCATGGTGCTGTTGCGCGCTTTGGCGGCCTCGGGCGGCCGCTATGACCAGGCGGCGTATAATGCCGAGTTTCGGGCCCATTTCGGCTATGGCGGAACCTATAGCGGCTATATCGACCACGCCACGCGCGAAACCCTGAACGCCCTTGCAGCCGGTGAGGCGGACACGCCCAAAGGGGCCGAAGATGTGCAAATGTCGGCCATCGCCAAACTGCCGGCTCTGGTGGCCGCCGGGTTGGAAGATCACGCGCATCAAGCCATCCGCACCACCAACCGCTCTGATCTTGCGGAGGCGTATGGCGCGGTTGCCACGGCAATGCTGGTCTCGGCGCGTGAGGGGCATTCCATCAACGAGGTGGTAGCCGCAGGCCTTTCCGCTGCCGACCCGGCGATCCTGCCGCGACTGGAACTGGCCTGCGCGGCCACAGATCGTAGCACGCAGGATGTGACGGCAGAATTCGGCATGGCCTGTGATCTGGAAAACGGGTTGCCGAGTATCTTGCATAACCTGTCGACAACAAACTCTTACCAGGACGCCATCCGTGCCAACATTCTGGCCGGAGGCGATAGCTGTGGCCGCGCCATGCTGCTTGGGGCCGTGGCGGGTGCCGTCTATGGCGTGCCACAGGCTTGGGAGGCGCGGTTGAACAGTTTGTCAGACGTGACGGATCTGATGGACCAGCTGGCGCTTTGACGCGGAACACAAAAAAGCCAACAGCGCCAGTTGGTAGGGTCAAAGACCCGAAAGCTTGTGCTTTTCCAGCAAGCCCACAAGGATATCGCGCGCTTGCTGGCGGTGTTTGTGGTGGCGCTGCCGCGCCAGCTCGGCATCTCCGTCGCGAATGGCCTGAAACACTGCCCGGTGATCCTCGTTCGATTTCGTCGGCAGAGGCCGGATGAACAAGGTGGTGGTTCTGGCCCGGCGCACCTGATCGCTCATCATCGCGACAATGGCTTTGACCCGGCTGTTGCCCCCCAGCCGCACCAGCTCACGATGGAACCGTTCATCTGCAGCGGCCCAGGCTTCAAGGTCTTGTTTGGCGATGGCCTCGTCCATATCGACGATGGCCTGACCCAGATCGCGCAGGTCTTTCTGACCATATCCCATCTGCGCCGCGCGTTCGGCCGCCAGGCTTTCAAGCTCGGTCAGAACATCGTAAATCTCGCGCATGTCGTCGGCCGAGACGGGCAGAATGCGCACGCCCTTGCGCGGTCGCAATTCCAACAGGCCCTGACTTTCCAACGTCAATGCCGCTTCGCGTATCGGAGTGCGCGACATGCCCAACCGTTCCGCCAATTCGCTTTCCAGATGATCCGACCCTGCCGAAAGCTCGCCTGAAAAGATCATGTTTCGCAAAGCATGCACGGCGCGCTGCGCATTGGACGGGGAAGAATTCTGAGTGGCCTTCAAGGTGTCTCCACTTTGCATTTTCGACCAGTTGCCGCCGACGTGTAAATCGCCTGTTCAATCGCGATCACGGTCAAATAATCCAGCGCTTGGTTTTCAATTGGTGTCTGGTGCAATAGTCCAGAAACAACGTGGTTTTGCAAGGCATGGACACAATCCCCGCCAAATCCCTCCCAGGAATTTGATCCCAGAATTTCCACGGCATCCAAAGATCCAAACGCACGCAGCCAGACCGACCCGTCACCGCGCAGCGAAATCGACCCTTCGGTGCCTTCGAACAGGGCCTCGCCCATCGTGCGCCGTAGGTTGTCCGAAGCGTGGTCGAGATGACGGTTACCGTCAAACAGCGCGCGCACCTGCCGGGGATGATCGAACAGAATCACGGCAGAGTCTTCGCCCGCGATCACCGGGTTCAGGCGCTGCAGGTCGGCATAAACCGCAGTCGGGTCGCCCATCAGAAAACGGAAGGTGTCGACCCAATGCACAGCGGTTTCATGCACCAGAAACCGCTCCATCTGCTGGAAATAGGGCTGGCGGTCCAGATAGGCATTGGGCCCCTGCCCGTCGCCTGGACGCATCCGAAACGTAGCCTGTTGCAACGTGCCGACCCGCCCGGCATCCAGCGCTGCCTTGATCGCACGATACCAGGGTTGGAAGCGAAAGTTTTCATGGATGACCAGAGTCGCCCCGGCCTCGGCGGCGTCCTGCGCCATCGCGCGGGCCTCATCCAGATCAACGCCAAAGGGCTTTTGGCAGATGATTGCGCGCACCCCGGCCTCAAGAGCCTGAGCCAGCGCCACGCGATGACCTTCGGGCGGCAAAATGATGTCCAGCAGATCGGGCTGCACGGTGGCCAGCATGTCGGGCAATCTGTCAAACGCGGGCACGCCCCATGCCTGCGCCTTGCTCAGATCCTGGTCGCAGCAGGCCACAAGCTCGACCTCGGGGATGCGGCGCCAGCTGCCATAGTGGAACTGACTGAAATAGCCCGCCCCCACACCGGCCACGCGCAGCCGAGCGCTCGGGCTCATGTGACAAAGAGCGCGTCGAGCACCGCAGCAGCAGCCTGATCCGTGCCGGCCTCACCGCCAAGATCCGCTGTCAGGGTTTCGCCACGCGCCACTACATCCTCGACCGCATCGCGCAGCCGGGTGCCATCTTTTACCATTGCACTGTTGTCGTGTTTATGTCCCAGCCACTCCAGCATCATGGCCGCAGACAGGATCATCGCAAACGGGTTTGCAACGCCCTGCCCTGCGATATCAGGGGCCGATCCGTGGCAGGGTTGAAACACCGCGTGTTCCAGCCCGATATCCGCCGAAGGGGCCAGACCAAGCCCCCCCATCAGGCCCGCACCCAGATCCGACAGGATGTCGCCAAACATGTTTTCGGTGACCATCACATCAAAGCTCCACGGCTTTTGCACCATCCAGAGTGCGGTCGCGTCCACATAGGCGTGATCGGCGATCAGGTCGGGGTGATTTTTCGCCTCGGCGTCAAAGAGTTCACGAAAGAACGCAAAAGCACGGAATACGTTGGCCTTGTCAACGCAGGTCACACGACCCGGACCCCGGCCTGCGGCTTTGCGGGTCTTGGCCAGATCAAAGGCAAAGCGGAACAGGTTCTCGGACACTTCGCGTGTGATGCGCAGGGTTTCGCGGGCCTCGTCCTGACTGACCTCTCCCGAACCCTGAGTAAAGAACAGCCCCTCGGTGCTTTCGCGGATCAGGACAAAATCAATCTCGGTTCCGGCAGGCAGGTTCAACGGCGTTTTCTGTCCTGCTTTCACCGTGACCGGGCGCACGCCCGCAAACAGGTTCAAGGCTTTGCGCAGGTCGATTTGGGGCGAAATTTCGGTCCCGTCCGGATAGCGAACGTCCGGCAATCCCATCGCCGACAGCAAAATCGCATCTGCCCGGCGCGCGGTTGCCATGGATGATTCGGGGAAGGATTCGCCGGTCTTGGCGTAATGCGCAGCCCCTGCGGCAGCCTCGGTGAAGCTTAACTCATAGTCGGGCGACGCGTCGGCCATACGCCGAAGGATATCGACGCAGGGCTCTGTAATTTCAGGGCCAATCCCGTCTCCTTCAAAAACCGCGATCTCGAATGTCTGAATCATTTCCGCCTGCCTTTTCTATGTCAGCTCCGCTTATACCCTCGGAAGTTTTAATCCGAAAGTTGACAACGCATCTTTTAATGCATACGCAAATAAATGCAATAACGAGAGCACATCAGCTGGGAGGAACAGCAAAATGAAAACGAGACTTGGTAAACTGGCGGTCGCTGCCGCTCTGGCCGTGGGGGTTGGCACGGCTGTTTCGGCACAGGACTACCCGTACCGCGATATCACAACCGCCGTTGTCTGGGGTGCCGGGGGTGGTACCGACACGATTAACCGCATGATCATGGCCGAGATGGAGAAACACCTGCCCGTGTCGATCAACGTGATCAACCAGACAGGTGGTGTCGCCGGATCCAACGGCATGGTCTATGTGCAGAACCAGCCCGATGACGGCTACACGCTGGTGGGCTTGTCCGAATCGAACGTAACCGCTGCTGTGCAAGGCGGCTGGGATCAGAAGTTCGATTTCTGGTATCCCTTCATCGTTGGTGGTTCGCCTGACTTGATCTCGGTACCGGCCAACAGCCCCTATAACTCGCTGCAAGAATTGGTCGACGCGGCCAAGGCTGACCCAGGCAGCATCCCCGCAGCCGCATCCGGGGCCGGGTCGATCCACCATCTGAACCTGCTGGCGATCCAGAACGGATCGGGGGCCGAGTTCAAGTTCATTCCCTACAAAGGATCCGCCCCCGGACAGGAAGCGGCAATAGCAGGTGAAGTTGCCCTGGTCGTGACCTCGCTGGCAGAACAGGCGCCCCTGATCGAAGGCGGTCAATTGAAGCCGCTGGCGATGCTGACACCAGAAAGCGTGGACTTCGCGGGTCAGACCATCCCGTCGGCCTTTGACATGTATGACGGGCTCGACAAATACCTGCCGCTGAAACAGGCGATTGGCTTTGCGGTTCATAGCTCTGCCGATGACAGCGTAAAAGCTGCCCTTGGTTCTGCGTTCGAGCAGGCCATTGCTTCGGACACAGTTGCAGAATGGGCGGCAGCCAACAACTACGATGTGGGCGGGCAGTATGGCCCCGAGGCGCAAGAGCTGTTTTCCAAGCTGGAAAGCACCTTTGCCTATACATTGCAGGATCTGGGTGCCGCCACGGTTGATCCGGCCTCGTTGGGCATCAGCAAACCGTGACGCGTTCTGTTGAACCGAAGG
Organism: Ruegeria sp. HKCCA5839; assembly: GCF_013035585.1. NCBI lineage: Bacteria > Pseudomonadati > Pseudomonadota > Alphaproteobacteria > Rhodobacterales > Roseobacteraceae > Ruegeria > Ruegeria sp. HKCCA5839. The sequence goes on along the minus strand of NZ_WQIE01000014.1, from coordinate 8,040 downwards.
ATCAGAGGGGGCGTGCAAGCGCCCCTTCTGACCATGCCGAGGTCATGGCCGCCGAAGACACTCTGATCCTGCGCGCGCGGGATTTCTGGACCGCACTCGTGCTGATTGCGGTTTCGCTGTTCTTCCTGTGGAAAACCTCTGACATCCCTTTGTTCGGATCGAACCGCGCAGGGGTCAGCGGGGCGGATTGGTACAATTCAGCGGCCATCGTACCGCTGGGCATTTTCAGCGGACTTTTGGTGCTGTCTTTTGTACTGCTTGCCATCTCGATCCGCAGCGGTGGGGCTGCGCATGCGCTGACGCGGGCTGGCATTGGCTGGAACCCGTCCGAGGCCCTGCGCTTTGGCACAATCGCCCTCATGCTGCTGGCCTATATCGCGGGGCTGGTGCCGCGCGTGGATTTCATCCTGTGTTCGGGTCTTTTGATTACGGCGCTGATCTTTGGCTATCAGGGCGGGCATCCGCAACGCATGATCCTGTCGACCGTTTTCGTGACCGCAGCAGGCGCGTTCGCGCTTTTGGCTTATGGTCCGCAAGCCGAATGGAACAGCCATGTCGATGATTGGGTCACGCTGGCGCTTTGGGCACTGCTGACACTGATCGTTCTGTCGCAAGCCAAGCAAACACCTGTGTTACGCGTCGTGCCAGCGATCGCTGTTCTTGCCCCCTTCATCCTTGTCTGTGCCATGGCCTTTGGCTTTCGTCAGAACGTGCCCGCACGCGGCGGGCTGATCTTCAAACAGATCGAATACCATTACTACGTGACGCTCCGTCCGCTTTGGAGAACTTGACTATGGAGTTCGTCCTGAACCAACTTTCGGGCTTTGGCGGCGCTTTTGTTGCGCTTGTCGTCGACCCGTTGACCTATGCCTATCTGATTACATCGGTGTTTCTTGGCATTGCCTTTGGCGCCCTGCCCGGTCTGACAGCCACTTTGGCCGTGACCATCCTGACGGGCTTTTTCGGCAACAAGATCCCGCTGGACTATTCCCTGATCGCCCTTCTGGGCGCTTATGTCGGGGCGATTTATGGGGGCTCTTACCCCTCAATCCTTCTCAACATCCCCGGTACGGCGGCCAGCGCGGCCACCGCTATGGATGGCTATCCGCTGGCCAAGGCTGGGCGCGGGGGTGAGGCACTTGGCCTGACCACAACCGCCAGCTTCATTGGCACGGTTATCGGCACGCTTGCCCTGCTTATCTTCGTGTGGGTGCTGCTGCTGATCTCGAAAAACATCGCTTCACCGGAAAAGGCCCTGCTGGCGCTGTTCGGCATCCTTCTGTCCGGCACATTGATGAGCGAGGATATGGTGATCAAAGGCTGGATCGCCGGTCTGTTCGGATTGGCCATGGCCATGGTCGGACTCGATCCGATCCTGTCCGAGCCACGCTATACCTTCGGGTGGTCCTATATGCTGAGCGGATTTCAGGTTGTTCCGGTGCTGATGGGTGCCTTTGCGGTGCCGCAAATCATCGAAGGCCTGCGCCACACCGCCACCGGCACCATAGTCGCGCTCAAGGGGCGGGTCGTGCCGAAACTGGGCGTGGTGCGGAAATACCTGCCGACCATTGGCCGCTCGGGCGTGATCGGAACCGGAGTCGGCGCCCTGCCCGGCGTGGGTGAGGACGTGGCGGGTTGGGTCTCTTATGGCGTCGGCAAGACCGTCTCGAAAGAAGGCGACACGTTCGGCAAGGGCAGCATGGAGGGGTTGCTGTCGTCTGAGACTGCCAACAATGCCTGCATCGGCGGCGCGCTGATCCCGCTGTTGGTGCTTGGCATCCCCGGGTCACCCCCGGCGGCGGCGTTGATGGGCGCGTTCAAGATCAACAATGTGATCCCCGGCCCCACCATCGACCCCGAAATCATCCTGCGGGTGGTCGCCATCATGGTTCTGGCCAGTTTTACCATGTTCATCATGGGGCTCTTTACCGCCAAGATCTTCATCCGCATTCTACGCATCCCGCAAACCGTGTTCCTGCCGGTTGTGATGGTGCTGACCACCATCGGATCCTTCTCGGTCGGTGGTGGGATCAACGACCTTTACCTGATGCTGGCGGTTGGATTTGTGGCCTATTTCATGAACCTGATGAAATATCCCATCGCACCGCTGGTCATTGGCGTTATCCTGGGTGGGCTTTTTGATGAAACCCTGCGCCGGTCGCTGTTGCTGTCGGACGGAGATCTGGCGGTCTTTGTCTCGCGCCCCGGCGCCGCCATTTTGCTGATGCTGAACTTAGCGCTGGTGCTCAGCCAGTTGCCGCTTGGAAAACGCCTTTTGGCACGTATGAAAAGGACCCCCGCCTGATGTATGCCGTCACCGTCACATTCCGCGTGGCCCCAGATCACCTTGAGACGTTTTTGCCCTTGATGGTCGAAAACGCCCAAACTTCGCTCCAGCAGGAACCGGGATGCCACCAGTTTGACATCTGTCGCGGCGAGGATCCAAATCAGGTGTTTCTGTATGAAATCTACGAAGACCGGGCCGCCTTTGATGCCCATCTTGCATCGGCGCATTTCAAAAGTTTCGACAGCAAGGTCGCCGATATGATTGAAGAGAAGACAGTGGCCCTGTTTGATGAGGTGATCCGGTGAGGAACTGGCAGATACATGCGGTGAAATATGCCGACCGCAACGCGCGCGTGCGCGGCGACAGTTTTATCTTTGATGACAACCACGACGCCCCTCATGCGATGGATTACTTCATGTGGGTTATTCAAAATGGCGATCAGGTCATTCTGGTCGACACCGGCTATGATTCAAACGAGGCCTCGGCCCGCGCGCGCCCTATCGCGATGGATCCGAGGGCCGCTCTGGCCCCACTTGGCCTTCAGGCCGAGGCGGTGGATCAGGTCATTGTCACCCATCTGCATTACGACCACGCGGGCGGGCTGCACCTGTTTCCCAATGCCAAGCTGCACCTGCAAACGGCCGAGATGGCCTTCGCAACTGGCCCCTGCATGTGTCACGAGGCGCTGCGTCACCCGTTTTCGGCCCATCATGTCTGTGAAGTGATCCAAAGGCTTTATTCCGGGCAGGTCATCTTTCACGATGGCGACGCCGAAGTGGCGGATGGCGTGACCCTGCACAAGATCGGAGGGCACAGTCGCGGCCTGCAATGTGTGCGGGTACGCACGCAGTCGGGGTGGATGGTGCTGGCCTCGGACGCGGCGCATTTCTATGAAAACGCCTGGCGCAAGCAGCCCTTTCCCATCGTTGTGGATCTGCAAGACATGCTGGACGGGTTTGACACGCTTGAACGCCTCGCCTCACGCCGCGAGTTGATCATCCCCGGGCATGACCCCCTTGTGCGCCAATTCTTTGCGCAGGAAATCGCGCCCCATATCTACCGGTTGGATGTCGGCCCTCAGAAAGAGATCGTTTTATGAAAATCGGGGTCATCGCCGACGACTTTACCGGCGCGTCTGACATCGCCCTGACGCTATCCGAGTCCGGGATGCGCGTGGCGCAATTTATCGACACCCCCAGCGACGCGGCCGATCCGGCGCTTGAGGCGGGGGTGATCTCTTTGAAATCCCGCACCGCACCGGTGGACGAGGCCGTGCGCGCCTCGCTTGCGGCCTGCGACTGGCTGCTGCAACAGGGGGCCCGGCAGATTGTCTTCAAGGTTTGCTCGACTTTCGACAGCACGCCAAAGGGCAATATCGGCCCGGTTCTGGATGCCTTGGCCGACAGGCTCGGGGCCAAAGCCACCATCGTTTGCCCGGCCTTCCCGGAAAATGGCCGCTCGGTCTATCAGGGGCATCTGTTTGTGCAGGATGTGCTGCTGAACGAATGCGGGATGGAGGATCATCCTCTGACCCCGATGACCGACCCCGACCTGCGTCGGGTTTTGGCGGCTCAATCCACGCGCCCCATCGGACATGTGCCCGCAGCCACCGTCATCGCAGGCGCCGATGCGATCCGCGCCACCCTGCCCGGCAACGGACTCGTGATCGTCGACGCCATCCGCGATGCAGACCTTGTGCAGATCGGAGCCGCAGCCAAAGGCGCGCCGTTGCTTTGCGGTGGGTCGGGCATCGCGCTTGGTTTGCCCGCCAATTTCGGCGCGCAGCCGAAAACGGCAGAATGGGCGCCGATCACCGGCCCCGGTGTTGTTCTGTCCGGCTCATGCAGCCGGGCGACCCGGGAACAGGTGAAGCTTTATCAGGCGCACGCCGAAGCGATGGAAATCTCTGCCGAAGACGCAATTTCCGGCACGGCCAACGTCCATGCCATTGCCGATTGGGTCTGCGCCCAAATGACCCCGCCCCTGGTCTATTCCTCAGCCGACCCGCAGGTCGTAAGGGACGCCCAAGCACGGTTTGGTCAGGACCGGGCGGCCCATGCGCTGGAAACGCTTTTTGCCGAACTGGCAGCCGAACTGGCCCGTCGCGGCGTCAGACGTTTCTTGGTCGCTGGCGGAGAAACCTCGGGCGCGGTGGTTCAGGGGCTGGGCGTTTCCGCCTTTACCATCGGGCCTCGTCTTGCAGCGGGCGTCCCGGCCCTGCGCGTCGAAGGGTCAGATCCCATCGCTTTGGCACTGAAATCCGGCAATTTCGGCGGGCCCACGTTTTTCAAAGACGCTCTGGACATTCTAGAAGGCCAGATATGAGCGAGATCGCCAAGCTGAGGGAAGAGATCTGCGTGATCTCGAAATCGCTCTATGATCGCGGGCTGACCGGGGGGTCATCCGGTAATATCTCGGCCCGCGCCTCGGACGGGACGATAGTGATGACGCCCACGGGCAGCTCTCTGGGTTTTCTTGACCCCGCCCGGATCAGCCATCTGAGCCAGGATCTGAAGCTGATCTCGGGCGACGCGCCCACCAAGGAAATCCCCCTGCACACGGCCTTTTATGACACGCGGGCGGGCATCGGGGCCGTGGTGCATCTGCACTCCACCTATTCGGTGGCGCTGTCTATGCTGCCTCAGGTCGATCCCGATGATGCGCTGCCGCCGCTCACCCCTTATGCGATCATGCGGTTGGGCAAGGTAAAGCTCTTACCCTTCTTCCTGCCTGGTGATCCCGAAATGGGTGAAGCCGTGCGCGCGCTAAAGGGCAAATATACCGCTGTCCTGCTGGCCAATCACGGCCCGGTTGTCGCAGGCCCCGACCTATGGGCCGCCACCAACGCGATGGAAGAGCTGGAAGAGACCGCGAAACTGGCGGTTCTGACACAGGCGATGTCGCCCAAACACCTGACCCAGGCGCAAATTTCGGCGCTAATTACCCGGTTTGGCGCACCGAAGTGATCGTGCTAGGCTGCCCGTCAGAAAACATTCAAAGACCTTTACTATTCTAAAGCTGGTCGCAGCCGCGGCCCATTTTGATAACCAAATTCTGTTGGAGGGCATTATGCGCGTTTCCACAAAGGCTGACGGCTTTTCAGTTCAAGCGATCAGCGGCACACGGGTTGTGATGCTGCATATGAACGCAAAGGAAGACGTGTTGGACGGCTTCTTGGGGTTTGGCGTGGGCCTGCGCACCGAAACCGGCGGGATCCGCTGGTTGAAAGGGTTTAAATGTTTTGAATCCGTTGTGCCCGATCCGGCCCGCGCACAACGGTTTGACACGGCTGATCACCCGGTTCAGGATTTTCGCTGGGGCCACTATTGGGCCGAACCCGACCGCGCCTACTCTTACGTGATCCGGCCCCTGTACCGTCCTGTAAACGGTGATCTGTCAACGCTGCGACCCGGAACCGATCTTGAAATCACCGTGCGCACCGAGTCCGAGGAAATCGGTGAACATTCGATCTTTTTCAATCGCGGCGCAATTGTCAGCCAGGCCTATGCCGAAAGATTTGCCAATGACGAAACGCTGGACCAAGACGCGCTGAAGGCCGAACTGGACGATCCGCACTCCGAGCGCACCCAATGGCTGTCGCGCGGGCTGCTGGAAGGGGCGCTGAATTTCATCGCTCAGGCCCGAGACAGCCGGTTCAGCCTGCATTGCGGGTTTTATGAACTGACCTATCCGCCGATCCTGCAAGCGCTTGCCGACGCCGCCGCAAGGGGAGCACGGGTCGAGGTAACTTTCGAGGCCGATTTCTTCAAACGCAGTGAGAACAGGCGGACCGAAACCAAATACGGCGTCATGAACCGGGCAGCGATTGCACCTTTTGCCGGGCAGGCGAACCTGCATTTCAAGGAACGCATCCACTTTGTTGCGATCACCCATAACAAATTCATGGTGTTGAAAGAAAACGGCCACCCGGTGCAGGTCTGGACCGGCTCGACCAATATCACAGCATCCGGATTTTGCGGGCAAAGCAACACCGGCCATGTCGTGCGCGATGAAGGCGTGGCCCAAGCCTATTCGGACTATTTTGACCTGCTCGCGCGTGATGCACAGCGCGAAGAAATGCGTGCCTTCACCGAGGCCCGCACACCGCCGCCGCAAGAAGAGTTGCCCGAAAATTCAATCACCCCGCTTTTTTCGCCGCGCAAAGGCTCAAGCGAGCTGGATTGGTATGGCCGCAAGATCGAACAGGCCCGCCAGACCGTCATTCTGACGTCGGCCTTTGGCGTCACCACGCGGCTGGCGAAATATTTCGACAATGACCGCGACTATCTGCGGTATATCCTGATGGAACAGCGCAGCCGGGGTGCGGGCGCGCAAGAGATGATCGAACGCGACCGCGACACGCGCATCGTCTTTGGCCAGGGGCTTGGGTTTACCGGCAGTCTTGGGCACTGGCGCAAGGTTCCCGGCTTCAAACTGGAACAATGGATGTGGCGCGAGCATCATTTCCGCAGCTCGGGCCATGTGTTCTTTGTGCATACCAAATACATGGGTATCGACGTTCTGACCGATGAACCCATGGTCTTTACCGGATCGGCCAATTTCTCACCCGGATCCTTGTCGTCGAATGATGAGAACATGCTTTTGATACGGGGCAATACCCGTGTCTCAGATGTATACCTGACCGAGTTTTTCCGGCTGCTGAACCATTTTTATTTCCGGCAGGTTGCCAACCGCAAAGCGCGAGATGGCCATAGTGATCCCAGGATCCGGTTTCTGGACGAAACAGGTGATTGGGTGCGCGGTCATTTCCAGTCAGATTTCTATCGCTCGAAACGGCGCGAACTTTTTGGGGTTGCGCCTTAGGTCAGCAACTTTTCAAGTCGTGGGCTGGCTCGACATTTTCCGATAGTCGCGGGGGCTCGCGCCGAAATGAGTGCGGAACGTTGTCGAAAAGTTCTGCATGTTCGAAAAGCCCTGGCGGAAAGCGATCTCACTGATCGATTGCTGCGCAAATCGCGGGTCTTTGAAATCGGCAGCCACGGCCTCAAGCCGCATCCGACGGATGAAAGCGCTGATCGATTCATCATGTTTCGAGAAGATCTCGTTCAAGCGCCGCACCGACATACCGATCTCGGCCGCAACGCGGTGGCGGTCAAGCTTGGGGTCATGCAGATTTGCGCGCACAAAGGATTTGGCGCGCAACAGTACATGCTGTTCGGGCGAGGACAGTTCCAACCGATCCGCGCCCTCAGCCGCCAGACCCGTCGCGATCAGATCAATCAGCGTGTCTTGTAACAGCGCCTGCACAGTCGGGTTGGGCGTATTCACATGTTCAGAAAAAGCCAGAATATTCTCACGCACCAGCTTGCCAATACCGCTTTGCCCGTCGATCCGGCGCGCGGTCAGCAGTTCGGCATTGGGCAAGCGCTCGATCAGTTTCGCGCTGGGAAGCTGGACAACCGTCTGACTGAAATCGTCAGTCAAGCGCAGCGAATATGGATCGGTACTGCTGTAGAGCGCCATATCACCGGTGCGCAAAAGTGCGGTTTTTCCAAATTGCGTCACGGTCGACGATTCGGCTGTTTGCAGGCTCAAAAGAAAATAGGCATCCGTCGCAGACCGGATATCGCGTTTGCGGCGTTCGACCCGATGCGCCAACCCCGTCACACGTGAAATCGACAGAACCGAGTGCCGAGCAACTTCGATCAAGCCTCGGAAGTTGTGACGATTTTCGATCTCACACCCGAGCTGCACATAGCTGTTGCAAACGGAGTCTTGCCAGTACGCGAGGC
>NZ_WQIE01000013.1:0-63954 GCF_013035585.1 Ruegeria sp. HKCCA5839 | reverse complement strand
CAATCCCATGCATCTGCAAAACCTTCACAAATGCTTCTTCGGTCGTCATCTTCATCTGGCAAACTCCGGGGCAATAGGGTGCAATCGGCCATGCGGCGCGGTATTTCTCAGCGGTTTTGGCGTATGGGTGCCTGTGGCGTTAGGGCCAGAAGCCCAAGCCGGATATATCCAGTCTAGGATTTGTTGCGGATTGCCTGGGCGATTTGTTCAATCCCCGGAGCGATGCGTTCCGGCGGTATCGAGGAATAACCGAGCCGGTAGAAGTTCCGCGGTCGACTGGTCCCGGAAAAGAACTGTTCTCCGGGCTCGATATGGGTGCTGCGCGCCCTTAATTCCTTGGCCAAACGGGTGGTATCGATGCCATTTGGCGCCTGCATCCAGATCGACGATCCTCCGTGATATCCATGCCCGGCGATGGTCAGCCCATGCTGATGGATGGCCGCTTCGATTGTGTCACGTCTTTGGTGCAGGGCTTTCGACATCCGGCGGATCTGCGCGTCGTAATGTCCCAGTGACAGAAAATAGGCCGCAGTGCGCTGAACATGGCCCGGAGGATGGCGCAGAACCAAGGTGCGCAGCGCTCGCACCTCGCGGATAAATGCTTCGGATCCGACCATGTAGCCAAGCCGCAACCCCGGAAACAGGGATTTGGAAAAGCTGCCCACATAGACAACCCGCCCATCGCGATCCATCGATTTCAGCGCGGGCGAGGGCGCACCCAGATAGGACATTTCGAACTCGTAATCGTCCTCGACGATGATTGCATTCAGGTCGCGAGCGCGATCCAGTAAGGCATTGCGCCGGTCCACGGGCATGGTGGCCGTAGTGGGGCATTGATGGCTTGGCGTGGTAAAGATGACATCGGTCTGATCGGGGATGTCCTGCGGTGGCAGCCCGTCTTGATCCACCCGTATTGGCACAAGTCGACAATCGGAATGTGACAGCAGATTGCGCAGCGAATAATAACACGGATCTTCAATCGCGGCGGTCCGGTCAGGTTTCAGCAATACCCGCGACGCCAGCCACAAGGCGTTCTGGGCACCCAGTGTTATCAGGATTTCTTCGGGGCGCGCGGCTATCCCGCGCCGTGGCAGGGTGTGCCGGGCAATGAACTCGATCAGCAGAGGATCATCTTGGTCGACGTAATCTCCGGTCAGCGAATCGAAATCCTTGTGCCCCAATGCGCGCACGGCGCAGAGACGCCAATTGGCATGATCGAACAGGGACCGGTCAGTCTGCCCATAGATGAACGGATATCGAAAGTCGCGCCAGTCGCTGGGCTTGCGCAGAAAATCTCCGCCTGAAAAAGGACGCGCAAGCGACCTTTCCCAGTTGACCGTGTCATCACTGCGCTGGAGGGGGGTGTATTTCGGGGGTACCGGAGCATTCTGCGACACGTAGTAGCCCGACCGCCCGCGCGAGGTCAGATAGTCATTGGCCAATAGCTCGGTATAGGCGAGCGTGACCGTGATCCGGCTGACCCCCAAATGTGACGCCAGCTTGCGTGAGGATGGCAATTTCTCACCCGTGTGAAAGCGGCCCGACAAAATGCCTTCGGCAATCATCTGCTGAATGCGTGCTTGCAACGTGCCCTGACCGTTGGGATCAAGGAAAAAGGTGTCCACGGAAATTCCCATCCCTCCTTATAGGTTGGACTTAAGGCAGAGGCAATCTGGACTTAAGCTCCTTAAAGGAAATCCTTCGGTTGACCACCAAGTTCGAATAAACTATATAACCAGAAAATTAGTTATGTAGGGAAGTCCAATGTGGGAAGAAGCTGCCGCGGGATTCTCGGCCATGGGCTCTGAGGCCCGGTTGAAAGTACTGAAAACGCTGGTCCGCGCAGGTGAGGCTGGGCTGACCGTTGGTGAAATCCAGACGCGCACGGGCATAGCCCCGTCAACACTGGCCCATCATCTGCGATTTCTGGCAGCGGGTGGCGTGGTCGAGCAGGAAAAGATCGGCCGCACGACAATTAACCGTGCGTGCTATGGCGAATTGCAGAAACTGGCGCAGTTCATTCTGAGCGAATGCTGCGCGGACCAGATTGAAAAGGCCGCAAACGATGGCTGAGCTGACACAAAACCCCAAAACCTCGGTGCGCAACGTTATCGACGCGCTTAAAACGCCATGGGTTCTGATCATTGCCATTCTGCTGCTCGTTGCCCTGTTGGATCCGGGCAACTGGACCGAAATCGTGACATTTGCGGCCAAGGCGCTGGCGCATACGGGTCAGTATATCCTTTTTGCCGTTTTGCTTTTGTCCTACCTCAAGGCCACGGGTGCCGAGGTCATGGTGGCCCGCGCCTTTGAGGGGCGCGAGACCCGAATGATCTTTTTGGCGGCGTTGTTTGGCGGGCTGGCGCCGTTCTGTTCCTGCGAAGTCATTCCCTTTATCGCAGGCCTTCTGGCACTTGGCGCACCGTTGTCGGCGGTCATGGCGTTCTGGCTCAGTTCACCCTTGATCGATCCACCAACGCTGCTGATCACAGCGGGCGCATTGGGCTGGCCGTTTGCGATTGGCAAAGCCGTCGCTGCGGTGGCCCTGGGCCTGTTTGGCGGGTTTGCCGTGCGGGCGCTGATGCGGGCCGGGGCGTTTTCCCAGCCTTTGCGGAACTACAAGCCGGCGGGATGTTGCGGTTGCGGCCCCAAGCTGGACGACAAACCCGTTTGGACATTCTGGAAAGACCCGGACCGCCGTCAGCGATTTCGCTCGGAGTTCGTCCAAAACGGCCTGTTTCTGCTCAAGTGGCTGGCATTGGCTTATGTGCTCGAGGCGTTGCTGGTCAGCTATGTCCCGGCAGATCTGATCGCGCGCGTCGTTGGCGGAGAAGGTGTTGGCCCGATTGTCGTGGCTGCGCTTGTGGGGATGCCGGCCTATCTGAATTCCTATGTGGCTCCGCCGCTGCTGGCCGGTTTGATAGAGCAGGGCATGACCGCGGGCGCCGCGATGGCCTTTATGTTGGCGGGTGCCGTCAGCTCGATCCCGGCGATGGCAGCGGTTTGGTCGCTGGTCAAGCCGCGCGTCTTTGCCACCTATCTGGCTCTGGGTGTTGGTGGCGCGATCCTTGCGGGTATCGTGTTTCAGATGGTTTAAAAAAAACCGCCTGGGCAATTCCGGGCGGTTTTCAAGGATCAACTCGATCCGCAGAGCCGTGGCAGTTTCAGCCGATACCGCGCCTCGCCGCTTTCAACATAAACGCGTTTTTCAACGCAGGCATCAGATCCCACGCTCTGCGAGATCTGCGCATCTGTTGAGGTGAGCGAGACAGCCGACCCATCCGGCAGACGGACTGACGCAACCACACCGTTCCGCAGATCACCGTTGATCGCCGTTGCCGACAGGACCGGCACGGTTAGAAACGCTTCGTGCTCATGCTCTCCGTCGTCGCCCACAAGAACGATCACCGAAACAATAACGACCATGACCAAGGCACCGGCCAGAGCCAACCCCCAGGTCTTGAGGAAAGCATAGATCGAAACTGCGCGGTGCGGGCCGAAAACTGCGGACAAAACGTTCAGCATGGGATTCCCAAAGCAAGCGCCCCGGGCCTGTCAGGCCGGGGCTGTTCCAGGATCAGGGGCGAAACTCGTCTTCTTCTTCGTCCGCCTCGCCACCTTTGGGCAGGTTGAAGAAGCTGTCCGCATCAACAACCTCTTCTTCTTTTTCCTCAGCTGGCTCATCGGTCAACGAGAAAGTTTCCAGCCCTTCAATTGCCGACGGGATCTTGGGTGCTGCATCCATATCCAGTGACTGTTCGGTGGACACCAGCTTGCGGCGTTCATCATCACTCATGACCTTGCCTTCAGCCGCTTGTTTGGCTGCGGCTTTCTGAACGGCTGTATCCAGCTCGGACTGTTTGCACAGGCCCAAGGCAACCGGATCGATCGGTTGCATATTGGCGATGTTCCAGTGGGTGCGCTCGCGGATCGACTGGATGGTCGGCTTGGTGGTGCCGACCAGTTTGGCGATCTGACCGTCGCTCAGCTCGGGGTGGAACTTGACCAGCCACAGGATCGAGTTCGGGCGGTCCTGACGCTTTGACAGAGGCGTATAACGCGGACCACGGCGTTTTTCCTCACCCGCTGCCGACGGGTTGAATTTGAGCTTGAGCTTGTGCAGCGGGTTGTTCTGCGCTGCATCAATCTCTTCCTGAGTCAGCTGATTGTTGGAAATCGGGTCGAATCCTTTAACGCCCGCAGCCACATCGCCATCCGCGATGCCCTGCACCTCCAACTCGTGCATTCCTACGAAATCCGCGATCTGCTTGAAGCTGATCGTGGTGTTATCCACCAGCCATACGGCGGTTGCCTTGGCCATCAGGGGTTTTGCCATCAGCCCGTCTCCTATACATACATCTGTCCCGTCGCCGGAATTCGGCGGCCCCGTGGCTTTGGGGCAGGTTTCCGTTGTCGGGGAACTTGGGGCTTGTATAGTCGCGTCAGGTTAAGAAGGAAAGAGGCGAATGCGCCAAGGAATTTTGGGGCTGGTTTTGTTGGTGCTGGGCGCGATATCCGCTTGGGCCGAGGGCGAAAAGGCCGGAGAGTTTGACTATTATGTCCTCGCGCTCAGCTGGTCACCCAACTGGTGCGCGCGCGAAGGTGATGCGCGCGGATCAGATCAATGTGATGAACGTCATGACCACGGATGGATCTTGCACGGGCTCTGGCCACAGTTTCACCAAGGCTGGCCCTCTTATTGCCGCACGCCCGAGGCACCGCCCTCACGCTCGATGACTCGCGCGATGGAGGATATCCAGGGCAGTGCGGGCTTGGCCTGGCATCAATGGAAGAAACACGGCACATGTTCAGGCCTCTCCGCACCTGACTATTTCGCTCTGTCGCGCGAAGCTTACGATCAGGTGAGCCGCCCAGACGTGTTCCGCAAGCTGGATGCTGCCGTCAAACTGCCCGCATCTGTAGTGGAAGAGGCGTTTCTGAAAGCCAACCCCGGGTTAGAGCGTGACATGATCACGGTCACCTGCAAACAGGGCTATATCGCCGAAGCGCGCCTATGCCTGTCCCGCACGCTTGATCCGGTGCCCTGCGGCCGCGACGTGATCCGGGACTGCACGGCGAAAGACGCGCTGTTCGACCCGATTCGTTAAAGCTTCTTGTTCTGACAGTCCCGCGCATAGTCCAATGCTTTGGCGGTTCCCTTTAGATCAATGGCCATCACCGTCTGACCTTCGGGGTTGAACACTGTCAGCGTCTTATTCTGCGCAATCGCCGTCACGAACGCCCGGTCTGTAAAAAACACAGTCGCGCCCGGCACGTCCCGGTCATTGAACCCAATCGCTGTTGCGTCATAGCTTTTGCCGTCCAGCTCAAACCGGATCGGATAGCGCTCGCCCTGCTGTATGTCGCCCCAGGCTTTGTTGTAGACGGCGAAATACCCACGATTGTCCAAAGCATCATAGCCCAACCGCACGACCGAAAGATCCTGATAGACCGTCTGGATCAGGCACCCATTCCCGAGCGCGGGATCCATCATGATGTTCCAGCCTTCGACAAAGCCTTTGTCGACAAGGTTCTGCGCAAGGGCAGAGGTGGCGGTGAAGGCGGCGAGGGTGAGGGCGACAAAACGGGTCATCAAACTGTTCCGGGGCAAAGACGATACAAGATCTTTCTATCTTCAAAGCTGTTCAGTCCAAAGGGAAATTCGAGAGTTGGTGCGTTGGCCATCTTAATCGGGTTTAATTTACCCATTGATTAATTAACCAATAGGTTTATTAATGAGCCTATGACTGAAGACGAAAAACTGGACTTCGCCTTTGCGGCACTTGCCCATCCCGCCAGACGCGCGATGCTGGCGCGATTGGCCCAAGGCGAAGCGACTGTCAAAGAGCTGGCAGAGCCGTTTGACGTCAGCATGCCAGCGATCTCAAAACATTTGCGTGTGCTGGAAGGAGCGGGCTTGATCGAACGCTCGCGCAACGCGCAGTTCCGTCCTTGCCGGTTGAATACAGACCCGCTGAAATCGATCGCAAACTGGACTGACCAGTACCGTCACATCTGGGAAGTTCGCTTTGAGGCCATGGAAAAATTACTGAGCGAAATGAAGGATTTGAAAGATGGATGATTCTGAAAAATGGGTGCGGATCGTGCACGAGTTCCAAGCGCCCATGGCGCTGGTCTGGCGGATGTGGACCGATCCTGCACTGTTCCAGAAGTGGTATGGCCCTATGGGGTTCTCCGTGCCAACAGCAGAGATTGATTTGCGTGTCGGTGGGGTACGAAAGATCTGCATGGAAATGAAAACGCCGGAAAAAACCATGAGGATGTGGTTTACTGGGGTCTACAAGGAAATCACCGAGCCGTCTCGATTGGTCTATACCGAAAGCATGTGTGATGAGACTGGAAACATCCTGTCGCCCAAAGACATGGGAATGCCAGAAGGCCATCCGGACATAACCGAGGTTATTGTGGATTTACGAGAATTAGACGGCAGAACGCAGATGACCATGGTGCATCGTGGCGTCCCCGCGGGCAGCGCTGGCGAAGGTGGCTGGAAACAGGCGTTCGAGAAACTGGAGGTCGTATTGGCGAAAGGATGATCTAATCCAAGGAATAAGGTTAGATCTCTTTCCGCGCCCTCAGCGCCGCCGTGATCGTCCCGTCATCCAGATAATCCAGCTCACCCCCAATCGGCACACCCTGTGCCAGTGACGTCAGGCGCACCTGGCCTTCAAGCTGGTCGGCGATGTAATGCGCAGTGGTCTGTCCGTCGATTGTGGCGTTCAGCGCCAGGATGATTTCGGTGATCCCTTCCGCCAACACACGGTCCCGCAGGCGTGGGATGCGCAGTTCGTCCGGGCCGACCCCGTCCAGTGCTGACAACGTGCCACCCAGTACATGGTAGCGGCCTTTGAAAACGCCCGCGCGTTCCATCGCCCAAAGATCGGCCACGTCCTCGACCACGCATAGCTCTCCGGTTGCGCGGGCCTCATCGTCGCAGATATCGCAGATGTCGGACGTTCCAACATTGCCGCAGTTCAGACACTCGCGGGCGGTAACGGCAACCTGCTGCATTGCGTCCGAGAGCGGTGTCAGCAGCAGGGCGCGTTTGCGGATCAGGTGCAGGACAGCGCGGCGGGCGGAACGGGGGCCAAGGCCCGGCAGTTTCGCCATCAGGTCGATCAGGTTATCAATGTCGCTGTTAGAGCTCACGGCCTGTCCTGTCTGACGCCGGAGGGAGCCTCTGGCGGGAGTATATTTGAAAAGATGAAGATCAGAAGGGCAGTTTGATATCCGCCGGCAGCCCCATGCTTTCGGTCAGTTTGGCCATTTCTGATTGCGCGCGTTCGGCGGCTTTGGTCTGGGCGTCCTTGATGGCGGCCAGGATCAGATCTTCGACCACTTCCTTGTCGTCGCCATTGAATATCGACGGATCAATGTCGAGCCCCTTGAGCTCTCCCTTGGCAGTGGCAGTGGCCTTGACCAGACCGGCCCCGGATTCGCCAACAACCATCAAAGTGTTCAGCTCTTCCTGCATTTCCGTCATCTTGGTCTGCAAGTCCTGCGCGGATTTCATCATCTTGGCCATATCGCCCAGGCCGCCAAGCCCTCCGAGTCCTTTGAGCATCGGTAATCTCCTTTAACTGGTTTGACGCTTAAATACGAAGGGCGTCGGTGTGGCACAAGGGGCAGGAATGCTCCCGCCGGTCGTCGAGGTCTTTGGCAAGACCTTTCCTCCCGTTGGGCCCGGCAGCGCGGGCTTTGCCCGCGCTGCCGGGCCCAAGTCCGCTCTGGGGTATCGGCGTCAGCCGATGGCCCGTGGCGGGCGCGGGAGTTTTGCCTTTATCTTAGTCCTCCTCGAACGGGTCCCATTCGTCCTCGACCTCGGGCAGGGCTTCGGTTTCGATCTGGGCTGCGCGTTGCTCGGGGGTTTCGATTTTGGTGATCCGTGCTTTTGGGAACTGTTCCAAGACAGCCTGAACCAGCGGGTGCGCCTTTGCCTTGGCTTTCAGAGCCAGATCGGCGGCGTCGCGGGTTTCTCCGATCGTGGGGGCTTCGCCGTCCGAGACAATCGAGACGGCCCAGCGGTTCCCGGTCCAGCGCTGCAGCGCAGATCCCAGCCGCGCGGCCAGGTCTGACGGCGCTTGTTCGGCGGGTGTAAACTCGATCCGGCCGGGCTGGTAGGACACCAGACGCACGCCGTTTTCCACTTCGACCAACAGTTTTACGTCCCGGTTGCTGCGGATCAGTTCGACGACGTGGTTGAAGGTTGGATAGCGTGCCAGGGCGGTGGCGGGGTCCTGGGCCAGCGCAGCGGAAGGCCCCCCGGCGGGGCCGCGCGCGGCCATGGCAGGTTGCGCAATGGCCTGTGTCGGAGCAGCGTCAGGCGCTCGGGTTGGCACGCCGCCACCCGGTCCGCCATTCGGTGGCGGGGCAGGCATGTCCTGCAACCGTTTCACCAGCTCTTCCGGGCTGGGCAGGTCGGCCACATGGGTCAGACGGATCACCGCCATTTCCGCGGCCATCATGGCGTTGGGTGCAGCCGAAACCTCTTCAAGCGCTTTCAGCAACATCTGCCACATCCGGGTCAGCACCCGCATCGGTAGCGCCTGGGCCATTTGCTGACCCCGGGCGCGTTCGTCGGGGGATACTGTTGGGTCTTCGGCAGCGTCGGGGGTGATTTTCACGACCGAGACCCAGTGGGTAATTTCCGCCAGATCGCGCAGAACTGCCAGCGGATCTGCCCCTTCGGCATATTGGCTGCCCAGCTCGGTCAGCGCCCCTGCCGCGTCGCCGCGCAGGATCATATCCATCAGATCCAGCACCCGGCCCCGGTCGGCCAGACCCAACATAGCGCGCACCTGGTCGGCGCTGGTTTCCCCCGCGCCGTGGCTGATCGCCTGGTCCAGCAATGACGTGGCATCGCGGGCTGAACCTTCGGCAGCGCGGGTGATCAGCGCCAGCGCGTCGTCGGCGATCTGGGCGCCTTCGGCATCCGCGATCCGGCGCAGCAGCGCGATCATGTCCTCGGGTTCGATCCGTCGCAGGTCAAAGCGCTGGCATCGCGACAGAACGGTCACCGGGACTTTGCGGATCTCGGTGGTGGCAAAGATGAACTTCACATGTTCGGGCGGTTCTTCGAGCGTCTTGAGCAGCGCGTTGAACGCGCTGGTCGACAGCATGTGAACCTCGTCGATGATATAGATCTTGTACCGCGCGCTGGCGGCGCGATAGCGGACACTGTCGATGATCTCGCGAATATCATTCACACCGGTGCGACTTGCGGCATCCATCTCAATCACATCGACATGGCGGCCTTCCATGATGGCCTGACAGTGTTCGCATTGACCGCAGGGTTCCGTTGTAGGTCCACCCGTGCCGTCAGGACCGATGCAATTCATACCCTTGGCGATGATCCGGGCCGTTGTGGTTTTCCCCGTTCCCCGAATGCCGGTCATGACAAAGGCCTGGGCAATCCGGTCTGCCTCGAACGCGTTTTTCAGCGTGCGGACCATGGCGTCTTGCCCAACCAGATCGGCAAAGGTTTCCGGGCGATATTTGCGGGCGAGAACCTGATAGGCAGGGCTTGGCGTGTCGGTCATGTTGTCTCTGACGGATTCGAGTTCCGATGCAGCGTAGAGCGACCTGCTCGTCGCGTCCACCACGAGGGCGCGAATTTCGTTTTGGATTTGGCTTGGCTTGGTTACACCGCTGAGGCACAGAGGCGCCGAAGGACACGAGACATGAGTGGATTTCAGATTTACAGTCTGACTGTGGGCGATGGGCAGTTGGCATTGTGCCCATTGCCGGGGCGCGATGGCAATTACGAAGCTGATCTATGTGCGATTGCGGCTTGGGCGCCGGATCTGGTGATCACTTTGACGACTGCCGAAGAATTGGCCCAGCTGGGGGCCTCGGCGTTGGGGCGCGACGTTGAGAATATCGGTGCGAAGTGGGTCCATTTCCCGATTGCCGATTTCGGCACGCCCGAGGATGACGCACAGTCGACGTGGGAAGATGTCAGAGCTCTGGGCCTGTGCCAGCTGTCTGGCGGCGGCCGGGTTCTGGTGCATTGTCGTGGCGGCTGCGGGCGGTCTGGGATGGTGGTGCTGCGGTTGATGATTGATAGCGGCGAAGCGCCGGTAGAGGCGTTGGCACGGCTCAGAAAAACCCGCGTTTGCGCTGTGGAAACTCAAGGACAGATGGACTGGGCGATGGGCCGTCAAGGCTGAGCTAGATCGAGGCCTGCTCGGCAGCCTGCGCCGCCATTGGCGCGGCGTTGGTGGTGACCTGCAACATGGCGCATGGCGCCTTGACCAAGGCGTCTGCGGGCATCGAAGTTACTTTGCACGAGAACATCAAGTCAGCGAACTGTTCCAGAGTCTCGTTTTCTGTCCGGGGATCAGCGTCACAAAAAATTCGAACCTGCTTTGGTCGGGCCAGATATCGTGCGGTGCACCCTTCGGCGCAATGGGTCAGCTGTGCGTGGCCGTCAACTTCGAACCCATCTGTTGTAACAGGTTGGGCCGTTGACATCGCCTGGGTTATCGCGCGCGCCAATTGCGCCAGCGCCGGGCAGGGTTTGCCAGTGCGCTGGCAAAGAGTGGCCGAAAATTGGTGAGTTTTTGTGTTCCAGATCATACCGCGCCCTCCGCGCAATGAGCAGGGGCGACGATCAGGAACACTTGGCTTCCGACAAGCAGGCCCGCCCGGACACCCCGCCCGAGTTTCGGTTTCAATTCTTGATGGCAGGTCTCCTGACTTGCGGGTTATCGCTTTGCCGACCTTCCCAGCCTTGCGGCCAGTGGCTTTTCGACATTGCTCTCCGCCTACAGTTGCGGGGGCAGTCTCGGATTTGGGCTGTTCCGATCGGATCGGATTGGCCCGCACCGCGTTCCCTTTTCATCCCGACCCCAAACCGGGGTGCGAGAACCATCACACAACCGCTAGCGTTCGGGGTGGGGCGCTGTCAAGCGGACGTTTGGTCATGCGCGCTGCGGCTTGACAGTGATGGTCGAGCTGGGCGCATATTAATTCTGAACTGATTGGTTCAGTGTGGGCGGGTGACACTATGCGAGATGACCAGCATATTATCGAAACCGAGGATTTTTGGATTCCGTCACAGGGCGGAAACCTGTCGGCGCGGCTGTACAAACCAGTCATCGAGCCGGAAATTGTGGTGACTCTGAACAGTGCAACCGGAGTTCCGCGCGACTACTACCAGCATTTCGCACTCTGGCTGGCGCTTGAGCATGGTATGGCTTGTCTGACCTATGATTATAGCGGCTTTGGGCAGTCGCTGACCGGGCGCATTCAGGATGCAACTGTTACCATGGCCGATTGGGCCTTGGTGGATATACCGGCAGCGCGTGCAGAACTGCGCCGTCGCTATCCGCAGGCCCAGCATTGGACCATAGGGCATTCCATCGGTGGAATGTTAGGCCCGGTTCAGCCGGATGTGGCGCAGATCGACCGGCTGATTTGCGTGAACTCGGGGCTTGTGACCTTTACCGACCATCCCTGGCCCTACCGTGCCTTGGCTGGGTTGTTCTGGTACGGGCATGCACCACTGCTTGCGCGTATGTTGGGGTATCTGCCCGGCAGGGCGGTTGGGTTTGGCCCGGACCTGCCGGCGGCGGTTTATTGGCAATGGCGCCGATGGTGCACGGCTCCGCGCAATTATGCGCCTGAAATCGGTGCGTCCTTGCCCGATGTCACCTGGGATTCGACCTCAGGCACAGTCGACCTGGTGACTTTCACGGACGATCAGATGGTCCCACCGCAAGCCGTTTGGCGGCTGGCCGAGCTGTTCGGACCTGACGCGCAACGCCATCTGATCGACCCGAAGGACCATGGCTTGCAATCAGTGGGCCATATCGGGGCTTTCGCGCGGCGCAACGCAGCCATCTGGCCGCAGCTTATCGCACAGCAAGGTGTCTAGAAAGGTTGTGGAAGTAAGTGAGAGGTTGGACATCGACCCAAGCGGGGCTCGTTGTGGCTGCTTCCTTCCGGACCTGACCAGGTTGGCGAGGCGCTCGCCCGCGCCAACCTCTCGACCCTGGATATAAGCAAGCACCGTCGGATTCGCAACCCATCAGAGCGTCAATGCGATCCGCAGGAAACCCTGCGCATCGGTCCCCAGTATCTCTGGCGCGTATGGGTCAAGCTCGTCGATATGCGCCAAAGCTCTTGGTCCGGTTTCCAGGATCGCTTTGGCACCACCCAGATTGCTGAAGCCAAAGGGATTTTCGGCGTGTTCCAAAGGATCTATCTGGCTGCTTTCAGCCAAATAGTCCCGCAAAACGCTTTGGATGCTGCAGGATGGAAGGTCGAGTTTGCGTGCATCGGTCACGGCGTTGAAATTTCCACCACCATTGACGCGATAGTTGTTGGTAGCGACGACGAATTCCGCTGCATCGTCAACAGGTCGCGCTTGCCAGCGCAAATTTCGGACCCGGCGGGCCTCTGGATCTGAAAGATGCCCATCCGCCCGATAACGCGCCGGTTGGCTGAGGTCGATTTCATAGGTCAGTCCATGAATGACATCAAAGTTGTGACCCGCGCGATCGGGGTCTGTCAGAACTCTTGCCGAGTCTGGATTCAGCTGCCTGAAAATCCCTGCCGACATTTCGAGCCATTCGCGTAGCTGTACCCCGGTGACACGCACAGCACGCAGTTCATTTGGGAACAGGTGAATATCTGCGACATGCCGCATCGAGATATCCCCAGCGGGGATGTCAGTATAGAAATCTGGGCCCGAGCGTCCTCCGAACTTGGCGGGGGCGACCGCCGAGAGCACAGGCAATTCCGACGTAGGATCATCATTCAACAAGGCGCGTAACGCGGCCGCCTGCGCCGCAGCCAAAAGCGCCAGGGCCCGATCTGGCGCGCAATAGGCGAAATAGCTGTGTATCGACGTTTCAAGACGCCCCACAGGCTCTGCCGCAAGGGTCCGCGTTTCGGCGTGCCCCCGAGCGAACAGGGCTATCATTTCGGGATCTTCCAGAACATCTGTATTTTTTGGACAAATCGAACGCAGTTCGGTTTCAAAATCACATATGGTCCAGGCGCCGGACATCTTATTGTCCAAAGTTATGTCTATGACACCCAGATAAGACCCTGCCGACCCGGCCATGACGACCGGTTTGCCATGAACCCTCCCTCGTCGAGCATCCACAAAAGGCAAATGGTCATGCGCAGGTCCCGGAAGGGTCAGGTGGGTATGTCCGGCTATGATAACGTCGATGCCGTCGATTGCTGCCAGTTGTATTACCGCGTTTTCCAGGCCGGGCCCCGCGCTTTCGGCTTGCAGACCGGAATGGGCCAGAACAATAATCAGATCGCAGCCAAGGTTGCGCAGCGTGCTGACCGTTTCTTCGGCGCTTCGCAAAATGTCGTGCGAAGCCACCTGACCGTCCAGCTTGTGCCGCTCCCACATAGTGGTTTGTGGGGGTATTACGGACATGACGCCGATCTTGATGGTGGCTGTTCCAGCATCATGCGTTATGTTGCGGTTTAAAACGGTGTAGGGTCGCCAGCCCGCGCCTGTGGGCTCACGGTCCAGATTGCTGCAAAGCACGGGGCAGTTCAATTGTGACGCAAAGCTGTCGATCAGACCCAGCCCGAAGCTGAAATCGTGATTGCCCAGCCCAACGGCATCGTACCCAAGCCGATTGAACGCTTGAGGCAAGGGGTGAGTGTCCGCACAGTGCGCGGCAGCCCAATCGCCAAAGGGTGTGCCCTGCAAGGCATCACCATTGTCGAACAGCAAACTCAATACCCCTTCGGAATGCGCCTCATCCTGCGCAGCACGGATCAAGCTTGCGGTTCTGGTAAATCCGATCCTTGGGTCCTTGCGATCCGAATAATAGTCAAATCCGGTCAAATTCATATGAAGGTCGGTCGTCGCTAGGATCTGGATACGCGCCGGCGATGATGATACTTCGGCGGTCTTGTCTTTTGTATTCAAGTGTAAAACTTCTGCATGTTGTTGTGCATTTGAATAATCCTATAGGTTGAATAAGCGCAATAAAAACGACAAGTTCGCGGACAATCTGCCGCATTCTAACGATAGCATATTTGAAAGGTCATTGCGTCAACGATCAAGACGTGGCAGCCCTGTCGCCAAAATGAGGGCGGTGCATGAAACGAGCAGAGGAGGTGACCTTTGGGGGGTCCGGCCTGAACAGGGCGGCTGAGCGGCGCAGTGACGCTGCCTTGCTGGCTCAGGATTTGGCGGATCCGTCGGCGCGCTGCCTTTTGCTCTGGCGCGGAAAGGTTTTGGTGCAGGGCGAGAATTTGGACCAACTGGCGCTCGTTCCGCTCAGCCACACCCTGTTGACCGACGGTCCCGGTGGTATCGTTGACGCACCGGTTTTTCTCGGCCTTACCAAAGAGAGAGCGCCTTTGTTCGCAACCGATATTTCCGGCTGGGCCGCCGAAGGGTTGGATCTGGCTGGCGTAGGTGCGTTTGTCGATCAGACCGAGCAGCAGCATCCAGATTTGCCCACCGGTCAGGTCTTTGCCGAGCTGCGCAGGATCATGACCCGTCTATCGGCGCGCGATGCCGAACTGGCCGCAACAGCCAAGGCCGTCATCGGCTGGCACGAAACCCATCGGTTTTGCGCCCGCTGCGGCGCTCCCAGCGAGATGGCGCAAGCGGGATGGCAGCGCAGTTGCCCCGATTGCGGTGCCCAGCATTTCCCAAGAACCGACCCCGTGGTGATCATGCTGATCACACATGGCAACGCGGTTCTGGTCGGGCGCTCACCTGGGTGGCCCGAGGGGATGTATTCGCTGCTGGCCGGTTTTGTCGAACCGGGCGAAACGCTCGAAGCTGCGGTGCGCCGCGAGGTGATGGAGGAAGCCAACGTGCCTGTGGGCGCTGTGCACTACCTCTCAAGCCAGCCCTGGCCCTTCCCGGCCTCGTTGATGTTCGGCTGCGCGGGCGAGGCTTTGTCACGTGATATCAAGATCGACCCGGTTGAAATCGAAGAGGCGATATGGGTGAGCAAGACCGAGATGATGCAGGCGTTCGCCGGGGATCATCCGAAACTGAAACCCGCCAGAAAGGGTTCGATTGCTCATTTTATCCTGCAACATTGGCTGGCGGATACGCTGGATTAACCCTTAGAACGATAAGCAGGGAAAAGGCTGAGCGGAAAAACAGATGCAGTTCAAAGCGCAGGAGGACATAACCGCCCCGATTGATGCCGTGTTTTCCATGGTGTCCGATGTCGACCGCTTTGAACGCATGGCCATGCGACGCGGGGTCGAGGTGCGTCGTGTTGTTTCGAAAACACCGCTGCAGGCGGGGGCCGAATGGCATACGAGGTTCAGCTTTCGGGGCAAACCGCGCGACATATCGGTTCTGATGACAGAGTGTGAGCGGCCATCGCTGATGCAGTTCACCTCAAGCAGCCGCGGCATGATCGGTCAGACAGTGATCGAGCTGTTGGCCCTGTCTCCGCGCCATACGCGGCTTAGCATCCAGCTGTCTCTTGCCGCCAAGACCCTTCCGGCGCGACTACTGTTGCAATCCATGAAGCTGGGCCAGGCCCGGTTTCGCAGACAATTTCAGGCGCGACTCAGCGATTTCGCACAAGAGCTCGAACAGCGTCACAACCACGGGGTTTGAAAAGTCGAGGTTCGGCAAAAGGCACCTCGGATGGCTCTGATTGTTTTCCAGAATGGTGAGCCTACACTCAAATACTGGCCCGGTCGGGTAAGTGGCGAAACTTGGTTTTCGAGGTTTAGAATTTACACCGCTCGTCGCTATAACACATGTTCCGAAGCTGTCTTCGAAGTGTGTCGATTTGGTTGCGACTGAAACCCAGTTTTCGCTGTTGAATCAACGTAGATCTCAAACGCGGACTTTTCCGACCTAAGTCAGCGGGCCAACAGAAGCTTTGTCGAGAATGGCTGTATGACTATCAGTACAGGTTTTCTTCGGCATCTTCTTTGCAGCCGTCCGCGATCTCAGTGACGGTTTCAGGCATCGCGCCGTGAACCTTCAACATCTCTGCAAGAGTGGGGACATCGGAGGTGTCCGGCCAATCCTGTGATTGCCAGACCTTTCCGCGTATGAACGCTTTTGGGCAATGGCATAAAACCCTTTCGACATGTACGAGCAGGATCAGATCCGAGGGCCGTCCGTTGACCGAAAGCTGTTGCCCCAGTTTGGTGTCCCTAACGACCGCTCCTTTGCCACTGACGCGCAGTGTGTCTCGATGCCCAGGAATTATGAAAAATATGCCGACATTCGGGTTCGCCAGAATATTCTCGAACGTATCCATCCGATTGTTCCCGGGGCGATCGGGAATTGCGATGAGTTTTTTGTCAATGACCTTTACGAAACCTGCGGGGTCGCCGCGAGGGGTGATGTCCAATATTCCGTCATGACGCGTCGTAGACAAGATCGCCAATGAGGACGTTGCGATAAACCGCCCGGCAAGTTCATCAATGTGGTCAATTACTTTGTTGTCGACCCAATGATCGAACGGTTTTTCCCCTCCTCGCAGTTCGATTGGTAGCTTCAAATGATGGTCAACGCTGCATCCAAAAACACGATCCATAGGTCAATCTCCGTTCAACTACGGCGACGTTACCATACGCAGCTTGGCCCGAAAAAGGGCGCGGAAACCTATGTCGGCTCTTGGGCACGCGGCAGACATTCTTTGCATCCTAAACAAAGGGCAGGTTCTGGTATTGAAAATGTCCGGTGACGATGTGGGTTCCGGCAGCTCGGCGAACAAAGCTGCCGTTCGCTTTGGCGGTGCAATCAGCTGCTTTGATTTGAGGGATCTGGCGCGCAGAGTCGGCTGTTTACATCCACAAACACACAACTCGTGCAGGTATTCCTTAAGGATCTACGAGCCTCTGATCTCTCATTTTCTTCATCCGCAATCTGCATTCATTGTCTGTGCGCGTATTCTTGTAGGTGGCGAAAACGTAACCTCCCGCCAACCGGGTCGAACCTGATACCTCGATGAAATAGCCTTCGCTAACTTGCTCAAAGAACTCGAAACGTGTCGCGGCAAAGCTGCCGTTTACCAAGAACCCCGTTATGTCTTTGACGCCAAAGCTGACCCCTCGTGACTTGCCTGACAGTCTGCCGTTGGGCGTTTGCTCAAAATAGTAGATATAGCGGCCAGACCCCACACTGCATTGTAGTGTCGCGTACCATTTGCCGGACAGATCAGGTTCATGGGGCTTGTCGTCATTCGGAAAGGCACGCGACTGTATTCTTTCTGCTTCCGTGACAAGATGGTAGTGCCCGGCTTCACAAAAGGTGCAGATCGAAAAGACGAAACTCAAGATTGATCCTGCCAACACCTTTCTTGCTCCAAAACTCTTGTCTATCCGTCGTCATATCATATTCGTAGCGCAGAGTAACGATTGTGGCCGTACTCCATGCAATGCAGTGTGCAACCTAGACGATGAAGTGAAGTATCTCGACTAGCGGATGCTTATGCGTTTTGCTGACAATTCCGGGCGCGGCTCGGCGATTTCGCATAACCGGCGCGACAGAGCCACGATCACGGGATTTGACCAATCGGGTTTGCGAAAAACGGGGTCTCAAATGGCGCAGATCATCTTCCTGCATGGCGCGTCGAGCGGTGGAAAATCGACGATCGCACGCGCATTGCAAAGGCAGATCGAGCGCCCCTTCTGGCACATTTCGATTGATCATCTGCGAGACAGTGGTGTCATACCAATGGCGCGATTCAGGGCAGGGGATTTTGAATGGTCCAAGGAACGCGCCCGGGTATTTGAGGGATTTCACGCCTCGATCGGTGCCTATGCGGATGCTGGTAATGATCTGATCCTTGAGCACATTCTGGACACCGACGGATGGGACAAAACACTGCAGCAGGTTTTTGCCCCGCATGACGTTCTGTTCGTGGCGATCCACTGCGCGCTGATGGAACTTGCCCGCCGGGAAACCGGGCGCGCTGACCGCGCCGAAGGCAGTGCGGTTCAGGATCAAAAGACGATCCACAAAGGCAGGCGTTATGATCTGGAGCTGCGGTCCGAAGACGGGATCGAAGCAAATGTCGACGCCATTCTCAATGCGTGGCGCAGCGGGGTGCGCTGTTCGGATTTCTCGTAGCCCCGATAAAAGCCCGGCCTAGCCCCGCGGTCGAGCGGCCGGATAGACGCCAAGGACCTCTACATTGGTCGTGAAATGCTCCAGCTCATCCAGCGCCAGTTGAACGTTTCTGTCCGCAGGATGTCCGACGATATCTGCATAAAACTGCGTGGCGGTGAATGAGCCGTCGACCATGTAGCTTTCCAGTTTGGTCATGTTGATCCCGTTGGTGGCGAACCCGCCCATCGCCTTGTAAAGCGCTGCTGGGATATTGCGGACCTGAAATACAAAGCTGGTGATCATGCCGTGATCCCCCCGCCGCGATTCGTCTGCCTCGCGCGACATGATCAGGAACCGTGTCGTATTGTTATCCTTGTCTTCGATATGACGCGCCAAAACGTTCAGCCCATAGATTTCGCCCGCAAGCTCGCTGGCCAGTGCGGCTGAGTGTTTTTCTCCGGCTTCGGCCACTTCGCGCGCCGCCCTTGCGTTGTCCGGGCTTACGCGGCCGCGGATATTGTGGTGTTGGAGAAACCCCGCGCATTGAGGCAGCAACACCAGATGCGAATGCGCCTCGGTGATGTCGTCCAGACTGGCGCCGGGAACGCCCAGCAGGTTGATATGCACGCGGACAAACGCCTCATCGACAATGTGAAGCCCGCTATCGGGCAGCAATCGGTGAATGTCGGCCACCCGCCCGTAAGTGGTGTTCTCGACCGGCAGCATCGCCAGATCCGCCTCACCAGACCTGACCGATTCGATTACATCCTCGAAAGTGCGGCAAGGAAGAGCATCCATATCGGGCCGCGCGTCGCGGCAGGCCTCGTGGCTATAGGCGCCGGGTTCCCCCTGAAAAGCAATGCGGTTGGTCATTTGGTCGATTCCGTGCAACAAGTTTTCGAATTGGGCGTTTCGTCGCGGTGTCTATACCTTGCCTCTTGCAAGGGGAAGCCTTAGACACCCGGCAGACAGCTGAAATGGACACGCGATCAATGTTCGACACGATGACAGTTACCAAGGCCGCCGCAGGCCTGTTTGGCACCTTCCTGGTGTTGCTTCTGGCAAAATGGGCCGGGGACATCCTCTACAGTTCCGATAGCCATCATGCCGAGGCTTCCTACATTATCGAAACCGACAGCGCGGGCGAAAGCGCCGACGGCGAAGAGGTCGTATTCGCAGATCTGCTGGCCGCCGCTGATCCCGAGAAAGGCGCGCGCGTGTTCCGCAAATGCACCGCCTGCCACAAGCTGGAAGATGGTGCCAATGGCACCGGACCTTATCTTTATGGTGTCGTGGATCGTCCGCTTGGTACCGCCAAGGGTTTTGGCGGTTATTCGGCCGCGATGCTGGCCCATGGCGGCAACTGGACACCCGAAGCGCTTGATGCGTTTCTTGAACGTCCCAGCGGCTATATCGCAGGCACAAGCATGAGCTTTGCAGGTTTGAAAAAGGCGCAAGAGCGTGCAGATGTGATTGCCTACCTGCAAACCATCGGTAACTGATCCTGAGCCTGGATCGGAGTTTTAAAGGCCGTTGCCCCGCGCAGCGGCCTTAATTTTTGTGTGAACAAATCTTCACAAAGCGCTCACGCAGTCTAAACTTGCATCTAACTAAGCTGGTCTTTTAGCTAGCGCGCACGAAAATGAGCATGTGAACGAACCCAGAGGATGTACCTGATGAAATCCCATTTGACGTCGATGCGTGTCACAAGAATGAAGCCTTTGACCTTTGTCATCGGTCTGACCACAGCAATGGCGTTAGGGACGTCCCTTTCGGCAACTGAAGACAAGATTATCGAAAGTCACGGGTATTCCTATTTTGGCAATCTCGACTATCCCGCTGATTACGAGCACCTGAACTACGTCAATCCGGATGCACCAAAAGGGGGAGAGCTGTCTTTGGCTGCGTCGGGAACGTTCGATTCTTTGAACCCTTATTCACGCAAGGGCCGGTCGGGTGCTTTGACGACACTTCAATACGACCGTTTGATCGAAAGCTCGGATGATAGCGTGGGTCAGTATTACGGTGTTCTTGCAGAAAGCCTCGAATATGATGCGGATCGAAACTATGTGATTTTTCACCTGCGCCCCGAAGCCACGTTCTGGGATGGTACACCGGTAACCGCCGAAGATGCAGTTTATAGCCATCGTCTGTTCATTGAGCAGGGCCTGCCATCTTATGCCCAGGCCGTTGGTCGCATGGTCACAGGCGCCGAGGCTTTGGATGATCACACGGTCAAGTTCACCTTCAACCCCGAAGTCACGCGCCGCAGCCTGATCGAAACGGTTGGTGCGACGCCGGTCTTCTCGAAAGCGTGGTTCGAAGCGGATGAGTCGCGTCGACTTGACGAGCCTCGTTTGGAAGTTGCAGTCGGATCAGGGCCCTACAAGCTGGACAGCTATGACATCAACCGTCGCATCGTCTACAAGCGTCGGGATGATTACTGGGGTGAAGACCTGCCGTTCAATCGCGGACGCAACAATTTCGATACAATCCGTGTCGAGTATTTTGCGGACCAGACCGCTGCATTCGAAGGGTTCAAAGCCGGGGAATACACGTTCCGCATCGAAAGCGACCCCAAGCTGTGGGCAACGGGCTATGATTTCCCAAAGCTGAATGAGGGCGTAGTGGTCCGCGACGAAATCCCAGATGGCAGCCCGCCGACCCCGTCGGGTTTCGTGTTCAACTTGGGCAAGCCGCAGTTTGCAGACAAGAATGTGCGCAAAGCGCTTGCTTTGGCGTTCAACTTTGAATGGGTCAATGAATCACTGCTCTTTGGTCTCAACTCGCCCAGGAGCTCTTTCACCCAAGGAACCAAGCTGGAAGCAACTGGCGTTCCAGAAGGGGCCGAGCTTGCCTTTATTGAAACCCTTGGTGATGTCGTCCCTGCAGATTTCCTGACCGAACCGGCCGTCACGGTGCACGAATCCAATTCGGCCCGTTTGAATGATCGGCGCAATTTGCGGCAGGCGTCCAAAGCGCTGGATGAGGCCGGGTGGCCTGTCGGCGACGGGAATGTGCGGCGAAACGCGGAAGGGGAAACGCTGAAGGTGAACATCCCATACCCGTCCAACCTGCCGACCTCGACAGCCACGATGATTGAGACCTATGTGCAGAACCTCCAGTCGCTTGGTGTCGACGCATCTGCCGAGAAAATTGACCCGGCACAATACACGCTGCGCAGCCGTGAACGCGACTATGACATGGTTTATTCCACGCGGTATGGGTCTTTCCTGTCCACCGGTGGCGGATTGAGCCAGATGTACGGATCCGAAGAGGCCGCGTTCAGCCTGTTCAATCCTGCTGGTCTGGCAAGCCCTCTGGTGGACGCGATCATCGAGGCGTCGTTCGAGACGGATAATCAAGCCGATCAGGATACCGCTTTGGTCGCACTTGACCGGGCCTTGCGGTATGAGTTCTTCGTGGTCCCAGTGGGATACATCGCAGACTATTGGACAGCCTATTACGACATGTATGAATACCCTGAAAACCTGCCTCCTTTCTCGCTGGGTCATTTGGACCTGTGGTGGATCAACCCCGAGAAAGAGGCCGAACTGAAGGCCACCGGCGCGCTGCGGTAACATGGGCGCGTATATTCTAAGACGCCTGTTGTTGGTCATTCCGACCCTTCTGGGCATTATGATCGTGAACTTCACCCTGGTGCAGTTTGTGCCAGGGGGACCGGTCGAACAGATTATCGCGCAGATCGAAGGTCAGGGTGATGTCTTTGCCGGCTTTGCGGGCGGAGGCGGAGATGCTGGCGCAGGTGCCGAACCCGCAGGCGGCGGTGGGTTTGATGACAAATATGTCGGCGCGCGCGGTCTGCCGCCTGAGTTCATCGCTGAATTGGAAAAAGAGTTCGGCTTTGACAAGCCGCCCCTTGAACGTTTCCTGAGCATGATGGGCAACTATCTGACGCTGGATTTTGGCGAGAGCTATTTCCGGTCAATCAGCGTGATCGATCTGGTGCTAGAAAAGATGCCCGTTTCTATCTCACTGGGTCTGTGGTCCACTCTGATCGCCTATCTGGTCTCGATCCCGTTGGGTATCCGCAAGGCGATCAAGGACGGGTCGACCTTTGACACCTGGACCAGCGGGGCCATCATCGTGGCCTATGCCATCCCGGGCTTCCTGTTTGCGATCCTGCTGCTGGTGCTGTTTGCAGGTGGCTCTTACTGGCAGATTTTCCCACTGCGGGGGCTGACTTCGGACAATTGGGAAAGCCTCAGCCTGATGGGCAAGATCGCGGACTATTTCTGGCACATCACACTTCCGATTATCGCCCTGACGATTTCGGCTTTTGCAACGCTGACGCTGCTGACCAAGAACTCGTTTCTGGATGAGATCAAAAAGCAATATGTCATGACCGCCCGCGCAAAGGGGCTGAGCGAACGCAAGGTGCTTTACGGTCATGTGTTCCGCAACGCGATGCTGATCGTGATCGCAGGGTTCCCGGCGGTGTTCATCGGTGTGTTCTTTGGGGGCTCAATCATTATCGAGACGATCTTCTCGCTTGATGGGTTGGGTCGTCTGGGCTTTGAGGCTGCGGTGGCGCGCGATTACCCGGTGATTTTCGGCACGCTGTTCATCTTTGGTCTGATGGGCCTAGTCGTCGGGATCATCAGTGACCTGATGTATGTGCTGGTCGATCCCCGCATCGATTTTGAAAAGCGGGAGGGTTAGATGGCGCTTTCCCCTCTTAACCAGCGCCGCTGGCGTAATTTCCGACGCAATGGCCGGGCATTCTGGTCGCTGATTATCTTCTCTGTCTTGTTTGGCCTGTCTCTGTTCGCCGAGTTCATTGCCAATGACAAACCGATCCTGGTCAGCTATCGGGGTGAACTTTATACGCCGATCTTCAAGTTCTATGCCGAGACCGAGTTCGGCGGCGATTTCCAGACCGAAGCGATTTATCGCGACCCCGAAGTGATGTGCCTGATCGACAGCGGCGGTCTGGATCAGTGTTTTGACGATCCAGAAGGCATCATCGAACAGATCAAGGCCGGAACGTTCGAGGCTGAAGGGTTTGAAAAAGGCTGGGCCATATGGCCGCCCATCCCCTATTCCTACAACACAAGCGTTGATCGCCCGGGGGCCGCGCCTTTGCCGCCCAATGGTCAGAACCTTCTGGGCACCGATGACACCAAGCGCGATGTTCTGGCGCGGGTGATCTATGGTTTTCGCCTGTCGATCCTGTTCACCCTGTTGGTCACTGGTGTGGCCAGTATGATCGGGATTTTCGCCGGGGCCATTCAGGGCTTTTTCGGTGGCTGGTTGGACCTGATCTTCCAAAGGGTCATCGAAATCTGGTCCGCGACCCCATCGCTTTACGTGATCATCATCATGTTCGCGATCCTTGGGCGAAGTTTCTGGCTGTTGGCCATATTGATGATCCTGTTCAGTTGGACCGGCCTTGTGGGTGTCGTGCGGGCAGAATTCCTGCGGGCCCGAAACCTGGAATATGTCCGCGCCGCGCGGGCACTGGGCGTCGGCAACATGACCATCATGTTCCGCCACATGCTGCCCAACGCGATGGTCGCCACGCTGACCTTTATGCCCTTCATCGTCACAGGCACCATCGGCGGGTTGGCGTCGCTTGACTTCCTAGGCTTTGGCTTGCCGTCATCTGCGCCCTCATTGGGCGAAATGACCTTGCAGGCGAAACAGAACCTGCAGGCCCCGTGGCTGGCCTTCACCGCCTTTTTCACCTTTGCCATCATGCTGTCGCTCTTGGTCTTCATCTTCGAGGGCGTGCGCGACGCGTTTGATCCCAGAAAGACTTTCTCATGAGCCTGCTGGATGTGAACAACCTCAAGGTCTCGTTCCGGCAGGACGGGCAGGTGAGCGCCGCGGTCAAAGGTGTGTCCTTCACCGTGGATCGGGGTGAGACCGTTGCGCTGGTGGGCGAATCCGGGTCGGGCAAATCGGTGACGGCGTTGTCCACAGTGGCCCTGCTGGGGGACAGTGCTATCGTCGAGGGCTCGGTGACCTATGAAGGCCAGGAAATGGTTGGCGCATCCGAAGATCACCTAATGAAGGTGCGCGGCAACGACATCAGCTTTATTTTCCAAGAGCCGATGACCTCGCTGAATCCGCTGCACACGATTTACAAGCAGATGGCCGAGTCGCTTGCGCTGCATCAGGGGGTAACCGGCGACGCGGCGCGGGGCAGGATTGTGGAACTGCTGACAAAGGTTGGTATTCGCGACCCCGAGGAGCGTCTTGACAGCTATCCGCACCAATTGTCGGGTGGACAGCGCCAGAGGGTCATGATTGCCATGGCTCTGGCCAACAAGCCTGACATTCTGATTGCGGATGAACCCACCACGGCGCTGGACGTGACCATTCAGGCACAGATCCTGGAATTGCTGGCCGAGTTGCAGAAATCCGAGAATATGGGGATGTTGTTCATCACCCATGATCTGGGCATCGTGCGGCGCATTGCCGACCGGGTCTGCGTGATGAAGGATGGCGAGATTGTCGAGGCCGGTGTGACCGCCGACATCTTTGACAATCCACAGCACCCCTATACGCGCAAGCTGCTTGAGGCGGAGCCTTCGGGCCAGCCCGATCCGGTGGCAGCAGATGCCGAAGAGGTTGCGCGCACCGATCATCTAAAGGTCTGGTTTCCGATCCAGCGGGGGTTTCTGAAGCGGACCGTTGGATATGTGAAGGCTGTCAATGACGCCACGCTCAGCGTGCGGGCCGGGGAAACGCTTGGCATCGTGGGTGAAAGCGGCTCGGGCAAGACGACGCTGGCTTTGGCGATCATGCGGCTGATCGCGTCTGAGGGCGCGATCACTTTCCGTGATCAGGACGTCCGCCGGTGGTCCACGCGTGAGCTGCGGCGGCTGCGCAAGGATATGCAGATCGTGTTTCAGGATCCGTTCGGCAGTCTGAGCCCCCGAATGACCTGCATGCAGATCATCGCCGAAGGTCTGGAGATCCACAATGTCGACCCCCACCGCGCCCCGCGTGAGCTGGTGGCTGAGGTCATGACCGAGGTTGGTTTGGACCCGGACTCGATGGACCGCTACCCGCATGAGTTCTCGGGCGGGCAGAGACAACGGATTGCGATTGCGCGGGCCATGGTGTTGCGGCCGAAGCTTTTGGTTCTGGACGAGCCGACCAGTGCCCTGGACATGACGGTTCAGGTTCAGATCGTCGATCTGTTGCGTGACCTGCAACGGAAATACGGGCTGGCCTATCTGTTCATCAGCCATGACCTGAAGGTTGTGCGCGCGATGTCCCACAATGTCATCGTGATGCGCAATGGCGACGTGGTCGAGATGGGCGCGGCTGAGGATCTCTTTGAGAACGCCCAGACAGATTACACCCGTGAACTGATTGCGGCGGCGGGCTGACGCCCGCCTGCCATTGGCTCAGGCCAGTTCTTTACTTTTGGCCGCTGCCGGAACCGGGCCACGCAGCTCTTCGTAATGGTCGAATTGCAGTTTGACCCAACCTGTCCCGCGGGTGGCGCTGGCCAGGATCCGATGCAACTCGTCCTCGGCCACGGCAGGCAGCTGTGCGTTGAAGATTTCCCAGCCCGAAGCGTTCGGATTGCCTTCGAACCCCAGTACCTGTCCTTGCAAAGAACTGATGGTCGGAACCAGATCGCCCACAAAGCTGGACGGCAGATGGATCTCGGCGTTCAGAATGGGCTGCAAAACCACAGGCTTGGCGGCGGGCAGGGCCTCGCGTACGGCGTTCTTGCCAGCGGTGCGGAAGGCATAGTCGGAACTGTCGACATTGTGGTGCTTGCCATCGCTAAGCGTGACCTTGACGTCCACCACCGGAAATCCTTCGGGGCCCTGGGCCAAGGCGTCTTTCGCTCCGTGTTCGACCGAAGGGATATAGTTCTTGGGAACAGCACCGCCTTTTACCACCTCTTCGAACTGAAATCCCGACCCGCGTGGCAAAGGTGCGACCGAGATCACCACATCGGCAAACTGACCAGCTCCGCCGGATTGCTTTCTATGCCGGTGGCGATGTTCAATCGGCGCGCGAATGGTTTCGCGGTAAGCGGTTTCGGCAGGCTCTGTCAGAATTTCGATCCCGAAATCTTCGGCCAGCTTGGCCGCAACCCGACGCATATGCTGAGGCCCTTGCGAACCAAGGATTGCGTGCCCGCTCAGTTCGTCATGCTCGAGATGCAGGCCCGGATCAATCTCCACCAGCCGCGACAGAGCGTTTGACAGGCGCACATCGTCCCGCTCATGCGCGGGCGAGACGACCTGACGATAGGCCACAGGGTGCGACTCGGCCCATTCCGGCAACGGTGTTGACCCGTTGCTGTCGTAGATATTGCCGGGGTTGAGGTGATCGGATTTTACCGCCAACCCGATCTGCCCGGCCTCCAGCGTGTCGATCTGGGTTTTACCGTCCAGCGCTGTCAGGGTGCCGACTGTTTCACCCCCAAGCGGCGCATGGGCTTTGACGCCGTCCCCCAACCCGCGCAAAACGGTAATTTTTCCGATGTGTTTTTTGACATCCGAGAAACCGGCAATCGCGCGTGCGTTGTCTTCGGCCTCATCCCGGTCTGCTGCGATGTTGAATTCGGGAGCTTCATGGCGCAGGGCTTTCATCAGGCGCGTCAGGCCGTTGCCATGGCTGGCAGCGCCAAGGCAGGCCGGGATCAGCTGATGGCTTTGCAGAACCTGAGCCGCCAGATCATAGACCTCGGCGCTGGGTGGCTGCTTGTCTTCGATAAGCTGTTCCAACAGGTGGTCATCGAAATCCGACAGGGTTTCCAGTAGTTCGGTGCGGGCCTCCTGTTCGCGTTCTTCAACCGATTGCGGCAGCTCGATCAACGCCGACGGCTGACCTTCCTGATACTTCCACGCCCGCTCCGAAATCAGATCAACGGCGCCGATGATCGTGTCACCCTCGCGGATGGGCACCTGGCGCAGTGTGATGTGATGGGTGCAGTAGGTCTGCAAGGCGGCGATGATGTCGCGGATGCGGCCGTTGGGGTTGTCCATGCGGTTGATGAACAGAAAACAGGGGATGCCCGCCTCTTCGACCAACCGCAGGTAGGGGGCACACAAAACAGCCGCGTCAGGATCAGGTGGTGCGACAACAACCGCCGCGTCCGAGATCGCCATGGCGGGCCCGACATAGGCCAGCGCATCGCCGCCCCCATTGACGTCGATGGCGCACCAAGGTTCGTCTAAATAAGAAAAACCGTGCAAATGCACGGTTTCGGACAGGTCGAAGGTGGTGGGCCGCCCGTCGAGGCGGCTGATGGCCTCGACCAGGGTGGATTTGCCCGATTGGCTGGGGCCGAGGACGGTAAAGACGCGCATGGGTGTTGTCCCTCTTTCAGGTTGCAGATGACTGCACGAAAAGGGCTGTCGAGCGAGAACGCATCGGCGAAACTTGACTGCGGATTTGCCTGCCTCGGGGCACAGAGCGCTGCAGCTCTCTGTTCTGTCAGTTTGGAGAAAACCGGGCCCCTGCGTCAAGGCCTGCCGATGCGGTCGGCCTCAGATTGCTGAACTGTGCCCGGCTTTGCTGAGGTCGTATTGGTCGAAATTGCGCGCGATCATCCGGGTCAGGGCGCGTGCCTCGGGTGGGATGGACAACCCGGTGTCATCCACACGCAAAAGCCCGTCAAAGGCCGCATTTGCACTGGCATACATCTGTTGCAACGCGCCCGCGGTCACATCGAAATCCCGAAGGATTTCCGCTGAATCGATCCGAAAATCGCACATCAGCGCCTCTATCATGCGCGCCCGCAGCACGTCCTGTCCTTTGAAAACATGCCCGCGCGCTGTCGAGAACCGTCCGTCCCGGATCGCCTTGGTATGGGCTGAAGTGGCCGATGCGTTCTGGGCATAGCCCTGTGGGAACTGGGAAATCGAACTTGCACCCAAACCGATCAGAACCGGAGATTGGTCGTCGGTATAGCCCTGGAAATTCCGTTTCAAACGACCTGCGCGCTGGGCAATGTTCAGCCCGTCATCTTTTGTAGCGAAATGGTCGATCCCGATCTCGGCATAATTGTCCCACAGGAAAAGCCGTCGCGCGGTTTCGAACAGGTCCAACCGTTTTTCTGGTGTCGGCAGAGCATCTGAAGGGATCATCTGCTGGCGTTTTGCCATCCATGGCACATGTGCATAGCCATAAAGCGCAACCCGGTCTGGTGACAGCGACAAAAGCTTTTGCACGCTTTCGGTCATCCGTGCGCGGGTCTGATGCGGCAGACCATAAAGGATATCGGCATTCAGGCTGGCAATCCCGCGCGCGCGGATCATGTCGATGGCATTACGCGTGGTGTCATAGCCTTGAATACGACCGATGGTCTTTTGGATTTCGTCATCGAAATCCTGTACCCCGATCGAGGCCCGGTTCATCCCCGAAAGCGCCAGTGCATCGAGACGTTCCTCTTCAATCTCATTGGGGTCGATTTCTACCGAGAACTCGGCATCGTCACCCATTGGCACGGTGGCAAAGATCCGATCCGCCAGATCGCGCATCAGCTCGGGGCTCAGCAAGGTGGGCGTGCCGCCGCCCCAATGCAAGCGCGACAGGGTCACGTCTTGGGGCAGGTGTGCCGCCAACAGATCCAGCTCGGCCTTGAGCATATCCACATAGGCGATCACGGGGTGATCTGTTTGCGTGCCTTGGGTTCGGCAGGCACAGAACCAGCACAATCGGCGGCAGAACGGCACGTGGATATACAGCGAAATTGCACTGCCTGGGGTAATCTGGGAAATCCAGTTGCCAAACAAATCAGCCCCCACTTCATCGCTGAAATGGGGGGCGGTGGGATAGCTGGTATAACGCGGTACTTTCGCGTCAAAAAGTCCAAGCCGAGCCAATTGAGGTTTCAAAGTCATACCACTAGGGCTATACCTAGGAACGCTCAGTTGCTTTGACCGAGATCAAGTGGAAACGCGAATGACACTGAAAGCCTCATATGAGCATGTCGGCTGTGACGATTGCCCGATTCGACATCGGGCCGTTTGCGCGCATTGCGAAAAAGATGAGCTCGAAGAGCTTGAGGCCATTAAATATTACCGAAGCTTTGAGGCCGGTCAGACCATAATCTGGTCTGGTGATCCGATGAGCTTTGTGGGCTCGGTTGTTTCGGGTATCGCATCGCTGACCCAGACGATGGAAGACGGGCGCACCCAGATGGTGGGTTTGTTGCTGCCCAGCGATTTCGTTGGTCGCCCGGGGCGCGAGGCCGCACCTTATGATGTGGTTGCAACCACCGATCTGGTGATGTGCTGTTTCCGCAGGGCGCCGTTTGAAGAGATGATGGCCACAACGCCTCATATCGCCCAGAGGCTGTTGGAAATGACGCTGGATGAGCTGGACGCTGCCCGCGAATGGATGCTTGTTCTGGGCCGGAAAACGGCACGCGAGAAGATCGCCAGCCTGCTGTCGATCATCGCGCGCCGGGATGCCTCGGTAAACCGCAAGGGGCTATTGGGACCGATCGCCTTTGACCTGCCGCTGACACGTGAGGCGATGGCCGATTATCTGGGTTTGACGCTGGAAACAGTCAGCCGTCAGATTTCAGCACTGAAGAAGGACCAGGTCATTCAGCTGGAAGGCAAGCGCCACGTGATCATTCCCGATATGAGAAGTCTGCTGGATGAAGCCGGAGATGATTCGGATGGCGGGTTTCTGGTCTGACGCGGAAAGGAAACGAGATGGTATTCAGCAGCCTTTTGGCGATGATCTTTATCGGTGCGATTGCCGGGTGGCTTTCGGGTAAGATCATGGAAGGCCGTGGCTTTGGCCTGATCGGCAACATCATTGTCGGTGTTGTCGGCGCATTTCTAGCGGGAACGATCTTTCCGGCATTGGGCTTTAGCGTTGGTGGCGGCCTGATCTCGTCGATTATCTTTTCGACAATAGGCGCGGTGATCCTTCTTTTCGTTATCGGGCTGATCCGCAAAGCCTGAATACTGACAAGCTGCCG
This sequence comes from Ruegeria sp. HKCCA5839, assembly GCF_013035585.1. Classification (NCBI taxonomy): domain Bacteria; kingdom Pseudomonadati; phylum Pseudomonadota; class Alphaproteobacteria; order Rhodobacterales; family Roseobacteraceae; genus Ruegeria; species Ruegeria sp. HKCCA5839. The sequence continues at coordinate 33,967 of NZ_WQIE01000013.1, read as the reverse complement.
ACACGGGGCAGCTTGCCTGTCCGAGCTTTTCCGCCTTGCTAATGTGCCAGGAAGACCGGAACAGTTGATTGTTCCAGCATGTTGCGGGTGGCCCCGCCAAGGATGGCTTCGCGAAAACGCGAATGCCCATAGGCACCCATGACGATCATATCGGCTTCGGTATCCGTGGCGTGGCGGCTAAGGATGTCAGATACCCGCGTCATGGTTTTGCTGAGGACATCGATCTCACATCTCACGCCATGCCGCGCCAGCATCTGAGACAGCATTCCACCGGGATCGGATCGATCGGGGCCATGGCGGGGCGGGTCGATGACCACGATCCGCGCCATTTCGGCCTGCTGCAAAAAGGGCAGGGCCCGGCGGATGGCCCGCATGGCTTCGGGACTTTCATTCCAACCGATCAGAACGGTCTTGGGCTTCACGAAGGGTGTCGCGTCATCGGGGACCAGCAGCACCGGTGCATGCCCTTCGAACATGGCCGCTTCGACAATCGGTTCCGCCTCGGCGTCACGCCCGTCGCCATAGGGCCTTGGCAAGATGACAAGGTCTGAAAATCGGGCGCGTCGTGCAACGTGCCGTGAAATATCTGCGATTTGGACCACTCCGCTTTCGGCGGCCCAACGTATGCCGGATTTGCCCAGATAGTCTTTGGCAAAGGCCAGAACCTCATCCGCTTCGGCATTGGCACGGCTCAAGGTTTCTTGCAGGATCAAAGCGTTCGCACCCGCATAGTAATACCCGGTCTGGCTGCGATCCACACCAAGGCAAAGCGCGTCCGCATGGGCATCGGTCGCATCTGCCAATGCGACCATCTGGGCCAAAGCCCCCTGCGCCAGCACGGTATCCGTCATGACTGTCAGCAGTGATTTATACGCCATTGTGCTCTCATCTTTCGCTGTTCTGGTAACCGACGCGTTCCAATCCCCTTCAGGGGACCCTGTTCAAAAGGACATGACCACAGAATTCGGCGAAACGTCTTGATGCAGATCAAGGCAAGTTGCGGCCCCTGGCGGCATTACCAACCCCAGTCAAACAGGTTTCGCGCGGCAAAAAGAATCGCGTGAGGCATGGCAAAGGGACGCAATATGTCAAATTACATCAAGCTGATTGTGCTAGGGCTGGTCGTGGTGTTCGCCGCAATCGGGACCAATTATGCACGCGATTTGGCGTATCAGGTGCATGCGATACTGGTGATGCTGATCGCCGGTGGGCTTTTCATCTGGACGCTTCGAAACACAGACGAGCCTGTTCTGCTGACGGACCGCTCGGGCGAATATATGGATGACGTGATCCGCTATGGCGTGATCGCGACCGCATTCTGGGGCGTGGTCGGGTTTCTCGCCGGAACCTTTATCGCGTTCCAACTGGCCTTTCCCGCGCTGAATTTTGAATGGGCGCACGGATATTTGAACTTTGGACGCCTGCGGCCCTTGCACACCTCGGCGGTGATTTTTGCGTTTGGGGGCAATGCCTTGATCGCAACTTCGTTCTATGTCGTTCAGCGCACCAGCGCGGCGCGGCTGTGGGGTGGAAACCTGGCGTGGTTTGTGTTCTGGGGCTATCAGCTGTTCATCGTCCTGGCCGCGACCGGATATATTCTGGGTGGCACGCAGTCCAAGGAATATGCCGAGCCTGAATGGTATGTCGATCTGTGGCTGACAATCGTCTGGGTCGCCTATCTGGCTGTTTACCTTGGCACGATCATCAAGCGGAAAGAACCACACATCTATGTGGCCAACTGGTTCTATCTCGCCTTTATCGTCACCGTCGCCATGCTGCACCTGGTCAACAATATGACCATCCCGGTCAGCATCTGGGGCTCGAAATCGGTCATCGTCTGGTCAGGTGTTCAGGACGCCATGATCCAGTGGTGGTACGGTCACAATGCTGTGGGCTTCTTCCTGACCGCGGGTTTCCTGGGCATGATGTACTACTTCATCCCGAAACAGGCCGAGCGTCCGGTCTTTAGCTATAAGCTTTCGATCATCCATTTCTGGGCGCTGATCTTCCTGTATATCTGGGCTGGTCCGCACCACCTGCACTATACCGCGCTGCCTGACTGGGCATCGACACTGGGCATGGTGTTCTCGGTCGTACTTTGGATGCCGTCCTGGGGTGGTATGATCAACGGTCTGATGACCCTCTCGGGTGCATGGGACAAGCTGCGCACCGATCCGATCATTCGCATGATGGTCATCTCGGTCGGCTTTTACGGTATGTCCACGTTCGAAGGTCCGATGATGTCGATCCGCGCTGTGAACTCTCTCAGCCACTACACCGACTGGACCATTGGTCACGTACACTCGGGCGCGCTGGGCTGGAACGGTATGATCACCTTTGGTGCACTGTACTTCCTGGTGCCTGTCTTGTGGAAACGCGAGCGGCTCTACTCGCTGCAAATGGTCAGCTGGCACTTCTGGCTCGCCACCATCGGCATCGTGCTTTATGCCGCTTCGATGTGGGTCACCGGTATCATGGAAGGCCTGATGTGGCGCGAAGTGGATGCCAACGGCTTCCTGGTCAACTCGTTCGCCGACACCGTGGCGGCCAAGTTCCCGATGTATGTGGTGCGTGCTTTGGGTGGCGTGATGTTCGTCGCTGGCTCGCTGATCATGTGCTACAACCTGTGGATGACTGTGCGTAAAGCGCCGGCCAAAGAGGCCAGCCTGACCGTCGCGGTCCCGGCTGAATAAGGAGGGCCGGAGCAATGGCAATTCTCGACAAACACAAGATCCTCGAGACCAACGCGACCCTCCTGCTGATCTTCAGCTTTCTGGTCGTGACAATCGGTGGCATCGTGCAGATCACCCCGCTGTTCTATCTTGAGAACACCATCGAAAAGGTCGAAGGGATGCGCCCCTATACGCCCTTAGAAATGGCCGGGCGTGAAATCTATCTGCGTGAAGGCTGCTATGTCTGCCACAGCCAGATGATCCGCCCGATGCGGGACGAGGTTGAACGCTATGGCCACTACTCTCTGGCGGCGGAGTCGATGTATGACCACCCGTTCCAGTGGGGATCCAAGCGTACCGGCCCTGATCTGGCCCGCGTCGGTGGGCGTTACTCGGATGAGTGGCACGTGCGCCACCTGCGCGACGCGCAATCTGTGGTGCCCGAGTCGGTTATGCCGAAATACGGTTTCCTGGAGAACCGCAAGCTCAACGGTGAGTATATCGGCGACATCATGGCGGCTAACGCGCTGCTGGGTACGCCCTATACCGAAGAGATGATCGAGAACGCGGTGGCCGATTTCCGGGCGCAGGCTGATCCCGACAGCGATTTTGACGGGCTGCTTGAACGCTATGGAGACAAGGTCAACGTGCGCAATTTCGACGGCCAGTCTGACCTGACCGAAGCGGACGCGCTGATCGCATATCTGCAAATGCTGGGCACGCTGGTCGATTTCTCGACCTTCACCCCGGATCCGAACCGTTAAGGGGGCTTGAGATGGAACTTTACACTCTCCTCAGACAGTTCGCGGACAGTTGGATGTTGCTGCTCTTGTTCACGTTCTTCGTTGGCATCGTGATCTGGGTTTTCCGCCCTGGCGCCAGCAAGGAATACAAGGACACGGCCAACATCCCGTTCCGCCACGTTGATGCACCTGCACCACAGCAAAACAAACCCGCCACATCCAAGGAGGCGCGGCCATGAGCAAGACACCTGAAAAACAGCCGGGTGATCCGAATACAACCGGTCACAGCTGGGACGGGATCGAAGAGTTCGACAACCCGATGCCTCGGTGGTGGCTGTGGACCTTCTACGCCACCATCTTCTGGGGATTGATCTATACGATCATGTACCCGGCATGGCCTTTGGTGCAGTCGGCAACTGCGGGTGTCATGGGTTGGTCTTCGCGCGGTGAGGTTCAGCAGGAACTGGTAGCGTTCCAAGAGGCCAACGCGCCCCTGAACGCGCAACTGGTTGAAACACCGCTCGATGACATCGCCCAGAATGCCGAGCTGCAGCAATATGCAGTAAACGCGGGCAGTGCGGTGTTTCGAACCTGGTGTGCGCAATGCCACGGCTCTGGCGCGCAGGGGGCTCCGGGCTTTCCGAACCTGCTGGATGATGCCTGGCTCTGGGGTGGCACCATGGAGGACATCCACTACACCGTCAGCTATGGCATTCGGAACGAGGAAAGCGACGACGCGCGCTATTCTCAGATGCCGGCCTTTGGTGAGATCCTTGAGGAAGACGAGATCACGCAAGTGGTTCAATACGTGATGTCCTTGACCAATGCCCAAACCGATGATGCCACAGCGCAAGCGGGCGCGGTGGTTTACGCGGACAATTGTTCAGTTTGCCACGGCGATGACGGCAAAGGCGATATCACGCAAGGCGCTCCAAACCTGACCGACGCCATCTGGTTGTTCGGTGGCAGCCAGGAAGAACTGACCGAGACCGTGCTCTATAGCCGGTTCGGCGTGATGCCGAACTGGGACACCCGCCTGACCGAAGCACAGATCCGCGCTGTCACTGCGTATGTGCATCAGCTTGGTGGTGGTCAGTAAGAGCTAGAGAATACCTCCGGGCGGTCTTTCGCCCGAAGGCTGCGACACCGGCTGTTCCCTCTGTTCGCGCGTTTCCAGGACGGCCGGTGTCGATTTTTCAGCACGAGTTTTGGCATTGTCCAAATCTTGAAATGTCGTGCAGGCGGGTTCAAAGGTTGTTCATATCCCTGGCGCGCGGATGTTCTCTCCACCAGTGATGGTCAGGCAGCCACCGGGTTTTTCGGCTCTTTGGTCTTGGTACATCCCGTACGTGGGGTGCGTTGATCTGGGTTTCGGTGACAAAGTACCGGGTAAAAACAGTCAGCATCGCGTTTCTCCTGTGCCGCAGCGTCTCTGCAAGACAGATTGACGTTGCAAATCTAAAATGCGACTCAATTGCTATTCTCTTATGTAAGCTGGAATTACATATGGATTGGCTGAGCCTGCCTCCTCTTGCGACCCTCAGGGCCTTTGCGGCCTTTGCCGAGAAACGCAACGTCGTCGATGCGGGAGTGGCCTTGAATGTCAGTCACGCTGCCATAAGCCAACAATTGCGCGCGCTCGAAAAGCATATTGGCGTTGCCTTGCTGGACCGCTCGGGCAAGGCGCTGACCCTGACGGGTGAGGGCGAACACCTCGCGCGGGCCCTGCAACTGGGTTTTGGTGCGATCGCTGCAGCTGTAAGCGACCTTGCCCGTTCCGGCCAGGACCGCCCCGTTCATGTCTCGCTGACATCGTCCTTTGCCGCATCGTGGCTTATGCCACGGTTGCCCAGTTTTCGCGCGGCCCATCCAGAGGTTAACCTGATCCTCGATCCGACCTATGAAGTTGTCGAACTGCGCCCGGGTGGCGTGGATGTCGCCATTCGGTACGGCGCGGGTGGCTGGCCCGGTGTTGAATGCGAGATGTTACTGCAAACACCGATGGTGATTGTCGCCGCGCCCAAGCTGTTGGGTGGTAGAAAAGATTGGTCGCCTGCCGAATTGGCTCAGCTACCATGGCTCGAGGAAATCGGCACCACGGAGGCAAGCAAATGGTTGTCAGAGCGCGGTGTTGGCCCGAAACGCGGTGCCGGGCGTACGCAATTGCCGGGCAACCTGCTATTGGATGGCCTCAGATCGGGACAGGGTGTCACAGTCACGGTGCGACACTTTATCGAGGCTGACATTCGGGAGGGCCGTATCATCGAGCTTTTTGTCGAGCCCGACACACGCGGATACCATATTGTGACGCCAAAATCGCCCCTTAGACCAACCGTAAAGACCTTTACCAACTGGCTAATGCGTGAGGTGCGTAGCGCAAAATAGCACCGCATCAAAAAGATGCCTTTACGATGCGCGTTTTGACCCATGTCAAAGTCTCTGGTCCTGTGATCTGGAAGAAAGCACACTCAGAAATGCCAGTTGCGGAGCCTGTCTGTGAGCGATTCCAATCCAGCCCCAAGTCTCTACGCCCCAAGGGAGCCCATTTTTCCCAGACGCGTCTCCGGCCCGTTCCGCAATCTGAAATGGATCATCATGGCGGTGACGTTGGGCATCTATTACGTCACCCCTTGGATCAGATGGGACCGTGGCCCAAGCCTTCCTGATCAGGCAGTGTTGCTGGATCTGGCCAACCGCCGGTTTTATTTCTTCTGGATCGAGATCTGGCCGCATGAGTTCTATTTTGTCGCCGGTCTGCTGATCATGGCGGGGCTTGGCCTGTTTCTGTTCACATCCGCCTTGGGTCGTGTCTGGTGCGGATATGCCTGCCCGCAAACCGTATGGACAGATCTATACATTCTGGTGGAGCGCTGGATCGAAGGAGACCGCAACGCAAGGCTCAGGCTGCATCACCAGAAAAAGCTGGATGCGCGCAAAATCCGGTTGCGGCTGACGAAATGGACCGTGTGGTTCCTGATTGGTCTGGCTACCGGCGGGGCCTGGGTGTTTTACTTTGCCGATGCACCAACCTTGGCGCGTGATCTGGTGACCGGCAATGCGCATCCGGTGGCCTATACCACCATGCTGATCCTGACAGGGACTACGTTTTTCTTCGGTGGCTTCGCGCGCGAGCAGATTTGTATCTATGCCTGCCCCTGGCCACGTATTCAGGCCGCGATGATGGACGAAGACACTTTGGTCGTTGGCTACCGCGAATGGCGGGGTGAGCCGCGCGGCAAGGGCAAGCGGACCAATGATACCGATTTGGGCGACTGCATCGATTGCATGGCCTGTGTGAACGTCTGCCCGGTGGGTATCGATATTCGCGACGGTCAGCAGCTGGAATGCATCACCTGTGCGCTTTGCATTGACGCCTGCGACGACGTGATGGCCAAGATCGGAAAGCCGCGCGGCTTGATAGACTACATGGCACTGAGCGATGAGGCACGCGAACGCGGTGGCCAGCCTCCTAAAAGCGTCTGGAAGCATATCCTGCGCCCGCGTACGATCATGTACACAGCACTTTGGTCTTTGGTGGGCTTTGCGTTGCTGTTTGCGCTTTTCATTCGGTCCGAGATCGATCTGACGGTGGCACCGGTGCGCAACCCGACCTTTGTCACGATGTCTGACGGTTCGATCCGCAACACCTATGACGTGCGCCTGCGCAACAAACACGGTGAAGAGCGGCCGTTCCGATTGACTTTGGCAGGCGATCCGTCGCTGCAATTGCAGATCGAAGGCATCGAAGGTGATACCGTCGATGTTGCAGCAGATACCGCTCAACTGACTCGTGTCTACATCGTAGCCGCTCAGGATACCGGTCCGGCTGCGGCTGATGTGACATCGCTGCGTATCTGGGTCGAGGATCTGGAGAGCGGTGCGCGCGCCTACAAAGACACAACCTTCAACGGTCGGGGGAACTGATCATGGCGGAACGCGAATTCAAAGGGAAACACGCCTTGGCGATCTTTGTGGCCGCATTTGGTGTGATCATCACAGTGAACCTTGTGCTGGCCTATAACGCGGTCAAGACCTTCCCTGGGCTTGAGGTCAAGAATTCATATGTTGCCAGTCAGGAGTTCAACGAACGGCTGCAAGAACAACAGGCCCTAGGGTGGACGGTTGGTGCCGAGCTGACCGGTGGGTTGCTGGTGCTGCGCATCACCGATCAGACGGGTGCACCGGTCGAAGTGGCCGAACTGCAAGCCGTTGTTGGGCGCGCGACTCATGTTCGCGATGACTTTACGCCTGAGTTCAGTTTTGACGGGATCGCCTATGCTGCCCCTGCGGCGCTGGGTGCTGGCAATTGGAACATTCGTCTGGTGGCCAAGGATCTGAACGGGTCCGAATTTGCGCAGCGCGTTCCGCTGTATGTGAAGGGCTAAGGCGTTGGGCGCGCAGATGACCACTGGCACGGCGGTGTGCCCCGGTTGCGTCGCCACCCCTGTGGACGCGGCGCGCCCGATCCCTGAGGACGTGCAGATCGCGCTGTCTCTGCCGGGCATTCATTGCTCGGCCTGTATCGCGGCAGTCGAGCGCGCCTTGAACGCCCATTCCGGGGTCGAGGATGCGCGTGTAAACCTGACCCTGAAACGCGCGATGATCAAAGCGGCCCCTGACATCCGGGCGGCAGATCTGATCCCGGTTCTGGAACAGGCCGGGTATGAGGCGCATGAGCTGGACCCTGGTGCGCTGTCAGCCACGCAATCCGACAAAGCGGGCCGTGATCTGCTGATGCGGCTTGCGGTGGCCGGGTTTGCCTCGATGAACGTGATGCTGCTGTCGGTGTCGGTCTGGTCTGGCGCAAGCGACGCAACGCGCGACATGTTTCACTGGATCTCGGCTGCCATCGCCTTGCCCGCGATTGCGTTTTCGGCGCAGCCCTTCTTTGCCAACGCCTGGAGCGCGTTGCGTGTCAGACGTCTGAACATGGACGTCCCGATTGTGCTGGCGATCCTTCTGGCCCTGGTCACGTCGCTGTGGGAAACCGCGCTCAGCGGTGAACACGCCTATTTCGACGCCGCCCTGACCCTGACCTTCTTTCTGCTGGCCGGGCGGTATCTTGACTACCGCACGCGCGCCGTCGCCCGTTCTGCCGCAGAGGAGCTGACGGCGCTGGAAGTGCCCCGCGCGATCCGCGTCGTGGATGGTGTCGAGAAAGAGGTCGCGGTATCCGAGCTGAAAGCAGGTGATCTGATCCTTGTGCGGCCCGGCGGTCGGATGCCCGTGGATGGTGACATCGTGTCGGGCCAGTCCGAGCTTGACCGATCGTTGCTGACCGGTGAAACACTGCCCGTTTTTGCCCAGCAAGGGTTAGCCGTCAGCGCCGGCGAGGTCAATCTGACCGGACCGTTGACCATTCGGGCAACGGCTGTGGGCGAAGATACCTCGCTGCACCGGATGGCCGATTTGGTTGCCATCGCTGAATCCGGTCGGTCCCGCTATACCTCTTTGGCGGACAAGGCGGCCAAGCTTTACGCGCCGGGGGTTCACATCCTGTCGGCGCTCAGCTTTCTCGGATGGTATCTCTATTCAGGCGATCTACGCACCGCGCTGAACATCGCGGCCGCAGTGTTGATCATCACCTGCCCCTGTGCGCTGGGGCTGGCAGTGCCTGCGGTGACCACGGCGGCCTCGGGGCGATTGTTCCGCTCAGGGATGCTGATCAAAGACGCCACCGCGCTGGAACGTCTGGCCGAGGTCGATACGGTTGTTTTCGACAAGACCGGCACCCTGACATCGGGCACACCCGAGTTGACCAATCTGGGTGAGCATACCCGGGCGGATCTTGCGGTCGCGCTGGCCTTGGCCGAGGCCTCTTCGCATCCACTGTCTGTGGCTTTGGCGCAAGCGGCTCGTGAGGCGGGGATTAAACCGGCTTCTCTGCGGGATGTGGCCGAAGTGCCGGGATACGGCACTGAAGCCATCTACCATGATCAACCTGTCCGGTTGGGACGCGCGGCATGGGTGGGTGGCGCTGACGGCGACCAGACCGCAGCCTGGTTAGCCATCGGATCACAGGCGCCAACGCGTTTTACCTTCACCGACAGTCTGCGCCCCGGTGCGGTAGAGGCGGTTGCGGGATTCCGCGCCGCTGGCAAAGAGGTGATCCTGATTTCCGGTGATACCGAGGGGGCCGCCCGTGCTTTGGCCGAAAGGCTGGGCATCGAAAACTGGACCGCTCAGGCCCTGCCGCAAGACAAAGCTGCCCGAGTGCAGGCGCTTGGCGCGCGGGGGTGCAAGGTTCTGATGGTTGGTGATGGCTTGAACGACACGGCGGCGCTGACGGCTGCGCATGTGTCGATCTCTCCTGCTTCGGCTCTGGACGCGGCCCGGGTGGCCTCGGACATCGTGCTGTTGGGCAATGACCTGTCGCCCATCGCCGAAGCCTGCGACACTGCTGTGAAAGCCACAAAACGAATTCGTGAGAATTTCCGTATTGCCACGGTCTATAACGTGATCGCCGTGCCTTTGGCCGTGGCCGGGCTGGCAACGCCGCTTATCGCCGCCTTGGCCATGTCGACTTCATCCATCACTGTATCGCTGAACGCATTGCGGTTAAGGTAAGTTCATGGAAGTTCTGGCCTATCTCATCCCGATTTCTCTGCTCTTGGGTGGTGTTGGTTTGGTTGCGTTCATTTATACGGTTCGGTCGAACCAATATGATGACCCCGACGGCGACGCACAGCGTATCCTGAGCGACGAATGGGACGACAAACCCAAGCCTTGACCGACAAGTCCAAGCGCCCTTGAAATTGCCGCAATGCCCGTTTATGTCCCAAACACCCGCTAGCAGAGAGATGTAAGCCTCATGGCCACCACAAACCCGATCCAGTTCATCCAGCAAGTCCGTGCCGAAGTCTCGAAAGTCGTCTGGCCGACCCGTCGCGAGGTGCTGTTGACCACGGTGATGGTGTTCATCATGGCCGCGCTGACCGCTGTGTTCTTTGCGCTGGTTGATCTGGGCATTCGCGGTGGCTTGCAACTGGTGCTGGGCGCGTTCAGTTAAGCCGGGCGGGGCAGGCGCAAACGCCACTGCCCCCTTGCACAGAACACGATGTCAGAGTAGGTGACATGATTATTCGGAATGGGCGTGCGGCGAATCAGGTTGCGCGCCGCTTTTTATTCCGGGTGACGCAATAGGAATTAACGAGGGGTGCCCACAGCCACCCCGACGAGAAACAAGGACGACAGGTTCATGGCGAAACGGTGGTACTCGGTCAGCGTTCTTTCGAATTTCGAAAAGAAGATCGCAGAGCAGATCCGCACGTCGGTGGCCGAGCAGGGCCTTGAAGATGACATTGACGAAGTTCTGGTGCCCACCGAAGAGGTGATCGAAGTGCGCCGGGGCAAGAAGGTCACCACTGAACGCCGCTTTATGCCCGGCTACGTGCTAGTGCATATGGAGATGTCTGATCAGGGCTATCACCTGATCAACTCGATCAACCGCGTAACCGGCTTCCTGGGCCCGCAGGGCCGCCCGATGCCGATGCGCGACGCCGAGGTGAACCAGATCCTCAACCGCGTTCAGGAAGGTGAAGAAGCGCCCAAGCTGATGATCACCTTCGAGGTGGGCGAGAAGGTCAAGGTCAACGACGGCCCGTTCGAAGATTTCGACGGCATGGTCGAAGGCGTCGACGATGAGGCGCAGAAGCTGAAAGTGTCGGTTTCGATCTTCGGTCGGGAGACACCGGTCGAGTTGGACTTTACGCAAGTGACCAAGCAGAGCTGATTGGTTTTCAAACCGCTCCAAGAGTTGCTTTAGCGGCGCCTCTATGGCGTTTGGAGCGCGGGCATTTCCCAGACAGTTTGGTCTTGACCAAACCCCTTGAGTGGCACGACCCCGACGGGTTTGCAGAGTTTCGGCAGAAACGCGGCAGCGGTTTCGGACAGGACGTGATCGCAATCCAGCTCGGTGGCAGCCGAAACCAGTCTGGCCGTCAAATTGACATCGGGACCAATGGCTGTGAAATCCAGACGGTGACCACCTCCGATATTCCCGTAATGGAAACGACCGTGATGGATTGCGGTCCGAACACCCAGCTTATGCTCGAAGTCCGCTTCATCCAGTAAACTCAATCCTTCATTTACGGCCTTAATGGCTGCCAGGATTTGGGTTCTTGGCGGAAGGTTCTCATGGGTCGGGAAGATCGAGAAAAAACCGTCACCCATGAATTTCAGAATTTCTCCTCCTTGATCCATGACCGAAGGAACAAGGCAATCAAAAGTGTCATTTAGAAGTTTGACCAAGGCGTCGCCGGATATTGAGTTCGAAAGGCGGGTAAACCCTTTGAGGTCTGCAAACAGGATGACGGCTTCGATATTGCTGCCATCCCCGCGATGAACCTTTCCGTCGAGAATTTGTGCTCCACTGTTGCGACCTACATAGGTTGATAACAGATAGGTAGCGTCGAGCCGCAGCATGTAGGTTTCGGTCAATCGCGCAAGCGGTCCGCGAACTCGATTCAAGATCGCCAGATCCCGTTCCGAAAACCCACCTGGTGAAGCACTGGACCAAGTGCAGACATGGGTATCGCCGTTGATGTAAATCAGTGGCTGCGCCAGGTAATCAGTGAATCCTTGTTCGCGTAGTTCGCCCACGATGATGTAATCCTCGGGGCAATTGGGGTCTTCCAGATGACGGCGGATGGATTGTTGCCGCTCAATTACATGAGGAAGGGGGTTTTGAGTGTAGATTGCTTCGGTAAACAGTTGTGACGGCGCGTCAAACCTGTCGACACCGGCACCTGCTTTCCAAAGGAATCGGCGCCCTGTCAGATTGGGGTGCAACGTCCAAATGAACAAGCCAAACCGGTCAATTGCCACTCCGGCATCGAGAAGACGGGTGCAGATACCCTCGATTATTTCGACCGCATTCGCCGCCGGGCGGGCCCCGTCAACCATCCATTCGATCAGAGCGTCGACCTTGTTCTCTATTGGATCCGGTTCATGTGATGGTGGCAACATAGCATTTTCACGAGCAGCGTCGGGACAATTGAAGAGTCGGCGGTATCAGACCGGCTGCAAAAAGTTCGGACAGTTGAAAGTTGCGTGAACTGAGTTGACGAAGCGGGACAGCAAGGCCTTTTCACTAGAATTGAAACGCCGCGATGCATCAGGCACCGCGGCGTCGGGGTTCGACCGTTCTGACGTCAACGCAGATCGGTGCGCTGCGCTATTGGATCTGCGTCACCGCGGCGCGCAGGAGCTGTGGCCGATCGGACTGGGACGGCAAGAACACCGCTTGTGATCCGGTGTCGAGTGCCGCCAGGCTGGCATCATACCACTGCACCGCCAAATCGCGCCGCTCTTGTACGCCAAAGCCTTCTCTCAGGTGATGGCCCACCAACTCTCCATAAGCGGGCTCGCCGATGGCCGCCAGCATCAGAGCAGAGCCAACCGCCGCGTCCATATTGTCCTGCCGGTAGCCCATCGCCAGGCATACTTTGCTGGTTGCCGCCAGGTTGTCGGGGCTCAGGCCGGAGTCCAGCGCGAACTGACGCATCTGCGCCTCGGCGTCTGCCTTCGAGCTGAGGGACAGCGCAGCGACCTGCGGGGCGAGGGATTCGCCAAACGCGGCGCACTGGGCGCTGATCTGATCCGGCGTCAGTCCCTGAATGTCCTGAATCAGGTCCTCACCACCCGCCATGGCGTAGCTGCGGGCCAGACAGAACTGTTCACTAAGCGCGAAATCAGGATCGGACATATTGGCCAGTGTTGTGTAGCCACCGTTGGACGATGTTTGCAGCATGACCGCGCTGCAGCTATTGGCCAGAGACGGACGTGCCGTTCCGCCAGAAAACAGGCTGGGCAGGGTGCTTGATGCTGTTTCCGTCGATTCAGCCGCCGGAGCCGCTTCGGGTTGGGGCGTTGTAACAACAGGTGTTACGGGTGCCGGAGCAACTGGGGCCGGTGCAACCGGGGCGGCCGCCAGCGCAGTTGCCGCTTGGACCTGCCGGCGATACTCCAGCAATAGCGGTTGGCCGGTAAGTTGAGTCGCCGCCTGTCCACCGCTTGTCGCCCAATAGTAGGCCTGCTGCAGGAGGTCATATTGGTAAGGCGGAAAGTCGTAGCCATTGATAGGATAGCCCATTGACGCCTGATAGCGTTCGATTGCGGCGCGGGTTCCGCGTCCGATCTGACCATCGACTCGTCCGGCGTTATAGCCAAAATAATTGAGTGCGGTCTGCGTTTGAGCGCCCTGCGTGGTCGAAGGAATGCCAGAGCGATAGGTCCGCGTTGTCTGTGCCTGCTTTTTCCGTTGCTGATCTTTGCCAATGGCATAGCCAATGACCCCGCCAACAACCGCGCCTCCCAGAATTTCGCCGGCGTCGGCCCGGGCGATCTGCGGCGCGGTAACGGCAAGCGATAGCGCGACACCTAGAGTTGTTATTAAACGAATGAGCATAGTTAACCTCCACTGAAATACCAATTTTCCCGAAGTATAACACAAGCATACATAATTCGGTGATGCATGGGCTGTTTCCTTCGCGGTCAGGGTTTTCTGCGGGTTAACTTATCTTTATTAATCACTTAGCGGACTTCACGGTTATGTCATAAGCGACCCATTGCCTTCATCCGGTAAGAATCCGCTGAAGTTCGATTCGATCTGTTCGGATGTCGCAGGGCAGGCGACTTGCCAACCTCACCAATCCTCTGTAAACGCACCCTCTATCGTCTTCGGGCGAGATTCTCTTGTGGGAGGTTGCCGGGATCGCGATCCTGGGCCGGACCACGCAACATAATCTGGGCGAAACGCGTTTCGTCCGAGTTGAAAGGAAAACCAAATGGCTAAGAAGCTTGCTGGTACAATGAAGCTGCAGGTTCCTGCAGGTCAGGCGAACCCGTCGCCGCCAGTTGGTCCGGCGCTGGGTCAGCGCGGCATCAACATCATGGAATTCTGCAAGGCGTTCAACGCCAAGACCGCAGACATGGAGCCCGGCGCTCCGTGCCCGACCGTAATCACCTATTATCAGGACAAGTCCTTCACCATGGACATCAAGACGCCGCCCGCGTCTTATTACCTGAAAAAAGCGGCTGGTCTGAAGCCGGTTGGCAAGCGGAACCGTCCGCGTGGCGCGGAGAACCCCGGTCGTGAGACCGTGGCCACCGTGACCAGCAAACAGGTTCGCGAAATCGCCGAAGCCAAAATGAAAGATCTGAACGCCAACGACGTCGAAGGCGCAATGCAGATCATCCTGGGCTCGGCCCGCTCTATGGGCATCGAGGTGAAGTAAGATGGCAAAACTTGGTAAACGTACCCGCGCTGCGCGCGAAGCTGTCGCCGGCAAGGAAAACCTGTCGGTCGAAGAAGCTGTTTCCCTGGTCAAAGGCAACGCCACTTCGAAGTTCGACGAGACCATCGAGATCGCTCTGAACCTGGGCGTCGACACCCGTCACGCAGACCAGATGGTACGTGGCGTTGTCGGCCTGCCGAACGGCACCGGTAAAGCGATGCGCGTTGCTGTTTTTGCTCGCGGCCCCAAAGCTGACGAAGCAAAAGAAGCGGGCGCAGATATCGTTGGCGCAGAGGACCTGATGGAAACCATTCAGGGCGGCACCATCGAATTCGACCGCTGCATCGCCACCCCGGACATGATGCCCATCGTCGGTCGTCTGGGTAAAGTTCTGGGCCCCCGCAACCTGATGCCGAACCCCAAAGTCGGCACCGTGACCATGGACGTGAAAGCGGCCGTGGAAGCAGCCAAGGGCGGTGAGGTTCAGTTCAAGGCGGAAAAAGGCGGCGTTGTGCACGCCGGTGTTGGCAAAGCGTCGTTCGACGAAGCCAAACTCGTCGAAAACGTCCGTGCTTTCATCTCGGCCGTTGCCAAAGCCAAGCCTTCGGGCGCCAAAGGCACCTACATGAAGAAAATCGCGCTGAGCTCGACCATGGGCCCCGGCGTGACATTGGACGTAGCGGCTGCATCGGGCGAATAAGCCCAGGCGACACGCTATGAAGTTAGATCCCGGGTGGTGCGAACTGCCTGGGATTTTTTTGTTTTAGTCAATCTTCCCGTTTCACCATCCCAAACGAGACCGGGTCGAAACCTGCTGGAAACAGGGTCCGCGCATCATATTCAGAGCCATCAAGCTGCGTGCCGTCCAGTTTGGCCGCAGTCAGGTTGGCACCTTGAAGTTTTGATCTTCCACCAAGGTTATCTCGTCCCAAATTGGCGTCTCGGAAATTGGTTCCTACACATGAGGCATTTGAAAGGTCTGCCCCCTGCATATCGGCGTTAACGAAGTTGGTCCCATCCAAGTGTGCTGTGCTGAAATTGACCCAGTAGACATCTGCAAGGCTAAAATTTGCCCCGCCCAGTTGAGCGCCATATAGAAATGCCCCCTCCCAATGGACTTGTTCAAAGCCGATTATTCCGAGACTTGCCATATCTTTGTCCCAAAGTCAGCCTAGCGTCGCGCGCGAGCGGGGTAGTGCCCTCTGCCTGGGTCATCGGAGGCTGTTCAATGCGAGTCACGACAAATGGGGCCATCGGAATTGTTTCGGTCAGCATGATGGCCGTCATGGTCGCGGCCATCGCTTATCAGGAGTTTTCTTGGTGGGTCATCCCATTCGCAGTGTTGTTTCTTACGATATTTGCGGTGATCCTTTTTCTTTGCCTGATGGACCGCACCGAATTTCGATTTCGCAGCGCATCCAAGACCGAATTTCCGAACAAACCCTGGATGCGCGACAAGCGTTGGCGGTCGGACGAGATGACGTCTCGCAGCAGGTCAGAGTTCTGGGGAAGCGTGGCGCTTATGCTGATCCTGGGGATGTTCGCTCTGGTTGGAAGTGTGTCCCTGCGTTCCGGGGTGGCAGAGGGAAACTACTGGGTATTGCTCAATATCGTTCCCATTGCCGCAGCGGTCTATTGGGCCCGCAAAACCTCACTTGCCTGGAAGGTGTGGCGTTTGGAACGCTTTGTCACTCTGACGTCTGAAACGCGCCCGGCTTGGATCGGGGCGCAGTTTTCGGTGATGATGGAGATTGCGCAAGGTCTGAGTGCCGAAGGGGTCGAGGTCTGGTTGGAGCACCTGAAGACCGTGCGCGTCGAAGAAAGTGATGGCGTGTCCTATGAAAAGGTGACGGACCTAAAGTTGAGCGGTCAGGCAGAGGCGTTGGATAGCGGTCAGATCAGGCTTAGGGTCGACATCCCCCAGAACAGCCCCGCCGCGTCTTGGGATGATGCGCAAGGGTCCTGGTGGGATTTTGTTGTCGCGGTTGGTTTGCCCGCGGGCAAAATCACATTGCGCTACGAAATACCCGTCGCTGACCCCGCCGCGCATCTGCATTTCAAAGCTTGATGCGGTCCGCCCTTGGCGCAGGCGTGTGGGTTGGGCGTTCTTTCTATTCAATGGTCAAAGTGTCGTGTTGCGCCACATTTTCCGATAGCGAGAAAAAGCTGCTTTCAGCTATCGGTGTCCAGGTGCCGGTTCCTTTGTCCAGAGGTTCAGAAGCAATCACCTTGCCGCCATGGTCCAAGCCTTCACCGAAATACAAACTTGGGCTGCGCCGATCTGTGGAATAGCGAAACGCATAAAGGGTTGAGCCATCAGATATGGCCACTGCCATCCTGTCCGGCTCTGTTCGATCATGTCCAAATGTCAGGATTTGCTGCAATGTTGTTTGTATTGCTTCGGTGGCCGACGTTTCCAAACCATTGGAAAGCAGCAATAGAAAAAGCAATTCAGAGTCCGTGGATCCCCGCCGCGCGGCGTAAAGCTCATCGGTCAAGGTGGTTTCCAACTGTCGTCTCAGGCGACCAAATTCGCCGATCTGGCCGTTATGCACAAAGGACCACTTTCCAAAGGTAAACGGATGGCAATTTGAGCGTGAGACTTCGCCGAAAGTTGAAGCTCTGACATGGGCCAGAAACAAGGGTGATTTGATCATCCGGCACAGATCGTTCAGATTGCCGTCGGACCATGCCGGCAGGACATCGCGGTACAGGCCGGGCCTGTCCTGATCCGCGTACCAAGCCATGCCAAATCCGTCACCGTTCACAGCCAGCTTGGCCTCATTGGCGTGCTGACTTTGTTCCAAAAGCGAGTGACGGGGTTTGATGATGATGTTTTCCAGCGGTATGCTTGGCCCTGAATAGGCGGCAATTCGGCACATTCCTTGGTCCTCAAAATGGGCGGCGCATTTGCGCTGCAAGACTCGGCCAAAAAACAAAAGAAGTCATCTGACAATTTTGCACAATCGTGTATGCTGGATTGCAAGAAGCCGCATCCGGGAAGTTGGAATGGTGTGAGCGCCTGGTATTTTGAGGTTTCGAAGTGATTTACCCCTTGGAAACCACTGCCATCTGCCCTAAGTAGACCTGCGGAATAAAGCGTGCGATTCGTCGTGCGCTTTCTTTCGTTTCGTCCAAGACGGTGGGTGGTGTCCTCGGACCCCTTAATTTCCTGCCTGAGACGGGTAAGACCAAAGAATTCTGAGGGCTTCGATCCTCGGGCGCATTTTGGCCAATCCCGTAACAACGGACCTGAACGCCGGGGTTTACCTTCGGCAAATATGAGCCGGGATGTCTGACATCCCTAACTTGGAGAGAACTGTGGATAGAGCCCAGAAAGAGAAAGTGGTCGAGGAACTCGGCCAAATCTTCGAAAGCTCTGGCGTCGTAGTGGTTTCGCACTACGCCGGTCTGACAGTTGCCGAGATGCAGGATCTGCGCGCGCGTGCACGCGAAGCGGGTGGGTCTGTGCGTGTTGCCAAGAACAGGCTTGCCAAAATCGCCCTCGACGGAAAGCCATGCGAGAGCATCGCTGACCTGCTGACGGGTATGACCGTTCTGACCTATTCCGAAGACCCTGTGGCAGCTGCCAAAGTGGCCGAGGACTATGCCAAGGAGAACCAAAAGTTCGAAATCCTTGGCGGTGCAATGGGTGAGAACGCTCTGGACCGGGCTGGTGTAACAGCCGTGTCGAAAATGCCGTCGCGTGAAGAGCTTATTGCTTCGATCGTGGGCTGCATCGGCGCGCCTGCTTCGAACATCGCCGGTGCAATTGGCGCACCTGCAAGCAACATCGCAAGCATCCTTTCCACCATCGAAGAGAAGGCGGAAGCTGCGTAAGCGGTTGGCACTGAATGATCTGCGTGGGGCAAACGCCCTGACGTTGGAACACACACTGTAAACGGAAAGAGCTGATAAAATGGCTGATCTGAAAGCACTCGCAGAAAGCATCGTGGGTCTGACCCTGCTGGAAGCACAAGAACTGAAAACCATCCTCAAAGACGAATACGGCATCGAGCCCGCAGCTGGTGGCGCCGTAATGGTTGCAGCTGGTGGCGACGCCGGTGGCGCAGCTGAGGAAGAGAAAACCGAATTCGACGTCGTTCTGAAGAACGCCGGCGCTTCGAAAATCAACGTCATCAAAGAAGTTCGCGGCATCACAGGCCTGGGCCTGAAAGAAGCCAAAGAGCTGGTTGAAGCTGGTGGCAAGATCAAAGAAGGCGTCGACAAAGCCGAAGCCGAAGAGATCAAAGGCAAGCTGGAAGCAGCTGGCGCCGAGGTCGAACTGGCCTAAGCCCGTCGACGGGTACATCGCTGATGTGCCTAAAAATTTGGCTGGGTCCGGAGAAATCCGGGTCCAGCCGAACCTGTCTTAGAAAGGGTCTCATCGGTTGGGGCGTTTTCTAAGACACGGTTTTCGGATCGGGAGGCCGCCTTCGGGACGGTGGCCATGAATTGATCCGGACGTGTTGTCTCGATTGTGCAAGATGCCGGGGCCCGACGGTGTCTTTGCCCGCTGAGAACATCGAAAGGTGACATCTGACATGGCTCAAACGTTCCTTGGCCAGAAACGTCTTCGTAAATACTACGGCAAAATCCGCGAAGTGCTGGAAATGCCGAACCTTATTGAGGTCCAGAAATCTTCTTATGATCTTTTCCTGCGCTCCGGCGATGCAGAGCAGCCGACAGACGGCGAAGGCATCATGGGCGTGTTCCAATCGGTTTTCCCGATCAAGGATTTCAACGAAACTTCCGTTTTGGAGTTCGTGAAATACGATCTGGAAAAGCCGAAATATGACGTCGAAGAGTGCATGCAGCGCGACATGACCTACAGCGCGCCGCTCAAGGTCACTCTGCGTCTGATCGTTTTTGATGTCGATGAAGATACCGGCGCCAAGTCGGTTAAAGATATCAAAGAACAAGACGTGTTCATGGGCGACATGCCCCTGATGACGCCCAACGGCACTTTTGTCGTCAACGGCACCGAGCGCGTTATCGTCAGCCAGATGCACCGTTCGCCCGGTGTGTTCTTTGACCACGACAAGGGCAAGACCCATTCCTCGGGCAAGCTGCTGTTTGCCTGCCGCATCATCCCGTATCGCGGCAGCTGGCTGGACTTTGAGTTCGACGCCAAAGACATCGTGTTCGCCCGGATCGACCGTCGCCGCAAACTGCCGGTGACCACGCTGCTTTATGCGCTGGGTCTGGATCAAGAAGCGATCATGGACGCGTATTACAACACTGTGTCCTACAAGCTGGATAAGAAGAAGGGTTGGGTCACACCGTTCTTCCCCGAGCGTGTGCGCGGCACCCGCCCGACGTATGATCTGGTGGATGCCAAATCAGGTGAAGTGATTGCCGAAGCTGGCAAGAAGGTCACTCCGCGCGCAGTCAAGAAGCTGATTGACGAAGGCAGCGTGACCGACCTGCTGGTCCCCTTCGACAACATCGTCGGTAAGTTTGTTGCCAAGGACATCATCAACGAAGAAAACGGCGCGATCTATGTCGAAGCCGGTGATGAACTGACCCTGGAATATGACAAGGACGGCGACCTGATCGGTGGCAGCGTCAAGGAACTGATGGATGCGGGCATCACCGACATTCCGGTTCTGGACATCGATAACGTCAATGTTGGCCCCTACATGCGCAACACCATGGCGCAAGACAAGAACATGAACCGCGAAAGCGCGCTCATGGACATCTATCGCGTCATGCGCCCAGGCGAGCCGCCCACCGTCGAAGCGGCCTCGGCCCTGTTCGACACGCTGTTCTTCGACAGCGAGCGCTATGACCTGTCTGCTGTTGGCCGGGTCAAGATGAACATGCGTCTGGCTCTGGACGCGCCCGACACCCTGCGCACCCTGCGCCGCGAAGACATCGTGGCTTGCATCAAAGCGCTGGTGGAACTACGTGACGGCAAAGGCGACGTGGACGATATCGACCACCTTGGCAACCGTCGTGTGCGTTCGGTTGGCGAGCTGATGGAAAACCAGTACCGCGTTGGCCTGCTGCGCATGGAGCGTGCGATCAAGGAACGTATGTCCTCGGTCGAGATCGACACCGTGATGCCGCAGGATCTGATCAACGCGAAACCGGCGGCTGCGGCTGTCCGTGAATTCTTTGGCTCATCGCAGCTGTCGCAGTTCATGGACCAGACCAACCCGCTGTCCGAGGTCACGCACAAACGCCGCCTCTCGGCGCTTGGGCCCGGTGGTCTGACGCGCGAACGTGCGGGCTTTGAGGTGCGCGACGTTCACCCGACCCACTATGGCCGGATGTGCCCGATTGAAACGCCGGAAGGTCCGAACATCGGTCTGATCAACTCGCTGGCCACCTTTGCCCGCGTGAACAAGTATGGCTTTATCGAAACGCCCTATCGCGTGGTGAACGAAGGTCAGGTAACCGACGAAGTTCACTACATGTCGGCGACCGAAGAAATGCGTCATACCGTGGCGCAGGCCAACGCGACGCTGGATGCCGACGGCAAGTTCAAAAACGAGATGGTCAACACCCGTCAGGCTGGGGATTACACCCTTGCGCCGGTCGAAAGCGTTGATCTGATTGACGTGAGCCCGAAGCAGCTGGTCTCTGTCGCCGCTTCGCTGATCCCGTTCCTTGAAAATGACGACGCCAACCGTGCTCTGATGGGCTCGAACATGCAACGTCAGGCGGTTCCGCTGTTGCGGGCCGAGGCGCCGCTGGTCGGCACCGGGATCGAGGAAAAGGTTGCCATTGACTCGGGCGCTGCGATCCAGGCGAAACGCGCCGGTATCATCGACCAGGTCGATGCTCAGCGTATCGTGATCCGCGCCACCGAGGATCTGGAGCTGGGCGATGCGGGCGTTGATATCTATCGTCTACGCAAGTTCCAGCGTTCGAACCAGAATACCTGCATCAACCAGCGTCCGTTGATCAAGGTGGGTGACACCGTCCAGAAGGGCGAGGTCATTGCCGATGGTCCGTCGACCGATATGGGTGAACTGGCCCTTGGTAAGAACGTGGTCGTCGCGTTCATGCCGTGGAACGGCTACAACTACGAAGACTCGATCCTGATTTCGGAACGTATCGCGCGTGATGACGTCTTTACCTCGGTTCATATCGAGGAATTCGAAGTTGCCGCCCGTGACACCAAGCTGGGCCCGGAAGAGATCACCCGCGACATCCCGAACGTCGGTGAAGAAGCGCTGCGCAACCTCGACGAGGCGGGCATCGTTTACATCGGTGCGGATGTAGAGCCGGGCGATATTCTGGTCGGCAAGATCACTCCGAAGGGCGAAAGCCCGATGACCCCGGAAGAAAAGCTGCTGCGCGCCATCTTTGGTGAGAAAGCATCTGACGTGCGCGACACCTCGCTGCGCGTGAAGCCGGGTGACTACGGTACGGTTGTCGAGGTTCGCGTCTTCAACCGTCACGGTGTCGAGAAAGACGAGCGTGCGCTGCAGATCGAGCGTGAGGAAGTCGAACGTCTTGCCCGTGACCGGGATGACGAGCTGGCGATCCTTGACCGCAACATCTATGCGCGTCTGCAAGGCCTGATCCTGGGCAAAACCGCTGTCAAAGGCCCGAAAGGCGTCAAGGCAGGCTCGGTGATCACCGAGGAGCTGCTGGACATGCTGACTCGCGGTCAGTGGTGGCAGTTGGCGCTGGAGGACGAAAAAGACGCACAGATCGTCGAAGCTCTGAACGAGCAGTACGAAGTGCAAAAGCGTGCTCTGGACGCGCGGTTCGAGGATAAGGTCGAGAAAGTCCGCCGTGGCGACGACCTGCCGCCGGGTGTGATGAAGATGGTCAAAGTCTTCATCGCCGTGAAGCGCAAGCTGCAGCCGGGCGACAAGATGGCCGGTCGTCACGGGAACAAAGGTGTGATCTCCAAGGTTGTTCCGATGGAAGACATGCCGTTCCTGGCCGATGGTACTCCGGTTGACTTCTGTCTGAACCCGCTGGGTGTGCCTTCGCGTATGAACGTGGGTCAGATCCTTGAAACCC
Organism: Ruegeria sp. HKCCA5839; assembly: GCF_013035585.1. Taxonomy (NCBI): domain Bacteria; kingdom Pseudomonadati; phylum Pseudomonadota; class Alphaproteobacteria; order Rhodobacterales; family Roseobacteraceae; genus Ruegeria; species Ruegeria sp. HKCCA5839. The sequence continues at coordinate 11,329 of NZ_WQIE01000013.1, read as the reverse complement.
ATATGGGTTGGGCCGCGCGCGGTCTGGGCCTGAACATCGACGAAGCTCTGGGTGAATATCGCCGGTCCGGCGACCTGACCCCGGTGCGCGAAGCGATGAAGCTGGCCTATGGCGAAGATGTCTACGAAGAAGGCATCACCGGCATGGACGAGGATGGCCTGATCGAAGCTGCGGGCAACGTGACCCGCGGTGTTCCGATCGCAACCCCGGTCTTTGACGGTGCCAAAGAGGCTGACGTCAACGACGCGCTGGTGCGTGCGGGCTTCTCGGAAAGCGGTCAGTCGGTTCTGTTCGACGGTCGTACGGGTGAGCAATTTGCACGCCCCGTGACTGTGGGCATCAAGTACCTGCTGAAACTGCACCACCTTGTGGACGACAAGATCCACGCGCGTTCGACCGGGCCGTACAGCCTGGTGACCCAGCAGCCGCTGGGTGGTAAGGCGCAGTTCGGTGGTCAGCGCTTTGGTGAGATGGAAGTCTGGGCTCTGGAAGCCTACGGCGCCGCCTACACCCTGCAGGAGATGCTCACCGTGAAATCGGATGACGTCGCCGGCCGGACAAAGGTCTATGAGTCGATCGTCAAGGGCGAGGATAACTTTGAAGCGGGCGTACCGGAATCGTTCAACGTTCTGGTGAAAGAAGTCCGTGGCCTCGGCCTGAATATGGAACTCCTGGATGCGGAGGTTGAGGAGTAAGGGCGCTGCCCTTTCTCCCGTCCCCCCTTCCGCAAGATTTGAGGTAACAAATGAACCAGGAAATCACCAACAACCCGTTCAACCCGCTGACGCCCCCGAAGGTCTTTGACGAGATCAAGGTCTCGCTGGCGAGCCCTGAGCGGATCCTGTCTTGGTCCTATGGCGAGATCAAGAAGCCCGAAACCATCAACTACCGGACGTTCAAGCCTGAACGTGACGGTCTGTTCTGTGCACGTATCTTTGGCCCGATCAAAGATTACGAATGTCTGTGCGGCAAATATAAGCGGATGAAGTATCGCGGCGTTGTCTGCGAGAAATGCGGCGTGGAAGTCACCCTGCAAAAAGTCCGTCGCGAGCGTATGGGCCATATCGAACTGGCCGCACCCGTCGCACACATCTGGTTCCTGAAATCGCTGCCGTCCCGCATCGGTCTGATGCTGGACATGACGCTGCGCGATCTGGAACGTGTTCTGTACTTCGAAAACTATGTCGTCATCGAGCCCGGTCTGACTGACCTGACCTATGGCCAGATGCTGACCGAAGAAGAGTACATGGACGCGCAGGATGCCTATGGCATGGACGCGTTCACTGCCAATATCGGTGCTGAAGCCATTCGTGAGATGCTGGCCCAGATCGATCTGGAAGCCGAAGCCGAGCAGCTGCGCGCTGATCTGGCCGAAGCAACTGGCGAGTTGAAGCCCAAAAAGATCATCAAGCGTCTGAAGGTTGTTGAATCCTTCCTCGAGTCCGGCAACCGGCCCGAGTGGATGGTGATGACCGTGATCCCGGTCATTCCGCCGGAACTGCGTCCGCTGGTTCCGCTGGATGGTGGCCGTTTCGCGACCTCGGATCTGAATGATCTGTATCGCCGTGTCATCAACCGGAACAACCGTTTGAAGCGTCTGATCGAACTGCGCGCGCCTGACATCATTGTCCGCAACGAAAAGCGGATGCTGCAGGAATCCGTGGATGCTCTGTTTGACAATGGCCGTCGTGGCCGCGTGATCACTGGCGCCAACAAGCGTCCTCTGAAATCGCTGTCGGACATGCTGAAGGGTAAGCAGGGTCGCTTCCGTCAGAACCTTCTGGGGAAACGCGTCGACTTCTCGGGTCGTTCGGTCATCGTGACCGGCCCAGAGCTGAAGTTGCACCAATGTGGTCTTCCCAAGAAGATGGCGCTGGAGCTGTTCAAGCCGTTCATCTACTCGCGCCTTGAAGCCAAGGGTCTGTCTTCGACCGTGAAACAGGCGAAGAAACTGGTCGAGAAAGAGCGTCCTGAAGTGTGGGATATCCTCGACGAGGTGATCCGCGAACACCCTGTCATGCTGAACCGTGCGCCGACGCTGCACCGTTTGGGCATTCAGGCGTTCGAACCGGTTCTGATCGAAGGCAAAGCGATCCAGCTGCACCCGCTGGTCTGCTCGGCCTTTAACGCCGACTTCGACGGGGACCAAATGGCCGTTCACGTGCCGCTGAGCCTTGAGGCCCAGCTGGAAGCCCGTGTTCTGATGATGTCAACGAACAACGTTCTGTCGCCTGCAAACGGTGCACCGATCATTGTTCCGTCGCAGGATATGATCCTGGGTCTCTACTATGTAACCCTGGAACGCGAAGGCATGCCGGGCGAAGGCAAGGTCTTTGGGTCTGCGGAGGAGGTTCAGCACGCTCTGGACGCGGGTGAGGTGCATCTGCACAGCAAAATCACCGCGCGGATCACTCAGATCGACGACGAAGGCAACGAAGTTCAGAAGCGGTTTGAAACCACGCCGGGCCGTCTGCGCCTGGGTGCGTTGCTGCCGATGAACAACAAGGCGCCGTTTGAACTGGTCAACCGTCTGCTGCGCAAGAAAGAAGTGCAGCAGGTGATCGACACCGTTTATCGCTACTGCGGTCAGAAAGAGTCGGTTATTTTCTGTGACCAGATCATGTCGATGGGCTTCAAAGAAGCGTTCAAGGCGGGCATCTCGTTCGGCAAGGACGACATGGTTATCCCGGATGATAAATGGGGCATCGTCGATGACACCCGCAACCAGGTAAAAGACTTTGAACAGCAGTACATGGACGGCCTGATCACTCAGGGCGAAAAGTACAACAAGGTTGTTGATGCCTGGTCGAAGTGTAACGACCGCGTCACCGAGGCGATGATGAGCACGATCTCATCCTCGGAACGGGCTGAGGACGGTTCGGAACAGGAACCGAACTCGGTTTACATGATGGCCCACTCCGGTGCGCGTGGCTCGGTTACTCAGATGAAACAGCTGGGCGGTATGCGCGGCCTGATGGCCAAGCCGAACGGTGACATCATCGAGACGCCGATCATCTCGAACTTCAAAGAAGGTCTGACCGTTCTCGAGTACTTCAACTCGACCCACGGTGCCCGAAAAGGTCTGTCGGATACCGCTTTGAAGACTGCGAACTCGGGTTACCTGACCCGTCGTCTGGTGGATGTCGCGCAGGACTGCATCGTGCGTGAGATCGACTGTGGCACCGACCGCGCGATCACGGCCGAAGCCGCTGTGAACGATGGTGAGGTTGTTGCATCGCTGGCCGAACGCGTGCTGGGCCGTGTCGCGGCTGACGACGTTCTGCGTCCGGGCACCGATGAGGTGATCGTGGCAGCCGGTCAGTTGATCGACGAGCGTATGGCCGACACAATCGACGAGGCCGGTGTTCAGTCGATGCGCATCCGCTCGCCTCTGACCTGTGAGTCCGAGGAAGGCGTCTGTGCCACCTGCTACGGTCGTGACTTGGCGCGCGGCACCATGGTGAACACCGGCGAAGCTGTCGGCATCATCGCCGCACAGTCGATCGGTGAACCCGGCACGCAGCTGACCATGCGGACCTTCCACATCGGTGGTGTTGCGCAGGGTGGTCAACAGTCGTTCCAGGAAGCCAACCAGGATGGCGTTGTTGCCTTCGAGAACCCGCAGATCCTGGTCAATGCAGCAGGTGAAAGTCTGGTCATGGGCCGGAACATGAAGCTGATCATCAACGACGAACACGGTGAAGAGCGCGCCAGCTTCAAGCTGGGCTATGGCTCCAAGCTGTTCGTCAAGGATGGTGCGCAGATCTCGCGTGGCGACAAGCTGTTCGAATGGGATCCCTACACCCTGCCGATCATCGCCGAGAAAGCCGGTACAGCGAAATATGTCGACCTTGTTTCGGGCCTTGCCGTCCGGGATGAGACCGACGAAGCAACCGGCATGACCCAGAAGATCGTGGTTGACTGGCGCGCCGCCCCCAAAGGCAGCGACCTGAAGCCCGAGATCATTCTTGTTGGTGAAGATGGTGAGCCGGTCCGCAACGATGCGGGCAACCCGGTTCACTATCCGATGTCGGTGGACGCGATCCTGTCGGTCGAAGACGGCCAGACCGTCGAAGCCGGTGACGTTGTCGCGCGTATCCCGCGTGAAGGTGCCAAGACCAAGGACATCACCGGTGGTCTGCCGCGTGTGGCCGAACTGTTCGAAGCGCGTCGTCCCAAGGATCACGCGATCATCGCAGAAGCCGATGGTTACGTGCGCTTTGGCCGCGACTACAAGAACAAGCGTCGCATCAGCATCGAACCGGCGGACGAGTCGATGGAAACGATCGAGTACATGGTGCCCAAGGGCAAGCACATCCCGGTGCAGGAAGGCGACTTCGTGCAGAAGGGTGACTATATCATGGACGGTAACCCGGCTCCGCATGACATCTTGTCCATCATGGGTGTCGAAGCGCTGGCGGATTACATGATCGACGAGGTGCAGGATGTTTATCGTCTGCAAGGCGTGAAGATCAACGACAAGCATATCGAGGTCATCGTGCGCCAGATGCTGCAGAAGTGGGAGATCCTGGATTCAGGTGACAGCACCCTGCTGAAAGGCGAGCACGTCGACAAGCAGGAGTTCGACGCGGCGAATGAAAAGACCATCGCCCGCGGCGGTCGCCCGGCTCAGGGTGAGCCGATCCTACTGGGGATCACCAAAGCCTCGCTGCAGACACGTTCGTTCATCTCGGCTGCGTCCTTCCAGGAAACCACCCGCGTGCTGACCGAAGCTTCGGTTCAGGGCAAGAAGGACAAGCTGGTTGGCCTGAAAGAAAACGTCATCGTTGGTCGTCTGATCCCAGCCGGGACTGGTGGCGCAACCCAGGCCGTGCGCCAGGTTGCCCAGTCGCGCGACAATGTCGTGATCGAAGCCCGCCGGGAAGAGGCCGAAGCCGCCGCTGCACTGGCCGCCCCGACCTTTGACGACGATATGGTCGGCGATGAGCTGGACGTTCTGGTGGAAACCCCGGAAAGCCGCGAGTAAGCGACCGTGTCGAAAGACGTGAAAGGCCCTGCGCAGCGCGCGGGGCCTTTTTTGGGGTACACAGTTCTCATGAGTCGAAAAGCGAGCTACGTGCCTTGCGCCACATTGTCAGCCCTCTGGGGGCATCGCCAAAATATCGGTCGGCTCTGGTGTCACCCCCAAAGCTGTCAGCATGGCATGAACCTGTCCTCGGTGATGCGTTTGGTGGTTGAAGAACTGCACGATGCAAAGCCCTTTAGGCATCTGAACCCGATCTGATCCGTTCAACGGAAGCCAGGACACACTGCCGTTCAACGCCTCACGTGTCAGCCCGGTTGCCCATTTTACAATTTCCCTATCCTGTTGCTTACGCATTCGCTTGAACTCGGTCCATTGCGAAGGATTGCTCAGGGAATGGGTGATCCTGCCCTGCGGTCGTTCCTCCCCTCTGATGCGGGCCAGTTGCAAAGCATCCGCCCAATAGAGGTGGTTCAGGGTGGCAGAAATCGACTTGAAAAACGCACCCTGATCGGCCCAACGTTCGGTGTCTGTCAAACCGTCGGCGGCGGTTATCAAAGAGTTGTTTTGCCAGGCGTTATAGCGCGCAAAAAGGCGGCAATAATGAACTGAAATCATCTGATTGAACTCATGAATTGGATAGTTTCGGGGGAGGGTTGTGATTGACGCTTGAGCTAAGCTTCGGTCACACAGAAGACGGAAAGCCTAATCACAATCCGCGCTGCCAGAGTATTCGCTTTCCTCGCTCAGGCGAAAGAAAATCTTTGCACGATATGCAGGTTCAGTCTGGGTGGACGTTTTGAGACAGACCACGGGCCTTGCGATGGTATGTCACTGCGGTGCTACCTGCGCGCACGAATACAGACGCAGACGACCCGACGATCTATTTCTACGCGCAGACCGATGCTTATGCAGAGTTCTAGAACTTTGCGCCATTTAAGGGAGTTTCGACGCAATTGCGGTGACCTTTCCAGTTACACGGATCGTCTATCCTTTGAGCGGTGCCGGACTGGCCCGCGGGGACGGGGCTGAGATCGCACCGCGCATTGAGGCGGCATTGGATGGGCTTGATCACACGCGGGTCGAATATTCGGGCTCGTGAGCCGCCGCCAACTAAACACTGGCGTTTCACAGGCAGATCGGGTTTCAATGTCGGCGATATTCAGACCACAGAGATTTTCGTGACAGTACAGAATTAGGACGGTTAAACTTTGACCCCGAACGTAAAAGGCGCCTTGCTGATGATGGGCAGCATGGCCGCCTTTACCGTAAATGACACGTTGGTAAAGCTTGCAGGCCAAGACCTGCCCCTGTTTCAGTTGATTGCGCTGCGGGGGCTTTTGGCCACGGCGCTGGTCTTTGGTCTGACGCATCGTTTGGGGGCGCTGCATCTGAGGTTCAACCGGCATGATCGATGGCTGGTTGTGCTGCGATGCCTGGCCGAGCTGTTCGGGGCGTTTCTGTTTCTGTCAGCTTTGATCCATATCCCTCTGGCGAATGTTTCCGCTGTTTTGCAGGCCCTGCCGTTGACGGTGACCCTTGGTGCGGTCGTGTTCTTTGGGGAAACCGTTGGCTGGCGACGAAAACTGGCGATCGCGTTCGGTTTTCTGGGGATGCTGCTTATTGTCAGGCCGGGGCCCGATGGGCTGAGCCTGTATCTGATCTATGCTTTGCTGGCCGTCCTGTGCTTTACCGCGCGCGATCTGCTGACACGGCGCATGTCGCCTGAGGTTCCGTCGATGCTGGTCACGCTTGCGACCTCGGTATCCATCACGATCGCAGCGGGCATCGCCTCGGTGTTTCAGGGCTGGGCGCCGGTGACGTCTGATGCTGGGGTTCTGGTGGCAGCCTCAGCAGTGTTTGTACTGATGGGCTATCTCTTCAGTGTCATGGTCATGCGGGTCGGGGATGTGGGGTTCATCTCGCCGTTCCGGTATTCCAGCCTGATTTGGGCGCTTGTGCTGGGCTGGGTGGTGTTTGGCGACTGGCCCGATGCGGTGACGCTGATTGGAGCCGCCATTGTGGTGGGCTCGGGCCTGTTTACCTTGCTGCGCGCCCGCGCGGTTCATGCGGCAGATTAGGTTGGGCAGACTTTGTCCAGTTCAACTGCAAACCGTTCTGTGAACACGTCGCGCAATGCTCGATCAAAAGGGGCAAGTTTCAAGTTACCCTTGCGCGCTTTCGGCGAGTCGTTAAATCCGTTCAGGCTGCGCACCCACATCGGCGCGTCAGGATAACTGATCACGGGCATGAACCGGGCCATTCTTTGATGGGCAAAGTTCATGACAGACAGGTTACACCCGCCTGACACATACATGCCCAACCCGGCCGAGATCAAAGGCCGGTAGACCTGTGCCGCGCCAAAATCCGTTTTCCGCGTTTCCAGCATATAGCCGTTGTTGAAATCGATAGCGGCGGTTTGAGTTGCTTTAAACGCAGTGCTGCAATCCTGCGCAGCGCGGCGCAGGCGGGTGACAAAATCAACCGCGATGGCGTCGTCATCGTCCAGACGAAACTGCAGGCACGGTTGATCCGCTGCGTTTCGCGCTTCGTTCAAGATCTGGTGCATGAGCTTGCGATGCTCATGCGGCGCGTGGGCTACAATCCGGGCCTGCGGCAGGTCCGCAATCAGCTGTTGTAAACGATCCAAAGAATCTTTCGGCAGGCAGTCCCCGATCACAATGACAAAGTCGAATTCCGGGTCCGTCTGCGCGCGCAAGGCGGGCAGGGTAAGGGTTTCGAACAGGTGAAACCGCTCATTCAGGCGATCAGGGTTGTAAAGGTAATGCCGCTGCGCTTCGAGCGTTTCATGTTCAACTTGAAAGCCGCCAAGAGCGGGATAGGAAAAACGGCACAGGCCAATAACTTGCATCTGGGGTTCCGGGTAGCGTATGCGCGTCAACTATGCCCACAGGGCAGCAGTGCTGCAACCACCCGACAGCGCCAGACAGGCAGCATCTTCAGGCTGGGCGGCTCGGCTGTTGACACTTGCGCCGACTCCCCTTAATACGCGCGCATCTCGGTACCGGGGGCCGCCCCAAAACCGATTTCAGTAATGAACTGGTCAAGACCCGGACAATTTTGCAGTTCGCGTCCTCTGATAACCAACCGCGACGTTCACCTCGGAATGGGAGCGCTCGCGGGTTTTGCGCTTGTGGACGCATAAGTGCAGTGAATTTAGCCGCACGCAGCGCGCGTGCATGTCATGTGTGTTGCAAAACGGGGAAGAAACCGGAATGCCAACTATTCAACAGCTGATCCGCAAGCCGCGGCAGCCGAAAGTAAAACGCTCAAAGTCCATGCACCTGGAGCAGTGCCCGCAGAAACGCGGCGTCTGCACACGTGTATATACCACCACACCGAAGAAGCCGAACTCGGCGATGCGTAAGGTTGCCAAGGTGCGCCTGACCAACGGGTTCGAAGTGATCTCGTACATCCCCGGTGAAAGCCACAACCTGCAGGAACACTCGGTTGTTCTGATCCGTGGCGGCCGTGTAAAAGACCTTCCCGGTGTGCGTTACCACATCCTGCGTGGTGTTCTGGATACCCAGGGCGTCAAAGACCGTAAGCAACGCCGTTCGAAATACGGCGCGAAGCGTCCCAAGTAAGAAGGAGAGGCTGAGATGTCACGTCGTCACGCCGCTGAAAAACGCGAAGTCCTGCCTGACGCCAAATTTGGCGACAAGGTTCTGACCAAATTCATGAACAACCTGATGATCGACGGTAAGAAGTCGGTTGCAGAGCGCATCGTTTACAACGCCTTTGATCGCGTTGAGAACAAAGTAAAGCGCGCCCCTGTTGAAGTGTTCCACGAAGCGCTCGACAACATCAAACCGTCGGTCGAGGTTCGCTCGCGCCGAGTTGGTGGTGCGACCTATCAGGTTCCGGTCGAAGTGCGCCCCGAGCGCCGCGAAGCACTGGCCATCCGCTGGCTGATCACCGCTGCGCGCGGCCGCAACGAAAACACCATGGAAGAACGCCTCGCCGGTGAGCTGTTGGACGCTGTACAGTCCCGCGGTACTGCCGTGAAGAAGCGCGAAGACACCCACAAGATGGCCGAGGCGAACAAAGCCTTCAGCCACTACCGTTGGTAATTCAGAGGCTTATCAAAAATGGCACGCGAATATCCGCTCGAACTGTACCGTAACTTCGGTATCATGGCGCACATCGATGCAGGGAAAACCACCTGCTCGGAGCGTATCCTGTATTACACTGGGAAATCCCACAACATTGGTGAGGTGCACGACGGTGCCGCCACCATGGACTGGATGGAGCAGGAGCAGGAACGCGGCATCACCATCACCTCGGCTGCAACCACCACCTTCTGGGAACGCACCGAAGACGGTAAAACCGCCGATACCCCCAAGCACCGCCTGAACATCATCGACACTCCCGGCCACGTTGACTTCACCATCGAAGTCGAACGCTCGCTGGCGGTTCTCGATGGTGCCGTTTGCGTTCTGGACGCAAACGCCGGTGTTGAGCCCCAAACCGAAACCGTGTGGCGTCAGGCTGACCGCTACAAGGTTCCGCGTATGGTTTTCGTCAACAAGATGGACAAGATCGGCGCTGACTTCTTCAACTGCGTTCGCATGATCGAAGACCGCACCGGCGCACGCGCTGTTCCGGTTGGTATTCCGATCGGTGCCGAGACCGAGCTGGAAGGCCTGATCGATCTGGTCACCATGGAAGAATGGCTGTGGCAGGGCGAAGATCTGGGCGCAAGCTGGATCAAAGCTCCTATCCGCGACAGCTTGAAAGACATGGCTGAAGAATGGCGCGGCAAGATGATCGAAGCGGCCGTCGAAATGGACGACGACGCGATGATGGAATACCTGGAAGGCAATGAGCCCGACGTTCCGACCCTGCGCGCCCTGCTGCGCAAAGGTACTCTGGAAATCGCGTTCGTTCCGGTTCTGGGTGGTTCTGCGTTCAAGAACAAAGGTGTTCAGCCGCTGCTCAACGCTGTGATCGACTACCTGCCCAGCCCGCTGGACGTTGTCGACTACATGGGCTTTAAACCCGGCGACGAGGAAGAAGTTCGTGACATCGCACGTCGTGCCGACGACGCAATGGCGTTCTCGGGTCTGGCGTTCAAAATCATGAACGACCCCTTCGTTGGTTCGCTGACCTTTACACGGATCTACTCGGGCACCATGAACAAGGGTGACTCGATCCTGAACTCGACCAAAGGTAAAAAAGAGCGCATCGGTCGTATGATGATGATGCACTCGAACAACCGAGAAGAGATCGAAGAAGCGTTTGCAGGCGACATTATCGCGCTGGCGGGTCTGAAAGACACCACCACCGGTGACACCCTGTGTGATGCGAAGGATCCGGTTGTTCTGGAAACCATGACCTTCCCAGATCCGGTGATCGAGATCGCGGTTGAGCCCAAAACCAAGGGCGACCAAGAGAAGATGTCTCAGGGTCTGGCCCGTCTGGCCGCCGAAGACCCGTCCTTCCGTGTGGAAACCGACCTGGAATCGGGTCAGACCATCATGAAGGGCATGGGCGAACTTCACCTGGACATCCTGGTGGATCGTCTCAAGCGCGAGTTCAAGGTCGAAGCGAACATCGGTGCACCGCAGGTGGCCTATCGTGAAACCATCTCGATGCCGGTCGAGCACACCTACACCCACAAGAAACAGTCGGGTGGTTCGGGTCAGTTCGGTGAGGTTAAGCTGGAGATCACTCCAACCGAGCCGGGCGAAGGGTATTCGTTCGAAAGCCGCATCGTTGGTGGTGCCGTTCCGAAGGAATACATCCCGGGTGTCGAAAAAGGCATCCAGTCGGTTATGGATAGCGGCCCTCTGGCTGGCTTCCCCGTGATCGATTTCAAGGTGGCTCTGCTGGACGGTAAGTTCCACGATGTTGACTCGAGCGTTCTGGCGTTCGAAATCGCAGCCCGTATGTGTATGCGTGAAGGCATGCGCAAAGCTGGCGCGAAACTGTTGGAACCGATCATGAAGGTCGAAGTGATCACCCCGGAAGAATATACCGGCGGTATCATCGGCGACCTGACCTCGCGTCGTGGCCAGGTGTCTGGTCAGGAACCGCGCGGCAACGCGATCGCGATCGACGCGTTCGTGCCGCTGGCGAACATGTTCGGCTACATCAACACTCTGCGTTCGATGTCGTCGGGTCGTGCCCAGTTCACCATGCAGTTCGACCACTACGATCCGGTTCCGCAGAACATCTCGGACGAGATTCAGGCGAAATACGCATAAGCGAAGATTTGAGGGAGCGTGGGTATCGCGCTCCCTGCATTACCGAAAAAGGAGGCCATCATGGCAAAGGAAAAGTTTGAGCGTACAAAACCGCACGTCAACATTGGCACGATTG
>NZ_WQIE01000012.1:0-69826 GCF_013035585.1 Ruegeria sp. HKCCA5839 | reverse complement strand
CAATCGTGCCAATGTTGACGTGCGGTTTTGTACGCTCAAACTTTTCCTTTGCCATTCCTCAGGCGCCCTTTTGCGTTTTGGGGACCTTTGGTCCCGTAGGTTACATCTGCGCGCGCGAGATATTTGGTTCAAAGGCGAAAATCAAGCACATCCTGCGGGAAATCGACGGTTACGCCGGATTTTGCGTAACCTCGGAGGATTCGAGCGGCTGGATCAAGTCAGGGCGTCTTTTGAACCACCCGTTTTCAAGATGTTCTTCGGCCAGCCATTCCTCGACGCGGTCCGCAACCTTCAGGGCCAGACCGTTCATCTGTTCTTCACGTGAGCGGGAATGGCCGGACCCGGCAAAAACGCTTTCGCCGGTTGTGTCCTCAAGCACCTGGAACTGCTTGCCCTTGGCCACGAACTCTTCCTTGCCGACGTCATAGACATTCACCAGAACAATTGCCGTGCTTTTGGGATTGTAGATCACAGGGATCCCCGGAGGTGCCAGCATATAACCTTCGAGGCTGATGCCGATGTCGTATTCCTGCGCGCCCTCATAACGCCCCAGGCGCACATCCACCGCGTTTTGAATCGCGGCGGTCCACTCATCGGGCGTTGCATCGCGCGAGACAGGCCCCTGTACCGCGTTGTCTGCAAAGGCATAGTTCACACGCAAGTTGAACTCGCCCAATTCTTCGGGGTCTTCATAAAGCTGCGTCTGAGCGCAGGCACCCAAAAGGGCCAGTCCGGTCATCAGGGTCAGAATGCGTCGCATGATCATGTCTCGATAGGCCTGTTTTTATTGGGTTTACCCTACCGATACGGCCTGTGCCAAGCCGTATCAGCAGAAAACCACCACTCAGGGGCTGCGCTCACGAAAATTTATAATCGCGTGGGAACCCATAGGGCGGCTTTTTGCCAACGCTGGCGCGTTTGGCCAGCCATTGGGACATATCCGCCTCGTGCCGCGTCTTATCGCCGCCCATCGACCATCTAAGGCCGTCTTCCCAGTTGAATGTGGTGATGTCGGACAAGCCGCCATCCAATTCCAGTGTACCCTGACGCCCGCGTGCCATGTTGTACTTTTGCAGGCGCACCCCTTTGCCGCGTGTCATCTCGGGCAGGTCTTCGGTCGGGAAGACCAGGAACTTGCCGTTCTGAGACACCACCGCCACGTGATCACCGACAACCGGTTTACAGATCATAGCGGTCTCGTCTTCCTTGACGTTCAGCACCTGCTTGCCGTTCCGCGTTTGCGCCAGCACGTCATCTTCGGGCACCATGAAGCCATTGCCTGCATCCGAGGCCACCAGCAGCTTGCGGCCCGGTTTGTGGATCAGGATGTCGATGATCTGCGCCTCATTGGGCAAGTCGACCATCAGGCGCAGCGGCTCACCCATGCCGCGCCCGCCCGGCAGATTGGCGGCGCTGACCGTGTAGAAACGGCCATTGGACGCAAAGACCAGCAAGCGGTCAGTGGTTTCCGCGTGGAAGATAAAGCGTGGCCCGTCGCCATCCTTGAACTTCAGCTCGCGGGTCAGATCGATATGGCCGGTCATGGCGCGGATCCAGCCCATCTGCGAACAGACCACTGTGATCGGCTCTTTGTCGATCATCGCCTCCAGCGGAACCTCTTCAACCTGACCGGCTTCGGCAAATTGGGTGCGGCGTGCGCCGCCTTCATAATCTTTGCCAAAGGTCTTCTTGGTCTCTTTCAACTGCTCGGCGATCTTGGCCCATTGCAGGGTCGAATCGGCCAGCAGATCCTCCAGATTGGCGCGCTCTTCCATCAATTCGTCGCGTTCACGCACCAGCTCCATCTCTTCCAGACGGCGCAAGCTGCGCAGGCGCATGTTGAGGATGGCGTCGACCTGAACCTCGGACAGTTCGCCTTCGCCCGGTTTGGGCGAGACATAGTCGGATTCGTCCGTGGCGCGCACGTGGTCGATGCCCCAATCCTCGCGCATCAGCGCGGCTTTGGGGTCGTCGTCATAGCGGATGATGTCGATCACACGATCAAGGTTGAGGAAGGCGACGATAAAGCCCTCCAAGACCTCTAATCGGTGATCAATCTTGCCCAGACGGTGACGCGAGCGGCGCAGCAGCACCTCTTGCCGGTGGTCGAGGAAAGCGCGCAGCACTTCCTTCATCGAGCAGACCTTGGGCGTGACCCCGTCGATCAGCACGTTCATGTTCAGGCTGAACCGCACCTCAAGGTCCGAGTTGCGATAGAGCATGCCCATCAACACTTCGGGATCCACGTTCTTGGAGCGTGGTTCCAGAATCAAACGGATGTCATCGGCGGATTCGTCGCGCACATCGGCGAGGATCGGGATCTTCTTGGTCTGGATCAGTTCTGCGATCTTTTCGATCAGCTTGGATTTCTGAACCTGATAGGGGATCTCGGTGACAACGATCTGCCACTGGCCACGCCCCAGATCCTCAACTTCGAACTTGCAGCGCAGGCGGAACGAACCGCGCCCGGTGCGGTAAGCCTGCGCGATATTCTCGGGCGGTTCGACAATGACGCCACCGGTCGGGAAATCGGGTCCGGGCACATAGTTCAGCAGCGTGTCGTCGCGCGCATCCGGGGTTTTGATCAGATGCAGGCAAGCGTCGCACAGCTCTGAAATATTATGCGGTGGGATATTGGTCGCCATCCCCACGGCGATGCCGCTGGCGCCATTGGCCAGCAGATTGGGAAATTGCGCGGGCAGCACGACCGGTTCGGTCAGGGTACCATCGTAATTGTCGCGGAAATCAACAGCGTCTTCGTTCAGCCCCTCAAGCAGCGCCTCGGCTACGATTGTCATTCGCGCCTCGGTGTATCGCGAGGCCGCCGGGTTATCACCGTCGATATTGCCGAAATTCCCTTGCCCGTCGACCAGCGGATAGCGCACGTTGAAATCCTGCGCCAAACGCGCCATCGCGTCGTAAATTGCGGCATCACCATGTGGGTGATAGTTGCCCATCACGTCGCCTGAAATCTTGGCGGACTTACGGAAACCCCCCGTCGCGCTGAGTCGCAATTCGCGCATCGCATAGAGGATTCGCCGGTGAACTGGCTTCAACCCGTCCCGCGCATCCGGCAGGGCGCGGTGCATGATGGTGGACAGCGCATAGGTCAGATACCGCTCACCTATGGCGCGGCGCAGCGGTTCGGCTACTTCGCCCCCGTTCTCAGGGGCCTCCATGTTGGGGTCGTCGATCGTGTCGTTCATACATGATGTGGTACAACGCAAGCGCGCGCGGGTAAAGCAATCGCGGCATTTTTTGCTGGGGACAAGTCGGGCTTTTTGCAACAGGGGGAGCCAACCCTCGGATTTCCCCCATTTTTCGACAGAAACCCGCTTCTATGATATCATCTTTGCATTAGATGCTGCCTGTTTAATCTGCTGTCGATTGCCTGGGGGAAGCGCCATGCCGCGCCTTATTCTGTTGACCTTTGCCGCTTTGGCTTGGTGTTTCTATGTCATGAGCGATGGCCCGAATTTCGAGCCGCGCAGCAAAGCTGTGGTGGCCCCCGAACGCGTTGCCGAAACGCCCGCCCCGAAACCTGCGCCAAAACCCGTACGCCAACCGCAGGCCGAACAATTGGTGACCAATGTTGCTGCCCGCACGGCCCCGCTGCGCCAGACAGCGGAACCTGTGGTCATTTTCGAAGCGGATGAAACTGATCAAGCGACTGCAGAAAGCGCGTCGTTGCCACAGCTTTCCGGTTTCGCCACTCCAAACGCGAACCTCACGCTCGCATCTCTGGAAGAGGGCGCCGCTGGACTGCGCGAGCGTGCGCAGCCGTCTGATACAATCGTGGAAGACACACCGGTGACGGCAGAACCGGTCAAAGACTGGCGCGAAGTCACGGGCACGCGCGTGAACATGCGGGACGGACCCGGAACGATCTATCCGGTGATCACCAAATTGTCGATCGGACAGAAGGCCGAAGTTTTGGGCGACTCGGGTACGGGATGGTTGCGCGTCCGCGTGTTGCCGCAGCAACAGATCGGATGGGTTTCTTCTTCGCTTTTGGGTAAAACCTCGAATTAACACCGTCGGTCATTGCCCCCACCCTACCCCGGCAATAGCTTTGGGGCGGATCAAGGTTCGGACAGGCAATGCAAAAATCCATACTTATTACCGGCTGCTCCTCGGGGATCGGCTTGGACGCGGCTCATGGAATGCGCGCGCGAGGTTGGCACGTCTTCGCGTCATGCAGACAGCAACGGGATTGCGACCGCATGCGCGCGCAGGGCTTTGACAGCCCGCGTATTGACTATACCGACACAACCAGCATGACCGAAGGACTGGCCCAGGTGCTTGAGGCCACAGGCGGCACCTTGGACGCCTTGTTCAACAACGGCGCACACGGCTTGCCCGGCGCTCTTGAAGATGTACCGACAGACGGCCTTCGCCAGATATTCGAAGCCAATGTGTTCGGATGGCACGAACTGACCCGGCAGGTCATCCCGGTCATGCGCGCGCAGGGGCACGGGCGAATCGTGCAGAACTCATCCGTGCTGGGTCTGGTGGCCTTTCCCTGGCGCGGGGCTTATGTGGCTACGAAATACGCCATTGAAGGGTTGTCAGACACGCTGCGGTTGGAGCTGGGTGATACCGACATCAAGGTCATTCTGATCGAACCCGGCCCCATCACCTCAAAAATCCGCGAAAACTCGATCCCGATGTTTGAACGGTTTGTCGATTGGAAAAGCTCGGCCATCCGCGACCGGTATGAGCGCAAACTGCTGAACCGGCTGTATGAATCCTCGGGGCCGGACCGGTTCGAACTGCCCGCCTCGGCGGTGACCAAAAAGTTGGCTCACGCGGTGGAATCCAAGCGCCCCCGACCGCGCTACTATGTGACCACCCCTACCTATATCGCCGGGTATTTGCGCCGAATGCTGCCGACGCGGGCCATTGATCGCATCCTGTCCGACATCTGAGGCGAAATTACCCGTTCGCTTTTTGACCGAGCAAGGCTAGATGATGAGCAAAGAAACAGAATGTGGACGGGACTGATATGGACCTCTTGATGGTCGTACTCTTGCTGGCGATGGCTGCCGTGGTTGTTGTGTTGGTGATCGGTATCGCCAATTTCGGCAAGGCAGGCAAAAACGCTGCGGTCAAAAGCAACAAGATGATGCAGCTTCGCATCCTGTTTCAGTTCATTGCCGTGGTGCTGATCCTGCTCTACGTCTACCTGCGCGGAACAGGAGGGTAAGCGGTGGTTGTTCTCAACAAAATCTACACGCGCACCGGCGACGATGGCAAAACGGCTCTGGGCAATGGCGAACGGGTTGCCAAGTATTCGGGCCGTGTGGCCGCCTATGGTACCGTGGATGAGTTGAACTCATTCGTTGGCGTGGCCCGGACAGAGGCCGAGGGCGAAACCGATGCGGCGCTGGCCCGCATTCAGAATGATCTCTTTGATCTGGGCGCTGATTTCTGCCGCCCGGATATGGAAAAGGATGCCGAGGCCGATTACCCGCCGCTTCGCATCGCGCCTGCTCAGATTGACCGGCTTGAGGCCGAGATTGACGCGATGAACGCGGATCTTGAGCCGTTGCGCAGTTTTATCCTGCCCGGAGGGTCGCGTCTGGCAGCCCATTTGCATGTCTGCCGCACTGTGTCTCGCCGCGCCGAACGTCTGGCGGTTGAACTGACCAATATGGAGCCGGTGAACGAAGTGGCGGTGAAATACTTGAACCGGCTGAGCGACTGGTTTTTCGTGGCAGCGCGCTGCGCGAACAACGATGGCAAAGACGACGTTCTATGGGTTCCGGGCGCAAACCGCTGACACCCGCGATGGCGGCATGCGTCGAAGACGCCTATACCGTATTCAAGCGGCCCAAACCCACAGCTTTGGAAGTCTGCGAACAGTGTTGCATGTATCCCGAGATCGAGGCCGATTTCTTTATCCCAGATATTCGCGCGCTTCCGCTGCACTACGTCAATGACTGGTTCTTCGCGGCCTCTGATCCGCAAGTTTCACTTGCCCTGTCGCGCTATCTGTTGCCACGCGTGATGGAGCTTTTGGCTCAAGGACACGAGGTTGCAAACGTTGGCATTGAAGTTAGCTTGACGCGCTTTGCCACCGGTTTGCCCGACCGCTGGACACCGCCGGAAGTCGATGTAATCACTCGGTTCACTCTGCTGTTTCTGGACAGTCACAAGCCGGGTGGGCGCAATGCGCAAGACTGCTATCTGGATGACATCCTGTGTATGTTCGCCAGCGCTGGCCACGACCCCGACCCGATGCTGCGACACCTTTGGCAATGGGACGATGCCAATCTGTTCGGCCGTCTGGCCCAAGACTGGAATATCTCGGGCGGGTTTCCAAGCATTTGGTCAACCGCCTTCTGGCCCGAAAATGAATGGAGCCTGCCCGGTCAGGCCGACCGCGCCAGGCAGGTCGCAGAGTGGTATCGCAGCCCCGAGATGATGGAACGCGCCGAACAGGCGATGGCGCGCGCCTCGTTAGATAGAGATCTCAACCGTCATGCAACCTGGGTTCTGGATGCTCTGACCATCTGTTGAGCCCCTACCATCAGGCGGGCGCCCTGCCCGCTGTTCGTCGGGTTTTTCTGAAAGAACACATGGAACGCGACGTCTCGTGATGAAAACGTGACGATTTTGCCCTGTCTTCGCACTGCGTGAAGCGCTATTCAGTCCAGCGAGAGCATTGGTGGAGTCGCGACGCGGCTTGCCGTTTTTGTAAGGAGTATACGCAAAAATGAAGGTACTTGTGCCTGTCAAGCGCGTGATCGACTACAACGTGAAGGTTCGCGTCAAAGCGGACGGAAGCGGTGTTGATCTCGCCAATGTCAAAATGTCGATGAACCCGTTCGACGAAATTGCCGTCGAAGAGGCGATCCGCCTGAAAGAAGCAGGCAAGGCCGACGAAGTTGTTGCTGTTTCGATCGGTGTAAAGCAGGCGCAGGAAACCCTGCGTACCGCATTGGCCATGGGTGCTGACCGTGCGATTCTGGTCGTGGCTGCTGATGACGTACACGCCGATATCGAACCTCTGGCCGTCGCAAAGATCCTGGCCAAAGTGGTCGAGGAAGAGCAGCCGGGCATTGTTCTGGCGGGCAAACAGGCGATCGACAATGACATGAACGCCACCGGCCAGATGCTGTCGGCCCTGCTGGGTTGGAGCCAGGCGACTTTTGCATCTGAGGTGGATATCGAAGGCGATAGCGCCAAGATCACCCGCGAGGTTGATGGCGGTTTGCAGACCATCAGCGTCAAGATGCCGACCATCGTGACCGTTGATCTACGCCTGAACGAGCCGCGCTATGCGTCGCTGCCCAACATCATGAAGGCCAAGAAAAAGCCGCTGGATGAGAAAACCGCCGCCGATTACGGCGTCGACGTCACCCCGCGTCTGGAAGTGGTCAAAACCGAAGAGCCGCCAGCGCGCGCCGCTGGTATCATCGTGGGCTCTGTCGACGAGCTGGTCGAGAAACTCAAAGAAGCGGGGGCTGTGTAATGGCTGTACTTCTGCTTGCCGAAGTCAACAATGGTGAACTGGCGCTGGACGCCACAGCCAAGGCTGTCAACGCTGCAAAAGCTCTGGGTGATGTGACCGTTCTGGCCGCAGGTGGCTCGGCCGCCGCTGCCGGTGAGGCCGCTGCCAAGATCGACGGTGTGGCCAAGGTGTTGGTGGCCGAAGATGCATCGCTGGGTCATCGCCTGGCGGAATCGACCGCTGCTTTGATCGTGTCGCTGGCCGACGGTTACGAGCATATCGTGGCCCCTGCGACCACAGACGCCAAGAACGTGATGCCGCGCGTGGCAGCCCTGCTGGACGTGATGGTGATCTCGGATGCATCCGGCGTGGTGGACGGGTCGACCTTTGAGCGTCCGATCTATGCGGGCAACGCGATCCAGACGGTGAAGTCGAACGACGCCAAGAAAGTTGTCACCTTGCGGACTGCAAGCTTTGACGCGGCTGGCGAAGGCGGCTCTGCCCCGGTTGAGACCGTTTCGGTTCCCGGCTCCGAAGGCCTGTCCGAATGGGTTGAAGACAAAGTGGCCGAAAGCGACCGCCCCGAGCTGACCTCGGCCGGTGTTGTTGTGTCCGGTGGACGTGGTGTCGGCTCGGAAGAGGATTTCGCGCTGATCGAAAAACTGGCTGACAAGCTGGGCGCTGCCGTAGGTGCGTCCCGCGCGGCGGTCGACTCGGGCTATGCCCCGAACGACTGGCAGGTGGGTCAGACCGGTAAGGTTGTTGCCCCGGACCTCTATGTAGCCGTCGGTATCTCGGGTGCGATCCAGCACTTGGCCGGTATGAAAGACAGCAAGGTCATCGTCGCGATCAATAAGGACGAAGAGGCACCGATCTTCCAGGTTGCCGATTTCGGATTGGTTGCCGACCTGTTTGCTGCCGTACCCGAACTTACCGAAAAACTGGGTTAAGCCTAAGCCCCTGATTTTGGGAAAGGCCCGTCTTTGACGGGCCTTTTTTCATTCCTGACTGTTGATTGACCAAGTCAATGCCTCGGCAATATGCCGATGAGCTGCCGGGCCCAGCATGTGTTCCGCTATCGGTTGTTGCAACGTACCAAACAGCATGTCTTCCAACTCATCGGATTCGCCTGACACCTGTACGGGAACAGTAACGATATCTTTGCTACGATGCTTTAGCGCCTGCACCATGGACGTTTTGATCGGTGCGCAGTCAAATGCACCGCGATTGATCTGTAACCACAGCAGAATGGTCGGAGTCTCTATCTGGTCAAGAAATTGGTTCATGCTCTGCAGCCATTGCTGCTGCAGTTCTTGCCTAATTTTCTCGAAACGGGCCTCAGAAACCGACCGCAATCGCTGTAGCAGATGCTGAACGAAATGCACCTCTGTGAAATCCACTTCGGGAAATAGCGCAACCAGCTCAGCCGTTGGCGCGAGAAACCGGTCGTTTCGACGGACATGTACGCGGTAGAACCTGTTTGACTGGCTGACCGCCGAGGGCAGCTGAACAACGCAAAGATCAGCACCATTGGCCAGATCGATCAGACCGCTATCATGGACCATCGCGTCGATCCCGCAAAACAGACTGCCGAAATTCACGCATCGCTGCGTGAGCCGGTCTTCGAGTACTGCCGGAAACGGCGCCTCAACAAATCGGCCAAATGTTTCGTCGCCCCCGATGCACGCAATGTATCCTTGCTCCAAAGGCTGTTTTGGCCCACGAAACGCAAGACCTGAGGTGCCGTACCGGCACACAACATCCGTGGGACCGTCCACGCTGATAGCTTGGTAGCTCATATCACTCACCCATTTTTCACCCGGTCGCCATCTTGCAGCCCCAAGTCTTTAGAAACCGCTAACGCGCGCAATTTACGCAGCTTAGAGTGGCCTCAGCCCCTTGCCGCCCGGACGGAACTGCCGATAATGTCCGGCATATTCAGCGAGCAGAGGCTTAAGCCATGGAAATCAAATCTGTAGGAGTGATCGGCGCCGGTCAGATGGGCAACGGAATTGCGCATGTGTTGGCTCTGGCAGACTATGATGTATTGCTGAATGACATCAGCCAAGATGCGTTGAATGCCGCAATTTCGACGATCGAGGCAAACCTGTCGCGCCAGGCGTCGCGTGGAAAGATCACCGAAGAGGCGGTTTCTGGGGCGTTGAAGCGAATCAGAACCACCCTGAACCTGCCAGACCTGGGGCAAACCGATCTGGTGATCGAGGCCGCCACCGAAAGGGAAACGGTCAAACAGGCGATTTTCGAAGATCTGCAACCACATCTGCAGCCGCATACGATTCTGACGTCTAACACCTCGTCGATCTCGATCACCCGGCTGGCCAGCCGCACGGATCGGCCGGAAAAGTTCATGGGCTTCCACTTTATGAACCCGGTGCCGGTGATGCAGCTGGTGGAATTGATCCGCGGGATTGCAACGGATGAAGAAACGTTTTCGGCCTGTAAAACCGTCGTGGACAAGCTGGGCAAAACCGCGGCCAGTGCCGAGGATTTCCCTGCGTTTATTGTTAACCGCATCCTGATGCCGATGATCAACGAGGCGGTTTATACGCTCTATGAAGGTGTGGGCAGCGTTCAGTCCATTGACCAGTCTATGAAACTGGGGGCCAACCATCCGATGGGGCCGTTGGAACTGGCGGATTTCATCGGGCTGGACACCTGCCTTGCGATCATGAATGTGCTGCATGACGGGCTGGCCGACACCAAATATCGACCCTGTCCGCTGCTTACGAAATATGTCGAAGCCGGATGGCTGGGACGTAAGACGCAACGGGGTTTCTATGACTACCGAGGCGACGTACCTGTCCCCACGCGGTGAACGAAACAGCACCTTCAGGAGGTTTGCGCGACCTGAAGTAGCGGATCAATCCTTGCCAGCTTTGCCCAAAGACAAAGTGTGATTTCTGAGCCAGCCCATAAAGCCGCGCGGGTCACGCTCGAGCAATTCCATATCCTGATCGGAAATCGGGTCGCCGATGACCGGGGATTGAGACTTGTTGCAGGACCGAACGATCTCGTGCAGCAGCAATCCCTGACGCAGGATCGGTGAAAGCCGATTGGCGATCTGATACCAGCGCGAGTTGCTTCCCGGAAAGAAAATGGGCACTACGCGTGCGCCCGAACGGCGGATCATTTTCGCTGTGAACACATTCCATTCCCGCTCGATAGCAGGGCCGAACCAGTCGTCGGACGACATCACCACACCGGACGGGAACAGAGCTACAACACCGCCCTCTTTCAGATGGTCCATTGCTTTGCCGCGCATCTCAAGCATTTTGGCCTGCGCCTCGGGGTCGTGGGGAAACGGGACCGGAATCATGAACGACGTCGCAGCTTCATCCAGGCCGGTCAGGACCGAGCGTGTCAGGATGCGATAGTCGCTGCGGACCCTGCCGATCAACTCGGCCAAGATCATCCCGTCAACCATGCCATGCGGGTGGTTGGCGACAACCACCACCGGGCCCTCTTTCGGAATGCGCGCAATCTGCTCCTGTGGGGTGGTCAGATCGATCCCCATGGTGTTGAGCGCGCCACCCCAGAATTTCTGGCCGCGGTAGTGTTCGTTGCTTTTTTCGAACTTGTTGACCATGCGCAAAATGGTCAGCTTGCCAGTACACCATTCGATGGCGCGAATGGCCGTCGCCGTCCAAGCGTCATCAAAGGAATTTGCGTAGGTCAGCGTTCTACGGTCATAGACTTCGCCCACTTCCGCAGTTTGATCCACGACGGGTGCCGTCTTGCTATGGTGCGTGGTTTCCGCCAATTCCTGGTCTTCCCATCCCTCAGTTTGGCAGCGAAATTTCTGCTTCAGAACCCTTCACCAAACTTGTCGTTCACCAAAGTCTCTAACGCGTCTGCCAACGCCTCAGCATCCGGTCCGGACGTCTCGACGTCAATAGTCGTTCCGCGCGATGCTGCCAACATCAAAAGGCCCATTATACTGTCTCCAGACGCAGAAAGGCCGTCTTTCGACACCTCGGCATTGGCATCGAACCCTTCTACCACTTCGACCAATTTTGCTGATGCGCGGGCGTGCAGGCCCTTTTCATTTATTATTTTCAGTCTTTTAGTCGTCATTAAAGTCAGTCCAAATCACTCTAACGTCACATTTTGCGCATTTATATATTTGCGTCCAGCTTCCAATGCGCCCCGCACCGCATCAGCCAGCGGCAGGTGGCGGCTTTTGGCCAATTTGATCAGCATGGGGAGATTCGCACCATATAGGATGCGTCGATCCTGCGGGGCGCAGGCGCGCAAGCTCAGATTCGATGGGCTGCCGCCAAAAAGATCAGTGACGACGACGACCCCGTCACCAGCATCTACCGCGTCGGCCGCGCGACAGATTTCGGCTTGTTTTTCCTCACGGTCATGGTCCGCCTCGATCGAGATGGCGACCAGCCCGGGCTGTTTACCCACCACATGCTGAGTGGCTGCCAGATATTCCTTTGCCAACCCACCATGCGCAACAATTACGATCCCGATCAATCCGGCCTCACATTCAACGATCGACGCTCCATTTCGCGATGCCTTATTGACACCTGCTGACCCGCTTCTGCAAGGGTCTTTGCGACAGCTTCGGCGACGGCAACCGAGCGGTGTTGCCCACCGGTGCATCCAAAAGCTACGGACAAATGCGCCTTGCCTTCGGCCCGAAAGGCAGGAAGCAAAACGATCAGCAGGTCAACGACCCGGTCAAAGAACGCGTCATAGTTTCCATCTGACTGAACATAGGCTGCAACATCTGCATTTCGACCATCCTCGGCGCGCAATTCCGGTCGCCAGTAAGGATTGGCCAGAAACCGGCAGTCAAACACCATGTCGAGCCCGCGCGGCAACCCGCGTTTATACGAGAAAGACTCGACTGACACAGCCAAGTGTCGACCTCCTTGGGGCGCGAACCACAGCTCAACCTCTTCGCGTAGCTGGTGAACGTTCAGCGCGCTGGTGTCGATCAAACTGTCGGCGATTTCCCGGATCGGCAACAGCAGTTCCCTTTCCTGCTGAATCCCTGTTTCGGGGCTTGCACCTTGGGCAAAGGGATGGCGGCGGCGGGTTTCCGAATATCTCCGCAACAGGACATCGTCATTGCAATCCAGATACAACACGGTCAGGTCGACCTGCGCCATGCGGCCAAGCTTGGCGGCCAACTCAATGAACCCAATGGTCGAAAAATCCCGATTGCGCGCGTCGATGCCCAACGCCATCGGGCCTGAGGGGTCGGCGCCGTCCAACAAACGGGTCAAAAGCCCCATGGGCAGGTTGTCGATCGCCTCAAAGCCGAGATCTTCAAGCACATGAATAGCCGTGGAGCGCCCGGCCCCGGACGGGCCGGTAACCAACACGATACGCTGCTGTGTTGTCACTTGCTCGGCCATTGCGGTTCCACACGCCCTTTCTTTGCCAATTGCATGAGTGCTGCCGGCAAATTGGGCAAGCCGTGCGCGCGAAGCAAGGGAACAGATTGCCCCAGCACAGAAACTTGAACAGGATCGGGCAGGCGCGCGGGCTCTGTTTGATCAAGGTCGATGACATAGGTGATCGGCACAGCCTCGGACGCTACAGCCTGCAATAACCCGATTCCCCGCGCCTCGATCAGGCCGCGTAATCGTGTCGGGGCCACCGCCATCACGGTATCAGCTTGCAGCCAAAGATCAACGCGATCATCCGCAACCAACTGCGCGCCCAGTGCCATCATCTGCAGCGCAAGCGTAGATTTGCCCGAACCGGACGCACCAACCAGCAACAGCCCCTTACCGCCCACAGAAACACAAGTTGCGTGTATACAGGCCTGATCCAGACCTGCTGTTTCGGATAGGGTCGTGACCGTCATGCGTTAGATGGGAAGACCCACCACGAACCGGGCCCCCAATGGGTCCGAGGTGACGTCGGCTTCGGTTGGGCGAATGTTTTCAGCCCAGATCACGCCGCCATGGGCCTCGACGATCTGTTTCGAAATCGCCAGCCCGAGGCCTGAATTGTTCCCAAAATGCTCTTCCGGGCGTTGCGAATAGAACCGTTTGAATACCTTGGTGAGCGCCTGATCGGGGATCCCCGGACCAGTATCCTCGACAACCACAAGAACCCGGTTGTCGCGCTGGCGCACCCAGACACGGATGGCATCATTTTCGGTGCAGAAGGAAATCGCGTTGGTGATCAGGTTTACAAAAACCTGTGCCAGACGTGCCTCAAGCCCGTTGATGACAATCGGACCTTTCGGCATGTCGGTTATATAGTCGATCCCCTTCGAGCGCGCGTCTTCACCCAGGAACTGACCGATATTATTCAGCAGGTTGAGTAGATCAAAGGGCTGTTCAGCTTCTTTGACAAGTTCGGCATCCAGACGCGACGCATTCGAAATGTCACTGACAAGCCGGTCAAGGCGACGCACGTCATGTTCGATCACACCCAGCAGTTTTTCGCGCTGATCATCGCGTTTGACCATGCGCAGCGTACCCACCGCCGATTGCAAACTGGCCAGAGGGTTCTTGATCTCATGCGCGACGTCAGCGGCGAACTGTTCGTTGGCGTCGATCCTGTTGTAAAGCGCGCCAACCATTCCGCGCAGCGCGCGGCTGAGCCGTCCGATCTCATCGGGTCGCGCGCCGAGATCGGGAATGCGGATCCGTCCCGGGTTCACCCCTGATCCGCGGTCTTTCCCCATTTCGGCGGCCGCCGCCAGATCAGCCAGCGGATTGGCGATGGTCGAGGCCAGGATCAGGCTAAGACCAATCGAGACCAACAGAGCCACTACGAACATCTGCAAGATACGCTCTTGCTGCTGGCGCGCCAGCGCGTCGATCTCACCCGCAGGACCGGCCATGGCAACCGCGCCAACCGGAACCGCATCAAGGTTGATAGGGGCTGCGGCGACGATCACGGTCTCTCCGTGTTCGTCTTTGACGGCCTGCACCTGAATCTCGCCATTCAAAGCGCCGGGTACAATCTGCTGCACCTGTTGCGCCAGAGTCGGCGCCGAATCGGCATCGTAATTACTGAAAATCGCGGACACACCCCGCCAGACGGCGGTCAGCGCGTCACTGATCAGGGTGCGCGCGCTCCCAGCATCGCTGTCCGAGCGCATGAGAACGGGCAAATCGATATCTACCGAAGCGCCGCGCGTCCATCCGACCAGAGTACCGGTGCTGTCATACACAAAGACCTCACCCCCTTCGGGCAGGGTCAAACCTGACAGCGTGTCGCGCACGTCCAATGCGGTTGCTTCACCATTGCTTGTGCGACCCGGTTGACGCAGCTGCGTTTCAAACACGTTGCTCACAAGTTGGGCGTCGCCAATCAGGTTGCTGGCGGTTTGTTGCACTCTTTCCGTTCGAGAGTCGTCAAGATAAAGCAACCCACCAACCAAGATCACAAGCGCGATCAGGTTGAGCGTGATAATCCGGCGTGCAAGTGGCGAACTGCGCAGCGAAAACAAATTCCGCCGCGAACGTTTCTCGCGCAGTTCAGAAAAATCGGGATCCTGGGGAATGACCCAATCATCCCCAAGAACGACATCGCCGTCCTGCAGTTCTTGTTCCCTATCCGTATCACGCACGAAGATCAGTTATCCCACCAAGATCCGCAGATCTTATTCTTCATTATATCGATACCCGATACCGTACAGCGTTTCGATGGCTGAAAACTCTGGATCAGCCGCACGCATCTTCTTACGCAGGCGCTTGATGTGGCTATCGATGGTGCGGTCGTCGACATAGACTTGATCATCATAGGCCACATCCATCAGTTGATCGCGGCTTTTGACGAATCCCGGTCGTTGTGCCAGCGCCTGCAGCAGAAGAAACTCGGTCACGGTCAACGAAACATCGTTGCCTTTCCAACTGACAGCGTGGCGCAGCGGATCCATGCGCAGTTCGCCCCGCTCCATCACCTTGGTATCGCCGGTGGTGGTACCTGCCGCATCCCCATCCGTTGCTTCCTGACGGCGCAACAAAGCGCGAATACGTTCAACCAGCAGACGCTGTGAGAACGGCTTCTTGACATAATCGTCGGCGCCCATCCGCAGACCCAAAACCTCGTCGATCTCATCGTCTTTGGAGGTCAGGAAAATCACCGGCATCTGGGTTTTCTGGCGCAGTCGCTGCAACAGATCCATACCGTCCATGCGGGGCATCTTGATATCCAGAACCGCCATATCGGGCAGCTTCTTGTTGAACGCATCAAGCGCCGCTTGACCGTCATTATAGGTTTCGACCTCAAAGCCTTCCGCTTCGAGCGTCATGGAAACAGACGTCAGGATGTTCCTATCGTCGTCCACCAGTGCAATTTTTGACATCGGGTTTGCCCCTGTTCCTGCTCAATCACGCAATAATGCGCTTATTGTACGCATTTCTGGCGTTTTTAAGGCCGCGAATCAATCCGTATCTGAGAATCGTGCGTTTGTTGTCACACAGATGCGGCAAAAAAGCCTTAACCGGGCCCAGAAACACCTTCGATTTTCCGACAGGAAAAATTGGTTGCGCTAAACCTGAACTTGGTTGCGCTAACTACACCAAACCCTTCTGTTCATGCCCTAAAATGCCATGGTAAGACCCGCTCACCCGCCGGGTATTCCCGGCAAAATACCCAATGTGCGTAGCCGGCAAACACGCCCGGGGCGCCGCCATAGGAGAAGAGTGACATGACATCTGGACGGGTTAACCCGCAATTCCGGCTCGAAGATCAAGGCATCGAGGGTCTGGGCAATGTCTATTACAACTTCATGGAACCGGCGCTGATCGAAGAAGCCCTGAAACGCGATGAAGGCACGCTTGGCCAGGGTGGTGCGTTTCTTGTGACCACTGGCAAATTCACCGGTCGGTCACCTAAAGACAAGCATGTGGTCAAGACCGACAGCGTTGCAGACAGCATCTGGTGGGAAAATAACGCGGCCATGAGCCCGGAAGGATTTGATGCCCTGCATCAGGATATGCTCGCGCACATGAAAGGCCGCGACTATTTCGTTCAGGATCTCGTTGGTGGTGCTGACCCGACCTATTCGATCAATGTGCGTATGGTCACCGAACTGGCCTGGCACAATCTGTTTATCCGACACCTGCTGCGCCGTCCGGATCGTGAAGATCTGGATGATTTCGTCGCAGATTTCACCATCATCAACTGCCCCAGCTTTCAGGCAGACCCCAAGAAACACGATTGCCAAAGCGAAACAGTGATCGCGCTGAACTTTGATCGCAAGCTGATCCTGATTGGCGGCACGGAATATGCGGGTGAGAACAAGAAATCCGTCTTTTCACTGCTCAACTTCATGCTGCCGGAGAAAGGCGTGATGCCGATGCACTGTTCGGCCAACCACGCGGTTGGCAATCCGGTGGATACGGCTGTTTTCTTTGGCCTGTCCGGCACCGGAAAGACGACTCTGTCAGCAGACCCCGCCCGCATTTTGATTGGCGATGACGAACATGGCTGGTCGGATCGTGGCACCTTCAACTTCGAAGGTGGCTGCTATGCCAAGACCATCAATCTGAGTGCCGAAGCCGAACCCGAGATCTATGCGACCACCAGCAAGTTCGGGACTGTGATCGAAAACATGGTCTTTGACCCAGAAACCAAGGAACTGGATTTCGATGACGACTCCCTGACAGCCAACATGCGCTGTGCCTACCCGCTGGAGTATATCTCTAACGCCTCGTCCAGCGCGCTTGGCGGGCATCCGAAAAACATCATCATGTTGACCTGTGATGCCTTTGGTGTGCTGCCGCCCATCGCGCGTCTGACCCCGGCGCAAGCGATGTATCACTTCCTGTCTGGTTTCACCTCCAAGGTGGCAGGCACCGAACGTGGCGTGACCGAGCCGCAGCCCACGTTCTCAACCTGTTTCGGTGCCCCCTTCATGCCGCGCCGTCCCGAAGCCTATGGCAATCTATTGCGCAACAAGATCGCTCAGCATGGCGCCACATGTTGGCTGGTAAATACCGGCTGGACCGGAGGCGCCTATGGAATTGGCAGCCGGATGCCGATCAAAGCCACCCGCGCCCTGTTGACGGCAGCACTTGAAGGATCGCTGCGGGATGCAGAATTCCGCAAAGATGCGAATTTCGGCTTTGATGTTCCGGTCTCGGTTCCCGGCGTCCCCGAGGTGCTTTTGGACCCGCGTCGCACATGGGACGATCAAGCTGCATTCGACAAACAGGCCGAAAAGCTGGTGCATATGTTTGCCGAAAACTTTGAGCAGTATGTCCCGTTCATCGACGAAGACATTAAGGCCGTCGCAATCGGCTAGTCGGTAAAGGGGCCTCTTGGCCCCTTTCCTTCTTTCCGGTGTGCAATATGTTTCCGCCGGACAACACAACCCATCACGTTGACGCGAACCGGTTCAGAACGCGTTGCGAGGCTGGTTGGCCATAGTCTAAGACTGAGACTATTGCAGCGACGGCACTAGGCGCGTATACGCCCGAGCCGTCGTTCAACTTTAGCTGGCCTTTGCGCGCTCACTCACACCTGCGCTAATGGCTGACCAGATTTTGTAATGGACAGGAAAATGGGGGTGAGTGTTGGTTTCGGCGTTTTGGTAACGCGCCGCTAATCATGGACCGGCACTGAACAACACAGGAATATGATGACAGAAATCTCGAAACTTGCTGAACTTCGCAAACTCATGCAAAGCATGGAGCGTACTCTGGGGCTGGAGGAGCTTTCTCCGGTGGAAAAAGACATCTATTATGCCGCCGAAGAGCTGTCGAAGTCACAGCAAGAGGTTCGCACCTTTGGGTTGATTGAGCATACTTTGGTTCAGAGCGTATCCCGCCCGACCTTTTTTCGCGCTTTGAAGTCTCTGGTTCAAAAGGGTTACCTCTCGCAAAGTGGTAATGCGAACCGCGGGCGCTATGTGGTCAATGCACCGCGGTAACAGATGAACAACAATTTGGCTGACCTTTGTGCGTGACTGGATTTCTGAAACCTTAATCGCCTCGTCGGCCTATGTTCTTGCTTCCATCTTCACCTTCGAGGTGTTGATGCCTTTGCAGAACATGTTCTTTCCGCAGTATCCAAGCTATGCCAGCTTGCTGTTCCTACCCCACGGCGTACGGGTCCTTGCGGCTTGGTTGTTGGGGTGGCGCGCGATCTTTTCGCTGCTGCCCGGCGTATTCTTGGTGTTCGTCATGGTCGGCGGTTGGAGCGTGTTTCTGCCCAGTCGACTGTTGGCCATCGTCGTGGCGGTCACGACGGTGCCTGCGGTGTTCTATGCGTTCAAATGGATGGGGTGGGATCTGTTTCCAAAGCCAGATCGGCGCCCTTGCTGGTCCTGCATGATGGGCGTTGGCGTAATTACATCCGTTCTGGTCGCAATCCTGACCAACGCAGCGTTTGGCAGTGCCCGAGTGGAATATATTGCCTTTCTCATCGGCGATATCTCGGGTTTGTTCTTCCTGATGCTTGGTCTCTATTTTGCCTTCCGGTTTTGGGACAGGCGGGCCTAGCCCAAAAGCGCACGGCGCAGCAGGTTCAACCCGGCGATTAGCAACACCAACAGCGTCAGCTTTCTGAATTGGGTCTGGTCGATGCGGGTTTGAACTGCCAGGCCGCACATCATCCCCGCGATGGCCGGGGGCACGAGCGTGGCCGAGAACAGCGCCGTTTCGGTACGCAGGATACCCGACCCCAGATGCGCGACAACCAGAGCCACGGCCCCAAGGCCATAAATCACCCCTTGGATCCGCATCTGTTCAGCCTTGGGCGTGTTCAGAGCCGTCAGGTACGATACCGTCGGCGGCCCCCAAACACCCGAAAACCCGCCAACAAATCCCGCAAGCCCACCAATCAGCGCCTCGATGCGCAGCGACGGGTTTTGCAGCACCAGTTTCACGCCCAAAAGCTGGATCAGGGCGAAAAAGGACACCGGCAGCCCGATCATCAACAAAAGCGCCTGTGGGGACATCGCGCTGACCAGTTGCGCGCTGACCAAAAGGCAGAGCAAGCCGATGCTCAAAAACACCCGGAACCGACGGATCGACGAGAGCGCCGCGACCGGCCCTTCGCGCAGCGCTTGAACGCCGTTTGTCACAAGTGTCGGCAGGATCAATCCGGCCAAGGCCAAATCCGGCGGCAACATGATGCTAAGCCCTGAAATAAGTACCATCGGCATGGCAAACCCGACCATGCCCTTGATCCATCCCGCGACAAACGCCACCAGAAATGCCAAATACAGATCCTGCGGAGACATGAGTGAAAACAAAGTCATGCCCCTACATAACACCCAGATTTTTCTCTGCACTGCAAAATTCATCGCGTAACTTTTGAACTTTTTTGCGTCAAATAAGGTATTTTTGTTGCGCTGCACGTGCAGCATGATATGACCGGACAACCCAGAGAAGGACGTGATTCATGCCTCATGACGGACAGGATGTGACCACCATGACCCCCGCAGCCGTGTTGCCCGAGCTTCTGACACTCACCCGTGCTGCTTTGCCCGCGGTTCAGACTGTCTATGACCTCGCGCGGGAATCTGTCCGTGAAATGGTTGTCCAAGATGGGCGTGTGTCGGGCGGCTTGATCGAGGCGAACCAGACCGCAGCACATGGTCTGGCCTGGTTGGCCACATATCACCAGTCCTTGCAACAGATGCAGCGCTGGGCCGAGGCCCTGGACGCTGAAGGCAAATTTGCTGAGCTGGAACAGCTCTTGCACCAGATCGCTTTTGGCGAGTACCTGCATCAGATCGCTGGTGGAATTCCGATGAACCAGGGCGAAGTTATTCGCCTGCAGGATATGGGTCTCGGTTGGGACGCTTTATCTGGTTTCCAATGCACCGAGGCTCAGACTTTGATGGCGCAGGCCAACTCGCAACCGGCGCGCAGCCGGTTGGTTGCGTTGATGCAGGATCAGGCGGGCGCGACCATGTTCGGTGCTTCCGGGTTGGACGATGAACTGGAAATGATCCGCGACCAGTTCCGCCGCTATGCACAGGAAAAGGTCGAACCGAACGCGCATGAATGGCACCTAAAAGACGAGTTGATCCCAATCGAGATCATCGAGGAGCTGGCCGAGATGGGCGTCTTTGGCCTGACCATCCCCGAAGAATTCGGCGGTTTCGGCCTGTCCAAAGCCTCAATGTGCGTCGTATCGGAAGAACTATCGCGCGGCTATATCGGCGTGGGATCGCTGGGCACCCGCTCCGAGATCGCGGCTGAGTTGATTCTGGCCGGCGGCACAGATGAGCAGAAGGCAAACTGGCTGCCAAAGCTGGCCAGCGCCGAGATTTTGCCGACGGCGGTTTTCACCGAACCCAATACCGGCTCGGATCTGGGCAGCCTGCGCACCCGCGCCGTCAAGGATGACAACGGCGATTATCAGATCACCGGCAACAAGACTTGGATCACCCATGCGGCCCGCACCCATGTGATGACTCTGCTGGCCCGCACAAACCCCGACACCAGCGATCATCGAGGGTTGTCGATGTTTTTGGCGGAAAAGACGCCAGGCACGGATGAGAACCCCTTTCCCACCCCCGGCATGACAGGTGGTGAGATCGAAGTTCTGGGCTATCGCGGCATGAAGGAATACGAGCTGGGCTTTGACGGATTCCACGTGAAGGGCGAAAACCTGCTGGGTGGCGAAGAAGGCAAAGGCTTCAAACAGCTGATGGAGACTTTCGAATCCGCCCGCATCCAGACCGCAGCCCGCGCCATTGGCGTGGCCCAAAGCGCGCTGGATATCGCAATGCAATACGCGCAGGACCGCAAGCAGTTCGGCAAATCCCTGATCAACTTCCCCCGCGTTTCTGGCAAGCTGGCAATGATGGCGGTCGAGATCATGATTGCCCGGCAACTGACCTATTTCTCGGCCTGGGAAAAAGACAACGGCCATCGCTGTGACCTTGAGGCCGGAATGGCCAAGCTGCTGGGGGCCCGCGTGGCCTGGGCCGCGGCTGACAACGGGTTGCAGATCCATGGTGGCAACGGGTTCGCGCTGGAGTACAAGATCAGCCGCGTGCTGTGTGACGCGCGTATTCTGAACATCTTTGAAGGCGCCGCCGAAATTCAGGCTCAAGTCATTGCGCGACGGCTGCTGGGCTGACGCCCGGTTGTCATCGCGGTTTCCCCACCTGACCCGGCTTCAAGCAGCCGGGTCTTTTTTGGTCAAATTGATCACGCTCTGCAACGGATCGGCCTCGATCCGCCAATTCTGAAACTTTCCCCTAGGAAGACCGGCGCAACGGGACTACTGCACCCAACGAACACGCTTTGACCGAACAGCAGACGAACCAAGAAACATGACCAGACGCCTCTTCGCCCTGTGCCTGACATTTGTCCTCCTTGCTCTCGGAGGGTGTGCCACGACCTACCCCACGGCCAGCCAGACCGACATCGATGCTTTGGCCGCCGAAATCCGCAATCTGGGCCCCAATGTCGACCCCGCCGAGGCGCAGCGCGCCGCCACAATCTCATACGAGTATTCTCAGCGACTGGCGCGAGAGTGGCAGGTGACGGATTCTGCGCTCGTGCACAATGCCAAAATCGCCAACGGGTTTCGCGAAAAAGGTCTGTGCAACGACTGGGCGCAAGCGATGACAGGACGTCTCAACCAGGAAGGCTTTCGAACTCTTGACCTGCATTGGGTGACCTCGCCACCGACCTCTTGGCGCATCATTCACCATTCAGCCGCCATCAGTGCCAAAGGCGCGACCATGAAAGACAGCATCATCCTTGACCCGTGGCGAAACAGCGGTGCCTTGTATTGGGCTCCGCTTCAGGCAGACACGCGATACAGCTGGCGACCCCGGCTTGAAGTGCGCGACGAGCTTTTGAGCGGGGAAATCGCCTTTTGAGGGCGGTTTCAGCTGAAGTACGGACGCGTTAAGATCACGTGATGACCCGTTTGATCCTGACCCTGCCCTTTGTCGCCCTGTTACAGTGTGACAAGGACGAAACCGTCACAGCCTATGGCGCAGCAGACCGCAGTTGGTCTCTGCAGGAGATTGACGGTCAGCCCTACGCAGCAAGCGCCATCTTGAGCTTTCCAGCAGAGGGCAAGATTGCCGGCAACGCGCCTTGCAACAGCTATTCTGGCACGTTGGACGCCCCTTACCCCTGGTTCGAGATCAAAGACCTGTCCGCGACCCGCGCCGCCTGTGCGGGGCTAGAGGCCGAAGGGACCTTTTTCGCGGCCCTACTTGCGATGACGCAGTCCGAAGTGTCCGGCGAGGTACTGATCCTGCGCAATGAGGATGGGCATGAGATGGTTTTCACAGCCGTCGAGTGAAATGGTCCACGAACCGCCCGCGCGCCTCGGGCAGCGGCGTATGGGCTAGTGACGGCGCGACGCGGTGGTGCAGGAAGTATCCGGTCGTCTCAAGGGCTTGCGCGACCTCGGCATCCGGTGCCGCACCTTCTCCGCGCAGGCAAGGCGGCAAGGGCAACAGCTTGTCCGCCCATTCCCCTGCCCCTTGAGCGCTGACTGCGCGCCCGGTCTTCGGGGACACAAAAACCAGACCCTCGGTTGCGCCAGTCACGGCGCAAGAGGTCAAATCCAGCCCAAAACCCATCGACTCGAGCAGCGTGCGCTCCCAATGCATATAGGCCAAGGGCCAGATCTCATCCTGGCCCAGCAAATCCATCAACTGTTCGGTTTGTTTGTAAAGCGCCTGATAGGCGGCGCGCTCGGGCAGACAGAATGACAATAGCGCCACCACCGCGTTCAAACCGGACAACGCCAACCGCCCGGAAAAGGCCGCAGCTGCCCGCGACCGCAATGGTTCTACCTGAAACGTGCCCAGATGCTCTTCCAACCGCGCGCGCCACAGAACGTCCAATTGCGCTCCGGGCTGAAGGATCGGCGCGATCTTGCGACTGGTCCCTCCACGCACAACACCCGCATGGCGGCCATGGTCTTCGGTAAAGACCTCGATAATCGCTGCCGTCTCACCATGACGGCGAGAGGTCAGAAGTATGCCGTGATCGCGCCAGTCCAACTGATCTTCAAGTCCAGAAACAAAGGCAGAAAACCTGATCGCACGCGTTATCGCAAGAGCCGTTTGCGACGGCGCATGGATTGGAACCGGAACGCCTGCGCATTGATCAAGGTCAGCGGCAGCAAAACACGCTCTCCCAACCCGTCGATCACCACAAGCTTTCCGTCACGCTCCTGAGCCCGCACGATATTTTGCAGCCCGATATCCCCAACAATGATGCGACCACGATCAAGGTCATCCAAAAGCTCGATCAGCTCTTGTTTCAGGGCATCGCGTTTTGGATCATCCTTTGGCGTTTCGTTGAACTCTTGCGCCAGCGTGCGCGCCATCTGCCCGTCCGGGCCTGTCATCTTCTCGACAGCAATAGCTGGCCCCCTGCTGGTCGCGGCATAGCCGAAAAACCCCGCAAGCCGCCAGATCTCGGGGCATCCCCGGTGCAGAGCGGCAAGGTACTCATTCGCCTCACGGCTCCATTGCCGGAGGTTGCCATACCGGTATTGCGAATACCGTTTGAACAGCCTTTTTTTCGGCTTATCCACGCGCACCTTCAACAAAACGCCGGCATGAACCGGGTGATCAAAGATCTCGTAATTCTGGCTTTTCTGAAGGGGGTGTGCATCGTTCAAATCAAGCATTCACAAAACTTACACATTCGGATTGCCGATAAAAAGAACCGCTCAGTCGTTTCCGATCACATATCAGTAATTTGGCCACAATGATGATGACCCGTCGCGTGTCGAAAAAAGAGTTGCGCGTTGCCTGGGTAATCCCTAATGTTCCCTTTACGTTCTTTTTCAGGGAATTCAAAAATGTCACTTAACTATGTCATGATCGGTTCTAACGATGTGCCCAAAGCGCGCGGGTATTACGATGCCGTTGTGTCGAAAATGGGCGGCAAGGTCATCGCCGAATACATGCCGCATGCGGTCTGTTATGAGCTGCGCAGCGGGGGTACCATCTGGGTTGCCACACCGTTCGACAAAGGTGAAGCAACTGTTGGCAATGGCACTATGGTTGGCCTTCTATGTCAAAGTCAGGACGAGGTGCGCGACGTGCATGCGGCGGCTCTGGCAAATGGTGGCACCAACGAAGGCGATCCCGGCGAACGCCCTGACTATGGTCCCAACTTCTTTGGTGCATATGCCCGCGATCCCGACGGCAACAAAATGAGCTTTGTGTATTTGGGTGAGAACGGCTGATCCTGTCGGCAGCCATGGAAGTTGACGGGTTGTTATTCCAGCCCTTCTTCACCCAGCAAATGCCGCCCTTGCCGGTCTTCGACCTCGATTACCCAAAGATCAGGGTCAAAGCTGCGTTGTTTGGCGATGGCAGAATCCACTTCCAGCTCAGCACCTTTGGAAAGCTCGACCCATGCGCGCTCACCGCTCATCAGGTCAATGCTGCGCTGAAAGGCAACGGCCTGGCCGTCAAGTGTGTTCAGCTTGACCAGAACGGCGCCTGCGGTGTTGTCCCCATGGGTGACGACAAAGGCCGGGATGTCCTGGAACCGCAACCGGGCCAGATATGCATGAACCCAGAACTCGGCCGTCAGACGCGTCATGCGTTACCGTCTTTGAAATCCAGACCCATTTCCGAATAGCGCTCGGATTCCTCTAGCCAGTTGGGCCGAACTTTGACCTGCAGGAATAGATGGATCTTGCGGTCGAGAAACTCTTCCAGCTCGGCCCGCGCGGCCTGGCTGACCGCCTTGATCGTCTCGCCCTTTTTGCCAAGAACGATGCCCTTGTGGCCGTCGCGCATGACATAGATCACCTGATCGATCTTGGCGGAGCCGTCCTTTCGCTCTTCCCAGCTCTCGGTCTCGACGGTCAGCTGATAGGGCAGTTCCTGATGCAGGCGCAGCGTCAGTTTCTCACGCGTCATTTCAGCAGCGATCATGCGCAGGGGCAGATCAGCGATCTGGTCCTCGGGGTAGAGCCACGGGCCTTCCGGCAGCTTAGCGGCAAGCCATCTGCGCAGGTCATCAACACCGTGGCCTTTCTCGGCCGAAATCATGAAGGTTTCGGCAAAGGGGTATCGCGCGTTCAGATCGCTGGTCAGGGCCAAGAGCTTCTCGCTCGGCACTTTGTCAATCTTGTTGATGGCCAGTGCGGTTGTCCGGCCCTGCCCGATCTCTTCCAGTCCTTCGAGGATGCGTTCAACCCCTTCGGTGATACCGCGATGCGCCTCGACCATCAGCACAACGATATCTGCATCTGCCGCTCCGCCCCATGCTGCGGCCACCATGGCGCGGTCCAAACGCCGACGGGGTTTGAACAGGCCCGGCGTGTCGACAAAGACCAGCTGCGCGTCGCCCTCCATCGCCACGCCACGGATGCGGGCGCGGGTGGTCTGCACCTTATGGGTCACGATTGAGACCTTGGCCCCGACCATGCGGTTCAAAAGAGTGGATTTGCCCGCGTTGGGCTCTCCGATTAGGGCGATAAATCCGGCGCGTGTGGTCATATCTGTTGCGATCCTGGTTGCAGGTGCGCACCCCTATAGCAGATTGCACCGACGGGCCAGAGGGATTTGGTGCTTTGGGCTTGGGTCTAAAAGGGCTAGAGGGGTCCACCCACTTCACCCGGACGCCGTCCGGGCTCACCCTCAGGGTATTTTGGGCCAGATGACGTGGGGAGCGTGATTTGAGTTATTTGGACAGGGTGTCCAGCAGCGCTTTGGCGGCCGCCTGTTCGGCCTGACGTTTTGATCCAGCTGTGGCTTGGGCTTCGGTTCCGTCCTGCAGGCGCGCGGCGATGGTAAAGATCGGTGCGTGATCCGGGCCGCTGCGTTTGGTTTCCACATATGATGGCGGTTTCTGACCCCGTGCTTGAGCCCATTCCTGCAGCGCGGTTTTGGCGTCGCGGGCGTCGGCCTCAACCGAATGAATGCGGTCGCCCCAAAGGGCCAAGATCACATCGCGCGCAGCCTCGAACCCCGCGTCGCGGTAGATCGCTGCGATTACCGCCTCCATCGCATCCCCCAGCAGAGCTTGCTTGCGGCGCCCGCCGGAAAGCATCTCGGAACGGCCCAACTTCAATACCGCCCCCAGATCGATCTGGCGGGCCACATCGGCGCAGGCCTCTTTGCGCACCAGAGCGTTGAAACGCGGGGCGAGTTGCCCTTCGGTGGCTTTCTTGTCTGCTTCGAGCAAGGCAGTGGCCATCACCAGACCCAAGACCCTGTCGCCCAGAAACTCAAGCCGCTGATTATCAGGTCGCGTCGGCGAAGACACCGACCCATGGGTCAGCGCCCGCAACAGCAGCTCGGGGCTTTGAAATTCATAACCCAAGCGTTTTTGAAAAGCCTGTATCTCAGACGATAGCTTCACTTGACGGCCTTAAAGAACCGGTCGCCGCGCCATGTCCAGAAGAACAGCATCGAGCGGCCGGCGGACGAGAAGAAGATGCGATCTGCGCGACCGATCAGGTTTTCGTAGGGCACATATCCGACACCTCCGGCCGATTGCGGCAGTCGGCTGTCAGCCGAGTTGTCGCGATTGTCCCCCATAAAGAAGTAGTGGCCTTCGGGCACGTTGTAGATGCCTGTATTGTCCGATCCTTGATTGCCGATATTCAGAACGTCATACGAGACGCCATTTGGAAGGGTTTCAATCGAGCGGGACTTTTCGCAGGCGCCGCCAATCCCCACCGGGCCATTTTCGCATCGCGGACGCAGACCTTGCGGGCCCTGAGGCTCTGCGATTTCGGTGAACACGCCATCGGGCTGTTGTGGCACGGCAACATCGTTCAGGATGATCTGGCCATCGCGGATCTGGATACGGTCGCCGGGCAAGCCAATCAGGCGCTTGATATAGTCACGCCCAGTGACCGGGTGGCGGAACACGATGACGTCGCCGCGCTCAGGCTCTCCGCCCCAAATGCGTGTATTGTCGCCTTTCATCCAGCCGCAGATATCTTCGGCGTCGATATTCAGACCAAAGCGCGGGATGATCAGGCTGGGACAAGAAGCATAGGAATAGCCATAGGTCATCTTGTTGACGAACAGGAAATCCCCGATCAGCAGCGTTTGCTTCATCGACCCCGAGGGGATCCAGAACGGTTGAAAGAACAGGGTGCGGAATACACCTGCGATCAGCAGCGCATAGACGATGGTTTTGATCGTCTCCCAGACGCCGCTTCCGGTCTTGGCTTCCTCGGCCATACTGCTCTCTCCAGTCTTTGCTTGGCTTTGCTGCTACATGCGGGGATGGTGGGGGCAAGTCAAGGCCGTGTGGCGTGATCTTGAAGGGGCCGCGCCTCGATCACGACAAAGGCCTGCGCCCAAGGGTGGTCATCGGTCAGCGTCACGTGGATGATGGCTTCGTGGCCTTCCGGGGTCATCTCTTTCAACCGCTCAGCCGCCCAGCCCGTCACATGCATGATAGGTTGGCCCGTACGCAAGTTGCTGACCGCCATATCCTTCCATGCGATGCCCATGCGCAGCCCGGTGCCCAGCGCCTTAGAGCACGCCTCTTTCGCCGCCCAGCGTTTGGCGTAGGTGCCCGCCGTGTCTGCTCGACGTTCCGCCTTGCGTTGTTCGGTCTCGGTGAAGACGCGATTGCGGAAACGGTCGCCAAACCGATCCAGCGTTCCCTGGATGCGGTCGATATTGGCAAGATCTGTGCCGATGCCGAGGATCACGTCAGACTTCCAAAACCACGGTGCCCAGTTTCTGTCCCGCCTCAACCAACTGATGGGCGGCAACGGCATCTTCCAAACCACCTGCGGGCACTACCGCGTGGCTCAGCGCGCCTTGGTCCAACCACTGGTTCAATTGCGCCTCGCCCTTTCGGCGGGTGGCGGCGTCCAGTTGGTAGACGATCAACATATGCAGGCGGATGTTCTTGAACATGAAGCCATAGAAATCCAACTCGGGCCGCATTTGCGAGGCAGATGCGTAGCTGGCAATCGTACCACCGGGTCGGATCAGAGCCAGCGAGGCAGCTTGGTTGGCGGCGAAATCCACCTCGACGATGCGGTCCACACCTGCGCCTTGGGTCATATCCAGCACGGCTTCGGTCACGTCATCGGTGCGGTAGTTGATCCAGTCCGAGGCGCCGGAATGGGCCGCCTTTTCTTCCGAACTGACGGTAGTGATCACCCGCGCACCGCCCAACGCCGCCATTTGGCAGGCATAGCGCCCCACGGTCCCCGCCCCGCCGGTGACCAGAACGGTTTTTCCTTCGATTGGGCCGTCGCCAAAAAGAGCGTACCAGGCTGTCAGCGCCGGTATGCCCAAGCACGCCCCTTCGGCAAAGCTTGTCCCATCCGGCAGCCAAACCCCCTGTTCGGATGGCAGGGCGATGTATTCGGCACCTGTTCCGAAAGCACGCTGCCATTGACCGTTCCAGATCCAGACCCGCTGGCCAACCCGTGCCGCGTCGACGCCTTGCCCGACAGCCTCGATCACGCCAGCACCGTCCGAGTGGGGGATGACCAGAGGATATGCCATCACGGCACCGGGGCGCGCACCACCGCGCAGCTTTACGTCTGACGGGTTGATCCCACTGGCATGAACGCGCACCAGAACTTCGCCTGGCGCGGGGCTTGGCACAGGCATCTCGGTGATGCTCAGCACGTCTGCGGCGGGGCCAAATTCTTCGTAAGTTATTGCTTTCACAATTCGCCTCGATTCACGTTGTCATAAGCAAAGGCACAAAACACCTATAACCGCACCGTCAGTATCTTGTAGCTTGCGACACCAAAGAAACCTGCAAACGCCAAGTCAAACCAGCGACGTGTGTTGCGATAAATACGGACCATTCTTTCGGACGAGA
Source organism: Ruegeria sp. HKCCA5839 (assembly GCF_013035585.1). Lineage (NCBI taxonomy): Bacteria > Pseudomonadati > Pseudomonadota > Alphaproteobacteria > Rhodobacterales > Roseobacteraceae > Ruegeria > Ruegeria sp. HKCCA5839. Next base: position 40,651 of record NZ_WQIE01000012.1, on the reverse strand, counting down.
AAAGAAATGCATAGCCGATGAAAACCAGCAAAGAACCCACATATAGCATCAAGAAATACGCCAAAAGGACCGATAACCCGGCGTTCTCGGGCGCAACAATGGCATAGATGGATCCCCAGCTTAGGATCGCTTTGGGATTGGTAAGATGTATCGCCGCGCCCTTGGCGAAGACGGTGCCAAGGCTACCAGTGACAGGTCTTCCCATCGCAACCTCATCCGAGTTGAAAGCCCGGCGCAACGCCTTGAGCGCCAGCCAACTCAAATAGGCAACGCCAACATACCGGATCACCTCAAAGACCCAGACATTTGCAAGCATGATAGCCGAAAGGCCTAAAGCGGCCGCTATGCCCCAACTTGCTGAGCCCGCGCAAATGCCCAGAGCAAAAACCAAACCCGAACGACGTCCTTCGTTCATTGCCGTACCGGCAATGCCCATGGTTGCAGGTCCGGGCGACCCACCTGCCATAAGCCAGGCGAACCAAATAGCGATAAAAGCCGGGGTAATCATGCGCGCGCCACATCCATCAGGCGGCGCATTTCGCGTATCGCGGGCTCGAGGCCCAGAAAAATCGACTCACCGATCAGGAAGTGACCGATGTTCAACTCGCGCACCTCGGGGAAGGCTGCGATGGGCATGACCGTATCATAGGTCAAACCGTGCCCGGCATGGACCTCAAGACCCAGTGAATGGGCAAATGTGGACATCTGCCGCAAGGCTTCCAATTCCCGCGCGGCGTCGTCCTCTCGGCCTTCGGAGAACGCATCGCAATAGGCGCCTGTGTGCAGCTCGATCACTTCCGCTCCGATCCGGTGGGCAGCTTCGATCTGTCGCTGATCCGCAGCGATGAAGATGGACACCCGGCAGCCCACGTCACGCAGGGGCGCAATGAAATGCGCCAGTTTGTTTTCTTCGCGCGCAACTTCCAGCCCGCCTTCGGTGGTCCGTTCCTCACGCTTTTCGGGCACGATACAGACCGCGTGTGGCTTGTGACGCAGGGCGATTTTCTGCATCTCATCGGTTGCCGCCATCTCAAAGTTCAGCGGAACCGAAAGCACTTCCATCAGCCCGTCGATATCCGCGTCCGAGATGTGGCGACGGTCTTCACGCAGATGGGCGGTGATACCGTCAGCACCCGCCTCTTCCGCCAATTTGGCAGCCCGTAATGGGTCGGGGTAAGCCCCGCCCCGTGCGTTGCGGACGGTTGCTACATGATCGATGTTCACACCCAAACGCAGATGGTTGTCAGACATCCGTTGATTCCTCTTTCACAGTTCGGCCCGAGACTATGGGCATTGCCCCTGGAACGGCAGAGTTTTCTTGTGCAAGGCGTTTGATTTCCTCGAACTTCGCCTTGATCCGCGCGCGGCGGCGCTGCTGATAGGTGAGGATCAATGGATAGCTGAGGTAATAACAGATAACGCCTGCGATTAGGCCTGGAATGATCCCGCCGATCATATAGGGGAAGAACACATCATCATAGAACTTGTCCAAACCACGCCAGTCAGCAACGCGATCCGAAAAAATTGCGAAAAAGTTGTTCTTCAGGTCGCCCAGGGCATCGGCAAACTTGGCGCCCAGGCCTTGCGTGTCGCTTTCGTCATATTCCGTACCCAGTAGGAAATGACCCGTTTGCAGACAAATCACACCTATCGGAACATAGGTCAGCGGATTGCCGAAAAACGTTCCGCTGAGCGAGGCCAGTATGTTGCCTTTGATCAGACGTGCTCCAATCGCGGCCACCACAAAATGCATCCCGTAAAACGGCGTGAAGGCCGCAAAGACCCCGGCACCAATCCCGCGCGCGATGCGGTCAGGTGTATCGGGAAGCCGGCGCACCCGGTGTTTGACATAGAGGAAGGCGCGGGTCCAACCGCCGCGCGGATAAACGAATTCCGATGCGATCTGGATAGGCGAGCGTCGATCTCGGCGCTTGAATACCACTCCTGATCACCCTTTCCTAACCAGCTGCAACTGCGGTTTTAGCTATATCCCGGTGCCGTTCAACTGCAGCCACATCACTTTCCGCCTCAAGCATCAGCATCAGCGAATGCAGCTGCTCAAGATCACGCAGCTCAACGCTCAGCAACAGGCGGTAAAAATCGGGTTTACGATCGACAAATTGCAAGTTCGAAATATTGGCCTTCTTCTCGCCGATCAATGTGCAAATGCGACCCAGAACTCCGGCGTCATTGCCAATGGTCAGCTCAAGCGTGGCGCTGTAGACAGCCGGGTGAGTACCAGAATGCCAATGCAGATCCACCCAACGCTCGGGCTCGCTCTCGAACTCGCTGAGCCGGTCACAGTCGATGGCGTGCACCACAACACCTTTACCGCGATAGGTGATGCCAACAATGCGCTCGCCCGGCAAAGGCTGACAACAAGGCGCACGATCAAAGCCCTGACCGGGCTCAAGACCGATCACTGCACGCCGCAACGGGATCGCGTCGCCTTCGTCTTTTGTCAGCTCGGGATAGACCGCCTCGACGACATCATGCGCTGTCAGCTCAGCGCTACCCAAGCGCGCAAGAAGCTCATGCCGGTCGTTCAAGCGCAAGTGTTTCGCGGCGGTGTCCAACGCCTTGTCCGTTGCTTTGCGCCCGACATGTTCGAAACCCGAGCGTGCCAATTCCTTACCCAGCTTGATAAAGCGTTCGCGGTCCACCTCGCGCAGCGCCCTGCGGATGGCCGTGCGCGCCTTGCCGGTCACCGCTATCTCAAGCCAGGTGACCTGCGGCGTCTGCCCATCAGCCGTAATGATGTCGACGGATTGACCGTTTTTCAGACGGGTCCAAAGCGGAACGCGGATACCGTCAACTTTGGCACCCACACAAGCGTGCCCGATGCGTGTGTGGATGGCATAGGCAAAATCGATCGGAGTTGCCCCACGCGGCAGTTTCACAACATCCCCTTTGGGGGTGAAGCAGAACACCTGGTCCGAGTACATCTCCAGTTTGACGGCTTCGAGGAAATCTTCGTGATCCTCTTCGCTGTCGAACTGTTCGGTCAGATTGGCAATCCATTTGGCGGGATCGACCGCAAACGGGTTTTCCGAGCGCACGCCGTCACGATAAGACCAGTGCGCAGCCACGCCTGTTTCGGCCACGTCATGCATCTGGCGGGTGCGAATCTGCACCTCGACGCGTTTGCCGTCACGCCCAGATACCGTGGTGTGGATCGAACGATAACCGTTCGACTTCGGTTGACTGATGTAGTCCTTGAACCGTCCCGGCACCGCGCGCCAGCGTTGATGGATCGCACCCAGCGTACGATAACAATCTTCCTCAGACCCGGTGATGATCCGAAAACCATAGATGTCAGATAGCCGCGAAAAGCCCTGATCCTTTTCCTGCATCTTGCGCCATATCGAATAGGGCTTTTTGGCGCGCCCAAAGACCTCGGCCTCAATCCCGGCCTTATCCAATTCGTGCCGCATGTCACCAGTGATCCGGTGGATCACGTCGCCGGTTTCGCGTTGCAAGGTGATAAACCGACGAATGATCGATTGCCGACCTTCCGGGTTCAACACGCGGAAAGCGAGATCTTCCAGCTCTTCGCGCATCCAATGCATCCCCATGCGGCCGGCAAGTGGCGCGTAGATGTCCATCGTCTCGCGCGCTTTTTGAACCTGCTTTTCAGGACGCATCGCCTTGATCGTGCGCATGTTGTGCAAACGGTCGGCCAGCTTGACCAGGATCACCCGTAGATCCTTGGACATGGCCATAAACAGCTTGCGGAAGTTTTCGGCTTGCTTGGTTTCACGGCTGGACAGTTGCAGATTGGTCAGCTTGGTGACGCCATCGACCAGCTTGGCAACCTCATCGCCGAACAGGTCCGCCACCTTCCCATAGTTGGCCTTGGTGTCTTCGATCGTGTCGTGCAGCAAAGCCGTGATGATCGTCGCATCATCCAGACGTTGTTCGGTCAGGATGGCGGCAACAGCAACGGGATGGGTAAAATAGGGCTCGCCGGAATGGCGAAACTGCCCCTCGTGCATCTGTTTCCCGAACTCATAGGCCCGGGTGATGCGGTCAACATTCGTTTTCGGGTTGTAATTGCGGACCAGCGCAATCAGGTCGTCAGCAGAAATCATCCGGTCCGCACCTTCATACTGGGGCTTAGCCCTGGCCCTGTGCCTCCATCAGGGCACGCAGGAGCTTTTCTTCGGACATGTCGTCTTCGACAGGTTTGTCCGAATCTGCACCCATAAGCAGTGCCATCTGATCTTCTTCCGGCTCGTCAACTTCGATCTGGGTCTGGTTTGACTCGATCAGACGCTCGCGAAGCTCATCTGCGCTTTGGGTCTCGTCTGCGATTTCCCGCAACGAAACAACAGGGTTCTTGTCGTTGTCACGCTCAACGGTGATCGACGCACCAGCGGAAATCTCGCGTGCCCGGTGGGCTGCAAGCATAACCAGTTCGAACCGGTTCGGGACCTTGTCTACACAATCTTCAACCGTAACGCGGGCCATTGGGCGCTCTCCGTAACTTCATCCGTGGCAAGAAGGGGTTTATCTAAGCGCGAATCCCGGCCTTTACAAGCAAGAAATACGGCCAACCGGCAGATCACAGGGGCTGAATAGCCGAGATGTCTTCGTCGGGCAGGTTGTCCAGCATCTGCCGCACGGTTTGGCCCAAAACGGGATGCGTCCAATCGGGCAGAATATCCGCCATCGGAACCAACACAAATGCCCGGTCCTGCAAGCGTGGATGCGGCAATATCAACTGATCTGGAGCCGATTTTATTTGTTCTGTCGAGGGCAGCAGACGCCAATGATTGTATTCTTTGAGGCTTGGTGAGACCTGATCGCCGCAGCACACCATGTCCAAATCAAGTGTTCGCATTCCCCAACGCTGCTGTCGCTGCCGTCCAAACCGGTTCTCAATTTCGTGCAATATGTCCAAAACAGACCGGGACGGCAGTTCGCTACCGACCAGAACGGCAGCATTCACATAATCAGGCCCGGAACCGGCGGGATAACACGGTGTCTTGTAAAAACGACTTCTGGCGCGAATCACCAAACCAGCAGTTTCCATTGCGTCAACTGCACGTTCAAGTGTCATCTCGGGGCTTTGCGATCTCAAACTGAGATTAGCCCCAAGGGCCACAACGGTATCTAAAGTATTATTAACCAAGGATACCTCCATATTCGGTTCAGAGAATACTTGCGGTAACAGCCAAATGACTTATTTTAGGCTCATCATTGTGCTGACCAATTTTTTCTCACTCACGGATCTCACGGCACGATGTTTTGTACCGAAAGGGTCTTTTTATGTTCTACAAAGACGAACGGCTAGCGCTGTTCATCGATGGATCGAACCTCTATGCCGCCGCCAAAGCGCTTGGGTTCGACATCGACTACAAACTCCTCCGCCAGGAATTCATGCGCCGAGGCAAACTGCTTAGGGCATTCTACTACACCGCACTACTGGAAAACGACGAATATTCGCCGATCCGGCCTTTGGTAGATTGGTTGCACTACAACGGCTTCACCATGGTGACCAAACCAGCCAAGGAATACACCGACGCGATGGGGCGTCGGAAAGTCAAAGGCAACATGGACATCGAATTGACCGTCGACGCCATGGAGCTTGCACCACGCGTTGATCACATAGTGCTGTTCTCGGGCGATGGGGATTTCCGCCCGCTGATTGCCAGCCTGCAACGTCAAGGCGTTCGCGTCTCGGTCGTGTCGACCATTCGCAGCCAACCCCCGATGATCTCGGATGAGTTGCGCCGCCAGGCAGATAATTTCATCGAATTGGAAGATCTGCGCGACGTCATTGGCCGCCCACCTCGCGAAATGCCAACCGATACGCGCGGCGTAGCAGTGGCCGGAGGCAGCTAAGCTTTTCTGGCCCACACAAGCGAAAAAAAATAAACGCGGTCAGAGCATTTGCCCTGGCCGCGTTTCTTTAACTAAGACTTGGTGATCAAACACCTGTTTCTTATCTACGATTCATGTCAAACAAATGACGCGCTCCTGTCTGGACCAAGGCAGGTAAAAGACCTAACTGGCTCGTAAGGAGACAGATGATGACCAAGCCCCCCCTGACCTTGTACCTTGCCGCCCCGCGCGGGTTCTGCGCCGGTGTGGATCGCGCGATCAAGATTGTCGAAATGGCAATCGAGAAATGGGGGGCACCCGTCTATGTGCGCCATGAGATCGTGCACAACAAATTCGTCGTCGACAGCCTACGCGACAAAGGCGCGGTCTTTGTCGAAGAACTGGATGAATGTCCTGACGACCGGCCCGTCGTGTTCTCGGCGCACGGGGTTCCGAAGTCGGTTCCCGCGGAGGCGTCTCAGCGCCAAATGGTGTTTGTCGATGCCACCTGCCCTTTGGTATCGAAAGTGCATGTCGAGGCGCAACGCCATTCGGATGCCGGGCTACAGATGATCATGATCGGCCACAAAGGCCACCCCGAGACTATTGGCACCATGGGACAACTGCCCGAGGGTGAGGTGCTGCTGGTAGAAACTGTCGCAGATGTCGCAACCGTGACGGTCCGCAACCCGGAAAAGCTAGCCTTTGTCACCCAAACCACGCTTTCGGTGGATGACACGAAGGACATCATCGCCGCGCTGAAAGATCGCTTCCCGGCCATTGTCGGCCCACACAAGGAAGATATCTGCTATGCGACCACCAACCGGCAGGAAGCGGCAAAAGCCGTGGCGCCAAAATCAGATGCATTGCTGGTCGTGGGCGCGCCCAACTCGTCGAACTCGCGCCGCCTGGTCGAAGTCGCGTCGCGCGCAGGCTGCAATTATGCGCAACTTGTTCAGCGCGCGACAGATATTGACTGGCGCGCGCTTGAGGGGATTTCCAGCGTCGCGATCACCGCCGGTGCCTCAGCCCCCGAGGTCCTCGTAAACGAGGTCATCGACGCGTTTCGCGCCCATTACGACGTCACCGTTACACCTGTGGAAACCGCAACCGAAAACGTCGAATTCAAAGTCCCGCGTGTTTTGCGAGAACCTGCATGAACGGCATTCCCCGTGCCCCCCTGTTCTTGGGATTGGCGGGCCTGATACCCTTTGTTTGGGGGGCGCTGACTCTTTTGAATAGCGATCTTCAGGCCTGGGGCAGCCGTGCCTTGGGGCCACGGATGGTCGGGCCTTATGTGCAGCTGTTCTATGGCTCAGTCATCCTCAGCTTTATGTCCGGGGTTCTCTGGGGCTTCGCCACAAAAACCGCGGGAACCAAGGCGACAATCTGTTATGGCCTGTCAGTGCTGCCTGCCCTCTGGGCGTTTTTCATGACAGGGGGTGGACCGGTAGCTGCTGGCCTGAACCTGATGACCGGCTTTGTCGGCCTTCTGATCCTGGATGCCCTGTTCTGGCAATGGGGGCTGGCACCGCGTTGGTGGCTGAAACTGCGCCTGTTGCTCACCGCCGTCGTTGTCTTGTGCCTGGCCGTCGGAGTGTACCTGTGACCGATCAAGACACCATTGCCGTCTATGACGCCCAAGCCGAAAAATATGCGCAGCTTACCAATAAGGACAACGCAGCCGATCCTCGGGTTTCCGAGTTCATCGCTGCAATTCCCGCAGGTGGACGCGTCTTGGATCTTGGATGCGGGCCGGGAACCTCGGCCGCGCTTATGGCGCAAGCCGGATTGGTTGTGGACGCGACAGATGCCTCAGCCCGCATGGTCGAACTTGCCTCGACCCATCCCGGCGTGACAGCCCGACAAGCCGGATTCGCAGACCTTGACGCTGCAGGCCTGTATGATGGGATTTGGGCCAATTTCAGCCTACTCCACGCCGCGCGGGCGCAATTTCCCAGCCATCTGGCCGCTATCCAGAATGCGTTGAAACCCCGTGGCATCTTCTTTATCGCGATGAAATTGGGCCAAGGTGAAGGCCCGGATCGGCTGGGGCGGTTCTATAGCTATTATTCCGAGGATGAATTGAAGACCTACATGAAGGATGCCGGTTTCACGGTAGTCAGCCAACGCACCGGTCGCGGAACGGGCCTGGATGGCTCGGAGTCGGACTGGATCGGATTGCACACCCATGCCTGATCTGTTTGCCTTTACTGACGGGGCCTGTTCCGGCAATCCCGGACCCGGAGGCTGGGGCGTCCTGCTGCGCGCCATGCAGGGCGAAACGGTTTTGAAAGAACGCGAACTTAACGGCGGCGAGGCGGAAACCACCAATAACAGGATGGAGCTTCTCGCCGCGATCAGCGCGCTTGAAACGCTGGAGCGCGCGTCCACGATCACCATCGTGACTGACAGCGCCTATGTGAAAAACGGTGTGACCGGCTGGATTTTCGGCTGGAAACGGAACGGCTGGAGAACCTCGAACAAAAAACCCGTCAAGAATGTGGACCTTTGGCAGCGTCTGGATGCGGCGCAAGAGCGGCACGATGTGACATGGGAATGGGTCAAAGGTCATGCAGGTCATCCCGAAAACGAGCGCGCCGACGAATTGGCGCGTGCCGGTATGGCCCCGTTCAAACCCAAAAAGTCAGAAGCATGACGGCGCTGTCGCTGCTGGATTACGCATCGGTTCTGGTCTTTGCCCTGACCGGGGCGCTGGTCGCCAGCCGGGCGCAGCTGGACCTTGTGGGATTTGCGTTCATCGCCTGCCTGACGGCGGTAGGCGGTGGCACGGTACGAGATCTGCTGCTGGACCGACATCCGGTTTTCTGGGTGGGTCAACCCAACTATGTCCTGATCGCCTGTGCAGCAGCCGTTCTGGTGTTCTTCACCGCACATCTGGTTGAAAGCCGTTACCGCTGGCTGATCTGGCTGGACAGTTTTGCCCTGTCCATCGCAGTCGCGGCGGGGACAGGCGCAGCCCTGTCACTGGATCAGTCGGGGGTGATTGTCGTGCTGATGGGTGTGACCACGGGCTGCCTGGGTGGTTTGATGCGCGATGTGGTCTGCAATGAGGTGCCGTTGGTGCTGAAACAAGGTGAACTTTACGTGACCTGCGCTTTTGCAGGGGCAGTGACGGCTGTCATGGCGACCCGGTTGGGTTTGCATGCTCTACCCGCGCTTGGCCTCTGCGCATTGGTCTGTTGGGGGCTCAGGGCCGGATCCTTGTTGTTTGGCTGGCAACTGCCGGTTTACAAAGGGCGCCCACCATCGGCTTAGCGCCGCAGGTAGGTTTTCCAGATCCAGATCACCAGCAACGCGCCCAGAACCGCACCGACGAAACCGGACATCCAGCCCATCATCGAGGCAAGCGAACGTAGGATCAACCCACCCAAAAGGGCGCCGACAATACCGATCAATAGCGTGGCAGGGATGCTTGCTTCGATCCGCATCAGGCGTGTGGCTAGAAAACCGGCTGCGGCTCCGATGATGATCAACACGACGATGGGCATGTCATTTTCTCCAATGCGTGGGGACGATGATCAGCGCACCAATCGAAGACAGCACCGCATCAAGTCCCGGCGGTCCAAAGCTGATGCCAAACATGATGCGGACAAAATAGAACAGGAACGCGCCGCCGACACATATGATGATCGACGGCAGGTACCCGTTATGGGTGAACCCGGTCTTCTCGGATAGATAGCCCACAATCCCGGCAATCACGACAGTGCCCATCAGGACCATGAACATGGCGGTCTACTCCGACGAAAGACGGGTGCCGACCGGGATCGGCCACCCTCGCAAGAAAGTTTCCCTATCCTGCGCGCCTTTGCCCGCCCGTTGCAAGCGCAACAACTCAACTGCACCTTCCCCGCAGGCCACGCGCAGCTGGTCATCCAGCACCTCTCCCACCGATCCCTGCCCCTCGGCCAGCCGAGAGGAGAGCAACTTGATCCGCTCGCCCTCGATTTCGGTCCACGCGCCAGGAAACGGAGACAGCCCGCGGATTTTTCGATCCACCTCGGAGGCGGGTGCTGACCAGTCGATGCGCGCTTCGGCTTTGTCGATCTTGCTGGCATAGGTCACGCCTGCCTCAGGTTGCGGTTCCAGGGTCAGGTCCGGCAATTGGGCCAAGGCCCGAACAATCAGCGCCGCCCCCATATCCGACAGGCGATCATGTAGCTGGGCGGTGGTTTCCTCAGCCCCGATATCAGTGGCCTGACGCAGCAGAACGGGCCCGGTGTCCAGCCCGGCCTCCATCTGCATGATACAGATCCCGGTCTGCGCGTCACCGGCCATGATCGCACGGTGGATCGGTGCCGCCCCGCGCCAGCGCGGCAACAGGCTGGCATGGATATTCAGACACCCTTGGCTGGGCGCATCCAGAATGGGTTGCGGCAAGATCAGCCCATAGGCGACCACCACGGCCACATCAGCTTTCACTGCAGCAAAACGGTCTTGTTCTTCGGGGGATTTCAAAGAGGTCGGATGCCGCACCTCTAACCCCAAGGCTGCAGCCCGCGCATGCACCGGCGTTGGACGATCTTTCTTACCCCGCCCGGCAGGACGCGGCGGCTGACAATAGACGGCGGCGATCTCGTGCCCGGCCTCGATCAGCGCATCCAGCACCGGCACCGAGAATTCCGGCGTTCCCATGAAGATAACACGCATCGCTACCCCTGTTTCTTGGCCTTGCGCAGCAGCATGTCGCGCTTGACCTTGCTCAGCCGGTCAAAATACATCCGCCCGTTCAAATGGTCGATCTGATGCTGCACGCTGGTGGCTTCGATCCCGACAAAGTCGCGGCGGTCGATCATGCCCTGTTCGTTCAGAAACCGCACGGTCACCGCGCGAGGGCGTTTCACCTTGGCCGAGACACCCGGCAGGTTTGGGCTGGCCTCATCATGTTCACGCAGCTCGACTGAGCTGTGCAGGATCTCGGGATTGGCCAGACGCACCGCCTTGCCGCGCTGCGTCGATCCGTCAACAACCGCCAATCGCAACATCACCCCGATCTGTGGCGCTGCCAGTCCAACGCCTGGCATCGCCTCCATCGTGTCGATCATATCGTCCCAGATGGCACGGATCTCATCGGTGATCTCGGATACTTTTTCGGCCTTGGTGCGCAGGCGTTTGTCAGGCCAAGGCAGGCATGTGCGCACCGTCATGCGCGCGCCCGTTCACGTTTGAGCTTTTGCATCTTGCGCGTGATCATCTGACGCTTGAGTGGTTTGAGATAGTCGATGAACAGCTTGCCGTTCAAATGATCAATCTCGTGCTGCACACATGTGGCCCACAACCCGTCGAACGTCTCTTGCTGCGCGTTGCCGTCACGGTCCAGCCAGGCGACATCCACCACCTTGGGGCGCGTGACCTCGGCATATTGCTCGGGGATCGACAAGCAGCCTTCTTCGTAGACATTCGTCTCATCCGATGACGCGATGATCTCGGGGTTGAACATGATCAATGGGCGCGGAGACTCGCCTTCTTCTTTGACGCAATCCACCACGATCAGCCGGTCCAGCACCCCGATCTGAGGAGCCGCGAGGCCGATGCCCGGCGCGTCATACATCGTTTCCAACATGTCATCGGCCAGGCTACGCAGTTCGTCGGTGATATCGGCCACCGGCGCGCAGACCTTTTTCAGACGGGGGTCAGGATGGATCAGGATATTGCGTTTCATGAGGCTGATTTAGGCCATCGCGCCCGTCACCGCAACGGCCCCCTTGCACCCGATCGATTTGTGGTTAGCTTTCGCCCCGACAGATGGAGATGACATGACTTTCAACGACCTGATCGACCGCCGGGGCACCAACTCTTCAAAATGGGACAAGATGGAGCGTCTCTATGGCGTGTCGCCCGAAGATGGCTTGGCCATGTGGACGGCAGATTCCGACTATGCGACCGCCCCTTGCGTGATCGAGGCCGTGCGCGCGGCCGCAGAACACGGCGCGTTTGGATATTCGTGGATACACCCGGACTACTTGAACGCGGTGCAGTGGTGGATGAACACGCGTCACAACTGGCAGATCGACACGGATTGGATTCTCACCTCGCAAGGTTTGGGCAACGCGATTGCCTTGTCGCTGGACGTCTGGAGCGAACCGGGTGACGGCGTGGCCATATTCACGCCCGTTTATCATGAGTTTGCGCATAAGGTGAACAAGGCCGGTCGGCGACTGGTCGAATGCCCATTGGTGCGTGACGGAGACAGCTATGCGCTGGATCTGGAGGACGCTCAACAGCGCTTGGACGGATCCGAAAAGCTGTTGCTCTGGTGTTCACCACAAAACCCTTCGGGCCGGGTCTGGACTGCGGATGAGCTGCGCGCGGTGGCGGATTTTGCCAAGCGGAACGGGTTGATACTGGTGTCGGACGAGATCCACCACGACCTGGTCTATCCCGGAAACACGTTTGTGCCGATGGACATCGCTGCCCCCGAGGCACGCCCTTGGACAGTGACCCTGAACGCCGCATCGAAAACCTTCAACATCGCCGGTCAGCGCACCGGGAATATGATCATCCCAGACCCGAAACTGCGCGCGGAAATGCGCCACCGGTTGCAGACGCTGGACTATGATCCCAGCGCATTGGGCGTGGCGATGATCACGGCCGCCTATTCCCCGGAAGGGGCGGCATGGGCGGATGCTCAGGTCGCGCATCTGGATGAAAACCGCAAGCTGTTCGATGCCACCATTGCCGAAATCCCTGGGCTCTGGTCGATGCCGCTCCAGGCAACCTATCTGGCTTGGGTCGATTTTTCGGGCACCGGGATGAACCATGCCGAGTTTGTGAAACGCCTGCGCGAGGATGCGCGTATCGCCACCTCATCCGGCCCCGGTTTTGGCCCGGGCGGAGAAACGTTCGAGCGTTTCAACCTCGCCACGCAGCGCACGCGGGTGGAAGAGGCCTGCGTACGGTTGAAACAGGCATTCGGCGATTTGCAATAAGGCAGCGACAGCATTCCACTGCAAAAAATGGAAGATCAATACGGTATTCTGCCGGCTGGCTGGCTTGCCGAGCCGGAAATCAATCAAGCGTTCGCTGAATGCTGCTTTCACCGCTGGCGAGCCTCGCAAACCGTCTTGGCAGGCGTTTCCCGACAACGGTCGTTCATGTATGGGGCCTGATGAAGAATAGGTGCTGGCCTTCCGGAAACGGATCCAGTGATGAAATGCGCGCGAACAGTCTAGGTTCAATAATCACACCCTGAACCAAGAAGTTGGGCTGGCGAGTACGGCGGAATCACTCAAAGCTTAGGGTGGCGACACCTTCGCCTCCAAAGCGTCTTCCGACCCCTATTCGTCGGATTCCAGCAAAGCGATCGGTGCGTCGGGCGCGCGATAGAAATCCAACGGCGCTTTGTCATGCGCCGCCGTGCTGCGTTTGAATTCGTAGCGCATTTCGCCCGCCTGTTCTTCATCCGCGATGATCAGGCACTGATACAGGTGATTTGCCCCATCAAAGATGTCGACCAATCCGCGCAGGCGCGGTGTTGATGCCGCCTCAACTGCAAAGCCATCTTTCCACAATGAAAGGATTTTATAGGCATTGTCGCCAAATTCGACACGAAGGCGACTGGCTTTTTTCAAGGATGCGATTCGCGCAGCGTCCAATTCGGCGCGAATTTCTTTTGAAACATAGGTACTCATTCAAAAAACTCCCCAAGCGCACTCTATTTTGACCCCATCCAGGTAAAAATCCAATGAACACGCGCAGGACCTTTTCGACTGTGTGCATCGCTGCAGGCAATCTGCGCGTCAATTCCGGTAGGAAAACACAAAGCCAAGACCTAGGTTCGGTTTCAACCAATCGGAGGACGAAAGATGGGGCTGCTTGTTGACGGCATCTGGCACGACCAGTGGTATGACACCAAATCCAATAATGGCGCTTTCAAAAGATCTGCCGCTCAGTTTCGCAATTGGATCACAGCCGATGGGGCCGCCGGACCTTCGGGCAAAGGCGGGTTCAAGGCGGAAAGCGGACGGTATCACCTCTATGTCAGCCTTGCCTGCCCCTGGGCGCACCGCACACTGATCTTCCGTGAACTCAAAGACCTGAGCAATCATATCTCCGTCTCGGTTGTTCATCCCGACATGCTGACACAAGGCTGGACTTTTGAGACCGACGAAAACGGTGCCACAGGCGACGATCTCTATGGGCTCGACTTCGCGCATCAGATCTATACCAAAGCTGATCCCACCTATTCCGGGCGCGTGACCGTTCCGATCCTGTGGGACAAGGTGCAGGAAACGATCGTGTCGAACGAAAGCTCGGAAATCATCCGCATGTTCAATTCAGCCTTTGACAGGATCACCGGAAACACCGACGACTATTGGCCCGAAGCGATGCGCGACGAAATCGAAGAGGTGAACGCCCGCATCTATTCGAACGTCAACAACGGCGTCTACAAATCCGGCTTTGCCACATCGCAAGAGGCCTATGACAATGCGGTTGCGCCGTTGTTCGAGACCTTGGACTGGCTGGAAGATCGCCTGGTGCGAAACCGCTACCTGATGGGCGAGCGCGTGACCGAAGCAGATTGGCGCCTGTTCACAACCCTGATCCGGTTTGACCCGGTCTATCACCTGCATTTCAAATGCAACCGCAAGCGTCTGATCGATTACCCGAACCTATGGGCCTATACGCGCGAATTGTATCAGTGGCCGGGCGTGGCCGAGACGGTGAATATGAACCACATCGTGCGTCACTATCACTTTAGCCACGAAAGCATCAATCCGCACCGGATCATTCCGGTCAATCCACAGTTGGATTACCTGGAACCACACATGCGGGATCAGCGCCCCGCGGCATAGTGCTCGACCATCGCGGCCAAGTCTTCGGGCGGGGTACTGCTTTGAACATAGGCGCAGGCATTGGCGCTATGGGAAAAGATTGACCCGTCCGAAAAGAAGGTTGTGTTGGTAACAAAGATGACGCGCGCCTCTGGTCGGCGATAGCTTGCGAAATCGGCAACCGCCAGAGCGCTGCCGGTCTCGAGAACCAGGTCCAGCACGATGATCTCGAAATCCGTTCCGTAAAGTGCAAGAATTGCGGCTTCCTGAGTTCCCACCAAAGTGACCTCGGCACCCTGTCTCTCCAGATGCCTTTTCCAAACCCGACCGAGGTCAGGATTACTCTCAACAATCAGTACTTTCATTTGCAACTACCTCGGCACGTGATATGATGCGTTATGCCGACCCCCAAGGTCCGTGATCCAGCCAAATCCTTAACAAAGTGTTAACATGACCTGTCACTGGCCCTGCTCGCGCGGATTTGCTTGCCCGAACGGCGAAAATCCGCTTGAAACGGGAAAATCCGGCCAAATCCAACGAATTGTACGATGAACCACTCTGACAGTTTGAACCCACGCGCAACACGCGACCATGGCGGTGGGCTCGCCGCTGCGATGGAGCGTTATGGTGGCATCCGTGGAGACTGGCTTGACCTATCGACAGGCATCAATCCTCATGCTTATCCGATCGGCGAACTGTCTGGCACGGATTGGACGGCGCTACCCGACCATGATGCTTTCCAGGCCATAAGCGGCGCAGCCCGCGCCTTCTGGAACGTACCGGATCAGGCTGCAATTCTACCCGCACCTGGCGCTTCGGCTCTGATCGCGCGCATTCCCGCACTGACGGACCCGGGGCGTGTGCGGATCACAACACCCACCTATAACGAACATGCCGCAGCTTTTGCGGCGCATGGATGGAACGTTCAGGAAGCAGGCCCGGCGGAAGCGCGGGTTCTGGTGCACCCCAACAACCCAGATGGCCGCCTGTGGTCGGCCAGTGACGCGGATGCCGCGCTGACCGTGATCGATGAAAGCTTTTGCGATGTGACGCCGGGCACCACATTGATCCAATTGGCCAAGCGACCGAGTGTGATCGTTCTAAAGAGCTTTGGCAAGTTTTGGGGGCTTGCGGGTCTGCGCCTGGGCTTTGCCATTGGTCAACCAAGTGTCATCGATCGGCTCAATGACCTGACAGGACCGTGGGCCGTTTCGGGCCCTGCCTTGCGCATCGGAGAGCGCGCTTTGCGCGACCTGAGCTGGGCCGAGGAGACACGCGCTCGCCTGAGCCAAGACGCAGACCGTTTGGATGCGATGTTGACCGCACACGGAGCACAAGTCGTAGGAGGCACCAGTCTCTTTCGCCTGTATCGCGTCGACCGGGCGTTCGCGTGGCAAGACCGCCTGGCCCAAGCACATATCTGGAGCCGGATCTTCCCCTATTCCGACACCTACCTGCGCCTGGGCCTGCCACCCTCAGATTCTTGGGACCGGCTTGAGGCCGCGCTGTGACCACCGCGCTTTTGCTGATCGCCGCGATGTGCCTCGATGCCGCGTTGGGCGAGCCGGACTGGCTTTGGTCTCGCATTCGCCACCCCGCCGTTCTCATCGGCAACTGTATCGGCTGGCTAGACCAGCGCTTGAATCGCGGATCAGGCAAACGCGTGAAAGGAACCGCGGTTCTGGCTCTGTTGATCATCTGCGGCTGGGGTATCGGAGCCCTGTTGGCACAATTGGGACCAATAGTCGAAATCCTCGTTTGCGCCATTCTTCTGGCCCAGAAATCGCTGGTCACGCATGTACGCGATGTCGCCGACGGGCTGCAGATTTCGCTAGAAGAAGGACGCGGTCGGGTTGCCATGATCGTCTCACGTGATACGCGCGACATGAGCCAGCCTCAGGTCGCGCGGTCGGCCATCGAAAGTGCCGCAGAAAACCTCAGCGATGGGGTCATCGCACCTGCATTCTGGTTTCTGCTGGGCGGGTTGCCCGGGATCCTGATCTACAAGGCTGTCAACACAGCCGACAGCATGATCGGGTACCGCAGCGAAAAATACGCGTCCTTCGGTTGGGCCGCTGCCCGATGTGACGACCTGCTAAACCTGATCCCCGCGCGCCTGACCTGCTTGATGATCATGGCGCTGTCGGGCACATGGTCGCGCTGGCGCGAGATCGTTGCCGACGCGCGACGCCATATCTCACCCAATGCCGGATTGCCCGAGGCCGCTATGGCCCGCGCGCTTGGGATCGCGCTGGCCGGGCCGCGAAGCTATGATGGCACGATGCGCGATCTGGCCTGGGTCAATGGTGACGCCCGGCGTGAGATCGGCCCGCATGAGGTTTTTCGCGCCTGTACCATGCTTTGGCAGGTTTGGGGGCTTGCGCTTGGCGCGCTGTCAGTGTGGGTTGGGATTAAACTGATTTTCTGACGGGACATCTTGATGCGCTTTCTTACAGGCCTGATCGCCGCCACCCTGCTTGCCACCCCTGCCCTGGCCCAATGTGGCGGTGGGTTTAACAGCTTCGTCAAAGGGTTGAAGGCCGAGGCTGTTCAGCAAGGCTTTGACAAAGCAACCGTCGACGCGTTTTTCAAAGGTGTGCAACAGGACGGTGCCGTGTTGAAAGCAGACCGCGCACAAGGCGTGTTCCAAAAACCGTTCATCGAGTTTTCCCGCCGCCTGATCTCGGCCAACCGGATTGATCGAGGCAAGGCGATGTCGGGCAAGTATGACGCGGAGTTTGACCAGATCGAACGCGAATATGGTGTGTCACGCGGTGTCTTATTGGCCTTTTGGGCGTTCGAGACTGACTACGGATCGTTTCAAGGCGATTTCAACACCCGCAACGCGCTGGTAACCCTGGCCCATGATTGTCGCCGCCCCGAGCTCTTCCGGCCTCAGATTTTTGCCGCGATCGAGCTTTATCAGAACGGTGATTTCGACCCTGCCCGCACAACGGGTGCCTGGGCTGGTGAGATCGGCATGGTCCAGATGCTGCCCCGCGACATTCTGGAGAACGGCATCGACGGGGATGGTGACGGCAAGGTGTCGCTTAAAACCTCTGCCCCGGATGCGCTGCTGTCAGGGGCCAAGATGCTGTCGCATCTGGGCTGGCAGCCGGGTCAACCCTGGCTGCAAGAGGTTACCGTGCCTGCGCAGATGGATTGGTCGCTGTCTGGCCCCGGAAAACCGCGCCCGGTCTCAGACTGGCAGGCCATGGGTGTACAGGCGCGCAACGGGTCGCTCAGCAACCTGCCCGCTTCCCTGATCCTGCCGCAAGGGCACCAGGGGCCTGCCTTTCTGGCTTATCCGAATTTCGACGTCTATTTCGAATGGAACCAAAGCTTTGTCTACGTCCTGACCGCCGCCTATTTCGGCACACGGTTAGAGGGGGCTCAGATCTATGACGCAGGCAACCCCGCTCCGGGGCTATCCGGGGCGCAAATGAAGCAATTGCAGACCAAGCTGCAAGCCCGCGGCCATGACGTCGGCAAGATCGACGGCATTCTGGGTGCGGGAACGCGGGCCGCCGTTCAGACCGAGCAACAGCGCCTCGGTTTGCCCGCAGATGCGTGGCCCACGGCCGAGTTGTTGAACCGTCTCTAGCAAGACGCCCCTTCAACCCTCCAAGTCAATCGGACGCGGTGTTCCGTCCTCATCCAGAGCGACAAACACGAAATCCGCATCCGTTACTTTTTGCCCATTGTCCGATTGTCGGGGACGCGCCCAGACATCCACATGTACACGGATCGATGTGCGGCCCACTTTCACGAGTGTGGCGTAGAGCGTCACCTCATCCCCCACCTTGACCGGTTGAAGAAACTGCATTGCCTCGACAGACACCGTGGCCGCCCGTCCCTGCGCCACCCGCGCCGCCATGTTTCCAGCCGCCAGATCCATTTGCGACATCAACCACCCGCCAAAGATATCCCCTGCCGGATTGGTATCGGCTGGCATAGCGATGGTACGGATGACCAGAACGCCTTCATCCTGCTGCCGCCCATGTGATGCGCGCCTCTTTGCCCGCACAAGCCGTTCATCGCTATCATTCGTCACTGCTTAGATCCTTCCGGTGGCAATGTGCACCACCTTCGATGCGCAACTGTCCAGACTCCGCGCGCCTGGTGCGTTGTTAAACCCTGTGTCACTCCGGCCGCACCGGATAGCGATCCCCTTTTTGGTCAATCACGATCAACCGATCACCGCTACGGACATAGAGGTCGCAGCGACTGAACCCGTTGCGATAGTCGATACAGATGCTCCCGTCCTCGGCGATGGAATAGGTGCCAAAGGCAGATTCCCCGCTGGCATAGGTATAGGAATAGGCCCCACCGGCCGAGAATTTCGATTGACCATCGTCATAGAAAGTCAGCGTACGGCCTGCCAGTGCCTCCAATTCTTGCACCGACAGGGGCACATCGCCGGGTTTGGTGGGCCATTCTGCGGCACTTAGGGGTGAGGCGACAATTAGGGCAAGGATGAGATATCGGGTCATGAGATCAGCTTAGCCTAAGCGATCGGAAACCGCTCATAACGTTGAGGTGATGCCTCATGCCACCATCTGCTCGGCTTTCTTCAGATCGACCGACACCAACTGGCTGACGCCCTGTTCCTGCATCGTCACACCAAACAGCCGGTCCATCCTGGCCATGGTTACCGCATGGTGGGTGATGATCAGGAACCGGGTATCAGTCTGGCGGCACATCTCATCCAGCAAGTCACAGAACCGGGTCACGTTTGCGTCGTCCAGAGGAGCGTCGACTTCGTCCAGCACGCAGATCGGGGCTGGGTTCGCCAGGAAGACGCCAAAGATCAGCGCCGTGGCGGTCAGGGTCTGCTCACCACCCGACAGCAGGCTAAGGGTCGACAGCTTTTTACCTGGCGGCTGACACATGATCTCAAGCCCGGCATCCAGCGGATCGTCACTTTCGACCATGACTAGGTTGGCCTCGCCACCGCTAAACAGGTGCTTGAACAGCATCGCAAAGTTCGAGTTCACTTGCTCAAACGCGGTCAGCAAACGTTCGCGCCCTTCGCGGTTGAGGCTGGCAATGCCGCTGCGCAGCGCCTTGATCGCCTCTTCCAGATCGGCCTTTTCGCTGGTGAGCGTGTCGAACTCATCCTGCACCTCTTTGCTGTCTTCTTCGGCGCGCAGGTTCACCGCCCCCATCGCATCGCGTTGACGCTTATGACGGTTGACCTCGGCTTCCAGCGCATCTGCGGCGGGCATCTGGTCGGGGTTCACATCCAATTGGTTTAGCAACTGGTTGGGGGTCAGCTGTTGGTCTTCGGCGATCCGTTCGGCGGCCGCGACAACACCTTCTTTCGCCGCTTCGCTTCGCGCCTCTGCGGCTGCGCGCATTTCGCGAGCTTCCGAGGCAAGCCGTTCTGCCTCACGTTCGGCCAGAACCGCGTCGCGCTGCTGCGCTTCGGCTTCGGCCAAACGATCACCAGCTTCTTTGCGGCGGGCTTCGGCGGTTTCGATCAAAGTGTTCAACTCGGCGCGCTGTGCGGCGATCTCGTCAGGTGCAGCCATCGCCTGCGACAGCTCAGCTTCCGAGCTCTCCTTGCGCTCTGCCAGTTCCGAAATCCGCTTTTCCGCCGTTTCCAGCCGGTGCCGCCAGCCGCTGAGGTCCTTGGTCACCTCTTGGCTGCGGCGCGTGCGTGCCTCGCCTTCGCGGCGCAGTTCGTCATGGGTCGACCGATGGGTCAACATGGTGATCCGCGCCGCCTCGACCGTTTGTTTGATGTCTTCCAGCTGGCTGCGCGCCGTGTCCAGATCACCCAAACCCGTCAACGCGTTTTCGGCCTCGCGCAGCTGCGCGCGCGCGGACATGGCATCCTCTTTGTGGCGGTCGACGGCCAGTGACAGGGTCTCAAGCTTGCCCTGCGCAAGATTACGATCTGCCTCGGCGCGGCTGAGCGCACGGGCAGCTTCGGCCATACGTTGATCGGCAGCGCGCCGGGCCTCACGCGCTTTGCGGTCTGCCTCGGTCACTTCAGCCAGTTTCTGCGACAATGTCTCATGCGCCGCGCGCGCGCCTTCGGCCTGCGCTTCGGTCCGTGCAAGCTCTTGCTTCAACGCTTCCAGCTTGTTCAACTGCTCCAACCGCAGCGCGGCTGCACTGGGCGCATCTTCGGCCCAGGCGCGGAACCCGTCCCAGCGCCACAAATCCCCCGAACGCGACACCAGACGCTGACCGGGCTTCAAGGCCGATTGCAAGCGCGCGCCCTGATCCGCATCCACAAGTCCGATTTGCGCAATACGACGGCTCAGCCGGTCTGGGCCCGAAACATGCAGAGCGAGCGGTTCGGCACCGTCAGGCAACGGTTGATCAGCATCATAGCCGCTCAATTCCACCCAACCCGACGGTCCATCTCCTTCGACCAGAGGTGCGCGCAAATCATCGGCCAAAGCGGCACCAAGCGCCTTTTCGAACCCCGGCACCACGCGCAACAGGTCCAGAACCTGACCGCCTTCGGCAGTGTCACGCTCGACCAATTTGGCCAATGCCGTCGTCTCGGCCCGGATCGCGCCCAACTCGCCTTCTGCCTCTGACCGTTTGGCCCGCGCGTCTGCCTCGCGCGCCTGCGTTTCGTTGCGCAACTCATCAGCCGCCGTCAGCGCAGTTTCCGCAGCGTCTGCTGCACTCCGCGCCGCGTCTTCGTCCTTCTGTGCCGTCGCATAGGCCTCACCCGCGCGGTTCACCGCCGATTTGGCATCCTCCACTGCCAGGCGCGCCTTTTCTTCCTCCCCCTCAGACCGGGCCAGTGTCTTGCGGCTGTCTTCGACCAAACGCTGCGCCGATTGGTGTCGCGCCACAAGTCGGGCCAGGTCTTCCGTCTCTTGAGACAAATGGTCCTCACGCTGCTGCAAGACCGAGGCCGCCTCGCGCGCAACCTCAGCCGCTTCGGCAAGCTTTTCGTCCTGACCCTCGGCCGCTTTTGCCAGTTCGCGTGCTTCCCATTCCAAACGCTCGATCATCTCACCGGCATCGCGGTTCAGACCCGTCTCACGCTCGATGTCATGACCCAACTGCTTGATGCGGTTGGTCAGCGTCTCGATGGTCTGCCGCGCGCGGGATTCCTGATCGGTCAGTTGATCCCGTTCGACCTGCTGGCGTTGCAGGACTGCGGCGGCGATGGCCTCTTCCTCGCGCAATGGCGGCAGAGTCTCTTCGATCTCGGCCCGCTTGGCAGAGGACGCGCGCGCCTGCGCTTCGGCACGCGACGCTTCGGTGATACGGTCCCGCAGCTTGTCTTCGGCTTGCTGGCGCGCGATATCGGCTTCTTTCCAACGGCGATACAGAAGCATCCCCTCGGCCTGCCGCAGCAAGGTTCCGATCTCACGATACCGGGCCGCCTGTCGAGCTTGACGCGCCAATTGCGCCAGTTGCCCGCCCAACTGCTCCAGCACGTCATCAACGCGGGTCAGGTTGGCCTCGGTCCCTTTCAGCTTCAACTCCGCCTCGTGGCGACGTTGGTAGAGCCCCGAAATCCCGGCGGCCTCTTCCAGAATGCGGCGCCGGGCGCGGGGTTTGGCGTTGATCAACTCGGCAATGCGGTTCTGTCCCACCAAGGCAGGCGAATGCGCACCGGTAGAGGCATCGGCGAACAGCATCTGCACATCGCGCGCGCGCACATCCTTGCCATTCGTCTTATAGGCGCTGCCCACGTCGCGGGTGATGCGGCGCACAATCTCAAGCTGATCATTGTCGTTGAACCCCGAAGGTGCGAGGCGTTCCGAATTGTCCATGGTCAGGACCACTTCGGCAAAGTTGCGCGCGGGCCGTGTGGCGGCCCCGGCAAAGATCACATCTTCCATCGCGCCACCGCGCATGGATTTCGGGCGGTTTTCCCCCATCACCCAGCGCAGCGCTTCCAGCAGGTTCGACTTGCCGCACCCATTGGGGCCGACGACACCAGTCAGCCCGTCCGCGATGATCAGATCGGTCGGATCAACGAAGCTTTTGAAGCCTGTCAATTTGAGTTTGCTAAAACGCAATGACGAACGGGTCCCATGATTCCTGTAGCTCCGAAGTCTGCGCAACCGACAGGGCCAGAGTCAACGGGAACCCGCAGGATATGGCCTGCCAGTGGCACTTATCCACAATATCTTGGCGAAATACGCAAGAACACGCGTGTTTCAATAGGGTGAACACTCGAACAGGTCATAGCCCAGATCCTCTGAGCGGCCGAAGTTGATGCATTCGTAATTGCGACGCGATATCGCCGCCAGCAACAGCTTTTCCCCGGCCTCACGGTCGCAACCCAGCACACCGACAGTTACAGCGGCGTCGCCCAACACATCGAGGATGGGGCAGCCCGAAACCTGCATCATCGCCAAGCCCGCCCGTTGGCGTATGGGCCCAAGACGGGGCGCGTATTGGGTGTTGACCCGCACGGCCTCGGCCAGATGCCCGCGCACGCGCACATCAAAGACGCTGCCATTCACAGCCACGCGCGTGGCAGGTAGGTCCCGGAAATGCGGCGTGCCTGCGGAACAGGCTGCCAGCAGGAAAATTGCAACAAAGCGGATCATGCCCGCTTATGTGCGCGAATTTGGTTAATAGAACCTTTCTGGCACTACGCCCGCAATACCTGACCCAACCGGCGGACACCCTCGCGGATCGTATCTTCGTCCGAGTTGGAAAAGCTCAGCCGGATCGTATTTGCCCCGCTGCCATCAGGGAAAAACGCCTGCCCCGGAACAAAGGCAAGCTTGACCGTCTTCAGCGCTTTCTCCAGCAGTTCCGCACCATCTGTTCCTTTCGGCAAAGTCACCCAGACAAACATGCCACCTTCCGGCTGAGTCCATGCGACCCCTTCGGGCATATGCTCGTCCAAAGCTGCAAGCATGGCGTCACGACGGGCGCTATAGGCGCTGCGCAGCTTGGGAATATGTGTTTCAAAACAGCTTTCGGCCACCTTATGCACGGCCATCTGGTTGATGGTAGACGAATGCAGATCAGCCGCCTGTTTCAGCAACACCAACCGCGAGATGGTCGACTTGGCCGCAACCACCCAACCCAGGCGCAATCCCGGTGAAAGGGTTTTCGAGAAACTGCCGCAATAGATCGTCCGGCACGCCTCGATGGATCCCTTGCGCGCGATCTCAAGCGCCAGCACGGGTGGGATCGGCTCACCATCATAGCGCAGCGCTTGATAAGCCCCGTCTTCGATCACGGCACAATCCAGCTCATCGGCCAGATCCAACACAGCATTACGGCCCCGCAAATCAGTGGTTTCCCCTGTAGGGTTGGCAAAATCAGCCGAGAGATAGGCGAATTTGACCGCACCTTCGCCAGCGGCGGCCCTGTATTCCGCCGCCCCCATATTGCCTTCGACGCTCAGTTGGTCAAAGCGTGGCTCATAAGCGCTAAAGGCGTTGATTGCGCCCAGATAGGTGGGCCATCCAACCAGGGCCGTGTCACCCGGTGACAGGAACAGCTTGCCCAGATAGTCCAGCGCCTGTTGCGAGCCTGAGGTGATCAGGATGTTATCGATATCGCAGGGGATACCCATCTGGCCCATGTGTTCGGCCAACCATTGGCGCAGCGGGGGATACCCCTCGCTGACGGAGTATTGCAGCGCCTGAGTTTGCTGGTCAGGGGTCAAAGACGCCTGGAATGCCTGCGCAAAAGCCTCGGCCGGAAACAAGGCCGGATCGGGGATGCCACCGGCAAAAGACACGATGTCCGGTTGCTCCAACAGCTTCAACAGCTCACGTATTTCCGACGCTTTCATGCGGGACATACGGGTTGCAAAAAGGTGATCCATCGACTCAGGCCTCCTCTGCCCTGACGTTTCAGGTCAAGTTACTCAGAACCCTATATAAGTCAATATTTATGACCTAAATTTCCAACGCGCCCGATGTCTTGAACACCGCCGCTTAACGTGGTCATATGATTTGACCAATTTCGAATGAAGACCGGATGCCCTTTCAAAAAGTTCAAACCGAAAAGCTGTCGCTTGCCGTGGTTCGGCAGATCGAACTTCTGATCCTGCGGGGCATTTTGCGCCCGGGCGAGCGCCTGCCGGCAGAACGTGAACTGGCCGAGCGCCTTGGGGTGTCACGCCCGTCGCTGCGCGAAGCCATTTCGGAATTGCAGGCGCAGGGTTTGCTGACCGCAAAAGCGGGTTCCGGCATCTACGTGGCCGAAGTTTTGGGCTCGGCCTTCTCCCCAGCGCTGATCCGTCTGTTCGGAAGCCATGACGAAGCGGTGTTCGATTATCTCTCGTTCAGACGGGACATGGAGGGGCTGGCCGCCGAACGCGCAGCGCGATTGGGTTCAGACAGTGATTTGCGTGTTATCCAAGCCTTGATGGACAAAATGGAGGCCGCCCATGCCGACAATGCGGCAGAAGATGAGGCCCAACTGGACGCTCAGTTTCACATGGCGATCATCGAGGCCAGCCATAACGTTGTGATGCTGCATATGATGCGTTCGATGTTCGACCTGCTGCGTCAGGGCGTGTTCTATAACCGGCAAATGATGTTCCATCAGCGCACCACCCGCGACGCAATCCTGGACCAGCACCGCGCCATCAACACGGCCTTGCAAGAACGCGACCCCAAAGGCGCGCGTCAGGCCGTGGAACAGCACCTAAGCTATGTGGAGCGGTGTATGGCCGACTACCAGAAAGCCAACCGAAACGAAGCCATCGCACAGCAACGCCTGCAACAGGTCAACCGGAGCAGTTGATGTTCATCGGTCGCTGATCAGCTGTTCCAGAACCTGAAGAAATTAGCACAAGAAAAAACCCGGTCATTGGACCGGGTTCGTTTCGTTCGTATGTGGCGCCAGATCAGTGCAGCTTTTCTCCAACATCCGCGATGGATGCGTCGATCAGCTTGTTGGCCTGGGTCGCTGTCATCTGCTTGGCCAAGACCGCGTTGGCTGCCGAAACCGCGACCGAGATCGCCTGATCGCGAACCTCTTTCACAGCAGACGCCTCGGCGGATGCGATCTGGTCCTGCGCAGCTGCGAGGCGACGCTCGATGGATTTCTCCAGATCGACCTTGGCTTGTTCCGCGGCCAGCGCCGCGTCTTCTTTGGCAGCGGCCACGATGGCATCGGCTTGACCCTGCACTTCGCGTTGCTTGCGCTCATACGAGGCCAACAGGCTGCGGGCTTCTTCGTGCAGCGCGCGCGCCTCGTCCAACTCGGACTTGATGCCTTCGGCACGTTTGTCCAACAGACCACCGATCATGCCGGGGACCTTGAAGTAGAACAAGATCGCGATGAAGACGATGAAGCCCAGAAGGACCACAAAGTCGGTATTGGCTAGCGAAAAGAACGGGCCTTTGGCTGCAAAGGCCGGGCTGGCTGCGCCGAAGGTCAGGATAAGGGCAAGAGTGTTCCGCATGTCACTTATCCTTTCATCTGCGCGTCAACAGCACTGTCGATGGCTTTGGCATCTGCCTCGCCGCCCAGCGCGGTTACCAGTTCAGCCGCCGTGTCCTTGGCAACCACTTGAATGCTTTCCAGCGCACCGGCTCGGATGTCGGCAATAGCCTTTTCCGATTCAGCCGCCTTTGCAGCGATTTCCGCATCCGCCTTGGCAATCGCGTCATCCAAACCAGCCTGGATTTCGGCGCGTGCTTCGGCAGCAATACGCTGCGCTTCGGCACGGGCATCAGCCAGCGCCTTGTTATAGGCCTCTTCGGCCTCGACCGCCTTGGCCTTCAGATCTTCGGCCGCAGCCAGGTCATTTGTAATGGTCCCCTGACGTTCCGCCAGGATAGCCGCAATGCGCGGCAGGGCCACGCGAGACAGGACCAGAAAGATGACGACCAGCGTAATGACCAGCCAGAAAATCTGGTTGGGGAACCAATCAAAGCAGAGCTGTGGCATCCCGATGGCAGAGCCATAGGAGTCAACGCACGAGCCAGCCACTTCTTTGGCAATGGGTTCAGTCGCCATGATGTCCTCCGTCGGAACGTTGTCTTTACAACAGGCGGGCCACTATGGCGTGGGCCCACCTGCGCGTAAGGATCAGGTTCCGCAGATTATACGGCGAACATCAGCAGCAGCGAGACCAGGAATGCAAAGATCCCCAGGGCTTCTGCGAACGCGATACCGATGAAGAGGGTTGCGGTCTGCGATGCAGCCGCCGAAGGGTTGCGCAGAGCGCCGGCCAGGAAGTTGCCTGCAACGTTGCCCACCCCGATTGCGGCTGCGCCGGAACCGATTGCTGCCAGGCCTGCGCCGATATGTGCGAGATCGCCTTCCATGATGTATCTCCTTACGAATTGGAAGTTTCGATGTTGGGTGTTCGAACCTTAGTGCGACGGATGCAGCGCATCCTTGAGGTAAACACAGGTCAGAATGGTGAATACGTAGGCCTGAATGAAGGCCACCAGGACCTCAAGACCATACATTGCGGTGATCGCCAGGACCGACACGGGCGAAATCACGGCAACCGCGGCAAAGCCTGCGAAAACCTTGATCACGGCGTGGCCCGCCATAACGTTACCGGCAAGACGGATGGAATGGCTGACCGGACGCACAAAGTACGAGATCAGCTCGATCACGGCCAGGATGGGCCGCAACGCCAGAGGCGCGCTGGAAACCCAAAACAGGCCCAAGAACGCAGTGCCGTTCTTGACGAAGCCCAGGACGGTGACGGTCAGGAACACGGCCAGCGCCAGCGGGATGGTAACAGCGAAATGCGATGTGGTGGTGAACGATGTCGGGATCAGGCCCAGGAAGTTCGCGCTGACGATGAACATGAACAAGGTCATGACATAGGGGAAGAACTTGACGCCGTCCTTGCCACAGATGTCTTCCAGCATCTTGTAGACGAACCCATAGGTCAGCTCTGCAATCGACTGGGTCCGGCTGGGGACAATAGCGCGCTTCGACGTGGGCAGAACCAGCAACAGAACAACGGCAACGATCGCCAGGAACAACCACAGTGTCACGTTGGTGATCGTGAACATGCCAACCGCACCGTCGCCGAACAACGGCTTGACGATGAACTGGTCCATCGGGTGGAAAACCAGGCTGCTGCCTTCTGCTGCGGTGGTCTCAGTTGCCACGTTCAGTCCCTCTCGTCCTTCTCGGCAGCCGTCGCTGCCACTTGTTTCTCTTGAACCTCTTTCGCGCTGCGGAGCATAACCTTCACGCCCGCGACAAGGCCCAGCAATGTGAACAGCACCAGAAAGATCGGGATCGTCCCGAACAGGCTGTCCAGCCCGTATCCGATGCCAAACCCGATCCCCAGACCGGATACCATTTCGATGACCATCCTCCAGGCAAGCTCGCCCCCGGATATGTCAGCATCAGCGCGGGTCTTGGGCTCATTGGCCTTTTTCGCCGCGTCGATCTTGGCCTCAAGCTGCGCCATACGCTGCTTTTGGTCGTCATCGGTCACGGACGGTTTCCTCGCGCTGTCTTGAGGCTAGGTGCTAAGGGTGAAGCCGCCCAGAGTCAACGCCATTGCGCGGCCAGATTGCCACAGGTTAAACCATTGTAAAATATATGGATTTATCCCTTCCCTAGAAGAGGGAACGGTGCCAGTTTGCGGCGGTAACGCGCCAAAAGCCTGAAACCGCATATTCAACCAAATGGTTGACCAAACCCAAGCGCTGTGGTTGAGCCTGCTCATGTCAAATGATCTCGACACTGTTTTCGCGGCCCTTGCCGACCCGACCCGCCGCGCCATACTGGCGATGTTGCTGGAGGACGATATGGCGGTCACCGACGTGGCGGAGCCGTTCGAGATGTCACTGGCCGCGATCTCGAAACATCTGGTTATCTTGACCAGGGCGGGGCTGATTTCTCAGGAAAAGCGGGGGCGCGTCAAATGGTGCAAGCTGGAACCCGACGCCCTGCGCGCGGCTTCGGTTTGGATGCAGGGGTTCGGGCAGTTCGAGCCCGTGAACCTGGATGCCTTCGAGCGGTTTTTAGAGGTCGAACTGCCCACTGACGAAAGCTGAACGCGCCTACCGCACGGCCAGTACCGACATTTTTGCGTGCTTGGCAAGATATCCGGCATGGCTTGAAAAGATATAGTCGGTAATTCGCGGTGCGTGAGTTCCAACCACGATCAAATCGGCATTGATTTCCTCGGCCGTTCGCGTCAGGTCTCTGTCCACCTCGGCTGCCACATCGACCGAATGAATCTTGCGAACGATGACTTCCGCACCGCTGTTTGTTGCCAGATTTTCCGCAAATGCAGCAAGTTCGGCATCAAACTCGGCCTCGGATTTCGAGGCGGTGCCCATATGAACACCCGACACGCTTACCAGGGTAATTTTCGCATGTTGCCATTTGGCCATTTCTGCAGCGATATCCGCTGCTTTTCGGACTTCAGGTGGCAAATTTCGATCGACGGGTAACATGATATGACTGAACATATTTGTCCTCCTCTCCCATTAACTCAAGATAGGTGGAATGGACAAAGGTCGCCTTGATCTGGCTCAACAAATTCTGCAGTTGGCATATGATTTGACGTAAGCTTTTCGCGGTCGATCTTAGCGGTCGATACGCGCCCGGATCCCTTCAGCTTGTTGTAACAGTTTTCTCACCGGACACCTGCGCATCACTTTTCAACAAAAGCAACAAAGCCACCACTGTCATAACGGCACCACCCAGGATCAGCACCGTGGGCGCTGGACGGCCCAAGGCGATCTCCCACAAAATCACCCAACTGGGGATCAGATAGGTATAGGCCATAACCTTGGCCGAAGGCAGGCGCAGCGCTGCGAATTGAACCAGCACAAAGCTTGAGGCGGTGGCAAAAACCGCAAGATACATCAGAGTGATCCAGACGATAGCGGGAAGATTGGCCCAATCGGTCTGGCGAATGTCAGACCATCCAAAGACGGTCAGCATGACACAGCCTGCGATCAATGTACCGAAGGTGAACACAACCGCGGGTTCGCCGCGATTCAGTTTACGCACCATCGGGGTATAGACCGCGTGCGCGGCGCAGCCCCAGAAAAAGATGATCTCACCCGTCCCGACTTCGAATGCGCGAAAGGCCTGCCAATCCGCGCGAAAAATCACCCAAAGGGCTCCGACAGCACCAATGGACAAAGCCAAAGCCATGCGCGGTGTCGTAACCTGTCGCAACAACACCCAGCCCGCAACGGCAGACATCACCGGGGTCAAGGTAAACACTGCTGCCGCGCTGACGGGCTTGGCTGTTTTGAGGCCATAGAACATCAGCACGAAATAGGTCCCGAACAGGCCACCAAGCACCGCGTATCGCCACGGGGCTTGCGCCGCACTACGAGGCAGGCCTGTCGTCACCAAGGCGGCGACACCGATCAAAACCGCTGCAATCGCAAAGCGCGCCGCAGTGATCGCGGACGGCGCTATCTGATTTGCAACAATTGATCCTAAAGAAAAACTACCGGCCACCAGACCGGAGAAAACCAGCATGGCCAGGTGGCCACGGGCCTGATCCGTCATGAGACCCAGCCCTTTGCCTTTTCTTTCAGGAAGGTCAAAAAGGTCTGTACCTTTGTGGTGCGATGCAAATCGACATGCGTGACCAGCCACAGTTTCCCGGACCAATCCGGAACCGGGTCCATAACCTCGACAAGATCCGGATGTCGCGCGGCCTCCCACCGGGCCATGAACCCGATCCCCGCGCCTGCCACAACCGCTTCGCGCATGCTGAAGTTGTTGGTACACCGGAACGTTATGGTGTCTGCCGGAACCGTTTCCCGAAGCCAGCGCGAGAACGGTGCCCGGCTGTTTTCATCATCAGTGCTTACAAACACGTGGTTGGGAAAGTCTTCAACGCTGGATGGGGCACCATTTCTCTCGATATAGGACCGGCTGGCATATAGGCCGATTTCCTGCGGAATGAAGGGCTGCACCACGTTGTCCGGTTGGTCGGGCACCGACCCGGCCCGGATTGCCACATGCGCCTCGCCATATTCCAATCGGAACAAGCGATCGCCGGTCAGATAGCGCACGATCAAGCCTGGGTGCATCTGCTGAAACTCGGTCAAGGCCGGTACGATCAGCGGCGCCAACGAAGCAAGCGAAGTCACCACGAGCTCGCCCGAGACATCGTCACCGCGCCCTTTCATGCGCCCGACAAGCTGGTTGAACTGATCTTCGGTGGCTTGGGCCACGCGCAGCAGATCCTCTCCGGCATCTGTCGGCGTGTAACCACGCGCATGGCGCTGAAACAGTTTTACACCCAGCCGCATCTCGATAGCATCAATATGCCGGATAACCGTTGCGTGGTGCACGCCCAGCACATCCGCGGCGCCACTGACCGTGCCCATCCGTGCAACGTGGTAAGCCGTTCTCACTTCGTCCCAATTGTCCATTGCATCTCTTTCAATGTGCAAATCCTGGAAGCTGTGCAAATTCTAACAGCAACTGTTGGTATACTTGGGTTTTGTTCGCGAATGCAACAATCATATTGACATCAACTGCATCACCACAACCACAGGACAAAGCTGATGACACAGACCGTATTGCATATCGACGCCTCGGCCCGGCGCACAGGATCCACCACCCGAGACCTGTCCGACAAGATCGTCAAGCACCTCAACGCAACCCGCATCATTCGCCGTGACCTTGCTACACCCTTGCCGTTGCTGACCGAAGACTGGATCACCGCGAATTTCACCCCAGCTGATGAGCGTGACGATGTCCAACGCGACCGCCTGGCACTGTCGGATGAACTGGTCAACGAATTGCAGCGCGCCGACACCGTGGTGATTGGCCTTCCGATCTACAACTTTTCCGTCCCCGCCGCGTTCAAGGCGTGGATTGATCTGGTCGCCCGCGCTGGACTGACCTTCGCGTATTCCGAAAACGGCCCCAAAGGGCTGCTGCAAGGCAAGCGCGCCATTCTGGCCATCGCCTCGGGCGGCACTGCCGTCGGGTCCGAGATTGATTTTGCCACCGATTACGCCAAACACGTGTTGGGCTTTATCGGCATTCAGGATGTTGATGTGATCGCGGCTGATCAAATGGCACTGGATGCGGAAGGCTCGCTCAACAAGGCGCAACAAGCGCTATCTGAACTGGCAGCCTGATTGACCTCCCTCAAATTTGCGTCCAGTCTGCGCTTTGGATCGAAGTGAGCAGCCTGGACGTTTCCCATGAAGAAGATCGGCATCTTGGGCGGTGTGGGATGGGCCTCCACCGTCGATTACTACCGCGCCATCGCCCAGGGCGCAGGGCGTTATTTCGCCGAACGTAGCCACGGCTCACCCTTGCCGATACCACCTATCACAATCGAATCCGTTGTGCAGGCGCAAACCCGCGCGTTGCGTGGCATCGCGGGTGACGAAGACAGCTGGGCAGAATTTGACGCCGTGTTCCGCAACGCGCTTTTGACCTTGCAAAGTGCAGGCTGCGATTTCGCCATCATCGCCTCAAACACGCCCCATGCCCGCCTGCATGCGATCCGGCAGGGAGTTTCCATGCCAATCCTCAGCATTTTCGACGCCACGGCCGAGGCGACCAAGACCACTGGTGCTTCGAAGGCTCTGGTACTAGGCACAACCGTCACGATGCAAGCGACGAACTATGCAGATCATCTGGCAAATCACGGCATCGCCGCCAACCCGCGCCTGCCTGAGACAGAGATCGCCGAAATGCAGGCTATGATCGACACAGATTTCTATGGTGGAGCTTCAAATGGTGCTCATGCCCGTTTGCTAGACTTCTGCAACCGACACGCAACACCCGGCGCCGCTATCCTCCTGGCCTGCACCGAACTCCCGCTTGCTTTCCCCGATCACCTGGACGATCCGGTGTTCGAGGCAGATGGCCATCTTTTCATCAACCCCTCCGCCGCACATGTCACTGCGGCTCTGACCAAAGCTTTGGCAGGGTTCTAGGCCCCTCTTCTTCTGTTCAAAAATACCTCCGTCGGAGACACGCGCCGCAAGGCGCGTTTTATTCCCCCCAACTCTTTGACCGCATTGCTATGAAGATACTCCGCGATACGCCAAACCAACTGATCCTGTCCAACACTCCCTGGCTGATTGGCCTGATGCTTATTGGCTTTATCCTCGCCTTTCTGGGCGCGGGTATCTTTATGGTCAGCGACGGCGACAAGCCTGTCTGGTTCGGCATCTTGTTCGCGTTTTTTGGTGGCGGCATGGGGGCCGTAATCTTCTGCGCCATGGTCCGGCGGGTTCAGGTCATATTGGACCGCCCATCCAAAACAATCCTGATCCGCCGCCAATCCGTTTTCGGCTACGAGACAGTTGAACATGCGCTTTCGGATCTTTCGCATGCCGAGGTTGAGACATCGCGCACCTCACGCCGAGGCAGCTCTTCCAAGGTCCACCGGCCTGTTCTGATTTTGGACAAAGGCATGAGCGCCGGTCGCCATCCCATCGTCGAGACCTATTACAGCGGAGGCGGGGCCCAAAGGCTGGTTGATGCCGTCAACAGCTGGCTTCCGGCCCGCAAGGTTGACACAGACGGCCAATCCGCATAAAGCCCTGCCCAAACATCCGGAAGCGTTTGACCTTCCGGTCCCTTGAGTCGTTCAGGGATCGCCCCCCACCAGCGAGTTTCGCCCGTGGGGGCAATGCCAGTTGGCCTGCCCCCACATCTAAGCCAGTGGGTTAGGGGCAAGCCATTTGGAACGTCCCCCGCACCTAATTCGGTGGGAGGGGGTAATTGTGGATTGAACCGGTGCCGCTTACGTAAGGGGTGCCACCAGATAACCGGCATAGGAGGCCGAAGGCATGTTTGAAAATCTATCCGAACGCCTCTCTGGCGTCTTTGACCGGCTGACCAAACAGGGTGCCCTGTCCGAAGAGGACGTCAAAACCGCGCTGCGCGAGGTGCGTGTTGCCCTGCTGGAGGCGGATGTCTCGCTGCCGGTTGCGCGTGAATTCGTCAAGAAGGTGCAGGAACAAGCCACTGGGCAAGCCGTCACCAAATCGATCACCCCCGGCCAGCAGGTCGTGAAGATCGTGCATGACGCGCTGGTCGATACACTCCGGGGCGAGGATGACCCCGGTGCACTCAAGATCGACAACCCGCCTGCCCCAATCCTGATGGTCGGTCTGCAGGGTTCTGGTAAGACCACCACAACCGGTAAGCTTGCCAAGCGGCTAAAAGAGAAAGAGGGCAAGAAGGTTCTTATGGCCTCGCTCGATGTCTATCGCCCGGCGGCGATGGATCAGCTGGCGGTTCTGGGCACACAGGTGGGCGTCGATACCCTGCCGATCGTGCCAGGCCAGAAACCGGTCGATATCGCAAAACGCGCTAAGCAGCAGGCCACCTTGGGTGGCTATGACGTCTATATGCTCGACACTGCCGGCCGCCTGCACATTGACGAAGTCCTGATGGACGAGGTCGAGCAGGTCCGCAACGTGGTCGATCCGCGCGAGACTCTGCTGGTGGTCGATGGCCTGACCGGTCAGGTCGCCGTTGAAGTTGCCGAGGAGTTCGACGCCAAGGTCGGCATCTCGGGCGTTGTTCTGACCCGGATGGATGGCGACGGACGCGGCGGTGCGGCGCTGTCGATGCGCGCGGTCACCGGCAAGCCCATCCGCTTTGTCGGTCTAGGCGAGAAAATGGACGCGCTCGAAACCTTCGAGCCGGATCGGATCGCAGGCCGCATTCTGGGCATGGGCGATATCGTTGCGCTGGTCGAAAAAGCCCAGGAGACGATGGAGCTTGAACAGACCGAGCGCATGATGAAGCGCATGGTCAAAGGTCAGTTCAATATGAACGACCTGAAAATGCAGCTCGAACAGATGATCCAGATGGGCGGGATGCAAGGCATGATGGGCATGATGCCCGGCATGGGCAAGATGGCCAAACAGATGGATGCCGCTGGTCTGGACGACAAAATCCTGCGCCAGCAGATCGCCATGATCCAATCGATGACCAAACGCGAACGCGCCAACCCGCAATTGCTGCAAGCCAGCCGCAAGAAACGGATTGCCGCTGGTTCGGGGATGGAGGTCAGCGACCTCAACAAGCTGCTCAAGATGCACCGGCAGATGTCGGACATGATGAAGAAGATGGGCAAGATGGGCAAAGGCAAGATGCTGAAACAGGCCATGAAAGGCATGTTCGGCAAAGGCGGCCCCTCGCCCGAAGAAATGGCCGCAGGCATGGACCCCAAGGCGCTGGAACAGGCGGCCAAGGCAATGGGCGGCAAGATGCCCGGCGGCCTGCCCGGCCTGGGTGGCGGCATGGCTCTGCCACCGGGGCTCAGCGGCTTTGGGAAGAAGAAGTAATTGGCTGTTTACCGCTGCATATCGCTGTGCTCACGCGTGAAACCGGAGGTCTTTCGATGACCTTTGGGTTCGAAGTCGCGCCAAATGCGCAGGGGGCTGAACTGGCCGAACGTGTGGCGGGTGCTATCCCGACGCTCGAAACAGAGCGTTTGGTTCTGCGCGCACCGCGATTGTCGGATTTTGACACCTATGCCCGGATCGTCGCCAGCCCGCGCGCACGCTATCTGACCCTGATGTCGCGCGAAGATGCGTGGTACGATTTCGCTCAGATGATCGCCATCTGGGCTCTTCGCGGTCACGGATTGTGGTCTGTCACTTTGAAGACGGATGGCGCATTGCTGGGGTTCGTCGTCCTGGGGTTTGAACCCGAAGATCCTGAACCGGAACTTGGTTTCATCTTCACCGAGGAAGGTGAAGGCCACGGCTTTGCCCATGAAGCTGCCAGCGCTGCGCTGCGCTTTGCGTTCCAACGATTGAATTGGGAAACGCTGGCCAGCTTTGTCGCCAAGGGCAACGATCGGTCACAGCGCCTTGCAGAACGTTTGGGCGCCACGCTGGAACGCGAGATCATTGAGCAAGACGGTGTCACATTGGTCTATCGTCATCTGCCCGACCCCGGTGATGGCGGGATGGAGGCTTACGCATGACCTCTTTCGCCATCCCTTCCATTGAGACCAACCGTTTGATCCTGCGCGCACCGCATCTGGATGATCTGCCCGCAATGACCGCCTTCTTTGCGACCGAACGCAGCCATATGGCGGGCGGTCCAAAAGATGAGATCGGTTGCTGGGAGTCGCTGGCCAAACGCTTGGGACACTGGGCGCTGAACGGGTTCGGAATGTGGCACCTGACCGAGAAATCGAGCGGAGAGTTCGTTGGTTGGGCCGGAATGATCTTTGCCCCCGGCTGGGCCGAGCCTGAATTGGGGTGGGCCCTGATGGCCGAAGCTGAAGGCAAAGGTTTTGGGTTCGAGGCCGCGCAGGCCGCGCGTGACTATGCTGCCCGACATCGGGGTCTGAACGGCGTCATGAGCTATATCGCCCACGCCAATGACCGCTCGCGCGGATTGGCCGAACGCCTTGGCGCCACCTACGAGTGCGACGGCACATTGCTGGGCAAAACAGCCCAGATCTGGCGTCACCCGCAGATTGACCTGACGACCGAAAGGACCGGCCAATGACCAACCCCGTGACCCAAGCTGCCACGCTGTTGAAAGAGCATCGCGAAAGCATCGACCGGCTGGATGCGATCCTTGTCTATACACTGGGCGAGCGGTTCAAGCACACCCAGGCCGTTGGCAAGCTCAAGGCCACACATGACCTTCCCCCGTCCGATCCCACGCGCGAAGCCGCGCAGATCGCACGGCTTGAAGACCTGGCGAAAGAGGCCGATCTGGACCCCGCTTTCGCCAAGGCTTTCCTGAATTTCATCATTCAGGAAGTCATCCGACACCACAAGAAACACCAAGAATAACTGGGCATCCCCCAGTCACGCCATTCAAAGGAGATACCACCATGGCAATGAAAATTCGTCTCGCCCGCGGCGGCTCGAAAAAACGTCCCTTCTATCGCATTGTTGCGGCTGACAGCCGTATGCCCCGCGATGGTCGTTTCATCGAGAAGCTGGGCACCTACAACCCGCTGCTGCCGAAAGACAGCGAAGAGCGCGTGAAAATGAACATGGAGCGCATCCAGTACTGGCTGGATCAGGGTGCTCAGCCCACCGACCGGATCGCCCGCATGCTGGAAGCGGCCGGTGCCCGTGACAAGGCTGAGCGTAACAACCCCAACAAGGGTACCCCGGGCAAGAAAGCTCAGGAACGCGCCGAAGAAAAAGCGGCCAAAGCTGCTGAGGCGGCTGAAGCCGCTGCTGCACCGGCTGAAGAAGAAGCTGTCGCAGCAGAAGAATAAGCAGGCGGGCGCGTGCGAGATCAGGATTTCACCGACGATTTTCGCACGCAGTTCGATCTGTTGATGCGGCTCCGGCGCGATGTACGCCGGTTCCGCACCGACCCGATAGACGAGGCAGTGCTGACGCGCTGCCTCGACGCGTTTCAACTCGCACCCTCTGTGGGGCTTAGTGAACCCTGGCGGCTGCTTCGGGTCGACTCCGAGCACGCACGGGCGCTGGCACTTGAAAATTTTGAGGACGCCAATGCACAGGCCCTAACCGGATACACAGGCGAGCGCGCGCAGCTATACAGCAGCCTCAAGCTTTCGGGCATGAAACAGGCACCGGTTCATCTGGCCGTTTTCTGTGACGAGGCAACACCAAAGGGCCACGGGCTGGGTGCGAGCACCATGCCCGAGATGCGGCGTTATTCGGTCGTCTCGGCCATCACGCTATTCTGGCTGACCCTTCGGTCCGAAGGGCTGGGCATGGGCTGGGTTTCGATCCTCGACCCAGAGCGCCTGCGCCACGACCTGAAGGTCGAAGAAGACTGGAGCCTGATAGGCTATTTCTGCATCGGCTGGCCGGAACGCAGCTCGGACACGCCCGAACTTGAACGCGCAGGCTGGGAAAACCGCGCCAACGCTCTAACGATTGAGAAACGGTAACATCCTATGTTCGGATTGATACGACTTCCCATCCTGCTGCTGATCGCATTTATTGTGGGCGTGTTCTTTGAACGCAGCAATCAGCGTGAAGCCTGCGAGGGGCTTGGGCAATGGCGAAACGGAATATGTTTGACGACGGGCGCGCCAAATGAGTGATCTGATCTGTGTGGGCAGCATTGCCGGTTCTTACGGGGTACGCGGCGAGGTGCGGGTGAAGAGCTTTTGCGCCGTACCCGAGGATATCGAAAGCTATTCGCCATTGACCAACGAAGACGGCAGCGAACGCTTTCCGCTGGTCCTGACCCGCCCGATCAAAAACGGGTTTGCGGCCCGACTGGGTGGCATTGAAACCAAGGAACAGGCGGATGCGATCAATGGTCTGCGTCTCTATGCGCGCCGCGATCAACTGCCCTCGCTGCCGGATGATGAGTTCTATCACACAGACCTGATCGGCCTTTCGGTCTATGACACCGGCGGTACGTTGCTGGGGCGGGTCAAGGCAGTTCAGAACCACGGCGCGGCGGATCTACTGGAGCTTGAGGGCGCAGGGTTGAAGTCAACCGTCTTGTTGCCCTTCACGCTCGAGGCTGTGCCCACCGTCGATCTGGACCAAGGCCGTATCATCGCCGACCCACCCGAAGGTCTGCTGTAATGCGCCGCGTGCTGCTGCATTTGGGTCTGCACAAGACGGGCACAACTGCAGCACAGTCTTTTCTGTTTGAAAACCGCGAGTTGATCTGGCCCCGCCATGCGCTGGTCTTGCCTTATCGGACCCGCAAAACCGGCCTGTCCGAAGCGGCTACACGACACTCGGTTTATGGCCTGCCAAGCACCCTATCCGAATTTCGCGACAAGATGCGTGATTTTCTGGCTAGTTTGGATTTCGGCGAGAAACGCGGTCTGATCCTGAGTGAAGAGAATTTCTCGGGCCTGCGCCCCAGCCGTAATGTAGCGGTGGGATATGAAGCTGCACCCGAACTGGCAGCGTGTTTGGTCGAATTGGTCCAGGAACGGCTTGGCGACGAGGTCGACATAACGCTTTACCTTTCGCTGCGCCAACGCGGAGGATGGCTGCGCAGCCTGTGGTCGCACGACCTGTTGCGCACCCGTCTGGTGCAGGATTTCGAAACCTATCGCGACCGGATGGCTGAGGTTCCGTCACCACAAACGGCTGCGATGCAGATCCGCGACCGCATAGAGAACGCTCGGGTCAAAACAGAATGGCTGGAAGATCTGCAGTATCGTCCCTTCGGCGCTGGCGACCCGTTTGCCGCGTTTCTGGATCTGCCCCCAGAGCTAAAGTCGAAACTGCTTGCCCCAACACGCGTGAACCCGCGCCTGCCCGAAGATCTTCTGGAAGAATTGTTGCAGTTGAACCGCTCGGGGCTGGACGATGCGGCGCTGGAGTTGCAAAAGACGGCTTTGGTTGAAAACGCGCAAAAGGATCTGGCTCGTACCCGATGACCGAAACATCCGACAAACCTCTTGGCAAGTCTCATGGCCGCAAGGCGATCCGGCCAACGCTGAAGCCGCGCGAGTTGATGACCCCGACGCCTGATCTGCACGGGGTTTGGAAGGCCAAGGTCATCACCCTGTTTCCCACCGCCTTCCCCGGCGTTCTGGGTGAAAGCCTGACCGGCAAAGCCTTGCAGGAAGGCCTGTGGCAACTGGAAACCGTTGACTTGCGCCAGTTCGGCATCGGCAAGCACCGCAATGTTGATGACACCCCTGCTGGCGGCGGTGCGGGCATGGTGCTGCGCGCGGATGTTCTGGGCGCCGCGATTGAGCACACGATGTCGGGTATCCGCGGCAACTGGCCCCTGATCTATCTCAGCCCGCGCGGCCGAAGAATGGATCAGCAAATGATGCAGAACCTCGCGCGCTGCGATGGCATGACCCTGCTCTGCGGACGTTTCGAAGGTGTGGATGAGCGTGTATTGGAGCACTATGGCATCCAGGAAGTCTCGTTGGGCGATTTCGTCATGACGGGTGGTGAGATTGCCGCGCAAGCGCTGATCGACGCCACCGTGCGACTGATCCCCGGCGTCTTGGGCAATCAGGCCTCGGCTGAAGAGGAAAGCTTTTCCTCGGGCCTGCTGGAACATCCGCAATATACCCGCCCGGCCCAATGGAACGGACGCGACATCCCCGAGGTTCTGATGTCAGGCCACCACGGGCGCATCGCCGAATGGCGTCAGAAAATGTCAGAAGAGATCACGCGCGCGCACCGTCCCGACCTTTGGGCGAAACACGCGGGCAACAAATCCGACTAGCCGCCTGACTTCCACCGGGCCCAGATCTCGGGTGGGCCGTTGAACGTGTTGATATCGACACGCCCGTCGACACCAGGTACCAGACCGGTGCCGGTATATTGCCAGAACCGCCAGATTGTTCCGGGATAGACCTGACGCGGATGCCCGGCCACGGAGCGCAGCCAGAATTCGGTCTTGGGCAGGCGATCGATCTGCGTGTCGGCAAAGAAATCGACGGTCGTGTAGACGATCGGCCTGCGCCCGTAATGACGTTCGAGGATGTCCAGAAACCGCTGCGCCTCGGCCCGTACTTTGCGACCATCAGGGCGGATCCGACAGGTCCTGGAATGCGGTGTCCATTCCATATCCAGCACATGCGGAAGGTCCGCGCCCTTCGGCACATTCTTGATGAACCACCGCGCCTGCTCGCGCGCGGATCGGCAGAAATAGTAATAGTGATAGGCGCCCCAGGGCACACCTGCGGCCTGCGCCCCTTTACGGTGGGTGTCGAACATCGGATCGGCCACGTCGCCACCCTCGGTCGCCTTGATGAAAACAAAACTCACCCCATTGGCCCGCGCGGTGCGCCAGTCAATCGCCCCTTGCCAACGCGACACATCCAACCCATGCACCGGGTAAAGCCCGGGATGACGCCCGTCCCATTCATGCGGATCAGCATCCGCAAATTTTGGAAAGATCAAAGCCGGGCTGGTCGTATCCGCAAAAGCCTGAGGCTCAAGACGCTGCGGCGGCGGGCCACCGCGACCGCACGACAGGGCAACAAAGGCCAGAACGGCCAGCGTAACGACACTGCGCATAATCCATACCTGCACAAAAGAACTGCTCTTCTAATTCCGTCCAGAATGCCTGATCGGCCCCTAAAAGCAACGCCGTGATTTTGGAGCGGCGGAATATTACCGGGTTGGATCAGGTCGTTTGACTGCAATGTATCGATCAGCCAAGGACCTCACCCACGGATGTCTGCCAAAGTAGACCAAGCATCTCTGGATCGACCATGCCGTCAA
>NZ_WQIE01000011.1:0-81935 GCF_013035585.1 Ruegeria sp. HKCCA5839 | reverse complement strand
GCATGAGCACGCCATCTTCGATCACATTGTATGTGTACGGAGCCGGTGCAGGCAAGTTGACCTGCATCGGCCGTCGTCATGCCCCAACGGACCAGTTCTGGCGTGCCAATGCGCAATCCGTTCATATTGCCGTCAACCACGGCCAAAGGCAGTCCGATGCTGCAAGCAAGGAATCCATTCGGGCGCAGCTTTTTCGACGCCGCCTGACCGCCGCCAAACGGTTCGGCCAATACGGCGAACTGGTGGGAGTCCGTAAAGCCTTCGGCCCCTGCAAAGACCGGAACGCCCTCTGTGTCCAATGCGGCCGCCAATGCTTGCGACATTGCGATCATCTCCCTGGCATCGGCTTTCCCAAAGTCCCTCCAATCCAGCATGGTCACTGCTAAAGCGGTCGTCTTCGCAGCATCGAAGTTGGCAGTCATCCCGGGGAACGCGATGGCATCCAGCGCCTTTGCGATCTCGGCATCGTTGGTGACGATCAGTCCGCCGGCCGGTCCTCCAAGGCTTTTGTAGGTGCTCATCGTCATGAAATGCGCGCCTTCCTTCATTGGGTTCGACCACGCCCGCCCGGCTATGATCCCGCATTGGTGAGCCGCGTCGAACATGACCTTGGCGCCGACTTCGTCCGCGATGGTACGAATGTCGGCCACGGGGTGCTCAAACAGGTTCAGACTGCCGCCGATGGTGATCAGTTTGGGTCGTTCGGCCAGGGCCAATGCACGAAGCTGATCCAGATCGACCGTGTAGCCATCTTTGTTTACGGGAGCCTCGACCGTGCGCAGCCCATAAAGCCCCGCACAACCCGCGTTATGGTGCGTCACATGCCCGCCAATCGACACGGGCGGAGCGATAATCGTGTCACCCGGTTTGCAGGTCGCCATGAAGCCAAACAGGTTAGCAATCGCGCCAGAGGGCACGCGGACCTCTGCAAAACTAGCGTCGAACACCTCAGCGCAAAGCTGGGTGGTGATAACCTCGATCTCTTCGATCGCCTCCAGTCCCATTTCATACTTGTCACCGGGATAGCCCAAGGACGGACGCGATCCGATACCTGACGACAAGAGCGCCTCTGCCTTGGGGTTCATAACATTGGTCGCCGGGTTGAGGTTGAAGCATTCTTCCTCGTGGATCACACGGTTCCGCTCGGCGAGTGTCTGAACCCGGGCCAGAAGATCGGCCGAGGTCGTGGACGCAGCCTTGTTGCTGCCCAAACAGGTTTGGGCGATCCGGGCAAAACCAAGCGACCAACCCAGTTCAAGTCTCCACACGGCGGCAGAGTTTGCGGACACTCGTTCATAGCGCAGCGAAGATCGACAAGGGATATTACGGGTTGCTGAGCAGGCCGTTACTTAGTCAATGGGTGGTTCGTAGGGATCCGGTGTTCCTGGGGGTATCGGAGGATAATCTTCGAATGTGGCGAGGTGCTCCTGTAACTGTGGCAAAGCCTTTTCGGCCGCCCATGTGTGCGGGAAGAGTACGCTTTCACGCTCGTGTGGATCATTCAGAAGATTGTAGACGCGTGGCGTATCGAATGACTCCGTTGCACCAAATGCCGTCGTATTCTCTTTGAAAAGAACTTTCCAGTCCTTCCATTTTACACCGAATATCTGTTCGCCCATGTAGACGATAACGCCTTCTCGGTTTGAGTTTGGTTGGGCACCAAGAAAGAACTTTGACTGATCGATGCCATCAAAGGCCCTGTCATCAGGCACCCTGCCCCCAGCAAATGCCGCAAGTGTCGGATAGAGATCCATAGAGTGGACAACATCGTTGCTTTCAGAACCCGCAGGGATCTTTCCTGGCCACTTGATCGCAAAAGGCACCCGCATGCTTCCTTCGAGGCTTGTGAACAGAGTGCCGCGCCAAGGTCCGGCGGTACCGTGTACCGCTGGCACGGGCGAGACATTTGCATTTCCAACCGGAAGAGCTTCGGGTCCGTTGTCGGCAGTAAAGATCACTACTGTGTCGTCGGAAACCCCCGCATTCTCAAGCGCATCAATCACGCGTCCGATATAGGTATCTGTCTGAAGCAGAATATCGGCCCAAACCCCGTTTCCGGTGGCGCCATCAAACTCCTCGGACACGATGTTTGGATAGTGGGTCTGCGTATATGCAAGATAGATGAAAAACGGCGCGTCTTCGGCACTCTTCGCTTGGATAAATTCGATAGCCTTTTTCGTCAGGTCGCCATCTATCTCACCGCGATAGTCCAGATCGTAGTCCCGCGCGATGGTTGCGGGCTCGCCCGCAACACCTTGCATCACTACGGGCTCTTCCATGTTGGCTTCAGCAAATCCCGGAAGCGTGCGCCAGACTGTAACGTCAGTGGTCTCAACTCCGTAGAATTCGTCGAATCCTTGATTCGTTGGGTAGCGTCCTTCGGTCCATCCAAGATGCCACTTGCCGTACATGGCTGTGTTGTATCCTACATCCTTCAGCATTTCGGCCATCGTGATTTCCCACTGGGTCAAACCGTAGACGCCGCCACCCAGTGGGACCGTATGGTTGCCGCTTCGGATACCGTAACGTCCTGTCATGGTCGCTGCGCGGGACGGTGTGCACTGGCTTTCCACGTTGAAGTTCGTGAGTCGCAATCCTTCCGCCGCGAGGGCGTCCATCTCGGGGGTCGCCGTACCACGGATTATGCCACCCCCGTTGAATCCAGGTTCGCCCCAGCCAAAATTATCCATAAATATGAATACGATGTTGGGTTTATCCTGAGCTGACGCGCCCGCAGCAAATAAAAAGGACAAGGACAGTAAGACTGTTCGCGATAACCACTTCATAACGGCGCCTCCAATCAAGATCACAGGTTGAAGACTGACGAACCAGGTCACTCTTCGTCAAGAACATCCACTCGGCACTGTATTTTCCACTGGCGGCTGAGCGTTAGAGTTATGGGCAAAGCAGCGATCTGGGAACAGCCAAACCTCACTTTGGGTCTCTTGTGCTGAACCAAGAAAACCTTAGTTTTCCTTGACGAACAGCCCGTTCAGATGGTGCCATGGGTTGGCATTCAGCTCGGCTGGGAGGTTCAAATGAAGCTTTTTCTGAAGACATCGACAGCAATAATTTCCGCATCATTCATAGCAAGCTCTTCAAATGCTCAAGACGCTGCTCAAGGCGGGCAAGTTGGAGAGATGACAATATCTGTTGATGATATGCGTGAACCCGCACCTGCTGATTTTTCGCCTTATGCAGGTCGAGATTTTCCTACACGCCCACTGTGGGGGGACACTCACCTGCACACGTCAAACTCGCTCGATGCACGCGGATTTGGCGTCATTCTGAGCCCAGACGATGCCTATAGGTTTGCACGTGGTGAGGAAGTCACAACATCGCATGGCCTGCGCGTGCAGTTATCGCGCCCCCTCGACTGGCTTGTCGTATCTGATCACTCGGACGCAATGGGGGCCATGAACGAGATCGTTGCCGGGAACTCCACTCTGATGCGTGATCCAACCCTTCGAGACTGGAACGAACGCCTCAACGCCGGCGGGGACGTCGCTTTGGGCGCAACCATGGAAGTTATTGAAACCTTTGCGGGCATCACCGGGGATGCTCTGCCTGAAGCTGTTTCAGACCGTAGGTTTGTACAATCCGTATGGGACGAGTTCACACAAACTGCAGATCAACACAACGCCCCTGGTACATTCACTGCTTTCATTGGATACGAATGGACTTCCACCGAAGCTGGAAACAACCTCCATCGCAATGTGATCTACCGCGATGATGCCATTCGCGCTCGGCAATTGTTGCCCTTCACAACCGCAGAAACCTTTAATCCTGAACGTTTGTGGGACTGGATGGAAACATATGAACAGGAGACCGGCGGTCGTGTGCTGGCCCTTGCCCACAATGGCAACGTCTCCAACGGCCTGATGTTTCCGGTTGAGACGAACCCTGAAACGGGTGAACCTTTGACAGAAGATTACGCAGAGCGGCGTGCCAAGTGGGAGCCGATGTATGAGATCACCCAAATCAAAGGTGACGGAGAAGCGCATCCGTTTTTGAGCCCAAACGATGAGTTCGCAGACTATGAAACTTGGGACAAATCCAACCTTGGACCAACGCCCAAAGAAGACTGGATGCTCCAGTACGAATACGCTCGAGAGGCTCTGAAGAACGGGCTGAAGCTTGAGGCTCAACTTGGCACCAACCCATACAAATTTGGAGTGGTAGGTTCGACAGACAGCCATACCGCTCTGGCAACGGCGGAAGAAGACAATTTCTTTGGCAAACACT
Organism: Ruegeria sp. HKCCA5839; assembly: GCF_013035585.1. NCBI lineage: Bacteria > Pseudomonadati > Pseudomonadota > Alphaproteobacteria > Rhodobacterales > Roseobacteraceae > Ruegeria > Ruegeria sp. HKCCA5839. The sequence continues at coordinate 77,690 of NZ_WQIE01000011.1, read as the reverse complement.
CTGGCGTCGAACCAGAGCCGGGTCGTTGGCAGCACGTTGTTGGTGAGTTCGATACGACAAGAATTCTTGGATGGGAAATGGCAGCGTCAGGTTACGCTGCCGTTTGGGCGGAAGATAACACGCGCGAAGCAATATTCGACGCTATGGAACGAAAAGAAGTCTATGGGACAACCGGTAGTCGTATTGCGGTTCGCTTCTTTGGCGGCTGGGACTTTACGGAAGCTGATGCCAAATCTCGACTGCCCGCCGAAGTCGGATATGAAAAAGGCGTTCCGATGGGTGGGGATCTCGCCGACGCGACAGAAGGTGCGGACGCCCCAACATTCTTGGTAGCTGCGCTGAAAGATCCGTTTTCTGGCAATCTCGACCGTGTTCAGATTGTGAAAGGTTGGCTAAATGCCAATGGCGAAACTGAAGAGCGGGTCTATGACGTCGCTTGGTCGGGAGACCGGGAACTTGATGCGGACGGCAAGCTGCCAGCGGTGGGGAACACCGTGGATGTTGCATCGGGCACGTTTACCAATTCGATCGGGTCTCCAGAGCTAATCACTGTTTGGACGGATCCTGAATTCGATCCTTCAGTCAGCGCTTTCTACTATGCCCGTGTCCTGGAGATTCCCACACCGAGGTGGACAATTTACGACGCCGTTCGGTTTGGAGACGAGCTGCCTGCCGACGTGCCTACGTCAACGCAGGAACGCGCTTACACTTCGCCAATATGGTATACTCCTAAAGGCTGAGATATGCCTACCGGCAGCGCCGTTTCTGCAAAATCCCGGCAGTTCGTGTCGCAGCATCGTTAGGCTGATCCGTTTATGTGAGTTTCTGCCTCGGCTCTTCGCAGGTGTTGTGTGTATGCCAAACACAGCGCTTGTTTTTGGAATTGTGAGTGTCCGATTCCGAGGAGGGTTCCAGTAGCTCTGCGAACAAAGCGTGCGTTCGCTGCGCCTGTGCGAATAGCCGCATGGACTGACGTATGCTCAAGAATCTAAAGCTGCGACCCAATTGGCAGAATACTTAGAAATCCAGCAACTATGTGATCCCAAGTCGATCCTGTTGGCTCTGATAGATATTCGATAACGTTGCTATCATCGCCTCTTGTTGTCCATTTGAGCTGACCAGCTTTCTCAAGCGTCACGTTATATGTGTATGCCGGCAGAGCGTCGTCCAAGGCACCCATGGTTTGTGCCGTCAATGCCGGCGAGTCTATCAGAATTCCCATCTCGGTGTTGATTTTGACAGACCGCGGGTCCCAGTTGAACGATCCTACGAACAAGTAGCGGTCATCAACGGCAAATGCCTTTGAATGCAAGCCTGATCTGGATTGAGCCCAGTTAACGCCCCGGCGTTGGACCTGATAGGCGTCCGGTCGCAGTTCATAGAGTTCTACCCCACCACGTAGTAATGCACGGCGTTTTTTAGCATAGTGCGCGTAAACGGGTGCAACGTCATTAGATGCAAGCGAATTGGTTACAACCTTTACGTCGACCCCTCGCTTCTCCAGTTCGGTCAACCATTTCACGCCGTTGTTGCGTGGCACGAAATAGGCGGAAACGATGTTCACCTCACTGGTGGCATTCTCGAAGTACGGAAGCAGTTGAGATGCGAGAACGGGGCCTGAATTCTCAAGCCCGGCGGCTTTTGAAGGCGGATCGGAATAGAGTTTGGCGGGCAGCCAATCTAGTGACAGGGCTCCATCTGCGAAGTTCTCTTGTGCAGACCTTCTGAGCGCAGCACCGTACTGGGTTTGCTTCGCTTCCTCGACCAGTTCATTCAACTTGCTTCGCGCATCGCTAAGGTCAAATTCTTTTGGTTCTCCCACGACCACGCGCGCCGGAACTGCGAACTCGCTGTTCCAGTAAGAGTCAAAGCTGCGCGACACCTCGCGCACAACGGGGCCTGCGGCCAGCACATCCAGATCAGCGTAGTTCATTTCTTCCCGCGCGAGAAAGTACTCGGCACCGATGTTTCGCCCACCCACAATCGTGAACACGTTGTCGGCCGTCATGGATTTATTGTGCATTCTGCGATTGATGCGTTTGAAATCCGTCAACCCCGCGATCAACAAGCTTTGTTCGCGCCAAAATGGATTAAAAAGTCTGATTTCAATGTTTTCGTGATTGTCCAACGCTGCGGTCATGGCGTCGTACCCGGATGTATCCATGTCATCCAGCAACAGCCTAACACGAACACCCCGATCTGCCGCTTGCAAAAGACTGGCGGCGAACAGGTGACCGGTTGGGTCATTGTGCAGAAGGTAGTATTGGGCGTCTATCGTTGTCTCGGCCGCAGCAGCCATCAATAGCCTTGAGACAAGAGCTTCTTCACCGTCACTGATCAGCTTGACCCCCGACCGACCGTCTTTGGGGTCACCAAGCCGGTTGGCCGCCTGACTAAGCGCTGTGCGCGCGTTTGCAGGAAGCGAGGCCGATACGCTCTTTTCGTAGATGCGCGTTTTGGGAGCGCAAGCAGCAAGAGTCAGCACGCACCAAACACAAACCAAGAACTTCCATCGGGCCATCAGCTTTCTCCATCCCTATGTCCTAGGTGACTACGCCGAGACGGGTGATTGCAAGTTTGTTCTCTTAAACATGGGCTTGTTTCTCTGGTCGGTGTTGACTTGGTGAAACCCTCAACTGCCCCATGCAAGTATGCGGTTTTGACGCAATCTCATTTCAAACGTACTCTGGCAGCACCAAGCGCAAACGAGGACCATGTCTGAATCCAAACACAAAAATGACTCTGCCGCAGAACCATCGCCGCGTAGTTTTGCCGACGGTATCGGGGTAGCAACAGAGGAATTCAAGATCTCGATGCCAATCGGGGTTGGCGCCGTCCTGGCTGCTTTGGCTTCTTTGGCCACCTGCTATTCCGGGATTTTGCTGACATATTTGGTTGGCTACGAAGCGATTTCCCTAAACCCACATGCGCAAGCTGTGCTTATGTGGGTGTTTGCGTTGTTGGCGGTCAGTTTCTTGTGGAGAGACCGAAAACGGCATGCAAAGGAACTTCCACTCGTCCTCGGTGGAATTGCTGCTGCCATCCTGATTGTCACGCTGTATTTCGGCTATGATGAACGCGTCGAAGCGCTTGCCTATGTGCTTTTGGCGATCGCGGCTTTGCTAAACCAGAACTTCATACTCGATGCCTTGAACCACACGGTTCGCAACCAGACACATGAAATAGAGGCATTGAACGAAAGACTGACCGAGAAGGTAAAGCGCCAGGAAAGCGAGATTGACAGGCTCGGGCGACTCAAACAATTCCTTGCGCCTCAGGTAGCAGAGCTTGTGGTCGAAGAAAACGCTGACGAGCTTCTTAAAACTCATCGTCGATACATCGCTTGCCTATTCTGCGACATCCGGAATTTCACAGCGATTTCCGAGGCGATTGAGCCAGAAGATGTCATTACTCTTCTCCAAAACTTCCACGATGAAGTTGGTCATCTAGTGGCCCAACACAAGGGGACAATCGGATACCGAGCTGGAGACGGATTGATGGTTTTCTTCAATGATCCCGTTCCCTGCGATCAACCGGTTCTGCAAGCTGTGCGATTGGCCAAGGCAATAAGTGAAGCTTTCGACGGAATACGAGCACCCTGGCAGAAACTCGGACACTCGATGGGTTTGGGTATCGGGATCAGCAGCGGTTACGCGACACTTGGGCTTATCGGGTTTCATGGTCGCGCCGACTACACCGCAATCGGCGGAGTAGTGAATACCGCATCCAGGCTTTGCGACTTTGCCAGCGATGGACAGATCCTTTTGAACCAGCGGGCGCTATTGGACATAGAAGAGCATGTGGAGACAGAGAAGTTAGGAGAAAGGGAACTCAAAGGCATCGGCAACCCAGTGCAGATTTTCCGCGTTATCAGTCTATCTGATCAGGCAAAGTGATGCTCTCTATTGTTAGGAGTGGACCTGTCACGGAATTGTTCCGCTTCTTTGACTTGGTATTTTGCCACAAAGGAGAGACATCATGGCATCGAAACCAACCCCGATGTTCCGCGCCGAAGCATTTCGCATTGCACACTCCAGCGGCCTGAGCCGCTGCCAGGTTGCCGCTGATCTTGATCAGAACCTTCGATCAACCTAGCGTCTATGCACAACAAGCACGAGTTGCCTTCCTGTGATGCATAGGACCAGAACCGAATGAAATGGCCGTATCTAGTGCTGATCTACGTTTTGGTGATCCTATCCCCACTGGCTACCGCCTGGTCGCTGAACTGGCCCTCGCGACCTTTTCATCAAGAGCTTGCATCAGGACTTGGAATGCTTGCATTTTCAATAATCTTGATCGAATTCCTGTTGTCGGGACGGTTCAAATTCATCTCGGGCAATGTGGGTATGGACGTGACCATGCGGGTGCATCAGCTAATGGCGCGAACAGCACTTGGCTTTGCGCTCATACATCCGCTTTTGTATCAGGGCACACCAACTGGCGGGCATCGCCCATGGGACGTGACACATCAACTCACGCTTACGACCGACTTTTCTGCCCTGGTAACGGGCATAGGTGCGTATTTTTTGTTTGTTATTCTGGTCGCCTCAGCGATTTTTCGTAAGTCCCTTGAATTCAAATATGAGACATGGCGCCTGTTTCACGGTCTCGGGGCTTTGGTCCTTGTATGCTTGCTGCTGCACCACACGGTATATGCCGGACGCTACGGAGGACATCCGTCACTGTCATATCTTTGGTTTGTACTAACCGGTATTGCGGTCGGAACTTTATTGTATGTCTACCTCGTTCGCCCATTGCGTCAGAGAAAAAGACCTTGGAGCGTCAGTACCGTGTCTCGCCTGACACCAAGGCAATGGGAATTGCGCCTCAAACCTGTTGGTCACAAGGGTCTGACCTATGAAGCAGGTCAGTTTGCGTGGCTGAATGTTGGTCATAGCCCATTCTCGCTAAACGAGAATCCTTTCTCGATCAGTTCGGCACCAGCCGGAGGCCCCGAGGTTTCATTCGTGATAAAAGAGCTTGGGGATTTCACATGCGGCCTTGGGCAAATCGCTCAGCAAACCCCGGTCTATCTAGACGCCCCGCATGGCAACCTGTCGATCAAAAACCGCTCTGAGAATGGCATCGTCCTGATCGCAGGTGGCGTCGGCATCGCACCCATGCTGAGCATATTGCGTCAAGCAAAGTTGAGCGGAAGACCGCGCGATATCAAACTTATCTACGGCAACCGGTTAGAGGAGCAAATTGTCTATCGTGAGGAACTTACCCAAGAAGATACAGTGTTTGTTGTGTCCGAACCGTCAAAAGATTGGCAAGGCGAAACAGGCTTGATCGACGGGCCTCTCTTGGATCGCAACTTGTCGAAAGAGCATTTTGATGGCTGGCTGTTTGTTCTGTGTGGGCCGACTGCCATGATGGACAACGTCGAAGATCACCTGATCGCGCGGGGAACTTCGTCAGAACGGATCTTGTCCGAAAGGTTTGACTATGATTGATCGGTTCAGAAACCAGCCTGCGCGTAAACGGGTGAAGCTGGCGGTCTGGGCCATCAATATTTTGGTTTTTGCCATTATCCTGGCTTACTCGCTGAGATAACCGAGCAGACTATTCCGCATTTGGCGACAACTAGGGAACCAGCGCGAAAAGTCCAAAAATCCAGCCCATCAACGAATGATGCGGAAGGGTTGAGGTTTTCTTAGGGGAACAAAGCACCAATTGCCGAGGTTCGACCAGTTGGGCTTGCCGCGAAATAGACCTTCAGAGGCAGCAGTATGGGCCCTCGTAGTTGTTGACCCACATCTTTGAAGGCTCTGTGCCTCCAAACAGATAAACGCACTCTTAGGTAAAATTGACCGGCGTCATATGCCTAGAGAAACCCTGCTCCGAAAAGCAATATGCTTGTGATAACTCCAAGGATGGGCACGACAGGAGGTACTTGGAAATGCTCGTTCGTTCTATCAGGTTTAGCTTTCAACAGTATCAGCGAGAAGTTGACCAGTACAAAGACCATAAGAACGACCTGAGACGTGCGTTCTGCAAGAACGTCTATTGGAAAGGTTTGGGTCAAGAGCATGATGATCGCCGCGACCAATAGCGTGGCGAAAACAGGTGTCCGTGTTGCTTTAGGCACTACCGCCAGGGTTTTCGGTAGGTAGCCCCGATCTGCGAGGCCATATATCACCCGCGACGCCATGATCATCTGGATCAATACTCCGTTGACGGTCGCTACTATAGCCACTGCAGAAAAGCCCTGTTTGATCTCGTCAGGCGCGTTTGAGAACACAAGTGCAAGAGGTGCAGCAGATGTCGAAAGAACATCGATCGGAACCACACGCAAAACTGTCATAGAGGTTCCAAAGTACAATAATGTCGCCAGAATGAGAGTTAGAAAAATCGCTTTTGGGATAGTGTGCAAAGGGTCTTTGACTTCTTCTGCGACATTAGCCATGTCCTCAAAGCCGACAAAGGCAAAGAAGGCTAGAAGTGATCCCGCGAAAATACCTCGCCAGACATCAAGCTCAAGCGCGGGAAGCATCGCACCGATCCGGTATCCCTGCGGATCCTGAATCGTTAGGCCCCAGCCCATCACGAACAGAAGACCGGCGATTTCGATGATTGTAATAATGGCTGCGATGAGCACCGACTCTGTGATCCCCCAAAGTGCGATGGCAGCCATGATCAACACAACGCCGATGGTCAGGAACGGGATCGCTAAGCCAGTGAGGGCGTGCAGGTATGATGCTGCTCCGATCGCAACGGCTGAGGCTGAGATAACTCCCGAGGCCGCGACAGCCAGGCCGACCAAGACTGCCATCCAACTTCTTCGAAATCCCGCCTCGACATATGCCGCTTCGCCCGCGCTGACTGGAAACCGTGTTGCCAGCTCTGCATACGAAAGCGCAGTAAGCGAAACGACAAGTGCCGCGACAACAAACGACAAGGCCGCAAACGGCCCAGCAACATCAGCTGTTGCACCGACCAAAACGTAAATACCCGCTCCGATCGTTACACCAAGGCCATAGAGCGTGAGCAACGGAGTTGTAAGGGCCCGTTTAAGTTTCTGTTCCTTAGGGGCAGTGGAACTCATCAGCGTTTCTCATTGGTCGGTCTGTTTGTAGAAGGGTAGCAAGGTCTTTCTCCGGACACTTCGCCAATGGCGACACATCTTGTTTCGATAATCAAAACCCCATCGAATGTTACATGTGTCGGCGTCTATGCGAATTCGACGCCGACAGACGACGAAGGGTTCGTAACCGCTCCTGCTGAGCCTCCAGGGGTGGTAGTTCGACCATATCGAAACGATCGTATTTCATTCTATCAGTGGTCTATGGGCTTTGATTTAGGTCAAAGGACACGCGAGTTGGGCCGAACAGCAGCGGTGCAACCGATATGAGCGAGGTCAAAGAACTGACCCCAAGATCGTTTTATCTGGTCGGCAACAGGCTCGGACAGAGGAGAGGCAGATGCCGGTAATTCGCAAGGTTTTGATGTCACTATTCATTGCAGGAACTGCGGTAGCGCAGGAAGTCAACATTCAGGATGGGAAAGATCTGTTCCGGACCTATTGCTGGCAATGCCACGGTTTCGAAGCGACCGGGGACGGGCCAATGGCTGAGATGCTGGCAATTCGGACACCGAATCTCACCACGTTGGCCTTGGAGAACGCGGGCGTGTTTCCGATAGACAGGGTAGCGGAAAAGATTGATGGTCGGTCACGATTGTTGGCTCATGGAGGAGAAATGCCCATATTTGGCGCGGTTTTCGAGACAGACCAACTGTTCGCGCTGGCTCTACCGAATGGCCAAACAATGATGGTAGGTCTTCCGCTGGCGAATTTGCTTGCTTTTCTTGAATCGGTCCAAGTCGATTAGGAACTGGCCCTGCCGCTATTTGGTATCAGCGGTGCGTCTGATCGAGAAAAGTGTAAGTGGCGGCCCCAACACTTCGAACACCACCGTACTGGCCAGCGTAAAAGCCATGATCGACGCAGCCCAGTGCGGAAATTGCTCTCCGGCAACAAGGGCCATACCCACAGCGACTCCGGCCTGCGGCAGTAGCGCTGGACCGTACCAGTAGGCATGGCGAACCGGTAAGCCTCCCAGCCTTGCGCCGCAATAGCCACCAATAAGACGTGCCATTGTGCGTAAGATCAGGAAAAGCACGCCAGCCCACCCCATTAAGCCAAAGGATTCAATATCTAATGTGGCTCCAGCCAGCAGAAAGAACAGGATCATAAATGGCCACTGAATATGTTCGATCTCGTGAAAAGCACGGTCGTGATGCCGGGCAAGATTTCCAATGGTCGCGCCCACGACCATACCTGCTACGAGGAACGAAACCTCAAGCCAAAGTGCAAAGCCTGCCGTTAGAAAGACGATCCCAATCGCTTCTGCCTGCATTGGCTCGCCCGGCTTCAAGCGACCGGTTAGGTAAGCGGATGGCACGCCCAACACAACGCCCAACAAAATGGCCCCGCCGAAATCCCATAGTGCAGTTGTCGTGACCGACACCCAACCATCCGTATGACCTGCAAGCACCAAGGCTATGCTGAAAACCATCAGCCCCCAAACGTCATCAATCGCGACCACACCTTTAAGGGTTTCAGTGAAACCGTTGGATACTCCAGATTGTTGGATCACGTCTGTCATTGCGGCCGGAGCCGTGGCGGTCGCGATTGCGGCCAAGACCAATGCCAACCCTGGGGGAAGCCCAATTGCGGTCAGTCCGCCAGTCACAATGATGATGGTTACAACCACAATCGAAATTGAGATCGCAAGAATTGCGCGTCCGTGTCGAACTAGGTTCTGCCGCGTCAAAGATCCTCCAAGCAGAAACGCGACCATCGTCAGAGCAACGATCGAAATCTCATCGAACCACATTGCGAAATCGCGAGGGATAACCCCCGTGTCTGCATTTCCTGCAATCAAACCAAGAAATAGCAAAGCTGTAACACGCGGAAGATGCGTGGCCCGGCCAAGTTGATCTGCCACCAAACCAGCGAGGAAGAGAACACCGAGAGTAATCAGAAGGCCGGAAACGTTCATAGAAAACCGCGCATTAAGCACTTGTTGGGGTCACTGTAACTTCAATCCAACCCATTAGGAACCAGTGTCCCTGATGACGCAATTAATTGGCCGCCATTAGGTTACAGAAACGTATTTTGGGATTTTGATCTAAGTTAAGGCGGGTTTTCTCAGCATATGGCAATATGAAATCTTCAGGGGATGAGGAGGAAATCGCAATGTCGACACAGAAATCTAACTCAAACTACCCAGCTACTCTTGTAGACATCTTCAAGCAAATGCAGCCGCCAACTGCGGGTAATGCAGCTTTTGGCGCGCAGATAGAACAGTTCTGGGATGCTCAGGAAAAAATGCTGGAAGAAACAGAGGCCTTTGCCCAGCACTGGTTTGAAAGGCGCCACATGGCCGTTCGCACGGCTTTGCAGGCCGCGCGCAACGTTTCGTCGGCGAATCCATCTGATCCTTCAGAAGCTTTAAAGAGCATAGCTGAATGGCAGCGTCATTCCTCGGAACGTCTAGTCGCTGATGCTCAGGAATGGTTCGAGACTGTCGCACGCTGTGCGGCATATGTAGCCGAAACCGAAGCTGAGGCTGTAGAGAAAACAGTCGAAGATATTTCGACCGCGACAAAGAGCGCTGGGAAATCGTCGAAGTCTGAACCTGTGTAGCTTTCCTTGTGCTGCAGACGTCTGGCTGAAATAGCAGAAGCTTCCGAATGGAGTTCGTATGTACAAGAACATCCTGATACCTGTCACCCTGGACCATGACACAGGAGCGGCTTTTGAAGCTGCCCGCCAATTGGCCGATGCCAACGCTGTCTTCACCGTCGTACACGTTCAAGAGCCAATACCAGCATATGTTGGGTCTCAGATCCCGAACGAAGTGCTTGCACATACGCGGCATGAAATTCTGGAAAAGCTACATCAAAAAACCTCTGAAATGCCCGGGGCTTCGTCACGGCTCATCTCGGGGCATGCGGGTAGAGCGATTGTCGATTTCGCAAATGAAAACGATGTCGATTGCATCGTTTTGGCATCACACAAACCCGGCTTCCAGGACTTGTTCCTGGGCTCAACGGCCAACAGAGTCGTGCATCACGCTAGGTGTTCAGTTCACGTTATCCGATAAGGGCGCGTCTGGAGCTCTACGATCAAACGCGCGTGGCAGGGAACGGGCACATTGCTGTCACGCAACTCTGGGCAGAGCTGCCGGATGACGTTGAAGAATATGACCGGTTGGAAGAACAGAGGGCAATGAGATTACGGAAGCAGAACCGCCTTTTGGCGCATCTCAAAAGCCGCTCCCGATTTCGCTTGTTCGCTTACGTGCTCTTCTCAGTTATTTCCCTGATCACAGCGCAAGAATTCCCTGTTTCTTAAAGGACAGGGAGTCGCTTTCTAGCCCTATGTAAAACAGCAGGTAGCCAGAGCAAAATTCACCAGCATTGGCGCATTCGAAGCCCAAACCGCCAGTATTCCCTGTAAATTCCTCATAAACTGGCCTTTTGAGCCGAGATTGCATAGCTCATGACTACGCGCACTGCCACGACGTCTTAGAATTTCCGTAGATTTCGGCTTCAAAAGCCACGTTTGTGTTTAACCACCGCGTTGATGGCGGCGTCTGGGTCCGGCGCATAACTTTGGTGGCGCGCCCTCTGCATCTGCACCCAACTGTGACGTTTCGGGTGAATTGCACATACAATATTCATAAGAACTGGCTGCGCGCATGAAAGCTGTTATATTCCTCGGAAAGCTAAAAAAGGGATAGCTGCGGAAGCTTCTCCAAAACCGGAAACGTCGCAGCAAAATAATTCCCCAAGCCAACAGGGACAGACCAATATGAACAATCGTTTGCGCAAAATCACCATTGTGGGTGGCGGCACCGCTGGCTGGATGACCGCGTTGATCCTCGACATGGTGTTTTCACGCACATCCGCGACCAAGGATCGCCCCCACCTTTGTCTTATCGAAAGCCCCAATATCTCGACCGTGGGTGTCGGTGAGGCGACGGTGCCGCGTATGCCGGTCACGCTAAGGCAAGCCGGTATCACCGAGCGCGACTTTTTTCGTGAGACGAACGCATCGTTCAAACTGGGGGTAAAGTTCTGCAATTGGAACAACGATGCCAAGGGCAATCGCATCGACTATATGAACCCGTTCGCGCATGGTCAGATGCTGGAGGGGCTGGAGGCAGCCGAGTATTTCCTGCGCTTTGGCAATGGCGATCGGGATTTCACTCAGTCGATCTCACCCCATGATGATCTGGCCCGTCTTTGCAAAGGCGCGCGCGCGCTGGGGCAGCCTGAATTCGAACAGCGCTTTGGCTATGCCTACCATCTGGACGCGGTGAAATTCGCAGGAATGCTGACCCGGATCTGCACCAAGCGCGGCGTCGAGCATATTCAGGACGAGGTGCAATCGGTAGAGCTGGATGAACAGGGCAATGTCAGCCATTTGATGCTTGAGGCCAAGGGCCGTCATGACATCGAGATGGTGGTGGATTGCACTGGCTTCCGGGGTTTGATCATCAATCAAGCTTTGGGTGAGCCGTTTCTGGATTACTCGGATTACCTGCCCAACGACCGCGCAATGGCGTTGCAGGTCGAACATCCCGATCCCGAAAAAATCGAAAGCGCCACGCGATCCACGGCCCTTGGGGCTGGGTGGACATGGCGTGTGCCGCTCTTCAATCGTGTGGGAACGGGCTATGTCTATTCGTCGGCGCATCGCACCGATGATCAAGCCGCCGATGAGTACCTCGAATGGCTAGGGGACAGTGGCAAAGGGCTCACCCCAAGGGTGATCCCGATGCGCGTCGGGCGGGTCCGCAATGCCTGGGTCAAAAATTGCCTGGCCATTGGTCTGTCAGGCGGGTTCATCGAGCCGCTGGAAAGCACCGCCATCCATATGATCGACCATGCGATACGTTGGTTTGCAGAACACTTGCCAACGCGAGATATCGCACCTTCGCTGCGCGACAGATACAACCGGCAAATGGACAAGCTTTACAATGAGGTGCTTGAATTTATCTGCCTGCATTATCGCTTGGGCAACCGCACCGACGACCAATATTGGATCGACGCGCGCACCGAGATGAAAATCCCCGACCGGCTGGCCGAAAACCTGGAACTTTGGCAGCACCGCTTGCCGATGCAACATGACGTCGAGTTCGCTACGCTTTTCGATCACCGCGTCTACCAAACGGTTCTGTTGGGCAAGCAATCATACGACACCGGCTATGGAACCGGCATCCGGGATCGCATCCGCCCCTTGAAGAAGCCCATCTGGTTCCAGTGGTGGAAGGGGGCCAAAATGGATCTTGCGAAGATTCTCAAAACCATGCCGGATCACAAAACGCTACTGCGGGACATCCGGGGTGAGCTGGAAAAACCCGCCTTTGGCAAAGCTTTGGCGCCCAAGCCCACCGTGGCCATGCCGGGAGCCACGCCCGCTCCAGCGTTGATCCAGAACATGCCCAATCTGGCCGAGATCCAGAGCGGCAAAAAGGATTTGCAGCTGTTCTAGCACCGCTGTCCGGGCCTATTGATTGGTTCGAGGAAAATCCTCCAACCAAATTGTGTTGCAGGCGGGAGCTTAGGCGCTAGGTCACCACAGATGACAAGCAGGCAAGACACCTCCCTCAGTAAAGTGATCCTGATCCTTGGCGATCAACTGAACCCGGATATCCCGGCGCTTCGGTCGGCTGACCAAAGCAAAGACACCGTTCTGATGGCCGAAGTTGCGGAAGAGGCAAGCTATGCCCCGCATCACAAAAAGAAAATCGCTTTCATCTTCTCGGCCATGCGCCATTTCGCGGCGCAGTTGTCTGACGAAGGGTGGCAAGTTAGGTATGTAACCTTGGATGACCCCGAAAACACGGGTTCTATCACGGGTGAGGCCCAGCGCGCCTTGAACGATTTTTCGCTTAGTCGGCTATGCCTGACCGAACCCGCAGAATACAGGTTGAAGACAGCTATCAAAGATTGGGCGGATCAGCAGAACATCCAGCTTGATGTGCTGGACGATGACCGATTCATCGCGACGCACAAGGAGTTTGAGGATTGGGCCAGAGGTCGCAAGCAACTGCGGATGGAGTATTTCTATCGCGAAATGCGGCGCAAGACGGGTCTTTTGATGGATGGTGCTCAGCCAGAAGGTGGCAAGTGGAATTTCGACTCTGAAAACCGGAAACCCGCATCCGCGAATTTGTTCATGCCGCGCCCGCCTCAAACCCAACCCGACAAGATCACCACAGAGGTGCTGGAGCTTGTAGAGGCTCGGTTTGGCACAAACTTCGGCGAGCTCTATCCGTTTTGGTTCACCGTGACCCGAACGGGAGCGCTAGAAGCGCTGGACTGTTTCGTAGAGAGCGCCCTGCCCCATTTCGGCGATTATCAGGATGCGATGCTAGAAGGCGAAAGCTTTCTCTACCACTCGGTCCTGTCTCAATACCTAAATGCCGGGCTACTTGGGCCCTTGGAGATCTGTCGGCGGGTCGAACGCGCCTACTACGAAGGGCAAGCACCGCTGAATGCGGTCGAAGGGTATATTCGGCAGATCATCGGCTGGCGCGAATTCGTGCGCGGGATCTATTGGCTGAAAATGCCGGGCTACACGCAAAAGAATGCTCTGGGTGCCCACCGCGCATTACCGGATTTCTATTGGACGGGCCAGACGGATATGGCCTGCATGGCCGCCGCGATCTCCCAAACCCGGCAAGAGGCCTATGCACATCACATTCAGCGCCTGATGATCACCGGGAATTTCGCCATGCTTGCAGGCATCGACCCGCAACAGGTGCATGAATGGTATCTGGCGGTTTACGCAGATGCCTATGAATGGGTCGAGGCCCCGAATGTGATCGGCATGAGCCAGTTTGCCGATGGCGGGCTGCTCGGGTCCAAGCCTTATGCGGCCAGTGGCAACTATATCAATAAGATGTCCGATCACTGCAGCCATTGCCCTTACGACGTGAAGCAGAAGACCGGTCCCGGGGCCTGCCCTTTCAACCCGCTTTATTGGGATTTTCTTGATCGCAACGCCGAAAAGCTGCGCGGGAACCCTCGGCTGGGGCATGCATATCGCACATGGGATAAGATGACGCCTGAAAAGCAGGCCGACTATCGCGACAGCGCAAAGCAGATACTTGAGGGTCTCTAGCCCGTTCTAACGAGGGGATGGGTGTACAGCACGACATCACTCTTCTGAGTGCGGAAAGATCAGGATCGCGCGAAAATCGTTCACATTGGTCAATGTGGGGCCGGTCACGACCTGAGAGCCCACGGCCTCGAAAAAACTATGCGCGTCGTTGCGGGCCAAGGCGTCGCCAGGATCAACCCCGGTGCGCGCCGCCGCGTCCAGCGTATGGGGGCCAAAGACCGCACCGGCCACCTCTGCCGCTCCGTCCACACCGTCAGTGTCACAGGCCAGACCCCAAATGCCCGGTTGGCCCTTCAGCGCGATCGCCGCAGCCAGTGCATATTCCGCATTTGGCCCGCCAATGCCCCCCTGATTGCCGCTTACCGTGCATTCCCCGCCCGACAAAAGCGCAATTGGCGCGTCTTGGGAGCCAAGCCCGGCTTGCAGCGACAGCGCCAGCTGCGCATGTTCTGCACCCAACTCACGCGCTTCACCCTCAAGCGCATCCCCCAGAATTCGTAGATCAAATCCCAGCTGTGTCACCTCTTGCCCGGCTGCCGCCAGCGACTGTGACGGGGCCGCGACGACGATGTTTGTGGTTTTGCTGAGCCGTGTGTCATCGGGTGCGACAGTTGTGCTGCTGTTGCGCTGCAAATGCGCCCGTGCCGCAGGCGGCAAATCAATCGAGTGGCGCTCCACAATGTCCCAGACATCCTGAACCGAGGAGGCCTCACCAACCGTGGCCCCCGACCCGATCTCAGTCGGATCGTCCCCCGGGACGTCGGAAATGGCAAGGCTGAGGAGCGTCGCAGGATAAGCTGCCGCCGCAAGCTGCCCGCCTTTGACATGAGACAGATGCTTGCGAACGGTATTCATTGCCCCGATGGGCGCACCCGAAGACAACAACGCGCGGTGCACCTCTTGCTTGTCCGATAGCGTCAGATCCCCCGCCGGGGCGCAAAGCAGCGCCGATGCGCCGCCGGACATCAGCGCCAGAACAAAATCGTCTTCACCAAGTGATGCAACCAGTGCCAGCAACTGTGCTGTGGCATCCTGACCGGCCTCATCTGCCACCGGGTGGCTTGCTTCGATGACCTGAACGCCCTGGGTGGGTCGTGCATACCCGTACCGCGTGATGATCAATCCCTCACACGGGCCCCAAACATGCTCAACCGCTTCGGCCATACGTGCCGACGCCTTCCCTGCGCCTATGACGACCACGCGCCCGGGCGGTTTTTCGGGCAGTTGTGCCGGGATAACCTGCATCGGATCCGCTGTCGCGACAGCAGTGGAAAACATCGATCGCAAAAGCGATTCCGGTTCGGCCATATCAGCCTCCTTAACTCTGGTCGCAACTGACCGATCACCAATCGCCGTCAACGTCTCCGCCGGATACGCGCATCTTGTGAGCGATTGGAAACACAGCACAAAACTAGGTCAACTGTGGACAGCAGATAGCGGTCTGCCCAACCTTAGGTCAACACTCATGCCGCAGAACGAGGCAAAGTCACAAACTGATCGCTCAGCCACGGGTACTGCGTTTGCATGGGTTCAACAAAATACTGAGTTATCAGGGCTTGCAGAGTCTTGTGGATCAGGCGCGACGTTGATGCGGGATAGACGTCGGTCGTGAACAAAGAAACGGTGCGGATAAACCCCTTGCCAGGCAACGGGGCGACCCTGGTTTGCCCGTGGAACTCTTTCGCCCTCAGATAGCTGCCAACCGTCGTGATCGTCCAGCCACTGCCTTCGGCCACCAGACCGATGATCGCAGGGTTGCACTCCAACTCGAACCGGTTCGGCAAATTTATCTTGCTGCGCGACAACTGAATCTCGATCAGCTGCCCGATCGTCAGATCTCGGGAATAGCGCAAGAAAGGAAGCGTTGTATCAGCGCTGCGCAAATCGTCAAAGCTACCCTGAAACTGAGAGGGCAATACAATCACAAACGGGTCACGCATCAACGGGTATTCGATCAGGCCTTTGACATTCCCAGCCGGTCGCGTCGCGACACCCACATCCAGTTTTTGTGCCTGCAGTTTTTCGATGATCTCATGGCTGGGGCGCGTGAAATGGCGAAAATTGCAGCGCGGCAGGGCAGAGGAAAGGTATCGGAACAGCTCTGGTGTCACCGAGTTGTCAAAATCGTCGATCAGCCCAAGGCGCAGGTCGGTAGCATGCTGCCAACTGCCCGAACGGATCTCGACCTCGCCCCGTCTTAGGGCTGTGAGACCTTCATTGACATGGCGCGCAAACACGGTTCCCGCTGGTGTTAACCCCATCGGCCTGCGGCTGTGATCGACGAGTTCAACCTCCAACGCATCCTCAAGACTGCGCAAATGGTTCGAGACCGTGCTGACCGAAAGACCCGCCTCTTCGGAAACCTTTTGGACAGAACCGAGTTTCGAAATTAGACTGAAAATCTCGAGCCATCTCAAACTGAGAGCTTTTCTGGTCATCTGCCCTATCCCTGGCCACATCAATACGAGAAAACCGAAACAGAGTTTCGCATTTCCCGCAATGAAAAAATTAGTTCCCTGTTTGCGGTAGCCGCGTCTATGCTTTTTCAATGACCCGAAATCCTGGGGTCGCAAAAAGCGAACAGCTATAATCTACAGGGAGAACACAATCAAAATGTTCAAGAAATATCTGCTTTCGACGGTATGTGCCGCGGCGGCTGCGGTGTCTGCTTCTCAGGCTTCAGCGGCGGATGAAATCACTGTTGCCTACTTCTTGGAATGGCCAATGCCCTTCCAGTATGCCAAAGCCAATGGCACATACGAAGAAGAAATGGGCGTCAAGATCAACTGGGTATCCTTTGACACCGGCACCGCGATGTCGGCTGCAATGGCTTCGGGCGATGTCCAAATCGCCGTGAGCCAGGGCGTACCGCCTTTTGTTGTCGCCACCTCTGCCGGTCAGGATCTGCAAGCCGTTGACGTTGCCGTAAGCTATTCGGAAAATGACAACTGCGTTGTTGCCGAAGCTCTGGAAATCGACAAAACCAACGCGGGTGAACTGAACGGCAAGAAGGTCGGTGTACCGATCGGAACCGCCGCCCACTATGGTTTCCTGTCTCAGATGGAACACTTCGGTGTTGATCTCAGCTCGCTGGAAATCGTTGACATGGCTCCTGCAGATGGTGCAGCTGCCTTTGCTCAGGGCAACCTGGACATGGTCTGCGGTTGGGGTGGAGCGCTGCGCCGCATGACCGAACACGGTAACGTTCTGCTGACCGGTGCTGAAAAAGAAGAACTGGGTATCCTCGTCTTTGACGTAACGAGCGCGCCTTCGTCCTTTGTAGAGGAAGAGCCCGAACTGCTGGCCAAGTTCCTCGAGATCACTGCAGCCGCGAACGCGGAATGGAATGCGGGTGACAACCAGGATGCCATGCTGGAGGTCATCGCCAAGGATGCCGGTATGGATCTTGCCGATGCAAAAGCAACGATCGCAACATTCTCGTTCCCGTCTGCCGAAGAACAGCTGTCGGAAAAATGGCTGGGTGGTGGCGCTCAGGACTTCATGAAAGGCGTGGCAAACGTCTTTGTCTCGGCTGGTAGCATCGATTCAGCCTTGGACACATATGAAGGTGCTGTGAACGCGGCGCCGTTGGCCGCAGCGTCCAACTAAGACAACCAAGCAAAGTTCTGGGGGCTGGTCCTGTTGCCAGGCCAGCCCCCAGTTATAACAGCAGGAAGGAAACAGAATGCCCGAATTGGACATTATCGATCTGTCCATGCGTTTTGACTTGCCTAATGGCACTTCTGTGCAGGCGCTTCAGGACGTATCGCTCAGTTTGAAGGAAGGCGAATTGGTCTCGGTTCTGGGGCCGTCGGGTTGCGGCAAGACAACTTTGCTCAATATCGTAGCCGGGTTTCTGGCCCCAACTTCGGGCCGGGTCGAGCTTAACGGCCATGTGGTCAAAGGCCCCGACGCCGAACGCGGCATGGTGTTTCAGAAAGGCGCGCTTTTTGAGTGGATGAACGTCCGCGAAAACGTTGATTTCGGCCCGCGGATGAAGGGGATGCCCCTGGCCGAACGAAACAAGATCTCAGACCACCTTCTCGAAGTTGTTGGCCTACAAGACTTCAAAGACAAAGCGGTTTACGAACTGTCCGGCGGGATGCAGCAGCGCGTGGCGCTGGCACGATGCCTGGCCAACGAGCCCGATGTCATTTTGATGGACGAACCTCTGGGGGCCTTGGACGCGCTGACCCGCGAAAAGATGCAGGGTCTGGTTCTGAAGCTTTGGAAAGAGACCGGCAAGACCATCATCCTGATTACCCACTCGGTGGAGGAGGCTTTGTTGCTGGGCGAACGCCTGATCGTGATGGCCCCACGTCCGGGGCGCATTCACAAGCAGTATAACCTGCCATTCGCGGAACGCGGCGTGAATGCGGACCTGCGCGACGTGAAAAAATCCGAGGGTTTTGCCGAAACCCGAGACGAAATCCTGACCATGATTTGGGAAATGGAAGAAGAAATCATGGGCCGCACGGAGCAAGCATCATGATCGTTCTTCTGTTTTATGTCGGCCTGTTTGGCGGCGCGTTTCTGATCGTCAACCTGCTGCGCAAAGGTCTGGAAAGCCGTCAGGACTTTACCAGCCTAAAGACCGTCACCTTTGGCGACGAAAGCGCCGTGCGCGCGGACCGCGTGGCCTCGTTCATCTCGGTTCTGGTGATCTTTGTGATCTGGGGCGCGTTCACCGGATCGAAACTGCTTCCGATCCATGTTCCGGGGCCTTTTGTCGGTGACACGCAGTTCACCTATACGTTGGAACACCCTGACGGATCGACCGACGAAGCGACAGTCTTTGTCCGCGTTCCCCCGTTCGGTGAAGATGCCGAGGCGTTTGACGTTGATCCCGGTGATGGGTTTGCGAAAGATGACGGGTTCGGAGCTCCAAGCGGTCGGTCCTCGACCTTCATCTTCGACAAGAACGACGAAACAAGCCGCAAGGATGGCGCCAAGATCGTCGCGATCAATGGCACTCCAATCGGACCAGACGCCCGCGTTGACGTGGGGGATGGTACCGTTTCTCTGACGGATAAAGGCGCAATTACTTTTACGCCTGCTCAGGGATTGCAGATGAACCCGATCTGGCTGCCTGCGCCTGAAACCGTTGTTGCCCGCTTCTTTGAAATCGCGACCGAAGGGTATCAGAACTTCTCGCTGTGGGAGCATCTGGGCTGGTCCCTGTTCCGTGTTTTTGCAGGCTTTGTCACCGGCGCGCTTATCGGCATTCCACTGGGCTATGCCATGGGCCTGTCGGGCTGGTTCCGCGGTTGGTTCGATCCGATCGTCGAATTCATGCGCCCGGTTCCACCGCTGGCCTTGATCCCGCTGGTCATCATCTGGTTCGGCATCTGGGAGACGGGTAAGATCGTCCTGCTGTTCCTGGCCGCCTTGTGGATCATGACCATCGCGGCGCGGGCTGGTGTGTCCGGGGTCAATATCTCGAAGATCCACGCGGCCTATTCGCTGGGGGCCTCGAAATGGCAGATCATGCGCCATGTCATCGTTCCCAACTCGCTGCCCGAGATCTTTACGGGCGCGCGTGTTGCGATGGGCGTCTGCTGGGGCACCGTGGTTGCGGCCGAATTGGTTGCCGCCCAGAAAGGTGCCGGGATGATGATCATCGCCGCATCCAAGTTCCAGCTGACCGATATCGTCATCATGGGTATCGTCTTGATCGGTATCATCGGGTACGGCATCGACATCCTGATGCGCATGGCTGAAAACTGGTTGGTGCCCTGGAAAGGTCGCAGCTGATCTTTCAAAGAAACAGAAAACCCCGGGCTACCACCCGGGGTTTTTCTTTTTTACGATTTGATGATTTCGAAACCCGGATCGTAGGGGGATGGTGGGATCACACGCGCCTGCACTATGTCACCGCACAGATCCATTTGCATCTGGTTGCCGTTCTCTGCCAACTCCGGCGTAACAAAGGCATAAGCCAGGTTCATGCCGACGCGATACCCCCAGGCGCCAGACGTTACCGTACCCACGACACGATCCCCAAGCATGACAGAAGCACCTGCATGCGCAGGCGCGTGATCGCAATCAAGCTGTAACGTGACCAGCCTGCGCTGCGGGCCCTTGGCTTTTCTCGCGATCAGAGCATCTTTGCCAACGAAGTCGCCTTTTTCCAGCTTCACGAACCTGCCCAACCCAGTCTCATATGGATCGAATTCGGTGATCAGATCGGCTTTCCAATGCAGAAACCCCTTCTCCATCCGCATCGCCTCGACAGCGCGCGCGCCAAACAGCTTTAGCCCATGCGCCTCGCCCGCTTGGCGCAAAGCCAGATAAGCCGCATAGAGCGAGGCGTTCGGCACATGGATTTCATAGGCCAGCTCGCCCGAGAAACTGACTCGCATGACCGTTGCCGGTGCAAAACCAACGAAACATTCGCGCAGGCTGAGCCAGGGAAAACCCTCATTCGACCAGTCGCCGCGCGCGCAAGTGGCCAGCACATCACGCGCCTTGGGTCCGGCAAGAACCAATATGGTCTGGTCATTGGTCAAGGACCGTATCTGCACGTGCTCGCCTTGCTGGATATGCTGTTGCAACCAATCCATATCGTGAAATTCACTTGCAGCTGCTGACCCGTACCAAACCCGCTGAGGCCCGCGATCACTTGCGGGCAGGTTGGCGAAGGTAGCCTCAGCTTTGATCCTGCCATGGTGGTTCAGCAAATACCCCAGCCCGACGCGTCCATTGCGTTTGGTCACCGCGCCGCAGACCAAGCGGTCCAGAAAGCGTTGGCGATCTGCGCCGGTGATCTCAAGCCGGTTGAACCCGTTCACCTCGCATAGGCCCACGGCCTGTTGCACCGCGCGCACTTCGGCACCCACGACGTCAAACGATTCGTCAAAGTGAAAGCCTGGCGTGTGATGGAACTCCGGATCTGGCTTGAAGTAATCTGCCCTTTCCCATCCGTTCACCACTGTAAAGTCAGCGCCTTCCGCTGCCAGCACGGGCGTCAACGGCGTTGTCTTGGCTGGGCGTCCGGCAGGGCGATGTTCGTGGGGGAAGTGAAACCGAAACTCGTTTTGATAATCCTCAATCGCCTTCAGCGCCGTCAGTTCGACATTCGCGTGCCCGGTAAAGCGGCGCGGGTCCAGGCACCACGTGTCATAACACGCCTCACCATGAACGATCTGCTGTGCCAAAAGCCAGCCATGCCCACCACCCTCGCCCAGCCCAGCGCGCAGTCCAATGATGCAAAATGCGTTGCGTTTGCCAGGGATCGGACCCACCAAAGGAGCACCGTCGATGGTATAGGTGATCGGCCCGTTGACGATGGTGTGAATCCCCACCTCCATCAAGGCAGGCATCCGGGCAAAGGCCCCTTCCAGAACATCGGTCACGCGGTCCAGATCATCCGGGCACAACGCATTGACAAAGTTGGGGTCAATCCCGTCCATGCCCCAGGTTTTGCAATCCTGTTCGTAAAACCCGACCAACAGGCCATATTTTTCTTGGCGGCAATAATAGTCGCTGATCGGACAGCGGATCAGGGGCATCCGGTGACCGGCGTCTTTGATCGCCGGGATTTCTTCTGTCAGGAAATACTGATGCTCCATCGAGGCCACGGGGTGATGAACCCCCATCATTGCGCCAACCTCGTTCACCCGATATCCGCAGGCATTGACCACGATGTCACAGTCGATGTCTCCCTTGTCAGTCTGCACGGTCCAAGTGTCATCCTGGTGCTGGATCAGACCTGTGACGGGCGTGTTGCGGTAAACTTCCGCGCCCGCCTTTCGTGCGCGCCGCGCCAAGGCCTGACACAACTGCGCAGGGTCGATATCGCCGTCAAGCGGGTCCCATAGCCCGCCAATCAAGTTGTCGGTCGAAATCAACGGATGACGGCGCGCGCACTCTGCCGCATCAATCACCTCGAAATGCACGTTCATACCGCGCGCCATCGAGGCGAAGTGACGATAGCCCTGCATCTGCGCCTCGGTATTGGCCAAACGGATGCCACCATCTCCATGGTGATAGTTGATGGGATACTCAGGATCTTCGGACAGCTCTTTGTACAGGTTGATCGAATGGGTCTTTAACCCAACCATGGTTTGGTTCATGCCGAAGTTCGTCACTTGCGCGGCAGAGTGCCATGTGGTTCCGCTGGTCAGCTCATTGCGTTCGACCAGAACGACATCGCTCCAACCCTCTTGCGTCAGATGGTACAAAGTCGAACATCCGGCAATACCACCGCCAATGACCACAACTTTTGTGCGCGATTTCATTCAACACCTCCCAATGCCTTTCCAAATTACACCGCCCTGACGGCCCCTCGAGCAACTGAAACACGTCACCATCGTAGAAAACGAAAACCGGAGTTTTGAAAAACGCGAGATGAAGACGGCCCTTGTCGGCAGGTTGAAATAAAAGGCAGTGTGGCCTGACACAGCGGGGAATCAGTACGGTATGGCAGAGGCTTCCGAAACCAAGGCGGTGTTTCTGACCGGCAGCCTGATGCGGCACGTCGTGCGCATGTCCCTGACCACCAGTATTGGCCTGATGGCGATCTTCGCGGTCGATTTTGTCGACATGGTTTTCATTTCGATGCTGGGCAATGACGCTCTGGCCGCAGCAGTCGGCTATGCTGGCACGCTGTTGTTCTTCACCAATGCGGTCAATATCGGCCTGTCCATCGCAGCCGGAGCGTTGGTCGCGCGCGAGCTGGGCGCGGGTCGATCTGATCAGGCCCGGACCTATGCTGCAAGCGTCGCCGCCTTGGGCGTGTGCAGCGCGATTTTGATCTCACTTATCGTCTTGCTCAACCTTGATAGCCTGCTGTCTCTGCTTGGCGCAGAAGGTGAGGTGCTGCGTCTGGCCGCGCGGTATATGACGATCATCCTGCCCACCATGTGGGTAATGTCCTTTGCCATGACCGCAATGGCCGTTTTGCGTGCACGCGGGGATGCCCGCCGTTCGATGATGGCGACAATCTACGGCGGCATCGTGAATGCAGTGCTTGACCCGATCCTGATCTTTGGGGTCGGTCTGGGCCTGGACGGCGCGGCCATCGCGTCCGTCCTGGCGCGGATCACGATGTTGATCGCTGCGCTTTTGCCCGCGATCCGTGTGCATAACGGGTTTGCACGCCCATCACCCGCTCAGGTGATCCGGGATTTCTCAGCCGTCCGGCTTATCGCAGTGCCTGCCGTATTGACCAACGTCGCCACACCGATTGGCAACGCCATCGTGGTGCGCGAGATTGCCAGCTATGGCACCGAGGCGGTGGCAGGCATGGCAATCATAGGCCGTCTGATGCCTGTCGCGTTTTCTGTCATCTTTGCGCTGTCCGGTGCGATCGGGCCCATCATTGGGCAGAATTTCGGAGCAGGCCGCTTTGACCGGGTCCGTGCCGCCTTTCTGGCAGGGGTCAAATTCACCGCCATCTACGTCCTGATCATGGCAACCATCTTGTTCTTGCTCCGAGCCCCGATCGCCGGTCTGTTCGACGCTCAAGGTGAAACACGCACGCTGATCTACCTGTTCTGCGGGCCGCTGGCGCTGGCTTCGTTCTTCAACGGCGTCATCTTTGTCACCAATGCCAGTTTCAACAATCTGGGCCACCCCATCTATTCCACATGGATAAATTGGGGGCGGCACTCGATCGGAACCTGGATTTTTGTGATGATCGGATCCCAATTGGCCGGTGCCCCCGGGGTGCTGCTCGGGCAAGCTTTTGGGGGTGTGATATTTGCGGCCATCGGATGGGTGTTGGTCAGCCGTGTCACGACACGCCTCTCAAAGCCCACCGAAACGGATCCGTTTGCCACCCAGAACCGCATTCACGCCCTGTTCGGACGACGCGGTTGGTGACCCCAGAGGGGTCACGCAAATGCACGCTTTATTTGGTTGCGCTGACATCTCCCGGTATACAGCCGCGCGCGCAGAACAGCATCGAGGTCGGGCTGGACCAGATCTTATGGTCATTGGTTGGCTTGTTCTTGAACACGATGTCCAGACAACTGTCTTCGTGCGGGCGATAGTATTTGTTACGCGGATCGACGTTGCCAAACTCATCAAAAGCTGAAACCAGCTTCATATCTTGCTGGAAACGGTCTCCGCTGAGCGTCAGGTTCGAATAATAGGCCATTAAACGCAAATCCTTGCCACCCGCCGACATCATATAGGTCATATCAGTCTGGACCGTATTGCCGCTTGCGTCGACGAAGGTAATGGTCTTGGTAATGTCGCGCTGCTCCAGGCCGCGCAAGGCCGAGATTACCCAACGCCGCTTCAAAGGTATGGTCAGGAGATTGCCGTTTTCCGTGCAGGTGATCTCTTTGTAGGAAAACACATTGAATACTGCATTGCCGCGGATCGGATTGGTGTGCAATCGGATGTTGCTATAGACAGGCGTGATCGCCGAATTTGCGATGGGCTCGCCATTCGCGACGCAATTCTTCTGTAGAACCGCAAGTTCAAACAAAACCATGTCCGAGAACGCCGCAGCGACGCCACCCCTTGCGGATTGGCGCTGCAGGGCCTGAAACTCGGGGGCCTCAATCAACTCCTCACCCCGGTACTTTTGGAACAGGTCGACCGAATTGATTTCGACCGCACCGCCCGAGGTGTCAAAAGGCAAACCCTCCTCCAACAACGCGCGGCTGTCTGCTTCGGGGTGATAATGGAACCGAAACTGGTACTGTCCACCAGAATAATCGCCGCGTTCCCCCTCGATCTTGACCTCACCATCTTGGGCCTCAATCTCGCTGGCGATGGCCGCAAGCGGGACCGCAACAGACGTCAATGCCCCGAGGCAAAATCTTCTGAATGTCTTGCTGGTGAACATTATTCTCTCCTGAAACTAAGGTTTTAAGAAGCTTTAATGCATATTCATATTAACGATTTTTTCCAAAAATTTCAAACATAACGCGAAAAGCGCAACATTCATCGTCACAACACGGTCGCACCCAGGGTCAATCTCAGCGTATTTTCCACACGGTCTGTCAGTGGCATCTGATAGCGAACAGTCAGGCGTTTTTCGTCTTCGCGGATCCTCTGGATTTCTTCCAGACCTTCCTCGTATCGGGCGGCCTCAAGATAGGCATCAGCGAGCAATGTGCGGGCATAAAGCAAGATCTGCGTCGAGCCCGTCGCCTGGTAATCCTGAATGCCTTTTCGTAGTTCTTCGATCCCGCGTTCATATTCGCCTTGGGTTGTATGGGCCCACCCCAGCAGAATTTCACCCCAAGCGTACCAATAACGGAACTCGCGCTTGCCACTGATCTCCATCGCCTCATCAACAAGACGACGCAGGCGCGGAACATCCCCAAGGTTTTGGTAAGCCGTCGCCAGGACGTTCAGCGCATAGCAGCGGGTGAAGTCGTGTTGATCGGCTCGCACCAATTCCTGCGCTTCGGAAATCAACTGCTGCGCCGTGGCTTGATTGTCCGGCTTCAGCGCATGAGCCCAACACCGCATGACCGCATCAACAAGTTGGATATCCGACTCGTGATAGGTCAGCACATCTGCCCGCGAAGTTTGCTTGCGCAAGTATAGGGCCTGATCGAAAGCAGAAATCGCCGCGTCCAGACGGCCCAGCATGAAATTGCTCATGCCGAGGTTATGCGCCGTCAGAGCCTGCATTGTCGGATCCCCGGCGCGGTCAGCAATTTCCTGAAGATAGTCGCACAGCACCAAGGCTCCCGGCGCGTCGCTCTGCATCAATTGCGCGCCAAACTGCACGTGAACCGCCAGAAACGTATCCGCGCCATCTCCGCTTGTGCGCTCCAGAAGGTCACGATAGCGCCGAAAATTTTCCATCACTTCGGCCGAGCCGAAGGCCCGCTTGCTCAGCGCAAGGTTCAGCATTTTTCGAACAGCGATCTCTTCACGGTCACGCGTCGCTGATGCTTCGGTCTTTTCGTTTTCGCTCAGCGCCGATCTCAGATGCCGGATGGTTTCTTCGTTGGCCGACCGGCTTGCCGCCACTGCGGCCGCTTGACACCAGGCATCGCGCGCTTGGGAAAACATCTCGGCGCGTGAGAAGTGATAGGCCAACAGTTCGGGATGTTGATCGGACAGGGTCTTGAAGTCTTCACGCATCACGGCGGCGATGCGTTTGTGTACGGCGCGTGCTCGGCTGGGTAGCATCAGCTCGTACGCGGCTTCCTGAATAAGCCCGTGCCGGAACGCATAAAGCCGGTCCGCATCGTCGCCACGCGGAACAAGGATCTGAGCCTCGACCAGCTCGTTCAGCGCAGATTGCGTTTCCGCGTCCGTGCTTTCACTGACCATCTTGACCATGGCAGGTCGGATGTTCTGACCGATGGCGGCGCAGATTGGCACCAGCGCGCGCGCCTCATTCAGCCTGTCGATCATCGACCAGAAGAGTTCTTTCAATGTGGACGGTAGGAAAAGCGCCTCATCCTCGGAACGTTTGGGATCGGTATCGGAAAACCGATCCTCGACCATCCGGGCCATTTCTTCGGTGAACAACGGAACACCACCCGTGCGGGTGGCGATCCTTTGTTTCACGTCCGGCGAGACGGGAATGGTCTTGAGCAGGTTGTTGAGCATCTCAAGCACATCCCCCTGCCCCAACCGCCGCAGTTCGATGGTGTTAACGCCGTCGCGCCCCGCCCAAGGAGGGTGATAGCCCGGTCGGTAGGTGCAGACGATCATTACCGGGACCGACCGCAATTGCTTTGATAGCAGGTCAATCAACTGCTCTGTCGACGGGTCGACCCACTGCAGATCTTCAAACAGCATCAAAACCGGTTGGCGCGCAGCCATTGAGCCGACAATCTTGACCAAGGCGGCCTGTATCTGGTCGCTTGACTGGCTAGAGGCAAGATCGGGTGCCTCTTGCTGCCCCGGCAGCGACACAGAGATCAGGCTGGCAAAAAGTGCGAGTGTGCTGTCGGTCTTGCCGTCGTTGTCATCCAGAAGCTTTTCAAGTTTCTTAAGCTTTTGTGCGTTGTCGTCTGAAATGCGGATGCCCGCCAGAGTTTCGATGCAGGTCTTGATCGGGAAATAGGCGCTGGCCTCATGATTGGGGGCACATTGAAAATCCAGCTGCATCCGCCCACCCGATGCTATGGACTGACTGACCACTTCGATCAGACAGGATTTCCCAATCCCCGCCTGGCCCGAGATCATCACGGTTTGCCCTTTGCCACCCCGTGTCAGGCGCCAGCAATCTTCCAGCACCCGGCGCTCATCTTCGCGGTCGACAAATGTATCTTCGCGCGCACGCGGCCTGTTTCTAAAGCGCAAGGTCGATTTCTCTGCCCGCACCAGTTGCCAAACGCCAACCGGGTCATCAAACCCCTTGAGCGCATGTTTGCCCTTCCAGTCGCAGACAAAGTTTTTGCCGATCAGATCCTTGGTCCGGTCGCTTATGACCACCGAACTTGGGTCGGCATGGGCTTGTATGCGCGCTGCCAGGTTAGGAACATTGCCAAATACCAGACCGCCAAAGGTCGAATGCTCGTCGACGACCGCCTCACCCGAAGAGATGCCCACCCGAACCGCCAAAGGGCGCCCGTCTGTTCGCCGCAATTTGCCCATTGCTTCGCAGAGCTCTAACCCGGCGGTAACCGCGCGTTCGGCATCGTTTTCTTCAACCCGAGGGTAGCCGAAATATCCGACAACTCCGTCGCCGAGAAACTGCGCCACATGTCCGTTATGCGCGCGGATGACATCCAGACACAGGTTCTGGTAGCGATGCAGCGTACCGCGATAATCCTCAAGGTTCATCTGATTGGACAGTTGCGTTGATCCAATCAGATCCACAAAAATGACGGACAGATGCCGCCTCTCTGGGATCGCATGATGCGCCAAGTGCCCGGTCTGTTGCAGATCGGGCCATTCCGCGACAGCACCATATTTTGGAAGCTCTTGAATCGCGCGCATTGCACGCTTGCGGTCACCCAGCGACAGGCCGAGCTCAATCAAATCCGCCTCGCTCAGCGATGCGACGATATCCAGATCAATCGCGTTGGCCAGAAAAGCATCTACGTATTTTCCCAACGCGTTGCTTTCCAACCAGGTTTTGACGTCCATCGTGCCGCAGTCCCTGGTACCAATTAAAAACAAATATTTCAAAAGCCGTTAGGACGGCACAATAAACTGGTATTCCTTGTGTGACCGGTGCCGGGCCGTAGGTAGAATAATTACCTGGCTCCGAATTCTCGGATCGCTTCAATTTCCAGGATGATAGCCATTTGGTGGCGTGTTGCCAAGTTAAGCTTACGCCAAGGTCAGGCTGCACTGTCCAACTGGCGCAGCAGTTCAGGCAAGTCTGCCACAGTGTCGACCACATAGTCCGCGCCTGCGTCTTTCAGGATCTGCGTCGCATGTTGGCGCAACGCGTCAACCTCAGCCTCGCCCAGCGCGGCCAATTCATCCGGTGTCTTTCCCACCGCGTTGCCTGACATGGCCACACCAACGGTCAGACATCCGGCGGCGACACCTTCCTTGATACCGGGGGCCGTATCGTCAACCTTGATAAGTGCCGCTGGTGGATAAGCGACCAGATCGACCATGCATTTATACATGCCTAATGGCCCTGGACGCCCTTCGGGCAAATCGTCAGAACAGACCAAATTGTCGGGCACATAGCCCTGCTGCGCGGCCACCGGCAGCACATTCTCCATGATCGATCTAGTATAGCCGGTGGTCGACCCGATCTTGAGCCCCATTTCGCGCAACGCGTCGATGGCCTCTTTGGCACCCGGCACCAAATCTGCATAATCTGCGGCAACCTTCTCGTTCATGGGCACAAAGACTTCATAGACCTTGTCGACATCCGCATCGCCGGGAGGGTTACCGAATTTTGCCTCCCACTGGGCAGCAATATCATCCATCGCCATCATGGTTTGGATGTGGTCCCATTTGGCAGCCCCCATCGGGCCACGTGCCTGTTCGATTGTCGCCGTGATCCCAAATTCAGCAAAAGCTTTGACAAAAACCCCCATCGGCGCAAATGAACCAAAATCGACGACGGTCCCAGCCCAGTCGAACACAACCGCTTTGAACTTGCTCATTTTTCTTCCGTCTTTGGGTCAGAACTTACCGATGAATGTCAGCCACTACTGACAAACTGTAACGGTTTCATGACCTTTCAGGGCATCTGGCAACCTGGCGTGGACTTTGAGATCTCAATCTCTTCCTCGGTCATCTCTTCGGCAATACCCTCAAAAAGAGGCGTGCTCAGATAGCGCTCGCCCGTATCAGGCAGCATACACAGAATGGTGCTACCAGGCGCGGCCTTTTCAGCGATGCCTACAGCGATGGCGAACGTTGATCCGCCGGATATTCCAGTCAGGATGCCTTCCTGACTGGCAAGTTTTCGGGCCCACTCCACTCCTGTTGGTCCGGGCACAGGGATCAGTTCGTCATAGTATTTATTGTCGATGCTCTCCTGCAAAACTGCTGGGATAAAATCGGGTGTCCAGCCCTGGATCGGATGAGGTTCAAACGCAGGGTGGCCGGACAAAGGATCACCGTCCGGTCCACGCTCGGTTGCGATACCGCTGCCGATCAACTGCGCGTTGGCAGGTTCTGACAGAATGATCCGTGTCTCGGGGCGTTCTTTCCGCAGCACACGGGCCACACCGGTCAGAGTACCGCCGGTGCCGTACCCGGTCACAAAGTAATCCAGAGTACGCCCCGCAAAATCCGACATGATTTCTCGTGCGGTGGTTGCCTCATGAATGTCGGCATTGGCCTGCGTTTCGAACTGGCTCGCCAGCAACCAACCGTGGGCCTCAGCCAGCTCTGCTGCTTTGCGATACATGCCAAAACCTTTCTCGGCACGCGGAGTCAGCACCACCTTGGCCCCCAGCATCCGCATCAGGCGGCGGCGTTCGACCGAGAAACTGTCAGCCATGGTGACCACAAGCGGATAGCCTTTTTGCGCACAGACCATGGCCAGCCCAATCCCCGTATTGCCACTGGTGGCTTCGACAACCGTTTGTCCGGGCTTCAAAGCACCGCTGCGTTCTGCCGCTTCGATGATGTTCACAGCCAAGCGGTCCTTGACCGACCCTGCCGGATTGAACGCTTCGAATTTCACATAAATGTCGACCGATTCAGGGCCCAGATTGTTGACCCGAATGGCCGGAGTGTTGCCGATCGCGTCCAGCACGCTGTCATAGACGCGTCCGTTTCCATCGGTTGTGCGCAGTTTCTGATCGGCCATTATTGTCCCTCACCCTTTATGTTTTCTGTGTCTTTTGTCAGCGCGATAAGGGCACAGCACATTCATGGCATCCGCGAAAACGCGTGCCCGGCCGTTAAACAAGGCCCAGCTTAACGCGATGAAATAAAGGCAGAACCCACCCAAGCCTTAGGATCACTCTGATACAATACCAGACAATCTGGATTCTGCGAAACGATCCCTTGGGGCGGATCAAACGGGTCAGGTCGCGTCTGACAGCACCTTTTTGGCGACGCGAAAACACTCTAGGGCCTGAGGCACGCCGCAATAGATGCCGACGACATGGATGATGGCGCGGATTTCATCCGAGCTGACACCGTTGCGCAAGGCGCCCCTGCAATGAATTTCCCATTCCGTCATCTTTCCCAGCGCACCGATCATGGCCAGGTTCATCATGGACCGGGTCTTGGCGTCGATGACATCGTCGCCCCAGCCAAAGCCCCAGCACCAAGCTGTCATCGCCTCTTGAAAAGGGCGCGTAAACGCGTCTGCAGCTTCGAGGTTGCGCTCGACATATTCCGCGCCCAGCGTGCTTTTTCGCTGCTCCAGACCTTTCAGAAAAAGGTCTTCATCAAATATGTCGTCCATGCTGTCTCTCCGCTCGAATAACTGAATGTTTGGTATGCGCTCACTCGTCCACCGCGTCGCGCATCCATTGTTGAAGCCGCGCGATGGAATGCTCGGACAATACCCCGCAATTGGGATCCAGAACCAATGGTCCCGGGCGATAGCCGCGCGATTTCAGCCCCCTATGGACGCTTTCGACGAGGTGGATATCTTCCTCGACCGTGGTCTCACGGTCTTGCACAGCCAATTGTCGGATCACGGCGCTTTCAGATCCACCTTCGGTATACCAGCCGCGCCAGACGGTGCAGTGATCGGCATCGTGTGCGCGCCAGTGATAGGTGTTGAGCACATTGCCCGGATAGCATTGGAACGAAAACATGGGCCACAGGAACCACGACTGATAATCACCAGCATGCGGCACCGAAAGGTCAATCGGATATGTCATATTCTCAAGGCTTTGACATTCGGTGGTGTGACGCAGCACATAGCCTCCGCCCGCGTCAGGCTGAATGTCATAGGTCTCGGGCTTGACCACGCCTTCGGCGAAGGTCGGGTGATTGGTCGGGCAGTGATAGCATTCCGAGTAGTTCTCGATACTGACCTTCCAGTTGCAGTTCTCAGGTATTTCGACCCATTCCAGCGGTTCAAGCGCGTCGATATTCGGAACAAAGGCGCGCAGTTCTTCGCGCACGCCCGGAAACCACTCATCCATCGGGGCCGCGTCGTCATCCAAGTTGACAAAGATGAAGCCGTTGAACAGTTCGGTGCGCACCGAAGTCAGGCAAATAGTGCTGCGATCAAAGCCCGGAACCGATTTGATATTTGGCCCCGCGCGCAATTGGCCTGTCAACTCGTAGGTCCAGGAATGATAGGGGCACACCACTACGCGCGTATTGCCTGCTCCGCTTACCATTTCATGCGCGCGGTGTTGGCACACGTTATAGAACGTGCGGATTTCGCCATCACGCCCTTTGATGCAAAAGAGGTTCTGCCCGGCAATTTCAAACGCGAAATAATCGCCCGGCGCGCGCACCTGCGCGACATGGCCTGCGAACTGCCAGGTTCGCGCCAACAGGCCCTGCATTTCTTTCGCAAACAGCTCAGGGTCGGTGTAATACCGCGCGTCGAGCGAATGGATCAGGGGGGCATTCATTCGGGCTCCTCCACGTAAAGGCCAAGCTGGTGGCGACGACGGTGAAACCTTTCAACCCGTTCGACAATTTCATCGCTGGCAACGGCGATAACGAAGGATAACAGAGTTTCCAAAACGGCGAGTGTGGACACTGATGACGGGAAGAATTGCGGCGTGTCTACGGCCACCACAAACCCGTGCTGCGCATTCAGGATCACCGGGCTGGCCGGGCTGTCGGAAATCCCGATAACCGTCATGCCCTGGTCGCGCGCCAGCTTTACGGCCTCGATCACTTCGGTCCGGTACGGGTGGCAGGTGATGGCGATCAACACATCCTGGTCGTCCGCCCAAGCCAGATCGTCAACCGGTGTGGACCCGGGCCGGGGGATCGCATGGAACTGCTTCATCCCGGTAGAGGCCAGATAGGTGAAATTGCGCGCGTTCGAATTGTTGACGCCAACTCCCAGCGTAAAGATCTGGCGGCTATTCCATATTGCTTCGGCCGCAGCCTTCAGCGCAGCAGCATCAATCCCTGCAAACGTGTCTTCGATATTGCGGATCGCCGCGCCCACCATATCGGCATAAAGCCCGCCCAACTCACCCGACTTGCCGATATCCTGCAGCCAACGGGCACGATCCGGAAAGGACACGCTGCCCTTGCGTATCGCATCGCGGAAGGGTGCGCGAAAATCCTCATAGCCGTCAAAACCCACCTGCCGGGCCATACGTACAAACGTGTTGGGCTTGACCTTGGCGGCCTCGGCAATCTCTCGCACGGTTGAGACCCCTACATCCGTGGGGTTCTCCAACACATAGCGCGCGGCTTTCTGAGCCTCTGGGGTCAGCGCCTCCCACTCTTGTGTAAGGCGCGTCAAGACGGTCATTGATACATTTGTGTCATTCATGATTGACGATGGTACAAATGTGGAATTAGCCTGTCGAGCAGAAAAGCGACTCGGGAAGAGGAAATGTCATGTCCGAGAAGAAACTACCCACTCATGCCCGCGTTGTGATCGTCGGTGGTGGTGTCATGGGGGTGGGTCTGGCCTATCATCTGGCGCATGAAGGCTGGGGCGCAGACACCATCCTGCTGGAAAAGGCGGAACTGACCAGCGGCAGTACCTGGCATGCGGCGGGGCAAATCACCCATTCGACCTCAAGCTTTGGGCTGGGCAAATGCGTGGACTATAACATCGGCCTTTATTCCGGTGCTTTAGAGGCGGAAACCGGTCAACCGGTGACATGGCATGGCTGCGGCTCTTTCCGTCTGGCCTATACCGAGGATGAGATGGACTGGCTGCGCCACACCCTGTCGGTAGGTCGGTCGCTGGGCTTCAACATCGAACTGGTCGGGCCTGAGAGGGTGGCTGAACTGCACCCGTTCTACAATCTCGACGGTGTTTTAGGTGCGCTGCATACGCCCGATGACGGCCATGTGGACCCAACCAACGTGACCATGGCGATGGCGGCGGGCGCGCGGCAAAAGGGCGTGCGCATCTTCCGCAACTGTCGCGCCACCAACATCACGCAGGCCAAGACCGGCGAATGGGTGGTTGAGTCTGAGATGGGCACCATTACCTGCGAGCATGTGGTGAACGCGGGCGGGACCTATGCTCGCCAAATGGGCGAATGGTCCGGGCTGCAACTGCCGATGACTTCGATGACACACCATTATTTCGTGACCGAGCCTGTGCCCGAATTTCAGAACCTGGATACCGAACTGCCGGTGATCCGCGACGACCGCAAGGTCTCGGGCTATATCCGTATGGAGCAGCAGCGCGGACTGATCGGGATCTATGAGAAAGAGAACCCGAATTCGGTCTGGAATGATCACTGTCCGTGGGAATATGAGAATTGGCTATTTGATGCCGATTACGACCGGGTGATGCCGTGGCTTGAGGAAAGCCTCAACCGGATGCCGGTTTTTGCCGAGCTTGGAATACAGCGCGATGTGCACGGGGCGATCTCGCACCCGCCGGACGGCAACCCGCTGATCGGGCCCGCACCGGGCGTTCGGAACTATTGGTGTTGCTGCGGTACGCAGATCGGCATCGGCTGGGGACCGGGCCTGACCCGCGAACTGGCGCGCTGGATGGTACATGGGGCTGCCGATATCTCGATGCGCGAATTCGACCCGCGCCGGTTCGGCAGCTATGCCACCAAGGACTGGCAGGTGATTAAGGCCGAGGAAGATTACTGCTTGCGCCACGAAATCCCCTTCCCGCATTTCAACCGACTGGCCGGACGCCCGGTGAAACCTTCACCCCTGCACGATCTGCTGAAATCCAAAGGCGCCGTGCATGAGGAAGTTTTTGGCTTTGAACGTCCCCGCTGGTTTGCCCGCGACGGGGTGGAACAGCGCGATCACTATTCCTTTCGCCGCACCCCCGCCGATGACATGGTCGCGGCTGAGGTTAAGGCGGTGCGCGAGCGTGTGGGGATCATGGATGTCACCGCCTTTACCAAGGTCGAGGTTTCGGGGCCGGACGCCTACGCATTGTTGGATCGGCTGACCGCAAACCGGATGCCGCAAAAACTGGGCTCGATCACCCTGACCCACATGCTGAACCGCCGGGGCCGGATCGAGTTGGAGACCACGATCGTGCGCATGGCCGAAGACCGGTTCTATCTGGTCTGTGCCGCGTTCTTTGAACAGCGCCTGCTGGATCACCTCACCCAACAGCGCAACGACGAGGTTGTGCAGATCACCGCGCTCTCTGCCGACTGGTCGGCCCTGTCACTGAACGGCCCCCGGTCGCGCGACGTGCTGGCGCGTTGCACCGATGCTGATCTGACCAATGCCGGGTTCCGCTGGCTTTCGGCGCAAGAGATCACCATCGCGGGCCACAAGGTTTGGGCCTTCCGCATGTCCTATGCCGGTGAGCTGGGCTGGGAGTTGCACATGCCCAACGCCGCATGTCTGGATGTCTACACCGCGCTCTGGGCGGCGGGTGGGCCGCATGGCATCGCCGACTATGGCAGCTTTGCCATGAACGTGATGCGAATGGAGAAAGGTTTCAAAGGCGCGGGGGAACTGACCAATGAGGTCACGCTGGCCGAGGCTGATGTGCAGCGCTTTGCGCGCACCGACAAGGACTATTTGGGCAAGGACAAGACCCTCAACACCGATCTGCCGTGGATATGCGCCTATCTTGAGATCGAACCGGATGGCGAGATTGACGGGCACGGCGGCGAGGCGGTGATGCTGGACGGGTGCGTTGTCGGCTCAACCGCTTCTGTCGCCTATGGACATACGGCCGGCAAGATTCTGGCCTTTGCCTATGTCAAACCCGAGGCCGCCGCACCGGGCACCGAGCTGAGCGTCGTTATTCACGGAATGCCACGGGCCGCACGGGTGCTGGGTGAGCCCGCTTATGATCCAGGCAGCCTGTTGCCGCGCACTGACAGCGCGCTTGAGGCGGCACAATGAGTAAGTGGAACGCTTCGAAGCCTCTCCAAAGAGCGAGCCGATGAAGATCATCCGCTTGTCACTGTGGTCCATCGAATTGAAAAGCCATGAAACCTATTACATGGCTGATGGCAAAACCTGCGCGACCGTTGAAACTCACGTCCTTTGCCTTGAGACGGACACAGGCCTGAAAGGATGGGGCGAGGTCTGTCCCATCCCGCACTATCTGCCCGCCTATGCCAAGGGCGTTCCAAGCGCGGTGACCGAGTTGGCCCCCTTGTTACTGGGGGCAACGCCTATGGGCGTCGAGGCCAAGATGGCGGAATTGGAAGCGTTTTTGCCGGGTCACTCGTATGCCAAGTCAATCATCGACATCGCCTTGTGGGACCTGTTCGGCAAAGCCATCAACTTGCCTGTCTATACCCTTTTGGGCGGGCGAAGGTGCGCAGACATGCCGCTTTACCATTCGATCACATGTACCGCCCCGGATCAGATGGCGCAGATCGCGCGCGTGGCTTTTCAAAGCGGGATCCGGCAGTTTCAAGTCAAACTGGGTGCGGATGATGACTGGCAAGCAGATGCCGAGCGGTTAGCCAAAGTTCGCGAAACCGTTGGCCCCGGGTCTTTGGTCTACGGTGATTGGAACTGCGGTGCCACGCGTTTGCAGGCAACGCGCACAGGACGTGCGGTGGCGCATCTGGATATCATGCTGGAACAACCTTGCCAGACGCTGGAGGACTGTGCCGCCGTGCGTCAGGCCACAGGCTTACCCATGAAGATCGACGAAAACGCTTTTGATCTGGCAAGCTTGCTGCGGGCGCACGAATTGGGGTGTCTGGACGCGGTGGCCCTGAAACTGTCCAAATTCGGCGGCCTTTCCGCGATGCGGCGCGCCCGTGATCTGACGGTGCATCTGGGGGCCGAGATTTGCGCCGAATGCACCTGGGGGTCGGATATCGTAACCGCCGCCTCATTGCATTTCGCGGCCTCAACCCCGCAAAAATCGCTGCTGAACACATGTGATCTGTCGGCCTATGTGGCACCGCGCCTCTGCCCCGACGCGCCTATACGCAAAAACGGTCGCATCGCACCACCCGAAGGTCCCGGCTTGGGCGTAACGCCCGATCTTGATCTTCTGGGGACCCCGGTATTGGAGTTGGACTGAGACATGCAGAAACTGACCACCCAAGCTGAATGGATCACCCGCGCTCGGGCCGTGTTGCCCGCTGGCGGGTTCGGCAATTTCGACTCCGGCATCGTCATTGCGCGCGGCGACGGCAGCCGCGTCTGGGATGAGGATGGCAATGAATATATCGACTATCTGATCGGATCCGGGCCCATGCTGCTGGGTCACGGCCACCCCGAGGTTATGGAAGCTGTTCTGGAACAACTGCCCAAGGGCATGACGTTTTTTGCCAACAACGCCAAAGGCATCGAACTGGCCGAAACCATCATCGACGCCGTGCCTTGTTGCGAACAGGTTCGGTTCGTAGCCACCGGAGGCGAGGCGGACATGTACGCGATCCGCCTGGCGCGGGCTTATACCGGGCGCTCGAAAGTGCTGAAGTTTGAAGGCGGTTACCATGGCATGAGTGCCGAAGCGCAGATGAGCCTTGCGCCATCCAAACGCGTGAATTTTCCGCAACCTGTGCCCGACAGCGCAGGCATCCCGGACGCGGTGGCCCAAGAGGTTCTGGTCGCGCCCTATAACGATCTGGAGGCCGTTGCGGCGCTTTTGTCAGAGCATAAGGACATTGCTGCAATCATTGCCGAACCCCTGCAACGGATCATCCCGCCCGAGCCGGGCTATCTTCAGGGTCTGCGCTCGCTTTGTGACAAACATGGTGTCCTGCTGATCTTCGACGAGATCGTCACCGGGTTTCGGCTTGCTTATGGCGGCGCGCAGGAACGTTACGGTGTCACGCCCGACATTTGCACCCTGGGCAAAGTCATCGGCGGCGGGTTCCCCTTGGCTGCCCTTGGTGCCAGCGCCGAGATCATGAAGCATTTTGACAAATCCGTTGTGGGCGATGACCGCTGGCTGATGCAGCTAGGCACGCTTTCAGGCAATCCGGTTGCAGCCGCGGCCGGTCTGAAAACGCTGGAGATCCTTAAGCGCCCGGGACAATACGACAGGCTGCGCGAAGTCGGCACCGCGTTGCAAGACATGCAGAGCCAAGCGCTGACCCAGGCCGATATCCCGCACCGCATTGTCGGGGATGCGACCCTTTTTGATGTCTATTTCACCACATCGCCCTGCCGGGATTATCGAGAGGCCAGACATGATGACGCTGCACGCAACAAAACCTACAATGACAGCTTGCGGGCCAGCGGCATCTTCAAATCGCCGGGCAAGCTTTACCCTTCATTGGCGATAACGGACGACGATCTGGACCAAACCCGCCAAGCGGTCGAACAGGCCGTTGCCAAAATCCGCTGAGGCTGCATCTTGCCCCTGACCCCTGCTGTCAGTGGAAATCACGGCTGGGGAACAATCGTTTGGCCTGATCGCGCGGATGCATGGCGCGGCTGGGATAGCGCGCTGTCTTGGGGGTGTCGTCGGCCCTTGGTCCTTCGGTGGTCAGCGCTTCGGGCTGCGGATGGCCCAGCTCTGACAGCTTATGCGAGAGATCTTCGATCTCTTGCGCGATCAGATGGGTCACGATCCCCTCGCGTTGCAGATACCCCGTCACGCGCAGCAGGCGCGCGCCCATCACCGCCCGGCGGAACCGTTGATAGATCTGCTGCCAGACCACCACATTGCTGACCCCTGTTTCATCCTCAAGGGTCAGGAAAATCACGCCCGACGCAGTGCCGGGCCGTTGTCGCGTGATCACCAGGCCACACACACTGTGGCGCCCCAAGGCAATCTCGGGCAGGGATGCATGTGTCACAAGGCCGGGGATCGCAGGGCGCAACAGCTCCATCGGGTGAGCGCGCAAGGTTAACCGGGTCGAGACATAGTCTTCCACCACCTCTTCCCCTAGATGCATGGCGGGCAATTGCACATCCGGTTCCTGAATCGCCTCGCCATCAATGGGGTCATTGAACAAGGGTAGTGGCGCCGGGCTTTGAATCGCCTTCACCTGCCACAGCGCATCGCGACGTGTCAGGCCCATATCTGCAAACGCATCCGCCTCGGCCAGATGTGTCAGCACGGCAGGGCGTACCCCGGCGCGCAGCCAAAGCGCCTCGGGGTCGGGGTAGCCATTGCCGCGCGCGGCCACAATCCATTCGGCGTCTTCTTCTTTGAACCCTTTAATTTGGCGAAATCCAAGCCGCAGGGCCAAGGCGCCATCGGGGCGGCGCTCCAGCGTGTTGTCCCATTGGGAATGGTTCACGCAGATCGGACGGGTTTCGACCCCATGTTCGCGGACATCCCGCACAATCTGGGCAGGCGCGTAAAACCCCATCGGCTGGGAATTGAGCAAGGCACAGGCAAAAATCGCCGGGTGGTGGCATTTCAACCAGGCCGACACATAGGCCAGCATGGCAAAGGCGGCGGCGTGACTTTCGGGAAAACCATAATCCGCGAACCCTTCGATCTGACCAAAACAGCGCTCGGCCACTTCCAGAGGATAGCCGTTATCCAGCATACCTTTGATGAACTTGTTACGATGTGTCCCGATTGTGCCCATGCGCCGGAAGGACGCGAGCGAGCGGCGCAAATGATCCGCCTCTTCCGCGGAAAACCCGGCGCCGACGACGGCGATTTGCAAGGCCTGTTCCTGAAACAGCGGCACGCCCAAAGTGCGCCGGGTCACCTCTTCCAGCGCCGGACCAAAGGGCTCAACCTGTTCCAGCCCGTTGCGACGGCGAATATAGGGCTGCACCATATCGCCCTGGATCGGACCCGGGCGGACAATGGCAACCTCGATCACCAGATCATAGAACTCACGCGGTCGCATCCGGGGCAGGAAATTCATCTGTGCCCGGCTTTCCACCTGAAAAACCCCAACCGCATCGGCCCGGCAGAGCATGTCATAGGTCGCACGATCCCCTTGCGGGACCGTGGCGATGCTGTGGGTTATGTTTTCGTGCTGCTGCATCAACGCAAAGGATTTGCGAATACAGCTGAGCATCCCCAGCCCCAGCACATCCACCTTGAGAATGCCCAAGGCATCAATGTCATCCTTGTCCCAGCAGATGACGGTGCGATCTTCCATCGCCGCGTTTTCAATGGGGGCCAGCTCATCCAATCGCCCCTGGGTGATGACAAAACCACCCACATGCTGCGAAAGGTGACGCGGGAAGCCGATGATCTCGCCGATCAGGCGAATGGTCTGCATCAGGCGGCGGTCACTTGGATCCAAACCAAGCTCGCGAATACGGTCCATATCCACGCCGCCATTGCTCATCCCCCAGATCTGGCTGGTCAGACCGGCGGTGACATCCTGAGACAAGCCCATCACCTTGCCAACCTCTCGAATGGCGGCACGAGTGCGGAAATGGATCACGGTGGCGCACAGCCCGGCGCGGTGGCGACCGTATTTCTCGTAAATCCACTGGATCACCTCTTCACGCCGTTCATGTTCGAAATCCACATCGATATCCGGTGGCTCACCCCGGTATTTCGAGACGAAACGCTCAAACACCATGGCGATCATGTCCGGGCTGACATCGGTGATCCCCAGAAGGTAACAGAGGATCGAATTGGCAGCAGACCCCCGCCCCTGGCACAGGATGTCCTGGGACCTTGCGAATTGCACAATGTCATGCACGGTCAGGAAATAGGCCGGAAAGTTCAGCTCTTTGACAACGGCCAGCTCTTTTTCCATCAGCTCAAGCGCCCGGGGGGGCGGGCCTTTGGGATAGCGGCGCCTTAGCCCTTCCTGTGCAAGCCGCTCCAAACGCTCTTGCGGTGTTTCCGTTACCGTTTCTTCATGCGGGTATTCATAGGAAAGCTCGCCCAGATCAAAGCTGCATCTATCCGCAATTTCTACTGTCCGGCGCAGGGCAGCCGGATGCGCGCGAAAGATCCGCGCCATATCAGAGCCCGCCTTCAGACGGCGTTCGCCATTGGGCAAGGCGCGGGTGCCGATCTGATCAATCGTGATATGTTCACGTATACAGGTCAGCACATCCGCCAACTGCCGGCGACTGGCGCGATGCATGAGCACATCCCCCAAAGCCACCATCGGGGCCGAGCTTCGCCGGGCCAATTGGGCGCAGGCCGCCAGATAGGCTTGATCACTGCCATCATAACGCGGAGCAGCCCCCAGAAAGACGTGCCCCGGAAAATGGCGTGCCAGCTTTTGAATATCGGCGGTCGCGTCGTTCAACTTTGCCCCGGGCGCGGCAATCAGGATCATCCCCCTGCAGGCTGGCACCATATCCTGTGTGTAAAGCAGGCATTCGCCCTTTTCCGCCCGCTTCTTGCCCAGTGTCAGCAGGCGCGTCAGCCGTTTATAAGCCGCCCGATCACGCGGCAAAGCGATCCAGTCCACCGAACTGTCTTGCAAGACAAGACGGCACCCCACGATCAATTTCGGCAGCCGTAGCGCCTTGGGGTTTTCCAGCGGCCTGTGGTGCCCCACATCCTGGCGCGAGGATGAATCCACCTGCTGGTGAGACCGGATTTGCAAAGCCTCCTGCGTTTCCTGTTTGAGCTGTTTCAAGGCGCTCCAGGCGCGCACAACCCCCGCCAAAGAGTTTTGATCGGTGATTGCAAGGGCCGACAGGCCAAGCTCTGCGGCGCGCAGCACCAGTTCTTCTGGATGGGACGCCCCAGTCAGGAAGGTGAAATTCGTGGTGACGCATAGCTCGGCATAGTCCTGCACGCGCGCGCGATTGACGTCGGTCATGCAAATTCCCCCTGTACGAACCAGCCGGGGTTTTGCGGCGTATAAAACAACCACAATCGGCGCCCTTGCCGCGTTTCGACCCGCCAGTAATCGCGCATCCCCGAGCGCCAGTTGTCATCCTCAAGCCACCATTCCGGCGCGATCCGTTCAGGCCCGGTTACCCGCTGGGTGGTCAGGGCCATACGCCGCCACCGAAAGCGCGCAGGCGGACGCGCGCCTGATCCCGCGATCGGTTCAGGAGGAAACAGGCTGAGCGGGCGCGGCTGCGCACCAAACCCAGTCTCGGCTGGGTCCGAATAAGCCGCAGGGGATATAATGAAACTGCGTTCGGGGATATGGCTGTCCGCCGGCAGAAAACGCTGGATATTTTCCAATCCAATCCGCGTTCCAAGGCGTGACGTCAGATCATCCAGCTTATCTTTCCCGCCATCCGAAACATGGTTCATTTGCTGGACCGGCAGAGGCTCGACCTGTGTGGCCTCAAGCCGCAACATATCAATACCAAAGCCCGCATCGATCTCAGACAATCCACGCTGGAACAAAGGCAGGATACGCCCCGGATCGCGCAGCGGGCGGGCCAGACGCAGTTCGACCTGTTGTTGCCCCTGATCCACCCGGCGCAAGGTCATACATAACCTGCGCGCGCCCATGTTTTGCGTGTTCAGCTTGGTGCAAAGCTGCTCCAACAGTCTCTGTGTACCTGCCATCACATCGTCAATCAGACCAATCGGCTCGGGGAGTGTTAAGCGCACGGCGTAATGCGGCGGGTCCGATTGCGGTGAAATCTCTTCGGGCTGTGCACCCAAAGCCTGATCCAGCCGCAGCAAAAGACCCGGACCAAACCGCCGCGTCAGCGGTCCGCGTGCCGCCTGCGCCAGATCACCGATGCAGCGCAACCCCAAACGCTGCAAGGCAACAGACATCTGCTCCTCCAACCGCAAACCGGCCACGGGCAGAGCTCTCAAGGCCTTCAGCGTATCACCGCGCGGTGCAATGCCTTCCCCGTAATGCGCCAGCGCCCAGGCCGCGCCGCGCGTATCAGCCAGACCAATCTGCACCGAGATGCCAACCCGCATCAGACGGCTGCGCATATCGGCCAGCATTGCCTCTTCGCCACCAAACAGATGAGCCGACCCGGTGATATCCATCACCAGCCCGTCCTCACCTTCCAACCCAACCCAGGGGCAATACCGCGTGGCCCAACGGCACAGACTGCGCAAAAACCTCTGATCCTGCTCGGGCTCTGCCACACGGCTTTGCAGATCAGGACAAAATGCGCGCGCATCCGCATAAGACATACCCGGATGCAGCCCTTCTTTCAGCGCGGCTGTGTTCAAGCAATAAATCCTGTTGGCGTTTTGCAGTTTCGCCGTCAGAACAAACGGCCCCTCTACAGGACATGCGCGCAGAACCCGGTCACTCGCCAAGCGAGAAAACCACAAAGAAACAATACGACGCCCTTCGCCATCGATCATACCAAGTACCATTTGTTCGCTATTTGTTCTTTTTAGATTTCCATCGTCGAAGAGTCGAGTCCCTGACGTTACTCTCTTATTCTAAGCGGTCTTATTATCGGTCTTCAGCGGAATATTGAGAGGCGAAGTGCGACCCCAAACCCGAAGATCAAACCCAGATTAGAAAGACTTGAAGATTTCCCAAGAACAGACACCGACAGGACGCGATACCCAACGCGATCATGCACGGCGATCCTTGAACCAATCTCGAACATGGTCGCGATCCAATTCGCCCTGAGGAGCTGACAACGTGAAGACAATTCTCCCGGCGCGACCTTAAATCCTTGCGGCCAAAGGTCTAAAGGTAAAAAGCGACGCTTCGTTAAACTTGCAAAAGCTTCAAGAGAAATAGGTCACAGTGACTTTGGGAGCAAACGAGCGCTCGGCGCACTTTCACAGTTCCCAAAACAATCACACCATAGTAGTGACAAAAGGCAGAAATCAGTAAGTCGCGGGCAATGCAAGACAAACATAGTTCAAATTTCTTTGGGATAGATCTGCCAAAATCCGGCAAACGGCCCTCGTCCATCCGAACAACTACTTCAGGCCGTTCCATATTCCTGACCTGGACATCTACGTACCACCCTTGTTGGAACTTACCTTTCTTCGGAATGACCGTTTCGAGAGAAAGGACCGTTTCGAAGCAGAATTGCCTCATCCGTTAGATATTCGCAGCAACGTCCGAACCAAACCACCCGTTTTTCTTGACGATTTCTTTCGTGGCAGACCCCCATCCGAGAAAGAGTCGTTGCAGATGCTCGAGGTTAGATCAAGTTGGCAGTTCCAGGAAGAGGCGCAACTGCTTGAGGAACGCTCCAACTTGGTTATTGAAAAACTGAAATCGGAAAAGGAAAAGTTCATTCGTGAACGAAACGTAGCACTGTCAGAGCGAAACGCTGCTTTTGCCGAACGGGACATCGCGCTGGCAGAGCGCGACACGTATCGCAGAAAACTCGCCCATGTAATAAGATATCCATGGAAACACGCCGGTAAGTTTATCAGGCGTAAGAAGACCAACCTCTAAAGGTA
Source organism: Ruegeria sp. HKCCA5839 (assembly GCF_013035585.1). Taxonomy (NCBI): domain Bacteria; kingdom Pseudomonadati; phylum Pseudomonadota; class Alphaproteobacteria; order Rhodobacterales; family Roseobacteraceae; genus Ruegeria; species Ruegeria sp. HKCCA5839. Next base: position 33,915 of record NZ_WQIE01000011.1, on the reverse strand, counting down.
TGTCGAACATTTTAGCCTTGGGCCGATACAGTATCTTAGTTTGTAGCCGCGAACGCCGAGATTTTGGCGAAATCAACAGGCCTCACTTGTCGCTGATGCGGGCGCTGCAAAATGCGAATAAGAGGTTCAAGAAGTCTGTTACTTTTTCTTGGATCTCGTCACGGCACGTGAATCCTCTGCCAGTGACCTGTCCAATAGGCTTTGGGCGCGGGCTTTCATTGCGACTGAGGCCGGATCCCCGTTTCGGGCCTGGTCTGCGGCCTCAAATGCAGCAATAGCCTTTTGCAACTGCCCGGCCCGGTAGTGTGCAAGCCCCTCCTCGTATGCGTTAATCCAAGCAATGGATCCATCAAGCGCATCTCGCATCGCGATCAGTTCATAAACGACTATTTCTTCGGTGCGCCCTGACAAGTTAAGTGTGTCCAGTTCGCGAACCACTATCGAGTCGGCTGCCTGACGTCTCGTCTCCGGCCCGATCAGGATCAGCGTGCCATAGTCTTTGTTGGCCCCTTCCAATCGGCTGGCAACGTTCACGACATCACCAATCGCGGTGTAATTCAGACGCTGTTCCGAACCGATGTTTCCGACCAGAGCCTCGCCGCTGTTCAGCCCTATCCTGACGCGCAGTGGGTTGCCAGCCTCATCTTCAATTCCGGACGCGTCCACGGAAGCGACAAGGTCCAACGCTGCGCGGCAGGCATGTTCAGCGTGGTTGGAATCGTTTCGTGGTGCGCCCCAAAATGCCATTACTGCATCGCCAATGAACTTATCAATTGTCCCACCGTTGTGAGTAATGGCCGAAGCGGCTGCGCTGAAAAAAGGTTCCATCAATTGGACGACATTAGGACCGAGTTTTTCAGACATTCCCGTGAAACCAGCGACATCGCAAAACAGCACCGATATTCGCTTTATGTCCCCACCAGGCTGCGTCTTGATGCCTTCGGCAACCAGCATGCGCACCAGATCGGTCGGTACATACTTTCGGAATGCAGACAGACCTGCAGCCATGCTTGCGGTCGCCGCCGAGAGATTTTCAAGCTCAGACAGTTTGGAAGGCCTACGCTCGATCCGTTCGACATCAAAGCGTTCGATGCTACCAAGGTCTTCAGCAATGCGCGCCAACGGATTTGCCACAACCCTGCGGATCAACCAGATGGCCAACCCGCTTGCGAGGACCACTACAATGATCAGCACGTAAACAAGGTTGATAAGCGTTTCATCGATACCCGAAAGAAAGGCCGCTTCAGGAATGACAGTGGCAACGCGCCAGCCGTAAAACCCCAGCGGCGTCAGCGCTACCGCATAAGGCACCCCGTCGACGACGATACGTTTCGTCAAAGTGCCCGGAGTATTCGATTGGGGTTCAGCCAATAGCCTCTCGCCTGAGATCATGGCGGCTTCATAAAGCTTACCCTCGCCCATGCGTGCCGGTGTAGTTTCATCCGCTTCTGCATCAGGAACCGCTATGACTTTTCCGTCGGCGTTCAGAATAAACGCCGCACCAAACTCACCCGGTGCAAGCGTGGCGAGAAAGCGTGACAAACGGTCCGTTTCGATCGCCACTGCCAGAACCCCTTGCCGCGTTCGGTTAACATCTATCGGACCGGCAAAGGCGTAGATGGTTTTGTCGCTCTCTGGAAGATCTCTCGCTTCGATCCACCCGGTAGAGTTGAGCCCCATAAAGTTTTCAAACCAGGCATGTTCGCGCGGATCGTAGGATGTTTCAGTAAAGGTCCGCTCTTCAAATTGGATGTCACCGGGAATGAAGATGTATTGGTCCTTCCTCAGCATTCGGTCCCGGATACCCTCATCGATTTCAATCATCTCAAGCCCACCGTCACCTAAGCGATGTGACGCAAAAAAATTTCCATCGGGCCAGCCAAAGAAAATCCATGAGATATTCGGCTGCGCCTGCAATTGTGACAAAAAAACAAACTCTCGCTTGTCGGCCTGCCGTGTCGCGATAACGTTCTGAACAAAGATAGTGCGAACGGCTGCCCAGGCGGCTTCTGCCGACCTGAGGGTCACGCCCACCTCGATACGGACGGTGTTCGCAATCTGGCTATTGATCTCAGCCGCTAGCATACGGCTGTTGTCGCGCGCTGTTGTCCACCACAAGGAATGCACGATAACCGTCGATACTCCGATGGACACGGCCACCAGAATTGACACAGCTATGCCCACGCTGAATCGCAATTAAGTCTCCGATAGAAAAGTCAATTGCTTCAATATTGAATTGAGACTGTCAGGAGAGCAAAGCTTTCATAGATCAAACCCCGTATTCTCACGTATCTGTTAGGTTCAAACCGAGGATTTTGTCGAAACGGAGACCTAGTCATTATCTGCTGTATCTGATTTTCGAGGTGTTTCTGATGTTTCGCCAAGGTGATGGTGCGGCCTATTCCCGCCTTTCACCAACTGCAAAAAATGCTTCGCACGCAGTCTGAATAGCTGTCATTCGCTGCAAGCGCTCGTTCAAACCTTTCAAGTCAATCGCAGGTCACATGCAGTGTTGCCTGATCTTGGAGGCCAGTTCTAGTCTTCGTGGGAAGTTGTTGCGCAGAGGTCCGTCCACGAGTCCGTGATTCTTTGTGGTGAAGATCCTAAGTCGAACCGCCAGAAAGGAGTTTCGGAACAAGTTCCTCCGCAAGCGAGGCGACTGCGTCCATTCTTGCGATGCGCCGCGAGCCCGGGCGGAATGTCAGATAAACCGAATATGAGCGCGAGACGTGCCTGGGTAAGCAGCGGATTTGGAAATCTGATGGTGGCGGATTTGGTCAAGGCCGGGCATCGCGTTGCCGGGACGGTGCGCGATCCCGCAGGACGCAACAAGGAGACCGCGCAGACCTTGCACAATCTCGGCGTAGAGGTTGTCGATATCGACGTGACAGACGATGCTTCTGTCGAAGCGGGCGTGGTCGTGGTAGAAGCCACGCTCGGGCAAATCGACGTGTTGGTCAACAACGCTGGGGCTGGCGCACACGGTCTGCAAGAGAACTTTGCTGGCGACGATTTCCAGCGCGTTTTCGACGTCAATGTCTTTGGAATGCAGCGAATGACCCGCGCATTCTTCCCAAGATGCGAGCGCGGCAATCCGGGCTGATATTGAACGTCACTAGCCTTCTTGGTCGCGTGGCGGTCCCCTTCCTCGGCCCTTACAACGCGGCGAAATGGGCCGTAGAGGCGCTCAGCGAAAACTACCGCTGGGAGTTGAGCCAGTTTGGCTTTGATGTCGCCGTCATCGAGCCCGGTGGCTTTCCGACGAACTTCTTCACCAACCTCATTCAGCCGTCCTCGCGCGATCGGGATGCAAGCTATGGCGAATTTGCTGGAGCGCCCGAGGCCATGCTGCAAAGCATGGGGGAATCCCTGGCCAACAACCCGCTACAGGTTCCGCAGATTGTGTCGGACGCGGTGCTTGAAGTGATCCATGCCACGCCTGGACAGCGCCAGTTTCGCAATGAAGTGGACAAGAGCGGCATGGCAGACCCCGTCATTCCGATGAACAGGCAAGCGGAAAAGGCTACCGAGGTGCTCTTCACCGCCTATGGTATGGAAGGTATGATGAAGCTTAAAACTAACGTTGCCAACGCGGCCTAATAACCATGGCAGGTCTGGGGTATTCCGGGCCTGTCGATCCAACACGGGCATAGGAGGAGCCTAGCCGATGACACACCCCGCATTTACCTCAGACTCTGTGGCCGTGATCACCGGGGGTGCCTCCGGCATCGGCCTCGCTGCCGCAGCGAAGTTCGCTCAGATAGGCATGCGCATTGTTATTGTTGATCAAGACACCGAGAAACTGGTGACCGCGGCAAACACGGTGTCAGCCGCCGGTGCGGCCGATGTGATGACGTCTGAGACAGATGTCAGTGATCGCACGCAGTTAGAAGCGTTGGAACGGATGGTAGCAGACCGCTATGGCGGAACAGACATCCTAATGAACAACGCGGGTGTCGGAGGCAAATCATCGACCATTGGGGACGCCACGGCGTGGGAAAAGATGCTGGGCGTGAACCTTTGGGGTCCGATCCACGGCACTCAGGTATTCGCGCCAAATATGATCGCGCGAAACAGACCAGGTGCAATAATCAATACAGGGTCCAAGCAAGGTATCACCACACCGCCGGGCAACCCGGCATACAACGTCTCCAAAGCGGCTCTGAAAGCATTCACCGAGGCGCTATCACATGAGCTGAGAAACGGTCCCGGCCATCAGATCACAGCGCATCTCCTTGTGCCTGGCTTTGTTTATACTGGTATGATCTCCCTGCCTGAAAAACCTGCCTCCGCTTGGACCGCAGAGCAGACGGTCGACTTCTTTGTCGACAGCGTGAACCGAGGGGACTTTTACATCCTCTGCCCCGACAATGATGTCTCACGAGATATCGATGAGAAACGCATTGCCTGGAGTGTCGGAGACGTCGTCGAAAATCGCCCCGCACTAAGCCGATGGCATCCAGACTATGAGGAGGCTTTCGAGGCGTTTATGGCGAAGGCTGACTGATCGTCGTAACAGTCCACCACTTCGGACAAGTAAATATCCAAAACTGTCCAACGGTCCTTCGGGTTAGGCGGCACCTTTCAATTCGCGTTTAATCTATCGTAAACAGCTCCTGCCTTTCAGCAACACCGCGCAATCTGTATTGCCCCAGGGAAACCAGACTTGGAATGGAGCCCACCAAGTCGCCGGCCACTTTGTCGGAAACAACAATGTTCTGGTCGAGCGCGCTGCACATGCCAAGAATGCGGGAAGTCGTATTGACTGCTGGGCCAACAACTGTGAAATCCAGGCGAGACCGACCGCCAATATTGCCATAAAGAACATCACCTGCGTGCAACGAAAGAGTGAAGCCGGTCGTTGGCAACCCATCCGCTTGCCGTTGTTGGTTGAGTTCGTCAAAGGTATCTCGCAACTCCGCTGCCGCGTGAATTGCGACGCGGCGCGCGTCCGGAACTTGATTGATATCGAAGATGGCAAGCATTCCATCTCCCATGAACTTCAGAACGTTACCGCCATGGCGTTCAACGACGTCAACAGCTTCGGCGAAGTAATCGTTTAACAATTCAATGATTGAATGCCCAGGAAGCGCCTCTGACAATTTGGTAAACCCTTGTAGATCGAAGTACCAAATCACCGCCGAAATCGTTTCGGATGAACCTCTGGTGATGTCCCCTGAAAGCACACGCCTACTGGCGTCCTTGCCCAGGTAAGCGGCGGTAATGTCCTCAGCCATCAGCCTGTTCGCACCACATTTCAGCGTCAGGCAAAGTGGAGATATGAGTTGACGCAAACCGTCAAGTTGTTGACTTGTGAAGCCCCCGCTCGCGTCAGTCGTCAGTGAAATTATGGCCCCTTCCTCGGCCTGCATTGGGTCAACAGGCGTAGCATTATCCTGTAACAGGAAAAAGCGTTTAACAGCGAAGTAGTCTGTGGCACCGCGCTCGCGAAGTTCATCAAAGATTGGAAAGTTAAGCTCGGGTTCTTCGACTGTCAGATCTTGTCTGATCTCTTCGACGTTGTTTACCAAAAGATAGTAAATCGGGCTTTGGATATATTGTTCAGGTGCATCCGATCTTCGGGCAAAATCCTCTCGCTGATTTCCCCCATCCCTGTGCCAGCGGAAAGCGACCGTCCCAATCTCGGGATGATGAGCGCGCACGGTAATGTTTGCTCTTTGCAGCGGAATCCCTGCCGATACAAGACGCTTGCAGAATGCTTCCAGCCAGGTTTCGACCGGCGCGTTCTCTAAGCCCTGTTGAACAAGCCAATCTGCTATGTCCTGTATGGCGGCGGTCAGTTCCCAGTTTTGGACTAAAGGAGCTGCCATGATGTCCTCTTAGTGAGCTAGCTGAACTGATAGATGGCAGTCTAGTTCACTTCAACGACACATCAAATTCAATTCTCCCACTGCTCTTGTAACCCAAAGCGGTCGTTATGAGCGCTCCGACGTTTGAGTAATCCTCATACCGACTCGGTTTGTCTCACTCCTGCAAAGGCTTTTGAACTCGTATCGGCGCATGGCGTTTTCGTGTGAGATTTTGGAGAGAGAAATGACATTCGAACTCTGGCTGGTTAATTTAGCTGCTGCGGTCGGATTGTCCCTGACTTCGGGTTCGACTGGGTTGTTGTCCGTTACACACCGGGCCTGCTACGGTTTCCACCCAACAGTTCGCACCGTTCTCGGTGGCGCGCTTGGCTTCTTCATTCTAACCGCAACGCAGCGCTACGCACTTTGTTTCGACAGGAGTTACCTATGCGGTCGTCGGCGACCCGGTTAAACGACTGTTTCTTTCAGATGACTGGTATGATGCGGGTGGCCGACTTTTGTGGAGCTGTTTTCGAAGTACCGACCGCGAAAGGCTGCTTAAATCAGAGAGCAGATGGTGGCGAAAATTGAAGCTATGTCCGTCTCAAGGACGAAGCGGACTGCTGCAGTCGCCGATATTGCTGATGCAGCATTCGCTGGTATTTATAGCGCCCAAGTTGCTGCTTCGCGGCGGATGTCTCAAGACCGGATATTAACGGTCGTGGATTTGACCAGGATCGAAACTGTACTTGCGACGCGGTTCTGTTGGACCACTAAACCTGATCGCTGCCCAAAATCGCCACACACGCTGCGAGGTCTGCGAAAATGTGGAAACTGGGCATAAGCTGGTTCCGCGAAATCGGGCATCACCTCCACATACGATGGCTAGGTGCCGTCAATCTTTCCTAACATGGCCGAGAACTTGTCAAATTCATCGTCTGCGATCGCTGCAGTTTCGGCGAAGGCAGGGTAGTCGCCGGATGTGGCAGCTTGGTGGAACGCGGTAAGTGCCGCCCGACGCTCGGTTCGGATCTGTTCTTGCAACCGGTGAAGGTTACCAAACGCGCGGGCGTGGCGCGGGCTTTCGGGTTGTTCACCGCAGATGTCATTCTGGAACAGATAGATGATATCGGCACCAGCGCCTGATCCCAGCGACGACGTAACCAACGTGGTGCGCATGCTGATCTCGGCCATCACGCGGTCGCAAATGACCTCTGCCTCAACAGAGAATGCGCCGGCGTTTTCCATGTCGCGAAAAGATTGCCAAAGCGCCATCGCCTCGTCCGCTGTCTTGCCAATGGCGCGCAGGCCGCCGTTCCAGGTCGATCGGCGCGGAACAAGGCCGAGATGGCACATGACAGGGATCTGCTCGCGTGCCAACATCTCAACTATATGCGGCCCGCGCGCGGTATAGACTGAATCTGCACCCTGTTTCATGGCTAGAAAGGCAGCCTTCAGCACATCCTTCTCCGTCGGGTGATCCGGCATCGGGATCGCGGCGGTGTAGAAGTGATTTGGTGCGCCGCGACGGACGGCCTCGGCGTTGACCGCATTGCCCATGACGAGGTCGACGCCAGCATCGGCGGCTGCGGCGGCCTCTTCCTCGGTATTGGCGGTGGTTTGGGTGAGTTTTCGGATGCCCTTCAGCGCCCGCAGATCGGCGGCGGTATAGTTGCGCAAGCTAAACTTCGCGTCCCAGTCGTAGATCCGTTTCATCCGCATTTCCCCTGTTCAATTGCCTTCGCTATACCAGCCCCTTTGGGGCCAGATCACCTATGGACTTTTCTTCGTCCCCCGCCGCCTGGCGTCGCGTTGTCTTGGCCGTCGCGGGAAGGGGCGTGTCGAACGCATAGTCGGGGTCGGTCTTCTGGCGCTTCCAAGTGTCGAGCATTTCGCGCCATGCCCCGCGCAGCGTGCGCGGTTCCGGCATGTCGGCTTTGATCTCCTCGGCCAAGAACGGCAGGTTGTAGCAGGGCACACCGGCGTACATGTGATGTTCGGTGTGCCAATTCATGTGCCAGTAGAGGAACTCGACGAATTTCGGCAGGCGGATGGAGCGAGTGTTCTTGCGGAAGTCAGTTGTCGCTGCGGTCAGTCCGCAATGCTGAGTCAGCCCTACAAAGTAACTCAGCCAGTTGGCGATGTAACTTGGAAGTGTCAGGATCAGCGGCAAGACCCATTGGCCGGTGGCAATCGCCAGCACCAGAACAAAGCCATGAAACACCAACTGGAAGCGTGACCACCGCATGGATTTTCGGGCTTGGTCGGGTTGATCTTCATGCAGCGCATGAAGCCATTCGTTCGCCGGAACATCGATCGAAGGCAGCTTGCCAACTGCATCCAGCATCGTCATCCAGATGGTCGACAAAATGCCGCCCTTGCCGAAAGTGCGTCCCGGTTGTGTCAAAAGATTCAGTGTGAACATCTGCAACAGGAAGGTTCGGCCAACATTTGGATGGATCGGCAGCAGCACCTCTCGATCGCCTTCGGGATGCAGCGTGTAGCGGTGGTGATAGGTGTGGCTGGCGGCATAGTCGAACGGGTTCCACCAACTGATCATGCTGAAAAGGTAAAGGAAGACATCGTTTAGCCGCTTGCTTTGAAATACCGTTCTGTGGCCTAGCTCGTGCACGGAAGTTCCGCGGAAGAACGACGCAATCGTGCCATGCGCGAAAAGCGCGATCAGAAACAAAAGCCACCAACCTTGGGCCCATGTCAGGTAAACCGCTGTACCCGTAAGGCAGAACAGGGCGAAGTGCCCTCCGGCTTGCACCCAGCCTTTCCTGTCATCGCGCTTGGACAATTCACGGAAGCGCTCGGGCCGAATCTTGGAGCGGTACCATTGCGGGTTCAGTGTATCTCTTACTTCAGAGAGCGGCTGATAGGGCATGTCTTCACCTTCTTGCTTGGTGCGCGATGCATTGGGATGGGATTCCCGGAGGGTCATAGTGAAACGGTTCGGTTGTCTTTGACAGAGCGTTTGCAGGCTTCGGCAAGGCGCCTTGCAGTGCCCGGATCAACGTCGCACACGGCGGTGAGATCAGCACGAGGGTTATCGAGAATGGGCTGGGCGTGAATTGCTCCGATCGCGCCTGCATCTGCGATTGCGAATTTCATCTCACGCACTTTCTTCCATTTGCCATTGCTCCTGCAATCAGACCGGACGTGACTAAACCTTCACCCATGCACCTCCCTTTTCATTCGAGCGAACCGTCGCGTCGATGAACCGGACACCAGTGGCGCCATCGGCCACGCGTGGCATGTCCAGCCAGGTGTCCGGCACCTTTATCTTGTCACGGCGGGCAGCGGTGGCCAGTGCGAACTCTGTATATAGATTTCCCCAGGCTTCGATCAGCCCTTCGGGGAAGCCACGACCCGTGCGTATCAGACGTTCGGTTCTGGGTGACACGCCGTGGCCATGGCCACGGCTGAGAATGCGGTCAGGCTCTCCGAACCGGGCGTGTTTGAGATACTCGGATTGTTCCAGATCCCATTCCAGCCCACCCTCTGAGCCGAAAATGCGGAACCGCAATCCGCCGCGATTGCCTGGGGCAAGGCGCGTAGCCATCAATGTGCCGGGTACGTCGTCGCCGAAGCGTGCCCATGCAAAAAATGTGTCTTCCAGCGGCTTTGGCGCGCCACAGACATGGAATTCGCTGCGAAGATGGGTCAGGGGCAAGTGGCTGACGAACTGTGCCAGATGCGCCGCGTGAGTGCCAATATCACCGACGCAAGAGGTGCGACCTGACTTCGCGGGATCGAGCCGCCATTTGACATGCGCCGCCTCGGCGACGTCTTCGGGCGTCATCCAATCCTGCATGAATTCCACGTGGATCTGGTTGATCTTTCCGACGCCGCCTGCTGCTACGATCTCGCGTGCCTGCCGGATCATCGCGAAACAGGACATGACATAGGAAACGCCAAAAGTGCATCCCGTTCTGGCGGTGGCATCCTCCAATGCGTCGGCCTCTGACACTTCGTTGGTCAGCGGCTTGTCGCAAAGGACGTCGATCCTGGCCTCAAGGAAGGCTATCGCTGCATCGTGGTGCAGGTGGTTGGGCGTGGTGATCATCACCGCATCGACGCCGTCGGCACGTCCGGCTTCGGCCTCAGCCATCTCGGTGAACGAGGTATAACAGCGCTCCTTGGGCAGGTGCCAATCTGCTGCGGCGGCCTTGGCACGGGCGGGGTCAGAAGACAACGCCCCGGCCACGACTTCCCAGCGGTCCGTCAGCCGCGCCGCCATGACCTGCGTCTGCGAAATCCGCCCGCCGCCTATCACGCCAAGACGCAGGCGGCGGGACTGCTTGGGGAAAGGACCCGTAAAGTCTATGTTCTCTGGCAGGATAGGCATGGATCAAAGCTCCGGAGGGGTGGCGCCTTCGGGCAGCATTTCGACCGCCATGAAGATCGAGGGCGTGATGGTTTCAAACTGATGCCAGGGAAAATTACCCTCGGCATCATACATCGGGCGATGTGTTGTGCCTGGCGCCATAAGTTCTTCCAGATAGAGCGTGGCCACATCCTTTTCACGGCATTGCTGCATCTTGCCGAAGCCCATGATCTGCGTGTGCACCTCGCGAAAGCCCGGCACCGGACAAAAGGCGTGCTCTTGATGAAGGCCAACATTCAACGGCACGGTCGAGGAGTGGTATAGGGTAAAGCCGAATTGCCCGACCCAGGTCTTTGGCGACATGTAATGTCCGATGCCGCGCAGACGCTCTTCCCGCCGGACATCGAAGGCGGATGGCCAGGTGTCACGCACCCGCGCCATCAACGCATCCTCGTCATCATAATCCGCGAAACGTTCGATCACAGCGGCGTGGGTCACATCCTTGGCCACCGTATCGGCCAGCACAGCCGATTGCAGCGCGCCCAGGGATTGCTTGCGGATGAGCACTGGGTTTTCAGAGAGGTTCAGAAGGATGACCTTGCCATCAACCCGGTAGGATCGCTCATCCGTGATCAGCCTGATGGTGAAAAAAGGTTCGGCGATGTCGAGTGTCTCGATCGGCATGTTTCAACGGTCTTTCGGGAAGGTTTCGGGCAGAAGTTCGGGGCGCGCGCAGGTGCTGGCAACATCGACAAACCGGGCCTCACGTGCAGAGGTCAGCATGGCCTCCATCGCCTCGGTCACGTGATAAGCCAGCGCACCGCTGGCGCGCGGGCTGCGGCCATTGGCGACGGCATCCGCCATTTCCAAAAGGCCAACGCCACGCGCATCGTAGTTGAAACTATGGGTGTTCTCTGCAACGCACCACTTTGCCGGCGCGTCAGGTCGGGGCCGTTTGGTCCAACGCGCCTCGGCTCGCGTACGATACCAGACCGGCCCTTGAAAGATATTGGCCCCATCGCCGGGGTCGGGATCGGGAATGCATATGGTGCCGTCCTCGCCATAGATCTCGAACCGCGGCGTTTCGCTTTCCCAGACATCGAAGCTGACCATCATTTCGCCCAGAACGCCATTTGCGAAGGCGATAAGGTTCAGGCTGTGGGTGTCTTCCTCGACCGGCATCATCTCGCCATTGCGCGGCCCATTCTCGATCATCCGCTCTGCAAAGGTTTTCTTCCCCATCGCCGCTACTTGTCGAATTGGACCCAAAAGGAACACCATCGCCGTCAGGTAGTAGGGACCCAGATCAAGAAGCGGACCGCCACCTTTGGCGTAGTAGAAGTCTGGGTTTGGATGATGGCGTTCGACACCGTGTGTGGGCACGAAGGCGGCGACACCGGTCGGCGCGCCGATCACGCCCTTGTCGAGCAGTTTGCGCACCGTCTGCCAGCGCCCGCCCAGAAACGTATCTGGCGCATTGCCGACGGTCAGGCCCTTGTCTCGCGCCAACTCCAATACGCGACGTCCATTCACAAGCTCCGTGACGAAAGGTTTCTCCGAATAGACATGTTTGCCCGCCTCAAGCGCGGCGATGCTGATGTCGGCATGAGCCGCCGGAATGGTCAGGTTGAGGATCGCGTCAATCTCGGGATCGGCGATGATCGCGGCCGGTTCCTTTGCACAGGGCACGTCGAATTCTGCCGCCTTCGCGCGGCTTTCGTCCATGTTCAGCGAACCACAGGCAACAATTTCCAGCCCGTCAAACACGGCACAGTTCCTGAGATAAACATCACTGATCCGCCCGGTGCCGATCAAACCGACACGAAAACTATTCATACCATCACTCACCCGAAGATCTCTTTGAACAGGCCGATACACTGCCGAAACCCGTCCTCGAAATTGCCATTGCCAGGGTGGTAGACGCTTTCAAAGCTGATGACGCCATCATATCCATCCGCACGCTGGGCCTCTGCGATCGGGCGAAACTGATCGGCAAGCTGTCCCTTACCCAATTCGCGCACCTCGAGCGTGGCCCGGGGCGTGTCGACCTGCACGTCCTTGATGTGAACGTGGCCGAGATACCCATCACGGACCTCACCATAGCCGTCCGGATAGGCGCGTTCGTGGCACCAGCAATTATTGGCCGGATCCCAAAGCACCTTGAGTACGTCTTTGGCGTCAAGTTCGTCTATCAGACGGCGCGCGGTGTAGTTTGAATTCACCATCGTGCCGTTACCGGTTTCAACGACCAGCGTCACGCCTTCCGCGCGGGCCAGATCACAGGCTGGCGCGATCAGCGGGGGCATCGTGTCCCACGCGCCATGCGCCACATTCCACTTCTCGGCGCCGCCCTTGCCCCAGAGTATCTGTTCCTTCTTCTGGGTCATAATCCGCACCAGCGGTGAGCCGACGATATGCGCCATCTCGATCACCCGCTTCAGAGCGTCCATGTGTTTGATGTGAAGTGCGTCGCCCGGACGGTTCGCGGTTGTCATGCCCGCAAAGATATGGCGCGACAAGCAAGAGACCGGCTTGCCCCTGTCCCTCAACAGCTTGTCGATTTCGGCAATTTCACTCGCCGAATGGTCGCCAACCTCATGTTCGCCCACGAACTGAAGTTCGGCATATTCCAGATCGAATTCGTCCATGACGTCAACGGCATGGGCAAGATCACGGCTGATGCCGTCGCAAATGACACCCAGTTTCATTTGTTCACTCATTCCTTCTCAGCGGCGCAATTCGGCACCGATAATTTCCTCGATCACGCGGGTGCAACCCCAGTTATCGCCGTCCGGATACTTGGTCTTTCCCGCGTGGAATATCTGCATCGCGGTAGACGCCATATGCAGCGGCATCCCGATCTGTTCCGCAAGATTAAGCGAAATTGTCAGGTCCTTGTGCATGGTCGTAATCGAGCTGCCCGTGCCTTCAAACTTACCGTCGACGATGTTCTCCAAAGCACTTTTGGTTACGTTGCAGCCGACGCCGGATGTCGAGAACACGTTCCAGACTGAATCAGCGGACAGGCCAGCCTTGGCGCAGAACGCTGCCGCCTCGAAAGTCGCGGCGAATACCGAGCCGATTAGACTTTGCAGGCAAGCCTTGACCGTCTGCCCCTGTCCGGGGGCGTCTCCAACCCGGTGGATGGTGCCCGAGACGGCTTGCATGACCGGCTCAAACCGGTCCAGAACAGCCTCTTCACCCGCAGCCATCATGGTCAGCGTCCCGCCCTGCGCACCGGCAAACCCACCAGATACCGGGCTGTCGATGAGATGAATTCCTGACCCTTCCATTGCTGAACCGATGTCCACGGCTTCGGCTGGCTTGATGGTTGCAGTCAAGATCACGGCGCTGCCCTTCGGCATGTAACCGACCAAGCCATCCTTGCCGAGGATGACGGATTTCGCCTGATTACCATCCATGACCATGACAAAGACCGCGTCCGCATGTTCGCCAATTTCGGCGACGTTTGCTGCGGGCGTGCCCCCCATGCGTGCAAAAGCCTCCATCCGGTCCGCGCTCAGATCCCGCCCGATCACCTCATGCCCGTTCGCGATCAGGTTCTTTGCCAGACCCGATCCCATATCCCCCAATCCTATGACACCCACGCGCATTGCGACACTTCCTTTCTGCTACGGTTTTGGGGTTTCATGCACAGTTCCCTGCGCTGGCCGGTCCGGAAGACACCCCTGGCCAAAGCGACCAATTCGGGCAATTTTTCATCGGTCGGCCATTACTTCATGGTTTTAACTGTTCCACGAATTTCAGGATCAGCTGTCCCGGCGTGAATTCAGCGTTGAAGTGTGTCTGAAACCTGAGTTCGTCCTGGGCCATCGCGCCCCCGGCGGGGACAGCAACCTCCGCTGTGCTCGCCAGTATTCTTGTGTGCCTCCCTGTGCCCAGTGAACGGCTTGTTGATTGGGGTGGATGATCCTAACCGGGCGTTCTCGTTGGCAACAAGAACTTGCATTAAGTCGATGAATTGATGTTGATTGAGGTACTAAACTCGCCAGATCGGCCGAATTTGATGTGATTTGATGGAAAACTTGTCTGGTTCAAGTGACATACATGTACCAAGAAGGGCGACGATTTCAGCGATCGCCAAACTTGCGGGAGTCGGAACCGCCACAGTCGACCGCGTGCTCAACAATCGCGCGCATGTGGGTGAATCCACCCGGCAGCGTGTTATTCAGGCCAAACGCGCAATAGAGGCAGGCACAGCGATTGGGTCGCGCCCCCGGCCCTGGCGCTTGAAAGTATTCCTGCCCGGAGAGGCCGGTCCATCGACTGATCTTTTGGCCGACTGTCTTCAGGATTATGGTGCACGCGGTAACGCGACCATCGAATGTGTTTTCACCAAGAAACTGGAACCGGCTTCACTGGCAAGAAAGCTTCACGCGTGCGCCGGACAAGGCGTTGACGCGGTTGCGTTTCAGGCGCTTGACGATCCGCGTGTGCACGACGCAGTTGAATCTCTCGCGCGGCTCAACATCCCAGCGCTCACCATCATGTCCGGTTTGGAGCACCCAGCCCTGATCGGCTATATCGGCATCAACAATCGCGCCGCCGGTCGCACTGCCGGGTACCTGATGGGGCGTCTCACACGGCAATCTGGGTCTGTTCTGGTTGTCACCGGAGGTGAACTCTACCGCGTGCACGAGGACCGCGAGATCGGGTTTCGCGCCTGCCTGCGGCAGGACTTTCCCCATATCGGCGAGGCCATCGTCGTTAACGGGCAAGACGATGCCGAGGGTAACTATCAGGGAGTCCGGAAAGCCATCAGCCAAAGAGACGACATTATCGGCATCTACAATGTTGGTGGCGGGCATCAGGGTGTCGCACGTGCTCTGAAAGACGAAGACGCCGCGGATGAAGTCGTCTTCATTGGCCATAACCTGACATCGCGCACGAAATCATATCTTCTGGACGGCACGATGGACATTGTGATCCATCTGAACGTCCGCATTGTAGCCGAGCAAACCGTCGAGGCGCTGGTCTCGTATCTCGAGAAGCGCGACTTCAAACCCAGCCCGATCCTGACCGGCGTAATCACTCGCGAGAACATCACCGGCGCGACCTTCGCGTGATGATCAGACCCAGCGAAAAATATCCCGTTCTCCTGTGCTCTGCTCGGTCAACTTCTGCAGCGTTGTCGTAGGGTTGGTCCAGATTGACAAACAACATCGACCGTCCGCCAATACCGTTTGGATGTCGATTTTTTCAGCAAGGTTCAGCGCATCTTCCAACTCGACGCCACAGCAACGCACAGTGCCATCGACGTTGTTGTGTCCAAGATAGCGCAATTCTGCTTGGAGATTTCCAGTCTTTCGCTAGATCTCCGCAGCCTTAGCTCGGCGGAGTGAATGGGTGCCGTATCCGCTTGGCTCCTGACCTATCGCAGTGAGCCATTCCCCAACTCGTCGGCCATATTGGCGCAGAAATATGAGGTCGGTCTTTAAAGCGGTGTGTAAACATAAATGGACAGCCGATCATTTCGGGCGAACAAACCCAGGCGGAAACGGTACCCGGCGTATTCTCGGTCAGCTCGAACTAAACTGGACGCTTGGTTTTGCTCTGGATCACTGAAACCCGTTCGCGGACGCGCTGTTTCTTGACCAGATTGGTTACAGAAAGTTTTCCCAAATCGCAGCCTCGCAATTTAGTGTCGATGGCGACATTGAACAGTGTCAAATCGCGCAAGTTACCTGCGAGTTCGAGTCGAGTACGGATCGCCCAGACTAGCTTTGGAAGTAAAAGTCTTTTCTGACCGGTGATCCGACCCTTTTTCCAATCTCTGCGTTTTTTGCAACTGCGGGAAGTTGTACTCTTGGCTTGATATGCCCTCCGATCCTCCATGCCCAGAAATCAGCAACGCGATAACGATCAGAGCTTATTGGGTGAATATATATCTCACAAAGTCTCGCTGTGTCCGGCGCGAAGGGCCTCATTTTTCGCCACAATACGGTGCTCAAGACGATGCGGACTGGGCAGAATCTGTGCTGCGAGCGCGCAGCGAGAAAGTCGAACTTACGCAGATGGCTCAGTGCAGGCCTTGGAGGAAGCACGGCATTGACGAGCACACAGCGTTTGGCCGTATCAAGGACGGCCCATTGCTCACATCCAGCGTTTGCCATCCACGTTGCGATGTGGATCGCCCAAAAAGCGGCGCTCGCTGCGATCGCAAAATAAGCGAATTTTAGTTGACAAATTTAGACACGATTTCACAAAATCAGCCATGTCTATTCCGATGCCAATCCAACATGAAATACTCGCCATTGTAACACCGCATTTTAATGTCTCTGCAACGACATCGTTCGTTGATCCGTTTCGTGTGGCTAACTACTTGTCCGGGACGAACAGGTTTTCGTGGAAGCTTGTCTCGGAACATGGCGGCGGGGTTGAGACCAGCAGTGGGATGTTAATTGAAACTGCCCAATGGCGAGACGACTATGAACGCAAGCCTTGGCTCGTTCTCGTAAGTTCGAGCTGGACACCCGAGCGCTATGCGTCGCGCGCGCTTTGCACTGCGCTTCAAAGGTGGCAGCGGTCTGGTGCGATCATTGGTGGATTGGACACAGGCGGGATTATTCTTGCGAAGGCGGGCTTGCTGAAGAACAAAACAGCGACAGTACACTACGAACA
Source organism: Ruegeria sp. HKCCA5839 (assembly GCF_013035585.1). Classification (NCBI taxonomy): domain Bacteria; kingdom Pseudomonadati; phylum Pseudomonadota; class Alphaproteobacteria; order Rhodobacterales; family Roseobacteraceae; genus Ruegeria; species Ruegeria sp. HKCCA5839. The sequence goes on along the minus strand of NZ_WQIE01000011.1, from coordinate 17,130 downwards.
TATCGACGCTTTCATCGAAATTGCTCCAGATACAACCGTGTCCGAGAACATGTTCGTGCAGGACGAAGGTATTTTCACCTGTTGCGGCGGCACAGCGTCGACTGATGCCGGACTGCGGTTCGTGCATTCTGTGGCCGGCGACAGCGTCGCAAACGCGACGGCGCGATATCTGTTTCATCATGAGGTACGCGGCGAAGGTCTGTCGCAAAATCCCAAAGTGGTCGAGCCGATGGGCTATGTCACATCTGGCGTTGTCCGCGCCGCCATCGACTTGATGGAAGCGCATCTGGAAACAACGCTCTCAATACCCAAAATTGCCGAAAGAGTCGAAGTCTCGCAACGTCAGCTCAGCCGATTGTTCCATCAATACGTGCGCAAATCACCTGTCGCCTATTACCGCGATATTCGTTTGGACCGAGCGCGTGGGCTCGTCACGCAAACTGAATTAAAGTTCAGTGAGATCGCAACAGCATCTGGGTTCAACAGCCAAGTTCATTTCAGCCGCGCCTATCATCAACGGTTTGGCTTATCACCAAGCGCAGATCGGATCGACGGGCGCGTGCCATTCGAGTTCCGCGCTTGGCCAATGTACAAACCAGATCTCAGGAGCGGAGCGGACGCGTCGCCATCTGCATCGCCGTAAGCATTTTGTCCCGCTGCGCGGACAGCTCTGCCGGGCTCTTTCCTCTGGATGCTGCGGCCATGCCGTCGACCAACAGCTTGATACTATTGTCGTCCAGTCGCGGGTCGCCAAGGTCATCCCACCAGCCGTTGAATGTATCCTTGAAATGGTCGCAAAAGGCTTGGAGGCCACCTTCCCCCGCCCCGAGATGAAACAAGGTTGTCGGACCCATCGCCGCCCATCGCAACCCCGGCCCGGCCCACATTGCCTTGTCGATATCTTCGACGCTGGCGACGCCCTCGACAGCCATATGCACAGCCTCACGCCAGATGGCCGCTTGCAGCCGATTTGCGACATGTCCGGGCATGCCTTTTTTGATGCGGATCGTCACTTTGCCGATGTCCTGGTAGAAGGCTTCGGTTCGATCTAAGACGCTCACCCCTGTTGCAGCGTTGGCCGTAAGTTCGACCAATGGGATCAAGTGCGGTGGGTTGAAGGGGTGTCCAAGGATGAATGGGCTTGGATCTTTCCAGCCCTGCTGCAAGGCTTCCAACGTCAGACCAGAGGTTGAACTGGACATGATCGTTCCCACCTCCAACCGGGGTTCGATTTCGTGATAGGTTTCATGTTTGATCGGCAGTCTCTCTGGCACGTTTTCCTGCACGAACTGCGCACCATCAACCGCGTGGCCCGCGCTGGTCTCAAAGCGTAAGGCATCGGGTTTCGCCCGCTCGGTCAAGCCAAGCTCTTCCAGCGCAGGCCATGCCGTCTCGACGTATTTGCGCACGGCGGCTTCGGCGCCTTTATCAGGATCGAACACGGCGACACTGCGCCCCGACGCAAGAAACAGAGCGGTCCAACTTGCACCTATGACGCCAGCGCCCAAGACTGCTATATGTTCAATTTGGCCCATCAGAACAAACCGGGATTTAGAGGCGATGCCGCGGTCATACCGCCATCGACAGTAAAGAGTTGTCCCGTGGCAAATCCGGCTTCATCTGATGCCAGCCAGACTGCCATCGCAGCGATATCAGCGGGTTTGCCAAACCTCCTGACCGGGTGACGCACGAGCGCATCCTGCTTTGCTTTCTTGGGGTCTTTGGCCAGTTCAAAACCTGCGTCCAACATGCCGGTTTCAATCCATCCTGGGCAGATCGCGTTGCAACGGATGTCTGGTCCGTGATCCACGGCGATAGAGCGCGTCAACCCGTGCACAAATGCCTTGGACGCATTGTAAAGCGCCATCGACGGGTCGGCGACATTGCCCGAGATCGAACCGATATTGATGATCGAGCCGCCCTTTGGCATCACGGGAATAAAGGCACGGCAACAGTTGAACACACCGCGCGCGTTGGTGCCCATCACTTGATCCCAGTCGGCATCCGTGCTGTCAGCTACGGTTTTTTCGACCTGAACACCAGCGTTGTTGACCAGAATATCCGTTGGAGTGGCGACCGCATTCACAGCCGATGGATCAGACACATCCAAGGCGAGCCAAGTGACCTCGGTGGGCAATCCCTTTGGCCGAGCGCCGCGCCCGCAGGTCGTCACTGTCGCGCCTTCGTTCAAAAACGCATCAACGATCCCCCGGCCGATGCCTTGTCTACCACCCGTGACAAACGCTTTTTTGCCTGCCAACCGCATCAGTGCGCAACCATGACGTGGCGGATCGCGGTATAGGCGTCGAGCGCGTAAACTGACATGTCGCTGCCCGTGCCAGACCCCTTCATGGCGGCCCAGGGCATTTCGGGCGTCGCAACCCCGTGGGTGTTCACCCAAGTGAAACCATAACGCAGTTTGGAAGTCATCTGCATGGCGCGTCCGACATCGCGGGTCCATACCGATGAGGCCAAGCCGTAGCTGACTGAATTTGCGATCCTCAAGGCTTCATCCGCGTCAGAGAACCGCGATATCGAGACAACGGGACCAAAGACCTCATTGCAGGCAACCTCTGCATCATTGTCGACATTGGCGATGACTGTGGGTTCGTAGAAGAACCCATCACCGACGCCTGCCGCTCCGCCTGAGACAATTTCGGCAGCGCTGCGAGCACGGTCTACGAAACCAGCAACGCGGTCGCGTTGCGCCGCTGACACCAATGGGCCCATGTCGGTTCCGTCATCTTTCGGCGCGCCGATTTGCATCTGACCGACTTGTTCTTGAATAGCACTCACAAGTCTATCATAAACACCATCCGCCGCCATCACGCGGCAGGGTTGCGCACAATCCTGACCTGCGTTGAAGTAACTGCCATACCGGATCGTTTCGGCCACAGCATCGACATCGGCATCCTCAAACACGATCACCGGGGCCTTGCCACCCAGCTCCAAATGCACGTGGCGGATTTGTTCTGACGCCGCCCGCATCGCCGCCATCCCGGTAGCGGGCGAGCCAGTGACGGTAATCGCCTCCATCCGAGGGTTGTTGATCAGAGCATCGCCAACGCTTGGCCCGCGTCCGTGGATCACGTTCAACACGCCTTTGGGCAACACATCCTGCAGCAGCTCGGCAAGACGCAATGTCGACAAAGGTGTGATTTCAGAGGGTTTTAGAACCACAGAGCATCCTGCGGCAATTGGCGCGGCCAGCTTCCATGACGCCATCATGAGCGGATAGTTCCACGGCGCGATGGCTGCCACAGGTCCGACTGGGTCGCGGCGGATCATTGATGTGTGGCCAGCAACATATTCCCCGGCCACAGACCCCATCATCGTACGTGCCGCGCCCGCGAAGAAACGGAAGACATCGATTGTCAGCGGCATCTCATCATCATGGGCTGAGGGCCAGGGCTTGCCGACATCAAGACTTTCCAACTCAGCCAGCTCTTGGCTGTGTGCCTCTATTACGTCAGCGATCTGCAACAGCATCGCGGAGCGTTCGGCTGGCGATGTGCTAGCGAACGTGTCAAATGCCTCTGCGGCGCTGCGTGTTGCCGCCTCGATCTGCTCAGAGCCTGCCTCTGCCACAGCTCCGATCACTGCGCCCGTCGCCGGGTTCAACACATCCAGCACCTCGCCTGTGCCTTCGACCATTTCCCCGTTGATCAGCATTTTCGTTTGCATGTGTTTCTCCCTCAGAACCCGACCTGATCACCGCCCTTCAGTGCCAGACGCGCACGCGCCTCGTCAGGCGTGGCGATGGTCAGGCCCAGATTTTCAATTATGCTGCGGATGCGATGGACTTGCTGTGCGTTGGACGTGGCAAGCTCGCCCTTGCCGATGAACAGGCTGTCTTCCAGTCCGACACGCAGGTTGCCGCCTCGCATCGCGCTTTGGGTCGCGAAGGGCATCTGGTGTCGTCCTGCAGCGAGCACAGACCATTCAAAGTTGTCAGGCCCGAAGAGTTTGTTCGCGGTGTTGTGCATATGGGCGAGGTGATCTGGATCGGCGCCCACGCCGCCTAAAATGCCAAAGACCATCTGGATGAAGAAAGGTGGCTTGATGATCCCTTGATCAACGAACCATTTCACGTTGTAGAGATGGCCCAGATCGTAGCACTCGAATTCGAACTTCGTGCCATGATCCCCCCCCAATTTTTCTATCGCGTAGCGGATCGTCTTGAAGGTGTTGAGAAAGATGAAGTCTTCGGTCATTTCAAGGAAGGGACGTTCCCAATCGAACTGGAACTCCGAGTACCGCTGTAACATCGGGAATATGCCAAAGTTCATCGACCCCATGTTCAGACTGGCCATCTCTGGACTGGCAGACGTGGCAGCCAACAACCGCTCATCCATCGACATGCCGAGACCGCCTCCGGTGGAGACATTGATGACGGCATCGGTTGATTGCTTGATGACCGGCAAGAATTGACCGAACAGCTCGGGCCGCGGATCGGGCTTTCCTGTCTCTGGGTGACGCGCATGCAAATGGATGATTGAGGCGCCAGCTGCTGCTGCCTCAATGCTGGCCGTTGCGATCTCTGCAGGTGTGATCGGCAGATGGGGCGACATGGACGGCGTGTGAATTCCACCCGTTGGAGCGCACGTTATGATGACGGGCTTGGGCATTAGAGTTTCATCTGTTGAACTTGCGCAGAGAGCCCGCCATCAAGCACCCAAAGCTGACCCGAGGCATAGCGTGCCTCATCCGAGGCAAGCCAGTTCACCAGGTTGGCAATGTCTTCCGGCGTGCCATAGGTGCGCATCGGGTGGACGTCGCGTACAGCTTTCTGCAGCGTTTCAATACTGCCTCCGCTGCCACCCGAGCCATCGCCGTTAAAAAAGCTTTGCAGCATCGGCGTGTCGATATAGCCGGGGCAGATCGCATTGACGCGGATGCCTTCAGGCCCGTGATCGCAAGCCATAGCGCGCGTCAAAGCATGCACCGCGCCTTTGGTAGCACAATAGGCCGCCAGACCGGGGTCGGCGATAAAGCCGTCATAGGACCCGAAGTTGATCAGGCTCGCGCTGCTGCCCGACGTTGCGGCCTCACGCATCAACGGCAGCGCGTATTTCGAGGTGAGGAACGTGCCCGTCGAATTCACGGCAAAACTCCGGTTCCATTCCTCAAGCGTTGTGTCTTCAACCGTTTTCTCAATCTCGATCCCTGCAGCATTGACCAAAATATCAAGCTTGCCATGCGCCTCGCGAACCTTGTCCATCACGGCAATAGCGTCAGCTTCTTGGGTGACGTCGAGTTTCACGAAGACGCCATCGTCAACATGCGCGTCGAGCGATCCTTCGGGCGTGAGATCTGCTGCGTAAACAGTAGCCCCTTCCTTGATGAACCGCGCGACGATCGCGCGCCCAATCCCGCCGCGTGCGCCCGTGACCAGAGCGATCTTTCCTTCAAGTTTCATCCTACTTCGTCCTTCAAAGGGGGATAGCGGTAGCGCTTCGCGGCCACAGTCCAATCCATATGGTTACGGACATACTGCCGGCTGGCGTCGCTCGGCGGGTCATAATCCCAAGGTGCACTCACCCCGGCCTCCATCGCGGCATGCAAGGCACGCCGCGACCTCTGGGTCGCGATGATCTGAGTGCGCAGCGCTGTGCCATCCCATCGCGCGGCAATCTCTTCGGCGAAGTCCGACGCTGCATCGGCATAGTCCGGAGCCGCAGCCACATTGCGCGTTTCCATAGGATCATTGCTCAGATCGTAGAGCTGCGGCGGATCGCTGTCGCAGTGAACGTATTTGAGCGGCCCTCTGCGGATCATAATGACCGGATATCCTGTCATCTCAGCGCAGTATTCGCCGATCGCTTCGTCAATTGGGTCGTCTTCCCCCCGCATCAGTGGGACAAGACTGCGCCCATCAATCGGCTCGCCCAACATCGACGCATCACCGCCCGCCAAATCAATAAACGTAGGCAACAGATCGACCAGAGATACGGCATTCTGGACTGTGCCAACGGCGACATCTGGACCTGCGACCACCAGAGGCACGCGGGCGGAGTGTTCAAAGAAGTTCATCTTGTACCACAGGCCTCGCTCGCCCAGCATATCGCCATGATCTGCGGTGACGATGACGACAGTATTATCCAACTCGCCCGTTTCTTCGAGCGTTTGCACAAGCTCACCAATCTTGCTGTCAAAATAGCTGACATTGGCCAGGTAGGCGCGGCGCGCACGGCGCACTTCTTCGGCTGTTAGCGGCACATAGGACGCTTCGATCCCGTCCATCAAGCGCCGCGAAAACGGGTCCTGATCCTCAAGCGCAGGCAAAAAGGCTGGCATGTCGATGTCATCATCTGAATAGAGGTTCCACCATTCAGGCCGCGCCACATAGGGATCATGCGGGTGGATGAAGCTGGCCACGATCGCAAAAGGCGCCTCTTGGCCCTGTGCCTTGTCTCGCGCAGCATCAAAGAGCCAACGCTTGGCAGCGAAGGCGACTTCGTCGTCGTAGTCGATTTGAAAGGTCGCATGGGCCAAACCGCTTTCCTTTACGGTCTGCATGTTGTGATACCACTTGTCGATCCGTTCGTCCGGTGTTTCCCAGTCCGGCGTCCAGGCGAAATCCGCAGGGTAAATATCGGTGGTCACGCGGTCCTCGAATCCGTGCATCTGATCGGGACCTACGAAATGCATCTTGCCGGAGAGACAGGTACGGTAGCCCAAGGATTTCAGGTAATGAGCGAAGGTCGGCACCGACGCCTTGAATTCGGACGCATTATCATACGCAGCAATCCGACTGATGTATTGACCCGACATGAATGCATACCGTGACGGTGCGCAAAGCGGCGAATTGCAATACGCCGCGTCAAACCGCATGCCTCGCGCGGCAAGCGCATCCAGATGTGGTGTCTTGGCGGTTTTGTGCCCGTATGTTCCAGTGAAATGCGGAGCCAGTTGGTCCGCCATGATCACCAGGATATTGGGCCGCGTCACGTTGCACCTTTGGTATAGGCATCCAGAACAAGCCCGTGAAAATGGTGCACAGCATGCTCCGATTTCCCTGAACCGTCTGGATCGTGCACGATACGGCCTTGGGTAAACGCGGGCGTGTTCATGCCACGCTGAACGCTTTCGACCAAGTTGATGTCCTCCACTTGCAGGACCTCGTCGAGATAACGAATTGCATCCAGCTCCATCGCATCAGGCTCTGGCGTCTCCAGGAAAAAATCGTAGGTTTCCAACGTTCTGTCAGGGCCCACGGGATTGATATTCAGCACGATCATGCTGGAGCGCCCGGGGTAGCGCATCAGGCACGTCGTGGGATACAGCCACCAAACCGCGTGGGTCTTTACGGTCGCATTCGACACGTCATAAGCGCTGTTGGCGTTTTGACCTGCGTCTGCCATATGACTGGAATAAATGCCGTATGTGGTCACCTTATAAGTGTCCATGTCCACAAGGTCACAGAAATCCTTGTGCGCTGTGGGGCAATGGTAGCATTCAAGAAAGTTATCTACGACGTTCTTCCAATTGGACTTGATGTCGTAGGTCAAGCGGTGCCCAAAAGTCAGTTGTTCGACGTCCGGGGCCCAGTGACGGATCTCGGTTTCAAGATCGCCGGACTGTTCTGCCAAAGGCCGTGCAGCCCGATCAAGGTTCACGAACACAAATCCGCAGAACTCTTCGACAAGTACTTCGTCCAGGCAAATCTCAGCCGGGTCGAAATCGACCAGGTTCTCCGTGTGCGGCGCACGGGCCAATTGACCATCTAACTTGTAGACCCAAGCATGATAGGGACACATGATCCGCGTAGTGCTGCCCTCTCCAGACAAAAGCTCATGAGCGCGATGCTTGCAGACATTATAGAACGCTCTCAACGTGCCTTCTTTATCGCGCACAACCGCAATTGAATGGCCCGCGATACTGACGGTCACAAAGGCCCCAGGATCACGCGTTTTTTCGACGTGGCACACCCATTGCCACGTCTTTGCAATGACAGCTTTGAGATCCGTATCGAACCATTTCGCGTCGGTATAAGCCTCGGCCTTAAGTGAAAATGAACGGGCCGGATCACCGTTGTAGCCAAAAGAGATGGTAGCGTCATCTTTCATTTTGTCCTCCCATCGTTGGAGAGATAGTATGAATGTGGGTCAAGTTAGCTTAACTAAATTGGCCACTTCTTTAACATTTTCAGAAGCCTTCTTCTAATTGGATACTTCACTTCAAAGGTTCGGTTTCAGCGACCGAAGCTACGAAACACAATGTGAAAATGTCTTTGTGTCAGCGTTGGGTTGTCGTCGTGGAAGGGCATGGCGGATCGGAGGATCAGTCATGCAAACTCCAAGCTTGTTTCTGTCCGAAAGGCGCTGCTTAGGGCAGTTTAGCTAACTGTCTAAGTTCAACGCCTTCATCAATTTGAAGACTTGGCTACGCATCCAGGCCGCCATCGGGGCATTGTCAGATCGCTTGTGCCAGATGCCGATGATCAACGCTGGTTCAATATGCATCGGAGGTTCGAACACCTTTAGTTCGAATGTCTTGGCCACCTTCATTGCAAGCTGCGCGGGTACAAGCGCGATGAGGTCGCTTTCGCTCACCGCTCGGCAAACGCCACTAAAGACGGGCACTGTCATAGCAACTTGTCGCTGCTTTCCGACGCGATTAAGGGCAGCATCGCCCATTGCAGCCAGGTTCCCTTCAGGGGAGAACAAGACGTGGTGCAGTGCGCAGAACGTATCCATGTGCATTTGCGTCCCTTCCTGAAGCCCCTCAAGCTTTGGATTTTCCTTGCGAGCTATCACGTGGAATGGCGAATGGAAGAGTGGCTGCCGATTGACCCAGTCCGGCAGAAGCAAATCCGGGATCAGCGCAATGTCAGCGTTGCGTTGTTCAAGGCTGGCCACATAGTCATTTGGAACCAGATCAACCAACTGCGCTCGTAGATTGGGCGCCGATTTTTGCAAAAGATCAGCCAAAGGCGGCATCAGGAGTTCTGCGAAGAAATCGCTGGCGGCGATCCGGAAAGTGCCTTCAGCGGTTTGCGGATCAAAGGTTGCTGGTGGAGCTAGCAAAGCCTCAAGACGTTCGAGTTCTTCGCGCAAACCGGATTCAATCCTGGCGGCATAATCAGTGGCAACCAAACGGTTTCCCTGCCGGACAAAAAGGGGATCGTCCAAGGCATGACGTAGACGCGACAATGCACCCGAGACTGCGGATTGCGACATGGCGAGCCTGTCAGCCGCCTTGACGGTTGAGCCTTCGTAAAAGAGGGCGTCCAACACGCGCAAAAGATTGAGGTCCAGTGTGGCGAAATTCACTTGGCCGATATCCTATATTAGATATTGCGGTTTGCCTGATAGGTTGGCCTTCGGATAGGCTTCTGTCAACGGAAGCGCTTTCGTTTCAATCCGATGCTAATGGAGAGAAACGATGAAAGACCTGGACCAAATCGACGGAGCCATCGAATGGCTCGGAGTAAAATACAAAACCATCCTCAGCCCAGAACAGACGGGCGGTGCTATGTCCATTGTGGACAGCTGGTCCCCTGCTGGTAGCGGCCCCCCACGCCATGTGCATCAAAACGAAGACGAAATCTTTGTAATCCTGACCGGCACATGCAGGTTCTGGTTGGAAGGCGAGGAGTTTTCCGCAGGGGCCGGCGAAAGCGTATTCATCCCACGAGGCAAAGAACATACATTCAAGGTGACAGACGACGAACCGTGCCGCCATCTCGTGATCCTGACGCCCGGCGGATTCGAAGGTTTCTTTTCCGACATGGCAGCCGGTCAGTGCCGTATCCCAGAAGACATGCCCGCCATTGAGGAGAGCGCCAAACGGCACAACATGGCCTTCACCGGCCCACCATTGGATTGAACACATGACTAAGAAACACATCGTCTATCATATCCCCGTCTGTCCCTTCTCGCAGCGACTGGAAATCCTACTGGCGCTGCGCGGACTGACGGATGCCGTAGAATTTCGTGTCGTAGACATCACCAAGCCGCGCGACCCGGAATTGCTAGCCAAGACCCGAGGGACGACAGCCTTGCCTGTGCTTGAAACCAGCGACGGCCGTATTTTGAAAGAAAGCCTCGTGATACTGCGCTATCTTGATGAGGCTCTGCCGGGGGCACCATTGCGCCGCAGTGATCCTGTCGAGCACGCCATTGAGTCGATGCTGATTGCCCGCGAAGGACCCTTCACAATGGCAGGCTACCTGTTTGTCATGAATCAGGATCAGGCCCACCGAGATGAGCATTTGAATAAGCTCCTGGCGCTTTATCGAGACCTCGATGATTTCCTGGGTCATCACAATCCGGCTGGCCCATTCTTGTTCGAGGACTTCGGTTTGGCAGAGGCTGTTTTTACCCCTATGTTCAAGCGGTTTTGGTTCCTTGACTACTACGAAGGGTTTAGCCTTCCCGAGGGCAAAGAGTATGACCGGGTGCGGATGTGGCGTGACGCATGCATGGCACATCCGTCAACCGCACAGGTAACCGAGGAAGAAATCGTCAAACTCTACTACGACTACGCGCTAGGGGCCGGAAACGGTGCCCTACCTGACGGCCGCAGCGTTTCAAGTTTCACCTTCGAACCACCTTGGCAATCAAGACCCATGCCGCCAAGGAAAAAGTATGCGATTACAGCCACCGACAAAGAGTTGGGGCTTGTCGCCTGACCATGGGGTAGATAGCCAACACCGGACACCTACGCGCCGCGCAGCATCGGACAAAATGGGCTCAGTGCTGCCTTCGGATGCGGTGCGGCAGACACCCATCGGCGATCCGTTTCACAGTCGCACACGGCCCAAAGCGGTCATCCGATACTTAGATTCGCAAGGCCCGAAATGCGGACGAACCTGCATTTCCCTGCAACCTGTTCAACCAGTGCTGAGGGCCCTGGAGCATACACTCAGGGCCCCATCACAACACTAAAGGTCAGAAGTCGTCACGGGGTAAGATCCATTGCTGCCACGACCTTGTCGTAAGGAAGTCCGGCGGTATCGTTCAATCGACGAACTTGATCGGCGCTTTCACCATCAAACAAGCACATGCAGCGCCCGTCTTCGGGAGCAAATGTTGAACGAACATAGCTGATCTTGTCGCCATCTGCTGTCATTTTCTGTGCTGTTGCTATCGCGGCTTTTTGAGCAGCACCCAAGTCATCCATACTGATACCCTTGAGGTTTCTTTCGACCATAAAAACAGACATTTCGCTCCCTTTCCGAATAATCAAAACCGGTGCATCGATTACACTATGGAACGTTGGTTCGGGGAACTATCGATACCTTATGAGTTAATAACTCCAGGTTTGGATAAAACGGTGTATCCTACGTTATGATTGTTTTTCGCTATCAGTGACGAGGTGCCCCAATATGGAGATGTCTCAGATTAGATATGTCTTATCTGCCGCAAAGCATCTGAATTTCACCAAAGCCGCCGCAGAATGCAATGTGAGCCAACCGGCACTTACCAAGGGCGTCAAGTCACTAGAGACCGAACTTGGCGCACAGGTTTTTCATCGGGAAGGCCGGAAAATTTTGGTCAGCGACTTTGGAAAGTCAATGCTGCCGCATCTACAGCACATCGTTGACGAAGCAGCGGCCACACAAGCGCTGGCTCAGAATTTTCGTTTGCTCGAAAAGGTGCCGTTGCGCTTAGGTGTCCTTTCAACAATTGGGCACGTTCGCCTTGCACGGTTTCTGGCTCAATTCGAAAAAAACCACAGCGGCTTGGAGTTGTCAGTCAATGAAGCAAGCGCGTCGGATCTCAGGAAAAAACTTTCTGATGGTGATATCGATGTCGCATTGATGACGCTGACTGAAGAACTGGAAGAAGAGTTTCGGGCAAGACCACTTTATGTCGAAAGATATGTGGTTGTTTTTCCGCCCGAGCACCGCCTTGGACGGCTAAATTCAGTCTCGCTTCAAGATCTATCTCGAGAAAACTACGTAGATCGCTTGGCTTGTGAGTTGCGCGAGATGGTAATGTCCGTTTGTCAGTCAAAAGGTGTGGAGCTGTACGCTCGTTTCCGTTCTGAGCGCGAAGATTGGGTACAAGCAATGGTTGCTGCAGGCATTGGTTTTGCTTTCATGCCAGAGTACTCGGTTACTCTGTCAGGCTTGTTGCAGCGCCCGCTTGTGGAGCCAGAAGTTTCAAGAACGATCGCGGCCTTTACAGTCCCTGGCCGAAAACACTCGCCGGCACTTGATGCGCTGATGAGGTCTTCGCAGACTTTTGCATGGCCGGGATAAGAAACTTCGGTTTTGGGCGCGAAGTGGTCATTCTCTACGAATTGCTTGAATGGCTGATGGCAGCCCTAAGCGGACCTGGCACAACTCAGGGCGAAGACAACGCGGCTGTTTGTCCTCCAAGCCTTTCGCGCAGACGAATGGCATAGTTTCCCAACGCTGAAACCGACTTCAAGCTAGGGCAGAAACCGACTCTGTGCACTTTCGCATGGTCTAAACACGTAGCGACCAGTATGAAACAAAAAGGAGGACAACACGTGGAGCGAAAGCTGGCAGCCATCCTGATTGCTGATCTTGTCGGCTTTACCGCCCGAATGGAGCGGGACGAGAAAGGCACGCTCGAAGTCCTCTCAGCGCACATTGACAAAACCGCTGTTCCGCTTGTCGGTCGGCATCACGGTCGCATCGTCAAACAGATGGGTGACGGTCTGCTCGCCAGCTTCGACAGCGCTGTCGACGCTGTTTCCTGCGCGGTTGAGTGGCAAAGTTCGCCAGTGGTGGTCTCCGATCCACTTCGCTTTCGCATCGGCGTCACTCTTGGAGACATTATCATGCGCGACGGAGATGTATTTGGTTCCGGTGTGAACCTTGCGTCAAGGTTGGAGCAGCTTGCCCCGCCAGGCGGTGTGTTGGTGTCTGAAGATGTTTATCGTGTGGTCGGGAACCGTATACCGGTCGCTTGGGAGGATGCTGGTAAGCTTACGGTGAAGAACGTTGCCGAACCGGTACATGCTTGGCGCATTGGCGGGACAAGCGCAGTTTGCGCTGAACCGCCTCGGCCTGGATCATCAGGAAAAGCCACTATTGCGGTCTTGCCACTACACAACATGAGCGACGACCCCGAACAAGCCTTCTTTAGCGACGGGATTGCGGAAGACATTATTGTGGGCTTATCGCGTTTTCGGACGCTCAAGGTTGTTTCCAGAAATGCGTCTTTCAGGTTCCGGACACAGGACAAAGATCCGGCCAAAATCGCGGAAGCTCTCGGCGCAGATTACCTGGTTGTAGGCAGCGTGCGGAAGGCCGGCAGTCGCGTGAGAATCTCGGTACAACTTGCTGACGCCCGTACAGGCACTCAACTCTGGTCGGATCGATACGACCACGAACTGGAAGATGTTCTAGCGGTTCAAGACGAGGTGGCCCGAAATATCGTCGCAGTGTTGCCGGGCAGGGTCCAGCACGATGTCGTCGACCGTTCGACACAGAAACCAACGGATCAGATGAAGGCCTATGAGCTGATGCTTAAGGGCAAGGCGTTGCGCGACGGCCTGAACGCCCGAGATACGGCCAAGGCGAGAGCGTTGTTGGAACGAGCGGTCGCGCTCGATCCCTCTATCGCGCGATCTTATATGTATCTCTCAGATACATATGTCATAGATCTGTGGCTTGGGCTGGCGGACGCTGATGCACCCACGCACACATTGAAAATAGCCCGAAAGGGCGTGGCACTCGATAACCGCGACGTCTACATTCAGGACCAGCTTGGTTTTGCTTATCTCTGTGCCGGATTGTGGGATGAGGCTGAGGCGCAATTTAAAAAAACACTTTCCATGATAGAAAGTGAAGCGGAGTCTATGGCCTGGTGTGGTTATGCTTTCCTACTACTCGGCCAGCACGAAAAGGCGCGCGAGGTGGTTTCGAAAGCTATGGGACTGGATCCACTGCATCCACCTGCCATCGACTGGATTATGGGGCAGGTCGAGTTTTTCAACGGCAACTATGAAGCAGCGCTTAGTTTTCTAATGGGAGCAGCGCGGCTTAACTCGCTGGCTGCCGCATTTGTCACCGCATCTTACGCGCAGCTCGGACGAGAGCGAGACGCCGCCGATGCGTTGCGAGAATTCGTGATCGAACGTCACGATGAGTTCACAAGTCGAGGTATCGTGGTTGAGGATGACACGTTAGATAGCCTTGCGCGCGGGTTTCGGTCTATGTGGCGGCGACCGGATGATTTTAAACTTCTCACCAATGGCCTAAGGGCGGCAGGTATGACCGGCTGACGCCGAGTTTTGCTCTTTTGCCCAACTGCCGCGGCCTCAATTACGTGTGTCTCTGCGCCCCGTTTTTTCGGCAGGTCGCAGCCCGGAGCGAACATTTCCAAATGAACTTTGCGAATTTGGAAAGTCAAAAACGTGAGAACTCGAAAATCTCTGTTGCATGAAATCACTTAGCTAGTGCCTCAGATATGCGTTCGACTAATGCCTTCTGAACAACGGCAAACCTTGGGGTATGCGCGATTTCCTCTAACGTCGCGACCCACAACGGAACTTCGATCTTAGGATTCAAGTCCTGTGTCCGTTTGAGGCGAGTATCCGCGTCGCCAAAAAATGAGGGCAGAAAGGTTTTACCAGCTCCCGAGGCAGCCATCTGCTGTAGCACCAGAAAACTGTCTGCTCCGTTGGTCATTTCGTCAGAGCCCACATTCTCCGCGAGCCATTTTGCTGGGAGGGAACGGCTCAGCGCTCCGTCAAGCCTCATCCACTTGCGATTGGGGCTACCATCGTCAAAGACACCGAAGGACAGCGTTCCTGCACGCTCTCCGATTAGCCCATCTCCGAGCTTTACCGATGGCCGCACGGCAATGTCTGCACTCAACCGAGACAAATCATGGTGACTGTTTCCGCTTAGCAAAGTCAGTTTCAGGCCGGGGTAGAGAAGTGAGATTTCGTTGAGTATTCTAGGGAGAACAATCTGACAAAGACTGTCGGTCGATGTAATACGCACGTGACCCTTTGGGGAACGATTTGCTCCGACAACCGCCCGCTCCACCGAAAGTACCGCCTCTTCAACGCTTTCCATGGCCGAAAAGATCGCACTGGCTTCAGGGAGAACGGAATAACCTGACGAACTTTTTTGGAAAATCCGGCAACCATTTCTCTCCTCGAATGCGGCCACCCTGCGCAAGACGGTGGCGTGCGTGACGCCCATGGCCGCTGCGGCTGCATTAAGTGAGCCGTATTTGCTTACCGCCAGTGCGTATCGAATGTCGTCCCAGTTTTCGTTGTTCATAAATTAACAGGAGACGCCCAATAATAAACAATTACAAGAAAATTCGCTCAAGATAAGGTTCGGGCATTGAACAGGGAGACACATCATGATGAAGCAGTTCTCAATCTTCGCGGCGGGTCTTTTGTCATTGGCCACAATTGGCACAGCTATCGCCCACGAAAGTGAAAACCCGGCTGTGAAAGCTCGAACCTCAATCATGCAGCTCTATGCCTTCAATCTTGGTACCCTTGGTGGCATGGCCAAAGGCGAGGTGGACTATGATGCCGAGGCCGCAACACGGGCTGCAAACAACCTTGTGGTGCTAACGCAGATCGACCAATCCGCAATGTGGCCACAGGGATCTGACAATGTGTCCGATCCGTCGTCTCGAGCGCTACCTGCGATCTGGGAAAACTTCCCTGACGTTGGTGCAAAAGGGCAGGCCATGGCAGACGCCGCTGTTGCGATGCAGGCTGCGGCTGGCCAAGATCTTGATGCCCTGAAAGCGGCTATGGGCGATCTGGGCGGAAGCTGTTCGGCATGTCACAAAGCCTACAGAGCACCGAAAAACTAAATGGTAGAAAGCTGTGAAGCGGTTTTTCCTTTTCACTGCTTTCATTGCACTTTTGGTTGGGTTGGCCGGTTTGGTGCTGACCCGGCCACAAAGAATGGATCAATCTCAACTTGACGGTTTGATCCCAGATCTTGCCAGAGGTGAAATCGTGTTCCACGCCGCAGGATGCGCATCCTGTCACTCACCGCCGGATGCGGTTGGTGAAGAAAAGCTCATGCTCTCCGGTGGTCGACGGTTTGAGACGGAATTCGGCACGTTCATTGCCCCCAACATTTCCAGTCACCCAGAAGTTGGTATTGGGTCCTGGTCTGCCCTTGACTTGGCCAATGCTCTGATCCATGGGACCGGACCAGAAGGGCAGCACTATTTTCCTGCGTTTCCCTATACATCTTATGCCAACATGTCAGTCGAAGACGTTGTTTCGCTTCACGCATTCCTCGGCACGCTTCCAGCGGTCGCAACCGAAAGCGAGGTGCATGAGGTTCGCTTTCCCTTCAACATTCGACGCGGACTGGGGGGATGGAAGCTCTTGTTCATGTCGCCAGGTTGGGTGCTCGATGGGGATCTAACCGACCAACAACGACATGGCCGGTACTTAGTGGAGGCTCTTGGCCACTGCGCCGAGTGCCATACGCCACGCAACGGCTTAGGGGGCATGCAACGCGATCTCTGGTTGACGGGAGCGCCAAACCCCAGCGAAAAGGGGCGTATCCCCGGCCTGACCGTAGACCAACTTGATTGGTCTGAGGCAGACATTGCCGAGTATCTGAAATCCGGCTTCACACCGGATTATGACAGCGCTGGTGGTGAGATGGTGGACGTCATCGAGAACACATCACGCCTCACGGATGAGGACCGTTTGGCGATTGCCGCCTATCTCAAAGCTGTTCCTGTTTCGTCGACGGGGCTTCCACCCGAGTAACAGTCGTTTGGCGCTATGCTGCGGGGACAAGATGCTGTTGCCGGTCGCCAGTAGGAAGCTGTGAGGCCTATTACCCACCACGAAAATGCTGGCCGCAAGAAAGACTCGCGACAACGACCAATTGCCAATCGTCAGATCAGTTACTTTCGCTCGATTCGTGAAACCGACTATGAACTACAATCCGTTCCCGGCCCCCGTGGCACATAGGGAGCGTCGACGATCCCGCTTCGCATGCTGAAGCCAGGTCTATCATTCGCGGCCTGTTTTCAGAGATTCGATTGGTCCCAGTAGATGGGACATATGCAATTGAACTGGTCGGAGAACTGCCGGGTCCTTTGTCGCTTGATACAAAGCAGAACGCCCGCAGCGTTGTCGCTACGGGCGTTCTGTGTCGCTGGTTGCGGGCGTAGGATTTGAGCCTCTGACCTTCAGGTTATG
>NZ_WQIE01000010.1:0-85785 GCF_013035585.1 Ruegeria sp. HKCCA5839 | reverse complement strand
GCGAAGAGTTGTATGAACGGATCAGCACGGCGCTGGCGGTGGTCGAGCAACCTGCGTTGGAGTGATGACGAGGCCAAACAGCTCGCAAATGCCTTCTCAACAGCGCAGAGCGGTCATCGGGCAAAAACACGCGGATGACCGCTTCGAGCCCAAAACGCCGAATGCTGCAGTCCGGGCCAACGACTGTTACGCGCAGAAAGCGGACTTTGCAAAGTCTAGCTTGAGCCCAAAACGAACGTGCGCTGAATTCAAACGGAATTGACTTTCCCGGTTTTCAGAAAAAAGGGTTGTGAGTTTTCTGCTTTAACTCGGAGTATCCCAAAACATACCAAGGTGGGAGGATTTGTTATGAAAACAGCGGTTGTGACTGGCGCCGCGGGAGGGATGGGGCAGGCCATCTGTCGCCAATTGCAGACGAACGGGTTGCATGTGATTGGTCTGGACCTCAAAGAAGAGGGCCTCGTCGAGCTGGCATCAAAATTAAGTTCGGACTTCACGCCTATTTCCGTTGATCTAACAGATCCTTTGTCCGTGGCTCAAACGTTTGAGCGCATTAAGACAGCCCATGGCGGTCTGGATGCTTTGGTAAACAACGCGGGCACCTGCTTCATGTCTGACTTTCCGCACATTCCGCCCGAGGAACTCGAAAAGCAGATGGCGATAAACTTTAACTCTGCATTCCACTGTTGCCAGCAGGCGGTTCAGTTGATGTTGGAACGCGAGGGCATCAAAAAGATTGTAAATATCTCATCGAATGGAGCTTACAATTTCGATGTGTTCGACCCTCCCCATTACCGTGCGTCAAAAGCGGCGATGGATACACTTACGAAAGACCTTGCCCGTCGATACGCGCAGGAAAAAATCTGTGTAAATTCTCTGGCACCTGCCATGACTGAGACACCGTTGTTCAAGGTCTTAACCAAGGACGTCTTGGAGAAAGCCATTAATGCTATGCCGCATGGCCGCGCGATGCTGCCCGAGCAAATCGCCGCTTGGGTCGGTTTTCTAATTTCGCCGGCTGGTGATGTCTCCAGTGGGAATGTGATTGTCCTGAATCAAGGGCGCGACGTCAGATAACTCCTAGGCGCACCGTTGCCTTTATGGAAAATGGTCCATGGGGCGGGATCAGCTGTAGACTTCTGGTGCTTTTTTCAGGACAGGCCATTGCTTTGGACAATGCCCATAGATTACGAACGCATCTCGCTCGGATGCCAGACGCATCAACCTGTCTGCGCTGGCAATCGCTGCATCCTCGTCCCAAGACCCGGCAAACTTCTCGTCGATTTCTGCTGGTCGGGAAATCGCATCACTGGTTAGTAAAACCGTCCCCGACGGGAGATCGACCATTACCGCGATCTGACCAGGCGCATGACCGGGTGCCATCAAAACGAAGATACCTGGCCCAATCTCTACGTCGTTATCAACAACCAGGTAATCCTGATCGGGCCATTCCAAAGGCCGCATATCGCCCCAGTACAACGGGCGGGGTAAGGCTCGCTCCGCAGCAGAGATAAGAATTGGACTGCTTGGAAAGTCGCCCAATGCACCGATATGGTCGATATGGGTGTGCGTACAAATCTGTAGTGTAATGTTTGAAGGAATAAGCCCAAGTTTTGCCAGCTGTGCGCATGGAAGATTGTCTGGTTCGCACTTCAGAACCTCGCCAAACTCGAACAATCGATCTTCTTTGACTGCGGCGTCAGTGGCGGTGGCATATTTTTCGGGGAACCCGGTATCGATGAGTATTGCTTCTCCCAAATCTGTCCGGATCAGAAACCCGCAGATACCAATTATGCGGCCAGTGGAATGGACCTTGAACAGCCCGTAGTCCAAAACCGCAAGGTCAATCGGTCGCCCTTTGACAAATCCCTCTGCTTGCACAGAATCTCTCCCGGATTGACTACAAGGATTTTGAGTAGAGCATGAAAGTCAAGATACACACACTTTTTCAATACCTATTGGATACTACGGAAGCGGATCCAGATGCGTTCGTCGGGTTTTCCTTGTCAGAGTCGCCGCGTTTGGGTGAGTTCATGGATGCGCTGGATCCAGCGCTGCCGTTGGATTGGAACCAAAAGAGTTTTCGGGGTCTGCCTGCTTTACGACGACATGTCTTGGATCGCGCCGGCTTGTCTGATGTTTGCAAGCCAGACGACGTTCTGATCACCGCCGGCGCCGCGGAAGCCAATTATCTTGCATTCATGCAATTGGTCCAACCGGGCGACGAAGTCGTAACGGAACGCCCGGGCTGGCCACAAGCGGGCGTATTGGCAGAGGCAGTTGGCGCGACGCTAAAAGTTGTCGACCGGGAAGAGAGTGCTGGTTGGGTATTGCCGCTCGACAAAGTTGAGGCCGCAGTAACAGAACGCACTCGACTGATCTTTATAACCAACCCCAATAATCCCACCGGGCAGTTGACGACGCAAGCAGAGCTTGAAAGGCTTATTCAAATTGCAGATCGCGTCGGCGCATGGCTGGTTGTTGATGAGGTTTATGCAGGATTGGAGTGGGTCGGATCCCGTGCCCCTTCGATTGCTGGTTTGTATCCTAGGGGTATCACGACAGGCAGCGTTTCTAAGGCATTGGGGCTCCAAGGGCTGCGAACCGGCTGGATGGTTTGCCGTGATCCCGATTTGATTTGGGATGCCATCATTCTGCGGGAAAACTCTAGCGAGATTATGAATATTCTCGGCGAAGTCATCGCCGAAATCGCCTTAAGGCCTGACCGATATAGCCAGGCTTTGAAAACTGCGCGGGCAGCCGGGATGAAAACGCTGGAACGCCTGGATCGGTTTGTTGCCGATCAACCCGGCCTCGATTGGGTCAAACCTCAGGCTGGATTGATTGGTTTGGCAAGGCTCGATGGGATAGATGGCGATGTTTTCGCCAAACGCTTACTAGCAGATCCCTATCGGACGTTTCTCTTACCGGGCTCGTCTTATGGGATGCGGAACCACATCCGACTGGGTGTGGGGGGAGGTGCTGCTGCCAACCTTGACCTTGGCCTAGAGCGCATGGGCGAACTGTTGGCGAACTGGTAGATTTAGGACACTCATTTCGACTTCTCGGCCTGCAACGCCGGTCAAAAAATGCTACCCGATCAAAGCTGACATTGAGCGTCTTGATGGTGCAAGTTCACCCGCCATGTACTGACAGCTTTCTGTCACTCTCCGTCGACTGCGAAGCGGACAACGCTGACCTTTTGCGCTTACTTCGATGCGAGGTTTCGGAAAATGATTGCGCAACGCAACAACAATGCCCGGACCTTGTACTTTACCAATCTGGAAAACGTGTCGTGACGTAGCTGGGGAGCCAGACTGAAAACAGCCGTTTCAGCGTGGATCTCAGTACAATGCCCACTGTTATTTTCGCGGGGCTTCCATCCATTGGAGAGTAGCCAATCGCTTGCCGTGTTTCGTTGATATTCCAGCGCATCCCCGGGTTATCTGACATTAGGTTTAGGGCTGCGAAGGAAATATCCTTGGCATCTATTGCGGCGCGCATTCCGCTTAGAAAGTCCCGATCACTCAACCACATTTCCTGACCCCACCGACCCATCGCCATGTGTGTGCCGGGTTGGTTGTCATGCGTCCATTGTGTCCAGCCGATGCGCAAGCAGATGACCGATAGTCCTTGATGCTCGGCGAAATAGGCCCCTGTCCGTTCACAGAATAGCTTTGACATGCCGTAGGCGTTTACTGGCCCTGGTGGTGTCGTGCTGTTTAGCACCTCATGCGTGAACCTTTTGTCGCCGTGAACCCAATTGGAGCTGGCAAGAACCACGCGGCTGACGCCCATGGCTGCCGCATGGTGATAGAGTGAAAGCGTTGCATCCATATTGTGATTGATCGCGGAAGCCCAAGTGGCGGAAGGCTCTCGGTCTCCGGCAAGATGCACGATAACGTCCACTCCCTTTAGCAAACTGACCCAACTGCTGTCGTCGGACAGGTCTGCTGTGTGAATGTCGGGATGATCAACGGGACGGATGTCGATGCCAGAGACGGTGTAATCGGGGTCGCTTTCTAGCGCGTTGAAGAGTTTGCGGCCGAGATGCCCGCCTGCGCCTGTAATCAAGACATGCATGAAAGGAACTCCTTGTTGTTTGTGAGCCCCAATGGCATTTGGGTTGCATCTTCATCCGTCAAGACGCGGAACATCTGCCGAAAACTCAGCGTTTCATTCGGTGCGAGCTTGCGTGCCGGGGAGTGCCACTCCGCTTCGCAATAGGCGTAATCGGCTGAATTAAAGACCTCAAACGGATAGTCGTGTGCAAATTGATCGCCCTTTTGAGGTTCCGGTACCGAGCACATTAGCAACGGGGCATCAGCGCCGCACCGTATCAATGTACGACCGTTGGGGTTCGGTAGCCCGACCTTGAATTCCTGCTGTCTGTTGCAATCCACTACAATGCCATTGCCGTGCGTAGCTATCATCCCTTCGGCAGAGCCAAAAACAGGATAAAATGCTGGGTCTTCCAATTCGACACCGACCTTGGTGGGGGTGTTAAGCATCATGACTGACCAAATGCCGGTCAGGCGCGAGGAGGTCCCATGGTTGACCACGATGTGTTCTATTTCCCAGCTTTCCGCCGAGGTCAGCGTGATGCGGCGCGACACTGACAAGTGCGAGGTCGGGCATAATGCGCTGGTCATGTCGATACGAGTGCTGCTTCTTGAAGTGATCTGGTAAGAGCCGCTGTCCAACACGGGAAACGGAGCGCCGTTTACCCATGATGCATCCGGGGCGATCCAAGTCTTCTCGCCGCCCCAGAGCGGAAAACCAAATTGTGGAGAGCGTGTGGGCAGATCAGTAAGCTGGGTACTATCGACATCGAAACCGTTGAGATCCGCGTTTTGAAATAGGAGGGAGCGCCCTTGGAAGTTTACATCCCATAGGCGGCCCCCGATGCCGGGCAGGAGTGTCAGTTGCAGATCGTTTTGCTGCAGGTGGAGAACGCTCCATCTGTCCGACATGTAACCCCCTCATATCGGTTTCCCGGCGCGATAGAATGCACCGGGACAATCGCCTAGGTGTGCTTGAACTGGATGACGTTCTCGGCAGTAATCGGCATAACCCCGGTTTCAACGCGCTCGGGTAGAGGATTGATGCCAGCCGCCTTCCAATCGGGCAAGACCTTCAGCGCGTCAGTGTTCTGCCAATGCATCATGTGGAAGGCGAGAAAGATCTCAAGATAGGATTTCTGAGCCACTGCGCCGTGAATTGTGCCGTCTTCGATATAGGGAAGCATATCATCATTCCGGTCCATCGCGACGATCTTGATGTCCTTGCGTCCCGCCTCATTGACTGCAATTGCCGCGCCTTTGCCGCTGTCGCCGTCCGTGCCGCCAATGCCAACAATATCAGGGTTCGCCTGAATTGCCTGAAGGTAGGCTGTCGGCGCATAGGACGGGTCGGCCTTGTCGTTGACGACGTCGACGACCTCGATATCTGGGTATTTCTCGGCAAAGATTTGTTTGTACCCTTCGACACGCTCCAATGTGGAAGGGGCAGGGAAAGTGCCGAGGATAACTTTACCCTTACCGCCAATCGCTTGCGCCAGCATTTCGCCGCCGACTCGTCCTGCCTGAACGCCGTTGATACCAAGGAATGTGGACCGGGGACTGTCGGGAATATCGCCAATACAACATGTGACTGGAATGCCAGCCTCCACCGCACGTTCAACGCCGGGGGCCAGAGTGGCTGGATCACCGGGGAAGATAAGGATGCCTGCGGGACGTCTTGCGATCAGTTCATCCAATTGGCGTGCTTGTGCGGCCGTGTCGAAATCCAACGGGCCCGTGAATGTGGCCTTGATGCCCATCAGTTCCTCAAGGTCTTCCATCGCATTTCGATAGTCCACCCAGAAAGGCACCTGCGTGACGATGGACAGGAACACATACTCCTTGCCGGCCGCTTGTGCCATGGCTTCTTTGGACAGCATGGGCAGTCCGAACGCTGCGGCCAATCCAGCGGTGGTGCCCGCTGTCAGCAGCCTGCGCCGATTCACATTCAATTCAGTCATCGTAGTCTCCCTGTTTTGGATCTTTGGTTGTTGTTGAGTTTTGGAAAGCTTCGGGCTCAGCCCCGTTTGCTTCGGATCAGCATGTCCAAGGCGACCGCTGTAACGAGTACACCGCCGATGACGATCATCTGCCAGTAGATCGATACGGCCAGCATCGTCATGGTGTTGTTGATCAACGCGACGAAAACGACGCCGAGGAAAGCACCAAGAATAGTACCTTCCCCGCCGCGTAGGGATGCGCCACCGATGACGGCCGCAGCCAGAACCTGAAGTTCGATACCGTTGCCTGCCGTGGGCGTACCGCTCATCAGGCGGGACGCCAGCAATACACCTGCCAAAGCAGCCAGAATACCGGTCAGTGCGTACAGGATGATACGCACGCGTGTTACATGGATGCCTGACAACATCGCGGCCTTTTCATTGGCGCCGATGAAATAGACCTGACGGAAAAAGCGTGTATGGCGGACGGCTAGGTCAAACAGGACGACCAGCAGAATGGTGAACAAGACGATTACCGGAAAACCGCCTATGTCGGCCTTGCCGATCCAGGCAAATGATGCCGGCAGGCTTGAAACAGAAAAACCTTCGGTCAAGACAAGAGCGATGCCTCGCGCGATCGACATCGTGCCGAGGGTCGCGATAAGCGGATTGATCCCGAGTCCGGTCACCAGCAAACCGTTCACTACGCCGACAATTCCACCCAGCACTAATCCGCATACCACCGCGAGCGGAATTGGCATGCCAGTCAAAAGCAGCATGGCCACGACGGTAGAAGACAAAGCCATAACCGATCCAACGGAAAGATCGAACCCGCCGGATGCAAGTAGTATCGCCATACCGATCACGATGATCGCGGTGGGGGCCATGCCTACGGCCACGGCTCGAAAGTTCGAGAAGCTGAGGAAATAGGGATTAACGTTGGACATCACGATGATGATGGCGGCGATCAGAACGATCAGCGTCAGTTCACGAATATCGACAAAAGCTTGTAAAACACGGCGCAGCAGCGGACGCTTCATGGGCAAGTTGGCTTGAGCGGTCATGGTCACGTCGCGACTCCTGATTGATTGGTTTGGGGTGCGTCCACAATTGGAACGGAATTTCCGGCGGCCATTTGAAGAAGCGTGGTTTCGGTTGCCTCAGTGGCTGCGATGTCTCCCATGAGGCGACCGTCGTGGACGACAAGGATGCGGGTTGAGAGAGAGACAAGTTCGGGAAAATCGGATGACACGACGAGGATGGCCATTCCTTCGGCTGCTCGACGTAAAAGCTCCGTGTGGATTTGGAATTTGGCTCCGACGTCGACCCCTTTTGTGGGCTCCTCGATGATCAGAAGAGCTGGCGCGCGTTTGAGCCACTTGGCCAACATGATCTTTTGCTGATTGCCCCCTGACAGATCACCAACAAGTTCGTTAATCCCGCTGGTTTTGACACTGAAGGCGTCAATGGCGGCTTGGCTGGCTGCTTTGATCGAGCCCGAACGCATGAGCCCAGCAGACGAATGATCGGAAAGACTGGCCGCGATAAGGTTGTCGCTGAGTGATTGTTCCAGAAAGAGGCCTTCAGTCTTGCGTTCCTCGGGAACAAACCCGACCCCAGCACGCATCGCCTGCCGCAAGGACGCAAAGTTAACAGGCTTGCCGTGAAGTCTGATCTCCCCGGTCTCGCCATGCATCAGCCCGACAATCGATCGAACAATCTCGCTGCGGCGAGCGCCCATCAACCCTGCCATCCCTACAATCTCTCCGGCTTTAATGGAGAAAGAAATGTCTTCGAATTCACCTGGATGGGATAGGTCTTGGACATGCAAAACCTCTTCGCCGTTAACCTTACCTGACCGCGTGACATCACCGGGGTGAGCGCCACCGATCATCTCGGCAACGACTTGTTCCTGAGAAGTTTCCGAAACCGGTAAAGTGCTGATGTGGTGCCCATCTCGCAAAACGGTAATGCGATCCGAGATCTGGAAAATCTCAGCCATATGGTGGCTGACATAGACGATGCCAATCCCTTTTTTTGTCAGGGACTTTAGGACATCGAATAGTGCGTCTACTTCGTCGGGTGCCAATGCCGACGTCGGTTCATCCAGCAAAAGGACGCGGGAATTCAACGACAACGCCTTGGCGATTTCAACAATCTGGCGGGAGCTGATCGGCAAGTTTTCCACGGGTGTTGAAACGTCGATATTCAGACCGAATTCCGCCAGCAACGCCTCCGCTCGGCGGCGCAGTTCAGGCCAGTCAACTACACCAAACCGGGTGGGTACGCGGCCCGCGTAGATGTTTTCCGCAACAGAGAGCGCGCCAGCGAGGCTGAGCTCTTGGAAAACACAGCCGATGCCCAGGGATTGCGCATGCGACGGGCTTTCGACCCGCTGTTCCTTACCGTCGCACAGGATGCGCCCAGCAGAAGGTTGGTGAAGCCCATAAAACAGGCCGAGACAGGTGGATTTGCCAGCGCCGTTTTCCCCACAAAGCGCGTGAACTTCGCCGGGTCTCAATTCAAAGTCGACGCCATCCAAAACAATGTTCGTGCCGAAGCTTTTGCCAACCCGATCCAGCTGGATCAGTGGCTGTAGCCCCGGTGATTCAGGTTTCATTGCTGGCGTCATTCAAGCTTCCTCCCGCCTTTTAATTGGCATCTGATATCTCAGATGTCAACTGAAAAAGAAAAGACCAGGAGGTGCCCAAGAGAAAGGGGCGGCGCCGTTTTGGCCCGCCCCCGTCACAACAAAGCTACGTTTTTGCTAGGATGCGGTCGCTCCTTCGAGGACGATGGCGGCGCTTTTGTAGGCTTGTCTGGTGCGGTCAATATGCGCAGTGAGAAGAGATTTGATTTTGGCCATGTCGCCTTCGCGAACGGCAATAGCGATTTTCGAATGCTCATCGAAGGAAAGCTCAGTATGCTGTGGCAGCTTCGCCAAATGGGTCCGCAATGCGGCAATCTTACCGATATAGCGTGTATAGCTGGCCGTCAGATAATCGTTACCGGCATGTTCAAAAATCAACTGATGAAATGTGGTATCCAGTGAAAGGTAGCCCTTTTCATTGCCTCGCCTGCGTTCCCTCTCCATGTCCTTCACGACACGCTGCATGTCGTCGGCAAGACCTTCCGGGCTCCGCAACAATGCAAGTTCAAAGGCGGCAGTTTCGATAGCCTGTCTGAAATCGCAGATCTGAGTCACTTCCGGCTCAGACAGCGAAAAAACGCGTGCGCCTTTTTGAGGCTCGATACTGACCAACCCTTCGTCACGTAATTGAGCGAGTGCTTCGCGGACTGGCGATTTCGATACGCCCAGCTCTTCGGAGATTTTTCGCTCCGACAAAACCTGACCCATTTTCAGGGAGCCATCGATAATACTATTCCGCAAATGTTCCAGTGCGAGTTCACGCAAAGACTTGGGTCTCTCAAGCGCCATTTGAGGATATCTCCAAAAAAAGATGTTGCCAGATGCAAGATATCTGATACACCAGATTAGGCAAGCTGGTATATCAGATATCAGAATGTACTTGGGAGATCAAAAAAGTGCGCGCAGAGTTGGTCGTCGATTGTAAGAACCAGCACGGGGAAGGGATTTTCTGGAATCCCGCCGATGACCTTATCTGGTGGACCGATATTGAGGGCTGCGCGCTTTGGTCATTTGATCCTGCAACGTCAGAATCCGCATCTCATGAGATGCCAGAGCGTGTGTGTTGCTTTGCGCCGCGTGCGTCTGGCGGACTGATCGTTGCTTATGCGGACCGAGTTGTCTTGCTGGATTCGCCCCAGGGCGAGGAAACTCTCGTGACGCGATTCGAGCCGAACAATCCGGAGACACGGCTGAACGATGGGCGAACCGATCGCCAGGGGCGATTGATTGTTGGAGGCATGAACGAAGTTTCTGGCAAGGCCGATTCGTCGGTCATCTGCGTCGATAAGGATTTGAGTGTACAGACAATCATCGAAGGAGTGTCTTGCGCCAATTCGACTTGCTTTACGTCCGACGGTACCACGATGTTCTTTGCTGATACCCCCGCTCGGGAAGTCGTCGCATTTGATTACGACACCCGCAGTGGAACCGTTTCGAACCGTCGGCAGCATGCTTCTTTCTATGATGAGCCTGGCTTGCCTGATGGGTCCTGTGTCGATGTCGAAGGGGGCGTCTGGAACGCCGAATGGGAAGGCCATCGCGTTGTTCGCGTCGCACCTGACGGCACGATAGACCGCGTGATCGAGGTGCCGGTCTGGAAGCCCACCTGTTGCGCTTTCGGTGGCCCTGATCTCGACGCGCTGTTCATCACGACCTCAAGGCTGATGAGTGACGAAGCAGCTTTAACAAAAGAACCGGAATCCGGCGGCCTCTTTGCTGTGAAACCCGGCGTTCGTGGCGTGGTCGACGCGCCATTCAAAGGATAACCAACGAAATTCTGGAGGAGAAAACTATGTTGAAAACGCTAATGACCACTACGCTTGCCGCGGGGTTCGCCACGCTGGCAACGGTCGCTCTGGCCGAAAACTATCCAGCGCCGGTTCCGCTTGAGGACGGGGCACAAGCGCCAATCGATGCGATAGAACCCAAAAACGAAACGTTCCGGATCGCGTATATGCCGCCGGCGACGGAGTTCAACTACTACATTGCCATTGGTGAAGGCATCAAAGCGGTTGCCGCTGAGGCCGGGGTGGAAGTCTTCATGCTTGCTCCCCAGTCCGGTGCGGACATCAACGGCCAAATGGGAATGATCCAGGATGTGCTGACGCAGGATGTGGATGCAATCATCTTTGGTACCCACGATGAATTTGCTGCCGCACCACTGCTGAAGCAAGCCGTCGACAAGGGCATGGCAGTTTTGATGATCAACTCGGACATCCCGAACTTCCCGACACCAATTCATGGCGTTGTCGGGTACTCCCAGCGCAACGGCACACATGCTATCGCTGATTGGGCCATTGAAACTTATGGCGATCAACCGTTGAAGGTCGGCATTATCGAAGGGCAGCCTGGCTATCACTCGACCGAACGTGTGGGCGGCTTCCTCGACGGTATCGAGGGCAACGAAAACTTCGACGTTGTGGTGTCTATTGACGGTAAATGGAACGTTGAGGGCGGCAACACTGCTGGTATGGACATCCTACAGTCGAACCCCGATCTCGACATGATCTTCGCGGCGAACGACTACATGATCATTGGGGCATCCTTTGCTGCGAAAGCACTCGGCCGCAATGATATCGTCCTTTTGGGTAACGATGGAGACACGTCAGGCCTTGAAGAGATTGCGGCTGGCAACATCACGGCAACCGTCAACACCTCACCGTTCTTAATGGGTAAAGCGGCTATGCACGCAACCATTGATGCGCTCAACGGGTCCTATCCCGGCGGCTGGATCGAAACGCCCACATCAATTGAAGACAAAGACGGTGCGATCAGCGTGCTGCAAGAGCCAGAAAAGCTCTTCCCGCAGCCGTCCAAAGAGTACTGAACTTTCTCCTCGCTTCCCGGTGGCGCGTGCGCGTGCTGCCGGGTCGCAATTCAACCGAGTTCCCCTTTTGTCGAGGCAATCGCAATGACACCCGCAACGCCACTTTGGGAATTTGTCGATATCACCAAGGCCTATCCTGGGGTATTGGCGAATGACAAAGTCTGCATCCGGCTTATGCCCGGTTCCATTCATGGGCTGCTGGGTGAAAACGGCTGTGGCAAATCGACCATGATCAAGACACTTTCCGGCGTGCAGCAACCCGATAGCGGTCAAATCCTGCACAATGGCAAGCCGGTCACGATCAGCGATCCGCAGGCGGCACGTGAGCTGGGCGTCGCAACAGTTTTTCAGGAATTCTCGATCGTGCCCACCTTGTCGGTTGGCGAAAACATCTTCCTTGGCAATATGCCTCGGTCTCGTTTTGGTGTGATCGACTGGGCCAAGGTTCACAACGAAGCCGCGCGCGTTTTAGCTGAAATGGATGTCGATGTTTCTCCCGAAACCATAACCGGATCGCTATCGGTCGGCGAGCAACAACTGGTCGAGATCGCGAAAGCGGTCGCTATGGACGCCCGCATGATCATCTTGGATGAGCCGACGGCGGCATTGGGTGAAGATGAAATCGAGCGCTTGCACCAGCTATTGCGCAATATGCGTGAGCGCGGCACCGCTATTCTCTATGTGTCGCACAGGCTAGATGAGGTTGAACGGATCGTTGATGAAGTGACGATCCTGCGCAATGGTTGTGTTGTGCGTGCAAGTGGCGAGACCAAGATCAGCGTCTCTGAGATTGTCAGCGCAATGGTCGGTGAGGACATTGGTGAGCATTATCCTAAGGAGCAGAACGCGACCAAGGATATTGTGCTAGAGGCGGCGGGTCTGGCCACCAATTCGGGCGTGAAAGATGTATCGTTTTCGTTGCACCGGGGTGAAGTTCTGGGCTTGGGCGGCGTATTGGGCAGTGGCCGCACAGAAATCGCTCGCGCCCTGTTCGGGACAGACGAGCTGACGGGCGGACAGATAACACTTAACGGCAAGCCGGTTCGCTTCCGCCGGGAAATCGATGCAATCCGTGCTGGATTGGCCCTTGTTCCGGAGAACCGTAAGTTTGACGGGTTGTTCTTCAATTTCCGCGCAAGCGGGAACGTAACCGCAGCCTCCCTCGGCGGGCTTAGTCGGTTCGGCGTGTTGAATCTCAAGGCGGAAGAGCAAGCCACCCATGACCTGATCCGCGATTTGGAAATCTCGACCCAGGCCGAGGAAAAGACGGTCAACTTCTTGTCTGGTGGTAATCAGCAGAAGATCGTGATTGCACGCTGGCTGTTTTCAGCCTCGGACATCCTGATCCTTGATGAGCCAACGCAGGGGATCGATATCGGCGCCAAGATCGCTGTTTACAAGCTGATTAACAGGCTCACGCGGGTGGGAAAATCGATCATTCTGATCAGTTCAGACCATGATGAGTTGCTTGCCATGAGCGATCGGATTGCGGTTGTGCAGCACGGAACGATAATGCGCACGGTCGATGCGTTCGACCTTACGCATGACGACCTTGTGCGCGCGTCCGCCGACACTCCTCAATCCAATCCTAAGGAGGCTTTCGCATGAAGCGGATCTTTGACACCCAGTTGATCGGACCATTTGCAGCAATGGTGATCGTCGCATTGATCGTGGCACTTACGACCGAACGCTTCCTGAACCCGGGTAACCTTTCAAACCTGTCCCTACAGGTGAGTATCGTGGCCTTGATCGCAATCGGGTCTACTATCGTGATCTTCGCTGCGGGCATCGATCTGAGTTCCGGGTCTATGGTGGCTTTGCTGACCATGATCCTTGCGCAAATGTTGAAATTTGTTGGCATTCCACTGGTTCTGGCATTGCCACTCATTCTCCTCATGGGCGGATTGCTTGGTCTATTCATTGGGCTGATAACAGCCTATGGGCGTATCCCATCTTTCATCACAACATTGGCGGCGTTGATTGCCTTCAGGGGCCTTGCCCTGACCTTCAACAATGGGTCTCCGATCTTCTCGCTGGATCCGGCGCTGGAGCCAATCTTTTACGGCAAGTTGTTCGGCGTTCCGATGCCTTTCTTCTACCTCGTGTTCTTCTACGTCCTTGCCGCGTTCACTATGAACTTCACGAAACTCGGCCGTGAGATCTATGCCGTGGGTGGTAACCCATCCGCTGCCGTTCTGACGGGTATAAACGTACGTAAAGTTCAGACGACGACATTTGTCATCGCGGGTTTTATGACTGCAGTTGGTGCGATCCTGATGTCAGCGCGCCTCAACTCTGGTTCGCCCAACTATGGCCAGACGCTGGAACTGCAGGCCATTGCCGCTGCTGTTGTCGGCGGAGCCAGCCTTGCAGGCGGCCGCGGCAACATCCTCGCCACGCTGATGGGGGCGATGACAATCGTTATCGTCCAGAATGGTTTGAACCTAAACGCTGCGCCATCTTCGGTTCAGAACATCGTGTTGGGCCTGATCATTCTGTTGGCCGTTGGCATAGACATGTGGCGCGCGGAAATTTCGGGCTTGATGGGTCGAATGTTCGGCCGCCCTTCATCACAGCAGTCATCTAACGTTAAGAAGGAGGCCTGAGATGGATCTGGGGCTCAAAAATAAGCTGGTCCTGGTAACTGGCTCAGGTTCCGGCATCGGCAAAGCCACTGCCCGGGTCTATCTGGAAGAAGGCGCGCGGGTCATCGTGCATGGCCTGACCGAGGCGGAGGTGTCCGACTGCGTCGATGACCTGTCATCTCTGGGTGACGTTGAAGGCATTGCGACCGATCTAACCAAGACGCCTGATGCGGAAACTCTGGCGGAGTTTGCGCGAGCGCGCGGGGCGGTGGATGTTCTCGTTAATAATGTCGGCATCTTCTCGGTTAAGCCGTTCGAGGATCTCACGGATGACGACTGGATGCACTATTTCAACATCAATGTCCTGTCCGCCGTTCGGATGAGCCGAATTTTCCTGCCTGACATGCTTGGCCGCGATAAGGGATCTATCATCAACATGGCCAGCGAAGCGGCAGTGAAGCCACTACCTCAGATGGTGCATTATTCTGTCACTAAAACTGCCATGTTAGGTCTGACACGTGGCATGGCAGAATTGACAAAGGGGACAAAAGTCCGGGTTAACTCGATCCTGCCTGGTCCAACCTGGACCGAAGGTGTCGAAGCCTATTTTGACGGCCTCGCCGATCAAAAGGGTGAGCCGCTCGACACGATCGTGGGCAATTACTTCAAATCAGATGAACCCACATCGCTCATACAGCGCTTTGTCCAACCAGACGAAGTCGCCCGCATGATCGTCACGATCTCTGCAAGTACAGCCTCCAACGGTTCTGCGCATCGGATCGAAGGCGGCATAGTTCGCAACATTCTTTAACTTCTAACTGGAGGAGCCCTACATGGCCGCTCTCACTTTCTCTCACATTGGCATCACAGTTCCCGACCTCGAAAAAGCCGTGGAGTTCTATTCCAAGGCATTCGGCCTGTACGTGCTGATGGAACCAACTGAAATCCTGCATGACGAAAGCGCCATCGGTCAGATGTGCGACGATGTATTTGGGGAAGGCTGGGGAAGCTTCCGCATCGCACATTTGTCGATGGGCGACGGTGTTGGCATCGAATTGTTTGAGTTCCCGAAGACCGTCGAAGAAGAACGCCCGTTTGAATATTGGCGGCGTGGCTTGTTTCATTTCTGCGTACAGGACGAGGATCTTGAAGGCCGCATCAAGATTATCGAAGACTTGGGCGGGCGCCAGCGCATGAGCCAAGTGCGCAAGTATTACCCAGGTGAAAAGCCTTATCGCATGGTCTATATGGAAGACCCGTTTGGCAACATCTTCGAGCTCTACAGCCACTCGTACGAATTGACCTATTCGGCGGGTGCCTATGACTGATCGCGCCGACTTTTCCCCCAGAACGGACAAACCTAAGGTCGTGATAACCGATTACGACTTTGGTGATGTTGCCGTTGAGACGGAAATTCTGGAAGCCGCCGGAGCCGAGGTGATTGCGCTTCAGGCCAAACGCCAGGAAGACCTGTTTGATGTCGCGCCGCATTGCTCAGCGATGATGAATCAATATGCCCGGATCGGGAAGGAAACGATTGCGCGGATGCGGAACTGCGAGGTCATCGCGCGTTATGGCGTGGGCGTAGATATCGTGGATGTCGGCACGGCAACGGAAAAAGGCATACTCGTTACCAACGTGCAAAACTATTGCACGGAGGAAGTCGCCGATCACGCGATTGCCCTTTGGCTGACCCTGGCGCGCAAGTTGCCCGACTATGATCGGGCCACTCATGCAGGGGTCTGGAAGTGGCAAAGCGGGCAGCCGGTCTACCGGTTGCGCGGGCGGACGATGGGTGTCGTCTCGCTGGGAAAAATAGGGCAAGCCATCGTAACGCGGGCGCAATCTTTCGGAGTTACGGTCATCGCCTACGATCCGTATTTGCCAAGAGAAGTCGCGGCAAAGATTGGGGTCGAGCTGGTGAGCAAGCCTGAATTGCTGGCAAGGTCCGACTATATCCTGATGCAAGCGCCGATGACGCCGAACACGCATCACTTTTTATCGGATGCCGAATTCTCGGTCATGAAACCCGGTGCGATACTCGTGAACACTGGACGCGGACCAACGGTCGACAACAAAGCCCTGTTCCGGGCGCTGACCGAAGGCCATCTGGCTGCTGCAGGGCTCGACGACCCCGAAGAAGAGCCGGCCAAGCGCGCCAACTGGACACCTGATGACAACCCGCTGTTCACACTGCCCAACGTCCTCGTAACGCCGCATGCCGCCTACTATTCCGAGGAATCCATACACGCAGCGCGGGTTACCGCGGCCACGCAAGTGGCCAAGGTTCTGACAGGACAAAACCCCGACTACACAGTCAATGCTGAGGCATTGGCCGTATCTACCACATAACAGGAGACAAGAATGCCAGACGTCAGCACAGACCTTAGGGTTTTCAATGATTTTGAAAGAAACCCGGAACTTCTCAAAAAATTCGACAAGGTGTTGGAGGCGTATTCTGCTGCTGCCATTTTTGCGGATGTGCAGTACCGAACAGGCGTGATGGACAGCGCCATCAAGCCCGCGTTCCGCGCCAAGGTGACAGGCCAGGCCGTGACGGTTCAGCTTTCAAAAGGCGATCTGGTCGACCCATTGCGAGCGCTTGAAATGGGACAACCCGGGGACGTGATCGTTGTGGACGCAGGTGGTGATCGTCAAACGTCAGTCTGCGGCGGTTTAATGGGTGGTCTGGCCAAGAATCGTGGCATTCGTGGTATGATCGTAGATGGCACTGGCCGTGACACAGATGAGTTGGAAGACATCAACTGGCCAATATGGACGCGCGCGATCACGCCGCGCGGAACGCACACGATGTTCTCGGAACGTAAAGAAGAACTTTCGATCAATGTGCCAATCGCCTGTGGGGGCGTCGTCGTAAACCCCGGTGATTTCATTGTAGCTGATCTTATGGGCGTCGTCGTGGTTCCACAGGAAATTGCCGAGGAAACCGTGCGCCTTGCTCAAGAGCAAGCTGACCGTGAGGAGGAAACCCGTAAATGGGTGGCCCAAGGCAAAACCGTTGAGGACCTGCTGAATGAATTCGGTCGCATCTGAGCCAGCGCTGATCGGCGTAGATTGGGGCACTTCATCGTTCCGTGCATTTCTAATTGGCGCGGAGGGCGAGGTGATCGAAGGGGTCTCGTCGCCTGAAGGTATCATGCAGGTTGCGGGGCAAACCTTTGACGCGGTCCTTGATCGTCTCATCGGCTCTTGGGTCGCAAAAGCTAACCTGCCGATCCTGGCATCTGGCATGATCACCAGCCGCAATGGCTGGGTAGAAACGCAATATGCCGAAATGCCTCTGGGTGCTGGCGGTCTTGCGCGAGCGTTGGTCCCGCACGAAGCGGCCAACGGAGCGCGTATTCATTTTGTGACAGGTGCTTCAACGGAACATGCCGGTGGACCTGACGTAATGCGCGGCGAGGAGACCCAGATCATCGGGGCATCTTCACTAGGCTTGAGCGAAGGTGTGTTCGTGATGCCGGGAACGCACAGCAAATGGGTTCAGGTTGCGGATGGGAAGATCGTGGATTTCTCGACCTACATGACCGGCGAGATCTTTTCGGCGCTGAAAGAACACACAATCCTTGGCACCTTGATGAAGGAGGACGTCTTCAGCGAAGACGCATTCGTGATGGGCGTCGAAGCGGGCCTCAGTGGTGAGTCGAACCTGCTGCACAGCCTGTTTCATGTTCGGACGCTTCCTCTCATGGGAAAAATCTCAAAGGTAGCTACGGCCGACTACTTGTCGGGCTTGTTGATCGGGACGGAGGTTGCTGCCGCGATCGGCGAATTAGAAGACGTTGGTTCGATCACTGTTGTTGGACGTAGCGATTTGTCCGACCGATACGAAATAGCGCTTCGAACTGCTGGTTTCGACAGCCGTCGCGCTCCAGATGATATCGTTGCGAAAGGGCATTTTCTGATTGCTCGCGCTGCGGGGTTGGTCGGATGATTGACCTCACTGCAGCTCTGGCTGAGAACCCGCTGATTGCGATTTTGCGGGGGCTGGCACCAGAAAATGCGCGCCCGGTATCTGATGTACTCTTCGATACCGGGTTTCGGATCATCGAAGTGCCGCTCAACTCACCGGACCCGCTGGAATCGATTACGCAGATCGTTGCGAAACATGGCGTTCAAGCCATAGTCGGCGCTGGCACAGTGTTGACCACGGATCAGGTCGCGGCGGTTGCAGATGCAGGTGGGCGGATCATCGTGTCGCCCAATATGAATCCGGACGTCGGGCGCGCGGCTGTCGCGCGGGATCTCTATTGGTGTCCAGGTATCATGACCCCCTCTGAGGCCTTTGCGGCGTTGGATATCGGAGCTTCGGTCCTCAAATTATTTCCGGCGGAAATGGTGCCACCAGCTGCCATAGCTGCCTTGCGCGCCGTATTTCCTGCAGACGCAGTCATCGCTGCGGTAGGGGGCATAACGCCGGAAACGATGGCGTCGTATCATGCCGCGGGTGCAGATGGATTTGGGCTGGGTTCCGCACTGTTCAAACCGAGCTATACATTGGATGATATCGGCAGGCGCGCGCGCGCCTTCACCAGTGTATTGGAGGAACTTGGATGAAACAGGCCCTTGTAACGGGCGGTACGCGAGGGATCGGTGCGGGTGTTGCGCGGTCGTTGGCGGATGCAGGTTGGTCCGTCATTGCTGCATCCGCCTCCCAATCCGAATTGGATGCATTCGAGCCTGGAGACGGGATAAAGGTGCAGATCTTGGATGTCACCGACCAGGCTTCAATTAATGATGTATTCAGTGGACTCACGGGTCTGAATGCTTTGGTGAACTGCGCAGGTATTCTTCATCGTGGCGAAGAATACGACATCGACGTATTCGCCAAGGTGCTAGATGTGAACCTGACCGGCACCATGCGCTGCTGTCTAGCCGCGCATCCTTTCTTAGCGGAAACAGGTGGGGCTATTGTCAATACGGCCTCTATGCTCAGCACTTTTGGTGGACCGTTGGTGCCGGCCTATTCCGCTTCCAAGGGCGGCGTGGCACAATTGACGAAGGCACTGGCAGGCCGCTGGGCCGAAGACGGTATCCGGGTCAATGCCATCGCTCCGGGCTGGATCGAGACAGAGATGACCCAGGGCCTTCGGGAAGACCCTGAACGAACAGCGGGGATCATGGCGCGTACGCCCATGAAACGCTGGGGGAAACCCGAAGAAGTCGGTGCGCTTGTGCAATGGCTTTTGAGTGAAAACGCCAGCTTTGTGACCGGGTCGATTTATCCGGTCGATGGCGGCTATCTCGCTATGTGAGGAAAATCAATGAATGACCATGACACCGCCCGAATGCCCTATCAGTTGCCTTTCCCCAAGGATGCACAAGATGAGATCGTGATCCCGAATGCCATGAGCGAGGACGACAGACTGTGGGTTCCGCAGGCAGAGAACGTCTGGTTCCGACCGCTCTGCCTGAACCGCTCGCAAGGTTATTGGATGAACCTTCTCAAAGTGCGCAAAGCTGGTGTTCTTTCGCGGCACCGCCATCCCCAGCCAGTCCATGGCTTCGTTCTGAAAGGGCGCTGGCATTATCTGGAACATGATTGGGTTGCAGAAGAAGGAGGATATGTCTTTGAGCCGCCGGGTGAGACTCATACTTTGGTCGTTCCCGACGATGTCGAAGAGATGGTTACCTATTTCCAGGTCAATGGCGTGATGTGCTATGTTGATCCGTGGGGCAAGGTCACTGGCTACGAAGATGTCTTTACTAAGATTGATCTGTGCCGAAAACACTTCGCGGAAGTCGGTCTTGGAGAAGATTACGTTGAACAATTCATCAGGTGATGCGCCGCGTTTCGCGCTCGTGGCCCATGATGCTCGAAAGGACGAAATCGTTGAATGGGTGGGTCTGCAATTGACCCGCCTGTCCAGAGTACAAATCTTTTCGACAGGGACCACCGGCAGTCGCATTAAGCAAGCCTATCCAGAACTGGACGTGACCAGCCTGAAAAGTGGACCACTCGGAGGCGACCAACAGATCGGCGCTATGATCTGTGAAGAGAAACTGGATGCACTGGTTTTCTTTGTCGACCCTCTGTCGCCTATGCCACACGACGTCGACGTTAAGGCTCTGACCCGTCTCGCGACGGTATATGATCTGCCAATGGCATGTTCGCGCTCAACTGCAGATCTGATCGTGAAGGGACTGATTGACGGGGGTGACAACACGCTTCTCTGATACCCCGGACGCCGTAAGCGCCGATCAGTCAGTTATCAGAAGGTGCTCCCCCAGATTGCCGAGGTTTTCGCTGCCAAGCTGGCTCATGTTGGCCTCTATGTCAGCTTTTAGGATGTGAACGAGATGGTCGATCCCCCGTGCTCCGAACGCTGCAACGGCATATTGAAAGGCACGTCCGACCATGACGAAATCTGCACCTTTCGCCAGGGCACGCATGATGTCCAATCCCCAGGCAACGCCAGAGTCGTAGATCAGTGGCACATTTGTTCCGACCGCCTCGCGGATGTTCGGGAGTTGGTCAATCACGGCGGGCCCGGCTTCGAATTGACGCCCGGAGTGGTTTGAGACCCAGATGCAATCTACGCCCTCGGCCACCATTTTTTTTGCGTCTTCCGGCCGCAGGACACCCTTGACGATCAAGTAACCCTCCCATTCCTGACGTAGTTCGCGCAGGTAGTCCCAATCTGGAATCCCACGGATCAGAGCGCCTGCATGGGTAAAACTTTCTCGCCCGCGCGTGGGGACGTAATCGTCAAAGAACCGCATACGTGGCATGATGCCCTCGCGCAAATGCGCAAGGCACCAGGCGGGTCGTGACGCCATTTCAGTCAGCGTGCGCAGGTCAGCTTTTGGAGGCACGGTCAGGTTGGCGCGGCGTTGTCGTTCGCGCCGGCTTTCTTCTGGTACGTCCACCGTGATGATCAGCGTATGAAATCCCGCTGCCTTAATCCTCGGCAGCATCGCGCGGCGCAAATCGCTGGAGTTCACCGGGTAATGCTGAAACCATCCATTTTTGCCAATGTAAGGTGCCACATCTTCCGGTGAAGCAACCGCCACGCTCGACAGCGAAAACGGAATGTTGTGAGCAACCGCTGCCTTTGCAAGCATCCGCTCTGCTCCCGCCCACATTAGGCCGGACATGCCTACCGGTGCTATCCCGAATGGCAGATCGTAAGTTTGACCCATCAATTTAGTCTGCAGGTCGGCCTTTGTTCGGCCGCATAGTACACGCGGCATGAATCCGATGGCATCAAGTGCGTCCCGGTTGACCTTCAACCCCAGCTCCCGGCCAGTCGCGCTGTCGAGATATTCGAAAGCAAACTTCGGAATGCGCTTTTGCGCGGTTTGCCGAAGGTCTTCTATCGACGGGTGGGATAGGTCCAAATCCATCCGGGTCCTCTGGTTTTATCGTCTAATGTTTGTAGGCCCTCGGCCGGTCACCAAAGGGACGGCAAGGCCAAGGAAATTGCGGGCACATAGGTGATGAACATCAACAAGATCAGCATGCCTACAAAGAATGGCAGGATCGCCCGGCTGAGGCTTTCGATGGAAACCTTCGAAATGCTGCTAGCCACGAACAGGTTTACTCCCAAAGGTGGTGTACAAAACCCAATGGCCAGGTTGACCGTCAAGATGACACCAAAAACAATCGGATCGACACCCAGCGCGGTTGCAACCGGCAGCAGGATCGGTGTCATGATGATGATCGACGAAATCGTCTCCATGAACATTCCGATCACCAACAACAGCAGATTGATCAGCAACAGGATGATGATGGGGTTGTCGGACAGGCTGGTGATCGTTGTTGCGAGTTCTGTCGGGATTCTTGCGAGTGTGATCAGCCTGCCAAAGGCGGTCGCCATGATCACCAATATCAGAATAGTCCCGCTGGTCTTTGCACTGCCCGCCAATACCTCTGGCAGGTCTTTGAGGGAGATGTCTCCATAAACAAAGATTCCGATGAAGGCGGCATAAACCACTGCCACGGCTCCGGCTTCGGTAGGGGTGAAGATACCGCTGTAGATGCCCCCAAGGATAATCACAGGCACCAGTAGCGCCCAGATAGAAGAGCGGAAACTCTGCCAGACGCCCGGACCTGAGAACGTAATCGTCGATTGGTGTGCAGCCTCGTCCTTTCGCAGCAGAACCCTAGCAACCAACATGAACATGAGGGCAAAAAGGATGCCAGGAACGACGCCCGCAAGAAACAGTTTGCCGATCGAAACCTCGGCAGTAACACCATAGATGATGAAGGGAATACTTGGCGGGATCATTACACCGATCATTCCCGAGGATGCTGTCAATGCGCCGCTGAATTTGCGCGTATAGCCGACCTTTTCCATCTCTGGGATCATGTTCGACCCGATGGCGGCTACGGTCGCAGGAGATGAGCCGGATATGGCGGCAAAGAACACACAGGCGAGTACGTTCACATAAGCCAGCCCACCCCGGATATGACCAATCAGCGCATTGGCGAACCCAACCAGTCTACGAGACATTCCGCCGTGCTGCATCAGGTCGCCTGCCAAAATGAACAGAGGGACGGCAATTAGAGGAAACGAGTCCGCGCCTGTTACCACCGACCGTGCCAGAAGAACCATAGGTGGCGTGCCATCCACAAAGACCATCACGATCATAGTGGCTAAGCCCAAACAGATGCCAATTGGCACGCTGGAGAGCAACAGGGCAAAGAGCGTCAAGAAAAGCGTTGTCGCAAACATGCCGGGTTCCTCACGCTTTGGTTCCTGCGATCAGACGCAGGGTTCGGATCAGATGTTGAGTGACGCGGATCGCAGACATGCCCGCGCCAATCGGCGCCGAAGCATAAAGGATCGGAATTGGTAGTCCCAAAACGACCGACGTCTGGCTGGCCACAAAAGGCTGTCGGATAAGCTTGATGCATTCAATTGTCAGAACGACCAGAAATCCAAGGACAAGAAGCGCGATCACAACATCCGCGTAAAGCCTTGCCCGCTCGCTTAGGACATCACGCAGGACCGTGATCCGCACATGATCGCCAGTGTGGAATGCATAGCTGACGCCAAGCCAGACAAACCATACAAATAGCCAAAGCGTTAGCTCTTCGCCCCATGAAAGAGAGGCATTCAGAATGTAGCGCATGAACACATTGCCAAAGATCAATAAGACAATCGCGGCCAAAAGTGCGCTGGCTAAGACCTTTTCGGCATTCATATCGATCCAATTGATAACCGACACCGTTCACCTCCCGTTGAACGAAAGGGGCACCCGAACCTTCATTGCACGGGTGCCCGTATTGGCTGAGTAGTCCGAGGGTCAGCTTCCGCTCGCTTCGGAAACCGCTGCTACCCAGTCGTCATAGGCTTCGGCGCCAACCTCGTCGCGATACTGCAGACGGACGCTTTCGGTTTTGTCGGCAAAGGCCTGTCGCTGCTCTGCTGTCAGTTCCAGAACCTCGACACCAGCGGCCCGGATTTGTTCCAGCTGTGCTGCATCTTCGCTGGCGACCAACTCGGCCTGATAGTTACGTGCGGCAGCCATCGAGTCCCGCACCAGTTGCTGATGCTCTGCGGACAGCGAGTCAAAGAACGGTTTGGAGATGACGGGCATATAGACCGCAAAGACATGGCCCGTGGTCGAAAGGTATTTCTGCACCTCGTAGAAACGCTGTGAGGTAATGATCGCCAGTGGGTTTTCCTGGCCGTCGATCACGCCTTGCTGGAGAGCAGAATAGACCTCACCAAAGTTCATTGGCGTCGGGTTGGCCCCGAGCGTTTCGAATGTCGCCACATGCGCCGGAACCTTCATGGTACGCAGTTTGACACCCTCGAGGTCTGCGGGGGTTGCAACCGGACGGACATTATTGGTCACATTGCGTACACCCAATTCAAGCCAGCCAAGACCTACCAATCCCTGGTTTTCGACCCGTGCAAGCATGCCATCACCAGCATCACCATCAAGAACATCAAAGGCGATGTCCTTGGAGGAATACATGTAGGGCAGCTCAATTACTGCAAAAGCCGGATCCCAGCCCGCGAAGAAAGAGGAAGGAGGAATTGCCATTTCCAGAACGCCGGTTTGAACACCTTCGATCATCTCGCGATCAGGGCCCATCTGCGATGAAGGGAATATCTGTACGTCGATCTCACCATTCGAGCCAGCTTCGACCAGTTCTTCAAATTTCAGTAGCGCGCGATGCATATGAAACGCTTCTGCTGCGCCATGCCCAACCTTAATGACTGTTTCAGCGGATGCTGCAAAAGCAAGCCCGGCTGACATGACGACGCCAAGCGCCAATGTTGATTTCTTGAACAAGGTATCCTCCCATGGATTTAGTTATTTTCGATCTATTATCTGAGATATCAGATATAATATAGAAATCAAGCTCACATGTGCTATTGTGTTAGAGAGACGAAATAGGACAAAGTGAAAATGACCGAGATTTTGCAGATTAAGCGCCCGGATTCGTTGAGTAAAACTGCTGAAGAGCACATACGAAAAGGCATTATCAATGGCACGTTTCGATTGGGTGAATCGTTGCCGGAAGTGAAGCTGTCAAATGCCATGGGCATCAGCAAAACTCCGATTCGCGAAGCGCTGTCGGCTTTGAATCTTCAGGGGCTCGTTCAGATATTTCCTCATCGAGGAGCCTTTGTATTCTCTCTTTCTCAAGAGGACGTGGTGCAGCTTTGTCGGTATAGGCTCATCCTAGAATCTGCAGCTTTGGAGCAGGCGCTTGAAAAGAACCCGTCGGTTCTGATCAATGAGCTGGCTACAATTGTTTCGAAGATGTCAGAAGCGCAGGAAGCGGATGAATTCGAGCAGTACTTGGAACTTGACGCCGAGTTTCACGACGCGTTTTTCAGGTCCTGCGGAAACAGTTACCTGCGGGATGGATATCAAAAAGTCAGTGATATCGTCCAAACTATGCGGACGCATCTGTCCAAGCGTTCCGATCGAACGACAAAATCATTTAAGGAACATCAAGCGATCACATCGCTACTCGGCGAGGGTAAAGTAAAAGCAGCAGTGAACACGCTCAAACGGCAAATTACT
Organism: Ruegeria sp. HKCCA5839; assembly: GCF_013035585.1. Lineage (NCBI taxonomy): Bacteria > Pseudomonadati > Pseudomonadota > Alphaproteobacteria > Rhodobacterales > Roseobacteraceae > Ruegeria > Ruegeria sp. HKCCA5839. The sequence continues at coordinate 60,709 of NZ_WQIE01000010.1, read as the reverse complement.
CGCGGTGAGCGATCTTATTCCGATTTGGTTGGTCTGAAGCAAGCATAGGCGTCCTGCCATCTGGGTCTTGTCAGATTAACTTTGCTTGAGCGGGGCAGAGCGGTTGCGTAGCTTTTGTCCATGACCAAACCTTCTTTTTTCAAATACTTTAGACCCAGTCCCGAGATCATCCGCCTTGCTGTAATGCTGTACATCCGTTTCCCACTATCGCTTCGGAATGTGAAAGCTCTGAAAGATGACCAGGTGGATGCCCTTAGGCGTCCGATTTGGGCTCAGAGCGGTCATTCGCCGCGGAGCAGCGTACCTATGCCGGATTAACGGCGGCTTTGGGCTCGGTGCCCTCGTTCGCTGCATCTGGCGTGAACGACTGCTATGCGGACAAAGCGGAATTTCGAAGACATGGTATTAATAACGTATTATCATCGGGTCTGAATGTGCGGCTTTCGTGAAGAAACGCGTTTTGATTTCAGCAAGTCTTGGGAGGTTTATCATGCTCAGGTCCCTAAATTCCGCTTTGTTCTCTTCCATATTTGTAGTTTCGAGCGCAGCCAACGCGCAGTTCTTACCCTCTGAACAGTCCCTTCAAGACCTTTACCCCGGCAAAGCCTATTCACCCAATGCTCAACGCAGCTTTCCATCGCGCGTATTTTGGGGTGACACTCATATTCACACCGGTCTTTCAATGGACGCAGGTCTTTTCGGGAACACGACCGATCTTGACACAATGCTTCGGTTTGCGCGCGGCGAAGAGGTCGTCTCGGCCACAGGGCAGCCTGTTAAGCTGGCGCGACCGCTAGACTGGATCGTGACAACGGAACACTCGGATGGAATGGGCATGATCACCGATCTGGCTAAAGGTTCTCCCAACATTATGGAATCAGAACAGGGCTCCCGCTGGGCAAAAGGTCTGCAAGAAGGAGGTGAGGCGTCTGCTGCAGCAGCTCTGAACCTGATTACTACGTTCTCTCAAGGGAATATGGATCCGAACTTGATCGCAGATTATTCTCCCGGATCGCCCATCTATGCCTCTGTCTGGGAAGACATGATCGCTACTGTGGAATCGTTCAACGATCCGGGAGACTTCACGGCTTTCCACGGCTTTGAGTGGACATCGCTGATCCGGGGCAACAACATGCACCGCAATATCATTTTTCGTGACAATGCAGACCGGGTCAAACAAGTCCAACCTATGACCACGCAGGCGCCCATCGGCTCTACAGACCCGATGGACTTGTACAAATGGTTGGAGGCCTATGAGGCCAATACAGGTGGACAAGCTTTTGCACTCGCGCACAACGGAAACCTGTCAAACGGCATCATGTTCCCATCTGAAACACGTTACAATGGCGAACCCGTGGACGAAGCCTATGCAATGGCGCGGATGAGATGGGAACCGCTCTACGAAATCACCCAGATCAAGGGAGACGGCGAGGCGCACCCCGCTCTTAGTCCCGATGACGAGTTTGCGAATTACGAAACATGGGATGCGGGCAACCTCGATCTAACTGAAGCTAAAACGCCAGATATGCTTGCAGGCGAATATGCGCGTGAGGCACTCAAGCAGGGGTTCGCCATCGAGGCGCGCACGGGCGTAAACCCATACAAATTTGGCTTGTCCGGCGCGACGGACAGCCATACATCGCTGGCAACCGCTGACAGCGACAATTACTTTGGTAAAGCGACAAATGCCGAGCCATCGTTGACCCGCGCGTCGCATCCGTTCACCAAAACAGAAAATGGCGTTTTCCCAGGTTGGTCATTGGTGGCGTCAGGCTACACAGGTGTCTGGGCCGAAGAGAACACGCGGGCCAGTCTGTGGGATGCCATGGTGCGCCGTGAGGTTTATGCCACAACAGGTCCGCGCATGGCCGTGCGGTTCTTTGGGGGATGGGAGTTCGACGAGGATGACATGAGGTCTCGCGCTCCAGCCTTTGTTGGATACGAAAAGGGTGTTCCGATGGGTGGTGATCTGCGCCCGGCAACGTCCGATGCGCCAACCTTCATGGTCTATGCATTGCGCGATCCCATCGGAGCCAATCTTGATCGCATCCAGATCATTAAAGGCTGGATGGACAGCGACGGGAACTTGTCCGAAAAAGTCTATGATGTGGCATGGTCGGATGAACGTGAACTGGACGTTAACGGTAAACTGCCGGCTGTAGGTAATACGGTCGATCTGGAAGCAGCAAACTATATCAACACCATCGGCGCTTCAGAGCTAGGAACGGTCTGGACAGACCCAGATTTTGATTCGTCCGAGCACGCGTTTTACTACGCTCGCGTCATTGAAATCCCGACGCCGCGCTGGGTCGTTTACGACAAAGTGCGTCTAGGCGCTGACATTCCCGAAGAAGCGACATTGATCGGACAAGAGCGCGCATATACGTCGCCGATCTGGTATTCACCAAATAATTAGTAGAATGCCCGTCATTCTTGCTTTTTTGACTGACCGCTTTGGTCTCGAACCGGTCGCTCACAGAGTTTTGGCGAATGTCTGGTGTGCGGACAAAGCGGACCTTACGGGGATGTCATAACTAACGCACGTGACTTAAAGGCTGGTGGAACGGGTTGGTCGGCTTGGTAAGCTCTGGAGCGGCAAGCTACGTCACCCTTTGAATTGCAAGAACTTTCTACAATAGCTCGTGTTCTCTAAATCCAAGCTTCTACGGTTGATTTTTTGACTCAACTCTTTGACTCAGTCATTCTTCTCCAGGGGGGAACGCGATATGAATGGCGCTGACCAGAAAAGCCAAGCAGACAGGTACGAAGAAGGTATAGCGCTTCTGGATGTTGGTGTCGGCATATTCGATGACGCACTCCGACTGGTTTACTGCAACCCCGCATTTCGCGAGATGCGACGCTACCCACAAGAGCTCTGCCGCCGTGGTGTTAGTCTAGAAGATTTGCTGCATTTCAACGCCGAACGCGGAGATTTTGGCGCGGGCAAAACTGATCGGCTAGTAGCCGATCGAATGAATGAGATTGGTGCCTCTGGTGAGCGCGCGCTCGAGCATGAGATGGCAGACGGGCAGATTCTAGCGATCAGCTATCGCAGAACGGCCTCGGGAGGAACGATGGTCACCTATCAGGACCGCACCGCCGAGCGAAAAGCAGAAAGAGCATTGCGAGAAAGTGAGGAGCGCTACGCGCTTGTTTCAGACGCTGCGGAAGAGGCAATCTACGATTGGCACATTACCGACGACCAGTTTTATGCGTCCCCACGACTTGAGACTTTCCTAGGGCTTGAGACCGGTCCTAAGGGAGAGAGAACGTGGGTATGGCAAGACATTATTCATCCCGACGATTTGCCCTCTTACTTGTCAGCGTTGGAGGCGCATATATCCGGCAAGAAGAAACGATGGGAATGTGAGTACCGACTCAAAGTAGCCAGCGGAAAGTGGCGCTGGGTATCGGATCACGGCACCTCGATTCGCGATACTAACGGCTACGCGACGCGTATGGTTGCCGCAATTCGGGACATTACACCCAAGATTGAACGGGATGCAGCCCTTGCCGCAAGTGAGGAAAGATACCAGTTGGTCACTCAAGCTACCAGCGATGGAATTTATGATTGGGACGTGACCAATGATGTTCTGTTTGTCTCTGCTGACCTGAACGATCTACTCAGTTTGGACGAGGCCAATTCGTCTTCGACACGATGGGCCGAGCAGATCCATCCGGATGATTACGACGCTTATGTCAAGGCAATCGTTAACCATTTCAAGGGCGGGACTGATGCCGTTGAATGTGACTACCGGCAGAGGGCGCGTGATGGCGGTTACCGTTGGGTTCACGACCGAGGCGTTGGTGTGCGAAACGCCGAAGGCCGGGTCGTTCGGCTTGTCGGTGCCGTGCGCGACATAACTGAAATCCGGGATGCACGGGAACGAATTGCCCGAATTGAAGGTCGGCTACTCGGAGCAATTGAAACGATCGCCGATGGTTTGCTTTTGGTGGGACCTGAAAATCGCGTCGAGTTATTCAACGACCGCTACGTCCAGATCTTCAGCGACGCCGCTGGCGGCGCCGATTTGAGCAACCTAATTTATGAGGGCCGCGAATTCTTCGACATGATCCGCAACGGCTATGAGCTTGGGATGTTTACCGAACATCCAGACGGCGTTGACGGTTGGATCGCTGCCCGCCGCGTCGCTTGGGAGAAGCCAAAGGCGAACTGGGAACTAGAGTTGGGCAACGGTGTGTGGATCATGCTCAACGAACGTCGCCTGCCTGATGGTGGCCGCATCATGGTTTACAACGACATAACCGAATTCAAACGCAGGGAGGCAGATGCGCAGGCCGCACGGCAGCGGTTTGAAGACGCAATTGAAGCGATTTCGTCTGGTTTTGCATTGTGGGATGCAGAGGATCGGCTAGTTGTATGTAATGAGCGCTACCGCACCTACATGAGCGAACTCGCCGACAAGGTCGTACCCGGCGTGAAATTCGAAGAGATCATCGGTGCCGGCATCAAGCGCGGCCTATTTCCACTTTCCGAAGGAGAAGTAGAAGGGTATCTTGAGAGAATTGCCGAAAAACGCAAGAAAGCCTCGGGCGAACCACGCGAACAGCTAGTCGCCGGGTACTGGCTGCAGATTACGGATCACCGCACTTCGGATGGTGGCATCGTCTCGATCTATACCGACATTACCGAACTGAAAACCAAACAGCTGGAGATCGAACAACAATCAGCGATCCTCGAGTTAACAATGGAGAACATGGGCCAGGGGATTACGCTGGTGGATAAAGAGCTGCGCACAATTGCGTTGAATTCGAAATTTCTTGACCTCATGGAGTTTCCTCGCGAACGCTTTCGCCCCGGATTCACAATGGAAGAGGCATTTCGGTTCAATGCTGAACGAGGGGAATATGGGCCGGGCGACATTGATACCCAAGTGCGCGAGCGGGTGGAACTGGCCGCAAAATTCTTACCGCACAAATTTGAGCGTATTCGTCCTGATGGTACGGTGATTGAGATTATCGGCAACCCTATCCAAGGTGGCGGCCTAGTTGCAACTTACACTGACATTACGGACCGCAAACTCGCTGACGAAGCACTGAAAGCGGCACTGGCAGAATTTAACGCGGTCATCGATCACGTCGACTATGGAATTCTGTTCATGGGACCGGATTTACGTGCGCGTATAATAAATCGGGCATTTGCGCGAATTTGGAACATCGATCAGAAATTCATCGACCAGCGCCCAACTATGCAGGAGCTGATAGAGTACAACAAGGACACAGGAGTCTATGATGTCGCGCCGAAGGACTGGGATGACTGGCTGTCCATGCGGGTCGAGGCAATACGGGCAGGAAACATGCCACCGGGCGAGTTGTGTCGGGCTGATGGCATGACGTTGAGTTTCCAATGCGTGGACCTGCCGGATGGCGGTCGCATGCTGACCTATTTCGATATCACCGAACTAAAACGGCGTGAAGCGGAGATTTCCAACGCGCGTGATGCGGCTGAACATGCCCTCAACGATCTGCGGCAAGCCCAAGAACGGCTCATCCAGTCCGAGAAGATGGCCAGCCTAGGCCAACTTACTGCCGGCATTGCCCACGAGATCAAGAACCCGCTGAATTTCGTCAACAACTTTGCCAAATTGTCTGGCGAGTTGTTGGAAGAATTACACGAGATATTAGAAGACCCGATCGCGGCTCTGGAGGAAGAGGATCGCGAGGAAGCTAAGGACCTATGGCAGACAGTACGCGGCAACTTAGGCAAGATAAACCAACACGGTCAACGTGCTGACAGCATCGTTAAAAACATGCTTCTGCATTCCCGTGAGGGGCCGAGCGAGTTGCAACGTGTTGCACTAAACCCGATCGCAGAAGAAGCGCTGAACCTTGCCTATCACGGTGCTCGGGCGGAGGATTCCAGTTTCAATGTCGAAATACGAGCCGACATTGATCCCGACGTTGGCCAAATCGATTGCTATCCGCAGGATTTGATGCGTGTTTTTCTTAATCTCATCAGCAACGGCATGTATGCGGCCAACAAACGTAAAGACGCGGAAGAAGGTGACTTTTCACCGACGATCTGGCTATCGACGCGAGCCAATGGTGACCGCGTCAACGTCACTATTCGCGATAATGGTACGGGCATTCCAGAAGAAATGAGGGAGAAAATTTTTCTACCGTTTTACACCACAAAACCCGCGGGTGAAGGCACAGGGCTCGGCCTTTCGTTGAGCTATGATACCATCGTCAAGCAGCATGGTGGAACTTTGACTGTGGACAGTAAGCCAGGGGATCACACGATTTTTGTCGTTTCGGTCCCGGTCCATTCTCAGGGGGACCTAGCATGACAGGACAAATTCTGATGGTAGATGACGAACCCGACGCACAGGACCTGATTCGACAAAATTTTCGGCGGGAGATACGAAAAGGAGTCTACAGTTTTGGGTTTGCCGGGTCTGGCGAGTCCGCCTTGGACGCAATAAGTCATTCGAAAGAAGAAGTGATGTTGGTGCTTTCGGACATCAACATGCCCGGCATGTCAGGAATCGAGCTTTTGCAGGAACTGCGCGCTCGCTGGCCTGAATTACCGGTTATGATGATCACCGCCTATGGTGATGCAGCGACCGAGGCGAAAGTCCGGGAACTGGGAGCGGAACAGTTCCTGACCAAGCCCGTCGATTTTGTTGAACTGAAAGAGCGGCTCTCACGATTTGTCGGAGATGCGACGTGACGCCGCCACGCATTCTAGTTGTCGATGACGAGCCCGACCTTGAAGCGTTGATTTCGCAAAAGTTTCGGCGTCGCGTACGCAAAGGGGAACTCGATCTATTGTTTGCTCATGACGGCAAACACGCCCTCGAAGTTCTCGAAGAGAACCCTAAAATAGATATCGTCCTTTCCGACATAAACATGCCCAGGATGGATGGTCTCACTTTGCTTGAGCGGTTGAGCGAGATGGAAACTGATCTGCAAACTGTTATGGTTTCGGCCTACGGCGACATGAACAATATCCGCGCGGCTATGAACCGCGGGGCTTTCGATTTCGTGACCAAACCGATTGAGTTCGAAGATCTCGACCGGACCATTGCCAAGACGCTGGAACACCTTGAGTTGCTCCGCCAATTGCGCACGGCCCGTGATAATGCCGAGCAAGCGAGATTGACGCTGTCACGGTATTTCTCTCCTACGGTGGTTGAGACGTTGTCGCGTGATCCAGAGGCAATAGAGGCCAAGGGCGAGCGCCGCGTAGCAACCTTTCTATTTACTGATCTGGCCGATTTCACTCAGCTGGTAGAAAGCTCGGATTCCGACCTGATCGTCGAAATTCTCAACGAATACCTAGATGGCATGACCCGAACAATCTTTTCGCACGGCGGAACAGTCATGAAAATCATAGGCGACGCCATCCAAGTAATATTCGGTGCGCCAGTTGACGATCCGGAACATGCCGCGCACGCGGTGGCCTGCGCCTTGGCGCTCGACGAATTTGCCCAAGGTTTTCAGAAGAAACTACTGGATCGCGGCATCGCGTTGGGAGACACGCGCATAGGTGTGAACAGCGGCGGTGCGATCATTGGCAATTTCGGCGGCAAGAGCTATTTCGACTATACAGCGTATGGCGATGCTGTGAACACTGCGGCAAGGCTGGAACAGGCTAACAAGACGATAGGGACGCGCATCTGCACTTCGGAAAGTGTTGCCAAGGGGATCGACAACTTCTCTGGCCGCCCAATTGGAAGACTCTTGCTGAAAGGCAAAACGCAAGCGGTGACCTGCTATGAACCCTTGTCAGAGGCGCTTGTCGACAGCGATCAAGTGAGAGATTACAAGGCGGCGTATGAGCTGCTAGAGGCGAGTGACCCCAAAGCGCGCCAATCCTTTGCGGCGCTTTTGGTCGAGTGCGAAGACGACCCCTTGATCTTGTTTCACCTTGGTCGATTGCTGGCCGGCGAAACTGGTGCAGACATTGAAGCAGTGGGTTGATCGCCAGACCTGTCCCAACGTCATTACCGCTAAAAAACCATGATAAGGCTGCCCAACACTCGCCGCGAGCCGGTCGACCCCGACCCAACAATAACAAAAGGGTTGCCTATATCGGCGGCAAGAACTGCGATTATGCGACGTTTCATAGACGAGCAATACCACACAGCTTACTAACCAGCGCATGTCCACTTCGGGCTCTTAACAGTCTTTCGCTGCGGAGTTTCGCGCACAATTCTAATTAACGGCAACATTGGGCTCGCTGCAGTCATCTGAGTCTTTCTGTCAGATGACCGCTTGTGAACGGAAAGCAGACACATGAGACACCGCTCGGCGATCCAATGAATCGCGGGCCTTCTCCACAATTGGACTTGACCACACAGCCGTTCAGAGCGGTACTGTCCATGTCGCAATCGCCCGGGATCACCGGGCTCCACTCAGTACGGGGCGAGGGATGGGCCTTTGCCCGCAGAGTGGAGAAACACGATGACTACACCAAATGCGGTAGCGCAAAGTTCGGCCAGAACCACAAAGTTTGGTAAAAAGCTGACCCGTCATAAGCAGCTTCACAGAATGCTCACGCGGAAGTCCGGCGTCACAATCGCGCAGCTTCAAAAGACCTTCGGCTGGCAACCGCATACGGCTCGGGCAGCGATATCCGCGCAACGCAAAGCAGGGTGCGTGGTTGACAGGGCAGAGACCGACAAGGGATCGGTTTACCGAATTGTCGAATTCCAGGGCGCCCAATGAAAGCCGAGCAAAACGAGAAGGTGTCGATCCTGATATCGGAGATTGAAGCCTTTGATCGCGCCTCGTGCCTCGACCGCTGGCGCGAGACTTTCGGGCGCTCGCCCCCAAAGTATCTTTCGCCACTGTTCATGAAGCAGGTGCTGATCTGGGAGACGCAGAACAGGGCGCTGGGCGGTGTGTCCGTCAAGACCACCCGCCGTCTGAAACAGATTGCCGCCGGGAAAGCGTTGCCCACGACTGCCAAGCCCGGTTCTCACCTTGTCCGGGAATGGAACGGACGGACTTACCAAGTCGAGGTCGTTGAGGGAGGGTACGTCATGGATGGCAAATCCTGGCGGTCGCTGTCAGCCATCGCAAAACATATCACGGGCGCACACTGGTCCGGTCCGCGCTTCTTCGGGGTCCAGTGATGCGCCGAATCCGCTGTGCCATCTATACCCGCAAGAGCTCGGAAGAGGGGCTGGAACAGGACTTCAATTCTCTGGACGCACAGCGAGAGGCTTGTGAAGCCTACATCGCTAGCCAGAAGCATGAAGGCTGGGAATTGCTGCCCGACCGGTATGACGACGGCGGCATCTCCGGCGGACACCTCGATAGGCCTGCTTTGCAGCGGTTGATGCAAGCTGTAGATGACAAACACGTCGATCAGATCGTGGTCTACAAGATCGACCGGTTGACCCGCTCGCTGGCAGACTTTGCCAAGCTGGTGGAACGGTTGGATCAGGCTAAAGCATCGTTTGTATCCGTGACGCAAAGCTTTAATACGGCCACTAGCATGGGGCGGCTCACGCTCAATGTACTGCTCAGCTTTGCCCAATTCGAACGCGAGGTCGCAGCGGAGCGCATTCGAGACAAGATCGCGGTCTCAAAACGCAGGGGCCTTTGGATGGGTGGCAACGTCCCGCTCGGCTATCAGGCAAGTGGCCGAACTCTGAAAATCGACCCGGAGGAATCGAAGACTGTTAAAGCGTTGTATGATCTCTATCTCGAGCATGGCCTCATCCGACTTGTGAAAGAGCGTGCAGACGCGATGGATCTCAGATCGCGACGGCGTGTTCGTGGGGAAGGGCGGGTGTCTGGCGGTCTCCGTTTTGATCGCGGGCACATCCATCACATTTTGAGCAACCCGATTTATGCCGGACGGATCCGTCACAAGGGCCAGGTGTACGACGGACGGCATCCTGCGATCATTGCGCCAGAGGTCTGGGATGAGGTTCAGCAGATGCTGCAAGATGGGGCCGCAAAATCCCGAGGCACCAAACGCAAAATCCAGCGATCATTGCTAGTGGGAAAGCTCTTCGATGAAACCGGCGACCGACTGACACCCAGTCACAGCAGGAAGAATGGAAAGCGATTGCGGTACTACATCTCCCACCGGTTAGTGAAGGACCGCAGCCAGAAGCATCCGGATGCCTGGCGCCTGCCTGCGGACGAACTTGAGACGCTAATCACAGATCTCATCAGAAAGGACCTGAGCCGTCCTGATTTTGTTGCAGCCCTCATGCCGGACGTAACGGCCGCAGAGATCCCTGGCTTCTCCACGAAACTGACTGCCGTCCAAAGTGCGAAACAGGGCCTTGCTCTTGTTGCGCGCGTCGACCTTAAACCGGGCCAGCTCGCTGTTACTTTGAACAATCAAGAAATCGCCGAGCTAGTTGAATGTGAAAGTGATCGGATCGACTCAACATCATTGCGTTTTGAAGCACCCTTCCGGATGCGCCGGCGCGGCGTTGAGTTGAAGCTGCATTTGGGAGACGCGCCCTCGGAGGTAGATTGCACTCTGGTCCAGAACATCGTCAAAGCGCAGCGATGGATGGCTATGATCCTGAGCGGAAAAACCTTTGCGGAGATCGCTGAGGCGGAAGGGACGTCCAAACGCCGAGTTCAGGATGTGGTTGATCTGGCAATGCTTGCGCCCGACATTCTGGATGCCATCGCATCGGGTGAACAGCCAGCAGACCTGACGTCCGATTACCTCATCAAATCGGGCGTGCGGGCTTCGTGGTCCGAGCAACGTGAACGGTTCGCGAAGCTCTGAGCGACACCTGCCCGAAATCTTCCAAACTCGTACCGCCGAAATGGCAAACAGAGACTATGGGCACAAATCGGCCCTTGCTGCTCTGCATCTCGAGTCTCTGTCAGAAATTGATGATGCCAAGCCGCGGAAATCACGCGACAATATCGGCGCACTCTCTTGTCAGCTGAAAATTTGGGAGTGGATGGCTGGGGTGGTAGGATTCGAACCTACGATACACGGTACCAAAAACCGCTGCCTTACCACTTGGCTACACCCCAACGGTGAGCGGCTATCTACGACTGTTGCTGACCGGGTTCAAGAGGGTTGGCGCAAAATTTCAACGAGTCTCGGAAAAATTTCTATGCGCGCTGGGCCGTGCTGTTTGACAACGAATAACCCTGCGGAATTGACATGGTTTTTGCCGTCACTCTCTTATTTCCTCTGGACCAACACCCCAGAGATTCTCTTTCATCGTCCACCCGCGATATCCGCCAGCCGAGATCTGACACCAGTCGAGCGTGCAGCTACCCAATCTTGCGACAACACCCGACTCGAATTGCGCGTTGACCTGAGATTGCGGATCCGCAGAGGCATAAACCGGCAGCAGATCGGACTCGATCAACACCGTGCGGACTCCTGATAAAAGCGCATAGTGGACCCAACCGCCAGCGCCGTCGCGATCCTGAACTTTCCTCCAGTTTCCGTATTCGGCCGTGATCTGCAAAGGCATCCCGCGGCGCTTGAAGACCCAATCGATGCGATGGGTCAGTGAAGGGCCGCGCCGCACATTGCCCTCGGCGGCTTTCATCGACACAAAACGTGGCAGCGGGAGATTCGTGACCGAGCCACGCGCATCCTGCGCTAGGGCCGCCACCGGTCCCATAAATGCGAGGAAAACCAAAGCAAACGCCAACACACGACGATCTAGCGAAAAAATAGCACTCACTGCCTGCTCTTATGTTTGTCTTCTGCGCTCTCAAAAAAGGGTGGGTCTGTGCCCTAGGGTTCTTGTGCCCCGCCTGATCCTGCGCCACGATGCCATGGCGCGTGACCGTTTGCAAAACAATAGGAGGGCCAAGGTGCCAAGAGAACGTCTGAGTGTTGTTGTTACGCGACGATTGCCCGAGGCTGTTGAAACCCGGTTGAGCGAGCTGTTCGATGTCACGTTGCGCGACACCGACAACCCCATGAGCCGGGATGAATTGGTCGCTGCAGTCAAGACGGCTGATGTCTTGGTGCCAACGATCACGGACACCATTGACGGAGGTGTTCTGGGGCAGGCGGGCGAGCAGTTGCGTCTGATTGCAAACTATGGGGCTGGCGTCGACAATATTGATGTGGCCACGGCACGCCAGCGCGGGATTCTGGTTTCGAATACACCGGGTGTGTTGACCGATGACACCGCTGACATGACCATGGGGTTGATCCTTGCGGTAACGCGCCGGATCCCCGAGGGGCTGAGCGTCATGCAAAAAGGCGATTGGGCCGGTTGGGCTCCGACCGCTTTGCTTGGCGGTCGGGTCGGCGGGCGGAGGCTTGGCATTTTGGGCATGGGCCGGATCGGGCAAGCGGTTGCGCGGCGCGCGCGCGCCTTTGGTATGCAGGTGCATTATCACAACCGGCGCAAGCTGCGCCCCGAGATCGAGCAAGAGTTGGAGGCGACCTATTGGGATAGCCTTGACCAGATGGTTGCGCGGATGGACGTGATCTCGATCAATTGCCCGTCGACGCCTTCGACCTTCCATCTGATGAATGCACGGCGGCTAAAGCTTATGAAACCCACAGCGGTGGTCGTGAATACGTCGCGCGGCGAGGTTATCGACGAAAACGCATTGACCCGAATGCTGCGTGCCGGTGAAATCGCGGGCGCGGGGCTGGATGTCTACGAACATGGCACCGACGCCAATCCCCGTTTGCGGCAATTGCCCAATGTCGTTCTTCTACCCCATATGGGCTCGGCGACGCTTGAGGGTCGGATCGAGATGGGTGAGAAAGTTATTATTAATATCAAGACCTTCGAGGATGGTCACCGGCCACCGGATCAAGTTGTTCCGTCGATGCTGTGATTTTTGCCCCTTTTTGGGCCGGGCCTGCTGTCTTGATTTGAACATCGTGTTGCGCGGTCTATCCGGCGCGAGCGAACGCTATTGATTTTGACCAAAAGGGAGATCCACATGCGTGTGAGTTTGATATCGGGGTTGCTGTTATCGGCGACTTTTATTGCCGGCCCGCTATGGGCGCAGGAAACCGCTGACGCCGTTGCGCCCGAGGCGGCAACCGAAGGTGAAGCTCAGGCCCTGACCGAGCAGGTCATTGCGGCGCTGGAAGCTAAGCTGGCCGGTGTGCCGGTCGAATCCGAGAATTGGATGGTTGCAGCGGCGAACCCATTGGCCGTTGAGGCTGGCGCACGGGTGCTGCGGGCGGGTGGAACAGCAGCAGATGCGATGGTTGCGGTGCAAGTTGTTCTGGGCCTGGTTGAGCCTCAATCTTCCGGTTTGGGCGGCGGTGCCTTTTTGGTTTGGTATGATGCGACCAGCGGATCACTGACCACGTTAGACGGGCGGGAAACCGCTCCGCTCGCGGCGCGGCCCACGTTGTTTCAGGACGAAAATGGTGAGCCGTTGAAATTCTTTGATGCGGTAGTTGGTGGGTTGTCGGTGGGAACCCCCGGCACCCCTGCCTTGATGGCAGAAGCACATCGTCGTTGGGGCCGCAGCCCGTGGCCGTCGTTGTTTGACAATGGCATTGCTCTGGCCGAAGACGGGTTTCTTGTGTCGCCGCGATTGGCATCGCTGGTAGAAGCGGATGCGGAACGACTGGCACGTTTTCCTGCCACTGCTGACTATTTCCTGCCCGGTGGTGAGCCTTTGGCACAGGGGCAGCGGCTGACCAATCAGGCTTATGCAGATACGCTAAAGGCGCTGGCGTCTCAGGGGGCTGCCGGGTTCTATGGTGGTGACGTTGCCACCGGGATCGTGAACACAGTGCGCAATGCCCCCGGCAACCCCGGCGTTTTGTCTGGCATTGACCTTGCGCTGTATCAGGTGATCGAGCGCGAACCGGTCTGTGCCAACTACCGGTCTTACGAGGTCTGCGGCATGGGGCCACCATCGTCCGGTGCGCTGACGGTGGGGCAGATTCTGGGTATGCTGGACAGTTATGATCTGGGTGCAATGGGTCCCGAAAGCGCCGAGGCCTGGCGTCTGATCGGTGAGGCCTCGCGCCTGGCTTTTGCTGATCGGGGCCGATACATGGCGGATAGTGATTTTGTGCCCGTCCCGACGCAGGGTTTGGTCGATCCGGCCTATCTGGCTGAACGCGCGGGGCTGATGTCTGGAACCACAGCGCTGGAAGAGGTTGCGCCCGGCAATCCTGAATTTGACCATGCGCTCAACTGGGCTGATGATGTCTCGATCGAATTGCCGTCGACCTCTCATATCTCGATCGTCGATGCCTATGGCAACGTCTTGTCGATGACGACCACCATCGAGAACGGTTTTGGGTCGCGCCTGATGACCAACGGGTTCCTTCTGAACAACGAGCTGACCGATTTCTCGTTCCGCACTCATTCCGATGGCGTGCCCATCGCAAATCGGCTTGAACCGGGCAAACGCCCGCGTTCATCCATGAGCCCCACGATCGTTCTTGAAGACGGTGCGCCGGTTCTGGCTATCGGGTCGCCCGGTGGCAGTCGGATCATCGGATATGTGGCCAAATCGATCATCGCCTGGGCCGATTGGGATATGGATGTCCAGCAGGCCGTGATGTTGCCCCATCTGGTAAACCGTTTCGGCACCTATGATGTCGAAGCTGGCACCGCCGCCGAAGGGTATTCCGACGCGCTGGCAGAGCTTGGGTACGAGGTAAACGCCCGCGACCTAACCTCGGGCCTGCATGCTATCGAGATCGGTGAGGGCCTGAGTGGTGGAGCTGATCCGCGTCGAGAAGGGATCGCGCTGGGCGAATAAGCTCTGATCCTCAAAATCATTGCGCGCCATCGGCGGGCCTTTTAGTCATAGTGCTGAAAGGCCCGCTTTGTCTTTGGGCCAAGGGAGGAACAGAATGGTTCAGGCAATGGCCTTGCCCCGCAACGAACAGGGGATCGAAACCGCGATTGGGGTTCTTAAACAACGTTTCGGTGATCGTCTGCAAACAGGCGCGGCCATCCGCGAACAGCATGGGCATACGACCACTTGGATCGACAATCAAAACCCCGATGCCGTGGTCTTTCCACACTCGACCGAAGAGGTTGCCGAGATCGTCAAGACCTGCGCGGCGCACAAAGTTCCGGTGATCCCGTTTGGCACGGGAACCTCGCTCGAAGGGCATGTGAACGCGCCCGCCGGGGGTATTTCGGTTGACTTGATGCAGATGAATAAGGTTCTGGCGGTGCATGCCAGCGATCTGGATTGTGTTGTGCAACCCGGCGTCACCCGCGAAGACTTGAACACCTATCTGCGCGATCAGGGTTTGTTTTTTCCAATCGATCCGGGGGCCAATGCCTCATTGGGCGGCATGGCGGCGACGCGGGCGTCGGGCACAAACGCGGTGCGCTATGGGACGATGAAAGACAATATCCTCAGCCTTGAGGCGGTAATGCCGGACGGGCAGATCATTCGCACTGGCCATCGGGCGAAAAAGTCTTCGGCCGGGTATGATCTAACCCGCTTGCTGATCGGCGCCGAGGGTACGCTGGGCATTATCACTGAAATCACATTGCGTTTGCAGGGGATCCCCGAGGCCATCACATCGGCTCGCTGTTCGTTTCCAACGGTGGATGCGGCCTGTCAGGCCGTTATGATGACGATCCAATACGGTATCCCCGTGGCGCGAATTGAACTGCTGGATGAAATGTCCGTCAAAGCAGCCAACGCTTATTCTGGCCTGAAACTGCCGGAAACGCCGCTCTTGCTGCTTGAATTTCACGGGTCAGAGAACGGTGCAAAAGAGCAGGCGGAAACCTTTGGAGGAATTGCCGAAGAGTTCGAGGGCAGGGACTTTGCCGCAACCTCCACCAGCGAAGAGCGCACCAAGCTTTGGCAGGCGCGGCACGATATGTACTGGGCCAGCCTGCAATTGCGCCCGGGTGCCCGCGGGATTTCCACGGATGTCTGCGTACCGATTTCGCGTTTGGCCGAATGCGTTGGTCTGACACAGAAAAAAGCCGAAGAACTGGACCTTTTGGCCCCGATTGTTGGTCATGTCGGCGATGGGAACTTCCACACGCTGGTCCTGCTCGATATGGACAGCCCCGAGGAGGTGGCCAACGCCGAGGAGTTTGTGAATTGGCTGAACGAGCTTGCGATTTCAATGGACGGCACCTGCACCGGTGAGCATGGCATCGGACAAGGGAAACGTCCCTATCTGATCAAAGAGTTAGGGGCCGCGACCGGCTATATGTCGGCGATAAAGGCAGCGCTTGACCCTGACAACATCATGAACCCCGGCAAGATCCTGGATTGACCCTTTCGTGGGCCATTTCGGGCCATAACCTTGCCTCAATGTTATGAGATCCGAGACCTCGGAGCAGAAAGTGTTTTGAGGTCTCAAATGGATTTCCTGCGGTTCTTAGGATTCGCAATAGTCGCGTTGGCAGTTGTGGTTGGGCTGGATTATTACCAGCAGGACAAAAAGCACGAAGAAACCCTGACGCTTGAAGGGTATTTCGACACGGTTGCCAGCCGTTTTAACCTCTACCAAGAGGAACGGCTTGCTGAAGAGGTCGAACAAGACCGGCAGAAGCGCTGGCGGCAAGGTGCCAAGCCCTATTTGCCCCCAAGCAGCGAAGAATGGGTGCGCCGCGCGATAACCGATCACGACTATACCGTGGATGCCCGCCTTGGCGCCGAACAAGCCAAGGCAAGTGCAGCAGCCCGGCCCCTGGCGATCGAAGTTGCAGTGCAAGAGGCCAAGGTCCGCGCCGACAAGCTGGATCGCATCGGGTGGCTTTATGAGAACGGCGAAAAAACCATCTGGTTACAAGCGCGCTTGGTCAGCAGCCCAAACCAGAATACCATTGTCGGCAACATAGAAGCATCGCTGGCCGGAATGAACTTCAAGGGCACCGATTACGCCGCGCTCGGTGTCATCGGGGGCGTCGCCTTTTTCGAAGAGGTCGCGGGCGACTTTTACGATGTGTCGAAGGGAACCCGCACAAATTGGGCTTTGATGAAGAAGAAAATAGCTGAAACCGGAAAACAGGTCAGTTTCAAAACTTATGTTGGTACGCTGGGTCTGGGGCAGGAAATTCGCCTGAAGGTCATGTCGGATGCGCCCCGCGACGAGGTTTACTCGTTCCTTCAACAGGTCGACTATGACGGACTGAATGCGTTACTCAGCCTGCCTGTGCCGGGGGTCAGCAATGATCGGGTGATCGATAAGGCAGTCGAGCCCGAACTTGCAGTCGATATGGCCAAACTGCGCACCGAATTCCTCAAACTGCGCGGTGAACTGGCCCAGATGCGGATAAACAATCTGGACAACCTGTCGCTGGTGGCGAACACACTTGCCGGTAGCTACGGGTTGCCGGGTGATACGTTCGACCTGACTGCGAACAAAATCTCTTCACCGCAAGAGTTGATGCAATTGGGGTATCGTAAAGGCTTGAACGACCTGATGTACGATCAGCCCGATCAAGCAAGCACCAATCAGGAACAAGGCATGTTCGGCCGTCTTTTCGCCAAGGTGACCGGTGGCAGTGCTGAACAGGCCGACCCAACTCAGCAGCCCGTTCCCACGCAGGCGTCTTCGGGCGGCGGATTGCTCAGCGGATTGACTTCAATCTTCAACGGATCAGGAAGCCGTTCTCAGTCTGCCGAGGTCAAGGTGCGTAAAGGAAGTTTGGATACCAAGTCTTGCTCGATGTGGGGCGCGAACAAGCGCTGTGCTGTCGGCAACTAAAACAATATCGATGTTCAAATTTTGCGGCCCGCCCTTAAAGCGGGTCGTTTTTTATTGATCAGGGGTCGGATGACTGTCGCGTTTTGACCCGCAAATGCGCCATATGGTGTCAGCTGAATTCTAGGGAGACGCCGGTTATGAAAACCCAAGTCAAAGCATTGGTTGTTGGCGGTGGCGCCATTGGGACATCAATTGCCTATCACCTGGCCAAGGCAGGCTGGGATGACGTGATGCTGATCGAGCGGGATGAGCTGACATCGGGGTCCACCTGGCACGCGGCGGGCCTGCTGCCGCTTTTCAACATGTCTTACGCGACGACGCATATCCACAAATACTCGGTCGACTTCTACAAGACGCTCGAGGAAGAAACCGGCCTGAATGCGGGCTTTGCCGTGGTTGGGAACCTGCGCATGGCGCAGACGCAGGACCGCATGGACGAATACATGCTCTACGCGTCCACAGCCGAGACTTGTGACGTCAAATATGAATGGCTGACGCCTGAGCAGATCAAGGAACGTTGGCCACTGATCGAAACCGGCGATCTGAAAGGCGCGATCTACCACACTGAAGACGGCTATATTAACCCTGCCGATGTCACCCAGGCGATGGCCAAAGGCGCGCGCCAGCGCGGCGTTGACATCGTCCGCAAGATGCAGGCCGACGCGTTCCATTGGACCGGTACCCATTGGGAGGTGACCTGTACCAAAATGGTCGAGCAGGGCGGCAACCTTGTTCCGTCAGACGAGCAAGTGGTGATCACAGCCGAGCATGTGGTGACCGCATCGGGCAACCACGCGCAGCGCACCGCCAAGATGCTGGGCATCAAGATGCCTGCGATCCCGGTCGAGCACACTTTCATCGTCATGGACAAAGACCCCGAATTGGTCAAATGGCGCGAAGCCGGTAACCCAGAACACCCGGTTGTGCGCGATGCCGACAACGAATCCTATGCGCGTGAAGAGCGCGGCGGCTGGATTCTGGGCATCTACGAACACGGTGCGCCTGCGCGCTTTGAGTATGGCGTGCCGGACAGTTTCCGCGCCGACCTGTTCCCGCTGGATATCGACCGAATTGCCGATCAATACATGGCGATGGCCGAACGCGTGCCATCCTGTGCGGATTCGGGCCTGAAAGATGATTTCAACGGCCCGATCTGCTATACGCCGGACGGCAACCCACTGGTTGGACCGGCTCCGGGCCTGCGCAATATGTGGCTGGCCGAAGGCTTTTCCTTTGGCATCACCGCCGCAGGTGGCACCGGCTATTACCTGGCGCAAATGATGGTCGAAGGCGAGGCCGAGATCGACATGGCCTCATTGGACCCCAAACGCTATTCCTCGAACTGGATGACCACGGAATTTGCGGCGCGCAAGAATGAAGAATGCTATGAGCATGTCTATATTCTGCATCACCCTGACGAAGAACGCGAAGCCTGCCGCCCGCTGCGGACCGTTCCGGCCTATGATCGCCAGAAGGCCCGCGGCGCGCAGTTCGGCTGGGTCAATGGCTGGGAACGCCCGAATTATTTTTGCCCGCTGGACGCGCCGGACAATTTCGACAAGGAAAGCCGGTCGTTCCGTCGTGGCGGTTGGTGGGAATATGCCGTCGAAGAAGCCAAGGCGATCCGCAATGGCGTCGGCCTGATCGACGCCTCAGCCTTCACCAAACATGTCGTCAAAGGCCCCGGTGCCACCCAGTTTCTGGATTGGTTCACCTGCAACAAACTGCCCAAGGTCGGGCGCATCAACTTGACCTATGCGCTGACCTCGCACGGCACTACCCGCACTGAGTACACCATCGTCCGCACTGGCGAGAACAGCTATTACCTCGTCTCCGCCGGAGCCTGGACAGAGTATGACGCTGACTATCTGCGCAAGGCCGCCGAGGACAAGATGGAGGAGTTCGGCTATATCGAAATCCAGGACGTGACCACCCAATGGGGCGTTTTTGCCATCGCCGGACCCAAATCGCGCGACGTTCTGAAAGAGGTCATCAAGGACGCCGATCCCGAAACCGCACTGTCCAACAAGCGCTTTCCTTGGTTGTCGGCTCGTCAGATTGAGCTGGGCATGTGCCCGGTCAACGCGATCCGTGTGGCCTATACTGGTGAACTTGGCTGGGAACTGCATCACCCGATCGAGATGCAGAACTATCTGTTCGATCTGCTGGAACAGGCCGGAGAGAAACACGGCATGAAGCTGGTCGGGGCTCGCGCGCAAAACTGGCTGCGCCAGGAGAAATCCTATCGCGCCTTTGGCACTGAACTCGGTCGCGATGCGACTCCGCTCGAGGCTGACCTGCCGCGTTTTGTCGACCTGTCCAAGGACTTTCACGGCAAGGCCAAGCTGGAAGAGACCGGTGTGCGCGTGAAATGCTGCACTTTGCTGATTGACGGGCCGGATGATGCGGACCCGTGGGGACGCGAGGCACTTTATACGCCGGAAGGCGAACGTGTGGGGCGTTTGACCTCGGGCGGTTATTCGGTAGCCTTCGAGAAATCTATCGGCATGGGCTATGTAAGACCCGAGTTGGCGGTCGAAGGCACCAAGCTGAAGGTCAAGATGCAGGACAATTTGTGGGACGCTGTGGTGACGTGCGACAGCCCCTATGACCCTAAGAACGAGACCATCCGCAAAGATGGTTGAGTCGTGACGGGTGGCCGGTGATGCAAAATGCACCGCTTGCGCGGCACATGCCTCCGGCGGAGGTATTTTTGAACAGAAGAAGCAGGGGACTTGAAAAGATCCAGCCCCCTGCTTTTGGACAGGGGGCCTTCTCCTGTTGCGGTCATCGGCGCCTCCGCCTGTACCGCCTGGCGACTGTCGCTGATCAAGATTAATGATCCGTTACTTCTTCTGTTTAAAAATACCTCCGCCGGAGGCAAGCCTGCCACTGCAGGCTTTTTCAGGGCCGGGGCTCGCCTGACGGTTTTTGTGTGACAAAAGCCAGGTTGTTGGCGGGCATGTCCACTATCTCCGACAGATTGAGCCCGCTTTCTTTCAGCAAACCGAGGATATCAGCATCGTTCTTGTAGCCGATTTCTGGGTCTTGTTGGATCAACGCCGTGTGGAAGCGTTGGTCCCCCGCGCTGGTTAGCTGCCCGTTTCGCATGAACGGGCCGTAAAGAACAAATTGCCCACCAGGCGCGAGCGCCGCAGCGGTTTCTGCGATCAAAATCTCTGTTTTGGACCAGGATATCAGGTGCAGGAGGTTGATCAGAACAATCAGGTCCTTTTCACTAAAGTCAAACGCCCAGCCCGAGACTGTTGCGTCGAGGTGGCGTGCCGTCGCGACGTTGCTCAGGCCGTGTGAATAGGCATCGATACTGGCACGCCGGTTTGGATCGATTTCTGTGGGTTGCCAGTTCAAGCCCGGCAGGTGCTGCGCAAAGGCAGCAACATGCTGCCCTGTACCGCTTGCCAATTCCAGAGCTTTCCCGGATTGCGGTGCGAGGCGCTTTAGCACGTTACACAGAGCATCCGCATTGCGAGCCGCTGCAGGCGCGACGAGGCGGTTGTTTGTCCTTTGGCCAGACATTGGCGTGCTTGGCGGGGTGGCGCGCTCTGTCATCGGTGCAGCCGTTCGGGGCGCAGTGCGGCGACGGTCTTGTCGTCCAGCTCCGACGGCTTTCCGGCAATCAGATCAGCAATCAGTAGCGAAGCGGCTGGTGCGGTTTGAAAGCCATAGCCACCCTGGCCAGCAGACCAGACAAAGCTGGGATCAAATGGGTCCGGCCCCAGCACGAGCGTCCCATCAGGGGCAAAGCTGCGCAGTCCTGCCCAATTGGCCTCAAGCCGCATGACGGGTTCTGTCACCATCTCTTCATACCGCGCAATACCCTCGGCCAGCACCATATCGTCAGCAAAAGCATCATGCGGAGCGACCGGATCAGCCTCTGATGGCGACACCAGCAGCTTTCCCGCGTCTGGCTTGGCATACCAAGCCTCATTCACGCCCAACATCATCGGCCAGCAACGAACATCATGCCCTCCGGGTGCAGGAATGCGACCCATAGAGCGGCGTTTTGGCACGATGCCAATCGGCTTGATCCCGGCAAGTGCGGCGATCTGATCTGCCCAGGCACCGGCGGCATTCACAAGGGTGCGGGATTCAAAGGCGCGACCTGCCTCGACAATCCAATACCGATCTTTTCGGATCGCAGAGACACGGGATTTCGTGAGGACGTCACCGCCATTGACACGCACGATCTTGGCGAAATCCTGCAACAGCCGATCCGTGTCTATGTCAAAAGCGCTAGAGCTTTCCCCAGCAAAACCAACGGTTTCAGGGTTCAGGATCGGGACACGTGCAATGGCGTCCTGCACATTGATCGGCGTCATGCCAAGTTCATCGGCGTCTTGGGCGAAAGCCTCTGCTTCATCCTTTTTCCCCAGCAACATCAGTCCTCGGGGTGTCAGATAGTTGGATGTCTTGTCATGAAAAAACGCGGCACCCGCCCGGTTCAAAGCCACCACTGAAGGCGGGCCATAGTTTTCTTCGAACAATGCCGCCGACCGGCCCGACGCGTGATAGCCCAGCGCGTCTTCGGCCTCGAGCACGGTGACGCGACCCAAAGCAGATAACCGCGCACCTGCGCTCAGCCCCGCGATACCACCGCCAATAACAAGAAAGTCAATCATTCTGCCTATGCCTGCGTTTTCAGGACGTTGCGACGAAGTCTGACACTGATCAAATCCATTTGTACGGGCAGATCAACCTTGAAATCGCACTGCAACCTCGTCAAGAAAGACCAAACAACAGACAGGAGAGCAGGGTGAGCACAGCGGATTTACATCCCATGGCGACGGGACATATTCCCTCCTATGTCACTCAGGCGGATGGAAGTGATTTCCTGTTCACCTTCATGCTGGTCTTTACTGTCATTGTTATTGTTCTGATCGGCGTCGCCTATTTTACCTTGCACGCGATCCCCGAGAAACTGGCGCATAAGTCCAACCACCCGCAGTTCCAGTTGGTGGGTATACTGGCCTTGTTGGCTCTTTTTACCCATAACGGCCTGTTCTGGGTGGCGGCCATTCTGGTTGCGGGCTTCCAATTTCCTGATTTTGCAGCCCCCTTGCGCGGCATCGCTGACGCCATTCGTTCGCTTGGGCCGCAACGCAAATCGGACCCTGTCATTGAAGAGCCTCCGGTTGATCCCACACCTTCCGCAGCTGCAGCGCAGGAGCAATAGGCGATGCTTGAAACTCTGATGTGTGCGCTTGTGACCGTCTTGCCTGATTACCTGTTTCGCCGCTTTGTACAGGGCAAACGGATCGGACATGAAATCACGCTGTTTACCATGTGGTACGAGTTGCGTTGGGGCTTGACCACCTGCGCCATTCTGGCGCTGACCGTGATCACGACTCTGTTCTATTTTCATCCGTCCAGCAGCGCGGCGGCCTCGTATTTCCGGACAGTCACGATTTTGCCTCAACTGGGCGGTCGTGTGTCCGAAGTCTATGTGCGCAACAATGAACAGGTGACAGCCGGTCAGCCGATCTTTCGTATCGAAGACTTCACGCAGCGGGCTCAGGTCGAATCGGCACACGCGCAAATTGCGCAGGTTCAGGCGTCGTTGAACGTGGCCCAAACAGATCTGGCCGAGGCGGATGCTGGGATTGCCGGTGCTCAAGCCGCGCTTGCACAGTCGCTGGAAGACCTGGAGCGCAACACGACCCTGCGTGATCAGGGTTCAAGCGCAGTGCGATTGGCCGAGATAGAACGGCTAGAGAACCTTGTGGCCGAGCGCGAAGCGCAATTGCTGGCCGCGCAGTCCCGGCGCGCCGCAGTGGAACAGGAGATACAGGACCTGATCCCGGCGCAATTGGCCAGTGCGAACGCTCAGCTGGATGCAGCGCTGACAGAGCTGGATAAAACCGTCATCAACGCAGGCGTCACAGGCCGGATTGAACAATTCGGTCTGCAAGTCGGGGACTATGTCAGCCCGCTGCTGCGTCCTGCGGGTATTCTCGTCCCCTCCCATTCGGGCCATGATCGGTTCGAGGCTGCGTTCAATCAGCTGTCGGCTCAGGTCATCAAGCCGGGAATGATCGGCGAATTGGGCTGTATGACAAAACCCTTCACGGTAATCCCTATGGTGGTGGTCGAGGTTCAGGACGTCATCCCATCCGGCCAGATCCGCCCGTCAGATGTATTGCGCGATGTTCAAACCAATACCGTGCCAGGTTCGATCCTAGTGTATATGGAACCTTTGTACAAAGGTATGGCAGACGACATTCCTCCGGGCAGCAACTGCCTGGCAAATGTCTACACGGATAATCACGCGCGGCTGGAACATGAAGACCTTGGCTTTTGGGACGCGGCATTCTTGCATGTCGTGGACACGATTGGTGTCGTTCACGCGGCTGGTCTGCGATTGCGCTTGATCCTGATGCCGGTGAACACATTGGTTCTGAGTGGACACTGAGAATACTCGTCGTCTCAGGTAGATCGCAGCGCGCTCGATCCTTGGGCTGAGAAGTCAGAAAGATCGGCTGTACGGACTGCTTGTGACCTTCAGGACAGTTTAGTGTGCCCTGAAATCATATCCTTGTATTGGGCCTCCAGCTCGGCAAGTTCTGCATTGGCCCAAACGTCTTCGATATTCTCACAATGGGACAACTCCAATCCGCCCTTTCGGACAGCGGATTCCGATCCGGGTTCAACAAGGGTTTCAGGCCCGGAGAGCAAACCGGTCAAACGTTTGAAGACCGAGCGCGGTGGGAAAACCCTATTCAGAACTCGATTATAGGCATCGTAGTCGATCATCGGCTTGAAAATATCTTCGGCAACGATGACCTGCAGGGGCTTTTTGCCGAAGAAGGTCGCTTGTGCGTCGATCAACAACCTGGTCCGCTTGATAAACTTTGTTGCGGTCGCACTAAGAGTTGCGATGTCATCTTCGGTAAGCCTGACTCTCAGCCGCTTCTGCTGTTCGAGATAGTCTTGGTATTCTTCTGCAGACATTGCTGCTGCTGCAAACTGTTGGTGGCGTCCACCATAGACTTTTTCGGACAGGTGGATTTTGGTGACCTGCTCAATCAATGACCTTCGCAGCATGATGATCGGTTTCGCACCGTGGTCCTGAAAGACACGGGCAATACTCTCGACACCTTTGAGACTGGGGTTCCAGCATCGCCACTTAAAAAGGATGTTGGCCTTTTCAAATTTGGTCGGGAGCGCGCGCTGGCCTCTGAAGTCTATTAGGCCGGGGTCATCAAAGAACGGATTGTTTCGCCTCTCAAAGAGGTCTCGTAGAAGAACTGCGAATTCCTCGCAAACTGTGTCTTCATTCGGGAATTGTTCCGAAATTCGATAATAGTCGAACTGCTCACGAAACGGCACAAACACATTTTTGGCTTCCCGCGCATACTCTATCATCGGGGTGGAACAGACATTCCCGGTGTATAGGATTACTGCATTTGCCATAGAGTCTGCGCCAATGCTTGTTTGATTTCATACGTGATGTGAGACGAACCCGTTTTCTATTTGTCTTGTGCGGGATTGCAAGCCTTAGTTGTTGCCGGTTGTTCAAACCCAGACCTTTCTGCTGGAGATTGGGCGCCACAAGTTCTCGATCTAAAGCGAGGGGGGCGGCGCCTCATGCTCGGTGACGCAAAGACCCATCGACGGGTGCAAGCGAATTTCAGGCCTATAAAAAAGGCTGGGGTGCAATTCGCGGGGGGGAGACCATGGGAACGACCATGATCGTAGAGTTCATGCGAGTCATGAATTCGGAGAAAGGCAAGAAGGCAAATGCCGAGATTAGAAAGCTGACCAAGGCACAAGAAAATACAACAGCAGCTTCAAATCACCTCCAAGGTCTTGCAAATGTAATGCAGAAAGAAAACGAGATTTCCAGCCGCTTTTGGGCTCAAGTCCTAAAAGCGCTGTCAGAAAAACCTAAACCGGGAAAAGGTGACGCCGATAGGCTAAGAAAAGAAGCCGAGAAAGCTATGATGCAATGGCAAGCTGCCGAGATAAAGAAACTTGAGAAGCAAATCTTCGAATTCGAGAAACAGTTGGCTGCTCTTAGGTCCAACCTTATCGAAGTTAAGAAGATGAAGCCTTCTAGCTGGTTTAAGTAAGCCAGCGCGAAAGCGATTAGCCGCTACTACCACCGATCGCGGTGTAATCTGTAGCGTACGAACGAGCCAGCTACGTGATCAGGACGTTCAATTACGTTTACGTCGAAATGCAGACTTGACCAACTGAATAAAGCCGGAGGTTTGGTCAGGTTGTTGCATCTCTCCTGAGATCAATGCCTGAATTCGGTCAACGATTTGCTCGTCCTTCTCCAACAGCGTCTGAGACACCATTGACGGGATGTCTTGTATTTCCAACTTGCGGTTCTGTGCCACGTTCCTGCGCTCAGGCGGTGTTTCAAAGCCAAATCTTTGCACCATGAACGTGTCGAATTGCCTGTAGTCAAAGAATGTGACATTGCGCAGTTGCTCATCTGAGCATCGTCCAAAGAATTTGTCATAGACGCCAGCCATCGTTTTGACGTAGTGCGGCGAGGCAAGAATAGCGACCGCGCACTCGCTGGAGTTGTTAAACTTCAATTCGCCTTCGACAATGACCCGATCCCATATTTCGCAAAACTTCTGGACACCCTGTCCTTGATCCAAGCCGCGATAATACTTGTCCAAACGCTCAAGGATCATCGTCACATTCGAGATGTGCACAGACAGAGGGTCACGAAACGAAGAAAAGATAAAGTCAAAACGAGACTCATCATTATTTTTGAATATGGTGCCATAGGGATGGTGCGCACGGAACAAGATACCCATTTCGTTCGGTGCCACACAACAAGCACGCAACATGGACAAAAACTCTTTGTCCTCAGCATCACATGACACCACGTTCCTCAGATTGTTTCTAGCAACAGATTCTCCTAACGTCGTTCCACCTGTCTTGGGCACATGGATAAACAGTGACGCGGGAGCATCAGGTAGAAGATCAAGGATCTCAGACACGAGCTTCCAACGGTCATATGGTGAAACTCTTAACTCCTGCAGAGCATCGGAGTCTTCTGTATACGAAAATCCGAACTTTGATTTGAAAAGGGCATCAAAGTCATTCGAGGATTCGGCCATTCTAAGTTACCTGCTTACAACTATGGGGGCTGGCCGTTCGTTGCCAACAAGATCCTTGGTGTTCTTTCCAATTGCGCATGACGGCACATTCATGTCCAGCACCGCACTTTTGGTGTGATTCCCACGGGTAAGCAAGGTCTAGAGCTCCAAGCGGAAGCGCTATCGCTAACATTGGAAGAGCGTCAGCATAGGTACTTCCGATATTGCCAACATATAACCTTTGGTTGCCGGTGCTAGGGTCTGCTTGCTTTGAAGGTATTGCATGCCAGCAATGCCTTGAAGTGGACCGTGAGCACCGGCAGCAACTGGCCGCGAAGCGGAATAGGGTTCCGGCTCCGCTGACTTTGAATTTCGTTTTATCTCCAACAGTACCTTCAAGCGAAGGCCATGTTCAAAACACTCAGCCAATTTGTCAGAAAGTTGCCACCGCGTTGTAGGGTTATAACCGCACATTCGGTTAATGGGTTGGTTAAACGGGAGTTGATCTTGGTGAAGGCTGCTCCAATGCAGCGCGCCATTGTTCGCACTCTGCGCTGATTTCCTTCCCGATTACACCACAGGATCGCAAACCCGCATCTGAAGGTTCGAAAGTGGATCAGTTTTCCCCGCAAAAACTTTCGACTTCGCAAGCGCAACCGATCCGACAAGTTCTCTGATGTCTTTTGTCGATACCTGCGTTGCCTGATAGTGCTTGGCTTGACCCACTAGCCAAACTTTGAAGTGCTGTTCCGGGCCAGGGTCAATGACTGCTGGTTTGAGGATTTCGCCGACTGGTACACGCCCAAGAAAGTCGATTCCTTGGTCAGCGCTTGAACGGGTAACAAACTCTTCTTCTACTTGAAATAGGCTTAAAGTCCGTCCGCATAACCACTCAAAGTCATTGGGATTAATCGCCTCAAATTCATCAACATACCGCAGCAACGCAGCCCTTTTTTCTTTGCCTCTGCTACATACTCATCTTCGGTTGGCTCGACAAAACAAGACCCTTGGACGTAGTCGTCATTGGATGAGTTCAGCGTCACCCGCACAAACTTGGCAGGCTCTTTGCCAGCCTCGATCATTGAAATGAGCCGACTCTTCACTTTTGGCGCCCAAGTTTCCGCTACTTCTTCAGCAGACAAAGCCCGACGGTTCCGTTATTCTCAATCGCGTCGACGATGAGATCGGTCAGAAGGCGAGGTGCCATATCAACTTCGAAGGAGGCCTCAATAAAACTCGCAGCGGCGGCCGGTCCACGCATGTGTCACCTAACCGTTGGCCTGCAATGCAACGTTCATTTGAAGAACTTGATTTGCTGTATCGATAAGCTCATTGATCGCAGTGAGATCATCGGCACCAAAATTTCGAATTTCGAGGCCAGGGATTTTGGACAATGCTGCTTTTGCCTCGGCTATTTCGTTTCGCCAACGGCGCGCCATCTTGTCTTGATTTGCAATGGCGACCGCATCTACCAAGTCGCGATCCAACTGCAACAATTCTGATTTCGCATCGTCATTCACGAGAATGTCGCGCAGTTGCCGTACTTCTGAAAAGGTTCGAACTTTCGGCTCCTTTTCATCATCCTGGCCGACATTTCTTGGTGTGATAAGCTGATAAAATTGTTCGCGGATTTCATTGTTGTTAAACGTGTTTGCTTCGGCGTCCCAGTCGAGCCAATCTCTTACTACTGGCAACGAAACTGCTTCGTGAAAAATGGGGTAAAGGCTCGCGCCCGCAAATTCGGAGTAGATTTCATCATTTTTCATTTGTTCCAGCGCTTTGTACGCTCGATACCGACGGTTTACCTCTTGAACTGAGAGCCCAAGTCGCTGTGAAATAGCTTGAGCCTCAAGACTGTGGACGTCCTTAAGTTCCGCAATCAACTTGGCTCTTTGGTAGCCCCCCATTCCTTGATTCCACCCACGTGACGAATGCCCATTAAGGCTTCTCGGAAGTATGCCTCCTGATCCGGTCCATCGGCTACGAGGCAAGGAACTGCGTCCAAAACATTCACAACGCCGTCAGGAATATCAATTCCACCTTCGTACTCGTCGCGAATTTGCCTAAGAGCAGCTATGCGGCGATTTCCTTCTATGACCAGAAATTTCTCATCTTCATGCTCGTATGGGGCGACCACAATTCGCTCGATTTCAAGAAACCCATTTGAGACAATAGAGTCTCGTAGCGGCCGAAGATTCTCTCTTTGCAGCCGCCGAAGTGTCCCCAGTTGTACTCGCTCCAAGTGAAACCGATTTTCTGCACACAAGACGAATCCGTCTTGTTCTTGAAGGCGATAGTTGTTTGGATCCAACAATAGGTTGTTCAATGCAATGATCTCTGATCGCGTGTCGGGAGGTCTCCTTAGCCTAGTTGCCGTCAACCTGCTTTCCTTCAACGCTAGTTGCAAGCGCTTTACGCCGATTCCGGGAGATGCTGTTTTCGGATGATGTAAGTCTTTTGTGGGCCGGATTGACTGATTGACAGCATATGCCACGCCGCGGTGGCCTTTTCTCGGAATCGCGCATTCTCGCCCTTTTCGAGGGAGCTAAGTTTTGGCAACAGATGCGACTTCAATGTTCGAATGAGGACCAGAATTGCCGATATCCAATCGGCGGCTGGATGAACGCTTTGGGCCGGTCTTGAGAAACTGCAAAGTCCGTTCACTGCGCAACGCTGCCGCTCGCGCTGCACTGTGTTGCAAACGCGGCGATGGCAGCTGTTGTGGTCTAAGTGTCGAGTTCGTTTTGTTCAACAACCTGAGGAACCACTTCAACAACTTGCTGCCCTGGTTTGACGTATTCGTAGCCCTGAGGAGCCTGCCGAGCATCCACATGGACAGCGACCTGAGGGCCTTTTCCTTCACTCGCAAGGAATTCCGCCATACGGGCTCTGATCGTCTCAGACTTCGCGTTGTGCATCAGATCTAGCGCCACTTCAATAGCTCGGGTTTTGGCCAATGAGCGGAGCTTTTCTGCCTCCTGGATATAGGCGTGCTGGACAGCTTCGAAGTGTTCCTTAACAGCCGGCCGCTTCATCGCCTTGTAGTATCCGGCCGGAGATAGTCCCGCCTCGGCACAAGCCCTGTCGATCGTCAGTCCACCACGAACCCGCATTTCGATGGCCTTGCGTAGCTTTGATGAAATCCGGGGCTTGGGGGCGGGGATGGTGGCAAGTCTTGTCATGTGCAAACACTAGGTTTGGAAGGTCCTCATTTATATGCACGCGCGTTGTGGGGCTGAGGTAATTTACACAGAGCGAACCTCTGGCACACTTGGAGAAGAGCGATGGTTGACCGAAGTTGTCGGATGACCGCTCTGAGCCCAAATCGGGCACTGGTTATCGCGCAAACCAAAGTCCATTAGTACCGCGCTCGTCAGAGACGCTGTTTTTTTGTTATTGGAGAGACAGGCGATAAATTAAGGTTGCCATGGGACATATTGCGCAAATGAATATGGGTTATCTGCTTTTCCCTCATGGCGATCCTCGAGTCGCCGGTTTTGAAGGTAACTCTGATCTCGTGAACGCCGTTGCGGACCGCTCAAAAGGATTCATTTGGAGATTGCAAGGAGCAGGCTATGATCTGCCTGAGAACGATGCGGGGGCATTGTTTGGCCGACCTGAGGTAGCTCTCGCAACACTGTCCACATGGGAAAGCTTCGAAGACTTTGAAAACTTTGTTCACAACACCATCCATGGCAAATTCATAGATCGCAGAGCACAGTGGTTCGAGCATGTCGATGATCAAAGCTATGTTATTTGGCCTATTGAGGCAGGCCATGTTCCTAGCCTTACTGAAGGAAAATCCAAACTGCTTGAGCTGAGATCTAAAGGGCCAAGCTCTGCGGCTTTCGATTTTGCGACCGGCCGGCGAATGTCCGGATAGTCCCGCACAGCAGGCATTCGCCAAAACTCTATGAGCAACCGCTTCGAGCCCATAGTGACCGATGCTGCGCGATCAATCGACGGCGGCTATGCGCAGAAAGCAGACTTTGCAAAGCTTTATGGGGCAAAAGTCACCCAGATAGTCACATAATCAAATTGTTGATTTTGTCCTGATTCTTTGACTTAGTACTAGGCGGAGATCACAGAGGAAGAACAATGAAGAGAATATTGATGCCCACTGCTGTATTGTTTGTGACTTTGACTGTTGCAGCATGTGAAGATACTGGCGGCTCGACTGCGTCATCGGAACTGACTCCTGCCCAGCAGGCGTGTCTGCGTGATGTCGCCAATACGACAAACAATTCGCAAGTCGTGGTGCTGTCGTCTGCGTTTAGCGAGGCGGGAACACAAGTAACCGTCGGCGTTGGCGAGGATCGTGCCCCTTGGAATTGTATTGCTTACAGTGATGGCGCGACAGCTGGTATCGAGTTCCTGGGCGACGAAGGCGCATTGTGATCAATTTGGTGCGTGGCTGAACACGGCCGCGCAACACTGGCTTGCTCTTCGGAAAACTCGACTTGGTTTGTAGAATAACCACCGTCGTATTTGCGATCTTTTACCTGCTGGCTTTGTTTCTGTTCTTGACGGGTACATTTGGCTGGTTGGGACAAGAAAGAGACCCGTTGTCCGGGATGTTCCTTTTGCCATTGGGATTACCCTGGATACTCGTAGCGGAGTGGGTTTCAGAGTCGGCCAAACCGTGGTTCGCGGCGCTTGCACCGGTTCTCAACCTTTTGGCGCTGGTTTTGATTTGCAGATGGGCACGCGGTTCGCGGCAGTAGTGAAGGCTGAGCTCGTTCTCACCAACAGGGAGGAAATCATGGGAAAAATAATCTTGGGAATCGTGATCGGACTCGTTCTCGGCGTGGTTGGGGCGATGACCCTGGGTGGCGGTGCCGCGATGGGTGTTGGCGTAGCGACTGGCTTGTCCGCCGGTGTCTGTTCCACATTGAAAGGAGCACAGGCCGAAAACCTGATCACAGCTGAACAAGCGGATCAGATCCTCAATCGCGTTAATTCCGAGATGGCGTCACTGCAAGGAATTGATGCGACGGGCGAGATCGTCGGTAGCGCACAGGCATGCGATGAGTTTCTGTCAAAGTTAAAAGAAGCGAAGTGAAATCCCCTGATCCTAGTTCAAAGAAGGGATTGATTTCTAAAAGAAAGGAACTTTTTGAATGCACTTTGACTTGGCACATGCAGTCGTCACCGTACTACTACTAGTGGCAACACTCTTTGTACTTCAAATGACAGGGATCATTAAAGAAGAGGAACGTCGCAAGTTTAACTGGAAAGTAGTTGTCGCGATGGCCGTTGTTGTCTTCCTGCTGAATTTAGTATGGCCGTACGGACCATGACCTGATGAGCAGCAGGACTCTGAAACCTACTGTTTGTTACCAATTTGCTCTATCCACTGTCGGCAAGCTGCGTTTGATGTGCACAGTGGGCATGTTGACGATGATTGCTTTGAGCGGATCAGCATTCGCGCAAAGTGCGTTTGAGATTGTTCCTGGTCCCTGCGTTGTACCCGTCCCAGATGAAGCAGAAATTGCGTCGGATTTGTCTTGCGGCACGTTTTATGTTCCACAGGACCGCTCTTACCCTAACGATGACTTAATTGGCCTACCTTTCGTCCGTGTCTCCCAAAAAAGGGAAGCGGCAGATCCGCCAGTGTTTATGCTGTCAGGCGGACCCGGATCCTCGCTTTTGACTGAAGGGATTTACGCCGTCTTTTCAGACCCAATGCTCGGCTCGTTGGTCGCGACCCGGGATATCTTTATCCTAGAAGAGCGCGGTTCCAAAAACAGTGTACCTTCTTTGGATTGCACACCCTTCCATCGTCTGCCGTGGCGTGCTGTTTTGGAAGACAAAACCAAATCAGATACAACCAATTGGCTTCGTGACGCTATTCAAACTTGCAAATCTGATGCTGAAGCTGACGGTATTGATTTGACCAAATTCAATAGCTTGCAAATGGCACAGGATTTAGACGCGGCTCGCGAAGCCTTCGGATACGAAAAAATCGCCGTCTACGGTGCGTCTTATGGAACTCTTCTGGCGCAACACCACGCTCGTATGTTTGGCAACAATATTGAAGCTCTCATTCTTGATGGTGCAGAGACGCCCACGACCCAAAACTGGGCAGAGAACCGGGCTGTTGGCGTAGATTTCTCGATTGGGCAACTCGCATCCCAGTGTTCGGCCGAACCAAAATGCGCGGCAGAGTTTGATCTGCTTTCTCTGGTTCAAGAGGGTATTGACCTCTTTCAAGAAGGACCGATCCCAACAACCTATGTGAACCCGAAAGACGAAACAGAGACTTTGACCTTCAGCATCTCGAAACAAAGTTTCGTTGAGTTTGTGTTTGAGCGGCAAAGTGGTCAGATCTCTGTTGGCAGCTTGCCGGCCGTATTGACACTCGTACTTTCCGAAGGCCGAGCGGGTTTGTCTGAAGGGCTCGGCCCAATCATCGGGCAGGCAGCGCTAGAAGCTAGAGACGCACCGGCCGGGAGTCTTGCTTCACTAATGCATTTCTCAGTCGTCTGCTCTGAAGATCCGGTCAACTCAACCGATAAAGTCAAGACAACACCTGACACGAGTGAATATGCTTCGTTGTTTTCAGGGTTGGTAGTTGAACAGTATAAGACTGCGTGTGAGGTTTTGGCGCTTCCAGAGCTTCCAAGGGAAACCGATGAGCCGCTCAGAACCGACGTTCCAACGCTGATACTGACAGGTCAGCTAGATGCGAGAACACCAGCGTTCCTCGCAAACAAGATCGCGGAGTCGCTACCGAACGCGCAACAGTTTGTTTTTCCGTCTGACACGCATGTCCAACTTGGTGAATTCAACCGTTGCGCGGCTTCACTTATGGTCAAGTTTCTTGCCGACGTTTCAAACGAGGTTTCTGCACCCTGCCTAAACGAACTTGAGCCGGTGAACTTCGTTTTACCAGACGGGTCTTTGTCGAGGGATTAGAAATTCGGGACACTTAGATCTTCATTTGGAAGCTAAGCAACCGAGTAAGGCAAATCTGAAGTTAGAAGTATGCCCGCCACAACCTTGGGCCAAACGAAACTATAACGATCATTCAACAGGGGCCAACTGATGAAGCTCAAGATACTCAAACTCCTCACACCCGTCTTCGCAATCGCGGGTACAGCTGCTTTTGCAATATCAGAAGCCGACGATGCGTGTATTGACCATTTGCGGCAGGTGGGAGGACCAGACGGTCAATCAGGTAAGATTGAAAGCTCGCAGTTCTCGGAAGCTGGTACGCTCGTCATGCTACGTGACGCAGGCGGAACGCTTTGGCGCTGCATCGCTTACAAGGATGGAAGCATCGGCGAGATGTCGGTTGTCGAAGCGATGGATGATGGACGAGGAGCCATGGCAGGCGCAGCCGGGTCTACTGGAAGCCAACGTGTCAAATTTGATTCTGGTTCCACTGGCGCAGAACTAGTCGGTGAACTCGCGCCCGGAGCGTCGCAGCAATACGTTCTGGGTGCCAAAAACGAACAGTTTCTTTACGTCCGCGTTGCTCCGCGAAATGGCTCCTTAGACTACGTTATACGTAACCCCGATGGTACTGAACTGTTGGGATTGATGTCGGCGGACAAAGAGTATCGAGGACAGCTTTGGCAATCTGGTGATCATGTTGTGGAGGTTATCAATCGCAGCAACTCTTCCGTCAACTACAACGTAATTTTCGGAATTGAATAGGTGATCGACTAGAATCCCCGAAACGTATCCCCCATAAAGCTAGGAAAAACAGATGAAATCCAAAGTACTATTTGTGATCGGCATGATGTGCATTTCTGCGCTTGCAGCATGCGATGAGAGTAGCGCTTCGGTAGATGCAAGTGCACCAACTGTGGGCAGCTCTAGCGATCTTTCTTCATTTGAAGGGGCAAGAGCGGGCCAAGCTGAAATGGGTATTCAAAGTCTCGGGTTTGAACTCATCCGAAGCGAAGGGCTGACCTCTTACTGGTTTAACAAAGATACCGGTGCCTGTGCTCGGATCACGACATCCGAGGGAAGGTACTCAGATGTAGCTATGCTGCCATCAGGTGATTGCTAACACATTTTCATCAATCTCCAATCTGAAAGAAGGAGCTCGCACTTGCACTTTGACCTGGCACATGCGGCGGTCATCATCGCTGCTCTAGTTATGACAAATCTGGCTTTGATATCGGCTGGCGTGATCAATGAAGAAAACAAACACCAATGGAACTGGAAAGTTGTTCTAGCCTACTTCGTGGTCATCGTTATCATCAACCTGGTGTGGCCCATTTAAAGTTTCATAACGTTAAGTTAACCGCCCACTTGAAATGGTTATCGTGAACCAGCCCTTTCGAGAGTTTATCAGGTCGGAAGAGTGTAACCATCAAGTGCTCAAGAATAGGAAGGAGCTGGCATGCGGTTTTTGATGTCCCTCATATTCATTGGTGTTTTCGCAACCGCTGCCAATTCTGACGT
This sequence comes from Ruegeria sp. HKCCA5839, assembly GCF_013035585.1. Classification (NCBI taxonomy): domain Bacteria; kingdom Pseudomonadati; phylum Pseudomonadota; class Alphaproteobacteria; order Rhodobacterales; family Roseobacteraceae; genus Ruegeria; species Ruegeria sp. HKCCA5839. The sequence goes on along the minus strand of NZ_WQIE01000010.1, from coordinate 25,600 downwards.
GACCAGTCGAAACGGCGGCCCAAGCAACAGTCAAATGCTCTCAAAGGGTGGTGACGGAGGCATCGATGGCGTCGCTTTTTTTCGCCCCGTCTTAAGCGGAGTATTGTATCGCTCTGGTTTCAAAGGCGGCGACAAGGAGCGAACGGGCCTAAGTGAAGGTCAACGCGAAACTCTGTGCGGTGAAGGGTTTTCAACCGGGTTCTACGCCGACTTTGGTAAAAACACTGAATACGGTCGCACCAGTTGCGGAAACGGATCCTTTGACTATCAAAGCGCCAGATCCTCCCGACCCGGTGCTGTCATGGCGTCCATACACGAGGTGATTGAAAACCCCGGAAAAGGCCCTGTCCTGGTGCACTGTATGTGGGGCGTTCATTCCTCAGGTGCATTGTCGGCAATGGCGCTCGTTCAGTTCTGCGGTTGGACGGAAGAAAGGGCCAAGGAATATTGGAATGATGCCCGAAACGGGGCCCCATGTTCAGGCGGATGCGACCAGTGGATTGACTCAAAATTCTCCAACTTCAGCGTCGACCCAAAGTTGAAAATCTCCACCGAACAACAGGCCGCGATTTGCCCTAAATGAATCCAGGAGGACTATCCAAATGAAGTTCAATCTTCTGGGGTCACTTGCTCTCATTGCACCCACTGCCTTGTGGGCGAGCGACGATGTTCTCGGTGAAGCCACGACATTTAATAGTCCCAACGGCGCTACTGAACGCTGTATTCGTATCGAAAAAGTTCCAACGGGCGTGTACAAGAACAGCGATCTTGAGGAAGAAACTGCCTATTGCGAGATCGATTTCTATGCCTCCGAAATTGCTATTTGCCCAAAAACCTGGAGCACCAGCCCAGGAACGGCAGTCTACGATATTTCGGAAGGACCCTACACGGGGAACCGTTCTGAGTTCGAGAGAAACGCTTGCAAAGAGGGGAAGGCCGCGAAAGATCTGGCCAAGGATAGGGTGGCTAAATTCAAGTCCACCATGAACCAAAAAGGCACCAGTGGAACCTTTTCCACCTCGTCGTTGCTTTACTATCATTTCTCCAGATATTTCGACGCGACTGTCAAAGTCCCAGTCGCCGTTTGGCGCAGCATGGACGCCCGGGCGCATTTTTCCGAGGTCGCAGAGCCCGGCCTTGCGATTTCCGGTGGCTCTCATGGCGGGCGCATGAACCACGAAGGCTGGCGGGTCTTCGCAGCTGCGGATGCGGACCCGGACTCATACCAACCGACCGATGATCTATTCACCGCAGATCGAACGCAAATATATGGTGTTCTGCTTGAGAGCCCTGGACATCGATACGGCTCGGAAATCAACGGCACCCGCAAATCTGGTTGGGGAAAAGGACAAAACCGTGATTTTCAGGAAACCCCCGCTTTCTTGGCTTTGCGTTCTTCAAAACCATTGTCAGAGGCAATCGCAGAGGGCGTCAGAGAAGGTCGAAGAGACCGGATGATCAACAAGGATCTCGGTCCCGATGTCAGCGAACAACAGATGGCATTTTGGATGCAAGAACTTACCGAGATTGTTCTCCTCGATTTCATCTTTAGCCAGCAGGACCGCGTAGGAAACATAGACTTCACACCCTATTGGTATTGGGTCGAAGACGGAAAGTTGAAGCATAAGAAAGCCAAGCACCATGAGCCAAACGATGGAGACGTTCCCGCCGACGCGTTATTGATCCGTCGCAGCAATCTAAACGACAACGATGCTGGTGGGCGTGTCGAGTATGCCAACTTCGCGAAATCTACACAAATGCTGGAGAAAATTCGCCACTTCTCTCCAAGCACATATCGGAGCTTGGTTGCATTGAATAGTGACCTTCAAACCCAAGGCTCGGTCTATGACTGGCTATCGCAAAGCTTTGGGTTGTCAGATAGGCAGATTGCCCAAGTTGTGAAAAACACCGAGCTGGCAACGTCCATTCTCCAGGACAATTGTTCTAATGGTGATTTGATGTTCGACTTGGATCCTGTCGCATTCTTTTTGAGAAACGACACCGAGGTAGAGGCTGTGGACTGTAATGCCCCGTAAGCTTTCCACCCTTTTTGCGGCGTTCATTTGGACCACTCTGCTCGCCTGCAAAGCGGCGGCATTGGATGTTATCGTCATATCGGATCTGAACGGCAGCTATGGTTCGGTGAAATACGATGCCCGCGTCCACAAGGCGATTAAGCGGATAGTCGAGATTGATCCCGATTTGGTGATTTCGACCGGAGACATGGTTGCGGGACAGCGCATTCCCAACTTGTCCGACAAACAGGTCAGGGAGATGTGGAAGGCGTTTCACGTGGCCGTATCAGATCCTCTAGCGGCTGCCGGAATTCCATTTGCGGTCACGCCTGGAAACCATGATGCTTCCGCCTACAGTGGGTTCGAGCGTGAAAGAAAAATATACGCAGCGGAATGGACTCCGAGAAAACCAGACGTCGATTTCTTGGTTTCAAATGACTACCCGTTCTTCTACGCATTTGAGATGCAGGGCATTACGTTTGCGTCTCTGGATGCAACAACCCTAGGACCCCTGTCCGGTGACCAGCAGGACCGCCTACAGGAACTGGGTGCAGACGGAGACCCGATTGTCACTTTCAGTCACCTCCCACTTTGGCCGTTCGCGATCCAGCGCGAACGCGAAATCATCGGTGACCCAACACTTGAAAAAATCTATTTGGAAAGCGGTGTCGTTCTGCATCTTTCAGGCCACCACCATGCCTTCTATCCTGGTTGGAAAGACGGGGTAGCTTACGTCTCTCAAGCTTGTTTGGGAGGTGGCCCGCGACGGCTTATTGGCTCAAAAGCCAGATCACCTCACAGCTTCACTCATGTTACGTTCCAGCCAAACGGAGAGTTTGGGATAGCAGTATATCGAGGGCCTGATTTCGAAAGGTCGGTAAATTTCAAGTCGCTCCCGAAAGAGATCAGATCTCCGAATGCGGTGTTGAAACGCTTAGACCTTGTCAAATGACTAGAGGTTGAGTTTCAGTTCAACTTTTTCTGGGACCAGATCGTTAATCATCTCTTCGATCCGGGCTTCTGAAAGTCCTCCTGAGGTGATGAAAAGCAATGAGACGCGAGACTTTCCGGGGACGTGGTGTTTTCTGACCAGCTTCCAGCCAGCGTCTGCGGCCATCGCTTCAATGTCACCGCTGACTTTCAATGAGTGTTCTTCATCTGAAGCTTTGAGCGAAACTTCCACGCCCTTGTTTCGCCCTCCGAGCCAAATGAAGCTCCAACACACAATCGCCACCAGCGTGGCCATCAGCGGTAAGCCCAAACCGACGGCAAGACCAAGAACCGTTACGATTATCATTTCGACTGTATCGACCGGATCATCCAGATTGGAGCGGAACCTGAGCAACGCACCGATGCCAAAAATAACGAAACCAATCATTGACCCATGCTGGACCACCAGGAATCCCACAGCCATTCCAATTAGCGCGTAAAGGAAGAACAGTCTGGGCATAACCAGATCGCTGACACTTCGGCGCGCTTTACGTCGTACGGGATGATAGACAATCAATGCGGTCAAAATGATAGTTACAATGACGTCTAGTGTGAAGAAGTAGAGTTCCTGCTTACCGCGGAACTGAGTCCAGCCTCGCTCAATCACTATCTCTGACTCGGACGTTCCCGCAAGCAAGGAAGCAGGATCAATCTGGGAATAGCTAACACTAGGCAAAAGCACCGCCAAAAGGACCGATACTATCGAAAATAGCTTACTCAAAAGTCTTTCCCTCCCGCTGTACCGTCGAATAGTCGCTGCGAAGTGAGTAACTTGACGCAATCGTTCCAAACCTCGCGATGAAGCCGCACTCCCATAGACTAATTCAACCTTATGAATTTGGTTCCGGTAAAGCCTTGCGGGATGAAACATCAAACTTCCGCCAAATACTGTGTTAGGTTGGACAACATCGATTTTTGATCGAGTATGAACTAAGTCCAAAAGAACGCAGGTTTTACTCGAATGAACCAGCCAAATGATCGGCACAAACGAAGAGTTGCGAAGGTAATTTGCGTAAGCCTTGCTGTGGTCGCCAACGCTTTGGCGTTAACGAGCCCAGTGAGAGCGCAGACTGATATGTTGGAACTTATTGAGTCTTACAAAGTTGCAGATAAATCAGCGGGCTTTTCTGAGCCATCCGGATTGTCGCTTTCAAGTGTTCATGGATTCTTGTGGGCAGTAAGCGATGAAGCATCGAAGCTGCACCTTCTAGGAGTAAATGGAGGGCTAAAGAGTTCGTTCAAACTTCCAGAATATCTGGGCGCAGACTTGGAAGGTGTCGCGGGAAGAAAGGATGGGTCTGTATTGCTGTTACAAGAAACTGACCGATCTATCGTAACGGTCCAACCTACAGAACCAATCAAAATCAATTCTACTCCAATTTCTTCACTCAGGGGCTACGGCAAAGTTGCTGAAATGCTTGCTGAGAACCCTTTGAACAAGGGGCCAGAAGGGATCACTGTAGATCAAGACTCTGGGCAAGTATTCGTAGTCATTGAGGGTCAACCAAGACTGCTGCTCATCATTTCGCCAGAGATTGATGAGATTGTCGAAGCAGTTCCACTAACGGCTCAGGCTGGTTTCGTTTCATCTCGTGCCGACGATGACGAACTAGACATCAGCGGGATCGCCTGGTCCGGCCAGACTAAGTCTTTATGGATACTCAGCGATGAAGGGCGCCGAATTTTTGTTTTTGATCCTGAAGTTCAAACGGTCAAAACTATCGACTTAGTTTACTCCAAAAAGGATGAAGTAAAGGGAGTGAAGAACCCTGAGGGGATAGCTTTGGATGAAAGTGGTGGCGTTCTCTACATCTTGACCGATGATGAAAAAAAGTCACGCCTCTACGCATTTGTTTTACCGCAAATCTGACAACCGTAAGAAACTCACACTGGCTTGTCGCATTCAATCGCAGAAAAACGAAATGGCCACCTCTTCCCGCATCTCGGGAATTGCGAATTCCAGTATCGAATGTCCGGTTTGGGCTGACTGCGGTCCTTTGAATTAAGAATGCGGATGGCTGCAAAGTCCGCAAAGGAGCCATTCTCTCTGCAGTACATTATTGACTGCGATGCGGGACAAACCTGTCTTACAGTGTTTTTCGCGAACGTTCGCTTTCCGCGCTTTGCGGAAGCCGCTAACAAACCAACAGGGCGGATAAACAGTCTCCTTTGCCCAACAAATGGTTGACCAATGATAACCTAAGCCGTCCGTTCAATCTTGGACGTAGAAGCATGCCTAGCGGCGCGCGCACGGTGCCGCTCATATAGTGCTCCCGATCATAGATCGAGCTTAAAGCTACCGGCTTGCCAAGTCGAAAACGTTTTCGTCCTGCTCACCAATCATTTGCTTCGGCTTTGCAATGCTAAAGCCTTCGACTTGATTCCGGCTGTCAAACACGTCCGCCCTGATCAAAGTACGGGTCTTTCGATCTCCGTCGATGGTCTTCTCCAAACGGACCAACAGACGGTATTTGCTGCCTTCCGCCATCAGGTCGGGGAAGATCTCGAACCCTTTGTAAGAGAACGGGTCCGGCTCGGACTTCTCAACGCCGCCGAAGAGTTTTGAGTAGAGGGACAACGGGCGGCTCCTTTCAGCCGGCTCTAGTCGGCGACTAGTGCCACTAAACGCTGGGCTGAAGAGCATTTCACGGTCAATTCGTTGGTTGCCCGATGTGAAAGTACTCACTTTACAAGGTCAAAATGCCCCTATCAGCAGTGAAGAACCAACCCAAAAGAGTGACGTCTGACACTACGCTGGTGTCGCAACAATCCTAGCGGCGTATCAGCTTCCCAGACATACTGATTTGACCTCTCGCAAATGCAATCCGAGCATCAGTAAGGTCGGCCAGAGTAGATAGGTTTGGATTTCAACGTTCTCTCCAAAGGTCAGCAGGAGAACTGTGAGCAACAGCCCGAGCGGCAGCCTCCCGCGTTCCGACTTTATGGCGTCCAGGGTGACGATTGCTAAATGACCGAGGAAAGGAACGAGAAACGCGGCAAATCCGGTCAGCCCTTTCACGAATAGCAATCCGTACCAGGTGTGATGGCTGCCGATCGGCATGTACTCAACAAGATGCGCACCGGGTCTGACTGTGCCGTGCCCGAAAACCATCGCATCCGATTGCCAGCGCTCATACGCTATACGCTGCAGAGTTTCGCGTACGCGGGTACTATCGGCGCGCGCGGATTTGAACCTGTAAAGGGCTCGGTTGCCGAATTCGACAAAGACTGCGCCCCAAACGGCTACGGTGGTGGTGGCTGCAGACAATAGAATCCACCCCAAGCTGCGGGCGACAAGTGGCAAGAGGCGGGGTGACAGCGAGCAGATCACCAATCCGACCATACCCATTCGGGACTTGGACATAAGGATCATCAGAACTCCGGCAGCCAAGCCGATGACCTTCCAGCTGCTGTGTTTTTCTTCCAGGGCAAATAGGACCATGCAGACACCCAACAAGGCTGCGAATGGCGACCAGGGCGCAAAGAACTGCCACCGCGGCGTGCCGCTGGCGGGGTCGATTGTATACAGGTAGACCGAGAAATATTCAGGTCCCGGGCCGCCCACTGCTTTAAGGGGAGATGTAAACAGCAGATGCGGCAGACCGGCATACGGGGCGGCAATGAGCAACGGCAGAAGGCACAAGGTCCAAAGGCCTACCACACATTGCCCTCTGACCAAAACCTCGCGCCGTATTGGCAAAACCGCCCCTGCTAGGATAAACAACGGGATCAGCGCCCAACCCTTTGCCCATCCGATAGTCGATTTGATCGTTTTGGTGGTGCCGAGGTTCCAATCCGCATGGCCTGCCCAAAGTGAGACCAGCAGCACCAGCATGCCAACGCTCCAGATCCAGACCAGAGCAGGTACAGGGCCCGTTGCACGCATATCCAAACGGATCACCGGGCCGAGATAAAGTGACACCCCTGCTATCGTAGCCAACATCCAACCTAGCACCGGACCGACAACATACAGCGCGCCAAGCCCGTAGAACGGCCATGTCCAGATCAGCGTACACCAGACGATCTTTTCGGCTGGCGTTTGAGGGGCCACACGCGTCAAACTGCGGCCTCTTTCTGGTCTTTCAGCAGCTTTGAGATCAGCGGGTTCCGGATCCATGCCAGAACCAAACCCATCAGCAGCATAAGGCTTGCAACGATCCCGGCGGCAATCGAGATCTTCTTGTTCGGCGAAGACGGGCGAGTCGGCAGAGACGGGTTCTCCAGCACTTGGATCAAGGGATAGGAGGCATAGACATCGGTCTTTTTCGACTCGGACCGCGCGATGGCAGAGGCGAACACGGCTTCTGCCACGGCGAAATCTCTCTGCCGGTCCTCCAATTCAGCGGCGATAGGGGCGAGGTCTGACAGGCGCAGGGTTTCCAAACGAACTTGCGCGCGTTGTGTCGCGACATGCTCTTCCAATCCGGCGCGCAAGGCATCTTCGCGCACCAACTCGCTGAGCAACTGCGCCCGTTGCCCTTCCGGCGCGCGATCCAGTCCACCGAGCTGCTCGACCTCAAGACCAGTCACCTGCGCCGCGCGTTTTAAAGCCACCGAACGCGCCCCTTCATATTCGTTTTGGGCATTCACATAGACTGGGTGGCGCGATCCGTAGGTCGCGTCGGCTTGCGCCAGCTTTGCAGCCCCCATCGACACATCCGCAAGCAACGATAGGTACTGCGCATCAGCATAGAGTTTCAGCGTTGCCGCCGCTGCGTCGGAGGGCAGATTCAACGCGACTTGAAGCGCGGCGACACGTTCCGATTGGCGTGCCAGCTCGCTCTCCTGCGTTCGCAGCTCCTGCTTTGCACGGTCATTAGCGGCGACCTGCTCTTGGTATTGCGCGACTGATATCAGACCGCTTTGCGATTGCAGCTGTTTGATCTCGGCCCGCGTGGCCTGAATTGCGCTCGTGTAGTCTTCGATCGCGCCGGTATTGCTGGCCTCACGGGTGGCAATTTCATCGGCGCGCAGGGCGTCAATCTCAGCGAAAAAAGCGGCCACCAAGGCGTCTCCATATTGCTGAGCGTCTGCCGGAGAGGCCGCCTGAAGCTCGATATGGATCAGGCTGGTTTGATCGACCAGTTGCACCCGCGGCTTTCCAAACGCGTCCCGGTCAGCCTCTACCGCCTTGGCTGCCGCGTCGAGTATACGGTCGGCCGACAACAAACGTTTATACGTCTCGGTCGGGCTGATTGACCCGTTGGCAAAGGCGGAATTCGCGTACGAGGATGCCTGACCGATATTGGCCAGATTGACCGATGCCGAAGCGCCAGATCCTGGCAGGATTAATGATGCGTGAGAGGTGTATTTTACAGGCGCGGTCGCCAAATAGCCGCTGATCGGGGCCCAGATGCAACTCGCCCCAAGAAGGTATAATGCCACGTAACGAGGCAGGCGGCCTACATCGCTAAGGCGCCCGCCCTTTACGATGCGGCGCCACCCGAGCGTTCTGAAATTGGATCGGGAAATGCGCACCCAATGCAGAAATTGCATGTCGCGCGTGGACTCAGGGGAGTTCGAAATCTGTTGCGGCATGGAAAAACCCTTTCTTACAAGGGTGATACACCGCATCTGATCGCTGATCATTCGCTCAGCAGGCTAGGGGCCGAGGGGATTGGGAGCGTCCCCTATCCCTTCGGATAGTTAGGCCTAGTACAACCCAGCCTCGCGCGCGGCTAGGGCGGCCTGCGTTCGATTGCTGACACCAACTTTTCGGTACAAAGTCTTCATATGCAGCTTGATCGTCGGCTCTGTCAGATCCAGATCACGAGCGATTTCCTTGTTGGATTTGCCCTCAGTCAGCCCTTTCAGAACTTGCCGCTCACGCTCTGTCAGTTTTTGAGCCATGGGGTGGGAGTCTTCCGGCTGCTCTGCGTTCATGAAACCCGCAGGAAGGTATTGTTCCCCCATCGCCATAAAGCGGATCGCGTTGACCAGAGATTTAGCCGGTAAAGTTTTTGGGACGAAACCGGCTGCACCAAGCTCTAGCGCGCGTTGCGCCAGATCACGCGAGGTGTCGCCGGTAAACAGCGCCACATGCTGGGCACCGTCCAAAGCGATGCAGGTTTCAAGTCCGGCCAACCCGTTCATGCCGGGCATGTTCAGGTCCAGAAGAACCAGATCAAAGGCTCCGTCGTTCTCAATCAAAGTTTTCGCGGCTGGGAAATCCGGCGCGGTCTCCACCTCGATCCCGCCTGCTGCTTCTATGAAGGCAACGAGCGTATCCAAAATAAGGTCGTGGTCGTCAGCAATAAGAACTTTCATCTCAAATCTCCGTCTGCCCCCAACCACACCCAAATGCGTTGGTAAAACATTGAACCCATGGCATGAAGCCTTCCTGACGGACAGGTGAATATCCAATCGGATAGGTCAGCCGGCCGTTTTCACCACGCTATGTGCTGCGGGGTCGTTTTAATAGACCTATTCTCCGATCCCTCTCCGGATGCTCGCCTATCGGTTGCAGGGTCTCATTGGCAGTCTGAAGCCACAGATTGTCATCGTTGATCGGAGAGTTCCATGCAGTTCCTGTCAGTCCAAGATATGCATAAAGGCGCGCAGCCAACACCCAAACCAACTTTGGAAAAGCCTGAGATTTTGGGTCTGCCAGTTGTGAACGCCCGATCCGGACAGGTGATCTCAAAACTGCTGGATGGGACCCGCCGGACTGTGTTTTTCCTGAATGCACATTGCGCAAATATAAGGGCCCGGAACCATACATATCGAGCAGCTTTGGCCCGGGCAGATATGATCCTACCTGACGGAATTGGGGTGGAGGTCACGGCGAAGTTGCAAGGCGTCCCGTTGGCCGAGAATCTGAACGGTACGGATTTTGTTCCAAAACTACTAAAACGTGCCGCGCGTCTTGGCCAGTCGGTCTACCTGTTGGGGGGAAGTCCCGGAACAGCTCAGGCTGCGGCAGCGCGGTTGCAGCACATGATCCCCGATTTGGTCGTGGTTGGTACGCGCGACGGCTATGAAGGGGCAGCGCGGGTTGATGAGGCGATCGACGATATCAACCAATCTGGCGCGGACATTCTGTTGATCGCTATGGGCGTCCCACTGCAGGAGCTTTGGATTACGCAGAACCGTCACCGGCTCGACCCTGGAATCGCGCTTGGCGTGGGTGCTTTGTTCGACTTCCTGGCCGGGAATGTGCGTCGGGCACCGCGCATCGTTCGGCGCGCCCGGATGGAATGGGCATGGCGGTTGGCGATGGAGCCCCGCCGTATGGCCCGCAGATATCTAGTGGGTAATTTCGAATTCCTCGTGCGTGTCGCGCACAATTCTGTTCCCAAGGTCTCAGCATGTCGCCTGCTGGACCTCACTTTGGCGGTGGTCGCGCTGTCTCTTCTGGCCCTTCCCATGGCCGCAATCGCCGCATTGGTGCGATTGGACAGTCGCGGCTCCGCCTTTTTTCGGCAGACACGTATTGGTCGAAACGGGGTGCCCTTTACAATGTACAAATTTCGCTCGATGACGCAGGACGCCGAAGCGCGACGTGCGGATTTGCTCACCCATTCGGATCGTAAGGGCTTGTGCTTCAAAGCCAAAAATGACCCACGCATCACCCGCGTTGGGAAGGTTCTGCGCCGGTTCTCGCTGGATGAATTACCGCAAATCTTCAACGTGCTAAAAGGGGATATGTCGCTGGTCGGCCCGCGCCCAGCTTTGCCCGAAGAGGTTGCTGCCTATCCCGAACAAGCGCTGGAGCGCCTGCAGGTGCGTCCCGGCATCACCGGCCTCTGGCAGGTTTCGGGCCGCGCCGGCATCGGCTTTGACCACATGATCGCGCTGGATGCAGCCTATGTCCGCTCCCGCTCGCCCCTTCTGAACCTCATCCTCATTGCAATGACCGCACGTGCCGTCGTGTCAGGTCGCGGCGCTTACTGATCAAACCTAGGAGCATTGAAATGACAGGTATTCGCAAAGCTGTTTTCCCGGTCGCGGGTCTGGGCACAAGGTTTCTGCCCGCCACCAAATCTGTGGCAAAGGAAATGTTGCCGCTGATCGACCGCCCTTTGATCCAATACGCTGTGGACGAGGCTCGCGCCGCGGGGATTGATGAATTCATCTTCGTCACCTCAACCGGACAATCCGTGCTCGAGGCGTATTTCGGGCGCAACTCAGGGCTGGAGCGCAAACTGAAGGATGGTGGCAAGACCAACCTGCTGAACCGTTTGCGCCGATCGAATCTTGATGATGAGACATACAACTTTATCCAACAAGACAGCCCGCGTGGTTTGGGCCACGCGGTGTCTCTGGCGCGCGACTTTGTCGGTGACGATCCCTTCGCGGTGATCCTGCCGGATGATGTGATCCACGCGCGTCGCCCGGTCCTGGCGCAAATGGTCCAGAACTTTCAAGGCAGCCACATGATCGCAACCGAGGCCGTTCCATCCGACCGGATCAGCGACTATGGCGTGGTCGATATCGCGCATGGGACAGGGCAGGTACAGCATCTGAAAGGGTTGGTCGAAAAGCCCGCGGCCGATCAGGCTCCGTCAGAGTTTGGCATTGTCGGGCGGTATCTGCTGCACCCTTCGATCTTCGATCAGCTGGACGGTTTGGCACCCGGCGCGGGTAATGAAATTCAACTGACCGATGCGATTGCGGCCGATATCGAAGCGACCGGATGCTGCGGTTTCGCTTTTCAAGGAGAGCGCTTCGATTGTGGGTCAGTCGCCGGATATCTTGAGGCAACGACCGTCTTTGCGCTGGAACGTGCCGAGCTGCGTGACGGTTTCAAATCCATGTTGCGTCAGCGCATGAACCTCCTGTCTGCCGCGGCATGAGACCTGCGCACCTATCCGTTCGGATAGGTGCGTATCCCCATGCCCATCTGTCGCGGCGGATCTCTTTCTGGTTTCTTGAGGTCAATGAAGTGGAGACTACGATGCGTATGTTTTTTGCGATCCTCACAGCGGCGTTCATCATTTGCCTGACGCCTGCGCAAGCCGCAGACTTGGGAACTCCGACAGGAGGAGTGGTCCTGACCGTTTCGGGCAACATTGCACAGACCGGCCCCGACGGGGCGGCGCAGTTCGATATGGAAATGTTGCAGGCGCTACCGCAGCGCAGCTTTGAAACCTCGACGATCTGGACTGAAGGCGAGACCACCTTTGTCGGCGTTCCCCTCTCTGTCTTGCTGGAACAGGTCGAAGCAGAAGGTGCTACGATCCGGGCAACGGCGATCAACGACTACGCGGTTGAGATACCTGTGGGCTCAATATCGGCGCAAGACCCGATTGTCGCCTATGAGATGGACGGCGCGGCGATGTCCCGGCGGCATAAAGGTCCGCTATGGATCGTATATCCATATGACAGTGACACCAAGTACCAGACCGAGGTGATTTACTCTCGCAGCATTTGGCAGCTCGACAGGTTGGAAATCGTTAAATAGCGTGGGGTTACAACACAGTGTGAAGTGGGTGATACGGGCCAGACTTTGACAAGAAAATTCCAATACCACTCGCGGCGCCGGTGGGCTCTCGGGCTCATCGGTATCGCTGTTTTGGGCGCCCTTGCTTTGGTCGTGTTGCTGTCCGTCAAGGTGATATCTGACCTAAGCGACCGGCAGTCAGCCCAGACAGATAACGTGCAATGGACGTTGACGCAGGTCGAGGTCGAGTTCCTGTTCTACCTCAACGCGCTTGAGACGGGTGTATCGGACGCAGAGCCAAGCACAGAAAACCTGGACCTTGTCCGGCGCCGTTTCGATCTTTTTTACAGCCGTATCGATATTCTAGACACCTCGCGTCTGTTTGAAACGCTGCGAAGTGACCCGAAATTCGCTGAACCTCTGAACGACGTCTCCGCATATCTGGAGGTCTCGGTGCCTACAATCGATGCTGAGGACCCAGGGTTGAAGGCGGGGCTGCCGGTTCTCTATGACGGCGCGCAGGGGATCGCTCAAAAAGTGCGAGAGCTTTCGGTCTCGGCGATCTCGTACTTTGCAAGCCAGTCGGATCAGCGCCGTGAAGAAACCGCGCTCAGCCTGTTTCAACTGGCCGTTTTGTCCGGGGGATTGTTTGTGACGCTGACCGCGGTCAGCGCCTATCTCTTGGTGGTCAATCGCAAGGCAGAACGACGCGGTGGGGCAATCCAGCAGGCCAACCAGCGCATGAATACGATCCTTTCTACCTCATTGGATGCCGTGATCGTGGTGAACGCCGCCGGCGAAGTGCTGGAGTTCAACCCAGCTGCACAGGCGACTTTCGGGTATTCCGAAGATGAGGCCAAAGGGCGTTCGATCGGCGACTTGATTGTTCCTGCGCATCTACGCGCGGCGCATGATGCAGGCATGGAGCGGATGCAGAGCGGGGGCGACCGCCACGTGGTTGGCAAGGGTCGCGTTCAACTTGAGGCGTTGCGCAAGAATGGCGATGTATTTCCCGTCGAACTCGCTTTGCAATCCGCTCAGGCCGGGAACGAGGAAATTGTTATCGGTTTTGTCCGCGATATCTCACAAAGCGTTGCGGATCAGAAAGAGCTTGTCTCGGCCCGCGACCGTGCCCTTGCCGGGGAAAAGGCCAAGTCGGATTTTCTGACTGTTATGAGTCATGAGATCAGAACCCCGTTGAACGGGTTGCTGGGCAACCTCACCCTTCTCAAGAATACACGCACGACCAAACAGCAGTCTCAGTTTGTCCGCAACATGGAGATCTCGGGCCAGGTTCTGCAAAATCATGTGGATGCAGTCCTGGATATTGCTCGGTTCGAGGCCGGCAAGCTGTCTGTCGCGCACGAGCCAACCGACTTGAACGCGATGTTGCAGGACATTGTGGATGGTCAAAGCGGCAATGCGGCCTCGCGCGGCAATTCAATCTCGTGGCAATGGGTGGGCGGAGCCTATCCGCATGTCGCGACTGACGCGCAAAGGTTGCGGCAAATTCTGCTGAACCTTGTGGGTAATGCGATCAAGTTTACCGAAAATGGCCGTGTGTCTATCGAGGTCGAAAGATGTGAACCTTGCGGTCAGGGTAAAGCGCATGTCTACGAAGTGCGTGTGATCGACAGCGGGGCTGGCATCGCCGAGGATGAGATCGACTCCATTTTTGATGACTTCCACACCAGCGATCCCTCTATCGGTCGAACGGTCGGAGGAACCGGGCTTGGCCTGGGAATTGCCCGCAGGTTCGCGCAGGCCATGGGTGGTGAGGTGGGGGCGGAAAGCACATTGGGCGAAGGAAGCGTTTTTTGGCTGCGGATACCGTTACAGCCGTCAGCGCGCGACCAACTGCTAGAAGCTGCTCAGATCAATACCGAGACCGCTCTCCCGCTGAACTTGTTGGTAGTCGAAGACAACGAGATCAACCTCGAGGTCATCTGCAATATGCTTGCGCTGGACGGGCACCGTGTAACTACGGCGGAGAACGGGCAGGTTGGCGTCGACAAGGCCAGCAGTCAGAGGTTCGATGCGATCCTGATGGATATCAGCATGCCAGTGATGGATGGGCCAACCGCTGCGCGCCATATTCGTGGCGGTCAGGGTCAGTCGACCGATGTGCCGATTATCGCTGTGTCGGCCAATGTCCTGCCAGATGCGGTTGAGAACTTTCGCGCGGCCGGTATGACGGCTTTCATTGGAAAACCGATTTCGCTGAATGCCCTGCGCAGGGCGCTTTCGGTGGTCACGCGCACCGACGGGCAGATTTCGGAGCATGCGCAGCCAGATCCGTTAGCGGAGTTGAAAGGCAGCCTCGGCCCTGAAGTATTTGCCCGCCTGCATGCCAAGTTCATTGCCGAAGGGGATGAATTGGTTGAACAACTAGAAACCGGGGCATTTGACCAGACAGATTTAAGTCAAATAGCTCTGGCCTGTCACAAACTGGCTGGGAGTGCAGCAACCTTCGGCGTGGAAGAGTTTCGAGAGGCGTTAGTTGCGGTAGAGACTGCAGCCAAAGAACACAAAGACATCACTAACAAACTCGCTGCAGTCTCCACTGCTTGGGAGCGGGCGAAATCATCGCCCGCTTGAGATTGACTTAGGGCGCCAGCAGCGCCGCTGCGCCGACGATGCCAACTGCGCGGGCGACCTCGGTCAGGCCGGTAACCTTACTGTCGTAGCATGCAATCGCATCTCCTGGCAGAACATAGGGGTCATAGTCATCGCGATCCCCACGTCGCAGCAGCTTTTCGATATTGCGTTCAATAACGATCGAGTTCCCGGTCATCGGGTTGCGGGTGAACAGGACCGCGCTGCGATTGGCATTGGTGGTCTTGGCCCCACCGACGCAATTGGTATCGACTACGGCCTGCAGGTAGCGCGTGCCATAGGGTACCTCACGCACGTCTCTTCCAATGGCCGACTCAGCGTTGCCGGTGGCAGGTTGCGTGAGGTTGGACATATAAAGTGTTACGCCGGGCGGGCTGATCGGGCTGGGACGCATCAACTCATCCTGGAAACACCCTCGGCTGTTGATCACGATCTGATCCCCGGTCAGCAGCATGATGTCGGTCGGATCCGAGCCTTCGAACACCCCGCGCAGGTCCATCCGGTAGATCGTGCCCTGCCGGTGCAGCTCAACTGCTGACAGATCCGCATCCGGGCGCACACCTCCGGAAGCGCGAATGGCGACCGAGAGGTTGCGCGCCTCGGTCGAGGCACCCAGCACGCCCTGACGCCCTCGATCCAATACGTCGCCGGGGATGCCTCCGATCTCGACTGAATGGGGTTCAAACACCGCGCCTTTCACGCCGACAGTGACCGAGGCGAAATCGCTGATGCGCGCCGTGACGCGCGGGGTACTGTCGTAGAACTGTGCGGCTACCAGAACCCGGGCCACGTCCCGCTCGACCTGCTCGGTCGTTCTGCCCTGCGCGCGCACCGGCGGCAGGTACGGCAGCTTCAGGTCGCCATCGCGGGACACAACATAGGTGTCGCTGAGAAGCTCATCCCCGTCGATGGTGATCTGCACCATATCATTGCGCGAAAGTTTCTCGCCCAGCAAAGGGCTAAGCGCGTGTTTAGACCATTTGGCAAAGGCGTCTTTGCCCTGATCCCCGGTCGGAGGCATACAGGCGCGCCCGTTCAAGTGTTCCGCTTGCAGCAAGGGCGCATTTGCCCGGCGCCGTGATGGGGCACGGTACTGGGCCTGATAGCTTTCGCCTTTTGCGACGGGTTCGATGTTGCGCGGGGTCTTCATGCTGCTGCAACCCGACAGAGCAATCGCGCTGACGGCCCCTAAAACCAAAACTTTGAAATGTCGTTTCATTTTGAACTCTCCTGAACTGCATCCACAGCTACAGCAGTGTCTTGATGTGTGTCAGACCGGCATCGGGATTGCCGTTTATCCCAATCGGATAGGTCGCTCGCCCGATGGTTCGTCTGGCTGTCCGCCCGCGTCTGGGACAGGGATGTCGCTGCCAATTAGAACTTATCCCAACACTGTTTTTGGACACTTGGCGATATGACTCAGCGATTGGTACATTCCAGTTTCCTGCGGCACCTGCTAGCCTATGCGGTGTCCGAAGTGGCGGCAAAAGCCTCACGCCTTGCGGTGGTCGTGGTTGTGGCCCGCACTCTCAGCCCCGAGGCTATAGGGCTGGCTGCCGCTGCCCTCGCGGCAGGGGATATCCTAAAGGCGCTAACCGAGAACGGCGTGGGGCAGAGGATCATCCAAGCCCCGCATTCCGAGCTGGAACAGCGCTGCAACACCGCGCATCGTATCTTCTGGGTCTGGTGCGGGGCGCTGTTTTTGCTGCAGGTGACCATCGCCATTGCCCTCTATGCGATAGGGCACCAGACCCTGGCGCTGCTGCTCGCTATTCTGGCCGGAGAGTACCTGTTCATGCCCGCCGGTCTGGTGCAGGCCGCGCTTGCGATGCGTGAGGGCAAGCTACAAAAGACAGCCGCTGTTGCCGGAGGGCAGGTGGTTGGCGCAAATGCTATGGCCGCGCTACTGGCGCTGCTCTGGGCCTCACCGCTGGCTTTGGTGCTGCCCCGATTGCTGGCCGCCCCGATTTGGCTGGTCCTGATGCGCCGTCTACGTCCCTGGGCATCAAACGCGCCGCGCGGGTTTGCCGCACTTCGCCCCTTTGTTGACTTTGGCTGGGCTGTTCTGGGGGTTGAGGTTGTCAAAGTTCTGCGTTTGCAGGCCGACAAGCTTGTGGTTGGCGCGATGCTGGGGGCCGAGAGCCTTGGCATCTACTTCATGGCTTTCAATGCTGGGCTCGGCTTGGCGACATCGTTCACGCAGGCCTTTTCAGTCGTTCTTTTCCCACATCTTTGCGCAGCCCCGGATAAAACCAAGGCGCTGCGTCATGGGCTCGGCACGTCCCTCCTGGTGCTGAGCCCGTTGGTTTTGCTGCAAGCCGCGCTTGCACCGATCTACGTGCCGCTGCTGCTGGGTGCTGAGTGGCAGCAGATTTCACCGGTCGTCTCGGTCTTGTGCCTTGCCGCATTGCCCAGCGTCATCTGGTCCGCCGTGGCCGGCTGGCTGCGGTCCGAGAACCGCGCGATCACCGAGCTACGAGTCAGCACGGCCCTTGCATTCGCATTGATCCTCAACACCGCGATCATGGCGCCGTTCGGGCTGATGCCGCTGGCGATGGGATACCTGATGACCAGTGCTGCCCTCATGTTGATCGCCTCTTGGGTTCTGCTGCCTCGGGATCAAAAGACAACAGAGAGGTTCGGCTTCCAATGACCCGCTTTACCATCATCGTGCCGTTTCACACCGATGCGGACACAATTGCTGACACGTTGACCAGCATTCGCGCGCAAAGCTTCACGGAATGGGAGGCGATCTGCGTCGGCGATCGTCCCTCGAAGGCGTGCCTGTCTATTGTGCTGAATCACATTGCCCAAGACCACCGTATCCGGATCGCAAGCAGCCCCTTCGATGGCCCAAGTGCCGCCCGCAACTATGGGGCCGAACTGGCCAAGGGAGACATGCTGGCGTTCTGCGATGCAGACGATCTGTGGCACAAGGACAAGCTGGCGCAGCTGAACGAAGCCTTCCAATCCTCTTCGACGGATGCGGTTTTTGGGCAGATCAGGTTCTTCGCCGATCAGCTCGGAGATTCTCAGACATGCTCGAGGGTTCCTAACGCACCACTGACCATTCAGGACCTGTTGGCTGAGAACCCGGTCTGCACCATGTCCAACCTTTCAATCCGTCGCGAGGTCTTTAACGCCGTTGGCGGGTTGGACGCGAGAACGGTGCATAACGAAGACTTGGAGCTGTTGATCCGCCTAGCAGGCGAAGGGTTCGCCATCAAAGGGGTGGATCAATTTCAGGTCTGGTATCGCACCAGCGCCCGGGGCTTGTCCTCGGATTTGGCCGCCATGCGCGCTGGGCGGGCCTACGCGGTCAAAACAGCCGCATCATATGGCGTGTTCCCGTCGCGGTCGTCCGAGGCCGTCTATCTTCGCTATCTCGCCCGCCGGGCGTTGCGCTTAGGGCATCAGGGTCAGGCGCTGTCTTACACCCGCAAAGGCTTGAGCCTGCATGCGCGCAGTTTTCTGCTGCCCCTGCGCCGAGGACTGCCTACCGCCGCAGGGGCCGCGCTGGCCCCGATCCTGCCGCAAGCGATCAAAAGCGCGTTGTTTTCTTAAGAATTCTGAAGGAGATCACCATGCCCACAGCATCAATCGTCGTACCCGCTTACAATGCCGAAGCAACCTTGGCCGAAACGCTCGCCTCACTGCAGGCGCAGACCTATGACGATTTCGAAATCATCATCGTCGACGATGGATCGCAGGACGCGACCTCCGAGATTGCTCGCGCGCATCAAGGCGACACACGCGTACGACTTGTCCGGCAAGCCAATCGTGGGCTGGCGGGGGCAAGAAATACTGGCATCGCTGCCGCGCGGGGTAAATTAGTCGGCTTTTGCGACGCCGACGATCTGTGGATGCCCGAAAAGCTGGCGGCTCATGTTCACCATCTCAAGGCCGAACCGGACGTGGGGGTTAGTTACTCGGGCAGTGCCTTGATCGACGAAGCGGGGTGCATGATGAGGATCAAACAAGCACCCCGCCTGAAGAATGTGACCGCAGCACATGTTCTGAACCGCAACCCGATCGGCAACGGATCGGCGGCCGTTATTCGAAAGACAGTGCTGGAGGCTTTGGCCTACCGCCCGAGCTTTGAAACCGAGCGGGATTGGGTCTTCGATGAGACCTTCCGTCAGTCCGAAGATATCGAATGCTGGATGCGGCTGATGTTGAAGACCGATTGGCAGATCGAAGGTGTTCCGGGGCTGCTGACCCACTACCGGATCAATGCAGGCGGGCTTTCGGCGGCTTTAGATCGCCAGTTAGAGGCGTGGGAGAGGATGGTCGCGAAGCTGCGCCCGCTGAACCCTGAATTCTTTGCCCGGCACGAACCCTCGTCCCGTGCTTATCAGCTGCGCTATCTGGCGCGGCGGGCTATCACCAACCTCGATCGGGACAAAGCTTGGGAGTTGTTTGCATGCAGCGTCCAGGAAAGCCTCCGCCCGGTGTTTGAGGAACCTGTGAAAACGTTCAGCACTTTCGCCGCAGCCCTTGTGTTGAAAACGTTTGGACCCGGCCCGATCACCCGGCTGGGACAAATGAAATCCAAACTGCAATCGATCTGAGAGAGGCGTCACCATGGAACAGAAAAAGATACTCCACCTGGTGGACGACACGACAGCGGGCGGCGTGATGCGGATGCTCGACCATCTTTTGGCGCAATCAGATCTGTCCGAAACGGTCGATCAAAAGGTGTTGAAGGTCAAACGGACTGCATTTTCTTGGGGCAAACTGAATGCGGATGTCATCGTGTCCCACGTCGTACCAAG
Source organism: Ruegeria sp. HKCCA5839 (assembly GCF_013035585.1). Taxonomy (NCBI): domain Bacteria; kingdom Pseudomonadati; phylum Pseudomonadota; class Alphaproteobacteria; order Rhodobacterales; family Roseobacteraceae; genus Ruegeria; species Ruegeria sp. HKCCA5839. The sequence goes on along the minus strand of NZ_WQIE01000010.1, from coordinate 5,822 downwards.
CTGGAGAAGCTTACCCGCGTTCTCGGCGCTTCGCGCAATGCATCTGGACACTCGACTGGTCCATGTCGAACACAGTTACACCCGGGCATTCACCACTCTGAATGTCCCACACAAACGTCGGTTCTTTGCAATGCTGAGGGTGATCTATTCCTTCTTCGATCAGGTGGTCGCGGTCAGCCATTCGCAGTCGGGCTGGATGAAGGAAAGACGCCTGGCCGCCTCGGAAAAGCTGATCGTCATTCCTCCGACCGTTGATCTTGAGCAGTTGTCGCGCAACACGATGCCCCCCAAGTCAAAGACCACAATTGGTGCCATCGGGCGGCTCGAGCAGCAGAAAGGCTTCGACATCCTGATCCAAGGCTTTCGGTTAACCCGAACTCCGGGCGCGCGTTTGTTGATCTTTGGCGAAGGCAGTCAGCGTTTATACCTTGAGACACTGGCAGAGGGTGACCCGCGCATAGAATTTCGGGGCTACGCCGAGGACCCTGCAGAGGCCTATCAAGCCGTCGATATTGTTGCGATTCCGTCGCGTTGGGAGGCTTACGGACTTGTGCTGGACGAAGCGCTTGCCGCGAAGCGCAATGTGATCGCCAGTAAAGTTGATGGGTTACGTGACCGTGAAGGAGATACGAGAGTTTCATTCTGCAACCTTGACCCTTATGATTGGCGACTTGCGATCAATAATTTTCTGCTTTCCAACACTATTGAGAAAAGCAGCTGAATCAAAATTTGACACTGGATCTTTTGCGTTATTGCCGAGCCATTCACTGCAAAATCAACTGTGATTTCAAAGAAATTGCCTGAGGCCAGCTTTGCGTTTTGTGCGCGAGCCTACTTAGCGCAGTACATCTTGGTGCCCTCAGTGGACTGCGAGCGGTTATTGCCTTGTGCCAAGTGGACGGCAGCTATGTCCGCAGAGCAGAAATTCGCCCAAACTTTGCGAGCGACCGCTGAGAGCCCAAAGCCGCTATTTCCATCGTGCAGCTGTGCTTTAAAAATACGCTGATTGCTGTGAGCTCAAAGAAGACGTGGAGTTTCCCTAAACCTACCGTTTTTCGAAACTTTTTAGGGCTAGCACACACGGTGCATTGGTACTTCGGCATCGTAATAGAATAGTTGTTTTTAAAATCAAAAGTTAGTAAATGCCCCGCGTCGATTGCCCTGGGATGGGATCGACGCAGGACTGTAGGAAAGTGCTAGGTAATCAAAACGATGCCCGCACTCACTACGGGAAACATCTTGATATATTGATGTTTGATTTTTCTATGTATCCAATTTGCATATTTGATAGGGCCAACTGCTGTCAATTTCGGAGAGCGTAATACGACAACTCCTCACGGTGGTACGTTTTGGCGGCAAGTTTCCTGAGTACTTTCTTAGATCTGTTTGGCCGCTTTTTTCGATTGTTCCAGTTGAAGTTATTCCAAAACGGTCGCATAAAAAACAACAAAGATGGAAAAAGCTTTCGTGAAAACAGTAAGTGAGCTTTGTGGTTCTGTTTTCCGTGCTGCGCTCCGACTTTCCCTGAAACTCATTCTGGATGTTAATACGGCCCACGACCGGTAGAGAGATGGAAGAGGGCGGTGGGTAGCAGTTACTCGAACTGGCGTAAGCGTTTTCCGGAGAGTACATATTTCCGGCTGATCTGGGTGAGTGATCAGATCTAGAGTTAGACCCAAACTAAGTATCTGTTGATCACTGCGGAACATTCAAACATCAAGATAATTCTGGATTTTTTGAGTCTGTGTGTGCTCTCTTCGACTGTTAAGGCAGTAGGGGACAGACAGATGAAACAATCACTGAGAACGTTAATGATTTGGTCATTCGTTTGGTTCACGGCATTTTCGAGTGCTTTTCCTGCCGGCGCGCAAGAAACTGAGGCGGACAAAGAGGCTGTGGAGGTCGAGAATGACGATCTTATTAATGAAGTCGTAGATGAGATGATTGCAGCCGACGATCTCGAGATCCTGCTTGTTCCCTTAACTGCGGAAGAGCTTTCCCAGATCGCTGGTACTTGGAAGAGTTATGTGCGCTCTCGGCTTGAAGAAGTCGCGCGAGTAAACTTGCAACTTCGGTCGGCGAGCGGAACTCGCGAAGACAACTTGCGATCTCGGTTGTCCTCTTTGAACGACTCTGGATCAGACATTCTCAACAACTATCGCCTGGTACTCGAAGCGTGGACCCTGAAAGGCGCAAAGGCGGAAGATCTGGAGCCGCATACTGACTATATTCTCGCGTTGAAAACGGGAGCCCTAAAAACGACCGATCTTCAAACACTTTTTCAGAACGCTTGGGCGTGGTTGTTCTCTTGGGATGGGGGCGTCGGTCTGCTGATGGCCGGTCTGGGTGTTTTGTTGGCAGTGTGGGCCATGATGTTCATTGCTCGAATGGTGCGACGGGTCGCTGAACAGGGGCTGAATAAAATTCCAACTATTTCCAGAATGCTTAAACGCTTCATTGCCACCGCCGTGTACTGGGCGGTTTTCGTCCTTGGCATTCTCGTCGTTTTAGCTTTGTTCGGAGTTAATGTTACACCGCTTTTTGCCGTGCTCGGCGGTTTGTCGTTCATCCTAGGTTTTGCGTTGCAGGAAACGCTGGGAAACCTCGCAAGCGGTCTGATGATCATGGTTCTCAAGCCATTCGACACTGGCGACTATATCCAAATAGGCGGCTCATCTGGGTTTGTGGATGAGATGTCGGTGGTTTCAACCAAGATTAGAACATTCGACAATCAGATTATCATAGTCCCGAACAGCAAGATTTGGGGGGACGTAATAACCAATGTAAGCGCATCCGAAGAACGTCGCGTCGATCTGGTCTTTGGCATCGCCTATTCGGACAACGCTGCCCAAGCAATTGAAGTGCTCAAAGACTTGGTTGCGCGACACCAGCTTTGCCTGAAGACGCCAGAACCAGAGATCTTCGTGGGTGAGTTGGGAGACAACTCCGTCAACATCTTCTGTCGCCCTTGGTCCAAGTCAGATGACTATTGGACCGTTTTTTGGGACCTGACCGGCCAAGCAAAAGAGCGGTTTGACAAAGAAGGAATATCTATACCGTTCCCGCAACGCGATGTGCACATTATTCCCGCAGAAGGAGCAAAATCATGAGGGCTCTTACACTTTGGTTGCTTACACTTCTATTCGTCTGCGGTGTCGCGTTTGCTCAGTCAGAAGATATTCTCACACCGATTGAAGAGATGGAGGATCCCGAGTTTATAGCTCCAGTGATAGTGGATGGCGAAGAGTTGTTCTTGGTTCGCGGATCAAGTGCGTTGCCCGCTGCCGAGCGAGCGAGAAAGATTGAAGGTCGAATTGCTCAAGTCGCCGATGCTTCTACGAGTGCGTCGGTTCAAGCTCAAGTTTCGGACGCTGAATTTGGGAAAATGATACGTGTCGACGGGCAAATGGTCACAATAACCACCCAAGCCGACGCCGAGCACGAACAAATGGCTATTGAAGTTCTGGCTGGGCTTCAGGCTGAAGCGATTGAGACTGCAATCCTTCAATACCGAGATGCTCGATCCAATGAAGGCAGAGTAGATAGTGCGATGGTTGCATTTGCTTGGACGGCAGTATTCGCCCTCGCTTCATATGCGTTCTTTGCGAAACGGCGAAAGCTTTTAGACTTCATCAGAAACAACTTGCAAAAAAGAGCTGAAAGCGTTGAGGAAGCCACAAAATCGATCTTGAGAAGCAGGGCAATCGCGTCGATTATTGTCTATTTAATCCACCTATTGATGTGGGTCTTGTTCCTTTTCTTTTTCTACTACTATCTTTCATTGGTGCTGCTCTCCTTTGCTGAAACGCAAGGCATAGCCCAGATCCTATTGAAATACGTGAGCGAGCCGCTTGTAACTGTAGTTTTGGCAATTTTTGGATATGTCCCTAACTTGATCATGCTCGCAATCATCGCAGCTGTGACACGGTTAGGAACTCGAGGCCTCGATCTTTTTTTCGACAACGTCGAGAGCGGTGCATTCCAACTGAAAGATTTTGAAGATCATTGGATTGCACCAACAAAAATGCTGTGTAGGGCTGTGCTGATTGTTATCGCGCTGGTGTTTGCCTACCCTTATATTCCCGGATCTGACTCTCGAGCCTTCCAAGGCCTGACTATTCTTGCCGGTATCATGGTATCGTTAGGTTCGAACACGGTCGTCTCGAATATGATGGCAGGTTTGTTTGTCATCTATAGGCGCAGTACCAATGTAGGCGATCGAATTCAGGTTGGGGACAAGATTGGCGACGTCACCGAGATTAAACTGATGGAAACACTCATCAAATCGATCAAGAATGAGATGATAAGCATTCCAAATTCACAGCTACTCAATTCCGAGGTCGTAAACTACTCGCGTAAAGTGGATGGTCGAGGGCTGTTGGTCCACACGACAGTAGGGATAGGATACGAGGAGCCACCAAAGAAGATCAAAGCGATGCTGATAGAGGCAGCTCATCGAACTCAAGGGTTAAGAAAGAACCCTGAACCTTTTGTGCTTTGGACGCAGCTGGCTGACTACGCAATCAATTATGAGATCAACGCATATACATCGCGCGGATCGAGCCTGCCCAAGATTTTGTCTGATTTGCGCGAAAACATTGTCGATGTGTTTAATGAAAACGGAACGCAGATAATGACACCGTCTTACATCGCAGACCCGCCGGCACCCAAAATTTCGACAGAAGAATGGGACGGCAAGCTTGCTCATCAAGTTGAATAAACCGAATTAAACAATTGGCTTTCAGTGTTGGTATTTGAGTTTCGTGTTGTAGAAAACGGTGATTGAGAACGCTTGTCTGCTTTTTCAGCCTTGCAGACACAGTCTGCACGCAGGAGATTTCAGACATGAAGAACCGAAAGCTCTACCTTGGTCCCCTTACTGACAATAGACGCTGGGATATGGTTCGCATCCGCCCAGACGATGTTTTCGTAGTGACACCTCCGAAATGCGGAACCACCTGGATGCAAACGATCGTATCTCTTTTGTTTTCTGGTGATCCCGAAGTTGAAACGGAGTTGTCCCTAAAAATGCCTTGGGTGGACGTCCGAATTCGAGAGATGCCTGAAGTCGCTGAACGGCTCGAAGCTATGAAGCATCGGCGCAGCATGAAAAGCCACACGCCAATGGATGGGCTACCTCTAGATGATCAAGCGCAGTACATCTGTGTGTTTCGTCATCCACTGGATGCGCATTTCTCCTTTCGCAAACACGTGAAAAACATCCCAATGACCTGGTTTGACTCCTGGTTTCCCGAGAACGATGAAGAGGGCATCACGTTCCGCCGCTTTCTGGACGGTGGAGCGGAGGGATTCGATGGAGATGCAATGCCGCTCGCACATATTCTCCAGCATTACAAAGCTGCTGCGGCAGTTTCCGACCGTCCGAACGTATCGCTTTTCCACTATGCGGATATGACACGGGATTTGAAAGGCACGTTCTCCAGACTGGCTGACATCTTGGACATGACCTACTCCGAAGCAGTCATGGAACAACTTGTTCAGGCTGCGACTTCGACAATATGAAGGACAAGGCAGAGCGCTATGCTCCATCAGGTGGTAAGGGGTTCCTCAGGTCGGATGCTGAGTTTTTCCACAGCGGTACGAGTGGCAAATGGCTCGGAAAACTTACGGTCGACGAACTGGCAAACTACGACAGCGTAATGAATGCATATCTAGATCCCAAAGATCGAGCGTGGTTGGAGTATGGCTCTCGGGGAGAAGTCGATACCTAGACATCGTTGTCGGCCTTCTCAAGGTAGCTACGCTTTGTCCGCACACCCGAAATTGGCTAACGTTGTTCCCGACGCCTAAAACGCGGTGGT